>NZ_CP132203.1:2400000-3857500 GCF_030719035.1 Hahella sp. HNIBRBA332
AAATAATACGACGAGGTAGTCATGAAGATAAGCAAACTACTGATGCTGGGCGCTATTTCTCTGATAAGCAGCGTGTTTACGGTAAGCGCAGTGGCGAAGCCCTACCCTCCAGGAACTCAACTCGCAGCCCGACAGGAAATCACATTGAACAACGGTGGCGAGGTCACGTCTGTCGATCCCGCCAAGTATGCGGCGGAGCCCGCTTTTAATTTGGGTCGCGATCTGTTCGAAGGGCTCGCCATTCAGGACAAGACCGGTAAAACCATTCCCGGGGTGGCGGAGAGCTGGTCGGTCAATGACGACAACACCGTCTATACCTTCAAGTTGCGTCGCTCCCAATGGTCAAACGGCGATCCGGTGACCGCTCATGACTTTGTTTATAGCTGGCGTCGCCTGCTCGATCCTAAAACCGCCTCGCCCTACGCTTGGTTCGCCGCCATGCCGAAAATCAGGAATTCCGCGAAGATCATGAAAGGTGAAGCGGACCCTGCCACCCTCGGCGTGCGCGCAGTGGATGATTACACCTTTGAAGTCACCCTGGAGCAATCCGTTCCTTTCTTCCTCAAGCTCATCAGCCATCCGGTATTGGTCCCTTTGCATGAGGCCACCGTGGAAAAACACGGCGCCGCATGGACGCAGCCGGCGAACATCGTCACCAATGGCGCCTTTATTGTGTCCGAGTGGAAAGTGAATGAAAAAATGGTGCTGAAGAAGAATCCTCATTACTGGGATGCGGATAATGTCGTGCTGGAAAAAATCACCTGGCTGCCCATCGGCGACGCCAATGTGGCCTTGAACCGCTATCTGGCCGGAGAGATCGATCAGGCGCTGTCCATTCCTTCCGCGCAGAAGAAGCAACTGCTCAAGAAATTCCCTGAAGAAGTGGCCAACACCAGCGCCTCCCTGGGCTCCGTCTATTACTACATGAACACCGTCGCCGGGCCCACCCAGGATGTGCGCGTGCGCACCGCGCTGTCCTACGCCGTTGATCGCGACATCATGACCAAGGCGATTCTGAACAATGGCGGCGTGCCCATGTATACCCTGGTGCCGCCGCAAACCGACGGCTACAAACCTTACACGCCAGAGTACGCCACCTGGACGCAGAAGCAACGTAACGAAAAGGCCAAACAACTGCTGACGGAAGCGGGCTATAGCAAGGACAAGCCGCTGAAACTGACCTTCACCGTGCCCACCTTTTCCACCGACGTGAAGATCGCCACCGCCATGGCGGGCATGTGGAAGAGCGTGCTGGGCGTGCAGGTGGAGATCAAACAGCTGGAGCCGAAGGTGTTCTACGCCCTGAAAGAGACCGGCGATATTCACCGAGGCGGCTGGGTCGCCGACTACAACGAAGCCTCCTCCTGGCTGGACGTTTTCGTGTCCTCCGGCGAATTCAACGACTCCAAGTACAGCAACCCGCGCTACGACCAACTCATGCAAGCCTCCAAAGTGCTGAGCGATCCCTCCAAGGAATACCGTGAGGCGGAGACCCTGTTGATCAACGACATGGCGATCATCCCGGTGTATCGCTACGGCAATGATCAATACCTGATCAAACCCTACATCGGCGGCTATGAACGCACCAATCCGGAAGCCTCCTACTACCGCAAGAACGTGTATGTGAAAGCCCATTAAGTGGGCGATCTCTTGGCCTGGATGTCGGAAGTACAGAGCCGGCGCGTCCAGGCCTTTTTTAACGGATTCCTGAGAGCGTCATTATGTTGCTATACATTTTGCGTCGCCTGTTGATCGCCATTCCGACGCTGCTGTTCATCGCCCTGGTGTCGTTCTGGCTGATGCACATCGCTCCCGGCGGCCCATTCGATATGGAGCGTCCCATGCCGGAAATCGTGCGCGCCAATATCGAAGCCAAATACCATCTGAACGAGCCGTTTTTCACCCAGTTTTTCATCTATATTCGCGACTTCGTACAAGGCGATCTCGGACCGAGTTTCGTGTACCAGGATTTCACCGTGACGCAGCTGGTGGGGCAATCCTGGCCCGTGTCGGCGACCCTGGGCGTGTTGTCCTTCTGCATCTCCGTGCCGGTGGGCATGCTGCTGGGAACCCTGGCGGCGTTCAATCGCAACAGCAAGCTCGACTACTTTCTGATGTCATTGTCCATGACCGGGGTGGTGATTCCCGCCTTTGTGCTGGCGCCGGTGCTGGTCGCGATCTTCGCCATACGTCTGGATTGGTTGCCCGCCGGCGGCTGGGAGGGCGGCAAAGCGGCCTTTCTGATTCTGCCCGTCCTGAGTCTCGCCATCGGCTCCGTGGCCAGCATCGCCCGGGTCATGCGCGGCGCCATGATCGAGACGTTGAACCAGCCTTATATCCGCACCGCCATCGCCAAAGGTCTCTCCACGCCCTATCTGCTGTTTCATCATGCCCTGCGGCCGTCGTTGATCCCTGTGGTGGCGATGTTAGGCCCGGCGTTTGTCGCGGTGGTCACCGGATCAGTGATTATCGATATTTTCTTCGGCACCGGCGGCATGGGGCAGCACTTCGTCTCCGGCGCGCTGAACCGGGACTATGGCCTGGTGATGGGCATCACCCTGATCGTGGCTTCGCTGACCATCTTTTTCAATCTGGTGGTGGACCTGCTGTACACCGTCATCGACCCGCGCATTCGCATTTAGGAGGCCGTCGTGCTGACAACCAGAAAACTCGACCCGCAGTGGCTTACCGCTCAAGTGACGGATCATGTCGAAGCCGTGGCGGGACGCAGCCTGTGGCAGGACGCCTGGATGCGCTTCCGCAAAAACCGCGCCGCCATGGCCTCGGTTTACGTCTTGCTGTTTATTGTGGTCTGCATTGTGGTTGGGCCGCATGTCGCCCCTTTCAGCCACGATGAAATCGACTGGAGCGTCGTGGCGGATCCCTACGAACTGGGCAAGCCCTCCCTGGAAACCGGGCATTATTTCGGTACTGACGACCTGGGCCAGGACCTGTTCGCCCGCACCATGCAAGGCGGTCGCCTGTCCATCATGGTGGGTTTTATGGGCGCCCTGGTGGCGGTGCTGATCGGCACGGTCTGGGGCGCCATTTCCGGCTATGTGGGCGGGCTGGTGGACAGCGTCATGATGCGGGTCATCGAAGTGCTGGACTCCGTGCCCTTCATGTTCATGGTGATCCTGTTCGTCACCCTGTTCGGCAACAATATCTATCTCATATTTATCGTCATCGGCATGGTGTCCTGGCTCAACATCGCCCGCGTGGTGCGCGGCGTCACGTTTAGCATCAAGCGGCGCGAGTTTATTGAAGCGGCGCACTCCATCGGCGTGTCCAAGCTGACCATCGTGCGTCGTCATGTATTGCCCAACGTACTGGGCATTGTGATGGTGTATTCCTCGCTGATGGTGCCGGGCTTCATCATGTTCGAATCCTTCCTCAGTTTTCTGGGCCTGGGCGTGCAGCCGCCGGACACCAGTTGGGGAATTCTCATCGCCGAAGGGGCGAAAACCATTGATGTGGCGCTCTGGCTGCTGATGTTTCCGTCTCTGTTTTTGGTCGCCACTCTGTTCTGTTTCAACTTCATCGGCGACGGCCTGCGCGACGCCCTTGATCCGAAGGACCGTTAACTCTCATGCGCCCCGGACCTCTCATGCATCTAATAAAAAAGCAATCATCCAGTAAGCGCCAGGAGCTCTCATGACCATATTGTCCATCGAAAACATGAATGTTCGCTTCGAAACGCCGGACGGACTGGTGCAGGCGGTCAGCGATCTTTCCTTCACCGTGCGCGCCGGCGAAACCCTCGGCATTGTCGGCGAGTCCGGCTCCGGCAAAAGCCAGTCGGTGTTCGCCTTGATGGGACTCACCGCCGATAACGGCCGGGTGTCTGGCGTCGCTAATTTTCACGGCGAAAACCTGCTGGCCATGAGCAAGCGGCAACTGAACCGCATTCGCGCAGAGAAAATCGGCATGATCTTTCAGGATCCGATGACCTCTCTGCATCCCTTCCTGAAGATCGACAAGCAACTCACCGAAGTGCTGATGATTCATAAAGGCATGAGCAAAGCGGCGGCGCGGGCGGAATCCATCCGCATGCTGGACGCGGTGCGCATTCCCTCGCCGCAGGCGCGCATGGGGCAGTATCCTCACGAGCTGTCCGGCGGCATGCGCCAGCGCATCATGATCGCCATGGCGCTGCTGTGTCGCCCGGAGTTATTGATCGCCGACGAACCCACCACCGCTCTGGACGTCACGGTGCAGGCGCAGATTCTGTCGTTGTTGTGGGAGCTGCAGGGGGAATTCAATACCGCCATTCTGCTGATCACCCACGATATGGGCGTGGTTGCGGAAATGTGCGACCGGGTGCTGGTGATGTACGGCGGGCGCAAGATGGAAGAAGCGGATACGGAAACCCTGTTCGAGCGTCCGGCCCACCCTTACACCCAGGGCCTGCTGAAGGCGATCCCGTCGATTTCTGAAGATATGCCGCGCTTGCCGACCATCCCCGGCAATCCGCCCAACGCGTTGATCAACAATAAAGGCTGCCCGTTCCGGGAGCGCTGCAGCCTGCAGCAGCCCTCCTGCGAAGCCGCCATTCCGCCGCTGACGCGACTCGGCGCCACGCAACTGGCCGCCTGCCACGGCCTGGCGCAGAACAAAACCACGCCGCTGGCGCGCACCGCCTGACGCCATCGACACAGGATCTACAGGATGAATGCTAAAGAAGTCTTACTCTCCGCCCGCAACCTGGAAGTGCACTTCCCTATCGGCAAGCACATTCTGCCCAGCCGACGCCCGCGCCTGAAGGCGGTCAACGGCATTGACGTGGATGTGTATCGCGGTGAAACCCTGGGCATTGTGGGCGAATCCGGCTGCGGCAAGTCCACTTTGGCGCGCGCCCTGTTGCGGCTGATCGAGCCCACCCGGGGCGAATTGCGCTGGAAAGGCGAAGACCTGCGCGGGTTCGACAAAACCACCCTGGTGCGTCGTCGCCGGGAGTTCCAGATGGTGTTTCAGGACCCCACCGCCAGCCTCAATCCCCGGTTGACGGTCTCGGAATGCATCGCCGAGCCTCTGTTGACTCATGAGCCGGGTCTCAAGCGCAAAGACATCGAGCGCCGGGTGATCGCCATGATGGACAAGGTCGGCCTGTCGGCGAGTCAGCGCAATCGCTATCCCCATGAATTTTCCGGCGGCCAGTGTCAGCGCGTCGGCATCGCCCGCGCCCTGATTCTCAACCCGGATCTGGTGGTGTGCGACGAACCGGTCAGCGCCCTGGACGTCTCCATTCAGGCGCAGGTGATCAATCTGCTGGATGACCTCAAACAGGAGATGGGGCTGACGCTGGTGATGATCGCACACGACCTGAGCGTGGTGCGTCATATCAGCGATAGAGTCATGGTGATGTACCTGGGCAAGCCCATGGAAGTGGGCCTGTATGACCGGGTTTTCGATCAGGCGCAGCACCCTTACACCAAAGCGCTGTTGTCCGCGGTCCCTATCGCCAATCCCAAACTGGCGCGGCAACGGGAGGTGCAGCTTTTGCCCGGCGATCTGCCCTCGCCGCTCAACCCGCCCAGCGGCTGCGTCTTTCGCACCCGATGCCCGGAGGCCACGGATCTCTGTGGGAGCCAGCCTCCCACTCAGAGCGGCTCCGACGAGCATCGTATTTTTTGCTCCAACACCTTGTTATTGGCGGGTCAATGAGAATGCCCGTCCACACACCAGCGCCGGGATGCGCTTATCGTGGGAGACAGGACCAGGCATCCGCAAGGTCTGTCGTTTTCAGTTTGTCTGTCGATTTAATCGTCTGTCATTAGGAAGTTTTAAACTATGAACACGCCCCCAGTCACGCAACGACTCGAACACCTTCGCAAAGCGATGGACAATCAGGCGTTCGCCGCTTACATCGTCACCAACAACGACCCGCATTCCAGTGAGTATTCCGCTGATCATTGGCTGGCGCGGGCATGGATTTCCGGTTTCAACGGTTCGGCGGGCAATGTGGTCGTCACCGGCGATGGCGGCGGCCTGTGGACGGACGGTCGTTACTTTATTCAGGCGGAGGAGCAACTGGCGGGGTCCGGCCTCAAACTGTTCAAGGCCAGGCTGCCGGAGACGCCGACCATTCCTCAATGGCTGGCCGCCACCCTGCCAGAAAACGCCCGCGTCGGTGTGGACGGCCGCTCGATCAGTCGCGCATTTTATCAGGAGCTGTTGGACGCCTTCGCGCCCAAGTCGATTCAGCTGATTCTGGACCAGGATCTGATCACGCCGCTCTGGTATGACCGTCCTGCTCGTCCCAAAGCGCCGGTGTTCAACCATGAGTTACGTTACGCCGGCGTGGACGCGCAGGAGAAAATGCAGCGCATCCGCGACTGGATGACGGAGCAGCAGGTGGACGGTCTGCTGGTCTCCACGCTGGATGATGTGATGTGGGCGCTGAATATTCGCGGCGGCGATACGCCCTATTGCCCGATTTCCGAGTCCTATCTGCTGGTCACCGCGCAGCAAAGTCAGGTCTTCATGGATCGCGACAAGTTGCCGGAAGCGGTGGAGTGCACTCTGGCGGAATATGGCGTGACGGCCCATGGCTATGAGCTTGTCGTCGAGGCCGTGAATCAGCTGCCGGAAGGCTGCAGGCTGGCTATCAATCCCGCCAGCGCCAACAGCTTGTTGGTCAACCAGATCAAGCCGGAGATCACGCTGGTGGAAACGCCCTGCCCGGTCACCGACATGAAGGCGCAGAAGAACCCCACGGAAATGGAGAACTTCGAACAGGCGCTGCGTCTGGACGGCGTGGCCATGGTGAATTTCATGTACTGGCTGCAAACCCAGGTTCCCGGCGGCAAGGTGACGGAGTTGTCCGCAGAGGCGCAGCTACGCGCTTATCGCCGCGCCACGTCCAGCTATATCAGCGACAGTTTCCGCACCATCGCCGGGTTTGGCCCTCACGCCGCGAAGATGCATTATTCCGCCAGCACTGACAGCAACGCCACTGTGGATGAAAGCAACTTCTTCCTGGTGGATTCCGGCGGCCAGTACCCAGGCGGCACCACCGACATAACCCGCACCTTTCATTTTGGAACGCCCACCGCGCAGCAGCGCAAGGACTACACCCTGGTGCTCAAGGCGGTGATACGGCTGACGCAGACCGTGTTTCTGAAAGGGGCCACCGGCGCCAATCTGGATATCATGGCTCGGGGCATGTTGTGGCGTCATCGCATCGATTACAAATGCGGCACCGGCCATGGCGTCGGTCTGTGTCTGAACGTGCATGAAGGCCCGCAGAATTTCTCGCAGAACCCTAAAGAAGTCGCTCTCAAGCCCGGCATGGTCATCACCAATGAACCCGGCGTCTACCGCGAAGGCGAGTACGGCGTGCGCATCGAGAACATCATGAAAGTGGTGGAGCTGGAAGAAAACGAGTTTGGCGTCTTCTATGGCTTCGAAACCATCACCCTGGCGCCCATCGCCATCAACGCTCTGGACCTGTCCATGCTCAGCACTGAAGAAACTGATTGGCTCAACGCTTATCACTGGCGCGTTTACGAAGCGCTCAGCCCTTATCTGGAAGCCTCACAGACCGCGTGGTTGAGAAACGCCACCAAACCGGTTTAACGGCCTCACTCCACAGATACCAAGACCCGGCGGACAAGTCGCTTTTCCGGCTATTTGTCCGCCATCGGCTGGGCCTGTTTCATGTTCGGGCCCAGTCACCCGCGGCTTGACGCCGCCCAGACGCATTCATGCGTCCGGTTACCAGCATGGCGCCTTCTCGTCATGTTGGTAAACAAGTAGTACAGGTAGTAGAAGTACAAGAAGGTCCATCCATGTATTGCCCGGCGTTCGCCGGGCTTTTTTTGCGCATTTGCCCCCATTCCTGACCGTCCCTCACCGTCTCTGTTCACCCCGAAAGCGCAAACTGTCAGCGAACAATATCGGGCGCTTACTGCCCGCGCACAAATTCGGTCCGCCAGTTTTGGATATGGGTGAGATAACGCTCACAGGCGATATCCAGTTCCGCATCCATCAGGTAGTCGGCCTGATACACCACAAACGGATCGCCCCAGGGCAGACGGCAGCGATTGGCGGTCGCCTGCAGCGGCGTCAGCAGGGTTTCCATGGTGAAACGATTCCGCCCGCGAGGCTGATAAGCCGCCTCTGTATTGCCGGCGGTGGCGGCGACCATGATAGGCGCGCCTTCGAAGCGGCGCCCAGTGTTTTCGTAATCCAGGTAATACATGTGGGTCAGCACGAGATCCTGCCAGCGCTGCAACAAGGGCGGCGTGGAGTACCACTGAATAGGAAATTGCAGAATCAGGCGCTCGCTTTGCAGCAGTCGTTCAATCTCCGTGGCGACGTCTATACGCTCATCCGGATACAGCCGATTCATATCCACTACATCCAGGTTATCGAGGGTTTGCGCCGCCGCCATCAGTGCAGCGTTGATGCGTGAAGGTCGATAACGGGAGTGGAACATCAGCAGAGTGGTTTTCATGTTGGGCGGTCCTTTTCAGTTCGGTTTTCAGTGCGTTGTAGCGCGTTGTTTCAATAGGACCTAGCTTGCGTTACCGGCTTATATTAATCTAATCGATAGTTTATATATTTGATTATTCGTTTTATGAATTTACGTGGCGTCGATTTAAATCTGTTGGTGATTCTTGATGCGTTAATGGACGAGCGTCATGTCACACGCGCAGCGAAGCGCCTGCACTTGTCGCAACCGGCCACTTCCAGCGCCCTGGAACGCTGTCGCCACCTGTTTGGCGACCCTCTGCTGATTCGCGGTCGCGGTGAGATGCGCCTCAGCGCCAAAGCGGAATCTCTGCGCGAGCCGATCAAGGCGTTGTTGGCCCAGGCGGAGCGTGTGATTAATCAGGCGGATACGCCCCTGGCGGAGCTGCGCCAGACCCTACGCATCCTGATGGCGGACTTTCCCGTTTCCGCGCTGTTGGGGCCGCTACATCAACGCCTGCTGACCAGCGCCCCCAACCTGGATTTGATCATACAGACCTGGCATGGCGCCAAGTCCGCCCTGGAGCAGCTCGCCAAAGGAGAAGCCGACCTGGCCGTGTCGGTGTTCCCCAATGTCGGCGCCTCATTCCGCTGCGTTGAATTGTTGTATGAAGACTATTGCGTGCTGATGCGCAAAGACCATCCCGCCGCCCAGGACTTTAACCTGCAACAATGGCTCGCCTATCCCCATGTCCTGGTCTCCGGCCGCGGCGACGCCGACAGCCCCGTCGACCAAACCCTGCAAGCCCACGGACTACGCCGCCGCGTCGGTCTCGTCGTCCCCTACTTCCAAATGGCCCCCGACCTCGTCGTCCAATCCGACTACATCGCCCTCCTCCCCACCCACTGCGTCCCCCAAGACACCACAAAATTCACCGTCCTCCCACCCCCCATACCAGTAGAAGGCTTCCCACTGCACTTGGCGTGGCACGTGAGACGCCAGGGGGATCAGGCGGTGAGCCATGTGGTTGAGGTGATTCGGGAGGTTACTGGGGGGTAGTTGTGTAATTATCCCCCCATACACCTAGTTCCACAGAGCCTAACTCGTTATGTTTATTAAAAATATAAATATACCCATTAAATGTAGAAGCAAGAAAAATTAAAACTTCTATACTTTAATGAGCTCAACCATAGACATGATACGTTTGGCATCTTCGTACATACGTTGGTATCTCAATTTCTTATCACCGACTTCTGACGTCATCCGAAAGTTAAATGTCAGATAATAGTTATTGGTTAATGGGTAAGCCCAATAATAAGTAATACCAGTTCCTGGAATTCCTTCTCCGTCAATGCAATATTTCAACCACTGCACTCCATTGAGAGACAATTTCTCATATGTTTCAGGCAATTTTACAAGCAAAGGAGATAGTCCATATCCATGAGGGTTTTCTTTGCGCTTGTTACGTTTTTCCCAGTTGACTCCTACTTTGCCATCATTGTTGCTCTCCGTTTCGTAGTACTCCCAATAGTCCCTTTTTAAATATGATTCAAGGCTATCAAGGCAACCCTCTTGAAGTGGGGTATGGTGTTCTACACAGTTTACGTCAATGTATAAGCACACACGGCTAAGTTGACCGAAATAGCCTTGTAGGAACGCGCCCTTATAGGCCCACCATTCAAACTCCATCCGTACGAATGTGCGATTGTATTCTTTTTCGCAACCATAAGAATTGAATATGTCGCTCCCCAGATTGACTTGTGCGGGTCTTGGCTTCTTGGGTCTGCCGATTTCAATAGTGTTTCCCGGCAACTTATACCCTAATCTGTAGTCACCTATACCGCACTCCTTTGCGGTTAGATTTGAAAAATTCGGCCCTTTACCGGTTATAAGCGGCCTCACCAGTTGCTTGATCATGATATGCCAAATTCCTTCATAGTAAGCTTCGCCAACTTTTCCGCTCTCTTGTGATAACCGTTCATCTGTAAGTGGCGAATGGCTGACTCTCTACTGAGATAGGGTAATGTATGTGGGCTGGCTTCAACAGGGCGCTTATCACCAAATACTAAATCTATATTACTTAAACTACGCCAAAACGCGCGAGGCGATAGGTCATTGAATCCCGCAAGGTTAGGCACAAGGTCGTTGGGATGATCCCGTTTAATCTCATCTATGGTCATACCCGCTTTCATAAAGGCATTCTCTGCACGTGTCTTTTCATTTCCACCCGCATGTATAGATACCCTTTGCCCTTTCAGGCTAATGCCACGCATATTTACTAGTTCTACGGCGCGAGTCAGAATAATGCCTCCCTGACTGTGAGCGGTCCACTTCCGCGTTATGCCTTTCTGCTGAGTCTCTATCATCGTAACCGCCAAGAATTCAGCCACTTTTGTGGTTGAAACTTTGTCCTGAATACACTCGAAAAAGTCGAAAACCGCGCCTCGGGTTGGGTTATACACTAACGTATAAGATTTCGCGTAGTCTTCCCAATAAGCTGTGTCCACATGAACACCCATTAACCATCTGGCTTTGCCTAGGTCATTTGACATTCCGTTAACGGCGACATGTTCTGTATTAATTGTTCTAACTAGCTGAGGCTCACCCCATGCTCTTTCTAGTTCAGGGATGCTATCGGGGCCTATCTCTTCATGCCAGCGAACACCAGAAGTACGCTGTACCTCAAACAACCCCATTTGCTGCATTTTCTTTGGCGTCTCAAGATTTGTAGCGCCTCGCTCCAACCTCATCCGGTTAATAACTATCATTTCTGGGTTCACGTTGTACATGAAGCTGATTCCACCCGGACACATCTTTTCACGCATGAACATAGGCTCTTTCTTGAACCCCTTACTATTCCATCCATAGCCACCGTCACTGGTCAGTTTGAGCGCCTCATTGTAAACCTTCGTTCTATCATACATGTTCAGAGTGCGCATGAAGGTATCGGCTTCTTTGGTGATCATCAATTTCTTGCCAGCCTTCTTTTGCTTTAGATTCCATGAAGGCAGAGGGTTTTCCAAGTCGATAAGCTGGTGTTGGGCGGGGAGATTGCTTTCTTGCATGGAGCTTTCCTTAGTTGAGTAGAAAAGCAAGAATGCTAGCAATATTCACCACCATGCCAATTACCCGCTTGACCGAGGCCTATTGACTGATAGGGCAAACCCTAAGTTAGTTCAGTAGGAGGGCTTCGCCAATTGAGTATCAGAATCCGTGGCGCCATGCTCCCAATCTCTCAACGCAGTTTTGGGCATCCATGCAGAAAGCGGGTATTCACATTAAAGACATTCAATCTAAATTCAATAAAGTCAAACAGATAAACACTAAGAACTTATAATGATTGATACCTGCGGCGCGTTTAGATGCGGTTATTAACCCGAACAACACTTCCCGCTATATTTGGCGTGGCGCGAACTTTCTTTGAGTTTGTACAACATCACAAATCATTACGTTCAATATCCTCAAGAAAGTCACTGACATCATAATTCACGCTGAAGCCCTTTTTGGCCAGTAAGCCGTGAAATTCGAACTCGGAAATCCCCGCGATTTTTCCAGCGAAAGCGCCGTGAATGCCACGGTCTTTGTACAAGGCGATCGCCAGTAGTTCCAGCGCTTCTTTCTCTGTGAGCTGTAGTTTTTCGGCTAATTCATCATCTATTTCGATTTTCAATTCTCGCCCTCATTCGATAAGTACTCTTTTCGGATATCAGGTCGTACCTTAGCTCATGACGCCCCCTCAGTCCCCCCTCTCCTTCAAATAACCCGAGTTAATCATCTGATGTTTAATCAGCGCCTGGGATTTTTTCAGGGCGTCGTCGATGGTCATTTTGTTTTCCAGGATATTGGCGAAGTGGAGGCTGATTTGTGCGCCGAATGAGGAGAATTCGTTGATGCTGACGTATTGCGCGCCGGTGTACGGAACCGGGAGTGCGGTGACTTTGCTGACGTCCGAGCGTTCGATGGCGTTCAGGACCTGATGGGAAAACGGCGCGGCTTGGTGGTAGGCGGGGTTTTCGTAGGTGGATCTGCGGGTTCCGGGGGGGACCGCCACCCAGCCCTTGGTTTTCGCCACGAGGTCGATGTATTCCTTGGAGGTGGCCCAGGTAATGAACTTCTTCGCCGCCGCTTTGTGTTTGGACGCCGCAGGAATCGCCAGCGACCATGCCCACAGCCAGCTTTGATTCACCTCACCCCTCGGCGCAGGCGCAAAACCTGTCTTATCGCTCACCTGGGAGAATTCAGGATTATAAAGAAAGCTCGCCGCCACCGTGGCGTCGATCCAGACGGCGCAATGGCCTTGCGCGAACAGATTCAGGCTTTCCCGATATCCCAGACTGGTGGGGTGCGGCGGGCCTTTAGTGGTAATCAGATCAACATAATAAGCCAGGGTCTGACGCCACTCTTTTGAATCCAGTTGCGGCGTCCAGTTCATATCAAACCAGCGCGCGCCAAAGGCATGCGCCAGGGAGGACAACAGCGCCACGTTCTCTCCCCATCCAGGCTTCCCTCTCAGGCATATCCCGTAAACCTGATTTTCAGGGTCATGCAGGGTTCGCGCGATCAGCTCAATATTCGCGAAGGTTGGGTGTTCGGGCATCTCCAGACCGGCTTTTTTCAGCAGATCTTTGCGGTAATAGGTCATGACGCTCTCGCCATAGAACGGCAGCGCATAGAGCTGTTCTTTGTAGGCAAGCGACTGCCTGACCGTTGGCAAGATGTCATCGATACGATAGGCCGTCGGCAGCGGATCAAGAGGAGATATCCACCCGTTGCCCGCCCATAAGGGGACTTCATAGATGCCGATGGTCATCACATCGAACTGGCCGCCGGAAATGGCGAGGTCGCCCAGCAGACGCCGCCGCAAAGTGCTTTCATTGATGATTCGCCAATCCAGTTCGATATCCGGGTTCTGCTCTTCAAACACCTTCGCCAGTCCCTGCATGATCACCATGTCAAGATTGTTCACCGTGCCGATAACCAGCCTGATTTTGCCATCGCCGCCGTCCACTTTGGGGAGCAGGCCATACTCAAAACGCAGCCGGTCCAGCGTCCCGTCCTCGCGCATTTGTCTGAGGCCCTGATTGAACGCCGTCACCCACTTGTCAGCGGATGCAAGACGGATTGAAAAGGCGATATGGAATTGCTTGTTGGCGAGGGGCGGATAGACAAAGTCCAGCTTCCCGATGTAGTGCGGTCGGTAACCGACGATCAGGTCCGCCGCCGTGAACTTATCGATCAACACAAACTGGATGCGGTTTATCGCCAGCTTGTCGATGTTTTGCAGTTCGCTGGTGACTTCCTCGATTTGAATGCCGGGAATGTTGCGCAGCTCCTGCAACGTGGATTCGCCCCGGACCTGCCCGATGACGCCGCCGGACAGGCCGCTTAGCGCTTGCATTAAATTTACGGAGGGAGGAACGGAATACTGAAAGTAATTGTCCTTGCGCTTCAGAATCCCGATGGAGTCTCCCGGGAAAGGATCGCTCAGCCGGAACTCCTGCTCCGGGAAGACGCCCGCATAAACCGGCACAACGCCGTCAACCTTGCCGCGCTGCGCCATTGCGTTGGCTCTCGCCCAGGGATGAAACGAGATATGGACGGTAACGCCGGAGCGCTTGAACGCCTCCGTCACTACCTCATGGGCATAGCCGTTCTTCCATAGATTCACGCCGATGTAGGGCTCTTTCTCCCCGCTTACCAGCTCGACGACCGGTTCCGCTCCCACCGCCGACATCCACCCGCAAAGAAACAGGCATAGACAGCGCTTTATTACCGTATGCAAGGCCATTTGCTCACCTGATGAGAAAGAGCTTTTAGCAAGTCTTATCAACCAGGGCCGGTTTTTCAAGGCCATAGGCTATTTCCTCCAGCGTCGCCTCTAACGACATTCCCTATCAATCCTTATTATTAATATGGCAATGATATTGGCATGTTAATACTCAGGCGTATGGATGCGCCTGCGCGGCGATTAGCCGCTGGAGACAGGGCCTGACATGTGCAGGCTCTGTCGTTGCAGACAAATAGAAGGAAGCTATTTGTCTGCCTGATTAGTAGCAACTACGCCATTTTTCCTCAATACGCGTCAACGCCTTTCTGGCGCAACCTTTCCGCAATGTTGTGCGACGCCTGCACGAACTCGGACATATGGGACAATTCCTGATCCAGATTGATCGGCTTGCCGGTGAGCTTTCGCTCCAGCAGGACGGACAGCTTTTTACCAATAAAGTCGCCAATCTGCTGGAACTCCTCCACCTGGATGAACTGAATGCCCCGGTATGGAACCGGCTGAATGCTGGGGTTTTCGAAATCGGCGCTTTTGATGGCTTTCAGCGTGATATCCGCGAAACTGGCGTACTCGCGATACGAAGGGTTTTCATACAAAGCGTGGCGGGCGCCCGGCGGCGTCTGCGAGATGCCGAAATTGCTTTCCACCAGCCGATGATATTCATCAGAAGTCGCCCAGCTCACGAAACGCCAGGCCGCGTCTTTATGGAGAGACCCCCGCGGCACGGCGAAGCCCCATGACCACAGCCAGTTGGTTCCCCTGTCGGTGACCTGCGAAGGCGCTGCGGCGTATCCCACCTGAGAATAAAAGGACGCCTGGGCGATGGCGCCGCCGGCGGCGGTGGAGTCCACCCAGATATCACACTGGCCTGCGACAAACGCCTGAAGATTTTCGGAATAGCCGTTGTTCCAGGAAGACGCCAGACCGTACTCCGCCATCATGGATAAATAGTATTCGATAGTCTGATTCCAGGCGGGCTCCGCCAGCGCCGAACGCCAGTTTTCATCGAACCAGCGGCCGCCAAAACCGTTCAACATAGTCGCCAGGATAACGATGTTTTCACCCCACCCCGGTTTGCCGCGCAGACACAATCGCCCATGCTCGCCTTGCGACGCCTGCTTCAACTGCGCCAGTGTCGATTCGACGTCGCGCCAAGTCGGCTGCGGCGGCATCTGCAGGCCATAGCGACTCAGCACATCCTTGCGGTAATAGGTAATGGAACTTTCGCCATAGTAGGGCAAGGCGTAATACTCGCCGTCGTAGCGAAACCCGTCGATGATCTCCGGAATCCACTTCTTCATCTCGTCATCGGATTGATAGGCCGCCGGCAACGGCGACAAACGCCCTTTACTTCCCCATATCGGCGCTTCAAACAGGCCCAGGGTATAGACATCGTATTGGGCGCGCTTTTGCTTACTGTCGCTGGCCTGCATACGTCGCAACACGCTCTCATCCACGATCTTCCAGCTAATTTGAATGTCCTGATTCTGTTCTTCGAAATGGCGCGACAGTTTCTGCATATTCAACATATCCGCATTGTCGACGGTGGCGACGACAATCTCGACCGCCTGGCTTGGAACGCTTGCGAACAGCGTCGCCAGACTCAACATCAAATGCCTTACAAACGGATATTTATTGCGGTGCTTCATGGCGTTTCTCTCTGTTTAAGGAAACTTCCCGCCGCGGCGATCCATGCCTGCAACGGCGAGATATTTTTGCAGGCGACAAGCGGTCCTGGCCCAAAAACGCGACGGCTTCGGGCGGATTAACTTGTCAGATTGAAGGTTTGGATATCAGGAAAACAGGCAGCGTCGTCAGTTCGGTTTTTGACGTCGCAAAGTTAGCTCCGCCGACGGAACAACAAAAGGAAACGGACTTATCCGCGATGACAGAAGGGACTGAATGCCAAGGTGATAGCTGAAGACAAAGAAAACGTCTGTATCTACTTTCATGACGGCGCCTTTGTTGTATTTATTCTGATAACAACCTGTCTCACTCCCCCGCCAAACCGCTTAAACCAGCGCTCGCAGGAGAGCTTGGGAGTGCAGTCATTAGACAACGGGCGCATGACAAGCACAAATACTAACCAAGGGAATTACCTGTACATTTTTGTGCATTGTCGTTATCTGTTGCTTCCGGGGTGGCCCGCCGAAAAACCAAACCGGTTAATCCACGCTACACTATCTGTGCAGGTCAGTTTCCCTTATCCACCCGATAAACAAATCGGCATGTCAGCGGTCCCCCTATGAAAGCACTCGGCATCATCAGCATCCTACTGGCGCTCCTCTACGTCGCCTACCTGTCCGTCGAACACAGCGAAGAAGCGGAGCGCCAGAAAGAGAAAGCCGAACAGCAGATCGATCAGGCGCAGAAGCAGATTGAAGAGGCCATGGAGAAGAATCGGGAACGGTTGGAGCAAGGGGCTCAATAAGCTGACTAATCCTGGTCTTGCATCCTGTTCCCCGAACTGCTCCAAAATCTGTTATACCAGCCGGCGATTGAACTGGTGATATCCCTCATCGCTCAGCCACACAATCCATGAGTTTAAACAACCATTTCATCTTAAGACGGCCTTAATGCCCTGTGGCGTTTAATACCGTTTCCTGAACCAGGAATCGACAACCTCACCCACACTCAGCAACAAAAGAACAATCGGGGCATGACGTTGAAAAAGTTCTCTCTGCTAACCAGTGTTTTCATGTTTTTAACGGCATGCGCTGACTCGCTTGGCTGGATATCCAGGCCACAAGATCCTAAAGACAGGAATTATCGTATTGAGCAGGTGCGATTTCAGGGCGGCGACGCGAATGTCACGCTGGCCGGGGAGTTAACCCTGCCCCTGGGGCAAGGGCCGTTCCCGGCGATTATATTGATTACAGGCTCAGGCCCTCAGGATCGCAATGAGACCATCGCCAGCCATAAGCCTTTTCTGGTTTTGTCGGATTTCCTTACCCGCAATGGATTCGCGGTGCTTCGTTATGATGACAGAGGCGTTGGCGAAAGCACCGGTACGTTCTCAAGTGAGAACAGGTGGAAGCCCACCCTATCAGATTTTACGCAAGACGCCGCCGCTGCCTACCGGTTCATGCAGAACATCCCTGCAATCAACCAGGAAAAGATCGGTTTTCTTGGTCATTCGGAAGGCGGCTATATCGCTTCCGCGGCGTCGGAGTTTGTTCCCGCCGCATTCATGATTTTTCTCGCCGCGCCCGCCCTTCCCTTACTTCCTGATGTGATGGCCACGCAAGTGGCGGATATCGCGCGCTCGCAGGGTAAATCTCAGCAGGACATAGAACGGGAGAAAGCGTTATGCAGGGACCTTACGGAGATTCTGAGAACAAGCCCTTCCGTAGCGGATGCAAGAAGCCAAATAGAGAAACGCTTGCAGTCCCATGGCCTCACGCAAGCGGAAATAAAAGCCAACATGGAAGTATGGGGTTCGGATTGGGGACGTCATTACGCAAGTTACGATCCACTTCCTGTATTCAGGCGCTTTAAAAACCCCGTTCTGGCTCTGTTTGGCGGCAGCGACTTGCAAGTGTCGGCGGCTGAGAATGCGCCTGTCATGAAGCCTGTCCTGACTAACCCAGAATCCGAGGTGCTTGTATTAGACAACCTCAATCACCTGTTTCAACCTTCGGAAACAGGACGGATAGAAGACTACATATTGATCGATACAACGATTGATACCAGAGCGTTGAATGCGATCAGCGAATGGCTTTCTGGAATCTTGTAAGCGTGAATTTTAGAGGGCTTATTCATGTCACTAACTAATCGACCATACTCGTCACATTAACTAAATACAGGCCCACACCACGAACCTGACCTGTTCCGGCTGATAGCGGCCGGCGTCGATCAGCGCTTCAATCAACTTAATAACAGGTCCCCACTGAGTCCCGGCAAGGCGCCCGTATTCCTCAGCGAATGCTGGTCTCAGTAGTTCCGAGTAATACAAATGTGTGTAGCCAAAGTGCTCGTTAGCGCAACCTTTCTCTTCACTCTCAAACGCTTTGATATCCTGAATATCCCTGAGGGTTTGATAGCTGGGGTTAGCGGGCAGCCCTCTTTCCATTGCGATAGGACAGACGTCTTTCCAGCCATTTCCGATGCCGAAAAGTAAAACAGAGCCTATGTCGCACACGTCGACTAACGGTGAGATGTTCAGGAGCCCAAACCAGTGCTCACTGTCATCTGCGCTATGGCTATAGTAACTTCCACCCAACCATCGATATCAATGCCCATATCAGTCCCCCAGGCCGTTATCAGACTTGCTCTCCATACCCTCCCCACGCAACACCTCCTCCAACTCCTTCCGCACAGGCATGGGCGTGAACGCGTTGACGTTGGCGCCGCCGGTGTTGCCGATGGGGAGGCGGCCGGTCAGGTGGCCGAGTGGGGTCAGGAACAGGCGCCAGAGTTGCCCGAGGATTTCGCGTTGGTCCCGTTTCGCCCACCCTACCCGCAGCATCCAGAGGTGGACGTGAAAGTGCCAGCCCAGGCGGCGTTGTCCCAGGACATGGGCGTTTTCCAGATGCGTAAAAGCAGCGTCGAGGCGGCCCTGGCGCCAGTTATCCTGCGCGGCGTCCAATTCTGCGGCGAACGCTTGTTGCAAAGCCGTAGTCATCATTCATCTGTTCCCATATAGGCGCTTAAAGCGGAAGGACATTACGTTTATTGAGGTTAAAGGTTCTCGTCTTCAGTAGATCACTCACGAAAGCGGACGCCAAGCCCTTCTTCATTGTAGCGCCGCCTCCGCTCCCGGCAATCTGGCGCCCCTCTCGCATCCTGCTAGACTTTATCGTTACACGGCGGTTTCTTCCGTCCTACTCTCCAGATTAATTTATTGATCGAAGTAGAGAGCACAGCGACTAATGATCAAGCCTCGAAAGGAGTTGTCACAGACAAATACGTCAGAGCGTCTGCGCCATTCCGCCCGCGTCGACCTGTGTTTGAGCATCGCGATTGTCACCGGATTGACCGCCCTGACCAGCTTATTTCAGATTGATCTGCTTGAAGGACTTTACGAGTATTCCCGGGCTCACGAAAGCTGGGAACTGGATGAGATCATCATAGCCCTTGGCTGGATCGGAATCGTCGCTGTGGCTTATGGCGTGCGCCGCCTGCAGGATATCAGAACCCTGAACCTGGAAATCGCTTCTCACGCCTATTACGACATTGTGACGGGCTTGCCCAACCGCGTGCTCGCCATCGACAGACTCCATCAAATGCTCGCCAGCGCGCAGCGCCGTGATTCACAGGTGGCGGTGCTGTTTCTGGATTTTGATAATTTCAAAGCCATCAACGATAACCACGGTCACGCCAAAGGCGATATGTTGATCAAAAGCGTTGGCGAACGCCTGTCGCAACAGATTCGCCAGGGCGATACCGTCGCGCGACTGGGCGGCGATGAGTTCCTGATCCTGATTGATCTCGGTACCTCAGAGCGAGACATCCTTCCCACCGTATCGCGCATTGTCAAAACGCAGAAGCAGCCTCACCTACTGGGAGGCATTGAGGTCACCGTCGGTTTCAGCGTCGGCGTTGCGCTGTTTCCCAAGGACGCCAATACGCCGGAGAGTCTGTTGAAAGCGGCGGATATGGCCATGTACCAATCCAAAAGCGATGGCAAGGGACAAGTGCAGTTCTATTGCGACGACATCGGCGCCCGACTCACCGAGCGGTATAAGCTGGAAAGAGGCCTGAAGCAGGCCATCCAGAACAAGGAGCTCTATCTCGTCTATCAGCCGCAAATCGATCTGCGGCAGCGTCGGGTGATCGGTTATGAAGCCCTCTGTCGCTGGCGTCATCAGGGCGATCATGTTCCCCCGGATATCTTCATCAAAATCGCAGAAGAAACTGGCGTCATTCATGAACTGGGACGCTGGGTCATGCAAACCGCGTTGGCGCAAAGCAAAGCCTGGACCAATAAAAAAGAGGCGGTCATCGCCGTCAACGTTTCCGCCCGCCAATTACAGCGGGACGACTTTGTCGACGAAGTGCGGCGAATATTGGAGGAAGCGCGAGTACCGCCACATCGCCTGGAACTGGAAATCACCGAAACCATCGCCGCCTCTGAACACGCTTCTAACCGCAGAAAACTGCAGGAGCTGCATTTGTTGGGCGTCAAAATTTCTCTGGATGACTTCGGCACGGGCTACTCGTCGCTAGTGAGGTTACGCGAACTGCAAGTCAATCAGCTCAAGATCGACAGAAGCTTTGTGTCCGGCACGGAAGACCTGGAGGTCAACAGGCAGATCATCAAGGCGATTATTTCTCTGGCGGAAAGCCTGGATCTAACCGTCATCGCAGAAGGCGTCGAAACAGCCGAACAAATGGAAATGCTGCGGCAGTTCGGCTGCGACTATGTGCAAGGCTATTTCTTCAGCCGACCGGTGCGCGCCACCGAGGTAAGCGAGACTACACGCACCATCGAACACACATCCGTGAACAGCGTCAACGCGGACAAATAGCGCCGACAACTCCGTAACGCTACGTAGCTTCCAGCATAAAATTCCGTAGCGCTCCTCATCTCCCCAAATCCAAATGCAGGCATATAATTATTAATCAGGCAGACAAATAGCTTCCTTCTATTTATCTGCAACGACAGGACCTGCACATGTCAGACCCTGTCTCCCGCGGCTAGCCGCCGCGCAGGCGCACCCATGCGCCTGAGTATTAACATGCCAATGTCATTGCCATGTTAACAATTGTCGCGCCCAACTCACGCCGAACGAGGAAGATGAATATGCGGGTCAATCAGCCTGTCACCGGCCGCAATCTGGAACTGCCGCCGGACGCCAATATCCTGTCCACCACTACGCCGGACAGCCACATCACCTACGTTAACCCGGACTTCATCAAAATCAGCGGGTTCTCAAAGGAAGAATTGGTAGGCCAGCCCCATAACATCGTACGCCACCCCGATATGCCGCCCATGGCGTTTCAGCACATGTGGCAGACGCTGAAAAGCGGCCGCTCCTGGATGGGGCTGGTGAAAAACCGCTGCAAGAACGGCGATCACTATTGGGTCAGCGCCTACGCCACGCCCATCACCAAAGACGGGCGCACCGTGGAATACCAATCCGTTCGCACCAAACCCACCAAGAAACAAGTGGACGCAGCGGAGGACCTGTACGCCCGCATCCGCGCCGGCCAAACTCCGTTGGCGTGGCGGCTGCCGCGGTTGGACGTGCGTCTGAAAATCTCCCTGCTCTCCACGCTCAGTCTGATTCCGGTTCTGCTATTCCTCTCGTACATGTTGCCGATCAGCGTTTCCGACACTCTTATCATGGGTGTCTCATTAGGCCTGTTGAACGTGTTGTTTATCTATCTGTGGCTATCTCCGTTGCACAAGCTGGTGCTGAAAGCCCGCACGATTTCCGATAACCCCCTAAGTCAGGTGCTTTACACGGGGCGTCACGACGAATTTGGCGAGATCGAGTTCGCCATGGCCATGGCGCAGGCGGAGACCACCGCCGTCATCGGGCGCATGGCCAACGCGGCGGATCAGCTGGAATCCCTGACGGAAGAACTGGTGTCGGAAATCGAGGACTGCAATAACAAATCCAACGGCCAGCAATCGGAAACCGATCAGGTGGCCGCCGCCATCAATCAAATGACGGCGACTATTCAGCAAGTGGCCGCCACCACACAGGAAGCCGCCAGCGCAGCGGATCATGCCGATCAGGAAACGTCCCAGGGGCAGGAACTGGTCACCAGCACCAAACGCATCATCAGCTCACTGGCGGATGAGATTCATCAGGCGGCGGAAGTGATTCATCAACTGGACAGACACAGCAAAGAAATTTCCACCATTCTTAACGCTATCCAGGATATCGCTGAGCAAACCAACCTGCTGGCCCTAAACGCCGCCATTGAAGCCGCCCGCGCGGGAGAAATGGGACGCGGCTTCGCCGTAGTGGCGGATGAAGTACGCCAGCTCGCCTCGCGCACGCAGCAATCCACCACTGACACCCAGCAGATGATCAATTCCCTGCAGGATGGCGCCCGCTCTGCAGTGGCCGCCATGGAGAAAAGCCGCGAGAAGGCCAACCACAGCGTGGACCACGCCCATCAGGCGGCGGAAAAATTGACCACCATCGGTCGCCGCGTCAATCAGATTTCAGATATCAGCACCCAGATCGCCAGCGCAGTGGAAGAGCAAGGCGCGGTCAGCGAAGGCATCAACAATAGCATCGTCGCCATCCGGGATACCGCCAGCGCCAACGCCACCGTAGGCCAATACAATCGCAAGCGGGCGGAGGACGTGGCGCAACTCACCACCGCATTGCAGGAACTCGCCAAACAGTTTTGGAGCAAGCGACGCCAATCATAGCCAACCATAATCTTTGCATGTGCGCTGTCCGCGTCTGCCCTGGATCAAGGAGCGTTCAGCCAGTGTGTGGAGGCGCAGGCTTATCTGTCGCGTTCAGTGAGTTTACCCAGTTTGCCGAGCGCACCCTCGATAGACTCTCTGACCACCGATGAGGCTTCTCAGCAGCCACGATGGCTTCATCAGGCCAGCGTCCCACAACGTCGCAGCGTACTGTTTATTTGCGTTACTCAGTAGTGAAATAAAGGCGGCGCGGATTCTTTAAGGAGTCTGGCCTTGCCGGACAGAGCGCGTCAACCAACACGTCGGTGACTCGAGGGTAAGAAATCCAGGCGTGAGTTGTTCTAAACGTCCTCCTGACGATCAATTCTGTGAGTGTCGAAACGACGGAGCCTCAGGCTGAGTCGATTTTCTTCACCACATGGATCAAACGCTCCACCTCCGTATAGCCCAGAGCCGTATGCGCTTGCAGACTGACTTCATTATTGACCAGCATATCGCTGCCGATTTCCCGCAGACCGCGATCCAGGGCCCATTCTTCGGCGGCGTCCATCAGGCGGCGGCCGACGCCCTGGCGACGATGGGAAGGGAGCACATACCAGCCTTCCACATAGGCGACAGGATGACTGGCGCAGCCTTCTCCGTATGAGCGCAGACCGGCTTCCAAAAAGCCCAGCATGTCGCTGTTATCGTCGATGGCGACAAAGGTGGCGAGGTCCGGCATGCTGAAGTAGGCGAGAATTTCCGCTTCGTGTTCCTGCGGCGGGGTTTCCGGCCAGAGTTCCTGACGTAAGGCCAGCCACTTGGCTTTGTCGGCCTCCATGACATATCGGATTTTCAAAGGTTTATCTCCCGTTTTCCGCATGCGTACAGGCAGAGTCTTTCAGGAGCGGCTTTGTTTTGTCAAAGTAATTTTCACCATTTGTTCCCAGGCCAACGCGCATCAGCCTGGGAACGCTTGCACGGGGGCGCTTCAAGCGCATCCCCCGGCCGTCAGTCATCGCAACTGCATTCTCCGTCCACGTCCACATCTTTGCAGGAGATGGTAGCGCCGTCTTTGCAGTGCAGTTTTCTCAACTTCACCGTGCAGACATCGGCGTATTTGCAGTTCAGATCAATTTCGCCGCCATGCACCGAGATGTCCTTGTAGGTGACGTTTTCAATGCTGGAGCGGGCGTTTTTATCGCACTTGCTGCTGCCCGGGTCGTCACAATGATCATTGTGGTAGTCCGTTTTGATCTGGATCGGCCTGCTGGAAATACGCTTCACCAAACTGTCTTTGAATTTGATGTTTTCCACCTTGCCGTTGGCGTACTTCTGCATTTTGATGCGCAAGCCGAAGCGCGAGTCCATCACCGTTACATTCTCGACTTCCACATCTTTGACCACGCCGTTCATCGCGATCGAGCCGATTGAAAGGCCATGGCCGTTGTGACAGGTCACGTTGGAAATGCGCACATTGGACGAGTTGGCCTTAACGGCGATGCAGTCGTCGCGACTGCGGATCTCCGAGTCCTTGATGCTGATATCGTTCCCGCTGATATCCATGCCGTCCAGACTGCAGGAGCTTTTTGACCCGGTATGGTGAGTGTTGATGGTGACGTCTTCAATTTCGATGCCGCCGCGGGAGTGTTCGACATGCAGGTTAAAGCCAGGCCCGTGGGATAAGGTAATGGACTTCACCAACAGGTTTTTGGAGCCTTGCAGATCCATCATGATAGGCCTGACTTTGCCGGAATAGTCGCCACAGTCTTTGTCTCCCATCCAGGTATTGTTGCGACCATCGATCTCGCCATCCCCGGCAATCACCACATTTTCCAGGTTTTCTCCTTTAAACAGAGGCGGAAACCGCTTCTCGCCTTTGGGTATCGGCGGCCAGTCATCTTTGGAGGGCGCTTTCAGCTTGTGCAGAATATACAGATTCAGGTTGCTGCAAAGCTGGATTGGCACGTCCTGGCCATCCACTTTGGAATCCTGATTGTCCATAAAGACAAACTTCTTCACCGAATCTCCCACCGCGCAGCAATTAGCGATGGCGGAAGGCAGATTGTAGTTATAGTCCGACGCGTAACAACACATGTTTCCCGGCTCTGAGCAGACTGGATTTTCATCCGCCTGCGCGAGACTGCTCCACAAGAAAACAACAACAGCGAGTAATTTTATCCATATCACCCTGTTCATGATGATTCCTCTTCCTGCCATTGAGTGTTTGAGGTTGTATCCTTGGAAATGGCGAGTCGCCATCTGCGATGCGCTCTGTCTTACCTCCTTTCATAGAGTGATGAACAAGACTCTATTATCTCCTCCCCACCTTCGCCACGTCACACATCGATTAGACATATTGCGCATAAAACGCCCAAGGCTAACGCGTGATTTTTCTATGGGGTCAATCGGGATTCTCTTCGCCGCCTTGAGGAAAGACAAAGACTTCATCTCGGCGATGAGATCGACAGGCGAGTGGGTATAAAAATAAAACAAGAAAACACTGCGGCCAAGCTGGCTTGCCAAACCGCAGTGTTTAAGAAGAGGCTTTCCCTCTCCTAAAGCGTCGCTACAGAGAATTCAGGAACTGTTTTAGCGCGTTCCGATCAGCCGGACTCAGCGCTTCGTAATTCTGACGGCTGCCGCTGGCTTCGCCGTCGTGCCAGAGAATCGCTTCGTCCAGGGTTCTGGCGCGACCGTCATGCAGGTAACGCACGTTTTCCTGGCCGCCTTGCACAAACTTGAGGCTGCCCAGTCCCCACAACGGCGGCGTGCGCCACATGGACGCCGCCGCGTCGCCTTGCGGCAAGGTGTCGGCCAGACCAGCGCCCATGTCGTGCAACAACAGGTCCGTATAGGGGTGGATCGTCTGGTTGCGCAGTTCCGCCATGGGATGCGTGTTTCCGGTCTTCAGGGTCGCGGTGTGACAGGCGACGCAGCCCGTTTGCGCAAACAGGTCCTTGCCCTGACTGATCCGCTCTGGATTGACGTCATGCTCCGGGGAAACCCGAATCCCGTCAGGATAGCCGCTGCGCAGACTGCGCTGCGCCGGCACGCCCAACAACGCCAAATACTGGCCGACGCGATCCATTTCTTCGTTATCGACATGGGTGTCGGCGGCATTGTCACGACAGTCCGCCTCGCTCTTCTGACAGGAGCGTGAAGGATAAGTTGGCGTGGTGACGCCCATGTCCTGCAGGAACGCGGTTCCCACCTGATGACGCAGGCTCAGTTTGGAAGCCTTCCAGCCAAAGCGTCCCAACTGCACCGCGCCGGTTTCGGGATTCTTGATCCAGTTGGGCTGACCGCGCACGCCATCGCCGTCCGCGTCATTTTCGTCCACGCCCGCAAGAATCGTCGCTTCCGAAACGGCTTCCAACAGTCCCATACCGATTACCTGAGGCGCCTGCCGCACGGAATACAGTTCTGGCGTCGGCCCTTGGAAGGCGTAGTAAGGTTTACGCAACTCAACCACTTCGCCGCCGTTCAGTTCCTTTGTGGTCACTTCATAATGGCTGAGATTGACGGCGTAATTCTCCTGTCCGGCGTCTTTGGATTTTTGCAGTACATTGAAGCCATAGAAAGGATCAGGCGCAGCGCCATCCTGAGAGCCAAACGCCGCCGTCAACACTGAATAACCTTCCAAAGCCTGTCCCGCCTGAATGGGTTGACTGCGGCCATTGCTCTGGTGACAGCCGATGCAGCTCTCGTTGTTGTAGCGGGGCCCTAACTGGCCGACATGGGCGCTGAACACCGGGTTGGTGTTAGAGAACTCAGAGTGCTCGCCAGAGGCGAATGAGGTATGGAACAGGCGTCGCCCTTCCACGAAGCGTTGGCTGTTCTTGATACCGATGTTGTTCGCCATCTGCTGGAACATCCGGTGGGGCTCTTCCGAGTAGTTGTAGGACACGCTCGCCTGCCCGCCCAGCAGGGTTTCCGGCGGCAGCGGTTCGGAATCCAGGTTGGGAGCGATTCCATACCAGGGACGCATGCCCTTGCCCACCACATAAAGTTGTTCGAAAGAGTAATAGCGCTCTCCCCCGCCGTCGATCACCGGGGTCAGCAAGCGCGGCGCCGGCGCCAGTTCGATTTTGTCGCCAACCTTCAATGGGCTATGGGGTGAGGTGCGCCAGTTGGAATTGAAGTCCATCATGCATTCGCGCTTACCCGCGTGGCAGATGGGCTGGCCGCCTTCATTGGGATTATTGAAGCCGTAGTTCAGGGACCAGCCGAAGTCTCTCACGTTCGGGTTTTCGATGTTGCGAAACAAACTGAAGGTCGTGCCCCGGAAGGTATTGGCGTTCACATGCAGCCAGACTTCGATCTTATCGCCGCCGGCGGGAACCGAGTCGCGAATTTCCAGTCCGAAGGTGCGGTTCTGGAAGTAGAACGGCGGAAACGTGAGATAACGCCCCGGCCCCTGATCCGGCGCATCCCAGGGCTCGCCCCGTTCACGGGCGTGACGTTCGGTAGGCCGGGCGCCCATCAGGGTGACCAGCGTGCCGTCCGTATCCACATACTGAATCCGCTCCAGCACCTCCGTACCTTTGGGATACAGCGGCGCGAAGGCGGCGGGCAGGTTATCCGGCAAATCCGGTTCATTCGGCTCGTCGGGACCATTTGGATCACCGGGGCCGCCAGGTTCATCCGGGTCGTCCGGCCCTGACAGCGGCGTTCCGTAGACCTCCAGGTCGAAAATAGAGTACCCCCAGGCATTGCCGCGACTGCGCTGCGTGGCGAATATGCGCACGTAGCGATAGTCCCCGCTGACATCCACCGTGTCAGTGCGATCGCCGAACACGCCGCCGCTCTGGGCGGAAAGCGTGGTCCAGGTTTCGTTGTCGTTGGAGCCTTGGATTTCATAGGTTTCCGGGTTCGCCGCCTCCCAGTCGATGACCACCTGCTCCAGGCTGGTCGCCTGCCCCAGATCCACGGTCAGCCAACTGGGCGACACGCCATGGTTGGATTCCCAGCGGGAACGGCTGTCCGCATCCACGGCCAGCCTCGCCTGGCGCATTTCCGTGCTGGCGAATGTGTTTTTTCCCGTCGCCAGATTGACGGCCGCCTGCGCGGCGGGAAATGACGCCGCCGCCGCGGCGACGCCGATAAGTGTTCTGGCGAGCTTGCGCCGAAGCGCATTGTGGTACGAATCATTCGTACGCATTTTGACCTCCTTTTAACGCTCCCGTTATTTGTTTTTTTCAGGTTGTCTGAATCTGGTCATGAAAATTCACAGCGGTGATTAAGTGATGATCGAATAATGACAACGCTTTCATTTAGATCTCAAAAGCTACAAAAAACAAATACAATACCGGCTTAAATTAATATATTTTTGGCATGTCTTGCTTAAGTGACGCGTATCCATGCATCATCATAATGAAAACGCTTGCACTGAGTTAAAAACTAACAATCCGCCGTATCCCAAACAATCGCCCGAACGGATGAGAAGCTGAAAGCCAAAGGACTATAAGCCGCTGATATAACGTGACTAGTTGACGTCTTTTAGACTGCCGCAGGCTAACCGCGCCCTAACAAAACGTAATGTGAATAAATGACCGGCGAACGACTTATAAATCGCATTATTTAAAGCCTGGAATTAACCGCCATTAGAAATTAACTAGACTCAACCAAACAGGACAAAGTGTTTCGTTGATAGATACAAGGAAAAGAAAGGAGAAGTTATGTGGAGTGAACTGGAAAGAGTGATGGGCTCACTGAGAAATGCAACGCCTTTGTATACCACGCCCTACTTTGTTGACATCCCCGGCGCCACGCCGAAGGGTCAACGCGCCATCAAAATTGTGGCCTCGGAATCACCGCTTCGTTTCAATTTTGTGCTGGGCGATGGCGCCAATTCCAGAACGGTACAGTGGTTGCCTTGGGAGGAAGGCGGCGTCACCAAATTGAAGCTGAACCGGGAGGGCGCCGACTATTGGTTCGTCACCGCCGCGTTATCCGGCTGCTCCGTCGGCTTTGATCGCAACCGGGGCGAAGTCTTTCACCTCAATGGCGGCTACAGCGATATACCCGCCGACTTACGCCAGACCAGCGATTTCCTATGCCCTCTACAAAGCTCCACCGGGCTGACCCTGGACGCCTGGGCGCAAGGCGCCGGCGTGCGCTCCAATGCAAACAGCAATATCACCCAATACGGCTCCATAAGGCGCAAAGACGCCGTCCCCGCCCGCCCGGCGCGAACCACCGGCCCCGCCTTCATGCGCAGAGCCCGCCCAGCGGAACCCGCTAAATATATGACCGACATCGCCCGCGCCACCGTCATCGGCCGGATCAGCGGCGGAACCATCACCCTCGCCTACCAGGACATCTCCGAACAGGGCAAACAACTTTACCCCTGGTATGAAATTACAACGGCTGTGTTGGCTTAACGGAGAGAACGGCAGAAGCATTTGAGCAAGCCGGATAAGCAAAGCGCTATCCGGCTTCTTGCTCTCCCATAACGCTGATGTCGGAAGGCGCTGCGCTTTTCCAACCTACAACCCTTCAATATGTACCTCCTATCTGGCTCGATGCACAACACCTCGGATCGCCCAGGCTTTTGCTTTTAAGGGGATGGTTCCATCTGGTTGTATGGGGAGTGTTTTTCTTAGTGTATCTGCGATGGCGTTTCTTAGGTCGGCCGAGAGGGAGTCGATGTAGGTGGGTGCGGGGCCGGTTGCGCCGAGGAAAGGAAGCCAGTAGTCGTCGAAGTGGGTGAAGAGGGTTGGTATTTCCACGGGCTCGCACTGGATGCCATGAAATCCGGTTTGGGAGAACAATTGGGTTAGCTTGTCCGGGTGGCAAAGGGGAAAGCGGGGGCTTTCGTCCAGTTCCTTTGCGGCGGGGTCTTGCGCTGTCGCGGCATCCCAGAAGTAGCGTAGAAATTCCATTCCTTGCGCGTAGTCCCATACGCAGGCGGAGACGATGGCGCCTGGAGCGGCGGCGGTTTGCATTTCGTGGAGGGCGGCTTCCGCATTGGGGAAGAAGTTCAGTGCAAACATGGAGGTGACGCAGTCAAACCCGCCGGGATGACGTGGTAGACTCCCCACTCCCGCTGCGATAAATGACGCCGGCAAGTCCAAAGCTTGTTCGCGGGCGAAGGCTATAAAGGGCTCTGCGGGATCGCAGCCGATCACACTGGCGGGCTGAGCGACATCGCAAATCGCCCTGGTCAGCGCTCCCGTGCCGCAGCCCACATCCAGCCAGTGCAATCCGGGCGGCGCATTCAGCCATGACAGGTATTCCACGGCGATGCGTCGGCTCCAACGCCCCATGAATGCTTCATAGCTCGCCGCCGCGTCCCACTTGTCGCCTGCGTTCGTCATGGCTTTCTGCGTCTCATGTTTCCCACTCGCACCGAACTCGCATAGGCCTCGGCCCTCTCGGGAACAGACCTTGCGGTTTCACGTTAAGACTCGCTGGAGTTATCCACCAAGTCGCCCACCACATGGGAGACGTATTCCGCGCCTTTGAAGATCTCGTCGATGATTCTGGAGGCTTCCGCGATCAGGTCGGCGTTTTTCTCTGCTTGTTTGGTGACTTTGGCCATGCTGTCGCCGGCTTGCTGGACCAGTTGATTGTTACGATCGACCATCTGGTTAATTTCTTCAGTGGATTTGGTGGTTCTGCCCGCCAGAGTTCGAACCTCATCCGCCACCACGGCGAATCCCCTGCCATGTTCGCCGGCTCGTGCGGCTTCGATAGCGGCGTTCAGAGCCAGCAGATTAGTCTGGTCCGCAATGGATTTGATCGTGGTGACAATGTTGGAGATTTCATTGGACTGATCGTTCAACTCTTCGACGAGCTTGGCGGAGTGTCCAATATCGGAAGATATTTTTTCGGAGTTGGTCAGGTTTTCTTTGAGAATGCGCGCGCCTTTTTCGGAAACCTGCGCCGTCTCAACGGATGTACTGTGGGCGACCTCCGCCGCCTTCTGAATCGCCAGCTGACGCTCGACTCTTTCCGTCACGTCACTGGCGACCTTGGTGATCTTGACCACCCGGCCCTGGTGATCAAACACCGGGTTGTAGGTCGCCTCTATCCAGATGGAGCCGCCCTGCTTACTGATGCGGCGAAACAGGCCATTTTTGATTTCGCCGTTCGCCAGTTCGCGCCAAAAATTGGGGTTTTCTCTGTAAAACTCGTCTGGACAGAATATCTCGTGATGCTTGCCTTTGATTTCCTTCAAATCACTGTAGCCTAAGGCTCTGACAAAGTTTTTGTTGGCGTTCAACACCGTCCCGTCGGGTTTGAATTCAATGACCGCGTTGGAGCGATCAATGGCTTTGATCAAGGCCTGATTATCCACGGACTGTTCATGGACTTTGGTGACGTCGTTGGCGACTTTCATCACCCGCACCACTTGCCCGTCCTGGACAATGGGTATGTAGGTGGCTTCCAACCATACATCCGAGCCGTTCTTGTGCTTGCGCCTGAACGTCCCCCGCTTGGGGACGCCCTTGGCCAGATCGGCCCAGAACTGACGATATTCAGCATCGACCACATCATCGGCGCAAAAGATACGATGATGCCGTCCGATAATTTCATCCAATTTATATCCCACGCTCGCCAGAAACAGCTCGCTGGCGTCCATAATCTCCCCCGTGGGAGTGAAATAAATAGTGGCGCAGGATTTGGCGATACTACTTAGCTCAGCCTGCAACGCTTTGGCTAAATTGTGGGCGTCGTGTTGTTGTTTGTTTTTCTTGGTGGAGAACATATAACGCCATACCTCAGATAATTGACCTATGGATTAGTCAGAATGCGAAGGGGACACTTCAATCATAGAACAAACCAGCGTCTTTGGTAGATCGCCCATTCGCGCAAACCGGATGAGCTGGACCGTCTGCAAAACGATTCCCTTAAACCCTACAGTATTTATACGGGCCGCTGCGGCGAACGGACCTTCTTTGTAGGTTGGATAAGCGCAGCGCCATCCAACAAACCGCCGTCCAGCCATGTCGCGCATTCGCAATTGCTGGCGGGTTCGGCGTACACTCCCTGTCATATTGTCCGTAGCCGATCAATGGCTTGCAGCCGGAAACCGAGGAGAATCAGGTATGTACGTAGGTGTGGATTGCGGGACTCAGGGAACCAAGGTGGTGGTGTTGGACCCGGAGCGGGAAGTCATCCTGGGAGAGGGATACGCGCCTCATGCGCTGATCAGCGACGCCAATGGACGTCGTGAGCAGCATCCTGAGTGGTGGACGCAGGCCTTCGTCGCCAGTTACCGGCAGGCGCTTGAACGCGCCGGCATAGACAGCCGAGGCATTCGCGCCATCGGCGTATCCGGACAGCAGCACGGACTGGTGGCGTTGGACCGCCATGGCGAGGTGATTCGGCCAGCAAAGCTGTGGTGCGATACGGAAACCGCGCCGCAAAACGCCGCGCTGCTGGAGCAAATGGGCGGCGAGCAAGGCTCTCTTGAGCTGCTGGGGCTGACGCTCGCCACCGGCTACACCCTCTCCAAGCTGCTCTGGCTGCGTCAGCATGAAGCAGACGCTTTTAACCGCATCGCCCATATTCTGCTGCCTCATGACTACCTCAACTACTGGCTGACCGGTGAGATCGCCGCCGAATACGGCGACAGCTCGGGCACGGGCTATTTCGATATTCGCTCCCGCCGTTGGGTTCCAGACGCATTGGCGTTGATCGCCCCGGATGGACATCTGGCAAGGGCCCTGCCGCCGTTACTGCAGGCGCAGCAGCCTGTAGGCAAAGTCAGCCCCGCTATCGCCCGCTTATTGGGTCTGTCGGAAAACGTGTTAGTGGCCAGCGGGGGTGGAGACAACATGATGGGCGCCATTGGCACGGGCAATATAGATGAAGGCGTAGTGACCATGAGCCTGGGCACCTCCGGCGCCCTGTACGCCCATTCAAACCGACCACCAATGCAAGGACACCCATCACTTGCGGCGTTCTGCTCCTCCAGCGACGGCTGGCTGCCCCTGATATGCACCATGAATCTGACGGCGGTGGTCAACAAGGTGCGGGAGTTGTTCGGTTACGACCTGGACCGTTTCAATCAGGAAGCGGCGCAAGCGCCCATCGGCGCTCAGGGCGTCACCCTGCTGCCGTTTCTCAATGGCGAGCGCGTGCCGCCGCTTCCCGATGCGACAGGCAGCTTATTGGGTCTGAATATGCAGAACCTGCAACCCGCCAATGTTTGCCGCGCAGCGCTGGAAGGGGTCACCTTTGGCCTGCGCTACGGCCTGGACCTTTTGCGGACGTCCGGCATCCATTGCCAGGAAATCAGGTTGATCGGCGGCGGCTCCAAAAGCCTGTTATGGCGGCAGATGGTGGCGGATATGATGAACGCCCGCGTGGTCTGCCCTCAGGTTGGCGAAAGCGCGGCATTGGGCGGGGCGATTCAGGCGGCCTGGTGCGACGCCCACGCCCAGGGCGACGCTACCCGTCTGCACGACCTGTGCCGGCGCTTTGTGAAACTGGATGAAGACGGAGCCATGTCGCCGACGCAGGAAGCCGTCGAGGCATACGAAAACGCCTATAAGTTGTACAGAGAAAAGCTGACGACTACGCACCCAATCGCCTAACCGTCACTTCATTCATACTTTAAATATACTTCCTATCTATCTGTTTATAAAGCAGTTACACTCCATTTTCCGATTGTCGCCGTTTGATCATTTCGCTATGCTTGCTGTTTCCTTTTTACGAAGGCAAGCATAGCCACCATGGGCGTTAAAGCCCGCTCAATCACTGTTCCCACGCATGGATAAGGAGTATTTATGCCATTTGATGAAGATCTGTTCTTAAAGACATACACACCGAAAAACGGCTTCAGTAGCCTGTCCGACGAGCAAAAAGGCCTGTTGCGCGAGGAGCTCAACCGCCAAATGTCGTTGGCGGCGCGCAGTTTTCAGAGTGCGGAGCAGGAAGCCGCGGAGAATGACGGCTTCGTCACCGTCCAAAAAAAGAGTACTAAATCCACCTCTAAAGCCATGTCGAAGGGCGCGCAAAGAAACCCCAATAAAACCGGCGCGGTGATGGTGGGCATCCTCCCGAAGTCCAAAAAGCTGGTCAGTGTTTATCGACTTTCTGGCTCTGAATACAGTGACTTAGTGAACAAACTTAGAACTTTTCTAGATATAAACCCTGAAAAAGCCACCTATTGCGCGGAAGAGAATATCATCGCCGCCAATCCCGGCGTTCGCTTCCTGGCCGCCTCCGCTTTTCGTCTGGACGACAATGGCGCGACCTATAAGATTCCCGCCTGTGGTTATGGCGGCAAGCCGTCCACCAAGTGCAAGCTTACTCTGGGAACCCTAGATATTCAGGAAGTGGAGTGGCAGGTGATGAAAGAATAACGCCAATCTTGCGGCGCTATTCCCTCGCCAACAAGTCACAATCAACATTAAATATAACTTTTATATTATTGTTTTTATTGAACATAAATCAGCTTAGTTGTCAGCCAAACGTATGTCCGCTCCCGATTTTCCAGCTTTCCCCCTCTTTGACGCCCACCGCGAGTTCGTCAAGCTCCCTCTTGGCCTCGCCATGCTGGACGACTATCCAGACAGCAGGCAGTTTCTGTCGCGACTGAAAGAGAGCATTCCCGGCGTTGCCGAAGACTTCATCAGCGCTCAGCGTTTTCTGAAGAGCTATTCCCGCAAAAGCGAGAAGACCTTCACTAGCTTCCGCAATGAGGTTGAGCGTTATCTGCTGTGGGCCTGGACGGTGGAAGGCAAAGCGGTGTCCCAGCTGCGTCGTTCTCATATCGAGAATTACTTCGACTTTCTGCACGCCCCGCCAACCGGCTGGATAGGAAGCGGAAGCGTGCGCCGTTTTGAATATATCGGCGGACAGGGCCTGTATCGCAGCAACCCGCTGTGGCGCCCATTCGTGATACGGGAGGCGGCGGCGCGGTCGACAAACGACCTCAAGCCGGACAGCCAGGACGCAGGCGCGTCGCCCAAGAGCAGCAAGAAAGACATTCTGCAGCCAGAAAAGAAAGGTTACCGCCTGAGCAACAGCGCCACCGCCCTGGCTTATTCCGCCATCAGCGTGTTCTATGATCATCTGGTGCAGGAGGACATTGTTCTCGGCAACCCTATCCCTGGTATCCGCAAAGCCTCGCCCTACCTGATCAAGGACGCGCAAGTGAAACAGATCAAGCGCCTGTCTGAACTGCAATGGGAATATGTGCTGGAGACCCTGAAGGAAAAAGCCGAGGAGCAGCCGAGCTATGAGCGCACTATCTTCATTATCGCCTGCCTGAAATCTCTGTACCTGCGTATCTCCGAGCTGTCCGACCGCCCTAAATGGACACCCATGTGGGAGCATGTGTGGAAGGACCATGACGGTAACTGGTGGTTCAAAGCCTTCGGCAAGGGCCTGAAGATTCGCGATGTGTCCGTCTCCAGCGCCATGTGGGAATACATCCGTCGCTACCGGGAGCATCGCGGCCTCACTGCGTCGCCCTCACCCGGCGACAAAGAGCCGTTGTTGCAGAAAATGCGTGGCGGCGGCGGACTCACCAGCAGACAGATCGCCCGTTTGGTGCGGGAGGCCTTTGAGCTGGCTTATCACCGAATGATGAAAGACGGCTTCGAGAATGACGCCAAGGAACTGCGCAAAGCCACGACCCACTGGCTACGCCACACGGGCGCGTCCCAGGACATCGCCAACCGGCCGCTCAAGCACATGGCGGACGACCTCGGCCACGCCAGCATGGGCACCACCGACCGGGTGTATATTCAGTCCGACATGAAAGAGCGAGCCGCCACCGGCCGCTCGCGCAAGGTTTAGAGGCCTTTATTTCAAGGCCTCAGGACATAACAGGCTTAATTGCTCTTGCTGACCTTGAACCAGTTGATGTTCCAGCCCCCAGACAGCGCTTTGACGCCAAAGTGCAGCGGTCCGGCGGGCAGGTTCACTTTGTGCTGCACCGTGCGCCAGTTCTGCCAGGCTCCGGTAGCGGGAATCGACACGCTGCCATAGACCGGGCTGCCTCCCGCTTTCTCCAGTTGCAATCGGCCGCCGCCGTTCAGACTCGCCACCCGGTATTCCACGGTGTAAGTCCCCGCCTGGGGAATGTTCACCGCCGCGTAGGACATCCAGTCGTTGGCGTCGATATAACCGACATTCTGGCCGCCGCCCGCGTCAGTGGTGGGCTCCACCTGCACGCCGCTCATGTAGGTGTAGTTCTCCGCCTGCACGGTGATGCCGCCTGGGGTCGGGGGGTTACCGCCGTCGACTGTCTCCCAGATGGTTTTCATCAATGACGTGTCGTCGCGGGTATCCTGGGAGATTTCCCAGAACATGACGCCGCCCGCTTCCGACAGCGCCAGCTCGGTCTTCGCCCGGATAGTGGGCTGCCCGTTATAGTCGAGGCCGCCGGCGTCGTCCCGTTGCGCCGCACCAGCGCCGTAACGGGCGATCACGTCTTTATAGGCCACCCAGTCTTTATGGGAATAAAACGGCACGCCCAGCACCGCTTTGTGCTGAGGCAGTCCCTCATTGTATTTCCAGTGAGTCAACGCGTTCTGCGCATGTTGGTAGGTGGAGTGTGGGTATCCCAGGTCGTACACCATCAGGTTGAGGAAATCCACGCTGTTGATGACGTCCGCGTCCACGCTGCCAGGAAAGTCCGTTGCAGTGACCGCCGCAGTCAGAATCTTGTTACGACTGTGCAGCGCCGCGCCCAGCTCCCGCATCAAAATTTTGAAGTTATTGGCTTCGGCGCCGGCTTCCGGGTATTCCCAGTCCAGATCCACGCCATCGAGCCCGTATGCATCCACCATGTTCATCAGGTTGCGGATAAAGTTCGCTCGACTACTGCTGTTGGCGGAAAGCGCGGCGAAAGCGGAGTCGTCGCCATTATTCCATCCGCCCACGGCGATCTGCACTTTCACCCCGGCGCCATGGGCGCGCTGCACCAGCGTGCGCAAGCGCTGCTCCCCGCCTTCCAGGGGCTGCAATCCGCCATTAGCGGTGGGCAACACAAATGAGTAGTTAATGTGAGTGACTTTATCGTAGGAAATGCTATTCACGTCTCCCTGCCAAGTTGGAAAGTATCCCACGACTTTGAATTCAGCCATCGCCGGTGCGGCGATCATGGCGGAGGTCAGCGCGACTGCCGATGCAATGTGTTTGAGCTTGATAGCCATAATTATCACCTGTCCTTTTAAGGTCATGTTTGTCGTGCTGGTCGGATGGAAGGCGCTTGCGGCGTATTTTTTAGTTTATTTTCGGCTTCATATTTTTGCTGATCGCCCGCGTTTATTGAGAGAGCGACAATGCAAGCGCTTTCATAACATACTCAATCATCATGGATAAGGTAATCACTCAAAAAGCCTATAACCGGCGCAAGTCAGGCTCGCCTCACCGGCATTTGCAGATCCCCTTCTGACAAATAAAAGACGCTTAAAGCATCAAAAGATTCCGCGGGAAAAATACGTAATTCTTTCAACAGTTTTTGCAAGGCTTACGCTCGGACCTTTTGTAACCGGTTCTTTTTACTGACAAAAAAACACCCTATGCGGCCCTCGCCCCTGTGAATTCAAGGTTTGTAAGAGGTTGGCCCAGCGATTGCTCAAGCCTTATTGACAGTATGAGTAGTAAACCTTCAAACAGGATATTGATTAGAGGAAATGACCATGAGCGACGTAATTACAGGTATGTTTAAAGTTCCCACTAACGCCAGCGCGGCGATTCATATGTTGGAATACAAAGGGATCAAGTCAGATGACATCTCACTGGTGACCAACAGCAACTTCACCAAAGACAGCTTCGCCCTGACCGAGCACAGCAAACTGCCGGAAGGCGTGGCGGTTGGCGCAACCACCGGCGGCGTACTGGCGGCGGTGGCAGGCGGCCTGACCGCAGTGGGCGCAGTCGCTACAGCGGGCGCAGGCCTGTTGGCGGCAGGCCCCTTCGTCGCAGCCCTGGCGGCGGGCGGAGCCGGCGGCGCTGTAGGCGGTCTGATCGGCGGAGCCATCGGCCTGGCGATCCCTGAGCACGAGATCAAATACTATGAAGACGCCATCAAAAAAGGCGCTGTTCTGGTCGGCGTCCGCTACACCAGCGACACCAAGGACATGATCAAAGACGTGTTCAAACAATTTGATGCGGACAAAATAGCCACCGCATAAGCGCACGGCACACAGGCTTTTGGGAATTTCTTGAGGTCTGTGTGCGCTTTTTTCTCAGAGACTTATCCAGAATTGCTACTTGGACTAACCTGCGTTAGACGCTCTGTCCCTCTTTCGACAATGATGTATCCATCATCATTCATTAATCCAAAAGACCAGTCTAGAACACCCCTCCCCGAGCTCCGCATCGATATTTTCCATTATATTTATTAAAAATTTATATGTGACGCCACAGTTATCAAGCAACTTGTCTTCGATTGATTTCAACTCACTAAGCGAGCACCACGTAGGATAATAATCAGGGAAAATTACAATTAAAGGCTTTCCTTCTTTGTCGCTAAAGACCATCTCAGAAGATCCCTCATCAAGCCATCCCTCAGCCTCATCAGGAAAAGCAGCTAAAAAGCCTCCATCACTTAATACACCAGCATTTTCACTGACAATGCAGTTTAGCTTTCGAATAAGTTCCTCGCTCGCATTACTTGGAATACCTCTCTCCATGAAGTCTGCGTTGTTAAAGGCACTCCTCAGACCGGATGTAGGAAATGGGAAAACTTCTGCTAATAAATGGAACTCCCCATATTGACCTTCAAACTCAACGTACCCATAAAAATCCGGCATCATATTAACCTCCATCGAGGAGTTGCTCGGCCATTGACCGACTCAGATGGCATAGAGCTATGCGGTAGAGTTATCTTTATTGTATTTCAAGATAGATTTCTCCCTGCTCGCCCGGCATTGGTATAGACAGTAGAAAGTCGCGCCATGAAGTAAGAATATGTCTAAATACCTCAATGGGTATTATTTCGAAATAATTCTCATCGTAAAAAGAATGAATTTTTGCGCCATCTGAAGTTAGCAGGGCTCCCCAATCCTCTCGCCCCCAAGTTGATGAAGCCGTTTCGCCATTTAAGACAGAGTCTGCTCTAACGACCCCCTCCTCTATCCAACCTACAGTCTCAGCGTAACGTATACCTCCATTATCCGTCAGGAGACAGCAAAGAGGGCTGATTCCATCATGGTTAGTCACACCTGATTTACAACAGGGAGATAGCGTTCCTGCAACATCCTCCCACGAAAAAGTAACTTTCATACTGCACTCCAAGTATTCTGGAAATATCGCAAGTCTTGAGAGTCAACCATTCCTCAATAGTAGCACTTCTGAACGCTCTTACTTTTCATCGCCATACACGCCAATCACTGAGCAAAATACGGCTGCAACCGTTCCATTAAAAAGCCTGGCCCATTGCTGATACCAGGCTAAACGCCTTCTCCCCGTATGTTTATCCGTCGTTCCTGTCCCAATAACGCAAGGCTCTGGCGCTGGTCAGGAAGTTTTCTATATCCGCTTTTTTTGACAGGCTGAACATGGCCTGGTCGCATTCGCGGCCGTTTAGCAATTGTTCGACGGTCTCTTGCAGATTGCTGGAAAACGCGATGTATTTGCTGTGCCGGTACGCATCTTCGATAAAATGTCTGGCTGCTGGCGTCGTGGTGAACAGGCCCCGTTGTTCGTCGCTGACAATCACTACGACGACGTCGTACAAAGCTGAGGGGCCGCCTTCGTAAGTTTCGTCGCCGGTGATGACTTCACCATCGCTTAATGTCGTTCCCTGAATGGTGGGGGTGATCAAGTCATAATCCGCCCCCTCTTTTTTAAGCAGACGTTTTAAGTTTTTCAGCAGCTTGTTATCCGCGCCGTTTGAAAGAAAAACACCGAACGTGCGCCCAGCCAGCGTCGGCTGTGAGCTTTTATTGATGCTCAACGCATCTGAAACAGGTAAGTCCATAATGGGTTTCCTGGCCGCCGGGGCCGGTTTAGGCATAGTACTGATCCCTAATTTTCTGGCGACGTTTTTCGCCAGTCCTCGGTCAATATTAAGCAAGTGTGAGACCATTCTTTCCCGAATGTCGCGACGCTCCACCTTGCTTAATTCAAACACCAGGGCGTCAGCGATATGGGCCTGCTCCACGTCGGTTTGACTGCGGTAAAACTGGTTGGCCTGGCTGTAGTGGTCACTGAAGGTTTCGCTGCGCTGTCGGACTTTCTCCCCCGTCATCGGTTCCGGGTAGCTGACGTAGCCGGTTTCGCTATCCTCTCTCGGACCGCCCTCTTCGCCTCCCCAGCTATTCGGCTCGTAATTGGCGCGCCCCGCGCGGTTGTGCATGGCCATATGTCCATCCTGCATGAAGTTGTGCACCGGACACTTGGGCGCATTGATGGGGATGTGAGTGAAGTTGGGCCCGCCAAGGCGTTTAAGTTGGGTGTCCAGATAAGAGAAGTTGCGTCCCTGCAGCAGCGGATCATTGCTTTGATCAATGCCGGGAACCAGATTCTGGGTGCAAAAGGCGACCTGTTCCGTTTCCGCAAAGAAGTTGTCGACCGCTTTATTGAGGACCATTCTTCCGACAATTTTCACCGGAACCTGTTCTTCAGGAATCAGTTTGGTGGCGTCCAGCACGTCAAACTCGAATTGTTCGGCGAACGTCTCACCAAACAGCTGAACACCCAGTTCCCAGGTCGGATAGTCGCCTGACTGAATCGCATTCCACATATCGCGGCGATGGTAATCCGGGTCGGCGCCGTTGATGCGCAGCGCTTCGTCCCAGGTCACGGACTGCATCCCCTGCGCAGGTTTCCAGTGAAACTTAACGAAGGTGGATTTGCCTTCGGCGTTAATAAAACGGAAGGTATGCACGCCAAAGCCTTCCATAAAACGCAGAGATCGGGGAATGGCGCGGTCGGACATGATCCACATCACCATATGCATGCTTTCCGGGGTCAGGGAAATAAAGTCCCAGAAATTGTCATGCGCCGTCTGCGCTTGCGGAAAGCCCCGGTCCGGCTCCGCCTTCGCCGCGTGGATGAGGTCGGGGAATTTCATCGCATCCTGAATGAAAAACACGGGAATATTGTTCCCCACCAGATCCCAGTTGCCTTCCTGGGTATAGAATTTTACGGCGAAGCCGCGCACATCGCGGGCCAGATCGGCGGAGCCTTTGTTGCCCGCCACCGTGGAGAAACGGGCGAAAACCGGGGTCTTGATCCCTTTGCGTTTGAACAGGCTGGCGCAGGTCACGCCTTCCAGGGTGTCCAGCGTCTCAAAGTAGCCATGCGCGCCAAAACCCCGCGCATGGACGACACGCTCAGGAATGCGTTCATGATCGAAATGAAACAGCTTTTCCCGCAGCTGCCGGTCTTCCAGCAAGCCCGGTCCACGCGCGCCGGCGCGCAGAGAGTTTTGGTTGTCGGCAATGGGAGTCCCTTGTGTTGTCGTGAGCACAGGCGCGCTCCGGGACGCTTGATGGATTTCTCCGCCCTTCCCTACATTTTCTTTGTAACTTTTACCTGGTTTAACGGACGTGGATTTTTTTGTCGCCATAATCAATTTCCTGAAGTCTGTCCCTAAGTACGTGAGTCGTAATAAGTACGGGGGTTGCAAGAACTTGGCGGTAACCTGATGGAATGGTTAAACAAAACCGCCTTTAACTCACCATAAACAGGGGCAAGAACCACACCAGGTCAGAAAATGCCTGGGCGGCGCAGGGCAATTGGCGCGGGAAATCTGATAAAAAAGCGCCGCTAACACAGCGGCGCAATAAAGTGAATTTCAATTCAACGCAGGATCAGACTGGCACTCCAGCGCTGGCCACCCAGCCGGGGATGGAGGTGTGGTCAATGAGTCGTTTCACCTCGCGGTTCTTGGTGGCGAAAGCGAATACGTCGATGGTGTCGCGGCTGACGCAAGCCAGTACGGCGCCGGTCTGGTAACTCATCAGTTCGTCCTGCGTCAACTTGCCCAGACTGTCCCATTTATACAGCAGCTTACCGCCTCGGGCCTTGAAGTATTCGGTGGGGTCCGCCAGCCTGCCGCCGCCCCGGTAGGCGTGCACCGCGTGCAGGTATCCCAGCGGTCCCCGGAACAGATAGAACACACAGCCGGAGAAGCTGTCGGAATAGATATAACCGGGAGCCTCCAGGTCAGCGAAGGTCGCCTGGCGGTCGCGATATTTGATGTTCACCGCATCCGCCCCTTCCGGCCCTGGCACGGACTTCAGAAGCACTTCATTATCGCCAAACTCCACTTTGGCGTGCGTGTAGTTGTCCATCATGCCGTCCCGTTGCGGGGCCTGAATGATTTGCTTGGACACCAGTTTTTCGTTGGCTGCGTTGTACCAGACCAGTCCGCCATTACGGATCACCTGACCCACTCGCTCTGCATTAACAGTCATGCGTTATTTCCTTGAAAATTAAAACGTTCCACTTGGAGTTACCGCGTCTTGGGAACGACGCCGAGACTTCCGACAGGCGTCAGCGCCGCAAGTTCCCTTCCACCCTCTGTTCGCGCTTTTCCGGTTGCGACGGTAGCCCTAGGTTTCTGCTAAGCTTCGCAAACAAAGTCAAAAAGCGACGGAAACGCTGAATTCGGAAAAGAGCGACGTCGACTCACCGGTTAGCGCCGTTGACCTTCGGCGGACCGTCATAGAATCGTCATATAGCTTCAATAGCCTTGTCGTATTTTTGGAATAGACCAGAAGAATCTTTGATGGAAAAGCAGATCGACAACCATTACCGCTACCTGCAACAGCACTTCAGTTATCTGATTCGCCAGCAGGCGCTCCTGCCGGGAGAAAAGCTGCCCTCTGAGCGGGATATCGGCGAACGCTTCAATCTCACTCGCATGACCGTACGCCAGGGATTGCAGACACTGGAGGCCGAAGGATTGATCTATCGCCAGAATCGCCGCGGCTGGTTCGTCTCGCCCCCAGCGGTGGTGTATAACCCGGCGCGACGACAGAGTTTTATTGAGTACGTGTCCAGTCAGGGCTTTGCACCCAACACCGACCTGATCAGCGTTACCCTCAATCCCGCCGATGCACGCATGGCGGAATTAATGAAAATCGACAAAGGCGCGCGCCTGCTGTTCTTGCAGCGCCGCCGCTCTATCGATGGTCGCCCGGTATTAATCGAACACATCTATATCAACACGGCGCTGCTACCCGGCATCGAAAAAGAAGACATGTCGCAGTCCTTGACCCACCTGCTGCGCAGCAAGTATGGGCAGGCCTATCACAGCATGAACCTGATTTTTAAATCCACCGCGCTGCAGGAAGACGCCGCACGCGAACTGGGCGCGGCGGCGGGTTTGCCAGGCCTGTTTATCGAACGCACGAACTATGACGCCTCTGGCCGGGTATTAGAACTGGACTACGAATATTGGCGCCACGACGCCGTGACCATCCAAATCGACGTTAAAGACTAGCCATCCGGCAGACAAATAATAAAGTTCTTCAAATCGTCACCTTTCTGCAATATTCAGTCGCTACCGTTGTTTCTGGTATAGACCAGAAGCAACCTCCAACCCTCACCAAGGAGACTGAAAATGACGTTGAAGTATCTGTTGAAGCGTGTGAGCGTCCTGGCCGGCGCGGCTCTGTGTTCCCTTGCGGCCCAGGCGGCGACCACTGAACTGACCGTATATACCGCTATCGAAGCGGAAGACCTGAAGAAATACGCAGCGCGCTTCAATGAAGAGCATCCAGACATCAAAATCAACTGGGTGAGGGATTCCACCGGCATCATCACCGCCAAACTGCTGGCGGAAAAAGAAAACCCGCAGGCGGACGTCGTCTGGGGCCTGGCCGCCACCAGCCTGATGCTGCTCAACGACGAAGGCATGCTGCAACCCTACAAACCCAAAGGATATGACGCCCTCTCCCCAAAGTTCCGCGATAACAATGCGGAGCCGGTATGGACCGGCATGGACGCCTGGATGGCGGCGGTGTGTTTCAACACGGTAGAGGCGGAGAAACTCAATCTGCCCAAGCCCACCTCCTGGAAAGATTTGACCAAACCGGAATATCAGGGCCACATCATCATGCCTAACCCCAGCTCCTCCGGCACCGGCTTCCTCGACGTAAGCAGCTGGCTGCAAATGTTCGGCGAAGAAAGAGGCTGGCAATATATGAGCGACCTGCACCAGAACATCAGCCGCTACACCCACTCCGGCTCCAAGCCCTGCAAAATGGCCGCCGCCGGCGAAACGCCCATCGGTATCTCTTTCGCCTTCCGCGCCGCAAAATCCAAGAAAGACGGCGCACCGCTGGACATCATCTTCCCACAGGAAGGCCTGGGTTGGGACATGGAAGCCACCGCCATCGTGAAAGGCTCCAAAAAAATGGACGCCGCCCAAACCCTGGTGGACTGGACCGTCTCCCGCAAAGCCAATGAAACCTACAACGAAGGCTACGCCGTCGTCGCCATGCCCGGCGTCGCCAAACCGGTGCAGTACTTCCCGGAAAACGCCGAAGCCCTGATGATCGACAACAACTTCACCTGGGCCGCCGCCAACCGCGAACGCATCCTGGCGGAATGGCAGAAACGCTTCGACGGCAAAAGCGAAGCAAAGTAGCCAGCGCTAACAGGACACCCACTTTTAACCCTCCGTTCGTCCTGAGCCTGTCGAAGGACGGCCGACAAACCCGGCTTAAAGTGGGTGTCCACTTAATGCTGATGATGGCCGGAAGTTATCAGGACACCCATAAGAGCGCTTCGACAGGCTCAGCGCGAACGGATGGGTTTGGGATTGAGATTTAGGGATAGATGGCTGTTTCGAAAGCGTGTTCTTAACAGGACACCCACTTTAAACGACCCTCCCCCGTTCGTCCTGAGCCTGTCGAAGGGCGGCCGACAACCCCGGCCTAAAGTGGGTGTCCACTTAATGCTGATGATGGCCGGAAGTTATCAGGACACCCATAAGAGCGCTTCGACAGGCTCAGCGCGAACGGATGGGTTTGGGAATAAAAGGGTGTCCATTTAACACCGCCGTTCGTCCTGAGCCTGTCGAAGGACAGGCCGGCAAACCCGGCTTAAAGTGGGTGTCCACTTAATGCTGATGATGACCGGAAGTTATCAGGACACCCATAAGAGCGCTTCGACAGGCTCAGCGCGAACGGGTGGGTTTGGGATTAAAAGTGGGTGTCCATTTAACACCGCCGCTCGTCCTGAGCCTGTCGAAGGACGGCCGGCAACCCCGGCATAAAGTGGGTGTCCGTTTAGTGACTTTGATGGTGACCGGAAGTTATCAGGACATCCATAAGAGCGCTTCGACAGGCTCAGCGCGAACGGGGACTCCGGGATTAAAAGTGGGTGTCCATTTAACACCACCGTTCGTCCTGAGCCCGTCGAAGGACGGCCGACAATAAAGGCCTGATGTGGGTGTCCACGTAAAGATCTCCAGTGATTACAGGAAGTTATCAGGACACCTATAAGAGCGCTTCGACAGGCTCAGCGCGAACGGGAAGTTTGGGATTAAAAGTGGGTGTCCATTTAGCTTCAGCGGGCGCCGGTTAAATTTTGATAGACAGAACAAGAGTAATTAAAGATGTCCAAGTCCCCCACACCTTATCTGCAGCTGACCGATATCGATCAATACTTCGGCAATTTTCAGGCGTTGAAATCCGTTTCGCTGTCCGTGAATGAAGGCGAATTCGTCTGCTTTCTAGGCCCCTCGGGCTGTGGCAAGACCAGTTTGCTGCGCATCATCGCTGGACTGGATGTCCTCAGTGCGGGACAAGTGACGCAGGGCGGACGGGACATCACTCACGCGCCGGTGAAAGCGCGTGATTTCGGCATCGTGTTTCAGTCCTATGCGTTGTTCCCCAATCTGTCGGTGGCGGATAACGTCGGCTATGGCTTGAAGTCTCAAGGTGTGAAAGCGGATGAGCGACGTCAGCGGGTGCGCGAGCTGCTGAGCGTAGTAGGCTTGGACGGCAGTGAGGACAAATACCCTTCGCAATTGTCCGGCGGACAACAGCAACGGGTCGCGCTGGCGCGGGCGTTGGCCACCTCCCCGGGTTTGTTGCTGCTTGACGAGCCTCTGTCCGCTCTGGACGCCCGCGTGCGTGCGCATTTGCGGCAGGAGATCAAACAGCTGCAGGCGCGGCTCGGCGTCACTACCATTATGGTCACCCATGATCAGGAGGAAGCGTTGACCATGGCGGATCGAATTGTGGTGATGAACCACGGCCGCATTGAGCAGGTCGGCTCCCCTCAGGATATCTATACCCATCCCCGCACGCCCTTTGTGGCGGAGTTTGTGGGAGAAATGAACTTTTTGCCGGGCCGCGTCGGCCCGAATCATTCGTTGCAGGCGGGGCCGGTGACCTTGCAGTGCGCCCGCGCCTCAGATATGTCGGAGTCCGCGCCGGTAAAGATCGCCGTGCGTCCCGAGGATATTCGTCTGCGCCTGAACGGCGACCGTCACAACGTACTCAGCGGCAGCGTGCTGGATATCCAGTTTCTCGGCTCGCGGGTGCGCTCTCGTCTCGCCCTGGACAGCCAGAACGCCGTATTGGTGGCGGATATTTCCATGAATGAGATGGCGGAGCTGGGGTTGCGTCAGGGACAATCCGTGGAGTTCCAATTACCTCGTGATCGTCTGCGCCTGTTTGCGGAGGCGTCATGAGTAGAGCGACCATGAGCCTGCCTGCCCGTCCACGCGTCGCCCTGCCGTCGCTGAGTCTGCGCCGTAGTAGAGACGAATGGGCGCTTGGCGGCGCCATGCTGATCGGTCTGCTGTCGTTGCTAACCGCGGTGGCCGCGCCCCTGTACGCCCTGCTGTCCAAGAGCCTGCAAAACCGGGCGGGTGATTTTGTCGGCCTGGAAAACTTCATCGCTTACTCAAACACGCCTTCGTTGGTGGCGTCCATCGGCAACTCGCTGACGATCGCCTTACTGAGCACCGTCATCGTGATTACCCTGGCGTTCCTGGCCGCCTACTCGCTGACTCGCACCCGCTTGCCCGGCAAAGGCGCGTTCCGTGTGGCGCTGGCGGCGCCGATCCTGGCGCCTTCGTTATTGCCCGCCATCAGTCTGGTATATCTGTTCGGCAACCAGGGCGTCATCAAAGCGTGGCTGCTGGGGGAAAGCATCTATGGTCCGATCGGCATTGTCATCGGCTCCTGTTTCTGGACCTTTCCCCATGCCCTGATGATTCTGGCGACGGCGCTGTCCAATACCGACGGACGCCTGTACGAGTCCGCCTCCGCGCTGGGCGCGTCGCCCATCCGCACATTCTTCACCGTCACCCTGCCCAGCGCCAAATACGGCCTGATCAGCGCCTCGTTCGTGGTGTTCACCCTGGTCATCACCGATTTTGGCGTGCCCAAAGTCATCGGCGGCCAATACAACATGCTCGCCACGGACATCTATAAGCAGGTGATCGGTCAGCAGAACTTTCAGATGGGCGCGGTGGTGAGCGTGATTCTATTGCTGCCGGCGATTCTTACTTTCCTGGCGGACCGTTGGGCGCAGCGTCGCCAGTCTGCGGCGCTGACCGCCAAGGCCGCCCCCTGGACGCCGCCCCGTCGTCCTTGGGCGGATAAGGGCTGTACGCTTTTCATGCTGCTTCTGACGGCGACGATCCTGGGCGTTATCGCCATGGCGATCTACGCCTCCCTCGTGACCTTCTGGCCCTATAACCTGGGCCTGTCATTGAAGAACTACCAGTTCGATCTCATGGACGGCGGCGGTTGGGAGGCGTACTGGAATTCCATACGCATGGCGACCTATACCGCATTTTTCGGCGCCGTTTTCATCTTTTTCAATGCCTATCTGGTGGAAAAGCTACAAGGTTTTCGACCTTTGCGGGCCCTGTTCCACTTTATCGCCATCCTGCCTCTGGCGGCGCCCGGCATGGCGCTGGGGCTGGCGTACATCTTTTTCTTCAACGCGCCGTCCAATCCTTTGAATGGTCTGTACGCCACCATGGCGATTCTGGTGATCTGCACCATCGCGCACTTTTACACCGTTTGTCATCTCACTGCGGTAACCGCCCTGAAGCAGATCGATCCAGAGTTCGAGGCCGTGTCGGCTTCCTTGAAGGCGCCGCAGTTGTTGACCTTCTGGCGCGTGTCTTTGCCGGTATGCCTGCCGGCGGTATTGGAGATTGGCGGCTATTTGTTCGTCAACGCCATGACCACCGTGTCCGCCATCATCTTTCTGTATTCCCACAACACCATGCTGGCGTCCGTATCCGTGTTGAACATGGACGACGCCGGGGACATTGCTCCTGCGGCGGCGATGGCGGTCATGATCATGCTGACCTGTCTGGTCGCCAAGCTCCTGCAATGGCTGCTGGGCGGCCTGTTACTGCGACGTACCCAGAAATGGCGCTGCGTCTGAAGACCGCCATGGCGTCCCCAGGATTTTCTCTTTCGTTTTTGAGGGCTCATTTATGAACCAACCCAATTATTACCTGCTCACCCCTGGGCCGATCACCACCTCCCTCACGGTAAAAGAAGCCATGCTGACGGACTGGGGCTCCTGGGATCAGGACTTTAATCAGGTCACCCAGACGGTACGGGATAAGTTGCTGGCCGTCGCCAATTCCCAGGACACCCATGTTTGCGTTCCCTTGCAGGGCAGCGGCACCTTCGCGGTGGAGGCGACGTTGGGCACGTTGCTTGGTCCCCAGGACAAGCTGCTGGTGTTGATGAATGGCGCCTATGGCCAACGCATCGCCAAAATCTGCGACTACCTTAAGCGTCCCTATGTCTGTATCGACACCGGCGATTATCTGCCTCCCGACCCCAACGCCGTGGCGGAATTGCTGCGACAGGACGCCAGCATCACCACCGTGGCGGTGGTGCACTGCGAGACCAGCTCCGGAATTTTGAATCCCGTTGAGGCCATCGCGGAAGTGGTTAACGCCGCCGGTCGCAAGTTGATTATCGACTCCATGAGCGCCTTTGGCGCCCTGCCCGCCGATGCCAGGCGACTGGGCTACGCCGCGTTGATCTCCTCGGCCAACAAGTGTTTCGAAGGCGTCCCTGGTTTTGGCTTTGCGCTGATTCGCCAGGACCTGCTGGAGCAGGCGAAAGGCAATGCTCACTCTCTGAGCATGGACCTTTATGACCAGTGGGCTTATATGGAGAAAACCGGCCAATGGCGCTACACCCCGCCGACCCATACGGTGGCGGCATTCGCCCAGGCGCTGCGGGAATACGAAGACGAAGGCGGCCCCCCCGGACGTCTGGCCCGCTATACCCGCAACCGCGACCAACTCGTCGCCGGCATGCGCCAACTGGGTTTCCAGACCCTGCTGGAGGAACGCTGGCTGTCGCCCATCATCGTCACCTTTTTATCGCCTGACGATTCCAACTTTGATTTCAAACGCTTCTATCAAGAGCTGAAGCAGCGAGGCTTTGTGATCTATCCGGGCAAACTGACCCAGACCGAAAGCTTCCGCATCGGCTGCATCGGCAAAATTGATACGCCGGAAGTGGCGCGCCTGCTGCAAGCCGTCAAAGACACCCTTATCGCTATGGAGATCTCACTGTCATGAGTTACGCCTATCAACGTTTTTACCGTGGCCCCATTGAAGCCGTCATTTTCGACTGGGCCGGCACCACCTACGATTTCGGCTCGATGGCGCCGATTCGCGCCTTTCAGAATCTGTTCGCCGAGCAAGAGATTCCCATTACCCTGGCTGAAGCCCGTGAGCCCATGGGGACAGAGAAGCGCGAGCACATCACGCGAATCCTGACCATGCCGCGAGTGCGCGAAGCCTGGAGAGAAAAATACGGCGCGCTGGCGAGCGAGGCGAACATTGACCGCCTGTATCACGCCTTCGTGCCGATGCAGATTGAGGCCATTCGCGAATGCGCCCGCCCTATCCCCGGCCTGATGGAAACCGTCGCCTGGCTAGAGCGACGCACTATCAAAATCGGCGCGAATACCGGCTATAACCGCGACATGCTGGACGTTCTGGCGGATATCGCCGCGGCTCAGGGCTATCGCCCCGCCAGCAACGTGTGCGCTACCGACGTCCCCAGAGGACGCCCTTACCCACACATGAGCCTCAAGAACGCGTTGGAGCTGGGCGTCGGCGACGTGCGCGCCTGCATCAAGGTCGACGACACCCTGCCCGGCATCGAAGAAGGTCTGGCCGCAGGCATGTGGACCGTCGGCGTCACCACCTCCGGCAATGAAGTCGGCCTCAGCCAGGAAGACTGGACCGCCTTGGACAGCGCCAGCAAAACCGTCTTGCGGGAACAGGCGCAAGAGCGTTTTCGTCGCGGCGGCGCTCACGTGATTATCGGCAGCGTGGCGGATCTGCCTGCCGCAGTCGAATATATCGAACGCTGGCTGGCGCAAGGCCACGGCCCGGACACCACCGGTCTGGCGGGCGTCACCTTAACCGCAGCGGGAGTTTCCCTAAGGTGACATGGACGGCTTTGGTTTTGGTGCTGATTTCCGCTGTCGCCCATGCGGGCTGGAACTTCTACGGTAAGAAGTCCAGCCCCACCATCGCCTTTTTCTTTCTGGTGACCTTATTCGGCTTTCTGCTGTTCGCGCCGATTCTGTTTGCGCATACGCAGCTGATCGCCGCCTTTGACGCCCGGATTCTGCTGCTATTGCTGGCGACTGGCTTGTTTCAGGCCGTGTACTTGAGCGCCCTGGCGGCGGCTTATCAAGCCGGGGATATGTCCATTGCGTACCCCATTGCGCGCTCGTCGCCGCTAATCATCGTCTGCCTGACTGCCTTCGCCCTTGGGCAGCGCGATAGCATCAGCGCGCAGGCGGTGGTCGGCGTGGCGTTGATTGTAGGTGGGTGTCTGTTTATCCCCATGACCCGTTTCAGCGACCTGCGCTGGTCCAACTACGGCAACCGCACCACCGCCTTCGCCCTGCTGGCGGCTCTGGCCACCGCCGGATACTCCATCGTCGACGACGCCGCCACCAGTCAGATGCGAGGACTGCTCGATCCCATCAGCGGACGGCCCTGGGCGGACCCGCTCCAGGTGTCTCTGGTCTACGTCACCTTGCAGTGCCTGAGCGCGGCGTTATGGATGTCCTTGTTAATCGTAGTAGTCGCCAAAGAACGAAAGCGGCTGAAACCGTTACTGCGTCACTCCTTGGCGCGTTGCGCGGGAACCGCCGCCTTTATGACCGGCGCTTACGCGTTGGTGATTCTGGCCATGGCGTTCGCCAGCAACGTCAGCTACGTGGTGGCGTTTCGTCAGGTCAGCATTCCCTTGGGCGTGCTAATGGCGGTAGTGGGGTTCAAGGAAAAACTCTATCCCCCCAAAGCCGCTGGGGTCTTCACCACCGTATGCGGGCTGGTCGCCGTGGCGCTTGGCTAGGGTCTGTTAACGTGATTGATGAAAGATGATGAGTACAACAAATCGACATTTTGACGTCATTGTCATCGGCGCCGGCATCCTCGGATGCGCCAGCGCCGACTATTTAAGCGCGCAAGGACAGAGAGTCTTGTTGCTGGATCGACGCCCGCCCGCCAGCGCCACCACCAGTCAGGCCGCCGCACTGCTGGGACGCGCCCGCGGCGACGCCACCGGGCTGGATATGGTCGATGAAACCTGGCGTGCGATTGAACGCCTGCAAACCAACCTGAAGGAAGACCTGGACCTGCGCGCCTGTGGAAGTCTGCACGCAGGCGTCAGCGCTGCCGCCAGCGCCAGAATCCACGCCCTGGCGGACGAAACGACCAAACGTCACCGCTCCGCCCGTTATCTGGACACCCATGATTTGCAGGCGCGCCTGCCCTGGTTGCAAACGCCTAAGGGCGCCGTGGCGGTATTCGTCGCCGAGGACGGCTATATCGACCCTTATCAGTTGGCCAGCGCCTACCTGCGCCATGCTCGCCGTTGCGGCGCCAGGTTACAGCTCAATGCCGAGGTCGCGGAAGTTCTGACGGACAGTCAAGGCGTCTGCGGCGTACGGTGCGCTGATGGCGTCAGCTATTATTCTCGACAGATTGTGGTGACGGGCGGTCCCTGGAGCGCGCTGCTATTGCGCCCCTTAGGACTGGCGCCCGCCATGGCGCCGGTGCGCAGCCAATATTGGATCTCCGCCCCGGACGCACGCATCCAGCCGGATACGCCGGTCCTGGTTCTACCGGACGCCAACGCCTATGCGCGCCCAGAAGTTGGCGGACTGTTATTCGGACTACGCGATCGCCAGCGTGTGCATTGTTCGCCAGAGCAACTGCCGCAGGACATCCATCGTTTCAGTTTTGATCAGGACAGCGATGGCCTCGCGTCCCTGGAAGACGGCTATGAAAGCCTCCAGCGCTGGTTGCTCATGCTGGACGAATTAAGGATCGCCGCCTATGTCAGCGGCATATCCAGCTACACCCCGGACGGACATTTTCTGATCGGCGCGCTGGAAGTCCCTGGCCTATGGTTGGCGTCTGGATGCTGCGGCGGCGGTGTTGGCGCATCCGGCGGCTTTGGACGTCTGATCGCCGAACTCATCAGCGGCGCCAAGCCCTTTACCAACGCCAGCCTGTATGACCCTAATCGTTTTGACGCCCAAGACGTCAATCCATTCGATCCCGCCTTTCGCCTGCGCTGCGCTTTAGCCCGAGAAGGCAAAGTCTCAGGCTAATATTTGCTCTTTTTTGACTCACGATTTTAGGTTTTTCTATGCCCTTAGCGCTTTTTGATCTTGATAACACCCTGCTCGCCGGCGACAGCGCGCAAGCCTTTTCCGAATTTCTCGCCACCCGGGACGACATCGCCACGCCGCCCAACTTCCTGGAGCGCAATCAGGCTTTTATGGACGACTACGAAGCCGGGGCCCTAGATTTCAACGCCTACATGTCCTACACCCTGGCGCCTCTGGTGGGAATGCCGCCGACAACACTGCAAACGCTGATCCACGCTTATCTGGACACCCACATTAACGCCATGATTCCTTCACGCGCCCGCGCCCTGCTGGAAGAGCACCGCCGCGCCGGCGACCCCATGGCCATCGTTTCCGCCACCGGCGCGCATCTGGTGGAGCCTATCGCCACGCGCCTTGGCGTGCCTCATGTGCTGGCGGTGGACATTGAAACTCAGGACGGGGTGATCACCGGCGCGCTTACGGGGACACCCACTTTTAGGGAAGGCAAAGTCACCCGGGTACAGGCATGGGCGGCGCAGCAGGGTTGGGACTATCACAGCGCCACCTTTTACAGTGACTCCCATAACGACCTGCCGCTGCTGGAAGCAGTGCGTCGTCCGGTGGCGGTTGATCCTGATCCGGTATTACGGCGTATCGCCGTCGAACGAAATTGGGAAATTCTATCGCTAAGAGATGACAAGGCGCATTCATGATAAGCCATCAATTTCTGACTGAACTGGAACGCCTGTTCAGGCTCTATGGAAACAGAAGCTACGGCGAACACTGCACACAATACGAACACATGGCGCAATGCGGCTGGTGGGCGCAGCAACAAGGCGGCTCAAACGCGCTCATCGGAGCCGCCTTTCTACACGATGTCGGACACCTGCTGGCGGAAGATCGCGACCTGCCCGGCCGGGATCAATGGGGCTATATCCATCACGATAGTCTCGCTGAATCCTGGCTGCGGGAGCACGGGCTGCCGGAGAGCCTTGTCAGGCCTATCGGCATGCATGTGCAGGCGAAACGTTATCTGGTGGCGACCCGGCCTGAGTACGCCAAAGGACTATCCGTCGCCAGCAAAGCTACTCTGTCGCAACAGGGCGGCCCGTTCACCGAAGAACAATGCCGCGAGTTTGAGGCTGATCCGGCCTTTCATGACGCCATTCGCCTGCGGGAACTGGATGAGTTGGGCAAGGCGGAAGAGTTTGAACTGCCGCCACTGAAAAAGTGGGTGTCCTGGTTAGAGCGGCATTTTAGCTACCAGGCTCAATGAACTATATTGGACAGTTCAAATCATTTATATTCAATAGTTTAACTATATAACTTAAACCTATTTATGACTATAGATAAGACCACTTTTCCGGGTTAATCGCTAGTATGCCTCGACTCATTTCGTCACCTAAAGATGGGTGTCCTGTTAATTCCTCTGAAAAACTACCACCACCTTAAGATGGGTGTCCTGATAAGCTGGGGTTACAGGTTGAGGTTCGCCAGCGTTCGGTTTTTGAACAAATCGTCCTCAACCAGTTTGCAGATCTTGCCCGACTGGACATTGAAATTGACGTAACCAACAGACTCTGGCGGCATTTTGATCCACCAGGCGATAACGAAAGTGGCCGCGTAAGCGTGGGTGGAGATGATGGTTTTGTCCCCCAGGGTCAGGCCGTCGAGAAAGTCATAGATGCGGGAGACGAAGTCTCGTTTGGTTTCGCCGCCCTCAATGACGGCATGATCCAAGCGATTGTCTCCCGCCACAGGAACGATTCGCTCATCCAGCCACTGTTGCGGTCGCCCTTCAGCCACGCCGTAGGACATTTCTCTCAGCTGTGGGGTCAGCACAACGGTTGAGTCGATCGCTGCGGCGATACGATCTGCGGTTTGCGCCGCTCGTTTCAGGTCCGATGAATAGATATCCGCCTTGTGCGCGTCCATTATTTGCAGGCGCTGTCCTAGCTCGTCTGCATCCTTGCGGCCCTTTTCTGTCAGCTCAGAGTCGTACCAGCCTCCCACCCGTTTATCGACATGATGTTGGGATTCAGTGTGGGTGACGACATACAATTCTTTCATATGAAGTCCATATATATCATAGAGTTAGAATGAAAAGTAAAAACCAGACTACGATAGTCCCTTGCTCTTTGGTAGTGCTTAAATATGGAAAAATATGAATTATGGTCGCTAACAGGCTTTCTTAAGCCCAGACTTGGTTAGCTGAATCAAGGAGAGTCAGTGGATTGCGGAGTGGCCATGGGATTGAACTGTGCGGTCAGGCCTTCTTCCCGCATTGCAGTCAGCGTCGTCTCCAGGGCGGGCGCCAGGTCCTGATTGCGCTTGTGCACATACAAATAGGTCGGGACGCTCTCCAGCACACCGGCTTTGTGTATGCCGGCGTGAGAAAACTCCTCCGCGTGCAACAGCGGGTCGACCACAAAGTCGAGATCGATATACAGATCCGTCCGCCCCGCCTGCAGACGCCGCAAGCCTAAATTGGCGTTAGCGACAAATTCCACTGCTCCCAACTGCTTGATTTTAGGAATTTCTTCCTCACAGTTCCTGACGCCTAAGCGGCAGTCCACTCGCAACCCTTGTCCACCGAGGCTACGCCAGCCGTTCACCCGCGCACCAGGGGACAACGCATAGGCGGTGAAGCTCACCTCCCATAAGGGCGCGTTGATTCGGATCAGGTTTGGATGCGCGGCTTCATACCCCGCCACGCGGCTAGGCAAGCCATCCACCACGCCAGAATTAGCCAGCGCGCCACAACGCTTGGAGGGGAAGGTTTTCATCTCAAAACCCAGATCAAGACGACGAAACACTTCGGTATAGAACAACTTATACTGGCGGCCTTGCTCGGTTTCCGCCACTTGGGAGGACACCACCAACACTATCTTGCGGGCGGCGTGAACAGGCGCTGCGCCAAGAACGAGAACACAAGCTAACAACATCAAACGCATCGCCAGCAGACAGGGTGAGCGGCTTGCAGGTATAAGCATAAGACAGAACGGTATTAGACGGCGGACAGACATACTTCGAGCATAGTTGGAAAATGCCAAGTCGCCATGCTGACGCTAGCGTCAAGCGATATCCTGTAGAAAGCGGGTCATGGGAAAATGCGAGCCGGGACATTGCGTCGACTCTCCCGGCGTCGCGCCATGGCCGGTGACATTGCCGACAGGGATGGCGTAGCGAACCATCAGTCCGCGAGTAAGCCTCACTAATGCCTGATACTGAGGCTCCGGCACGTCGCGCTTTTCAAAGTCGCCAATCAGACATATCCCAATGCCGAGAAAATTGCGCGTCAGATTATGCAGCGTCAGATGCCCGCCCCATATGTCATACTCCTGCCGCCAATCGCTGGCGACTTCTCCCATGGCGAGTCCATGGCCGTTGCCGATGACATAGTGATAAGGAATGGCGTGGATGGGGTCATGAGGCTGACGCTCCCTGTGCACTCCTTGCAGAAAGGCGATGTCCCCCGAAGCGCCGCCACTGTGGTGAATCACAATATAGCGCCAGCGACGGGGCCAGCTCCAGACTCCCAACCCCGCCGCCGCAAGCAGCGACGTGGCGAGAATAAACTTGCGGCGGTTCATAGCTTACGAGGACACCCACTTTAGTAGAGCGTTCAGTTCTAACTTCTCCGCGTCTGCCGCGCAAGTGAAACGTCATTCAGAAACCGCTGTCAGGCCGCATTCAAATTGCAACTCTCTTCCGGGGCCTCGAATACGTGATAGGCCTCTGGTCCAAACGGGTCGAGCGCGGTGTCCAGATAACAGTACTCCTCCGGCACCGGCTCACCGGACATCACCACGTAAAACAGTCGGGGTTGCGAGGGTATTTCCACCGCCAAAGGCTCCTCTACCCAAATAAACACGGCTTTCTCCGTCACCAAGTACTCAGATCGGACAATACTTGCGCCCTCCTTCAACTTGATTCGATTGGCGGTTTGCGGTCCTTCCAGTCGGTATTTGTGGATAGCTTTCATCGTAGCGTCTCCCTGTTGCTTGCTTCAGTTTCAGTCTGACAAAGCCGCAAGATCGATAAAAGCAGTTTTAAACGTCGCTTTGATACGATTTTTTCGATCTTAATGCTTTAACGGTGTTTCAGGACGCTGAACGGCGCAGGCAAATCGCCTCTACCGCCGGATTACCGGAGCGAGCGCTGCGCGTGACGGCGTACAGCCGCTCAGTCACAGCTTCAATGCTGCCCACCAGCTCCACTTGATACTGCCGCAATACTTCCTCGCGAATAACCGTCGGGGCGGCGAATACGCCCAAACCGCGAGCGCCGAACACTTTGACCAACGCACTATCGTCGATTTCCGCCTTGATGACCGGTTTGACCCCATGATCGCCCAACCATCGCATCAAATGCTGAAAATACGGCGATTCCAGAGTGGACGCTAGTAATGGCTGTCCATCTAGACTAAGGGGGAAGTTTTTGCGCAAAGTACGCGCCAGGTCAGGCTTGGCGAACAGGCTGATGCTGGAGCTTTCCAGCTCGCGCCAGTGGGTCTGGCTGTCTCGCTGCAGCGGCGGCAGGCGGTCCGCCAGCACAATATCCAGGCGATAACTCAACAACTCCTGCACCAGATGCTCAACGGTCCCCGAGCGACACGAGAGCTTTACCTCCCGATCCAGATGCAGGGCCGGTTCCAACATGCGATAGGCGAACAGTTTATGGATCGAAGCGGAAATGCCCACCGCCAGACTGATGGAGCGACCGCTGGTCACCAGCAGCGCGACCTGTTGCAGCTCGCCAGCCACCCGAAACATATCGTCAGCGTAACTGAGCACCAATCGTCCAAGCTGGGTCAACGTCATACGCCGCCCCTTACGATTGAACAACAAGCCTCCCAGTGACTCCTCAAGGGAAGACAACTGCCCACTGAGAGTCTGCGGCGCCAGATTGAGTTCCTTGCTGGCGGCGACCAGCGAACCCTCCCGCGCGATCACCCAGAAGTAATAAAGATGTTTAAAGTTCAGCGATTTCAGCATCAATGCGGCTCTCCCTACCTGTCTGCTACCTCTCTGTTTAGCAGAAGCAAGGGGGTTGTTGAAACCCGAAGAGCATTATTGCGCACGAAAGGTGGGTGTCCGTTTAAGGATTTTGACGATGACCGGAAGTTAGTAGGACACCCAGTAAGAACGCTTCGACAAGCTCAGCGCGAACGGGTGGGTTTGGGATTGAGTTTTTAGGGATAGACAATTGGCTGGCTTGGCGGCAGCCTTGGGGGAAACAGGATCGGACGGGGTCTACGATGGGTGTCTTGCTAACGTTGCACTATTAGCGTTGGGACCGTAACCCCGTCGAAGACCTGGGGGCCAGTCACACTCAAAATGTGGGTGTCCTGTTAAGAACACCATGGCTGAGCCCCCACAAACATGGGGGCCCGTCGCACCTTAGTGGTGGGTGTCCGATTAGTGCTATTAGTGTAAAAGTGGGTGTCCTGTTAACCCCCGGTTAACCCGGCGGCTAGAAACTGACCGCCGCTTCCAGGGCGATTTCCACCATGTCGTTGAAGCTGGTGCGTCTCTCTTCCGGGCTCAATCTTTCACCGCTTAACAGATGGTCGCTGACGGTGCAAAGGGCCAGGGCTTTGCCGCCGCACGCCGCCGCCACGCCGTAGAGTCCGGCGGCTTCCATCTCCACCGCCTTGACGCCATGTGCGGATAGACGCTCTGTTAAGCCGGGGTCGGCGGCGTAGAATAAATCCGTGGTGAACAAAGCGCCAACATGATATCGCGTCTCCCGACGACGGGCGGCGTTTACCACTGGCTCCAGCAAGTCGTAGTCGGCAATGGCGGCGAAATCGTAATGATTAAGACGCACTCGATTCACCAAAGAGTCCGTTCCCGCGCCCATTCCGATAACGATATCGCGTACTTTCACCTCATCGCGAATAGAGCCGCAGGAGCCGATGCGAACGATATTTTTTACATTGAACTGGGTAAACAACTCATGGGCGTAGATAGAAATGGAAGGCACGCCCATGCCTGACCCCATAACCGAAAGCCTGCGTCCACGGTATTCGCCGGTATAGCCCAGCATGCCGCGCACGTCGTTCACCAACACGGGGTTCGCCAGGTAAGTCTCCGCGATGTGTTTGGCGCGGAGCGGATCACCCGGCATCAAAACGGTATCTGCAAAGTCGCCGGAGTTAGCGGCAATATGAGGAGTGGCCATAATCGTCTTCCTTATGTGATGAGGTGAAACAGTTGGGCGCGCATCCCGGCGCCCAGGGATAAATTTAATGGGCCGCTGGCGCGAGAAAGGATTCGCCGAAGTCCAGTCGCTCCAGATGAAAGTATTCCGCCAGCGTCTGACCAATATCGGCGAAAGTCTTTCTGGCTCCGATAAAGCCATGTGGCGCGCGCTTGCCGTACATCAGAATGGGAATATGCTCCCGTGTATGATCGCTGCCAGGCCAGGTAGGATCGCAGCCATGGTCCGCCGTCAGAATCAGCAGATCGTCATCGGTCATAACACCCAGGATATCCGGCAACATGGTGTCGAAATCTTCCAGCGCCCGCGAATAGCCAGCGACATCGCGACGGTGGCCGTAAAGCATGTCAAAGTCCACCAGATTGGTGAAAATCAAAGTGTCTTGTTCATTCGTCGCGCTGTCGGTCTCGTTCATCACAGTCAGCGTCGCTTCCACCAGCGCGCATAAACCGTCCGCCTTGACCGAACGACTGACGCCTTTGCCGGCATAGATATCGGAGATCTTGCCAATGGCGACCACCTGCGCTCCGGCAAGGCTCAGCTTATCCAGCAGCGTCGGTTTGTGCGGGGGCGTGGCGAAATCGCGACGGGCGCCGGTGCGGCGAAAATCCTCCGGCGATGCGCCGACAAAGGGACGCGCGATAACGCGGGCGATATTATAAGGGTCGATGTGTTTGCGGGTGATTTGGCAAAGCTCATACAGACGCTGCAGGCCAAACGAATCTTCATGGCAGGCGATCTGAACGACGCTATCCGCGCTGGTATAGAAAATCGGCTTCCCCGTGGCCATATGCTCCATGCCCAATTCCGCAATAATCTGGGTGCCGGATGCATGAACGTTACCAAGCACACCGGGCAGACCGGCTTCTTCGACAATAGCGTCAAGCAACTCCCGCGGGAAACTTTGCTGCTTATCGGTGAAATAGCCCCAATCAAAAAGCACGGGAACGCCAGCGATTTCCCAATGCCCGGAAGGCGTATCTTTGCCAGAGCTTAGCTCTTCCGCAAAGCCATAAGCGCCAATAATGGCGGGCGCCGATTCCAAGCCTGGCGCCGCGACGCCGCAACTGGCTTCTCCAACCTTGCCCAAACCCAGCCGATTCATGTTGGGAAGCCGTAATGGCCCTGCTCTGCCTTGGCTATCGCAAACGCCAGCGGCGCAGGCTTCGGCGATATGTAACAAGGTGTTGGCGCCGGCGTCGCCGAAACGCTCCGCATCAGCCGTGGAGCCAATGCCAAAGCTGTCCAGTACGATCAAAATTGCCCTGCTCACACTCTCTCCTTAAAAGTATCTGTCTCCATGACGGTTCGTTGTTATTGTGTTATCAGCGCTTGTAGGCGCGATCTGCGTCTTGCAGTGTAGATCAATATTCCAAAGTGGCGTGGTCGGAGCCATGTCCCAACAACACCAGCAGGTTATGCAGCAAACTGCTGGCGCCAAAACGGAAGTTGTCTGGAGACACCCAGTCGTCGCCCATGATATTCATCGCCAGACTGAGATAGAGCCGCGCCTGTTCCGGCGTACTGACTCCGCCTGCGGCTTTGAACCCCACTGGCGCGCGGGACTCACGAATGCAATTGAGCATGACCTCCGCCGCATCCAGCGTTGCGTTGACCTTCACTTTTCCGGTGGATGTCTTCAGAAAATCAGCGCCGGCGGCGATCGCCAAGTCGCTGGCGCGTCGCACATAGTCCGGGGTTTGCAGCTCGCCGGATTCAATGATCACCTTCAATGGCACGGCTTCGCCACAGGCAGCTTTCACCGCAGCCACCAATTTACGCCCCGTGTTTTCATCTCCCGCCAGCAAGGCTTTATAGGGAAACACAAGGTCAATCTCATCTGCACCGGCGCGGATCGCCTCGGTGGTTTCCCCAATCACCGCGTCGGCCGATGATTCGCCGTGAGGAAAGTTCACAACGGTCGCCACTTTCACGGGGGAATCACTCAGATTCTGCTTCGCCAGCGCGACAAAACGGGGGTATACGCATACCGCCGCCACCCAGCCCTCCGGGGTGTGCGCTTTCTGACAAAGCGCGGTAATGCTGGCGTCCGTATCCGCTTCATTCAGCGAAGTCAGGTCCAACAATGGGATGGATAATCGGGCGGCTTCTTGTAGTGTCAAACGTCTCATTCCTGGTTCCTTGGTCACATATAAAAATCCTAAAAGCGCATTATTATGCGCAGATACCAACGCTTCAAAACGGATATAAATCAAATTTCATCGTCATACCGCAATTCTCCGTCTCTATTGCAAAGGCGATCTACAACCAACCTTTGCGCTTGAAATACAGGAAAGGCGTCACCGCAGACACAATCATCAGACCGATCGCCCAAGGATATCCCAACGGCCATTTCAGCTCAGGAATATAGTCGAAGTTCATACCATAGATACTGGCGATCAAGGTGGGTGGTAACAAAACCACTGGCGAGCGGCGTCTGGGTGATTGCGTCGATTAACGACTGTCGCGCCAGCCAGCTCTTATCTGGACACCCATAATTAGCGCTTAATTTAAACATCGACTTAATAGGACACCCACTTTTGCCGGCAGCGAAGCATTTTCCGTCGAGCAGACTCTCATATCAGTGAGCGCATCGCCGCCGTACAAATTACTGGGACACCCACAATTAGCCAGTTAAACAGATGTAATAAATCCCTGCATCTGGGCAGGAGGTTGCACGCCTTTGGACTAGATCCCTTTTAGCCCCTTTGGGCAATCGTTTGGGAACGGTTCCCAACCTAGACTCGAAAACGTATCACGTTAATAACAGGCGTCGCCAAGCCTGACCGCCAATGAACCCAATTAAAGCAATAAGGAAGGACACCCATGATTTCATCCTACTGGCGCAGACATGCGCTCGCCCTCTCTATCGCAGCGGGAGCTGGCTTCGGCCATTGCGCTTTCGCAGCGGAGAATCTGGCGCACATGCGACCTGTCTCCACGTCTTCTGTCGAATCCAGTGATCTCAGCGGCTACATGGCGGTCGACGGCGACGCCAGCACACGCTGGGGTAGCGCCTACGGCAGTTCAGCCTGGATCTATGTGGACCTGGGAGAAAAGCGATCCATATCCCACGTCAGGCTTACATGGGAGGCGGCTTATGCTAAAGCCTATGACGTACAGGTCTCCAATGATGCTTCAACCTGGACGACAGTCCGCTCCGTCACTAACGCAGACGGAGGCGTTGATGATCTGACCAACTTGAACGCCTCAGGCAGATATATCCGCATAAAAGGCAAAAAGCGCGGAACCGAATACGGCTATTCGTTGTGGGAAATAGAAATATACGGCGCTGACTCAAACAGTGGCGGAGAAAAATTCGTCACGCTCTACGAGGACACCCACTTTAAGGGCTATGCAGTAGAACTGCCTGTTGGCGACTACAGCTTAACCAGCCTGATTTCCCGCGGCGCGCTGAATGACGACCTGTCTTCCGCGCGAGTTCCCAATGGCCTTAAGCTGGAAGTGTTTCAGCACAACAATTTCAAAGGCGTACGAGACCTCTATACTTCCGACGCGGCGGAGTTAAACCGTGACGACGACGCATCCTCAGTTCGCGTATCCAGAACGGAGACAACGGACGGAGGTTCCGATGATTTCCCGGATTGGCAGTCGGGACATAACTACGTGGAAGGAGACATCGTCCGCTACAAAGGGAAACTATATATCGCCGTTCACGCTAACCCTGGCTATGATCCGGTCATCAGCCACTGGTTCTGGGATGAGTATCAAGGTGGCGATGACGGTGGTGACTCAGACAATGGCAATGATGATGGAGACAACGGAGACGACTCCGGCGCTAGCTGCGCCGCAGGTAATAACTGGAACGAAGCCAATCTGACTAACTACGAATCTTACCCTGATCCCAACAGTGAAGAGTGCATCAAGTACAACGGCTGTGAATGGGCCGGCCAGTTCGCGGGCCTGGATGGCGTACAACCGGAAAGCTGGGTCAAGGCGCACAATATCGCAGCGGTTCACTCCAAGGATTTCAATTGGCTAAACGGTAAGACGCTACGATTACGCCAGGGCGGCAAGGAAATCGATGTCGTCGTATACGACATGTGCGCCGACTCGGACTGCGATGGCTGCTGTACCCAGAACCTGGGCCGCACGGGGTATCTCATCGACATTGAGAAATACACCATGCAGCGTTTCGGGACGGGGTCAGGCACAGTTCAGTGGCAGGTGTGCGACTGAACATTCCTGGCTCGATGACCTAAATCCGGTGGACAGCCACCGGATTTACTGTCCGCTGCTTTCCCTTCGCTAAATAGCTGCTATCTTTTTACTCGCATATAAAAACCAATGAGCCGTCCTTCAACCGCCTCCCGACTAGAAAAAAGGATTTTTACGTGGTTGCCTACGTTATTTTCGATTTTGATGGGACTATCGCCGACACCTACTCCTGGTTTCTCAAGAACATCCAAGACATGTCAAAGACCTTCAACTTCCGCTATGTCACCGAGGAAGAAGGCGAAATGCTGAGGGATAAAACCTACGGCGAAATCATGGAGTTTTTGGGCATCAGCGCCTGGCGCACCCCCCAATTGGCCAGGGAATTCAGAAAGCGCGCCGCAGGCAAGATGACCAGCGTTAAACCCTTTCCTCATATCAAAGAGACGCTTCAGCGCTTAACCGATCACGACTACAAACTGGGCATCGGTTCGTCCAACTCAGAGAGCAATATCCGTATTTTTCTCAAACATAATGATCTCGAAATGTTCGACTATTTCAGTTGCGGCATGTCTTTGTCCGGCAAGGCGCATAAACTGCGAGCACTCCTTAAAAACGAGAAGATACAGGCCCACGAAGCGATATACATCGGCGATGAGTTGAGAGACATCGAGGCCGCACGTAAAGCCGGCCTGAAATGCGGTTCCGTCGCCTGGGGTTACAACACCTTCACACGCCTGAAAGAAGAACAGCCGGATTATTGCTTTGAGACTCCGCTGGAAATTGTAGAAAAGCTGGTGGAGAGACTTTGATCCACGCTCTTATTGTGGGTGTCCTGTTAACAGGATTGACTCGTTTAACCTGCTCGACTCCGCGTGGCCCGCATTCCTTCATACTGAAAGCAATCTAGCGGCTGCGCGGCCTGGAATCCGCTTGTAACCCAGCTTGGCGCAAACTGACTTCAGCCGATAAAAAGCGCCGACCCAACCTCTGAAGCGACTCTCAAATTTCAGACTGGCCGTCAGCCAGTGGTTAGGATCGAAGTTCAAGCGTTGCAATATTGGCGGATAGCTTTGATGGATATAGCCAGGTTTATCATCCCTTTGTGCTCTGCCCGTCCAATCAACAAGCGCCAAATAGTCATCCAGAGCGAATGGAATACCCTGAGAGGCGTTATTTTGATGAGGGCCCACAAACGGCAAGAGTTTCGCGGGTTGCTGCGGTTGTTCACTTTTTAAAGCATTGATGCGTCTTTGGATGGAGGTGTACGCGCTTTCTTCCGGCGTCCTCGCCAAATTGGCGCGCACGGGATTCAAATCGACATAGGCCAGACATGCCAACAATGCTTTTTCGTCCAACAGCGCTTGAGACTTGAAGCGACCTTCCCAAAACCGGCCAGTACAGCCGTCCTCCCGGTTCGCCATTCTTGCAATGGGCTCATTCAGGCAACGCATAAACCAACTGATGCATGCAAGCCGCTGCCGCCAAACTGCTATCTGCTTTTTCAGCAACCGGAAGTGAGCGTCTTCTATCGGCTCACCTCGCAAATAACGCCAACTCAGTTCGGTCCCGGTAAAAAGTTTATTCCAGCGCTGAACCACGTCTCTATCGCTCCATGATGCCGCGTGACTTGCATTGACATGAAGCACAACATGGAAATGATTACTCATCACCGCGTAGGCGCACACATCAATGGCGAATACAGACGAGAGAAATAAGATTCGGGACTCCACCCATTTACGGCGGTGAGAATAATCCCGACCATCAGTATCCTGACCGCATAAATACGCTTGCCGCACACAGCGAGAGATACAGTGGTAGTAAGGCGTGGCTTCGACGGAAATCTGGGCATTCCGTGGCTTTGGCATGGCTTTCATCCTTGAATTAACGTCACAAAGTGCTGGCTATATAACCAGTATTATTAGTGACCGTCAAGTCTGGGAGCTGCGCAATTAGACCACAGCAAAATGGACACCCACCCTAATAAAGTGGGTGTCCTGATAGGCTCATGCGTTTATTCGCACCGCTTTTTCAACCGTTTCAATGCACTACAGCTCTTCAGCAATCGCCAGCAGATAGGCCGCCACTTCCTTCGGTTGAGTCAGGTTTGGGCAATGCCCGGTGGCCATCGAATAAGTGCGACGAACGCCTCCTTGTGCGGCCATTTGCCTTTGCGCCGCAAGCGGCACCGCGTTGTCCTCTGTTGTTTCAATGTAATACTTCGGAATGGCGCCGCAACGTTCATCAGTGACGCTTAGCTTTTCAAACAACGGAGCCGCTGGTTCCGCCACCATGTATTTGGCGGCTTCGCTAAAGGCTTCCGCAGACGCATCCTGAGCAAAGGCGGCATGCACTTTGTCGGCGACGATATACGCCTCAGTCTTATCGTCAGATAAATAGAAGTTATCCACCGCCAAAGAACCGGTTACTCCGGCCACGGCATCACCAAATGAAGCGCCATTGGGCAACAAGAACGCCGTGAGATAAACCAGACCACGAATTTTCTCTGGTCGCGCCTCAGCAACCTGGCTGATGGTCACTCCCGCAAAGCTGTGGCCGACCAGGATGACAGGTTGCTCTGCGCGCTCCACCGCTTCAAGCACTGTCGCAACATAATTCTGCAATTGGATGAATTTAGCTGGCGTTTGATCCCCTCCGTGACCCGGTAAGTCGGGAGCGATGACAGTATGCCCCTTGGCCGTCAAGTGATCCGCCACATGCTTCCATGCCCAAGCGCCCAGCCATGCAGCGTGTACAAGAATATATGTGCTTTTCATAGCTACCTCTGCGTTAAGTGACAAACGTTGAAATGGGTGTCCGGTTACAAAAGTGGGTGTCCTGATAAGCTCAGGCGCTTTGCTGTGGGTTCAGGCTCAAAACGCTGAAGTCATCCTGCGCCAGCTTCCATTCTCCGCTGTCCTGCTTGACCCACAGCTCTTTGCTGATAAAGCCGCTGGCGATATTCATGCGCCAGTTAGCGGAAAGAACGGCGCTTTTGGCGTCGATAACTTTGACGTTTACGTCCAGATACTCAAGCTGCGAGGGGTTGAGGTTGGCGAAGTCGCGCCAGAATAAAGCGATTGCGCCAGCGCCTTTGAACTCTCCAACCGGGTCCACACGCATGACGGCGTCAGGCAGGTAGCCAGAGAGGCAACCTTCAACATCGCCACGGTTAAAGCAGGCAATCCATTCTCTGCTGGCGTTCAGAACTTCTTCGATAACGATTGGGGACATTTCACTTTCCTCTCTTGCTGTTTTGGGAGTGGGAGGAATAATATTCGAATCCAATTACGCAATAATTAGCTCACTTTAAAACTCAATGTTTAGAAATAATGAACAAAAGGCGCTTCCATATCGTATGTTGGTGTTTAACGAAGTAGTAAAGTGCGGCTCCTTCACTGGAGCGGCGGAAAACCTCGGCCACACCCGTTCGGCCATCAGCACCTATATCAGTCAACTGGAAACGTTGGTGGGAACAAAGCTACTGAGTCGTAGCACCCGAAGGCTGCATCTGACGCCTGCGGGACGCCAATTCGCATTGCGCTGCGAACAAATGGCGGAAACACTGCAGCTGGCGGTGGATGAGTTGCAGGATTTTGAGCAGGAGCCTCAGGGAAGAATCGCAATTACGGCTCCGCACGCCTTTGAGTCACTGCTGGTGGAGTCAGTGATCGCCGACTTGTGCCGGCAATATCCAAAGCTGATCGCAGATGTCACCTTTTCAGATCAGAAACTCGATCTGCTTGAGCATAAATTAGACATGGCGATCACAGTCGGCCCCCAGAAAGACAGCGACTACCACGCGCTCAAACTGGGTGTCCTGCGTTCGTTCCTGGTTGCTTCGCAAGCTTATCAGGACACCCATGGCAAGCCTGATCCTAAACAGTTGCAAAACCACACGTTGATCCTGCTGCCCTGGCAGCACAAAGCTTCTGTGTTCAACAACGATGAACAGATTGCTCTACAGGCGGGTAAGACGATGCAGGTCAATACGCTGCCAGCGGCGATCAGTTACGCCCGGCACGGTTTAGGCTTGCTGTTGGCGCCTTCCATATTCGTGGCGGACGCCATCGGGCGTGGAGAGCTGGAAAGGGTAGCCTCGGATTGGCAGGCGGAGGACAGAGACGTGTACGCCCTGCATACCTTCGGCAAGCGGCTTCCCTTCATTCTCAGGCAGGCGACGGAACGGCTGAAATGGAAATTGGAGTCATTGGGGTAACGCTTGGTTTTCTATTTGGGTGTTTAAATGGACACCCACTTTTTGCAGTTGAGACTGATTACGCTGTCATTCTGTTTTCGCTGCTTATCAGTGCTTATCAGGACACCCATGATTACTTATCAAGACACCCATAATTAGCCCGCCTCTCATGACGTCGTTAAACTGAGCGCTACGCCTCATTTTTCTGCAGCAAACACAACCAAAGTTTCAAGTTTCACCCATTACGCTTACGCCGCTTACACTAAACGGTATAGCGTATAACCCTTTACGGATAACCCCAACCCTGACCGGACGAGTCGAATTTCTGCCGTTTTACTGATTCCACCAGACCCATCCTTCATACAGACTGCGCAAGATAATTCTAATACTTACAACTCAATCCCAAAGAGAAACCTCATGAATAGGATGATCAAGTCTATCCTGACCTGCGCGCTGACTGCTCTGCCATTTGTCGCACAGGCCTACGATAGCGATGCAATTCCCGACGACCAATTCATATATTCCTACGACGAGATGCTGAACTTCGACGTGGCGGCGTACCTTGAAGAACATGCGCCTCACCTGAAAGATCAAGCGGACGTTATTACACACTGGGCCGGTTACAGCACCGTCAGCCCCAAGGTCCTGATGACCCTGATTGAAATGCAAAGCGGCTTGCTCAGCCATGGCGGACGCCAGTTCGCGGCCATGCAGCAGCCGATGGGCGAATTGTCTTCCGAATCCGGCTTCAATGCGCAGGTGCAGGATATCGCCACACGCCTCGCCACCAACTACTACAAAACTGTAGGACGAGAGCAACAGAATCTGTCTTTCGTGGGCCAGGGCATTGCGACGCAGTCCCTATCCGACGAATTGCGCAACAGCTCTGAAGGCGATGTCGAGGAGTTCCAGGAGGTCTATCATCGACTGTTCCCGGAAACAGCCCGGTCCGCAACGCCTTCGGCCGCTCCGTCTCTGAATCGTTTCGCCGCCTACACCCGTAACGCTGTTCCGCCGGATAACCTGCTGCAGTTGCCCTTCCCTGTGGGCGAACAGTGGTATTTCGGTGGGGCGCACACATACACCGGCAGCGGCAGCTACCCGCTTTCTTCTCTGGACTTGAACAACGGCGGCTACTGGGGTTCCAACACCTCCAACAAGTGGGCGGCGGCGTCGGCGGGAGGCACGGCAATTCGTCACTCTTCCTGTTTCGTTGAGGTTTTGCACGAAGGCGGCTGGTCCACCACTTACTATCACCTGGACAACATCCAGTTCCAGAATCGCGCCACGGTTTCCCGCAATCAGAAACTGGCGAACTACGCCAACAACCGCTCTCAAGCGCTCTGCGACGGCGGCAGCTCCACCGGTCCGCACCAGCATTTCAGCTTGAAGTACAACGGCGGCTACTTCCACCTTGAGGGCGTCGCCCTATCCGGTTACAAAGTAAAAACCGGTCGCTGGAGCTACGATGGCGACTGTAATTACTTCTGGCTGAGCAAAAACAACTATCGTTACTGCGCCAATCGCTCAATTAGCAACCCGGGTGTTCCCAACGGCGGCGATCCCACTGACGGAGGCGACGACAATGGGAGCGACGATGGCGGTGATGATAGCAACACTGAAACCACCCTGCGCAACGGCCAGACCGTGCAGAACATGTCGGCCAATAAAGAAGATCTGACTTACTACGTGTTGGATGTCCCTGCCGGCTCCCGCAATCTGTACTTCAAAATCAGCGGCGGACGCGGCGACGTGGATATGTACGTTAAACGTGGCGATCGCCCCGGCTTTAACAACTACAACTGTCGTCCTTACACCACCACTCAGGACGAGCTGTGCTATTACCGCACGCCTCAGGCCGGCAAGTACTACATCATGCTGCATGCGTTCTCCAACTACTCAGGGATCTCTCTGCAAGTCGGCTATGAGAACGACAACGATCAGGGCAATAACCGCGAAATGTCCAATGGGCAGGTGTACCGTAACCTGTCCGGCGCACAGGGTGAGAAGTCTTATTTCCGCCTGAACGTGCCCGCCGGCGCAACGAACTTGCGTATTGAGATGTCCGGCGGAACCGGCGACGCGGATATGCACGTCATGCACCAATCCCAGCCGACGCTGAGCAAATACCACTGCCGCCCTTATTCGACCACCCAGGTGGAATGGTGCTCATGGCGCTACCCCAATGCCGGAACCTTCCACATCATGCTGCACGCGTTTAAGCCATATTCTGGCATCCAGCTGGTAGCCACCTATAAAACAGGCTCTGGAGCCAGAGCCTCGATGAATTTGACGGAGCATATGGAGGAATAACATTTTCCGTCATCCGAAGCCCCCAAGATGCCCTGGGGGCTTTTTTTCAGGGCTAATTGCTTTCTACTTCTGGCCTTCGTCGACAATTTTCTTCTCAAGGTCCCTCCTGCGAACCAAGCCTCCGCCGTCCTCCTTCTCAAGAATCCAAAACCGTTCGCTCACGATAGCGACTGCGCCAGAGATTTCCATGCAGCGTTCGCGTTCTGCATCATCCATCAATGAAATATCCAGCGAAAAGGAATCGCCATATTCAGTCGCCAACGCCTCCACGGCCTTGTTTAAGTCCAGCGTCATCAGCATTTTTAGAGAGTGGTATTTCAGGCAGGCGTTTTTTGTCATTTTATCCATATTTTCATCAGTTTAGGTGGTAACCCCAGGTATGACTCGCAGGGGGATGCGATCTTCAGTAAGGCTATAGAGGCGACTCTGACCTTTAGCGCCTCAGCTAATATACATTCATGGTCCCAATCTCTATATCTCTGGAGGCATTTATGAATGCGGATGAACTCAAAGCCTTGCAGTCTCCCTTGAAGCAGCAATACAAAGAAAAGCCGGAAACGGCGTTGATTACGCTGAAAGCGCAAGGACATATCGGCGAAGGAATCACTTGTAAGGTGGAAACCGGTAGAGCGATGGCGGAGGCGGGGTTGCATCCTGCGACGGGGGGTGATGGTTTATCGCTGTGTTCCGGCGACATGTTGCTGGAAGCTCTGGTGGCCTGCGCCGGCGTCACCTTGCGGGCCGTCGCCACGGCGACCGGGGTGGATCTGCAGGATGCCGTGATTCGCGCGGAGGGGGACCTGGATTTCAGAGGCACACTGTCCGTTGCGAAAGAGGCCCCGGTCGGCTTCAAGGCCATCCGCCTGCATTTTGACCTCAAAAGCCAGGCGGACACGGAGCAACTCCGCTCCCTGATGAAACTGACGGAGCGCTACTGCGTGGTTTACCAGACTTTGGCTCAGTCGCCGGACATCCATGTGGAGTATGCCACGGCATCCTAGGATGAGGAATTCATATAGTTCCGCGAAGGTTTCTACGCGCATATCGCCAATGCGCCGGAAAATCAGTTCCGGGAAGATCTGGCTCAGGCTGTCGACGCCCATGGCGTTCACCTACCATACACGCGGGCGGCACGCCACCATGCCCGGCTTGGCGCCTTTGTTCAGGGCCTTGATCGCCGCTGGCGACAGCGCACCGTTACTCATGGCGCAGATGTTTATTCAGCGAAGAATGGTCAAGGCAGGCGGTTTTATCCGTTTTCGCGTACTTGTTCAATTTCTATCTGAATCAATTCAAGCAAACGATTTGTGAAGATGTATTGAGGATAATAATCGTTGGTGGCAATACTTCTCATCAGAACGGCAAACTGGTCTTTACAGTCGTCCAGATTACTCAGCACGTTATCAGACAAATCCTCGGCGCTCCTTATCTCGTCAAGCTGTCTCAACTTGCAAGTGATGTACGCAGTCGCCTGCTCAGGACGACAGCCAGGTTGGCCCAGTTTATGCCAACCTTCGTCAACCAATGTCGCGTTGTTCATGATCTGTCATTTATTGGCGCCCTAACCCGGAGATTTTTGTTTTCCGCCCAGCCAGCCACAGCCTGACTAAGTATATGCCCTCGTGCTTCCAAGGGAAAAGTCAGGGAACTCAATTGTAAGCTTTACAAGACGGTTGGAAAAAGTACCGTCAGAACACAAATGCGACGCCCTTTTCCAAGCGCTCCCAAGCCCACAGCCCCTTCATTCTGTCTGAATTCAGCCATGGCAAGGAAATTGCCGCGACTATCAGGACACCCATCGTAGCCCGGGTTCCACAACTTGGAGCTGCGCCGCCAACACGGACATCAGCAAACGGAAGCATTCACTATGAATATCAACGAAGCCAAGGTTCTCATCATCGCCACTCACGGATTCGAACAATCCGAGCTGGAGGTTCCCCGGGACCGTCTGCGCGACGCAGGCGTCACCGTTCATGTCGCCTCCCTGCAGACAGGACGTATTCGCGGTTGGAGCGGGAAAGATTGGGGCGAAGAAGTCCCGGTAGACAAGACCGTACAGGAGGTGGATGTAGAAGACTACCACGCGCTGGTATTGCCCGGAGGGCAGATAAACCCCGACTTACTGCGGGTGGAAAAGACAGTGGTAGACCTGATCCATAAATTCAACATCGCGGAAAAGCCCATCGCCGCCATCTGCCACGGCCCCTGGCTATTGATCGAGGCGCAGATCGTCCGCGGCATTCGCGCCACTTCCTACCAGTCCATTATCACCGACATGAAAAACGCCGGCGCGGAATGGGTGGATGAAGCCACTGTACGAGACCGCAATATCATTACCGCCCGCCATCCAGGCGATCTCGACGCCTTCGTGAGCGCCATCAAGGACGCCATCGCCTCGCTGTAACCATTTCACATTCGCCTGTGAACACATAAAAGGGAGTCCGCTATGCAGGAACAGATGATCCGGTCATTATCGCCATTCTCGCGCTCCATCGAACATCGCGACCAATACCGGGCCCTGCATAGCCGCAACCTGTGGGCCCACTTCATAAATATGGCCCTGGCGCTCTGGCTCATCTGTTCGCCGGCGCTACGGGACTATAGCGAGCCAGGCATGATATACAGCGATGTGGTCGCAGGGCTCGTTTTGCTGGCCTTCGCCGGACTATCCCTGTCCTGGCGCTTCAGTTGGGCGCGCTGGGTTTGCGCCACAGTGGGGGTGTGGCTAATGTCAGCGCCACTGCTATTCTGGACACCCAACGCAGCCGCCTACCTAAACGACACCCTGACCGGCATTCTGGTTATCGGCTTCGCTATCGCGCTACCGCCCTGTCCAGGCGTTTCATCGCAGGCGGAGCTGGATGAAACCAACATTCCGGCGGGATGGGATTTCAACCCTTCCAGCTGGTTTCAACGCCTGCCGATCATCGCCCTGGCTATGGTTGGCCTGCTGATCTCGACTTATCTGTGCGCATACCAGTTACAACATATTCCCGAGGTGTGGGACCCGTTCTTCACCGGCTCACGCATAGATCCCCAGAACGGCGCGGAAGAAATCATCACCTCGTATGTGTCCGAGGCCTGGCCGGTTCCCGACGCCGGAGTGGGCGCGTTAACCTATGCGCTGGAAATCCTGTCCGGGCTGGTGGGATCTCACAAACGCTGGCGCACCATGCCCTGGCTGGTGGCGTTGTTCGGATTCATGATTGTGCCTCTCGGCATTGTCTCCATCACCTTCATCATTATTCAGCCTATTTTGCTGGAGACCTGGTGCACCCTCTGTCTGATTGCGGCTACCGCCATGCTGTTGCAAATCCCCTATTCGCTGGACGAATTAGTAGCTACCGGTCAATTCTTATATCGGCGTAAACAGGCGGGGCGCTCGCTGTGGAAAGTATTCTTCCTTGGTGATGAAGACAGCGGCGGACGCGTCGCGCCAGAGCCCAGCTTCGAGCAACGCCCGGCCGCCATCATGAAAGATATCGTTGGCGGCGGTGTAGGACTGCCTTGGAACCTCGCTGTGAGCATCCTCATCGGCGTGGGTTTGATGTTCACACGCTTGTTGTTCGGAACCGAGGGCGCGATGGCGGACTGGGATCATCTGATTGGGTCATTAACCATTACCGTGGCGGTGATCGCATTGACGGAAGTCGCGAGACCCGTGCGCTTTCTGCTGATCCCACTTGGCGTTTGCCTATTGCTGACGCCCTTCGCCTATGGCCCAAGCCTGAACGCCTCTGTCGCCAGCCTGATCGCCGGTTTGGCGCTGATCCTGTTGAGCCTGCCGCGAGGCGAGATCAGCAGGCGTTACGGTAACTGGAATCGCTGGATGTTCTAGCTGTTACCGGCGCTATTTACGACGCCAGCCATATGCGGACGTTGCCGAGGGTGACGGCGCAAAACGTCCGTATCTTAAAAGCATCAAAGTTCACGCCAGCATCCCTCCCAACGCACAAACCAGCCTTGTACTCATATCAGGACACCCACCTCACGCCCTCACGTCATATCAGGACATCCACCTCAAGCCGCCCACCAGGGCCTTACCAGCGTCTTACCAGGACACCCACTTTAGACTGGCACGACCCTTGTATCAGCTAACTGACAAGGAGGTCGTTTTCCCGTGGCGTTGGTCAGTTCGCAACCACCGTGCCTCACCAACGCAGTGTGCAGCAGGAAGCGGCCGCATCACTCATCAGATAAAGGAAAGTTGGAAAGAGTCATGTCGGAAACTACAAACATCTCAACACGACCGTTGGTCATCGTCACCGGTTCCGCTGGCGATATCGGGTCCAGTCTCATTCTTACCCTGACGGGAAAGTATCAGGTTATCGGTATGGATCGTGAAGAAACGCCTCTCGCGGATCACAGCTACACCCTGGACCTGACTTCCCCAAATGACGTCAAGAAAACCTTCGACGCCTTCCGGGAGAAATTTGGCCGTCACATCGCCGCCGTCTTTCATTTGGCCGCGTATTTCGATTTCACCGGGGAAGACTCCCCGCTCTACGAAGAAGTCAACGTGAATGGCGCACGCAATCTCATGGCGGCGTTGCAGGATTTCTACGTGGAGCGCTTCATCTACTCCAGCACCATGCTGGTCCATCGCGCCAGCGAGCCTGACGGCGCCCCCATCACCGAGGAAACGCCCCTGGACCCGGATTGGGTGTATCCTGAGTACAAGATCAAAGCGGAGATCATCATCAAGGAGAATGCTGGCGCTATGCCCTACAGCATCCTGCGTCTCGCCGGCCTGTATGACGACAAACAAGCCGCCCCCGTCTTGTCGCAGCAGATCGCGCGCATCTATGAGAGAGATCTGGAAAGCCATTTGTATCCCGGCGACACCGACGCCGGCCAAGCCTATGTGCATCGTCAGGACTTGATGCAGGCATTTTTGAAAACCTTGCAGCGCCGCCGCGATCTGCCTAAAGAAAACATCATGTTGATTGGCGAAGAACGCGTCGTAAGTTATGGCGAACTGCAGGATCGCATTGGCGAGTTGATTCACGGCAAGGAACGCTGGCGCACCCTGCGAGTTCCTAAGTCAGTGGCCAAGGCCGGCGCTTGGGTGGAGGAAAAGGCTGAGCCGATTATTCCCGACAGCATCGATAAGGGCGAGAAGCCTTTCATCAAGCCATTTATGGTGGACATGTCATCCGATCATTATGAGCTGGATGTCAGTCGCGCCGCCGACCTTCTCGACTGGAAACCGCGGCACGCCCTGTTCGATGACCTGGAGAAGTTGATCGCCAACCTGAAGAAAGATCCTCAAGGCTGGTATAAAGCCAATGACGTCACCCCGCCGAAATCCCTCAAGGCATCTTAATCGTTTAGGCTAAGCGCTTGATTATGCGCTAAAAATCACTCCTTCGCCGGCAAGTCCGGCGGAGATTCCACTTGTCTCGGCGCTCACATGATATACAATTTTGCTTTCAATACAGGTTCTCACTTATCCGCCTTTTGGCTGCCTACCCTTGAAATACAAGCCAATTACACTTGACATAGCCACTGTCATGCTTTTAAATTCGACTTGCTTATACTTGCATTTCAGCCCAGGTGTTGCATATGGATACGCAGTCTCAAAAGTCTCCCCGCCAACTCGCCGAAGAAGCGATTCAGCGTTATCGCACTGAATATTTGACCGACCTCGAAAAGTGGTCCGAAGAGGAGCCAGTGATGTTAGGCGCTCCCCCTTCATCCAAAGAGCAAAGACGCTACAAGCAGCTGTCCCTGAAAGAGATCAGCCGCCTGATGGATCAATCGTCCATGGAGTATCAGCTCAAACGCATGAAGTCTCGGGGTTGGTGAAGGCGCCGGGGCGCTCGATCACACGCCAGCGCCTCCCTCTCCAGTTTTCATCCCGTATTTTTCGGGATGGTGATGACGATTTCCTTGCCTTTGTTGTTGATGGTCATCCCTGATTCAATCACCGGGTCGGTCAGCGTCATGGATTGAGAAAACTGACTGGCGGATACGGTTTTTCCCGCCAACCCGCCAGAGTTACTCTCGCTCTCGCTTCTTACCTTGCCGGAAATTTTCAACGTATCTCCATCCAGGTCCGCGTTCAGCTCCACCTTTTCACCTTCTGGAACCGTGACAGTGACCCTGTACTCCTTGGCGTTCTCGTCCACTTCAATGTTGGGTCCTGGCGATGACAATCCAAAACCCTGCATACTGAAGGTCGAGTTGCCTGGAGCCATATGTTTCATCATCTCATCCATACGCTTCTGCATTTCCGCAAACTGCCCGCTCGGGTCCCAATTGTCCGACCAGGGGTCCCAGTTTTTGGGCCAGGGGTCGGGCGCCGCGCTCAAGGGGAGATTGATGTTGGGCGTATTCCGCGCCTCCAGGGCTTCAACTTTCTGATTCAATTCCCAGGTGTAATAGCCCAGGCCCGCCACCGCCGCCAATCCCACGCCAGCGGCGACGCCAAGTAATGTCTTTTTGGTTTGGCTTTGCATGTTAATGACCTCCCTAGCGGAACCGAGGCCCATACGTCTGGAGCGTCATGACGACTTCATGGCGGCGAACAGAGAGGCCGGGCCTCGTCGCCGGAGGCGGACCTCACAAAGATCCGCCCCGGAATAGTTACAAATGAGTAGTTAGGTTATAAATGAATGCTCAGGTTACGAATGAATAGCGATGCGTTTCACCTCCTTGGCGTCCGGTTCGCGCCGGGAAATACCAGCTTGAGCACGCCGTGTTTGAGTTGTGTAAGAATGTCCTCCACATTGGCGTCGACGCGATGCGCCTTGCGTCATCAGGCCGCCTGATTGGCGGCGTCAGAACGCTCTTCCGAACCTGCGTCGCCTTCATGCTCCAGCAAATGGCCGTCTTCATTAATCGCAATCTGCTTGGGCTTCATCGACTCAGGAATGTTCTGCTTCAACGTAATCGTCAGCAGGCCGTTACTGAGCGAGGCGTCTTTCACTTCCACGTACTGGGCCAGATTGAATGTGCGCTCGAAAGCGCGTCCCGGAATACCCTGATACAGGTAGTTGCGGGAAGCATCTTGTTCCTTGCGGCCGCGTACGGTCAGTACGTTTTTTTCCACCGTGATTGCAAGCTCGCTGCGTGCGAAGCCCGCCACCGCCAAGGTGATGGCGTATTGGTTCTCTTCCAGAGCTTCGATGTTGTAAGGCGGATAGGTGGGCGCGTCAGTCTCGCCGGTGAGCGCGCGATCAATCAGCGACGCCAGTCGTTCAAAGCCGACGCTGTTGCGATAAAGTGGGGTTAAGTCGATTGAGTTCATTGTATATCCTCCGCTTTGAAGCAATATAAACAAAGTCAAAAGACCAAGGGGCAATCCCTGGCGATTACCAATTTATGGTCGGACCGCGACTTTTCAAGTGTGAATTTTGTGACAATTCAGACAGGATTTAAGCAGCGTCGGAAATGAATGCGAGCAGCAAAGCGGAGCTATTTCGCCAGCTTCAGATAGTTGTCAGCGATGACGTCATAGCGCCCATTGTCCTTCAACTCCTGCAGCCGCTGATTGAATAAATCTCGCAGCTGGGCGGACTTGAAAATGGCGTAACGAGGAGCGCTGTTGAATAAAGGATGAACAATGTAGGGAGACTCATAAATCGGGCTGGTCGACTGCAGTTGGTTCAGATAGTAATGGAAAATGCGCTTATCCAGAATGATCGCGTCCGTGCGTTTCAAAAACAGCATCTGCACCTGCGCCCGTTGATCCACTACTTCCTCAATCTGCTGATTCTGCGCCGCCATCTTGGCGTACTCTGGAGTCAGATAAAGGTGGGCATTCTGGAACACCACCAGGCGTTTATCCTTCAGGTCATCCACTTTGAGAATCCCTTCCGCCTGATTGTTCAGCGTCACCACTACGTTCTGGTAGTAAACCACAGGATCGGAAAGGTAATAGCCGCCCTCGGAGTAACTGCCCGGAGGCAGGTTAAACGCGCCATCCACGCGCTGGTTTCGTAACTCCGCAAACAGGCGCCGGTTCGTGGTGTATATGAAGTTAACCGCATAGCCCTGCTCAGATAACGCTTCGCGAATAATATCCACCACCAGTCCGCGGTTTGCCTCGGCAATCACATAAGGAGCGATAGATGAAGACGTGATCAGTTCCAGTTGGCGCGAAAGCGTTTGCTCAGCAGCGACACCCTGACCGGCAAGTTGCAACAGAAAGCAAAACACACCGGATAAGACACCGCGAATCATGAGCAACGCCACCTAATCAAATGATCACCGACAACGTTAAATCAATGGACGCCAAGCTCTTTCTCCCGTGAATCCTCCCTTATCAATCATAGACGCCCGCCGGGTTAGCGCAAGTAGTCGCTGCTAGCTGTAGCAACACATCTCATATTACTAGCCTAAACTGCCCATTAATGATTTGCGCCTTACGACAGTTTGTTTTTCGCAGCCTTTCTGCAAAAGGCCAAACCTATAATATATTTAAATGGACATCCATTAACCACACAGTTTATAAACACACATAACCACACTATAATCTATTAAACATTTCCATCTATAAACTGATCTAACACTCCACCGTCCTCATCAACCAGAGATAGTAAATTCTCAAGTACATAACTAGGGTTGTATTTATTCTTATTTATCTTCTTAACAATAGGATAAAATTCTGGCAATACATCAGACCTCTTTTTATATATCTCAGGTAAGATAGAAAAGAACGCTAAAGCATGGCGTTGTCTTGACCTGATTGCACTATTTATCTTTCCCCATGAAAACGGAGATGTCAGAAATTTATCTGAGTCTTTGGAAGACTCTCCCCATGACTTTACCCAATCTGAACTTCTTGGAAAGCCCGCCGATGCAAAGTAAGCGGGCCCTTGTGATAACAGCTTTCGTCGCGAAGGGACTGCAAGAGCTGAGTCCACTTTTTCGCGTTTTATTTCTCCTACTTCTTTACCTCTAATAAGCAAACGCGTTGTTTCTGCATAGATCTCTCTTCCTAAGCTGTCAAAGTCCCGCTGGTGTCCGCCCCAGCGCCAATAGTCTGAAAGTAAAAAGCCACATACTTTGTCATCTACTACAATCTGATCATCATCACTAGCGAACCAGCGCTCAATCTCGGAGTCCGTATTACGACACAGCTTGTCAAACTCTCTAAACTTATCTACAAAATCCTTCCCCGTCACGGCCGCTCCCTCTATTAAAAGGCCGCTACCGACAAAGGAATACTGCATGTTCTCTATATACCCTGGCTGATAAATAGTATCCGCGTCAGCCTGAAGTACTAAGGCAGGTTCATCTAAGCTCCGATGTTTACGTAAATGCTCAGTAATAGCTAAAACACCGGCATTTCGCGCATATACATAACCTTTCCTATATTCTCTGATGATTGAAACATGTTGAGCTCCCACACATTCTCGAACCCGCGTCATTATAGAGAGAGTATGGTCAGTCGAACCATTATCAACCAGAACCAATATTGTATTAGTCTTTTTTAGCATTCCAAAGTCAAGTGACTTACAGGTGTCCCACAAATTTTCTTGTTCATTTAGGCAAGGTATAACAATAAAAATTTTCATACCTTGTCCACCTAATCCTTTGCACCTGTGCAGGTCCTAACTCTTTTCATAATCAGTTGGCTATAACCCGGAGGCGAAGCATCAAAGAAGCCAGCAGCTTCTGCAGCCCGCCTTGATGCTATATTAGACTTTCTCATGTGGGCATATATAACGTCGTGCTGGCTTTTTAGGCAGGCATAGTAGTACCCAATACGACCAATTCCTCGTCCTTGACTTTTTTTATTTAGATAGATCTGAATTGATGCGTGTAAACCGATAGGTGGCTCGTCAATAACGTTAATGTAAACTTCACCAGCGCGAACTCCACAAAACTCTATACGCCACTTCTCACCACCAGGTCCCTTACCCTTTCCAGGTGTCCCTGAAAGTGGGACTAGTGTTACGTCAGATGCTTCAACTTTTGGTATATCAAGCCGGGGCTTAACTACTTTTGGCTTAGGTGTAGGACGCCGTGTTCTTTTACTTGACTTAGCCCTCTCTACACGCAAAGAACTTTCTCCAAGCCAACTTGTAAACGTTGATAAGCATCTCTCCAGTATTCAGCTGGGAAAAAGCCAGGCGAAAACGCAATGGTGACATCTTCTATTTTCAGCTTAATACTGCTCAGTGTTTCAATTAACTCATCAATTTTTCCATTCATAACCCTCGTATCTGGGTCCAAACGAGAAGGCCTTACTCTCCACTCTGAATCTCCGTCATACCGATTATTGAAATAGTCCATATCAATATGAACCAGCACAGTTTTATCAGAAATATCATTTATCCACATGGATGGGTCAGAAGTTGCTAAATAATTCCACTTATGATCATCATTAACAAGCTCAAGTGACATTCTACTAGCACCATAATGCAGCAATTTATCCAACTCCCTGTCACTAGAATTCATTTGTATTTTACTATTCCCACTTAGTTTTGGAGGCTGACAAAGATGGCGAACTTGAGTAGAAGGTATCTCACATATGAAAGGAGTCATAAAGCTTCCCATTCCTATAGCTCCACTTTCAATGGCCTTCTGCACTGTATGAGGATCATAAATATTTATACTCTCCCCTGTAATTGCATCTAGCAAAACTCCATCTTTAGTTACTATTCTTGGTGAACCTAAGTCACGATGATCATCTGCATGTAGTATTACAATATTTTTATGTTTATTTGAAGGTGTTCGTGATAACCATTCACTCCAACTTAGCAATGTCCAAGTGTCATACAGCACAGTAAAAATCCTGCCATTTCTTTTTCGAAATGACCACATTGAAGATAATGTCAGCTCTTTCCCCAACCATTGAAGATTTTCTTGAAGGTTTGGATCAACATGCCTATCTACGTCCGATGGCCACTCTAATCTGAGTCTAACTTTGTCATTTTCTATTGTCGGTATTGCATCCTTATCACAAAAGTAGTCGCGCAAAAAGCTATGCCAGTCTTTTTCGTCAATAGGAAACAAATCTTTTGACACTAACATTACCGCTACTCCTTGGCGCTTTTTAAGAGCACTTCACCTAAACGAAGACCAGTCTTAGTAAGTCGGCAATTAGCTAAAGTATTAAATGCTATCTCCAAATTTTTGTTGGTATCAGACAGTTGATTTTCGGCTCGGATCTGCATATGGGGAATATTTTTAGACCTAATATAAGTCCAGAATCGACGCAACTCTACGAATACAAATATCGCATGAAACAAGCCTGATGGAGGTCGCATATCTTCCCTCCATGGCGATGGGACCTTATTATCTGAATTTTCAACAATCTGATATTGCTTCTCAAGGAGATATAGCTTCTGATGACGATATTCATGAATAATAGAATCAGCCAAGTCATAGGCATCAATAAGTTTTCCTCCTTGAACTACAGAAACATATAATGCCCCAGGGACGCTATTATCACTAAAGGAGACAATTTTATTAGGATCCGCACTAGGATCTCGCACAAATTGCACTGATTTACAAATTGAATTTATCTCATTAAGTAATGCAGGACGCCACTTCTCTATAATTTCAATTGCATTATAAAAAACCAGCTCTGCGTCAAGTGCAGTCTCAGTTCTTTCAAAAATTATAGAGTTTCCAAATGGCACCCGAAGCCATGAATCATTTAAGTGTAGTAATAGTGTTCCTCGCTTAAACTTTTCCACATTATCTAAAAGCCATCGCGGATAGGTTTTATCAATATTTAGTCTTGTCCCATCCACTCTGCATACTGTCAAGCCATTTTCTATGGAGTTCATGGTACGACTCCATGCTATAGCTCCAGGCTGTTGTGAAATAACACCTGTATATTCTATCAGCTTATCTGCCACCTCACGCTTAAATTTAGTATCTTTTTCACTAAGAGACATCAGTGCTGATTCCACTCCCAACTTTTGTTCAGATACCGAGCTCTCCCATAAACTTGAAATTATATCGTTACTCATCTCTGCCCTCTCAAACCTTTTCAATTTTCTAATACTCATATCCCCATCAACTAAGCGAGACATAGAAGTTTCAGAGAGGGCTATTTTGACTCGGTTTTGGGCGTGTTTTACAAGCGCTGTTATTTCTTTGCAATATATTGTTGGATTCTTAAAACCTCCATGATTAAACCTATGCGGCACAGCCCCTCCGCCACATATATCAACAATTTCACATTCTTGACATTTTTCACATAAACCATCTTTTTTCAGCAAACTACGATGTGACTTTAGAACCTCAGACCTAGCGATTTTTGAAATTGAGGTTGTTTGAACATTTCCTATAATCTTCGTCACCCCATCACCTACGACTTTCATTACATCGAGGTCGTGGTAACTCCCATCAGTTTCAATAGTGACGAGACTAACATCTCCAAAACCGAATGCGTCCGTTTCTGATGGCAACCCTACAATTCCATCAAGTAATGCTTCAAAAGTTCTGATTTTGAGATGGGGAAACTCATCGAACCATAGATCAAAGGCTTCAAGAAGCCAATCTTGATAGAGGTCTGTTTTCTCTGAACGCCCTGGCGGAGGCCTCAAGTAATGAGCATCAGGCAATAAAAAGTCAAGTTTTGGAACTTGATGGGCGTTGAAAAATTCAAATAGTTTGCGAGGTTCTATTGATGGATCAATAACTGAAATAACTCCCGAAAATACTTCTGGAGTCTTTTTGAGTAACTCAAGTGCACTGAGAGCCTTTGCAAAACTGGAGCGACCTCGCCTAGTTGTTCGATGTAGATCGTTTGCTTCTTTGGGACCGTCTAGACTTAAGGACACACCTATATTTGCTTTTTTAAGCTTATCAAGAGCCAATTCTGTTAGAAGTATCCCATTAGTTTGTAAACTAATATCAACCTGTATAGTCTCGCTAAGACTATCTCTGATTAGCTGTGCAAATTCAACCAACTCAGGAACGCCCATTAAGAGGGGCTCACCTCCATGAAATATAACTACACATTGACGTAATTCTTTTTCTTTTACATAGGTGTAAAGTTGCCCTACAAAAGCCAATCTGTCCTCCATACTTAGTATTCGAGGCATTGAGCGCCAGCTCTGATCGGCATGATGGTACACATAGCAGTAGTCGCAATCTAAGTTGCACCTAGATGCGACTTTCAACAAGAAGGAGGTAAGCCTAACCTCGCTCTCCACGGCGATAGCAACTATGACCGGTTGTGGCGGTGATGCATACGATCATAACTTGTTATCACTTCACTAGCGTTTGTGGTCTTTAATACCCTACTTTGTAGCCGCTGCAATGCTAAATTGGATGAAGTGTTACGTAGCAAGGCATCCCTTACCGGATTTCTAACAGAAGCTTCAGCTCCGTGGTTTTCGTTCTCTTTACTCATGATTTGCCCTCCATTAGCTGGTCAAAAAAAATACTAGCCCTCGAAGTGGAAACGCGCAACTTGATCAGTTAATTTTTTAGCTTCATACGGAAGTTCATCGAGCATAGACGACTTAGGAAACTCGCCAATCCATCGAATGAACACGGCACGCAATATTTTTTAGTCCACATGTAAAGAGGAACTCTTTCTTACATTATTGAGGTCAAAAGCTATGCCATCGTTGAATAACGACTAGATTACCAAGTACTTCCTTTACAATTAACGCCTTATACCAGATGATCTCGCTCGTAGCTGAACCGATCACTTAAGGTTGGTTTACGGTGGAGCCAAACTAATTTCGACATGGAGACACAGGCATGAGCGCCGCACTTTTGATTATCGATATGCAAGTTGGATTATGCACAGGTGACGAAGCCGCGTTCGCTGTCGACAACCTGATTGCGCGCATCAATGACCTTGCTGCAAAGGCGCGAAAGGCCAAGGCGCCGGTCATCTTTATGCTGCATGAAGAGTCTGCGGGGACGTTGGTGTATGAAACGGAGGGCTGGCGCTTGAGTCCAGACCTTACTTCCGCACCTGAAGATATCCACTTGCGTAAAAAGACACCCAACTCTTTCCACCAAACCGATTTACACGCCCTGCTCCAACAACATGGCGTGACGCGCCTGGTCGTTTGCGGTCAGCAGACCGAACTTTGCCTCGACACCACTGTGCGTCAGGCGCTTCCTTTGGGTTACCAGGTCACCCTGGTGAAAGACGGCCACTCCACCTGCGACAACGGCATACTTACCGCCCAACAGATCATTGCGCATCACAATCAATTGCTGCAGTACATGGGTGGATTCGGCGTGGGAGTTGAGGTGGTTGAAGCCTCATCAGTGACGTTCCAGTAAATATTCCGCCTTGAAGTGAGAGCCATTCGCCGGTCGCTCTCACTCCTCACAGGCGCTCTCCCCTATCTCCATCAATTGAAAATCATACCCGCCGTAGCCTTTGTGGAAAGGACGGAGGTAGTCGATGGGAAACTGGTGCAGCACGCCCTTCATGCACACGGAAATCTGGCTGTCTGAGAGCAAATTCGCCAGGCGTGTAGCGACTTCGTCTTGCGCTTCCGAATCGCTGTAGGGATAAATCAGTTTATTGACGTACTGCTGATATTTTTCTGCGCCAACGGACTCGACATCAAACGCGATGCAGTTTCCTCTCGCGCAGTTGTAGGTGACGGGAATGGCTTTGAGAGCGACGGTTTCATCGCTTTTAATTTGCCGCAAATAGGGTCCCAGCACACGAAAAACAAGGAGAACCAAAATAGCTATTACAACCAGAGATATTGCCGTTTTCTTAATCATATCTACTACTAAAAATCTGTATTTCGCCGGGTTAACGCATTCCCTGCCATGACTCAGTTCCAATAACGCCATCATGCAAGAGAGGCTTTTCAGGCTCTCGGCTACAGGCGAAATAGAGTCAGTTTGTTATGTATGTTCAAGGGGAGTTAACTAAGTAAACTCGGTGGCAAGACAGTAACAGATGCGATCTCTTTCACAATATCGCAAACGGACTACGCCCCGACCAGGAGGCGCAATATTGGCTGAATTTTGTGCGAGTTATGGATGATAACGGCGAGCTAAAGGTCCTGATGCTTTCGCCATTCCCCCGGTGAGTATCCGACACAGGCCTTGAACGCGCGCGACAACGCCGCCTCGCTCCCATAGCCCACCTCCCCCGCAATCAACTTGAGCGGCTCCCCCTGCATCAGGGCCCGTTGCGCAAGGCTTATACGCCAGCGTTGCAGGTAGACGCCCGCCGTGCATCCGACGCGATCGCGAAACAGGTTGGCGAATACACTGCGCGACATACCCGCGTGATCAGCCAGTTTTTCCAGTGACCAGTCCTCCCCGGGCTGTTCATGAATGGCGACTAACGCCATCCGTAATCGCGGGTGCGCCATTCCCGCCAACATACCGACCTGAGTGCGTCCCTCTTCCATTAAATACCTCAGCACCTGTATCAGGACGACTTCAAAAAGGCGGTCCAACACCGCCTGTCGCCCACAATAACCGGCAAAAGCTTCCTGAAATAATAAATCCAATACTGGCGCAGCGCCCGGCAATGCGGAAAGAGGCAGGCAAACGAATTCCGGCAGCGCCGCGACGACAGGGTTGTTCGCCCCGCCCTCAAAACTCAGGTTGGCGCAGGCGAAATCAGCGCCGACCACCGGATCCGTGATAAAGCGGTGAGGTAAAGGCCGCGGATAAAACAACAGACTCGGCTCCGCCACTTCAGCGACTACCTTCCTGCCATGCCGTACTTCCACAGCGCCCTGGCGCACCAAATGAAGCTGACCGAATTCATCTTTGCCGAACAAGTCCGTGACGCCATACAAAGGACCGGTATTGAACACTCGCGCATTAATAGAAAAGTGCTCCAGCAGCGCCGCCAACCGATCTACCATAAAAATACCCTAAGTTAATTTTCAGATACCATTTATGATAAATCGTATCCGGCATAGGGGTAAAGTTGCTCCTGCTTGTTGGCCAAGACCACTAGCGCCATAAACATCAAAGCACTAAGGAGACATCATGAAACCACTTACCCGCCCTCTCAGCGCACTGACCCTGGCGTTTTTCACACTGACTGGCGCTGCGCAGGCGTCCGCCGCCGAGACGTCCGCAACCAGGCATTCCGCCCCAGTGATAGCCCAGACCGCGAACTACATCACCACCCGTGACGGCGTACAGATCTACTACAAAGACTGGGGTCCCAGAGACGCCCCCGTGGTCGTCTTCAGCCATGGCTGGCCTCTGAGTTCGGATAGCTGGGAGTCGCAGATGCTGTTCCTGGCTGACAAGGGGTATCGCGTTGTGGCGCATGACCGCCGCGGCCACGGCCGCTCCAGTCAGCCCTGGGAAGGCAATGATATGGATCATTATGCGGATGATCTCGCCGCAGTGATCGAAACACTGGACCTGCAAGATGTCACTCTGGTGGGATTCTCCACAGGCGGCGGAGAAGTGGCGCGCTACATCGGTCGACATGGAACGCAGCGGGTCAAAAAGGCGGCTTTGATCTCGGCGGTAACGCCCCTGATGCTGAAGACGGACAACAACCCCATCGGCTTGCCGCTGAAAGTGTTTGACGATATCCGTAATGCATCTCTCAAAGACCGCTCCCAGCTCTATCTAGATATCGCTTCGGGCCCCTTCTTCGGCTTCAACCGTCCCGGCGTCCAAAAGTCTCAAGGGATGATCCAGTCATTCTGGGCTCAGGGTATGCAAGGCGGGCACACAAATACCTACGACTCAATCGCCGCCTTCTCCGCCACAGACTTCCGCGATGATCTGAAGAAGTTCGACATTCCTACGCTCATCGTACACGGCGACGACGACCAGCTCGTCCCCATCGACGCCTCCGCCCGCGCCGCTGTGACACTGATCAAAAACGCCAAACTCATCGAATACCCAGGAGCGCCCCACGGCCTCACGGACACTCATAAAGATCGGCTGAATCAGGATTTGCTGGCCTTTGTGAAGCAGTAAACAGGGACCTTCGCCCTATACTACTATTGCAAAAGCGCCATAAAAGTTTCACCAAATATTCCACAAACACAGCGCAGCCGACTTCTAGAATTAGCAGGGTTAGCGGTAGACCTTTTGTGTAAGTAATACCTCGGAATCAGGAGGCGTCTTTCGCCGCCTTGCTAAAAGGGAAGTCCAGGATTGACAGGGTTCAAGCTAACCTGGAATCACCTCCGCATAAATGCTGAAGACTGAACAAACACCTCTTGGGGGCGGCCCAGCCCCCGTTTTTAATCTCGGCAATATCGTATAACAACTGAGGGAAGCCTCACGCGCAGAGGCTGGTTTAAGCCTCCTTGATCACCCTGCCTGCCACTTCAACGCTGAACTTTCGAGACAATCCCGCGCTTTCGATTCAGCTTTCTGTAACTATCCAAACGCTATGGGTTCGCCTCACGATAGGCATCCAGCGGCGTCAACATGGCCCCGTCACGCTTCAATGCGCTATCGATAACTTCAACAATGCGTCTGTTCGGCCAGGGCTTACAGGTGATCTTGAGCAACTCATTAAAGGCGTCTTCTTCCCGACCCTGTCCATGAATTAACGCCAAGGCGCCATACCCTATGGCCGTGGAGCGGCTTACGCCTGCGTGACAATGGATGATCAGGCGGTTTTCGGAGCGCTCAAGAATCGCCTGCAGGGTGTTCAGGGCGTTGCTGATCACCGCATCAAAATGGTAAGTGGCTTCCGCTCTTTCCTGGTCAAATAGTCTGATGATGTGATGCGCTTCCACACGGTATAAACATGAAATTTGCAACGGCAAGGCAGAGACGGTAGAGGTCACAACAATATCCTTATTGGTCATAGGGCTTGATTGCGCCAAAGCCTATCAGCCGTAGCAGAAGATTGACAACCTCAGCGTCCAGCCGGACCGACCGGACGCAGACTTGTTTTTATACTGACAGCAACACAGCTCCGACAGTCTGCCCACTTTGCAGCAAGGCATGGGCTTGCGCGGCCTGCTCCAACGGAATTGTATCCGCGATATCCACGGCTAACCCATTCGCCAGTTGCTCCATGACCGCATCGCCGCTGATCCGGTAGTGGCGTAAATCCATCATATGCAGCAACACGCTGGGGCGGGTGAATTGGACCGCACGCGACATGGCTTCCATAGGCAGGCTCTGCAACATGCCGGAGGGTTGCCCAATGCTGGCGACGGCGCCAAAGGCCCCGGCGCTCGCCAGGCTTTGCACTAGCGTGTCCGCGCCAACGCCATCGATGACGTAGTCCACGCCAGCGCCGTCAGTGAGCTTTTTTACGGCTTCAGCAAAGTCCTGCTCGCGATACAGAATCACATCGTCGTAGCCTTTGCGGCGGGCGATCTCCGCTTTTTCCGCATTGCCTACGGTCCCGATTAATCTCACGCCCAGCTTGCTCGCCCACTGTCCCAATACCTGCCCCAGTCCGCCGGCAGCAGCGTGAACCAGCATCGATTCCCCAGCCCCAACAGATCGGACCCGATGCAATAGCATGTGGGCGGTCATTCCCCGCAACAACGCCGACGCCGCTGCTTCATCGGAAACCGAGTCAGGAACGGGCAATAATCTCTCCGCCGCCACATTTCGATGACTGGCGTAGCTTCCTAACGGAAAGCCGGCATAGGCGACGCGCTGACCAAGACTCAAGCCCGTGACGCCATCTCCCAACGCTTCAACCACGCCCACAGCTTCAACGCCCAATACGCGGGGCTCATCAGTCATGGGATAAAGACCGCAACGGAAGTAGATATCCACGAAGTTCACTCCCACCATACGGTGGCGAAGGCGGACTTCTCCTGGGGCCGGGGGCGATAGTTGAAAGGTCGCCGGCTGCAATACGGACGGCTCGCCAATTTGGGACATTTCTATACGGATAGGCGTACTCATTCTGAACTCCTTAATGCTCATACTGTGGTGGGTGTCCTGTTAAGCTCCGCAAACTTTAACTGCCACATGCTTTGTAGAAAATTCCCCAAATCCACACAGTGTTTGTGCATAATTGCACAATGAAATCGATTAACTGGGATGACATCCGCTATTTCCTGGCGCTTGCCGAGGCGGGCGGCCTTTCCGCCGCCGCGCGCACGCTTTCGGTCGAGCACAGCACCGTTGCGCGTCGGGTGGATATGTTGGAGCGGGAGTTGGAAGTGAAGTTGTTTGATCGTCTGCCGCGACGTTGGCGTCTCACTGAAGACGGTCAAAACTTATTGGAGCCTGCGCGTCAAATGGCGTCCCAGGCGCAAAGCTTTACCCGGATCGCTGACGGCATTTCCGGTCTGACAGGCAGCGTACGCATTTCAACACCGCCATTGCTGGCCAGTCTGATTCTCGCGCCGCGCTTGAACGAATTGCGAAAACAATTGCCGCACATTGAACTGGAACTGGTGGGCGATCTGCAAAACGCCGACCTTCATGAGCGCGAGGCGGATATCGCCCTGCGTATGCGCCGCCCGGAGCAGCCGGACCTGGCGGCGCGTCCGTTGACCAAGCTGGAGTACGGTCTTTATGCCAGCCGTGACTATCTGGCGATGCATTCCAACGAACAATGGGAGTACGTCGGCTACGAACGCAGTATGCAATCCGCTCCACAACAGCAGTGGCTGGACACGCTGTCCCGCACGTCGTTGGTTTTCCGCTCCAATGATCTGAACGTGCTCGCCAGCGCGATTGCCGGCGGCGTAGGCGTTGGCGTCTTACCCTGTTTCATGGAGCGCTTTTATCCTCAGTTACAGCACATCCGTGAACCAGCCTGTCCGATTGTGCGGGAACTGTGGCTGGTCATCCACCCGGACCTGAGAAAATCGCCGCGAGTCCGCATGGTTGCGGACGCCCTGATCGCCTTATTTGAGACCGGCGTCATATAAGGCTCTCCTGCTTGTCGCCGTGCTTTATCTTTGCCGTCGGCCGTTCTATATTCGCTATCAGGACGTTGAGCTGTTGTTGATGCAGTTATTTCATGCCGCAGCGAACCACTCACACGCCACAAGGAGGCTCACAAATGGTAACCCAAGCCGACATCACCGCTCCGGAAAAGGTGATCAATTCCTCTACTTCCACGATTCAACAAGGCGACGCCAAAGCCGACGGCAAGTTGTGGATGACCGCCGAGACCCTGCACTTCGCGCCCTATAACGAAGACCTTGGACCCGGCACCTACAACATTCCACTCACCGATATCGCAAAAGTAGAAAAACACAGCCATCCGCCATTATCGCCCGAGGGCTTTCAGGTGACACTGATGAACGATCACACCTACCAGTTCATTGTGGCCAATTCAGAAACCTGGATCGAGTTAATCGAGAAATATCGCGACGCGCTCGGCGTTAACGTGATCGAGTAAGCAGACAAGGCTGGCTTGAATTCGTCTGGGAAGAGTCAGCCTATCAGTGCACAAACAAGCTGAGAAATCAGGCTGTGGAATAAGGTCCCCTCAGACCTATGAGATTCCCAAACGGGTCCGTCACCTGACACATGCCCAACCCGTTTTCAATCTGCATAGGCCCACGATAAACAGTCGATCCCAAGACCAAAAACCTCTCAACCTCATCCGCCAGATTCGCGACAGACCAATACAACACCGCGCCCGCTTTTCCAGCTGGCACTTTTGCATCCGCCCAAACAATCTCAATATGAAAACCCTCAACATCAAGATAACGAAACCCATCCACACACCGCTCCTGCGCCGCGGGAAAAGCCTTCTTGTACCAGGACAAACCTGCTTCGATATCGTTGACGTGTATGAGAATGGCGGTGGGGGTGATCATGGTATTGTCAGGGGGCTCCGTGGTTTTCAATTCCAGCCATATGACCACCTCGAATAACTACTAATGGCTCTACAGACCAAAAATCCGCGCGTTATAGAGGCAAAGTAGTTAGGCTTAGTAACTATCTCATAACCTCATTGACTCCCCTGTAGCCGCCACATCCGCCGAAACCATAACAGACCACATGCCAATTGCAGCAATCCCAGATAGTTGCTGTCCTTTTTGTCATAGCGAATCAGTAACGCACGGCACTTAGACAGCCAACCAAACGTGCGCTCCACTACCCAACGCCGGGGCTTTCCACTTGGATGACGGTCCGCTGGCTGCGTCTCCTCGCCAATTCGGCAGATATGCGGTATGTAGTCATGCCGGGCTGCCACGTCTTCGCTCGCCACATTGTCATACCCCTTATCCAGGCATAAATGCTGCCGCGCCTCCACCGTTGGAGCCGGACGCTCTACCACAATCGACTCCAGCGTCGCTTCCAGCAGCTTATGGTCGTTGACATTGGCTCCGGCGATGACGAGTCCCAAGGGGCCTCCCTCGGCTTCCACCAGCAGGCTTTTCTTGGTTCCCTTCTTGCCTCGGTCTGTCGGGTTCGGCCCCACATTCTCCCCCCCCAAAGCGGGCTTTCCCCAGCCAGCCGTCCGCACTTTGCCATTCCCAGTCCACCCCTTCCAGTTCCTGGCAGTCTCGCAATAGACTCGCCCAGATCTTCTCCATCACGCCGTTTTTACTCCAGCGCTGAAACCAGCGATGGACCGTGGCGTCATCCCCAAATCGGCGGGGCAACTGATTCCACTGGCAGCCTGAACGCATCCGAAAAATAATCCCGTCCAAATAGCCCCTCCAGTTGCCGATGGGGCGACCACCCTTGGCGCTGGGTTGCCAGTCTTCTTTTAAAATGGGTTCGATTCGTAGCCATAGCTCGTCCGGTACTTCCCATAGAGTGTCCAGGGGTTTCGATTTACTGGATGGGGCGCTTGAGTCCTTTTGTGACATGACGTTTCCTTATCAGAGAAGTGGCGCCTCAGTGAACCGGCAAAGGTGAAAAAATTCAAGTGGGGGTTATGAGATAGTTACTTAGTAGAGATAGGCATCGGTTAGTAAATATATTTTGGCCAAAAGCAAACCAATATTTTCCATACCTCCTAAGCTAACGACAACTATACTGTATGACAAGTTAGAGCTGGGTAAAACCTTAGTGACTCAGGAGCGCAGTGATTAGATTACCTAAAAAGGTAGAAAAACTACCACTGCAATAAATTAGATAAGAGATATGCAATGACGAGAAGTGTCAAGTTAGGAACAGTTGAAGAAAACTTAAAGTTTATTCAAAACACAAATCACTTACGCAAAGCGAACAATCTGATAACTCAGAGCATGGCACAACAGAAAATACAAGCTCTGATCAAGGAAGATAACCTCTCCATTGTTTGCAATGCAGTAATTGATCTTGCACTTAGAAGCGATAAGAACAATGAGGAAAACCGATTGATCGCCGCAGCTATACTGGGTCGCCTCTCTGCCGTTGCCAGGGGGAGAGAGTCAGTTGTTTTTCACCGAGCTAATGAGCTGTTTAGTGAACGGCCACTACCAATCGATACATTGGAGGATGGGGATGAAAAGTACTATGCTGCGCTTACACTTGCGCAGTGTAAAAGTTTGTGGCTAATAGAATATTGTAATGAACAGGCATTCACTACAGATACAGCAGAGAAAGCACGGAGAGTGTTGCTCTACACCGCATTGAAAGAAGCTGGCAGCTTATCTGAATTTTGGCAAAAAAGTTTCACTGCCTTCGATAAACTGAAAAGCATTGATAGTGACGATACTCGCTACAAGCGCATTCGCAGAGTTTCCTCAGCTGTGTGCGAAACAATTCGAAACTGGGAAGGTGAGGTTGGCATGGATGCAGGACTTGCCCTCGCAGACTGGCTTGCAGCACTCTTTCGCACCAGCAAAAGGAATGCTGAAGAGGCGGTATTAGCAGACATCTTGGATGATACTTTAGCTATGCTGCTCCGTGTAATTGAGCTTAGATTTTCAAACGCCTTACTTGCCCCCACCTATGCCATGCTTGATAGAGCACGATCAGCCTTGGGACGGGAGTTGTGGGGAGAAGTTATCCGTCACACTAGAAATCTAGAGAAAGTACGTATTTGTCTCAAAGAAACAGCCTTAGTATTAGCCCGCCAAGGGCGTACCGACAAAGCAGTAATGGATGTGCTTTGTTCTGCCTACTATTCCCGCGCTCAAGTGATGCCCGCCATTACCGCACATTTTTCAACAGCACAAGAGCTTGATCCAAATATCAAAGATTGGTGGGAAAAAGCTGGAAGTATCGTAGAGAGCCAACGTAAAGCAGAACACAAGATGGGGAATTCAGAGGATCAACAAATTGGATCGCTATTGATCAATGTCGAAGAAAGCAAAACCGTAATGGAGAAATTGAGACGTGCAGTCGTGCCATTTCTTGAAATATCAGATCCGCCTTTAGCTGAAACTGTCAAAAAGGCCGCTGGCAGCTATAGTGAAATTGCGTTAGCTGCACGCCAATTGGCCGCGATGCGAAAATTAAAGCATATGGACTTGAAAGGGGCGGAGCTGGAATACAATCCTTTGCAACATGAGATGCTTGGTGGGCACCGGCTAGGAATTAGAACCGTAAAGGTGGAACGCGATGGAATCCAAAAAGATTTTGGTGGAAAAGTAAAAGTGCTGGTAAAGCCCAGAGTAACGCCAAAGGAATAGTTTCAGCTATGGGAGTATGTAACCTAAGCGCATAAAGGGGGGTAAAATGGAAACCTTCGAAGCAAAAATTTTAGTGAAGAATTTATTGAAGCGCATCCGCAAGGTAGATAATGACACATACGAGTTAAATAGCACTCTGACAGATGATGAAGTACTTGCATTAGAGTTTGCACTGGCATCTCTAGATAAAACCATTTCAAATCTATCGCCTCCTACTCAGGACTTCGATACTACTAACTCAATAGCAGAGGAAAAATCAAAAGAAGCCAGTTCAGATCCTCCTTTAGAGCTTGAAGCCGTCCATATAGAAATAAACTTAGTCACCAACACACTGCATTTACCTCCCCCACCCGAAGATAGGCGGCTATGTTTAGACTTTGGCACTGCAATGTCTAAAGTAACGTTGGTTCGAGATAACACTAAAGAGCGAAATTATGAGGACATTGAGGTGCTAAAGCTGGGGATTCCCGGTGATCAAGAAGAAGTTAGCCAAACTATGCTCGTATCATCAGTGTTTATAGACAGTGACGGCATATTACGGTTTGGGCATAAAGCAGTGCAATATTCTCAGTTAGAAGGGCAAAATGGAGATCGACAAAGATTGGATAACATTAAGCGTTATTTATCAGAAGAAGGTCTAAATAGCCCAGTGTCAAAAATATTCAATCCTACTGATATTGAAATTACTTATGGCGATATGGTATTGGCCTACCTAATGTTCCTCACTTGGGCTGTAAACTATTGTCTGAAAGACATTAATGAGCCTCGCAATTTAAACCGTCGTTATGCAATGCCTTGTCTTGATGAAAGGAAGGCTCGACATGCATCTCACGATCTAAGTAGGATGCTCGGTGAAGCACAGATATTAGCTGATACTTTTTTTACTGAGCTACAAAATGGTATTTCCCTTGCCAGCTTCATCGAAGCGGCTAGCCAACTAAAAACGCAGAAGAATAAATATATTTTCGTAAAAGAAAATGTAGCTGAGCCTTTGGGGGTTGCAGGTGCAATTATCAGTTGGAAGCAACAGGTAAATTCCTTAATTATGGTTGTTGATGTGGGAGCAGGTACTAGCGATTTTAGTATGTACCGTATGTCGTACGACACTAGCAAAGATAAAAGTATGGCATTTGAGGTAGAGAACTCTTCAGAAGGCATTACCGAAGCTGGCAATTATTTGGATAAGCTGCTTAAGGGACTTATTCTCAGAGAAGCTGGCATTGATTCAACACACTCACACTGGATCAACATTCAAGGTAATCTAGAACTCGATTTACGTGATTACAAAGAGCGATTATTTCTAGACAGTGAAATAGTAGTTCGTCTATTTAACGAGCAAATAATATCCATAACACTTGATCAGTTTCTATCCTTGGATCAAGTTGTCCAGTTCGGCAAATCACTGAAGGAGTGTCGTGATAGGATATTAAGCCGAGTAGACAGGAGCTTCATTCATGGCGCACCACACGATGCAGTTGCCCTTGCTCTTACGGGGGGTGGGGCATCTCTTCCTATGGTTAAAGCCTTGGCTGAGGGTACAGTTACAGTTCAGGGTAAAGAACTCAAATTAGTTCAAGCAACCAATTTTCCTCAATGGCTAAAAGAAGAATATCCTGAATTAGAATCAGACTACCCTAGAATTTCTGTATCTCTCGGCGGTGCAAGAAAAAAATTAATAAGTCGAGGTACTGCAAGCGTTACAGCTGGCGATATTAAATCCCCCCCGATACTGGATGGCTACTACTCAAAGGGATAAATGTAACAGGGTTTTACAAGCTTACTTATGAGCAACCTCAAGGCCTCTGAAAAGCCTCTCGTGAACGCTCCACTTCCGCTCTGACGGCGCATTCTTCCGTGTGATCGTTGATCAGTCCCATGGCCTGCATGAATGCGAATACGGTGGTTGGGCCGACGAACTTCCAGCCCATTTTCTTGAGGGCTTTCGACAGGGCGACGGATTCTGGGGAGGTTGAGGCGGTCTGTGGTTTTTGGCGTTGGTCGTGGGCGGGTTCGAAGCGCCAGATGAAAGTCGCCAACGAGCCTTCTTTCTCCACCAGCGCCTGGGCGCATTTGGCGTTGTTGATGACGGCTTCGATTTTGCCTCGGTGGCGCACGATGCCTTCATCTTTGAGTAATCGATTAACGTCTTCCTCAGTGAACGCGGCTATTTTGTTGAAGTCAAAATGATGGAAGGCGGCGCGAAAATTTTCCCGTTTGGCGAGAATCAATCTCCAACTGAGACCGGACTGAAAACTCTCCAAGCAGAGCTTCTCGAATAGACGAAAATCGTCTCTCACCGGGAAGCCCCATTCATTGTCGTGATAGGCATGAAAATCCGGCGCATGGCTCCAGCTGCAACGGGGTTTACTCTCTGCATTCTCTACCGTGACGGACATAAATATTTATCCTTGTGCAGGTTCAAAAAATAGGGACACGTTTTTCAATTCATCAAAAACTGCAGACGCGCATCGGCGTTAGAAGGCGCCACTTCAATGATTTCCGCCGCGACGATATCCTCAACTACAAATGGGTCCGCATTGACTCTCTCTTGCAGCTCCGCCAGTGAAGTATTATGCGCCAGTATTCCTCCCCCGGAGCTGGTCTGAAGGCTTCCAACCAGAAGAAAGACGCCGTCGTCGAAGCCTTGATTGATCCAGTCTTTGTGACCTGACATGAACTGACCGGCCTGACTTTTATTGTTTGAAAATTTCAGCAGCACGATAAACATGGGTTATTTTTCTCCTGTTGGCTCCAGCGCGGAAGCAGGCTCTGAGGAAGTAATGTTTTCCTCGCATAGCTTCAACCAGTCGAGCATCTGATTTACTTCGTTTTTAATGAACTTTTCGTCTTTGAACGCATTCGCCAGAGTGGCGACGCCCTGGCTGAAGGCCAGCACATGCAGGGCCAATTGATCCGCGTCCGCCTCTCGCCCCAGCAACACGAACTGCTTGCGCAACCATGTTCGAAAGAGCGTGAGTAAAGCGTTGGCGTCCACCAGAGAGCCATGGTTCAGCTTCGCCAGCTCAGAGCACAGCGTGCCAACTGGGCAACCGTAGCGCTTTATGTCCGTCTTATTCATGATCAAAATCTGAATAAAGCTTTTGATTCGCTCCTGCGGGTGTTTTCCCTCCCGCTCCCATCGGTCCAACATTTTTTGCGTCTTGGCCAGACGCAGCTGAATCACGGCGTCCAGGATTTCATCCTTGGTTTTGAAGTGGTGGTAAAAATTGCCCCGCGAAATACTGATGGCGCCGGCGATGTGTGAGAAAGAAGTGTGCTCAAAACCTTGCTGATAGAACAGTTGATCAGCTGTTTCCACTATCAGCTCGCGTGTAGAGAGATTGCTCATTGTCTTAGTAATCGTCTTGCAAATTATGGTTATCGGCGACCTGCCTGGTCCAATCTTGAGCGCATCTAAACTCGAACCAAGTACTGTTGATCGCCACCATTTAGGACATGCGTCCTAGCCTCTTCAAAAATAGGACGATCATCCTAATAAGTCAACCAAAAAGCTCGCCTATCCACTCATGTTTAGTAGACGAGGAAATAAAGGGACGTTGTGAGAAAAAGGAAAGAATCTGTATGAGAGAGGATTTAACGCCGCTTAGACAGGCGATGACGAGAAGATTGCCCTATGCGCCTTAAATATTTCGACCCCAGCTTTTAAGCGTTTGCAGCGTCTCATCGCTGATTGAGATATTCCCCAGGTAGGCGCATTGCCGGTGGAAGTTCCATTCGCCAAAAGCGACTAACCTCGCCCCTTCACCGACTTCCTTGATCAACATCCAGTGACTGAGGTCGCCTTGGTCCCCACCCGAGAAATACATCCAGTCATTCAGACGCTCAAGATCAAAAGCTTCAAACTGGTATGTGTTGTTGACGATAGGCAGCCCCTCTTCCGTTTGCGGCATCTTATTCAAGACCTCCGCAAAGGTTATGGTTTCAAGCACTTTCACTTTGAGCCAGGCTTGCTGTTCCGTATTCGCAAGAACGCTTTCTATCTGACATTTCACAAATGCCGATGCGTCAATTTCTTCCGGATGCTCGTCCCAGCCATTAACACTGGAGCACGCGGGCATGTACAGCGTCCAAAAAGCAGTATCTGTGTTTTCATTAAAAGGATGACCGACATTAATCATCTGACTTTCGCCAGGCATGGGCGTTTTTTCAGATCGCATCCACCATTTATTGTCATTTAACGGAGGGATTTCATCGGTGTAATCACTCCAATCAATGACCCCGTCATAAGCGGCAATCGCGAAGCCATCGACCTCTCTGAACTCGTTTTCGCCACCTCCGCCACAGGTCTGGCATTTAAATGCAATATTCATTTTTCTTAGACGTCTCGAAATAGATTTGATGAAGACAGGTTCGCCCAGCACTAGGCTCTGAGATAGGGGAAACTGCCTGCAGGCTCCCTACTTTCTTCCCCCCGATTCGCTAACGCCAACAGCTCGCCTTCAACATGACTGATTGTCTCGCCAAAGTTCCGCAGGACATTACCTAGAGAGTGTGCGTCAAGCCCTTTGATTGGGACACGGAAACATAACAGAACACGGGAGTGGCGGCTATCCATGGCGAAAGTTGAGCCAGCCAGGGTGTGGTCGCTGAAGTTCATAACCAAAAGCTCCGTCAGCCGTTCTGCATTCCCCAGGAATGGCTCGGCGGACGCCACCGGCGACCATAGCGACAGCTCCTGCTCGTCATTGCTGAGGGCGAAAGACAGTTCATGATTATCCAACAGCAGGTGACATTGGTTGCTTGCGTCCAACGCCAGACAATCCTGCCCCCACTGGTTGTTAAGCTCCATTAACCACTGCGAGAAAGTATCTTTTTGCGCGCTCATTCGAACACTCCTTTCTATCCATCGTTATTACAGACTTAAGAAATCATTGCTGACAGATTAGCGATGACGCGCGCGGTCACATATTGGCCGACAGGTCTATTTCTATACCCGGCGACACCTTTGTATCTATCCCTAGCTCGAAGCTAAACACAGGCCGGAAAGACGTAAAAATAACGGCGTCTAAAAATTTTTTTTAACTTTTTGCATCCAAATCCCAAAGCGGCGTCGTCTTTATCTACGAGATCGAAATTCAGGGTCTTCAGGCCCGACCACATACAAACAATCTTAAAAGGACAGACCCATGAAAAACTTCGCCGCACTGACCGCTCTTCTGATCGCCGCTGGTTTCACTTCTATCGCCAATGCTGAAGGGCAGGCGGATCGGGGGGATTACTGCGATAACGACAAACCAGCTTACAACGTTAAAACCTACGCCAGCGCGGGTTCCTATAACTATGGCGCTTCTAATGGTTATGGCGATGGATACGGGAATACTGGCGGCTTCGTTAAGACCTCCACCGTCTCCAGCGCCCCCGCTACCGTCGTCACCAAGGTTTCCACATCGGTTGGTGAAGTATTCGCGAACGCTCAGGGCATGACGCTGTACACCTTCACTAAAGACAGCAACGGCGTTTCCGCCTGCTACGACGGCTGCGCGGACAGCTGGCCTCCATTTTTGGCGAAGCAGGACGCGAAAACCTGGGGTGAGTTCAGCGTAGTCGCTCGCAAAGACGGCGCGTATCAGTGGGCGTACAAAAACCAGCCGCTGTACCTGTGGGTAGGCGATCGTCAACAGGGCGACGCGACTGGCCATGGCGTTGGCGATGTGTGGTTCGCCGCTAAGCCATAGAGATAGACCGCAAGCAACAGAGACAGGACGCAAGCTGCGCCCTTCTCTCCTCGCTAGCGCTGGCGTATGAAGTAGCCGCCAGTGCTGAGGATTGACGCACCCAACGGACGCCGCACGGGACCAATACGGAGTCCCGCGTCCCAGAAAAGATTTTCCAGCTGTAACTTTTTTTCCGTGGGTGTCGTAACGGTGATGACGGCCGTCACCACCTGACATCAATCGATGACCTTGATTTAAACAATACGACTTAAACAACACGTAAAGGGTAAATGTATGAACCTGTCGAAAACCTGGATGGCGACCGCCGTTTCCCTCGCTCTTTTTGGAGGCGCGTCTTTGGCGCAAGCGGAAATCGTCATTGGCAATGATCTGAATTCAACCGAAGGCGCAAACGCCGCCATCAACCAACTCTACTCCGCTAATCGCGGCTCCAATGGCGGCGGCGATCAAAGCCTGCAGTTTGGAGATCAGATATACGGTACTGAGGAAAACGATATTCTGATCGGCGGCCTGGGGATTGATGTCCTGTTCGGCTATAACGGCGACGACATCCTCATCGGCGGCACTGAGGACTTCAATAGTTTTAACCGCGACCGCGCCTTCGGCGGCAAGGGTAATGACATTTTCGTCTGGACGCCGGGCGACGGTAACGACTTCTTCGACGGCGGCGAAGGCCAGGACATTCTGGTCATCGGCCTGATTGGCGAGTCCCAGGATAATGACGGCAATACGGACCTGGCCCCTTTTTTTAACGTTAGTCCTCCCGGTACGCCAGGAAGTCAGGATTTCGACGGCATTTTTATCAACCCCAGCGTAGGTCTTCCAGAACTTAGGATTGAACAAACTCCCGGCTTTTGCCGAATTCTGGACAAGTCCACTGAGGGCATGAGTGAACTGAACCTCGATCATCTGGTTCAGTTTATCCTGACAGGCCCCGCCAATAACTTCGACGAGGCCATCGCAGCCGACCCCAATATCGATCCAGATACCTTGGATACAGGCTTGAGAATCTCGGTTCATTTGAAAAATACAGAGTTTGTTGTGTGCCCTTCGCGGTCCGGCGACGAAATAGAAGTCTATGACATATCCCAGTCTCCTCCCGTCAGAGTCACGCTGGACGACTTGCCGCCCACGGCCGCCACAGCTCCAGCCAGCTTACGTTAAACGCGTTACTTCCACTGAACCGAGAATCGACCAAGGAATACAGTATGAACCACTCAAAGCATGCGCTGAGCAGCGCGATCATTTTGTCTATCATGATGGCAGCGGCCGGCTGTTCCAGCTCTGGCGACGGCGGCAAAGGGCCTGACAATAACGACGGCCAGAACGGCGGCGATATCAATCAGAAGAACTTCACCGTCATCCAGGGGACGGATCTGAACACCAAGAGTTCCGCACTGTTGTCGTTCAATCCCGGCGGGCCAGGAGGCTCCTCTAATCAGAGCCAGCGCGCAGGGGATGTCCTGCAGGCGGAAGACGGCGTTGACTCTATTCTGATAGGCGGATTGGGCGTCGACGTCATGCTCGGCGCCTCAGGCGACGACATTCTTGTCGGCGGCACCGAAGATTTCAATTCCAGCGTCGACGGCGACGACAAAGGCGCCGACAACCGCGACAGAGCCTTCGGCAATGGCGGCGACGACCTCTTCATCTGGACGCCAGGGGACGGCAGCGACTTCTTCGATGGCGGCGAAGGTGTGGATGTCCTGGTATTGGGCGTCATTGGCGAGCAACGGGACAACAACGGCGCCACAGAAGACGCCCCTTTCTTCAACGTGAGCCCGCCCGGACGCGAAGGCAGTCAGGATTTCGACGGTATCTTTCTGGACCAGACCAATAAGCCCGTGGTCAAAGTATCCACCTCACCGGGATTCTGCACCGTCGTCGATAAAGGCGAACATGCAGAGGAGCTGGAACTGTTGAATCTCGACCACATTGTGCGATTCACCTTGCGCGGCGTCGCGGAAGACTTTGAAGTCGGCGTACGCACCGACGACGATGGGCTGCGTATCGCCATTAGCGCGAAGAACGTGGAGTATCTGGTGTGCGCCCCCAAAGTGACCACCGACGGCGCAACGACCGACAATATCGAGGTATTGGACCTGACCACCACGCCGCCCAGACTCGCGTTGTTGTCTGAGTTGCCTGAGCACATCGCGCAGATGATTCAATAATCTCTCAACGGTGATTCGGCGCCCGCCCTGCTTTCCTTGGAAGGCGGGGCGAACCCGTTCTACGCCTTGGCTTAATTCTGAGCGTCTATGGCGACGCATCGTCAAACACACTCTCTTCACACTCCCCACCCCCAAAAAAAAATTCGAAAAATAAAAAAGATTTTGCATCCAAACACCGCGCCGGCGTCGTCTTAATCAATGAGATCACAACAACGCCGTTCAATTGACAGATTAAAAGGACATTCTCATGAAAAACTTCGCCGCACTGACCGCTTTGATGGTTGCTTTCACTGGCTTCACCTCCGCCGCGCACGCAGAAGGACAGGCGGATCGTTATTGCGATGACGACTACGCCAAGAAAACCTATAGCAGCGCCACTTACGCAAGCGCCAGCAACCAGGGCGGCTATGTCAAAACGGCCGCTAACGACAGCGCCAATCGCGTCGTCACCAAAGTCTCCACTTCCGTCGGCCAAGTATTCGCCAACGCCCAGGGCATGACGCTGTACACCTTCACGAAAGACAGCAATGGAACTTCCGCTTGTTATGACTCCTGCGTAGACAGCTGGCCTCCGTTCCTGGCGCAACAGAACGCCAAAACCTGGGGCGAGTTCACCGTGATCGCCCGCAACGACGGGACCTTTCAGTGGGCTTACAAGAATCAGCCGCTGTACCTGTGGGTGGGCGACCGTCAACAGGGCGACGCCACTGGCCACGGCGTCGGCAATGTGTGGTACGCCGCGCAGCCGTAACCCGCCGTTAAGCGCCCTCTTCTCCTCTCTGCGCCAGCGCGATACGAGCGCCCCAGTAGAGTTGCAGAATAAAAAAGCAGCCCCCGGAAAGACACTGGCGAAAAAGTTTCGTCGTCGCTGTAACTTTTCCTCTCCGGGTGTCGTAAATGGATGAGGGCCGTGCGTTTTTCAAATGGAGATGGCGACACGTTTTTATCTGAGCGCACTTCAAGTTGCGCTGCATTCAGACTCACCTGAACACGTCGTCCAAGTGACTCAACAATAAGGACGCCCCGCATTCCGCAAGGGTCGGGGCGAAGTTTTTTAGTGCCATGGAAAACACTTTCGACCCGGACGAACTGGAAAATCTGCTGGCGCGTATCGCGCTTAAAGATCAAAAGGCGCTGGAGCAGCTTTATAAACGCGTTGCGCCGAAGCTCAATGGAGTAGCCATGATAATTTTACGAGACACGGATTTGGCAAATGATGTTCTGCAGGAATCTTTTTTGCAGATCTGGCATAAGGCGGACGAATATCGCCGCAGCCTCAGTGAACCCATGACCTGGATGACGTCGCTGGTGCGCTATCGCGCTCTGGATAAGTTAAAAGCTGAAAGTCGGGAGCAGACGCGCCGGGAACGCCATGATGAGATCGAGCAACTGCTTGAGCAAAACCTCGTCGACTCTCCCCTGCGTGACGCGCTGAACTCAAACGAGCAATGCCGCATACACCGCTGCCTGAGATCGCTGGATGTGTTGAACCGCAACGCCATCCTCATGGCTTACTACTACGGCTACAGCCGCGAAGACATCGCCGTGCACATTGAGAAGCCCGTTAATACCGTCAAAGTCTGGCTGAAGCGGGGTCTTGGGAGGTTAGCGCAATGCCTCGGCCATTGAGATACAAAAATCCAGAGCTTCTGGACCGCCTGGCGTCCAACTACGTCATCGGCGCGCTGCGGGGCAAGGCGCGCAGACGCTTCGAAGCCATCATGCGCGAAGACGAGACCGTCGCCAAACGGGTGCGTCAGTGGGAAGAAAAGTTTCAGCCGCTGCATGAGAAAACAGCGCCAGTGGCGCCCAAAACGGCGACCTGGAAAGCCATCTCCGCCAGTATCAACGATGCGCCCAGTCAGTTGATGGAGAAGTTATTACGCAAGCTGAGCTTCTACAAATACCTCTCCGCCGCCGCCCTGTCGTTGGCGCTGTGTATCGCGCTCTACCCTGTTCTGTCAGGAACGGAGTCGATCAGTCCCGACCAAGCGTCGTTCGCGCCCAGCATTAACTATGTCGCGGTGATGGAGAATGCGGACAAACAGGCGGTCATGGTGGTGACCGTCGACAAGGCGGCTCGTCTGTTGTCCTTGAATATTGTGGAAAAACCCGCAATCTCCCAGAACGCGACGTTGCAACTGTGGGCCGTTTCGCGGGATGACAATAGCGTCAGCAGTTTGGGAACCATCGAACTGAAAGGGCAAACGCAAAGAAGTCTGTCACTGCAGGAATGGGGGTTGATTCAGGGCGCAGAACATTTGCTCGTTTCCATCGAAAAGCCCGGCGGCTCAGCGACTGGCGCCCCCAGCGCACAACTACTGGCCAAAGGGTTATGCGTGAAAGTGGCGGGGTGGCGAAGTTAACTGCTCCCGCCGTTTTTGGTCGGCTCTTACTTAGCACTTTTTAAACAAGAGAACTCAACGATCTACTTTAGCGCCACAGACCACACAACAGTGATTCGCCAGGGAACAGGCCTCACACATCTTCCACACATTATTTCGATAATGACGGCTACCTTCCGGCTGCTGCGCATCCCATATCTGCTTGCAAACAGGACAGGCGCTGAACGACCTCACCCGTATTTTGTGCTTGCACGCCTCACTGCAGTACAGCGGTTCTGACGCTTTCGACATAACTTTTAATCCTCAGTGGACGCCATTTAATAAAGGGAAACTTAGCCTTATACAAGTGACTTATGCTGGCTCGCCATTACCGCCGGGCGCCTCTTAACTGATAAATGAACCCAGTTCCCAGAATCGAACAAAGTACACATTACGTTAACCCCACTGTCACCAACCGCAGCTATTCTTTTTAGTCTGGTATATACCAGATAAACCCAAAAACTAGGAGAGATTATGCTTAACTGGAAGAGTTGCGCGGCGGGCGTTGGCCTGTTGGCGATGACGTCTTTGGCTGTGGCGGATAATAAAGTTCTCTTGATCGGTATTGACGGTCTGCAACTGGAGCAGGTTCAACGCTTGAACACGCCCAACTTTGACCGGCTCAACATCACCAAGGCCTACACTGGCGGTATTGAAGGTTCGGCTTCGGAACAGTCGACTATCAGCGGACCGGGTTGGGCGACCATACTGACCGGGGTGTGGCTGTCCAAGCACGGGGTCAATTCCAATGACGCGGGCCTGGCCAATCCTGAGTTCCCAGGTTTGTTTAAACGGGTCAAAGACGCCAAGCCTGACGCTTATGTGGCCAGCATCGCCAACTGGGCGCCCATCAACACCCACTTCTTCGCCAATGAGGTCGCCAATATTGATGAGGTGGTCAGCGGCGTTAATGATGATGAAGTGGTCAATCGCGCGCTGCAAACCCTCTCCCAGACACCCGCTGATTTTGTGTTCCTGCATCTGGACGATCCCGATCATGCAGGACACGCCAGTTGCTTTGGCGGCGCCTACGATAAAGCCGTGCAGGACTCTGACCGCCGCCTGGGACAGCTTCTGGATAAAGTGGCCAGCCTGCAAAATCAGAACGCCGATAACTGGCTGGTGCTGGTGACCACGGATCACGGTCGCACGCCGATTGTGGGTTGCGGCCATGGCAATCAGACCGAGCCGGAAAAAACCATCTTTATCGGGTCTAATCAACCGATGAACGCTGAGTTCTCGCAGCAGGTGACGGACATTCCCAACACACAGTTCAATTCGCTCTACGGCTATCCGTCGCAAGCCTCTATTGCTCCCACCGTGTTACGTCATCTTGGCGTGACTATCGACGCTTCCTGGCGCCTGGACGGCTTGCCGTTGATCGGCGATCTGGGGGTGCGCAAATTAATGGAAGACGGCTCCACCGCCCAGCGTTTCACCTGGTATACCGATGAGCAGAAACCGGCGAATATCTACCGTAACGGCGAGTTAGTGGATCAGGTTTATTCCATGGATCGCGGCTGGTCTGATCCAGATATGACCGCCGCCGGCGTCACGGACTATGTGGTGGAGATCAATAACACTCCATTGGCGCTACGCATCAATAATTTCCAGATCGACGCTGCATTAAGCAAAGACGCCTTCAAGGCCTATTTCTTCCGTAATGATCAACAGTATGTGCGTTACGACAAGGTGCTGGACAAGTCAGACGGCGGCTATCCCAAAGCCATTAATAACCAGACCTGGCCGGGCATGGAAGCATATCGGGATTTGATCACCGCCAGCTTTCAGAAAGACGCAGGAACCAGCTACTACTTCCTCAAAAACGGTCAATACATCAATTACGACAACATCGGCGACAAGGTAAGAAGCGGTTACCCCAAGCCCATCAACAACGCCACCTGGCCAGGCCTGGAGCCCTACAAAGATCAAATAGAAGCCGCCCTGCGCTGGCACAATCAGAAAGTGTACTTCTTCCTGAGCAACGGCGATTACATTCGTTACGACATCAACAGCGACGCTGTAGACAGCGGCTACCCAAAACCAATCAACGAAAGCACCTGGCCGGGACTGGGCAGCTACGCCAAGGAAATCACCGCCGCCGTAAAATGGAGCGACAGCCGCGGCTACATCTTCCTGACCGGCCAACGCTACCTGCGCTACAACATCAGCCAGGATAAAGTGGACGACGGCTATCCCAAGCCAGTGAATAACTCCACCTGGCCTGGGTTGTTGAATCCGTAATTAGGCGTTATTTCGTCGGGGGCATGCAGGAAGAGCAGTACCTGCCGCCCCCGATGATTATTCATCCAGAAGCTATCCATTCAGAAGCCATCTATTCAGAAACTACCCACCCTGGCGCTGCATTTGTTGCAGAGCGGCCTTGTTTAGGTCAATACAGACGGAGCGTCAGCGAGGTTCAGCCCATGCGCTTTTCGCACGGGCAATTGCCCTTGGCTTTGCTATATATATTCGTATTTTCTGCCTATAAATGATTCAGTATCTGACCAAGCCATGTATTCTTGATTTAGATTTGAAAATTCTCGAAAGAGCTTGCCGAGCCTATTTATAGCTGCTGGTTCTGCTTCGATACAGAATTCGACTATTTCTCGGTATGGTAAATCTCTGTTGTTGCTAAATCGAATTTGAAGCGCCGAGCTACCACGTGAATCAGTAGTAAAAGCTCTAAGCCTGAAATAGTACGCAAAATTATCTTCGGGCTTCTCAGAGCCAATTTCATATAAGAAAACGTCACTGCTGTGCCGGGGAAAGTTTTCTAACCCGCCAGCAATTTCTTTTAATGAATCCGCTTTGTCATAATATTCGAAGCACGTTGAAACACTACTATTGGATACGTTCCAAACAAGCTGCACATGGTAAGGTTCTTCATACGGGATTCGTTCAATTCTTATGTAATTGCTCATAACTCTCAAGGTGTATAACGCCGAGCACAGTGGTCACTTGCTGCTGACTGTCAGAGGCGAATTAGCCAACCAACTCAGCTCCAGGATTACTTCTTACAATTTCTTCGCCATGCCGAGGTATATCATGCCCCGCCAGCCATTGGTAATGCTCAATACCGAGAAGGTCAGCAAATTTATAAGCAGGCATCTCGCTCCCGATGTGTTTTTTGCACTGGGTGATTGAGCTTGCCTTAGTTAGGCATAGTTCCAGGCTTTCTTTTGACAAAAATCGGACCAAGGATCTTCACCATTGAAGGCGCCGACGTAGAGCACCTTATTACCTCGAACAACCCATTCCATACCATGCTCTGGCTCCCACTCACAATTTAGCTCCATGTGAATTACTGGCTCGCGCTCATTTCCTGGACTTGGAACCAACAATACGCTCGGATAAATCAAGCTAAGAACTTCTGTAGGTTTTTCAAAGGTCTTTATCGGCTCACCAATTGCCTCAAGAAAGCCATTGCAATACCTGATAGAGGCCTCGCATAAAGAACTTATGACTTCATCGGTTAGCTCATTTAGGTATTCCGCACACATTTGCGCAAATTCGATATCTTCGCCTTCTACGGATAGCGCAATATATTTATCGAAGCAGCGAAAGTAGACTTCGCCTTCTATACCAAATTCACCCGGCTCAATATCCTTGATTATTTCCACTTACGATCCTTGATGCCTAACATTTGTATAACCCGCATCCGTGTTTTACCTATTCTGACTCCTGAAGATACATCCACCAGCCCCATGGTTCCATTGGAAAATCACTGCGGGGACTTTCTCCCGCAATGCATCAACCACCCGCTAGCTGACCACCTCTTCGCCAGCTTCCTTCCGTGCCTCTTCCTCACGCACTTTTTCGAGGTGGCGTTGTAGCATGGCGTGAAGGTCTTCTAACGCCTTGGCCTTGTTTGTCCACCAGTCGGTGGACCAGACTCTGAACAGTGTCCACCCTAGCCCTTCAAGGACTGCCTGGCGGATTTTGTCTCTCTCGCGGGCGTAGGCTGAGCTATGGTACATCGCTCCGTCGCACTCGACGCCCGCCAGATACAGACCCGGCGCGTCAGGATGCACGATCCCCAAATCGATGCGGTAGGCGGAAACGCCAATCTGGGGATGAATGATCCAGCCTTTTTCCTGTAAGGCTCTTGCTACCGCAATTTCAAAGGGCGATTCGAAATCGCCAATTGAACCGTGAACCGCAGCGCCTAAGGCGGAAGCGCCCCGCTCTGCGTACTCAAGAAAATGCTTGAGATCAGCCACCGCCCTGGCCTGCGTTCTCGAAAGATCAATACGCTCCGGCGTCATCGTCGAAAAGACGATCATTTCAGAGCGCGCCCGGGTCATGGCTACGTTCAAACGTCGCTCCCCGCCATTGCGGTTCAGCGGCCCGAAGTTCATCGTCACATGATCGCTTTCATCCGGGCCATAAGTAATGCTGAACAGTATGACGTCCCTCTCATCCCCCTGAACCGTCTCCAGGTTCTTGACGAAAACGGGCTCCAGGGTCGACTCTTCAGAAAACGCCCATTCAATGGAAGGATCATCGGAACGGGCCTTATCCAGCAGGTCCTCAATCAGTGTCTGCTGTTCTGTGTTGAACGTGACCACACCAATGGATTGAGCGCGCACTTTCGCATCGGAAGAAGTGACTCTGCGTACAATCTCCGCCACGATCGCCTTCGCTTCGCCTTGATTGTGGCGGGCTTTGCCTCGGGCGTAGAAGCCTTCCGGGCGAACCAATGAAACGCCTTTGTCCGGATGCACCGGCGCAGGAAAGGTGATCAGGGAGCTGTCGTAGTAGCGGCTGTTAGAGAAGGCGATCAAGCTCTCCCGGCGCGAGCGATAATGCAGGTTCAGCACCCGTTGAGGGATACTGGCGCCGATCAGCTCATCAAGGATACTTTCAAGATCGCCTTCAGCGTCGATATCCCCATCAGGATCATCGTCGGAGCGAGCGAAAAAGTTAGTGGGGGGCATCTGTTTCGGGTCGCCCGCGACAATGACTTGCTTGCCCCGCGCCAGAGAACCTACCGCATCCCAAACTGTAATCTGCGAGGCTTCGTCAAAAATCACCACATCAAACAGCGCTTGCTCCGCCGACAGAAACTGGGCGATGGATAGCGGCGACATCATCAGACAAGGCGCCAGTGAGGTCACCACATCGGGAATTTCCTCCATCATCTCCCGAACCGGCTTATGCCGTGTTTTCTTCTGCAGCTCATGACGTAAAACGCCCCAGGATGAACTGCGTTTGATGTCGTCCGGGTCTGGAATATCCCCCGCCAGTTTCGCCGCAATATACTGCGCCGTGAGTTCACTGAATTGGGTGTCCAGGTCTCTGAAATGGATAATGGCCGACTCATGTTCCGGCGATGAGAACGTTCTGAGGACTTCATCCTCGCCGATCACCGCTGAAGACCACCAGGCGCAATAGGCGGCTTCGAAAATATCGATAACGTCCTCGGGGCTTACATCGCCTTTTTCAACCGCTTCCACCAACGGCCCCATCTGGTGATCCAGGGCTTCGGAGCGTCTGCGCACCCAGCCGCACCAGTCTTTCATGGAGTGATGATGTTCAATTATTCCCTGACAAAGCGCGTCTATCGCCTCTAACGCCGGCGTATTGCTCGGTAGATACCCATTCAGCGTATTGCCAATCAAACCCTCAAATGACTGGCTGATCGCCTTGAGTCGCTCCAGTGACGACAGTAAATCTGCAATAGCTCTTCCAACGGTCGCCTCAGGCGCCAGAAGGTCGTTGGCGTCGTATAGCAGGCCTCTGATTTTTGACCGCAGGAAGATCAACCCATCAGCGTCATCGGCGAGCTTACTCACCGCAATACGGGCGCGAGACCCCAGCAGTTTGAGAGACGCGATCACATCCGGATCTGAGTCGTGCGCATTCCAGTCGCGCAATCCTTTCAGCATTCCATCCAGACGATCAATGTATTCGCCGGTGGTTCGCAACTGCTTCAGGACAGGGATATCGTTGTTGGGATCTGGATCACCCAGAGCGCCATGCTGGCGCATCTGTTTCAGCACTTTTCGCTTGGCGAAAAAACTTTTTGGCCACCATGTCTGATTAGCGTCTCGCCACTGGACGTCGAGACTGTCAGCATCAAGCTTCTTCCACGCCAGAGCGTCATACTTACAACTCAGCCTGGATTGCGCGTCGATATAGACTTTTAGCTGTCCAACCGCCTCTTCCAGCGCCTCCAGACGGTCGGGACCGTCCGGCTCCAAGGCGAACGACGCCTGTGTCCTGTAGGAATCCAGCAATACTTGCCCCAGTTCAGCCACCGCGTCGAGCTTAGATAAGTCGGCGCCGCCAAAGCTAACTCCCAGGGCGCCCTCAAATACAGTCAGGTCTTTCGCCGCTTGTTTGGCGCCGACCTGTAATTGTCTGGCGGCGTTGACCACCTCTTCCTGCCATTGGGGACGCCAATCGAAATGAGCGATAACTTGCAGTGGGTGATCAACCATTTCACCCACGGCCTTTGCCTGAATACCCAGCAACTCCGCGGCTTCCCGCAGCTTTTTCAACTGCGACTCATCATGATAGTCCGCATTAGGCCAGCTTAGCTTCGCCTTCGCTGCAAGCTCGCTATCGCGGACTTTGACTCCGATGGCGTAGTGAGCAGTCAAGCCATTTCGGCGGCGTTTGTGGAGCGCGTTGACGACTTGGTTTAGTCGATCACGCAGCGCCTTCAGCCGTTCCGCCTCCGCTTGCCATTCATTGACTTTCGATTGCGAAAAGCTCTCCCAGGAGGTGCGCAGCTGATTCAGGACGTCGGCTTTTTTCGCCTTGTTGGAATGCAACTCCAAACAGAAATGGCCCAGGCCGATGTCTTTCAGTCGCCGGTGAACCACTTCCAGTGCGGCGGTCTTTTCTGACACAAACAGCACTTTCTTACCTTTGCCCATCATGTGGGCGATAAGGTTGCCGATGGTCTGGCTTTTCCCCGTTCCCGGCGGCCCGATGATGACAAAATTTTTGCCCCGATCCGCCGTGGCGATAGCGGACATCTGAGACGAGTCCGCCGGCAAAGGCGTCAGCAAATCCGCTGGCGTGTACTCTTTATCAATATCCCCAGGGTCAACAAAGCGGATATCGCTCTCGTAAGGCTCTCTTGGCGTTTCCAGAAGATGCTTCACCACCGCGCTTTGTTTCAGGGACTCGGAGCGATCCACCAGATCTTTCCACATCAAGTACTTGGCGAAAGAGAAATGGCCAAGGACGACCTCCTCCACCACTTCGAATCCCGGCACGTCCTTGATCGCATGCCTGATTTTGTTCCAGACGCCTTCCACGTCAATGCCGCTATGATCCTGCGGCAACGGCCCATGCAGGCCGCTAATTTCAATACCGAAGTCTTTCTTCAGCATTTCCAGTAAGGTCGTATTAAATCTGGGGTCGTCTTCGCTGGCGGTCATCTTGACGCCACTGCGGACGGATTTCCGCTCCAGAGAAACGGGCAACAAGATCAACGGCGCGCGGTAGCGACGGTCGTCCTTGTCCTTCTGTTTCCAGAGCAGAAAGCCAATCGCCAGAAACAGGGTGTTAGAACCGCCTTCTTTGAGAGAGGTCTGCGCTTTGCGATATATTTCAACCGCGCGCTTATCCAGTTCCTCTTGTGGAATTTCAACCAGCAGCTGTTTTTTCGACAACGCGTCCCGGGCATATTCTTTCTTCAAATCGTCCCCGGTGCGCTGAAGATAGATATCCTGATCTTGTTCCTGGACATGAAACTTGGGGAACGGCGCGATAGAAATTCGCGCCCCTGTGGCCAAAACATCTTCCAATGCGCCGGGATCGCTGCAGACAAAAGCCAGACTGGTTTTGCCGGGCCTGTGATTAAGCAGCGGGTTACGCGCGGATAAATCCAGTAACTTGCGCTGCCAGCGTTCTAGACGACCGCTTGGGCTGCTATCGGAAAGATCTTCCTCGTCGGGAACGGAATAGGAGGGCAACGACGGCGCCTCTTCTAACCCGGGCTCTATGTTCTCGTCCTCACTGCCTGATTCATCGAACTGGGATCGCGGAGTCTGCAGACTGACTGGATTTATGCGATGCGCCCGCGCCCGGCGGATATCAATGGCCGCGACGAACTCGCTGTCTTTTTCCAACGACACCGCCTGACTCCCGGCCTGCACCGCTTTGGAGAATGGCGCGGCAGGATGCGACGTCACCAGCGTGGTTTCGATTAAAACAAGCTCTTTCAAAGGGATTCGCTGGCGAAAAACCTCTGCTTCATACACCAGAACACTTGCCAGATCCTCAGGCTGCAGCCACAGCCCCACCAACGCATGCCCTTTTGTTAACACCACGATGGGATTAAGCCCGGCCTGTTCCAACGCTGCAGCGAACAGCATCGTTGTGTCCAGACAGGTGGCCACCTTGTTGGCTTCTATCTGATTCGGTAGCCGAATTTTTTGACCGTTGCGCTCAAAGCTGGCGGGAGGCAGCGCATACCCTATTTGTTGTTTGACAATGGCGGAGTAAATCGCGGAGGCGATCAGCCATACCCGCTCCCGGCTTTTAGCGTGATAGCCGTCAATGGCGTCCGGTTTGCCCGCCGCCCTCAGCACTTTGCCGGCCTGTCCCAACAAACGATCAACAGCGGGGTCATTAGGCGTACAAAAAGCGGCTAAAAGCTCCGGCATAAAGCCCGCCCCGCCCCATTCATTGCTGGCCAGCAACTCAACGTCAACCGCCTGCTCAGCAAGCGGCTCATCCCCGCTATTGACGCGAATCGTCACGCTCCCGCGCAGTGATTCAGTCAAACCAAACAGAAAACCGCCGTCCAACTCCAAGTCACGATCCTTGATCACAACTTGTCCGTCCGCCGCAAGACTGTCTACCGTCCATGTTTTCTTTTTAAGAAACGCCGGCGCGGCGTCCAGTGTGACCACCAGATGGTGGAGATCATCCGCGCCCGAATTCTCGATTTTCAACTCGCGCAGCACCGCATAGGCGCTCTGATGGCAAGCAAAATTGATCTTTTCGACTAAGGTTGCGTGGATCTTGAGCGGTGACGCGTCCTGACCAGACATGGGCTTGTCCCTCATATCGACAATACATCTATAAAACGGCGGCGATCAGCCCCTGACGGCTCTATGAGCGAATAACATTTTCACAGGCCTGGAGCTGTTGAATACAGTATAGGGATTTGAATTCTCTACGCAGAATTTTATTACCTGCGCGCCTGTTCTATGTCATGGCGGCGGCGTAAACAGGTTTCAAAACAGTCATTTATATTTGTCCAAATGCTCACGACCTCATAATGAAAAGCTCCCCAACCTTCCCCGCTGCAACCAATTCTCCGGCGCATACTCGCAAGCCCCATCGACCACGTGAAATGTCAGGGCGATGCGGGATTTGTCGGAGCGATTGGGAGCGCTGTAGTGCGGTAGATGGCCGTGGAAGACCAGCAGGCTGCCGGCTTTGACGGGCATAGGGGTTCCGCTGGCGGTTGGCCAAGGCTGGTCACTCAGAGGTCGCATGCTTAGATCGCCCTGCTCGCACAAATAGCGTTCGCGCAAGGGGCCTTGATGGCCGCCAGGCTCCAGCCAGAGGCAGCCGTTTTGCAAGGTGGCGTCTTCCAGGGCGAACCAGTAAGTGATGACGCTGCTGGGTTCGGTATAGAAGAACGTGGCGTCCTGGTGCCAAGTGACTTCGCCGCCGATTCGCGGCTGCTTGAATATCACCATGGTCTGATACAGCGAGGGTTGTGACAGCCCGAGATCGCGGGCGATGTCGCCGAATTCAGGGCGTTGCGCGAAGCGTTTGAAGACTGGGTCCAGGTCATGTAATGCATGACCGATTTTATTGATGGACTGCGCCCGCGGCTGCAACAGCTCACCTTCAGGACTGAAGGCTTCCTCTTCGAAAAAGCAGCGAATCGTTTCCGCGGAACCGAGAAAATACGCGTTATTGATCTGGGCGCGATCAATGGTGGAGAAACGGGCGGCCTGTTCCAGATTATCTTCTTCGATGATCTCGTAGGCGCGTGCGATTAACGCCTCACGCTCCGGCTGCGTCACCAAATCCGGCAACATTAGATAACCATCCTTTGCATACTGGGCTTTTTGTTGTTCTGTCAGCATCTCGTAGGTCCTTGTCTGATATCCCGGCGCAGCCCAAACCTTTGGCCATTAAACGCAGTGCGGGAATAGAGGGAGATAATTTCAAACCAGTGTAACGGATGCGTTAAATTCCAGACAACTTTAAATTTATCAGCTGGTTATGCATGAAACTAAAAGCGGTTGTGAGGAGATGACGGACTGCGGAGGAAGGCGAACCAAGGCGTATCAAATTGAAAAACGCCGGCTAGACACCTGCGTCCAGGGAGCGAGGAATGCTCCCCGGACAGCAGTCTTGCCGGCGATCGATTTCTTATCTGAGTTTTAGCTGGAAATTTTTCATGTCCAGCTTTCCAACGGCTTTTTTCGGCTCACCGCCGTATATGCCGCCATACATGCCCTGAGCTTCTCTTTTAAAGTCCGATGCGATGCCTTTCAGGTCGTCGCGGCAGGCGAGCCAATGCACATGACAGACAGCGCCGTTGGGCCTGATGGAATTCAGGATATCTTTAAGGTGTACGTACCAGTGGGTGACGCGATCTTTAACGGCGCAGTTCAACTGATCACGCAAGTTAGCGCCGATATAATGTGGGGGAATCAGGGGATGCAGAGAGTCGTAGCCGACTTTCGATTTGATGCCGCCAGGATGCGCCAAGCGGTAATTGCGACAACGCTGAGGGCCTCTTTCATGGCTGAAGTCCTGATGAGCGACAGCCTGCCCGGCTCTGACCGCATTCTCCCAACTGCTGTCGAACTTTTTGGTGTGAGGACAGTAAAAATGGAGCACCACATTTCTCGGCATGTCGAAATAACCATCTTCTTCCAGCCAGCCGCCATGTCCAATCAAATAGACTTCCATATTGTTTTCCTTTTTCTTGCTGTTGATGTGTTTGATAAGAAGTATCAAAACAAGTAGCGAGCTTTCTAAAGGACTCCCCTTCATAGAGAATACAAATTGTTACGTTTTTATCTGGGGCAAGCTTATCGACAGGCGAAGACAGACAGGGCTTTGATGCGCCCTGGCTCCGTCGTTTATCGGAAAATAGAAAAAGCTGCGTACTTCTCCTTACCAGAATTCCTTGTTTTTCACATTTACTTAGCTTGCTAAGCATATTATCTTGTTTAGCATGCTAACTAAATTGAGCGTCACGCCATGAAGCAACCCTCCAATACCTTTAAAGACCTTTCCCTTGCGGAGCAGCTTGGCCGCGTCTCCCGTCTTTGGAAGATGACCGCAGACCGTGAGCTGTCCCCGCTGGGTCTGACCTACCCGCGCTGGACTGCGTTATTGAAGCTGCAGCGTCTGGGCGACAACATCAGCCAGAAGCAGTTGGCGGAGGCGCTGGAAATTGAGTTGGCGTCGCTGATGCGCACGTTAAAGCAGCTGGAGGATCAATCTCTCATCCAGCGACGTTGCTGCGCTCACGACAAACGGGCGCGCATTGTGAGCCTGACGGATGCAGGCAAAGCACTGATCACGCAAATGGAAGCCCACATACTCAAAGTGCGTCGCCGCTTGCTGAACCAGATAGATGAAGCCGATCAGAAAAAGCTCGGCGCCATGTTGGAGCAAATCGCCTTGAATGCCCTTGAGTTTCAGAATCCGTAGTCTCTTTATTGAAAGAAGTAGAGTTTATGACCCCCGATCAAAAATTCGCGCAGTGGATAAAGTACTCCTGCATCGCTTTCATTCTTGTTTTCGCCTACTTTCTTATTGCTGACATCGCTATGCCGCTGACGCCGCAGGCTATGGCGACGCGTATCGTCACCAAAGTGGCGCCCCGCATCAGCGGTCCTATCACAGCGGTTTATGTCGAGAACAATCAGCCAGTTCATAAAGGCGATATTCTCTTCGACATTGATCCCGAACCTTTCAAAATCGCCGTTGAACAGGCAGAGCTGAACCTGGAAAAGGTCAAACAGAACAATGCTCAATTGGATGCGTCCATCGCCGCTGCAAAAGCGGATGTAGATGCAGCCGCGGCGACGGTGAGTCAGAAAAACCGGGAAGCGCTGCGTCTGAAAACCTTGTTTCAACGCAATGTCGTGTCTCAGCAACAGCTTGATAAGGCGGAAAGCGACGCAACCACCGCCCAGGCGAAGTTAGCGTCGGTAAAGGCCCACCTGAAAGAACTGGAAGTCAGCCGGGGCGACCTGAGCGACGCCAATCTGACCATTCGCACCGCAGAGACCCAATTGAAGCAGGCGCAATTGAATCTCTCCTACACCCGGATCAAGGCGGAGGAAGACGGCGTCATCACCAACCTGCAACTTGAGGCGGGCGCTTATGCCGTCGCAGGCGCGCCTCTGGTGGCGCTGGTTTCCGAGAATCTGGATGTCATCGCCGACTTCCGCGAAAAAAGTCTGCGTAACTTTGACTTGAATAATGCAGCGCTGGTCGCCTTCGACGGCAAACCCGGACAAGTATTCCAGGCCCGCGTCAGCAGCCTTGACGCTGGCGTCAGCGCCGGCCAGTTCGATGCGGACGGCCGTCTGGCTACGCCCACGCAATCCAACCGCTGGGTGCGGGATGCACAACGTATGCGCCTGCACCTGCAACTGGACGCAGCCGACACGCAACATCTGCCGTCCGGCGCACGTGCTACGGTGCAACTGCTGCCGGAGGGGGCGATTTTCTCAACCTTCGCCAAGGCGCAAATTCGTTTTCTCAGTTTGTTGCACTACATCTATTAGACAGGCGCCCTTATGCGATTATGGGATCACCCACTTTCAGAGAATGACTTGCGCCAGAGCCTGCGCATCGCCACCGGCGCGGTGTTGGGTTTCACCATCAGCAAACTGTTTGGCTGGAACTACGGCGTCTTCTTCACCGTCACACCAGTATTGCTACTGGGTTTAGCGCCAGTCATGAACGCGCATTTGGCGCGCCAACTGTTGGCCTCATCGGTGATCTGCGGCTTGGAAGTCGCTCTGTTGGGAGGTCTATTCGGCGCACACCCCGGAATAATGACCCTTCTCGCTTTCGGGCTGTTTCTGTATAAGTTCGCCTGCATGTCGAAAGGCCCATTGTTTCTGTTCGGGGCCAACAGCGTGCTCAGTTTGAGCATTATGCTGCACTTCGCCAGCTATCCTGGCGTGGACCTGAATGATCTGGTCGTCAGCAACATCCTGGCGGGACTGCTGTCCGTACTGATCGCTTACTTGGCCACTTTTTTAATACCGGACGCCTCCCCTCGCCTGCCTCCACCTCAACCGGCGGAACCGAAAGGATCTCATCGCATGCGCCATGAAGCGCTGATGGGCGCGACCTTGGCGACCCTGTCATTTCTGGTGTTTCAGATATTCGATCTGAATGACTCCATGTCCGCTCAAGCCACCACCTTACTGCTGCTGTTTCCCATGCACTGGAACGGCGCGCTGGGCTACGCCCGCAAACGCGCCATGGGAACCCTGTTGGGCGTCGCCTTTGGCTTGCTGTGTCAGGTGATTCTGTATGATTGGACTGGCGTGTTGCTGCTGGTGATCCCACTACTGTGGATCGGGGCATTGTTCTTCAGCTATCTGCATGTCAAAGAATCCAGCGGCTCCGGGGCGGGATTCGGCGGGCTGACCACACTGGGCATCCTGTTCGGCCAATATCTATCCCCCACCAATGACCTGGTTTTCAGCGGGCTCTACCGTATCAGCAGTATTTTCTTCGCCATCGTAGTGACCTTACTCGTCACTTATCTGGTGCATCGCATATTGAACCAGTTTGCGGCGACGCGGTTTAGTCATTGAGTTGGTTATCTGTTCAGCCATGTCTAGTCCTGAAATAGGTGTCAACCTATTTCAGGACGGGTCACCATAACAAAAAAGGGAGCAACGAATGCTCCCTTTTTCTTAAGCCTGTTCGGCGGACGTCACTTACGACTTACACAAGCAACGTAGCTCCGAAAGTCGCTTAGCCGTCGATCAGCGCGTTCAGTGTGTCGCTTGGACGCATGGCTCTACTGACCAGTTTTGGATCTGCGTGGTAGTAACCACCCATTTCCACTGGAGTGCCTTCTTTGGCCAACAGTTCGCTGACGATTTTGTCTTCGTTCGCCGCCAGCTCTTTGGCCAACGGTGCGAACTGAGCCGCCAGTTCAGCGTCGTCGGTTTGCGCAGCAACGGCTTCCGCCCAGTACATCGCGAGATAGTAATGGCTACCGCGGTTGTCCAGCTCACCCACCTTACGAGAAGGCGATTTGTCGTTCATCAGCAGTTTTTCTGTCGCTTTGTCCAGCGTCTTGGCCAGAATCTCGGCTTTCTTGTTGCCGGTCTTGACCGCGATGTCTTCGAAAGAAACCGCCAGCGCCAGGAATTCACCCAGGGAGTCCCAACGCAGGTGATTCTCTTCCGCGAATTGCTGTACGTGCTTAGGCGCAGAACCGCCAGCGCCAGTCTCGAACAGGCCGCCGCCCGCCATCAATGGAACCACAGACAGCATTTTGGCGCTGGTGCCCAGTTCCAGAATGGGGAACAAGTCGGTCAGGTAGTCGCGCAGAACGTTGCCCGTTACGGAGATAGTGTCTTTACCACGACGCAGACGCTCCAGTGTGGTGCGCATAGCGACGTCATAGCCCATGATATGGATGTCCAGACCTTCAGTGTCGTGCTCTTTCAAGTACTCGACAACTTTGGCTTTCACGTTCATATCGTGGGGACGGTCTTCGTCCAGCCAGAAAATAGCCGGCATGCCGGACAGACGAGCGCGGGTTACGGCCAGTTTCACCCAGTCGCGAACAGGCAGGTCTTTGGTTTGACATGCGCGCCAGATATCGCCCTTCTCCACTTCGTGCTGCATCAGCACATTGCCCTGGTCGTCGACGATGCGCATCACGCCGTCTGCATCCAGTTCATAAGTTTTATCGTGAGAGCCGTATTCTTCCGCTTTCTGCGCCATCAGACCCACGTTAGGCACAGTGCCCATTGTGGTAGGATCGAAGGCGTCGTGGTGCTTACAGAAGTTGATGACTTCCTGATAGATCGTAGCGTAGTTGGAGTCAGGGATAACCGCTTTAGTGTCCTTCAGCTTGCCATCCGCGCCCCACATTTTACCGCCTTCGCGGATCATCGCAGGCATGGAGGCGTCAACGATAACGTCAGAAGGCACGTGCAGGTTGGAGATGCCCTTGTCAGAGTTCACCATCGCCAGTTCGGGACGGTGCTCAAAGCAGTTAAGGATGTCTTTTTCGATTTCCTCGCGCTTGGACATCGGCAGCTGTTGAATTTTCTCGTACACGTTGCCCATACCGTTGTTGGGTTCAACGCCGAGTTCTTTGAAGGTTTCCGCGTGCTTCTTGAAAACGTCCTTGAAGTAAACCTTGACCGCATGACCGAACACGATAGGGTGAGACACCTTCATCATGGTCGCTTTAACATGCAGAGACAGCAGGATGCCGACACGGCGTGCGCCTTCCATTTCCTGCTCCAGGAACTGGCACAGTTCTCTGACGCTCAGGCGCATGCTGTCCAGGATTTCGTCTTTCTGCAGCTTCAGTTCGCGCTTCAATTGAACCGCGCCGTCTTTGCCGACGAACTCAATTCTGGCGACCATGGGACGATCGATGATCACGGACTTCTCAGTCGCGTGGAAATCGCCTTCACGCATGTGCGCAACGTGAGTCCGGGAAGCCTGGCTCCATTTGCCCATTTTGTGGGGGTGCTTACGGGCGTATTGTTTAACCGCCGCAGGCGCGCGACGATCGGAGTTGCCTTCACGCAGAACCGGGTTTACCGCGCTGCCCAGCACTTTCGCGTAGGCCTGCTCGATTTTTTTCTCTTCTTCAGTCACCGCCTCTTCTGGATAGTTCGGCACGTTGAAGCCCTGCTGCTGCAGTTCTTTGATCGTCGCTTTCAACTGCGGAATGGAGGCGCTGATGTTTGGCAGCTTGATGACGTTGGCGTCGGCTTGTTTTACCAACTCACCCAACTCCGCCAGCGCGTCAGGCACTTTCTGTTCTTCAGAGAGACATTCAGGGAAATTAGCGAGAACTCGCGCCGCCAAAGAAATATCGCTGGTTTCTACGTCTACGCCCGCAGCTGAGGCGAATTTCTTAATGATCGGCAATAAAGAATAGGTTGCTAGTAGAGGCGCTTCGTCAGTAAGTGTATAGACGATTTTGGTATTACTAGGCATTAAGTCCCCCTAGGTTTGTGGCAAGGTCACCCAGTGTGGAAAAACGAACAGCTTTTGGCCGCCGCTTTTTTATACACAAAAGGCAGTGTAAATTTTTGGCGCCGCATTATACCTGAAAACCACACTTATTTTATATAAGTTGTATTAAAGGCGAGAACAACTTACCGCTGTTCACGACGACGCCAAAGGTCAAAAAACTCTTCATCTACAGGGAGGGTTTGAACGATAAGAGTAGGCTATGCAGCGCAACTCTGTTTAGGCCGGTTAGCTATAAGAGTATTCCGCCCATAGGTCGACACGTAATACAAACGCGCAACTTGCAAAATGGATAAAACAAACAAGCCTACCGTCATAGATAAAAACAGATCGAACACGATCCCCTCACCTTGGACGTTACCCCACACCAATACCATGGGAATACAAATCACGAAATAAGATATAAGTAGTGATACGAATGAGAAAAATGTGTCTTTGAATGCCGTCAGAACAATCCCGGCGGATGCTTGCACCCCGTCGAACAAACAGGCCAGCAGCATAAGAGGAACGATCTCAAGCGCCAATTCCGCGACACGACTATCAGGTGTATAAAAATAGACCAACTTGTCGCTAATTAAATAAACAACGGCGATTAAAGACGACATCACAACGACGCCGTTAAACAGAAAAGCAATAAACCAGCGCCGCGGTTCCGCTTGCACGTCTATGACTGCCCCTACGCGGGACATTTGCGCTTGCCCGTAGGCGATGGCGAAAATGAACGCTATAGAAGCGATACTGTTGAGAATACCGAAGGCCGCGGCGGAATCTGCTCCAGAATAGGCCGCGATCATCGCGAGAACCGACATGGCTGCAAACTTGGCTATCACCGAGGCGGAAATCGGCGCGCCGATTAGGATGATGCGCCTCAGCATTTTCCTCTCCACCCGCAACGCGTCTTTTCCCGCCTGAAAGTTAAACAATCCAGCGCCGCACAAGCGATAGCCAAACGCCAGTGCAAAGACATACCCGATAACCGTTCCTATCGCCGCTCCCTGCTCCCCCATCGGCGCAAATCCCAGCCAGCCGTATACCAGCACCACCGTGCTCAGGGCGTTCACCGCAAAAGATAAAGCGCTTATTTTTAACAGAGGCTTGGTGTTCTTGGTCACCACAAACAAATTGGTCACCAGCATGCTGAGTGAAAGGGGAACCAGTCCCAAGGCCAGAACATCCAGATAGCGACTGGCGGCGAAGGCAATGTCCGCAGGCAGATTTAAAAACGTCAACGCCACCCCGTGCAATTGCAGCAGCAGACATCCCACTACCCCGGAAAACAACGCCAGTTGCGCGCCACTGCGTATCACCCGATGCTTACCCGCAGCATCTTCAGATTGAAAATACAGCGGGACCATTCCCCTGATTAAACCGTTGATCGCCGTCGCAAAGATAATAAAGACGCTGTTGCCGACGACAGCGGCGGAAAGTGAAACCGTTGAAAATCGCCCCAAAACGATCATATCCGTCAGCCCCGCTATCATGCTGAGACTGAGAGAAATCAATATTGGGTAGGCGATGGTGAGAGAAGCGATAAGTTCTTTAAAGCAGTACTCAACTTCCGCTTTGACGACGGCCATTTTCATAAATAACGTCCTGTTTCCACAATCTCCGACACATAGATCAGAGCCGCATTTCCTTGGCTTGTTTACTTGTAACGCGATGGATATCAACGGCTGCGTAGAGTACCACAACATCGTTGCATGGAGGGCGGCGATTTATAGCGTAAGACAGGGAATTAAAGCAGTTATTCGCCTATATCTGGCGGCGGGAAGTCGACGCCAATAACAACGCTATGCAAATCGATGGACAGGTCTTTCTTTAAAACAGAAAATGCAACTTCAAAACCGCTATTGGGCGCAGTGGAAATAAGTGTGACGGAAAAACTGTCAGGCAGTTCTGCAATGGTGATTTTATATTCGCCTGATAACTCATTCAGCGGTCTGGAGAAGTCACCGTAACTTCCCCAATCGCCATGGCGCATTAGCGCCTGTTCAACGGAAGCGATGGCGCTTTTTCTATCTTTTGTGCGCCCGGTATATTCAATACTGTCTGTCATCAATAAATTCCGGTCGCCAACTCATCACCCAAGCTACAAATTTGAGGGGCCCCGATACAACATTTACAGTCATATCAGGACCACAATACAGCAAACTCAGTCTACTCGCCTACGACAGTGACCGTCGCAAAAGTCGACCGCCCCACTCCATCGCTCAGCTCCACTGAAAACTGGTCCTGCCCCGGGAAGTCTGGATCAGCGATATATATGAAATCAGCGCCCTGCAGCATCACGTTTCCATACTGTGGCGGCGTGGCCACCGCGTAGGCGATTGCGTCGGTTTCCGGGTCGTATCCCGCCAGCGTCCCATTGAGCGTTCCAGATGACGGATAAACAAATGCCTGTTCCCACGAGACCGGCGGCTGATTTTCGTGTGCGCCAATATCCGAAGCGGGTCCGCCTGGACGCGGATAGTCGGCGTAATCCGATGATGCGATCAGAGGCGGCGTCGCGTTGTCCACGATGGCGGAATTAGTCGCCGCCACACGATAATCGTCCTGAGCGGCGTTCACGAACTGCGCTTGCATCGGATCAGCGTAGAACTGGTTGCCTTCCACCAGAATGCTGGCATTGCCAATATCGCGGATGGGACTGATCAGATCCTGAATATCCGCCAGCAAGTTGTTGGCGATATGCGCGCTGTCCAGGTCACTGTAATAACTAATACCGTACTCACGCGCTCCGACGATGGTGTTGTTAAAGAGGTTGGCGCTGTGGCCTGCGGAGATCAATATGCCGTGCCCTTTGCCGTTATTGGCGCGACCAGAGTCGATAATCAGATTATTGAAAACGTCGAAATGGGAGTCGCTGGTCTCCCCATACTCTTTGATATAGACGCCGGCGCGATCCGATCCTTTTATCAGGTTGTTGTAGATGCTCACCTGATGTACGTCATAGCCATAGATCCCATGCATGTCGTTGGGTCCGCCGTCATGAGACCAACCCGTGTTGATCACTTCATTATGGTGGATGCGATTATTGGGGCCACGCAGGCCGCGTATCTGAATGCCTTCATAGCCAATGTCGCGCAGCCGGTTGTAGGCGACCGTCAGGTCGTGAGTGGTGGAGTAGGCGCCGCCGCCCTGGTCCGCAGCCTTACCCAAATAAAAAGCCTCCTCGGAGATATCGTGAATATTATTGTGGTGAATGTGGATGCCGTCAGTGGGCGGCGCGGCGCCCAGGGGATATTTGCTGCCAAAGCTGATCGCCATGACGGTATGATCAATCTCCAGATAGGCCAGCTCAATGTGCTGCGTATAAGCCTCGCCCATGCGGATGCCCTTGGTGGCCCCGCCATGAATATGAATGCCTGTATCCAGATCATCATCGCCCACGCCCATGATCTGCACATATTTGCAGGCGTCCAGCTCAATGGTGTGGCCCCCCTTGCCCAGTTCAACCGCGCCCTTATTGATGATCACGATGGGGCGCTCAGGCGTTCCCTGCAGTCCCCATATGCGCAGCGTTTTGCTGCGGGTTCCCGATGAGATTTCGATACGATCTCCGGGCTGAATAAAGGGGAAGTTAATCGGCTTGCCGGCGCCATACACCGCGTCCTCCGCATAGGGGCCGTACATATGCGAGACGCCGTTGTAGCCGTTGCTGGGAGAAAAAACATAGCGGTTGATCTGTCCATCTTCCGTGGAAATCGTCACCCGCGCCTGCGCCCTCTCCCCTTGTTGATCCAAGATGTAGAACTCAAACACATCGACGCCGACAAAATCCGTCTGCGGGGTATACCGCCATCTGGCGCCGTCCGCCGACTGTCCCGGCAGAGGACTGAGCACGCCGTGAGAGGGCGCCGCAGCAATACCAAACCTAACCCCATCCTGACTGGCGCTCAGACTATCCAGACTGATATCCAGAGACGTATTTATTGCTGTGACATAGCTGATATTTGAGGCTTGGGGAGCGGCCTGCAGCGACGTACTGGCCAGTACCCATAGCAATGGCCATAGAAGGGTTGAAATCAAAGCGCGTGAGTAATTCGACATGAGCATTATTCCTCCTGAAATATTTAGGTGTCCTGTACGTTAAAGCGGCGATTACTCCCAAGGCTTCGTTTTTGGTTTTATTCGAGAGTCTAACGACGGACGTTCGCCAGATGCAGACAATTATAGATGCATTCCGGACGTCGCTTAGGTAGACGTTGATGATGTTTTTTTACATTCTGTGAAGTATTTGGAACAGTCTTGTCGGCAGTGCGCAAAACGAACCAAAATAGATTATTTGCCTCCCACAGGTTACTGTCCGTTCACAGAACGTTAAGGCGGAGATTGAAGTATTAACATGAAAGAAAATGACAAAGCGCTTCAGCGCCAGGTGGCGAATTGCCTCGCCGTCACCGACAATCCTTTCTCCCAGTCCGCCAGATCATCCCAGGAGGAAACCATAAAGGCGATGACAGCGCTGCTGCAGCACACCGACAGCGACCGTGTTTTGGCGGCGTTAAACGCAGAAAAAGAGCGCCTGGAGTTACTCCTTGAGCATAAGCCAGGGAGCATGACTGCCGCGGAGATCGCAATGCAGGACAAGGAGCGGCTTTGGAATTGCCGCGCCGCCATTGCATGGATCGAAAAGCGCATCACCTAAAGAAGCAGATTTTCCAGCTTAACGAAAAACGCCCGCCCAAAATCGGGCAGGCGTTTAATCCGCGTTTGCAAGCAAATGGCTCGCTGGTTACGCCAAGTCGAAGCGATCCAGGTCCATGACTTTGCTCCAGGCGGCGACAAAGTCTTTCAGGAAGCGCTCCTGCGCATCGGAGCTGGCGTACACTTCAGCCAAGGCTCTGAGCTGGGAATTGGAGCCGAAAACCAGATCCACTCGCGTACCGCTCCATTTCACTTCTCCCGTTACTCGGTCACGCCCTTCAAACACATCCTCCTCTTTGGAGGTCGCTTTCCACACTGTGCCCATATCAAGCAGGTTGACGAAGAAGTCGTTGGTCAGCGATTCCGGACGTTGGGTAAAGACGCCGTGTTTGCTCTGTCCGACATTGGTGTTGAGAACGCGCATGCCGCCAATCAGCGCCATCATTTCCGGCGCGGTGAGCGTCAACAGTTGCGCCCTGTCCACCAGTAACTCTTCCGCCGACACGGCGTATTTGCCCTTCGTGTAGTTACGGAATCCATCTGCAATTGGCTCCAGCACATCAAACGCTTCAATGTCGGTTTGATCTTGCGATGCATCCATACGCCCCGGCGTGAATGGGACCTTGATACTATGTCCAGCGTTCTGCGCGGCTTTCTCAACACCGGCGCACCCCGCCAGCACAATCATATCCGCCAGTGAGACTTTCTTGCCGCCGGACTGCGCGCTGTTGAACTCACCCTGGATGCCTTCGAGGGTCTTCAACACGTGCGCCAACTGGTCAGGCTGATTGACCTCCCACGCCTTCTGCGGAGCCAGCCGAATACGCGCGCCATTGGCGCCGCCGCGCATGTCAGAGCCGCGATAGGTGGAGGCGGACGCCCAGGCGGTGGACACCAGTTGCCCCACGGATAGACCTGATGCAAGAATTTTACCCTTCAATGCGCTGACATCCTGGTCGTTGATCAAAGGGTGATCTACAGCAGGAATCGGGTCTTGCCAGATTAACTCTTCTGTGGGCACTTCTGGTCCGAGGTAACGCACGCGTGGCCCCATATCCCGATGGGTCAGCTTAAACCAGGCGCGAGCGAAGGCGTCCGCGAATTGGTCCGGATTCTCATAAAACCGTCTGGAGATCTTCTCGTACGCGGGATCAAATCTCAGGGAAAGATCCGTGGTCAACATAGTCGGAACGTGACGCTTCGAGGGGTCATGGGCGTCGGGAATTTTGTCCGCGCCAGCGCCGCCTTTGGGAACCCATTGATGAGCGCCGGCGGGGCTCTTGGTCAGCTCCCATTCATAGCCAAACAGGTTTTCGAAGAAGTTGTTGCTCCATTGGGTCGGCGTTTCCGTCCAGGTCACTTCCAGGCCACTGGTGATAGCGTCGCCGGCTTTACCGGAACCGTAGCTGCTTCTCCACCCCAGGCCCTGCTCTTCCAGGCCCGCCGCTTCCGGTTCCGGCCCCACATTCGCCGCATCGCCGGCGCCGTGGGTTTTACCGAAAGTATGTCCGCCGGCGATCAGCGCCACGGTTTCTTCATCATCCATCGCCATGCGTACGAAGGTTTCGCGAATGTCTTTGGCCGCAGCGATGGGGTCAGGGTTGCCGTTAGGGCCTTCCGGGTTCACGTAGATCAGGCCCATCTGCACTGCAGCCAGTGGATTCTCAAGGTCTCTATCGCCGGAATAACGTTTATCGTCCAGCCAGGTTTTCTCGGCGCCCCAGTAAATATCCTGCTCCGGTTCCCAGATATCCGCACGTCCGCCGCCAAAACCAAAGGTTTTAAAGCCCATCGACTCCAGCGCCACGTTACCGGCGAGAATCATCAGGTCAGCCCAGGAAATCTTCTGTCCATATTTCTGTTTGATCGGCCACAGCAAACGTCTCGCTTTGTCCAGATTTACGTTATCCGGCCAGCTATTCAGGGGGGCGAAGCGTTGATTGCCGGTACCGCCGCCGCCACGACCGTCGCCGGTGCGGTAGGTGCCGGCGCTGTGCCACGCCATACGGATAAACAAAGGACCATAATGACCAAAGTCCGCCGGCCACCAATCTTGAGAGTCAGTCATCAATGCAGTCAGATCCTGCTTTACCGCCGCCAGATCCAGGCTTTTAAAAGCTTCCGCGTAGTTGAATTCCTCACCCAGTGGATTGGATAAAGAGGAGCGTTGGTGGAGGATTTCGAGCCGCAACTGGTTGGGCCACCAATCCCGGTTCGATGTTCCCTCCGCTGGCGCGTGATGAAAGGGACATTTGCTATCAGACATTGCGTTCTCTCCATTTGTATTCAAGCTAGTAACAGGTTTCGTCCAGTGATTCAGTTATAGTACGTGCGCAGTTGCATTGACCAATTTAGGTTCTTGATCATAACGATAGCTATTATCAGTCACAGGATAGCAGAGTCAGCGTTTTAGGCTGCTTGAGGCGCGTGTGAGCGTATCCACCCTGCCTGGATGAATACGCTGTCAGCGGCGATAGGGATTTGTGCTGGGCTGTTACTCGCCTTTATGGCAACGGCAGACAGAAAGTGATCGCCAGTTCCGAATGCTTGTCTACGTGACGGGTGAACATAGGCAGACCAGGATTTTTAGCCGCACGATACGCATCGATGATTTGTTGCTTGGTCCATACATAAGTGGGGTTGTCAGTCAGAATTTTATGAGCGGGCCGCACATTCCCGTCGGGAAATACCCACAGCCAGGACAAACGCCGCCCCTCAACGGTTCGACGTCCTTTATCCACGCAAAAGTGAGCGCACCCGCGAGACTTGGGAATATTGCAGTAGGTGCCGAATTTTGCGCGGTTATCGATAAATTTGATCAAGTCGTCAAGGTTGATGAGGTCCATGCTGGCCTCATAACCCAAGGTCTGGTGAACATCGCCCAAAGCTACGAAACCGCCGCCCAGTGAGCAGTCCCGTTGGTGCGTGGCGCGAATATCTGTGGAAGAAGCGATTCTGGTGCAGGGATAGGTGACATCGCACAGGCCGCTATGCACCGCGCCTTGCTTCTCATTCTTGCATGTCATGTCGAGTAATCCTCCGTGGCGCAACATACTGTCGGAAGTAACCCCGCCATGATCATGCGCAGTAAACTTCCTGATTAACTCACACTCATCAATGGATAAGCTGCGCTTCCATTTACGCACGGTCGGGACAATCGATAACCCAGACCTGCGGCTGGAGCGCGCAGCCCCCAAAATATATAGTTCGATTAGTGAGAACGCGCAAACCTCCCAGCCCCCACATATACACGCCGTCACCGCCGCCTCATAATCGCCAAACACCGCGCCCGAAGCTGCTGGCCGACCAACAGTCGCAACCAAAGACACTAGGTGACCCACTCAACAATCAATACAATAAATCCACAGAAGCAACAGAAAGAAACAATTGCGAAAGCTACAAGGGGAGCACGAACATTACTCAGACTTCGTCGGCTCCCCTGATGACGAGGCGGATATCATCATCGCCTCGATTTGATGGGGTTAGGCTGGAATAAAACCTCTCGGAAACACTCAATCAGGATTCGTTATCGCCTAACGCCTTTCAAACACTCCTCTCAACAATATGCGTCTCTTTGCCATCCAGACTGACCTCGTTCTTCTGCTTCCAGTAGTCTTTGATGCCTTCGTCGCCTTTCTTGGCGGCCCAGTTTTTCAGCAGTTCACGGTCTTCGACGTAGTCGTAGAAGGGAACCGCCATGCCGCAGGAGGATTGCACCAAGTCGACATTCAGGTCGAAGATTTGTCTGGCGCCGGGAATGGGATCAAAGTGGGCGAACAGTTCTTCCCACTCAGCATCATTTCTATGGATCACTTTGGCCTCGCCGTAGAGGCGTAGTATCAAAGGATTTCCTTCGAATGCGGCGAACATGACGGTCATTCTGGGACATTCCTGAATATGCGCCGAGGTCTCGTTGCCGCTGCCCGTGACGTTCAGCCAGATCACGCGATTGGGGCTAAGCACCCGCAGAGAGTCCATGCCTTTGGGAGAGATGTTTACCCTGCCCTCACGGGCGGCCGTGCCCACGAAAAATAGCTTTTGTTCCTGAATAAACTGAGTCAACTTGTCTGAAATTTCTGAAAACTGCTGCCCCATTCTGCCTGTTCCTTTTTTGTCCTGATAAACAAAAGCTGGAAGCAAGCCTGCAGGCTGCTCCCAGTTTTTCATCACACTATACTTGAAGTTCGCATGGATGCTTACTTGAAAGTCAAAAGCAACTCGTCCAGTCGCTCCAATGTGGATGTCAGTCCTTCTTTCATACCCATCTGGATCACCGTTTCCAGGTCTTTCAGGGAGTTATAGGCGATGACGGTGTGAACCAGCGAGCGCTCGGCTTTATCTTCAAACGTTACATCCCACTTGGAGCGCGGCATGGCGGGGTTAACTTCGCCGGTGGCGTCGCTGAAGCCATCCAGCGCGGTGTAGTTTTCAATAGGAAGAATGGTTTGATAGTCCAACCTACCCCAATATTCGGTCCCCTCTGGATCGATCATGGCGTAGTGCCAGCATCCGCCTTCGCGAAAATCCATGGTTTTGGTTTTCGTGGTGAACGGCTTGGGCGCAAACCACTGATCAAGCAGTTCGCTTTTGGTGTAACAATCCCAGACCAGTTGACGCTTCGCTTGAAACTCTCTTTTGACGGTAATGGTGTTGTTTTCCTTATCTACGAGGAAGTCGAACTGAAGATTCGCGTTCATGGCTCTTTATCTCCTGATTTGAGGGTGTTTAACAGCGCGTCGAGCTGACTGAACCGGTCCTCCCACAGCTTACGGAACTGCTCCAGCCAAACGTCAATTTCCTGCATTTTTTCCAGCTTGAGTTGGTAAAAGATTTCCCGCCCCTGCTTCTGCTGCGTCACCAGACCGCACTCATTCAGGATTTGAATGTGCTTGGAGGTCGCCTGGCGGGTCATTTCGAAATGATCGGCGATGGCGTTGGGCGTCATACCCTGCGCGGCGATCAACACCATAATGGCTCTACGTGTCGGATCGGCGATCGCCTGAAAAATATCTCGTTTCATGATATCGCAACATTTATGCAACTATTCGGTTGCAAGTATATGCGCAACTTTTTGGTTGCGCAACGCGCATGATGAAAATTTATGCCGTTTCACGGAGAAAGACTGGTCGATGGGCGGCGCCCCACTGGGTTGCCGCCCATCTGTTTTTTATACGAAGGGTATTCTCTTCCTGACGGAAAGCGCCATGCCCATATGGTCAGTGAACGCCACGGCGGAGTTAGCGGAAGACGCCGCCTGGGAGATATAGTCGAACTTTTTGAAATCTATCGAGCGTGTATTGTAAACCGCGACATCGTAGACATCCTTACCGTTGCTGTTCGTGCCGTGAAAGAGGTTGTCGTGAGTGTCGGCGGTGGTGAACTCCTGTAATCCGCCTGCATTGGTAAACGGGACTCCCAGAGCCTCGGAGATTGCCGTGGAGGTAAAGTCCTTGCTGCTTTGGTTCGTGTCGCCCATCACTACATCCAACCACCCTTTTCCTTTTGACATGAAAGCCTGGTTGATGTCCCTATAAAATTGCTGGACGCGTCCTTTGTCCTTGGCGATAGAGTTGGGAACATGCACAAACGCAATGTTGATCCAGTCCTTCTTAACCGCTATCCAACCATCCCCCGACCCGATTATTTCGGCTTTGAGCTTTGCGCAGTCATAGACGCTAAAACTATTGCAGGCTTTTCCCGTTGAAACGGCGTGTTGCAGGTCTCCAAAGTGGTCCTTCAGGAAATTCCAGTCGGAATGGTTGCCGTCGATTTCTCCAAATACCCCCAGATCTATAGGAGCCCCGATGGACCTGATCACATCCTGATGGATTTCACGCGCCTTGCCCTGCACCAGTGATTGAAACTGCACCACCGTCAGAGAGCCTTTGTTCATAGCCCCTGCCGGCTCCATAAACAAACGCATGGGCGGACCGAAAACAGGAATTGTCGGCGACGCGCCATTAGCAGTGGGCGCGGCCAGCTTCGCCACTTTCTTGGGCGGACCGGAAGCATCTCCGTCGTCTGGCGCCGGTCTTTTGCGGGCGGTCAAGATTTCTCCAGAAGCCATTTTGTCATGCGTGCTGCGCGCGTGCGACTGCGACAGGGCGGCGATGGCGTCTCTGGTCTTACTTGAGTTTGAGTTAAATGATTGGTAATAAAACACTGTCATTCGCGATTATCCTTAACACTATAAACAGCTTGATTTGAAGAAGTAGTTTTTACTGATGAAGCTGGATTCTATGCGAATATCGTCCTGTTCTTATATCCGCCAAAAGCGCTAGAACAGATTATAAAACCGCCGCCCCAGGATTCCTCCTGAAAATTCTATTGCCGGCTTTCTCTTGATCATTGGGGGCGATCAGCCAAGCGGAATATAATGGGCAGCTCATCACAACAGCGACGCTTTGATCCTAAGAGCATTCCCTCAAGCCAGTTCAAGGCGTCGCGGCTTACCTATTACTTACCTCATGAATTCCCCCGACTACTGGCCTATCTCGCCATCGCCGTCAGCACGGTTTTGGCGGCCGGGCGCTGTCTCATACGCCCAACATACGCATTAAGGCTTGAGCCCGGCGCTATCAATTCGGCGGCGTGCGGCAGGTTGGAGAGATAGTCCAGCATGGGTGTGGCCAGTGCGTCGGCGATAGTGTATTGCTCGCCGCAAATAAACACCGCGTCGCCCAATTGAGCCTCCAATATCTGCAACATCTTGATGACGTTAGGCTGCGCCTCAGACACTTTATTCCAACGCACTTCGCCGTTTTCGCCTTTAGGAAAAGCCAGCTCCAGCAGATATTCCCGTACGATCGCCTGATCCACATAAAGGGATATCGCCGCCGACCATTGATCCACCAACGCCCGTTGATACACGTCTTCCGGTTGCAGTGTGGGACCATCGAACTGCGCGTCCAGATAGCGACAAATGGAAGCGGTCTCGTACAGCTTACGGTCGCCGTGAATCAGCACCGGCACTTTACCGAAGGGGTTGAGTTTGAGGTGTTGTGCGCCTTTGTGCTCCACCTCCTCGCCATTGATGCTGAAGCCATGGCTATAGGAAACGCCTTTTTCCTCACAGCACAGCATGACTGTACGGACAAAGGTGCTGAACTGGGGCCCCAAAATATGTACTTGTGCGCTCATTATCGAATTTCCTGTCTTTGTTAGTGTCCGACAACATGCTAGCCTTCAGCACAATATGATCAAGAACATATTTTTCGATTGATTTACGCTGTGATTTCCTACTGAACATACCCTGGAGCGAGTGCGACATGCCCTGGAGCCCCGAACACAAGCAACAAACCCGAGAACGCATCCTGGACAGCGCTGCGCGACTCTTCGCGCTCAATGGCTTTGACAAAGTGGGCATCAATGACGTCATGGCCGACGCCGGCCTGACCCGCGGGGCCTTCTACGCTCACTTCTCATCCAAGACCCAACTATACGCAGAAGCCATTGTCACCTCCGCCCTGCAGGGCCGGGCGATGCTGCACCCTGATGAGAATCAGCCGCCACAGTTGGAGGCATTGATCAATGGCTATCTGAGTCTGGAACATCGCCAGGGAGACCAGGTCCGCTGCCCGCTGGCCTTCCTCACCACCGACATCGCGCAACGAGAAGAACAAGTACGCGACACCTACACCCGAGTATTCAAAGGCTTCGTCAACGCACTACGGCAACACCTGGATACAGAAGACACCGCCTCGGAACAACAAGCCCTGCGCACAGCCGTCGTCATGATCGGCGGCATGGCCATCGCCCGGGCGATTAATGATGAAGAACTGGCGGGATCGTTATTGGAAGTGTGTCGGGAAGCGGCGTTGGTGGAGAGCACATCGTAAAATCACCATGCTACAACCCTGCCCCTGCAAGGGGATTTTGTCTGAGAATATTGCAAAAAAGAAATGGAGATGGTGAGAAATAAAGTGTGAAGCCAACATTCATATTGAAAGCGCAGTGACACACGCGCCAGCATGCCTGACTTTGACTTTCTTGCTGCTTAAAAAAACGTCAACTAATCTTCCCTGTACGCATTTCCTTAAATGCAGACCATTCCGGCTGTTTAGTACTCTCGATTTAGTACTCTCGATACCAACCCGCTGGCTGACGTCCTGTCGGCGCAACGGGGCTGTACAAGGATCAAACAAGGAGACGCCTCAATGACTCCGTTTATCGGACAAATAAGCATGATGGGATTTGGCTTTCCGCCTGAAGACTGGGCGAAGTGCGACGGCCAGATCCAACAAATCACTCAGAACCAGGCATTGTATTCTCTCATTGGTATTCGCTTCGGCGGCAACGGCACATCAACGTATGCGTTACCGGATCTTCGTGGACGAACGCCGGTTCACCTCGGCGCGTCTTATTCCCCCCAGGTAGGCGTCGCCGGCGGTTTGGAACAGGTCACTATCACGGAGTCCACTATGGGGGCTCACACCCATCCCGTTTACGCCTCATCGTCTCCCGCAGATAAAGGCGGCCCGAAAAACGACCGCATACTGGCTGAAACGCCAGATATTTACTGCTCTCCAGCCAATCTGACCACAATGAACTCGCAAGCGATTGGCTTAAACGGCGGAAGCAACGGCAGCGTAACGCCTCACGCAAACATGCAGCCATCACTGACAATTAACTTCTGTATCGCGTTATCCGGCGCATACCCTCAACGCAACTAGTTACAGCAAAGGAGATGCATCATGTCAGATTCTTTTCTTGGTGAAATCAGAATATTTGCGGGAGCTTATGTTCCGCCGAACTGGAGCTTTTGTAACGGACAAGTCCTTACCATTGCGCAGCAGTCCGCCCTGTACAGCTTGTTAGGAACTGCCTACGGCGGGGACGGAACGGTAAATTTTGCGCTACCGGACATGCGCGGGCGCGCGCCCATTCACACAGGAACCGGGCCGGGCCTGACCGCTCGATCATTGGGTAGCGCCACAGGTACGGAAACGGTGACGCTAACCATGGCGAATATCCCCCCTCACACGCACGCCCTGCAGGCGTCCAACAACGCAGTGACGACGAATGTCAGTCCATCGGACCAAGTGACAGGGGTCACTGACGTCAGTTTTTATACAACAACGACAAACCCGGCAAGCATTACGACCCTATCGCCGCAAGCGATCGGAAACAACAGCGGTGATGGAGCCCACTCCAACATGATGCCCTATCTCGCACTGGCTTTTATTATTTCCATGTCCGGGACATACCCGACCCGCAACTAACTATAGGAGCAAGGAGCCATGTCTGAACCGTTTTACGGCGAAATCCGCATGTTCACATATCAATTCGCACCTGCCGGCTGGGCGTACTGTAACGGACAAATATATCCGATTAACCAAAACCCGGCTTTATTTGCCGTCATTGGCACTCTCTACGGAGGAAACGGCAGTACTAACTTCGGACTTCCAAACTTGGAGGGGCGCACCCCAATCGCTTGGGGAACAGGTACCGGACTGAGTGGATACCAACCTGGACAAAGCGGCGGTAGCTCTACAATCCAGCTGACACCCAGCCAAATTCCCTCTCATAATCATACGCTAAGCGCAGTTACAAGCGCAGGAACCACGCCTGAGCCCGGAAACCAGTTATTTGCATATCAGGGAGGCGACGCCCAACCTGACTATAAGCAACCTCCTCTGGGTACGCTGGTCACCATGTCGGACCAAATGCTTGCAATCACAGGCGCATCGGCAGGACATGAAAATAAACAACCTTTTCTGTCCATACCATTTTGCATTGCATTAGAAGGAGTGTATCCACCGCGTAATTAGCTAATATTAAGTCGTATAAAAGGGCGTTCTGCGCCCTTTCCCCTATCGCCCACAGAACAAAGCCATAGATTTGGGGACAACAAGGAGCATGAGCTTTGTTTAAACATAACTAACGTGATTTACCTGTTCACTCCACGCAACAGTGAATTGACGATTCCCCGGTTTTTCCTCTCTTTTGTGCAATTTAAACTCCCTCCCCTGATTTGAATTCATACCGATTAACCGAGAATGCAGGCGGAGGATTTATGACCAATCTCGATATCATCAAAAGCACTTACGAAGGCGCGAATTCGGAGGAAAATGGCCGTAATTTGTTGAAGCATCTGGCGGCGGATGTCAGGTGGACGGAGGCTGCCGGGTTTCCCTATGCCGGCACGTACATCGGCGCCGAAGCGATTGTCGAGAATGTATTTAAACGTCTGGCGGCGGATTGGGATAACTATCAATTCAGCGTGGAAGGCTATGTCGCACAGGATGACAAAGTCGCGGCTTATGGCAGTTATTCGGGAACCCATAAACAGAGCGGTAAACACTTTACCGCCCGGGTCATGCATTTGTGGATGTTGCAGCAGGGAAAAATCGTCCGTTTTGAGCAGTTCGTCGACAGTCTTCCTGTTGTGGAGGCGACACGCTGACGAGCCATACGTCTGATCGAAATCTCTATATTTGTTAATAAGTTAGCTATAGCAACTAAAACCGGTTTGAGCTACTCTACTTCCGGTTTTTCCCACGCGCCGCCCAACGCCATTGTCGCCCCGCATTCATCAGCGAACTATTCCTGGCGTTATTCCAAGGCGCGTCTCTTTCCGCCATTTACAGGAGGTTTTATGGCCAGCATCAGCGTGCAAAACTTAACTTATCGCTTCGATAACGGCGACACCCTGTTTTCCGATCTGACGTTTACACTGGACGATAAAATCACCGGGCTGGTAGGTCGCAACGGAGCGGGCAAGTCGATTCTGGCGGCGTTGCTGACAGGGGAAAGAACGCCTTATTCCGGTTCGGTCACCACTTTCTGTCGAGTGGGCTGGCTGCGACAGATTGGCGCGGAGGAAAAGCTGGTCCAGTATGAAACTGTCAGCGATTTTTTGGGCGTTCACGATAAGCTGGAAGCTCTCTCCCGAGTCGCTGAAGGCGGATGTGATCCTCATGACTTTGAGCTGATCGGCGACAACTGGCTGCTGCGGGAAGAGCTGGAGCAACAATTATTAGCGTTAGGGCTGCCTGTAGACCCCTTTTTACCCTGTCAGGCTCTGAGTGGCGGGCAGCTAACCCGGCTCGCACTGCATCAACTTTTCCAATCCGATTACGGCTATCTCATTCTCGACGAACCAGGCAACCACCTGGACGAACAGGGCAAACACTGGCTGATCGAACAAATGCGGCGCTTCCCTGGCGGGGTTCTGATCATCAGTCATGATCGCGATATACTGCGTTGCGTGGACGACATTCTGGAGCTGAATAGCCTCGGCGTGCGTCACTACGGCGGCGCCTATGACGTTTACGCCGAACAGCGCGCCAATGAGCTGGCCAGCCAGGAACGACGCATCGACCATGCAAAGACGCAGATCAAGCAGATGCGCCAAACTATGCAAAAGAATCGGGAAAAGGCGCAACAACGGGCCGGCCAGGGCAAGCAGGTCGCGCGATCGGGCAGTCAGGCGAAGGTTCTGCTGAACAGCAAAAAGCAGGACGCGGAACGCGCCGGCGGCGCCCGGGAAAGCAACCAGAATCGCCAAATGGCGCAGGTGCAGGACCAGCTCAGCAAGCTGAACAAGCAGCATGAAATGCTCAAACAGCAGAGCCTGTCCCTGGGCAAAACAGAGAAACGCGTCTCCCGCATTCTGGATATCACCGAAGTGCGCCTGCCCTATATCCAACAGGAAAACGGCATCACATTCTCTGTCGATTTCGGAGAAAAAATCCGCTTGTCCGGCGCCAACGGCAGCGGCAAATCCACCTTGCTGAAAGCCATCGCCGGACGCCTGTCGCCCCTTCAAGGAGATATTCAGGTCCGCGCTGGTTTGTGCTATCTGGATCAGCACTTCACCTTACTGGATACCGCCAAATCCGCACAGGAAAACCTGGCGCTTTTCTGCCCTCATCTGACGGAAACGGACCGGCGCACGCTATTGGCGGGGATTGGGCTAAGACGAGAGCGAGCGGATCAGGCGGTGGCCACCTTGAGCGGCGGTGAAAAAATGAAAGTCGCCATGCTGGCTATCAGTCATCAACCGGGCGATACCTTGTTGTTGTTGGATGAACCCGACAACCACCTGGACCTGGACTCTCGACTGATGCTGGCTCAGGCCCTGCGGGATTTTACCGGCAGCTTGTTAGTGGTCAGTCATGATCAGGATTTCATCGCCGATATAGGCGTGAGCGCCGAGATAAGCTTGGACAGCTGAGCGAAACTTGCAAATTGGACGCGGTTTGAGGTCATGATTCAGGGCGTCACGCTCAAATGTGATCGCCCTGGATTATTATCGCGAGAAGCGTCTATCCAGTTACTCAGGAACCGGCACGCTGCTGTTAAAAATGTCCCGATGCAGCTTCCATTTCCCGGCTTCCTTTTTCCAGATAACGACATATTTGCCTTGGTCGAGGACTTGTCCCCCCTCGCCTTCAAGCGCAAATTTGCCGACTTCAGACGCAGCGTCGCCATACCCCTCTACTTCGAGGGTTTCCAGTTTCATTTCCTTAACGCCCATGTCCATGAAGGCTTGAAATGCGCCCTGAATCGCTGGCAGTCCTTCCAAGAAGTCGGAGTGCGGAGGCATCAGTTGCGCGTCATGTGTATAGCAGGCGGCGATACCGGCGGCGTCGCCTCGGCTGAATGTGCTCATGAATACCTTTTCCGCCGCCAGAATATCGGCCTGGACTTCTGTTGAACCGTTCATACCAACCTCCCGCTTCATCAGTTAGGGTTTGTTTTTGCGCTCAGTCTATCGATTAAAAAGTAGACGCAAGCAGACCTTGAGGCAAATACCCAATAACGCGCTGTTTGAGTTGCATAGTTATAAGCACGCGTCTTTAATTCTATCGAAGCATCCCTTCTTCGATGAGTGACAAGCTCGCCACCACCATTGTTCATTAATGGTCGCCGCGTTGCTTTTTTAGAGTCTGCTGTAAACGATCACCGTGCGGTCAAGATAGGCTTCATCCGTCACCACATTCACCGTGCGCACCAGTTTATCGTCCACGCGATAAATCTGATCGCTGATGGTGGTGTCGCCATCGTCGTAGCGGAGAATGACTGAATATCGATTGGTTGGAGCCGCCCACGAGGGAATGTCGTCCGCCTGCAGAAACACGCCGGACTTGTGTGATTTCACCACGCCGCTGAACGGAACCACCTGCGGCGTCAAAACGCCGTCTGTGTCGAACCATTTAACCTGGGGCTCGCCCTCTTTTTCTTCCGTAAAGAAACCGCTTTCATCTATGGTTAAAGTCAACCCGCTCGCCGGAACGACTCTATCAACCAACTCTTCGCCAGAGCCGCGCAGCCCTGATTTGATTCTGTCGTCATGCTCGCCGCCCGGCTCCTGTGCAATGTCGCTACTGACGGAAATGCTTCCGTCCAGCAACCATGTGCCGACAAGGGATTCTATGCTCATAGGGATACTCTTATAGGTAATATTCTATCTTGTTTCCTGCGCCTGATTTTTATTGGCGTCGCCGCCAATCCTACCTAATTTGCAAAGGGATTTGTTTTAAGAATTTCTAACGTTTTCGACAAGTTACACATTGACGCTTAACGCTGACATTCATATTAATTTTAACAGCCTCAGGAACTTGATTGTCTGGAAGTGATAGAATCCCTTAAATCCTACTGGAACGTAGCGATATGGATCGGGAAATGATGAAAGAACTCGCAGACCAAGGCGCCAATAAACGCATTCGCAATCAGGCGAAACAGTATTCCGCATCAACGAAGCGCTGGTTATAAATCAGAAACTGCTTTCCTAGCCAAAGCCTGTCAGGGTCTCGCACAACCATGAAAATCACCTTATACGATTCTGTCGGAACCGCCATCATTATCGGTTGTAAATCCGGGGTGATTTACAGCAATCAAACCGGCGGGACCGCCTGCTTGCAGTCCGAATACGAAGGCGTATTGATCCCGATTGCGAACACAATTGGTATACCGGACTTGAATCTTGTCAGCCCTGAAAATGAACTGGAAAATTACTTCACCGGCCACCCTTGGTTCGGCGTAGGAGCGACACTCGGCCTCTCCGAAGAGGACGCCCGGGCGATAGATGCGATCTTGAAAGAGTATGCGCTTGATGACCAAATCAGCGTCGACCGAAGTATGCTTCGTCAATCCCATGAAGCATGGATACATATCAATATTGTCGAAGTGGAAGGCCGCTCACTTTTCAACGGCTTCGGCCCTTATCCCAGGAAAGGCGTGCTGACCTGGCAGAACAGCGATTGACGCCCCGTTTGCATTAAACCTACCGAAGGGCCTCCCAGCAAGATTATCCGACTCAGCCCCCTCACCACTCCGTTCGCCCTGAGCCTGTCGAAGGGCTTTCCAGAGCGCCTCCAACCCAGTCGGCTCAAGTGGACGTTATTTCCCATTGGGTCAGTTTTGCTCAAGGTCACTGCGAGACGCCGCCCTTCGACAAGCTCAGGGCGAACGGTTCCTTGGTAGTTGTTATTATCCAGACAGCCAGATCGCTGCCGCCTTTCCGACAAAGGAAAGGACACGTAAGCAAACCACAAACGCCCCCCCTTTCGTCCGGAGCCCGTCGAAGGCCATCCTGAAGACTACTCGACTAGGCGCCCCCGTTCCTGAGCCTGTCGAAGGCAATCCTGAAAGACTACTCGACTAGGTAGCCCCGTTCGCCCTGAGCCCGTCGAAGGCCATCCTGAAGACTACTCGACTAGGCGCCCCCGTTCGCCCTGAGCCTGTCGAAGGGCCTCCCAGAGCAACACACTTATCCCGCTTCCGCCCACTTTCGAATTTGATCAATCGTCGCTGTCGCCCCGCCGCAGACAATCACCAAAATCCTGTCGAACGTCGCCAGAACAGGATGGTTTTCATACACAACCGCCAGACTGGCCCCGCACGCCGGCTCGACCAAAATACGGTGATCCGTCAGAAAGCGCTCACAAGCGGATAAAGCGCTGGCGTCAGAGACGACGACGCTGTGAATACTATGCTGCTTCGCACACTCCAGGGCTCTTGCCGATACCCGTTTGGCGCCCAAGGACGTGGCGATGCTGTCGATACGCTCCAGCTCCACACTATGACCGGCCTCCAACGCCGCGTGAAAGGAAGCCGCGCCTTGAGTTTCAACAGCGATAACGGGAACATCCGCCCACTGATTGCGATGCAAGCCCTCGACCACGCCAGAAAGCATACCGCCGCCGCCAACACAGAGCAGCACGGCGTCCGGCTTCATTCCCGCCTTGGCGACTTCATCTATCATGGTCGCATGTCCCCGCCACAGCAGAGGATCATCAAAGGGATGAATAAAGGCGTCCGTGGCGCCAACCAGCGCCAGCGCATGCTCATTCGCCTCCTGCCAGCTTCCGCCGTGAACGATCACTTCCGCTTGCTCCAACTGCAGCAGCTCTTTGGCTCTTTCTGTCGTGGTTTCCGGCACGACCACGAGTGCGGGAACGCCCAGACGACGTCCCGCATAAGCCACCGCCAACCCGGCATTGCCGCCGGATGAAGAGATAAAACGTTGCGCGCCCTGCGCTTTATGATGCTCACAGGCGGCTCCCACGCCCCGAATCTTGAAAGACCCCGGCGGCTGCAACGCCTCCAGCTTCAACCAGATTGAACGTTGCGACTCCATGCTCAATGGTAGCGATTCCAGCAAAGGCGTTTCGATATGCAGATTCATTACGCTCCCCTCATCTCCCCGTGATTTTGTATGGAAAGTAATCCTGTCAGGCTGCTAGTGAGATCGTGACAGCCTGGTCAGAACCTACGATAGCTCAGAAAGATTCGCCCGCCTTGTAAAATATTGACGCTGGCCCCGGACTTTCCGCTGGTAGTTAGGCTTGCTATAGTCCTTTTGCTCCGTAGGTTTCACGTCTGACTTCAACTTTTCCAATCGCCCATGAATGACAGTATTCAATATCAACGCAGCGCCGACATCCCCGGACTGGTGCTCGGCGCAGGTCGCTTCGCTCAGTTTGATTTCGGCCGTCATTATCATCTGGATTTTCACATCGGCATCGTCACGGAAGGCGTGCAGCGTCAGCATTACAAGGGAGAGACTCAGGTTCTGGGCCCGGGTTTTATTTCCCTGATGCCTCCCGGTGAGATTCATGACGGCGCCTGCGATAGCGACGCCTATACCCTAAGAACCTTTCGCGCGCCTTACGATCTGATGCAGGAGACCAGCGCGGAACTGAGCGATACGCACCCGGGCCCGGAACTGTTTGGCTATGTCTTTGAGGATTCAGCGACGGCGACGCGTCTTTTCCATCTGCACAACGCCATGTGCTCAGAAACAGTTTCTACGTTGGCGATTCAGTCGGAATGGCTGTCCACGCTGGATACATTATTCACGCAAACACGCGCCATCAAACCCAGACGCGACACCAATGCCCTCTCCCATGCCCAGTGGCGACGCATGCAGGATTACTGTCTGGCGAATCTGTCCGAGAAGATCACGCTGGACGATTTAGCCACCCTATGTGGCCTGGGTCGTTTCCTCTTTCTCCGCCAATTCAAACGCACGGTAGGCATGACGCCCCACGCCTGGCTACTGCGACTCCGCCTGGAACAAGCCTGCGCCCTACTGACCCAAGGCTCCCTATCCATCGCACACATCGCCCAACGCGTCGGCTTCTACGACCAAAGCCACTTTAACCGGAGTTTCAGGCAGGCGTTTGGGGTGGCGCCGTCGGGGTATTGATCGACAGATCAGCTCACGACTTCATATTTCCAGCCATGATAGCTGTATAAAAACTCCCCACCGCCTTCTCTGTCGGTTAACTTTGCTTGTAACTTAAACTTCGTACCAACAGGATAATTACGGCTTAGCTTTTTCGAGCACTCTACGTTCAACGTTACTGGATACTTGCCGCCTGAAACTGGTCGGATATGCACTTTCCCATGCTTTCCTGATAAATCATGGGGAATGTAGCTTTCCACTAAAACAGTCTCATAATGGTTATCTTTCGCCATGACTATGGCCCTCTAACTCCGAATCAACTCAACGCACGCGTACGGGGATTTCCGGCCTTACTTTTCATCGTGTAGATAAAAAAGTAGCCTTGGCGCGCTCAATGAGCAAACCTGACTTGGATATTTATCAACCCACCGTCACGTGCAAAATCAGCGCGATTAGCAACGCCAACGATACCCCCTGCCAAAACATCACCGGGTTACGTTCCAGAATGGGTGGCCGGGTCTGGTTGAGGTAGGCGGGGTTGGGGTGGCGGAGGTCGTGGAGGAATTCCGAGATTTCGGTGTAGCGTTTGTGAGGATTGGGGTGAACGGCTTTCTTGAGAGTGGCGTCGATCCAGGCGGGGATGTCTCTGTCTTCGCTGAGGACGGATTTGTAGGTCAGACGTTTCTGCGCGCCGGCGGTGCGGGTTTTGGCGACGTCGGCGCCATAGGGAAAGTCGCCGGACAGCAGATAATAGGTCAGCACGCCCAATGAGTAGAGATCAGAGCCAGAGGAGCCGACTTCACCCAGGAAATATTCCGGCGCGGCGTACAAGGCTGTGCCGAGCAAGTTAGGCTGACGCAGGCCTTGGTCGTTTTCCGCGACGCCGCCTACCCGGGTTGAGCCGAAATCTATGATTTTCACTATGCCAGACGCATCGATCATCAGGTTGTCCGGCTTTAAGTCTTGATGCAGCATGTCCATACGGTGAAAAGCCATCAAGCCCCTCGCCGCTTGCTCCACTATCCCCCTCACCGTTTCCAGATCCGGTTGTGGGTGATCTCGCAACCACTGGCTTAGCGTTCGGCCTTCGATGTATTCACTCACCGTGTAGAGATAGCGCCGCGGTCGCTCGAATTGCGCGGCCTTCGCCACATGCAGGCTATTGATGCGGCGGGCGATCCATTCCTCCATGAGCAGGCGCTCGAGATAGGCGGGATCGCCCTGCTGATCCGTCGCTGGCGTCTTTATTATCACCTTGGTGTTCGAAGCGATATCCACCGCCAGATAAACATGACTGCGACTGCTGGTTTGCAGGCAGCGCAGTATTTGATAACCATCGAAGTCCGCTCCGGCCTGCAAAATGAGGGGAAGCGGCAGGGTTTCCACCTGTTGCTGAAACAAAGAGTCCACTTCACAGGGCAACGCCTCAATACGAATGATCTGCAGCGTCAGGTTGTCCTTACTGCCCTGCTCCAACGCATAATCGACCATGCGTTTGGCGATGGCGTCCAGGTCATCGGGTTCCTGTAGCGCCTCAATCAGAGTATGGGCGTCGCAGTATTCATACACGCCGTCTGTGGCCATGATGAAAATATCGCCCAGCCTGAGCCGCACCGGCTGGTAGTCGATTTCAATATGTTCTCTGAATCCTAGCGCCCGGCTCAAATAGCTCTGACTTTGCGACACCCATAAACGGTGATCGTGGGTCAACTGTTCCAACGCGCCGTCCCGCAGGCGGTACACGCGAGTGTCGCCGACATGAAGGATATGCGCAATGTCGGATTTGAACACCACGGCGCTAAACGTACAGACGTAGCCTTTTTCCTTGTCATAACGATACACGCTACGCTGGCCTTCGGCGTACAGCCAGGAGTTGGTCGCCCTCAACACCCGCTGAGCCGCATGCTGTACAGTCCAGGCGTCGGAGGTGCAAAAGTAATCCTCCAGAAAGCTTTTCACCGCCGTCTCACTGGCGACCTGGCTGACCGAACTGCTGCTGACCCCATCCGCCATCGCAAACGCAGCGCCTTTCATCGTCAGCTGCGCGCCCTTTGGGACGTAACCGCCATGAAAGTCCTGATTGATCTCTTTACGGCCTTTATCGGTCCATTGACCGAAGGAAAGCGTCAGCTCATTGCGCATAAATATAGTGAGCCCCGACGTCCGCTCTCAGACGCCGGGGCCGATAACCGTCCTCACGTGTTGTGTAATCAGACGCTCCGATCAAGCCATCGCTTCTTTAGCGGACGCCGCCAGTTTGCGCTTTGGCGCTGTTTTGTAGTGAGTGCTGTACAGGGTCAGCCCGGTGAAAGCCAGCCCACCTACCAGATTACCCAGCGCAGTCGGAATTTCATTCCAGATGAAATAATCCATGATAGAGAAATCGCCGCCCATAATCATGGCTGAGGGAAACAGGAACATATTCACGACAGAATGTTCGAATCCCATGAAGAAAAACAGCATGATGGGCATCCACATCGCCAGGACTTTACCAGAAACCGTCGTGGAAATCATCGCGCCGACCACGCCCATGGACACCATCCAGTTACACAGCATGCCGCGTAGAAAAATGGTCAACCAGCCGGCCAGGCCGTATTCCGCATAGCCGAGAGTGCGGGCCTCTCCCACACTGGCTATCTTGGTTCCCACTGGACCGGGGTCCGTATTAAAACCGTAGGTGAACACGAAAGCCATCATAAAAGCGACCGTCAGCGCGCCGGCGAAATTACCCAGAAACACCAGTCCCCAGTTCCTCAAAACGCCATTGACCGTCACGCCCGGCCGTTTGTCCAGCAACGCCAGAGGCGTCAGCACAAACACGCCGGTCAGCAGATCAAAGCCCATCAGATAAAGCATGCAGAAACCAACGGGAAACAACATGGCGCCGACGAGAAACACGCCCGTCTGCACCGCGACGGTGACGGCGAAAACCGCCGCCAGCGCCAATATGGCGCCCGCCATATACGCCCGGATCAAAGTGTCTCGCGTAGACATGAAAATTTTGGATTCGCCAGCATCGACCATCTTGGTCACAAACTCTGAGGGGATTAAGTAAGCCATTGCAACTCTCACATCATGTTATAAGTTTGGTGATGGCATTTGGCGCCAGGGTCCGGTAGTGAGCAGGCTTCCTCCCTGGAACGGCGATCTCTCCAATCACCTCACGCGTGAATCCATAACGACCTGGCAGCGACGCTCGTCGGCGCAAATGCTAGAGGCGATAACGCAAATTCAAGGCCAACGAGTACAATAATCCATTTAAATTCATAGAGTTAAAAACTCGCATGCCTCCATATGACGCATAACTGTCAATGTGGAAATCTGACAACTGCTCCCATATGAGGCGCCAAGGCCACATACAATGCCCGTATCAGTGCATGGACGAGCTATTACCAACGCGAATCTTGTTTTCAGGCGCAACCTGAACGAAGAAGAGTGGGAAAGAGTCATCGAGCGCTTATTCAGATCTGCTGACCTAATACTTTGCTGACAGTTACCAAACGCCCTTCAAACAAAAGTGTATAAAGCAGTTCGTTTCAGTGTAACAACATCTTTACACTGGAAAACCCTAGGTTTTTTCTTTCATATATCCTCAAGAGACTATCCCTTAATGGAGAGCTATTTAGAGAGACTCCAACTTATTAACTATAGGGTTTAGATTAGTTTTGCTTAACACCGTTTATTTCTGGCCATTTTATAATCCATCCGCCCTTAAATGTAACTTATCATCACATTTAAATATGCGTCGCCAGCGCTTTATACTTTGTCAAACTAATTGACATTAAAAACTTGTTATATAGCTAAAACCATTGATATATATGCGTGGCATAGGAATTGCTGAGGTCGATTTGCTTTGTTAAGTAAATCTACAATGGAGAGAAGTATTCATATGCTAAAAACATTAACCAAGGGATTGTTATTATCAGCGCTGACGGCGTCTTCCGCCTATGCAAGCCAAATCACCTGGGATCTGACTGAAGGCGTTCGTTACGGCTCATACAATAACTCTCTTTCCTATTCGAAAGACGGTTTGAATCTGACCGTAACCGGCTGGAGCGACACAAAAGGTCCTGCAGACGATAAAATAGAAGGCGCCCGTCTGGGCCGCTGGAATGGTCTCGGGGTCTGTAACGACGACGAATACCGCAAGACTCGTTGCGCTTCCCCGGAGCATTCCACCGACAATGATCCGGGGCGCGGCGGCGATTTTGACATGATCATGCTGTCCTTCTCTGAGGCGGTCAGCCTGAGCTCATTTCAAAACGGCTGGTACGCCTACGATTCAGATGTCTCCCTGCTCGCCTACACCGGCGGCGCTTCTTCCTACAATCTGAACGATAAAGATTGGGAAGGACTGCTCAGCGACGGCTGGAGCGTGGCTGGCAACTACTCCAACACCATGACCAAAGAAACCGCGACCAGCACGGATCTGGTTTCCAAGTTCTGGTTGATTGGCGCTTACAATCCCGCCTTCGGTGAGTTGGGCGAGCTGTGCAACGAACTGAACGATCACTTCAAATTGAGGATGCTGACCATCGACACCGTTGAGTGTCCTGAGCCAACCGCACTGGGCCTGTTCGGCCTGAGCCTGGCGGGCCTTTTTGCGGCGCGTCGCCGCAAGGCCTCTTGATCTAGCATCCAAGTAGCGCCCGATTACAAGCCGGCCTTGCGCCGGCTTTTTTCGAATCATATATCCGACTAATTATCAGGATGATTCTTTTACGTTATAACAGGTCGCCAATACTTCCAGCTGGCCCATATCATTAAAATTAAGTTTGTAATGCCGGTGACTTTTCTCATCTATTAAACCCTGATGACAATACCGTTTCATCCAGTCGGAATCACAGATTTCATAGCACAAATCATCCCGCTCTCCGTCCAGTAGTTTCATCGCTTCACTCCACTTAAATGCAACAACGTCGTTGAAACGTATTTCGACGCTTTGTTCCCGCCAGTCCTGATAGCAGAGCGTCAACTCTCCTTTTTCACTGTGTATCTTTATGGCTTCGGCATCAGCAGTAGAAAAAGGGACGTTCAAGTCTTTTACATATCCCATAAAAAACACTCTTCTTGAATCAGTTAATAGTAGTTTCACCCAAATCCAAAAAGCGTGGATGAGAGCCTCCTGCGTTGATTGAATAGCCTCTATCTGAGGTTGGTTGAGCGCCAAATCCACCTAGTCAACCATCTGATTTTAAATGATAAATATAAATTTGAGAGAAATTTGAGAGAAAGCGGAGACCCGCGAGATTCATGAAAATCGTCGCCTCTCGATAATCGATCGCATTGACATTTGATCGATGCGTGAGGTGAAAAATGGATCAGTCGCTGTATTATCATTGGAACAACTTATGTCTGTATATGGGTCGCTTTGATGGGACCTACCATTGGCAACATATTGCGGATAGTTTCATTGTCAGTCTGGATAATGAATTTGACGTTAAACTGGCGAGTGGCGAGGTTATTTCCACGCGCTGTTTGATGATTCCCGCTAATACCCGTTGCGATTTTATTTTAAACCACCAGCGCATTGCATTTGTGTCTTCTCATTTCTGGCGCAATATTAAAACCACACTGACCTATAACTATTATTGCTGCGAGCAGGACGGGTTTCTTTTTGACTTTCTGGATGCCTGCGATATTGCACGCGCTTTCCGTGATTTATATCAGAGGCGTCCGTCCACCAATGACGCCAGGGAAATATTGGATCAGATTGTTAACCCTAAACAATATCCCATTGCTCCGCCCTTAATGGATCGCAGAGTTCGCAAGCTGATCGAATTCTTGTTGAAGAATCCGGACCTTTCCCAATCCATCGATGATTATGCGGAACTTATGCCGATTTCAGCCGCGCATCTCAGTCGATTGTTCAAACAGGAAACCAATATTTCGTTCTCGCGCTTTCGCCTGGGGGTTCGCGTGTTGTATTTCATCAAACAGTTCTCCCGCAGCCGTAATTTGACCACCGCCGCGCATGACTCCGGTTTTGCGGATCTGGCGCACTTAAATAAATGCCACAGATTATTATTCGGCATCTGCCCTTCGCAGTTATGGCTGAGTGAATCTGAGCTTAAGATCTGCGTGGCCTGAACAGCCAGAGGCGAGCCCAGTGAATTGATAATAACTCTGAAGGAACCTCTGAAAAACGTTGGCGAGGCCGCCAGTGCAAGGAAAAAGTCGGCGAAAAAGCGCAGTTTATCGTGAATAAATGAGCATTTTGAGCCGACTTTTGACGCCGCAATGGCGCCGCAGGTAGTTTTTCAGAGGTTCCTTAACTCCTGTGCTGATATCCGGTAAAGGATTTGTATAATGCAGTCCAACCGTTTTCAGCGCAGGAGCGCCCCATGTCCGACCGAGATTATGAAGAAATGCAAATTGGCGAGTGGCGCATCAATGTGGAAACGAACCGGCTCTATCGTGAAGCGGCGGAACATCAACTAAGCGATAAAGTCTGCAAAGTCCTTCTGGCGCTGGCGGAAAATCCCGGTCGTACGGTGAGCCGGGAAACATTGATTCAGAAAGTCTGGAATGAAAACGAATATGTCGGCGAGCAGGCGCTGAATACCGCCATCTGGCAGTTGCGCAAAGCTTTCAACGACAGCAGCGAAGCCCCTGAGTACATCGAGACCATTCCTAAAAAAGGCTACCGCCTGCTCAAGGAAGTCTCCATCATTCCATATGCTCCCAAACCGGATCTTGCCTCCCCGTCTCCCACTGAGCCCATGCAAACGCCAGCTTCTGAGCCGGAAGCCAAGACGCCGGATAACGCCATGGAGCCGCCTCCTGTTGAACCACCGACGCAAGCGACTCCCTACACGACGACGCCCAGTCACCCACCGCAGCGCAAAAGGTCCCTGATAGTGGGCGGCTCGTTACTCCTGCTGGCGGGAGTCGCGCTTATCGTCAAACTGATTTACGGTCGCGAGGATGCGCCACCGGCGCTGGTTTACTGGTGCGGCGTCGATGCGGGACGCATGGAGCGTCTGGGCATCGACCCCGCCAGCGCCTGCATGCTGGAGACGGATCAGGGCCAGTTTGGCCTGGCCATCGGCGAGCGCATGGCGCAGATCAGCTCCTCTTATTATCAATCGGCGGACACAGGCGATATCGCCGGCGACATTTTCTTCTGCGAAAGCAACCATAAGAGACAGGGGCATAAAAACAATACTCTGCTGAATTTTGTCACCCTGAAAAACCACTGCATGACGCAAAAGGACGGCGAAGTCGACATCGCCGAACGAAGCGGCGCTCGCGCGTCGTTGGTTTGTGTGGACTACCTGCCGCAATCCATTCACTTGCAGACGCCGACAGCGGAAAAGCACTGCGCCCTGCCTTCCGCCTTAACCATGAATCACCCCAACGCAATCAAAGATCCGGATTACTGGTACGGAGTTCGCCGTGACGAACTCGCTGATCTCGGTATCGATGAGGGCGCCAGCTGCCTTCTCAACGCAGAGGACCCCACCTGGATCGACACCATTGAATTCGGCTGGATATGGGGCGCGCGACGCTGTACGGACAGCAGCTCCAACCCGGTTGGATGCGGCGTCGTCAGTCATAACGCGCAACGCACCGGGGCGACGGTGAGCGACTTCTTCACCCAGGAACAACTGCAAAGCCGCTGCGCCGCCGGCGCGGGCAAAATCGCCTTGACGCCGGCGGGCTGGTGGCGTCCTGAGCACAAGGACAAAACCTCGCTGGACGCCTATCTGCTATGCGAACAACAACTGCCCAAGGCGATTCAGTTGTCGTTCAAGCCCGTTCTGGGCGACGTCGTTGAGAAGACCTGCGCGCTATATTTTTAATCAGGCGGACAAATAGCTTCCTTCTGTTTGTCTACAACGACAGGGCCTGCGCATGTCAGGCCCTGTCTCCCGCGGCTGGCCGCCGCGCAGGCGCATCCATAGCCTGATCATTAACATGGCAATGATATTGCCATGTTAATGATCCGATAAATGAATGTTCAATTGGGATCTTAAAGGTACTGACCATGAATACTAAAACCTGGCTGCTTGGAGTCTTGATCACCCTTATGTCGACGACGGCGCTCGCCGCCGAGCCCAAACTGGTGATCAAGGAGAACGATTCTCTGCAAGACGTGTTGCGCGGACAGGCGGACAAAAAGGTCGGCGTGCTGCTGAATTCCGGCGTCGAATTACACGGGGTCTTGAAGGAAGTCGGCGCTAAAGTGATTCGCCTGCAGGAGCTACGCAACCGGGAAACCTTCGATGCAGTGATCCCTCTCAGCGAAGTCTCCGCCGTATTGATCGACAACCATTTGTTCGAATGAACAGCCTGGGCTCACGCTCGCAAACGTCCATCAATCCATTGATTTATAAGCAATAATATAAATTTGAGATAAATTAGAGCGCAATTGGATAGCCGCGAGATTCAGCGGCGCATGGGGTCGCCCTAACATCCGTTTCATCAACAACGCAAACGGAGAAACCCCATGAACATCGCGCTAATTATTATCCTTATTCTGACCACAGCAGCCATCGGCGAATTGAGACACCGCTACAACAAATCGCAACGCAGCAACAAGAATAAAGAGAACGGGACTCACTGAGCCCGTTCTTCGACGGTCAGGATTTATGAACAGGCTTATCCTTCAGCAATGCCTCTGGTATGGGACACTGCTTTTCCTGAATTTCCCCAACCAGGGGTTTAATCGCCAGCTTGATACCCGTCGGCGCGCCTTTGGCGCACTGGATATAGCCTTTTACATAGGACAGGCTTTCATCATGGTTATCGAGACGCCGAAAGGGCTTGGTGACCTCCACTTCGCCGTCCTTGGTCTTCTGGCACAGTTTGGCCAGTATCGGCTGGGCGTAAAAATTGGACATCTTCGACCCCCGCATGCCGTTATCGTTAGCGAACCAGCCGCAGGCATGCTTGTTTTTGTAATAGTTGGTCAGATGACAGGCGACATCGCCCCAAACAAACGCAATGGTGAGATCTTCCGGATACGTCGGGTCCGTCACCGCCAGCGAACACAGCTCCTCATCTGGAGCGATGCCCCGTCGCGTGACGTCCGCGCTATCGAGACCATACTTGGCGGATTCAATTTTGAAGTGCGGCGTCACCACCTTCAGAACCTCCGGCACGCCACAGTCCTTCTCGCCAGCTTCCGTTTGGATTTTAATATTCGTGGCCTGATAGTGTTGGCACTCCACTGTCGCCTGAACGCCATCGGAGGTCAGTAGTTCATGCGCGCCGTCCTTTTTCAGGCTGCAGATTTTCTGCAACTTGGCGGTGGTCAGCATGGTGTCGCCGGATAAAGTCGCCGCCTTGCCCCCTTCGCACTTGCGCAACATAGCGCCAGGATGACGTCCCTTCACCGGCGTAAACCAGGTATTACTGGATACATTGAAGTGCTTTTCGGCCTCGATCAGCACCAACTCACCCGTTCCTGTCGGCAAGCGGCATTCGCTGGCCTTGTTGACCCGCCAGTCGCGGATATTGTCGTCACTGTAGCCGCACCAATATTCCGCGTTCACATGAGCCGTGGCGAATAAAAAGCAGAGGGGAGCCAGTACATATTTGAGAGTAGCCATGATGGGTTTTGTCAGTCTGCTTGCAGATGGTCAGGGGAAATCCGTTTTGTTGAATGATTATAGGCGTTTATCTGTGGTTTTAAACCAAACCGCCCGAGTCTGACGCAGCCGGTTATTGCAAGCTGTGATCACGCGCATTTGCTAACATAACTCTCTATCATCTCTTTTGTTTTTTATTCTCTTTCATGCAGCCAAAGCTTTACGAATGGGGCGATAAATCCCTGCTTTTTTACAACGGTCGGCGTCAGCCGCATCATTCAATGGGTATTACGCCCACGCTCTTAATGGGTAATCAGCCGTTCGTCATTGAATTCATGGGAGATCGGTATTGTTCCAATACCTTTCTACTGTCGCCCAACAAGCCACTTATAGTGAGTTCGGAGGCCCCGCGAATGGCGTTGCTTCCACTCAATCCCGCCGCAGAGGATCATGCCTTTTTGCTACGCAATTACGCCTGGGACCTCTGCGTAGAGGGCGTTTTTCATAAGCTGGATAATGATCTGCTGCAGCAAACCTTATTCTATCTCGACGAAAGCGACATCCCCCATCCCATCGCCACCTGGTGTCTGTTCAACGCCATCTATGGAGAGGATAGCCTCATTACGTTGAAGAAATATGATAAGCGTATCGCCAAGGCGGTCGCTCATATCATCCGCAACCCAACCTGCGATCTGTCCGTCGACGAGATCGCCGCGCAGGCGCATCTGAGCCCGACCCGCTTCATGACCTTGTTCAGCGCCTTAAACGGCCTGAGCTACAACAAATACAAGATCGTCAGCCGCCTGCAATATTTCTTCGAGCGCTACAGTACGGCCCATAACCTGACGCACGCCGCAGCGGAAGCGGGATTCTACGATCTGTCGCACCTGCACAAATCCGTGAAGATGTACTACGGCATGAGTCCAAGAGAGTTTCTGGCGGTTGGGCAGGATCTCATTACCATCAGCAGCCCTTCTCATAACCGCGCCTGGTACGCCGACTGGGTCCAATATGGTTATTTCGAGCTGACGCAGGCTTATTCCGAAATCAGCGTGCCGGAATTACTGGCGCGTCTGCGCGACTACGTCAGGGAGGAATGATCTGGGCCAATCCCAGTGGCGGGGATCGCCGCCTTAAACTTCATTACGGGCGTTTTCAGAGATAAAACATCCGATTTCAATCTCGTTGTTCAACTTGGCGTCGGCATAGCTTTGGGGTAATTCAAATTCGTCCACGGCGTCCCAGTGGCCGTTTTCATATAACACGGCGGACTGCACTTCCTCGACCAGAATGCCGTCGTCCGCAAGATAGCGCGTCAGATTCTCGATTGCTTCTTCCCTGGACTGCGCAGGAACCAAGCTGCGGCCGTAGTAATAGGCGCTGCCGTCCTGAGGCAGAGTGCTTTCAGGCGTGACTTTGCATTTCGTATCCACCACCCAGAACAATGACATAAACACCTCGGTTTCTCTCGTTATTGTTATTAATCAGGCAGACAAATAGCTTCCTTCTATTTGTCTGCAACGACAGGACCTGCACATGTCAGGCCCTGTCTCCCGCGGCTAGCCGCCCGCCTGCTCGATCAGCAAGTCATGAATGGCCTGACCGGCTTCCAGAATATGTTTTTTCAGCAACGCCGACGCTGCTTTCTTGTCTCGCTGACGACAGTATCGCAATAAGTCTGCATGCTCTCTTTCAGCTTTTTCTATGCCGGTGGTGAACAGCAGTTGCAAACGGATATAGCGATCGGATTTGATGTTAAGGCTACGCACGACTTCCATGGCCTGAGGCAGGTTGGCGGGATGATAAAGAGCCGCATGCAGCTCGTAATTCAACTCGCTCCAACTCTCAACCTGGTCTCCGCTCTCCACCGCTTCTTCGAAGGCCTTGAGTATTTTCTCCGCCGCGGCCAGATCTTGATCAGTCATGTTGTCGATCGCCCGCTCCAGCACATGACATTCAATCAACGCCCGCAACTCAAACAGCTCGCGAATTTCCGAAGGACGCAACTCTGTCGCGGTGGCGCCTTTGTGCGGCTCAAAACAAACCAGTCCCTGCGCTTCCAGTTGCAACAGCGCCTCCCGCACCGGGATGCGACTGACATTGAACTCTTTGGCGATGGCGTCCTGTCGCAAAGGTTCCCCCGCCACGATTTCTCCAGAGAGAATCTTCTTGCGCAGAATGTCTGCGACCATCTGCGTACGGGTTTTATAAACGGCTGCGGTGCTCATAACGGACAATAAATGATCCCGGGTGTCAAAGAAGGAGGCGATAGTAACATTTTAGGCGCTCGCCGCAGTAGTCAAGAAAATTTCCTCCCGGCGAGCGAAGGTTTGTAGCTGCGCGCTTAGTTATTACACTTCAAATCCGTGGGCGTAGGGGTCTTCGCTGTCCACCCAGATGGTGTTGTGGCCGTAGACTCTGGCCCAGCCTTGCACGCTGGGGCGTATCCCCTGGTGCGCGCCCACTGTCGCCACATCCTCCACCCGGCCTTCGAACAGACTGCCGATGATGCTCTCATGCACAAAGGTATCACCAACTTTCAGTTTACCTTTGGCGAACCATTGCGCCATCCGCGCGCTGGTGCCGGTGCCACAGGGGGAGCGATCGATGGCGCGGTCGCCGTAGAACACGGCGTTGCGAGCGTCCACGCCGGATTGCGTAGGTTTGCCGGTCCAGAGCACGTGGGACACGCCCCGCACCGTGGGATCGTCCGGATGCACGCACTCCACCACTTCATCGACGATGCGACGCACCAGCGGGCTGAAGCGCAGAATCTGATCGACGCTGAAATGCTCCAAACCGGGGAAGTTCTTTTGCGGATCGATGATGGCGTAATAGTTGCCGCCATAGGCGACATCCACCACCAGCTCGCCGATTTCCGGAACCTGCACGGCGACCTCGCTGTGCGCCAGATAAGCCGGCACGTTATAGATTTTGACGCTTTCGACTTTAGCGCCCTGTTGCTCGTATTCAATGGCGATTTTACCTGCCGGCACGTCCAGAATCAGTTTGCCGGGAACGCGCGGACGAATAATGGCGTTTTCGATAGCGGCAGTGACGGTTCCAATCGTCCCATGTCCACACATGGGCAGACAGCCGCTGGTTTCAATGAACAGAATCGAAGCGTCGGCGTCCTCGGAACAGGGGGGATAGACAATGGACCCTGACATCATGGAATGACCGCGGGGCTCGAACATCAGCGCCTGGCGAATCCAATCGTAATGCTCCATGAAGTATTGCCGTTTCTGGCTCATGGTGTTTCCCGGCAAAGCCGGATAGCCTCCCGCCACCAGTCGCACCGGATTGCCGCAGGTATGCGCGTCGATACAGAAAAACGTGCCTTCTCTCATATCCATATCCTTTCTTGTCTTATTTTTGAGTGATGCCTGGCGTCATTAGACCGAATCCACTGATCAGCCGCCATCGTGTCTGGTGGTGGATTGTCCGCCCTCAGATAAATGTATATTTTATACAATATTCAATTTCACAAATGAAGAGGACTTTCAATGCAAGAGCTGGACACGGACATCACAGTATTGGGAGGCGGTATAGTCGGCGTCTGTTGCGCCCTGTCGCTGCAGCAGGCGGGCATGAAGGTCAGTCTCATAGAAGGCCGTGGCGTCGGTGAAGGCTGTTCCCGGGGCAATGCGGGACACTTCGCCACGGAGCAGATACTGCCTCTGGCGACGCCAGGCCTATTGTGGAAGATTCCCGGCATGCTGATGGACCCGCTAGGACCAGTAGCCATCCGCTGGGCCTATCTGCCTCATATCGCGCCCTGGCTGGTTCGCTTCATGCTCAATACTCGGGAAGCCTCCTACAACCGCAGCGGTAAAGCGTTACAAGCCTTGAACGCCGCCTCCCTCCCCGCTTGGCGTCGCCTGCTGGCGGGCACAGGCGAGGAAAGCCAGATCCGGGTCAATGGTTCATTGCTGACCTTCGAACACAACGCCAGTTTCCAAAGTTATCAAGCCACACTGGACACGCTGCGCACTCGCGGCGTCAAAACCCAGGTTTTGAATGGCGCCCAGGCGCGGGAACTGGAGCCCGGATTGGGTGCGACCGTCAAACATGGCGTCTTTTTCCCGGACACCGGCCATACCGCCAACCCCTATCACCTCACTCGCACCCTGGGAGCGCTATTCCAAAGCCGGGGCGGAACAGTGCTAAACAAGATGGTGAGTAGCGCAACGCCAACGACAGACGGTGTACAACTGCATTGTGACGGCGGCCAGATTCGGGTTCCCAAACTGGTGCTGGCGACGGGCGCCTGGTCGAAATCTTTGGTGAAGCAACTGACCGGCAAGTCGATCCCTTTGGATACCGAGCGCGGTTATCACCTGATGCTGCGCAACGCCGGCGCGTCTCTGTCGATTCCCGTCACCTCCGCTGAGCGGCGTTTCATTATGACGCCCATGAGCGAAGGGTTGCGTCTTGCCGGCACAGTCGAGTTCGGCGGCTTAGAACAGCCCGCCAACATGCGCAGGGCGACCATGCTCGCCACCCACGCCCGAGCGCTATTACCCGGGCTGGATGACGCCCAAGGCGAGACCTGGATGGGGTTCCGCCCTTCTCTGCCCGACTCGCTTCCGGTCATTGACCGTGTGGGCGAACGACGCCAGATCATACTCGCCTTTGGGCATCAACACCTGGGACTGACCCAAGCTGCGCTAACCGGTGAGCTAGTGCGTCAGTTGGCGACAGATCAGACGCCAACCGTGGATATACAGTCTTTACGCCTCAGCCGCTTTTAAGATTCGAAAAGTCAGGCGTTCACGCCACGCCTGACTTCTCTGACGGAAATATCCTAATAAGTATTACTCGAAGGCGCGTCCAGACTATAAATAGACACTCGTATTATAAATACCTGTTCCATGGAATTTTAATTGAATGCCATTTAATTAATACAGTTAACTCAGCAGAAGCAGATAATTTATTAAAAAATCATTTTCACCTGGCAACACAAAGGCATTCACAAATAATAACCCATTAGACATAACCCATTAAATATAAGCCTTAAATATATAATTATAAAAACAAAGTTAAGTTATCTTTTCCCGTGAGAAGCCTCACAAAAACAGCTGTATTTCATACACCGCCCACCACCCTCAATATATATTTAATTCACCCTTCCGGTTTCTCATATATATAAATTAAGTCATTCCAGGATAAAAGATGAACATAAAAACACACAGGATAGGCTTTTGCGCTGGCGGCCTGTTATTGCTCACCGGCGCCTTATTGTCCCCTGCTTACGCTGAAGCGGCCAACTGTGAAGCGACGCCAGTAAGTGGAAAAATCTATAACATTGTAAACAGAGAAACCGGTCTGGTGCTGGACATCAAAGGGTACAGCAAAGTAGACGGAGCAGAGGTGATTCAGTGGCGCTCAAAGGGGGCCGACAATCAACAATTCAGAGTCACGGATGTCGGCGGCGGCAACTGGAAAATTGAAACCATGCACTCGAATCTGGCGTTGGATGTACTCTACCTGGCTCAGCATGACAACGCCAATCTCATCCAATGGCCTTATTGGGGAGGCGATAACCAGCAATGGTTCTTGGTGAAATCAAGCACCGGCGGATACAGCATTCGGGCTCGCCACTCCGAGAAAGCGCTCACCGCGCAAACACCGGATATGGGCGCTCGCATCGTGCAGTCGGCAGACATTGGCGGGGGTTTGCAACGCTGGTATTTCAACCCCATTGACGGCGAATGCAGCCAAGCCAATGGATTCGCCGGTCAGCCCGGATCTGACGGTCTCGCCACCACTACCGGCGGGGCCGGCGGCGCGACGGTTATCGTCACCAACTGTCAGACGCTGACTTCCGCGTTGACTTCCGAGGGCTCGAAAACAGTAATCATTCCCGACAACACAACGATTGATTGCCGTACGCCAATGCGTAAAGTCAGCGCCTGCGCCATGACCTGCCCTTCTTATCAAGACAAGAATAAAACCTTCTATAGAGTCCCGGTCGGCAGCCAGACCTGTACGGAGCTTGGCGGCGCATCCAATAACACCGTATCTGTAAACCGCGATGAAAGTCGGATTAATATTAAATCCAATAAAACGCTGATTGGCCAAGGCGCAAACAGTCGCGTTATTGGCGCCACATTCAATATCTACGGCGTAAAAAATATTATCGTCAAAAACATTACGATCGAGGGCGTCAACCCGCATCTGGTCGAAGCCGGCGACGGTATCACCATTGAAAATTCAAGTCACATATGGGTGGATCATATTCGAGCCAGAATGATCAGTGACGGCCATATAGACATCAAGAACAGCCGTAACCTAACGCTGAGCTGGAACCATTTCGACGGCTACAATCCGTATGTTTGCGGCAATCAGCATCATTACACCATGTTGGCGCAAGACTCCCAGGTCACGATAGATCACAACTTCTGGGATCGCGCGTCCGGCCGCAATCCAAAGCTATATGGCTGGGACACCCGCGCGCATATTTATAACAATTACTGGAATAACATTACCTACTTCTCCATCAGCACATCCAATGGCGCGCAGGGGCTGATTCAGAATAACCATTTTGAAAACGCTCGCTCCCCGCACTGGAACGAATCCGGTTACATGAAAGCCTCCAATAACGTTTATACCGGCTCATCGGCGACCGACCCTAAACGGGACAGCGGCGACGCCGTTCTCTATGACATCGACATGTATCCCTATAAATTGGATAACGCGTCTAATTTGCCGGGAATTCTGAGATCACAGACCGGTCCCCGGTAATACACGCAAAGCCTCGTTTTCGTCTGTTTTTATAAGGACATTTCCCCCATGGCAAGGACGCCGCCTCCCAATCATTAGCAGCCCATTTTTCAATCTCCCGCTCCCACCTCATAGGTCTCACTTTCAAGGACTATCGTGGTCTTAACGCTCTATAGCTCCGGTTTTACGGTTTATCGCAATCAATAATTTGCCTCAGAGAGGCTTTAGCGATCTAAATTTTGCGCACATGTATATTGTATACAATATACCGTTTGCATAAGATGAAGAGCGACGCCCCATCCACTCCCTTTACCGAACCAAGGGGACGGAACGGGAAAACAAAAATGACCGATCGCAAAGGAAATAAGGATGAACATAGATGGCGTACTGGTTCCTGTCGTCACCCCCTTCGATGACCGCAATCAGATTGATTATCCGGCGCTGAGCCGATTACTTGACCACCTCATAGAATCCGGCGTACGAGGGATTGTCGCCTGCGGCACTACAGGCGAATACTACACGCTCAGCGTGGAGGAACGACGCGACCTGATGGCTTATATCGCCCGGCATGTGGGCAGTCGCGCGTTATTGATCGCTGGCGTGAACGATACGCACACCGCCGGCTCCATCGCCAAAGCGAAGGAAGCCAGAGAGATGGGTTATCAAGTCCTCATGCTGGCCCCACCCATTTACTGCCTGCCTCAGCAACATGAAATCATTCAGCATTATCAAAGCGTCAGCGCAACCGTGGACATGCCGATCATCATGTACAACTTCCCCGCCCGTTCCGGCGTGGAGATTGGCATAGAAGCCGTCATGGAGCTCGCCGGAGACCCAAACATTATCGGCATCAAAGAAAGCAGCGGCGATTTCAGTCGCGCACTGACCCTGATCAACGCGGATTTGCCGAACTTCCAGGTAGTATGCGGCTCGGATGATCAGGCGGCGGATTATTTCTTCTGGGGCGTCCGCTCCTGGATTGGCGGCGCCGCCAACTACCTGCCCAAGGAACATGTGGCGTTGATCAAGGCGGCGCAAGCTGGCGACTATCCGCGCTTGCGGGACAGCATGCGCAAGATACTTCCCGCCCTCAAGAATCAGGAGAAAGCGGACTACAACCAGAAAGCCAAAGTCGGCTGCGCCTACATAGGTTATCCCGTCGGCGACACCCGTCCGCCATTGGCGCCGATCAGTGAAGAAGACAAAGCGGAGTTTCTGGAAGCCCTGGCGGCAGCCATCGTAAATCAATAATGACAAGGACGAAAAACAGTCATGCCAATAACAAAAGAAGATGTTTTTCAGTTAGCCAGAGACGCTCAACTTTACGCAGGCGCGCTGGTTCCCGGCCTGGACAATAGCCATGAGCTTCACTTCGACACGCTGAACCCGTTCAACCAGCAGGTTATCGGACGGGTGCAGCGGTGTAACGGTCGTCATGTGGATGCGGCGGTGAAAGCTGGTCGCGCCGCGTTCGAATCTGGAGTCTGGTCAAAACTGCCGCCAGGGGAACGCAAACGCATCATGCTGCGCTGGTCGGCTCTGCTGCAGGAGCACCATGAAGAGCTGGCGGCGCTGGACTGCCTGGACGCAGGCAAACCTATCAGCGAATGTCTAAATACGGACATACCCGACACCATTCACACCATCGCGTGGTATGCCGAAGCCGTCGACAAACTGTTTGGAAAAATTTCTCCCACCGCCAGCGACAACCTGGGCTTGATCGTGAAGGAGCCCATTGGGGTGGTCGGCGCTGTGCTGCCCTGGAACTTCCCCGCCCTGATGCTGGCCTGGAAAGCCGCGCCCGCTCTCGCCGCCGGCAATTCACTGGTGATCAAACCCGCAGAGCTGACCTCTTTAAGCGCCTACCGCATCGTGCAACTGGCCCATGAGGCGGGAATACCCCAGGACGTACTGACGCTGATCACGGGCTTGGGTGAAGAAACCGGAAAACCACTGGGATTGCATCCTGACGTGGACATGGTGTCTTTCACGGGCTCAACCGAGGTGGGCCGCCTATTCCTCACCTATTCCGCGCAAAGCAACCTCAAGGAAATCGTACTCGAGTGCGGCGGCAAGAGCCCGCAGATTATCTTCGAGGACAGCTACGCCCTGGAGGAAATAGCGGACAACATCCTCTCCGCCGCGTTCTGGAATATGGGGGAAAACTGCAGCTGCGGCTCTCGTTTGATCGTTCACAAAAACGTGAAAGACGACCTGCTCAAAATACTGCAAAAACGCTTGGTGGACGGCTGGAAAGTCGGCGATCCTCAGGACCCGGAAACCGCCATCGGCCCCATGATCGAACCCGCTCACTTCGAGAAGGTCTGCGGTTATATCAAGTCAGCCAAAGGCGAAGGCGCCACATTAGTACGGGGCGGCGAAGCTTTGAAACTGGGTGCGGGAATGAGCGTTGAGCCCACCATTTTCGAGGGTGTCACAGAGGAAATGACGTTGTTTCAGGAGGAAGTATTCGGGCCCGTTCTCGCCGTCTCCACATTCGAAACGGAAGCCGAAGCGATCCACTTGGCGAACGCCACCAGTTACGGTCTGGCCGCGTCTCTCTACACCTCCGATTTACGTCGCGCGCAACGAGTTTCCCGCGCCATCAAGGCCGGGACCGTCTCCATCAACTGCTTCTCTGAAGGCGACATCGCGACCCCCTTCGGCGGCTATAAAACCTCCGGTTTCGGCGGCAGGGACAAAGGCCTGGAAGCATTGGAGCAATATGTGCAGACCAAGACAGTGTGGTATGGGGGATAAATTCTAATTGCGCCAATAACGCTGCGCATCACTGCGCAGCGTTGGCAAGAATCCGTCAGGTCCTAGCCTGCAGAACGCTTAAACAGATTATAGGCGTCAACGCCTGGATCAAATCCCGTTTGCGCAAACTCCGGTCCTTCACTGGCGGGGTCGATGCAATTCCAAAACGAAGCCGCCGTATTCAACACAACGCCTCTCAAATACCAGTTAGGGTCCAATGAACTGACCGCGTTTTTCAGTTGCATGTCCTGCGGTTTGCGCCATTCCCTTAGCCAGTGCCAGGCTTCCCGCCTGTGCCCCGTGCTGGAAAAAATTTGGCCTTTATCCGCTCTTCTGGCGTTCGCTATCACAAAGTTGGCGCTTTGATCGCTCAAAGGCACTTTGTTCTCCGCAAGAAACTTGTTCGTTCCGTACACCAACTGACCAAACCAGCTCGTGCTGGACTTGGTCGCCTCGGAAATACGCTCTCTCGCATCTGGCATTTCTGTTCTCCTTACTCGCCAAATTTTTAGTCTCTTCCGAAGGAAATAAACCCCCTTCGGATACATCATTCTGTTCATACATCATGATTAATAACGCCAAAAAATAATCAGCGCATTGCCCTCTCAGCTCAAACACAGCCAAGATGCTTCGATAGTAAATTAACTGCCGTATAAACAGTAAGTTAAGATGAGATTAAATGTTCTACATCACTTTCTTGAAGGGATTTGAGAGAATCAGAGAGAACCTGCTTGACGAGTCAATAACAGCGCATGGCGAGAGTCAGTAACACTGCCATTCCAACGTCCATTCATTTTTCTTACCAGAGGCGGTCCCGCGACCAAAATAGCCGACGCCATGATCTCACCACATCCAGCCGCCCTTTCTAGTGGTATCGATTTGAAAGACATAATCCGGAACGGCGTCATGCTTATTCCAAGGAGACCAGAAGATCTCAGATTGAATCAAGCTTGGCCAAACCTCCCCTTTTCCACCAGAAGTCACTTTGCCGAACCAGGAACTTAACGGGTCATTTGGAGGCCGAAACCCACCAATATCGAAGACAATCGCTTTACGAACAATCTGGCTCTTAAATGTTTCGATTGTTGTTTTCATTCGCCCGTTAACTTCCGATGTTCACTGCCGTAATTTCTTTAAGATTCTTCAACAAAGCTACTCATACTCCTCATACACTGGCAGTTCTTTGTTGATGTCATACCAGCTTGCTTTGTCGGAGACCCAGATGTGGCTTCTTTCCTGGGATTGTGGATCGTCGTCTAATGACCCCAGTCGCAGAATGATGAATGGGGTGTTTTCTCTTTTCGCGTAGACCTGCGTGCCGCAACATGAGCAGAAGAAGCGGGATTTTCCTGGGGAGGATTCGAAGGAGTTCAGGTGCTCTGCGCCTTGCAGGTTGAAGTCATTGTCGTCCACTCGCGCCACGCTGGAAAAAGCGGCGCCGTGGGCTTTTCTGCAGGTTCGGCAATGGCAGTGGATGATGTCGCCCACTTTTCCCGTAATGTCGTATTTCACTTTTCCGCACAGGCAGCTACCTGAAATCATTGTTCAGCTCTCCTTAACTATTTGCGGGGCGTCAGACCCCGAGTCAGCGCATCAGTGTATCCGAAATTAAGGAGCCTCTGAAAAACTACCTGCGGAGCCATTGCGGCGTCAAAGTTTTTCGGCGGTTCGTTAAGTTACCAGAACTTCAGGCTGAATTTCTTCGGCTCGCCATTCGAGTAATTAAGACTCATCACTTTCCCTTGATGGCCCAATTTGGACTTCTTATAAACCACTTTAATTCTTTCATTTTCATCTTCGCCCACGGTGTCGCCGTTTTTGATTACCGGGCCATTCTGGAGCAGGTAATCCGTCAAGCCTGTCAGCCGATCTTTAAGGTTCTCCATGCTCTCGGGCGTATCGATCGCCTCGATTTCCATCATTCCAAACGCGGCTAACCCTGTTGTAAACCCGGTGGAGGCGCCTTGTTCGCCAGGCCCCACTCGGATGTCCACCCAGATAGGTACTGGCGGCCCTTCCGGCAAGACATTGACAGCGAACTCGATAAATACATCGCGGGGGATAAGCAACGACGCATGAGACCAGAACACCCCAATCGCTCCTTGAACCACCGCCATTAGGGCGGCGTTGACTTGAGTAAGCAGAATAGCGATTTCAACACTGGTCAGCGCCTCACTACTTACTGCGACCACCAGATGATATTGATGGCCGCTGACTTCCTCTTTGGCGTTAGCCCACAAACAGCTGGTGGCGCAGGGACCTTCGAGATCGCTCCAGGGGATTGGCGCAGGCATGATTCCAATCGCCACAATGGCGTCTCCTACGGTAAAAGATAAGGCGCCTTCTTCCTCCGTGGCGTCCTTGAATGCGTCTACATCCGTCCAGTTTTTAAGGACGAACGCCTCTATGTCCGCAAGCGAAATTCGCGGCTCTTCCGCGAACATGGGCATGGATATCAATAATGTCATTGAGTTTCTCTTCGCGCTTATCGGGCGGCTATTTGCTTTGACTATTGTTGCTTGAGCGCCAATGCAGGGAGGGCTACGGAAGTCTGTTATCCCAACAACGCGCCTGGCAAGAATATAAATGGCATAGCCGGAAAAGCATAATACATCCGCACTTATGAGAGGAGCTAATTGCCGCCGCCCAAATGGCGCTTGAGATTATCCGTCCAGTTTTTGCTGATTGTGATTTGTCGCAATATATCTTCCGGCGGAGATTCGTCGCTTTCCAGCGCAGAGAGCCGCTGCCTTGTCCCTTATATGCAAAGTTAACGCTTCATGTTTCCAGCAGGTGAAACCCATCTTGCTCCACGTCATCTATCAAAGGGCCGTTGAACATAGAGGGCCTCAGCGCATAACGACTACAGGCTCTTTTGGAGCCGCCATTATTAAGTGTTCAGGATAACAAAGGAAAAAAAGAGTCTGGCGCAAAACAGGTAACGATGGCGCGCCAGACTTGTCCAGGGTTGAGTATCTTCGAGACCTTACTTTAGGTGATTACGGACGCGGGAGTAATGCGGGAGGCTACGGAACTTGCTTAGGCATATCTCAGTAACACTACCGAGCGATCGGCAGAAATAACGGAGCCTGCCGCCCAGGCTCCGCTTTGGTGAAAATCAGGGACGAGGTAAAATTTTTCTAATATGGAATAGCCTTAAAACTCTTCCCAGTCACTCTCTCCTGCGCTGGAGGAACTTGTGGCGCGGGCGGGTTTGGGCTTTTTGGAGGCCTTGGTCGACTTCGCGGCGTTGTTTGTTGAGCCTTTGTCTGGTTCAGGCCGCTCCTGGGATTGCATGTCTTGCCTTATGGTCGCCTCTGTTCCCGCCTCCAGCTGATTCGACTTGAAGAAGCTCATCAGGCTGAGCATCGCCGCCGCCTGATCGCTCATGGCTTCGCTGGCGGCCGACGCTTCCTCCACCAGTGCGGCGTTTTGTTGCGTCATCTGATCCATTTGCGCCACCGCCAGATTGACCTGCTCAATGCCTTGCGACTGTTCCGTTGCGGAAGTGGCGATCTCTTCGATGACCATGACCACGTCTTTGACGGAGTCCACGATTTTGCGCAAGGTTTCACCTGAGTGGTTCACCTGTGTCGAACCATCCTCCACTCTTTTAGTCGAGTCGACGATCAGCGTTTTGATTTCTTTCGCCGCCGAGGCGGATCGCCTCGCCAGATCCCGTACTTCGCCAGCCACAACAGCGAACCCTCTGCCCTGCTCGCCAGCGCGGGCCGCCTCGACCGCCGCGTTCAACGCCAATAAATTGGTCTGGAAGGCCATGTCGTCAATGACGCCGATAATGTCGGCGATTTTATCGCTGGCTTCCGTAATGCCACCCATGGCTTGAATGGCCTCGTCCACCACATTACCGCCACGAAGCGCCGCCTGCTGCGCGTTCTTGGCCAGATCGGCGGCTTTCTGCGCCTTATCCGCATTCAAGCCCACCGCTTGTGACAGTTCTTCCATACTCGATGCAGTTTCTTCCAGGGAAGCCGCTTGTTTTTCCGTCCTGGCGCTCAGGTCGGAGTTGCCCATCGCGATCTCTTTACTGCCGGTTTTGACCTGACTGGCGGCTTCGTTGATTTTGCCAACGACCTCTGTCAGTTTGTCGATAGTATTGTTGGCGTCGTCTTTTAACTTGGCGAATACGCCCTGATATTCAGCCGTGATTTTCTGATTAAGATTTCCTTGCGACAAGGCGCTCATCACCCTGGACACATCATTGAGCACCTGGGCGTTCACATTCACCAACTCATTGATGCTGGAACTCAGGTCTTTGAAAAAGCCTTGCTTGTCTTTCAGTTCAATTCGATCCGCTAAATCACCATGGCGCGCTTTGTTCACCAGCCCCTGAATATCCCTTTCAATGACTTGCGTGAGCTTATTCACGGTGAGGTTGGCGTCTTTTTTCAGCTTCTCAAACGAACCTGAATACTCAGTCTGTATGTGGTGACTAAGGTCCCCCTTGGCCATGGCGCCAAACATATTCAAGGTGTCCGTCACCACCTGCTCATTGACGTCCAGCAGCTCATTAATGCTGTTGCTGAGCCTGCCATAGAAACCATCCTTGTCGCTCAGGTTAATGCGTTCAGACAAATCGCCTTTCTTGGCCCTGTCGATAATGGACTGTAGCTCCTGTTCGATAACCTGGGTCAGCTTTTCCTTCATTTTGGCCATAGAACGCTGCACGCCCACCGTATTGCCGCTGGACAGGCTCATGCTCAGGTCTCCGGCGGCAATCCGTTCCGCCACCGCGTTCAATTGCACCGGATCAGCGCCCAGTTGTTTCAGAATGACGCGGGTCAGGTAATAGGTGATGAGTGAAGCGATAATCAAGGCGAGCAAGGCGCCCACAATAGTAACGGAGTTGGTGAAACTGGCGGTGGACTGCTGGTCTTCATTACGGACTTCGATCAATGCGCTTTCCGCGCCGCTGTAGTCACTGCGGACTGACCGCATCTGGTCCATGAGCCCCTTGCCGACGCCTTTTTCAATGTAGTTGGTGATATCTTTCAACGTGCGGGTGACTTTATTCATGTCCCGGCGCGCCTCGATCTCCGGCTCCGCCGCCGCCACTCGCCATTCGTTCGCCAGTTTGACGGCGTTATTCAACTGCTCTCTCACGAATGCGGGGTCATATGCCCGGTTCACCAGCTCGTATAAAGACGTCGAGGTGGCGGCGAACTGCTCCTGCCCCACTCTGAACGGCTCCAGAGAGGACTCCAAGCCAGTCAACAGATAACCGCGATAACCGGTCTCCATATCCACCATATTCTTAGCCAGCTCCATCAGCTTCTCGACGGCGATAAGATCTCCCGCCCTGGTGAAGGCTTGATTAAGCGCCTCGATATGCTGTCGCGACTGGTCAAAAATACGTTTACCGCTCCCTTGGCTCACAAAGGCGATGACGTCGCTGTTGGTGGACTGCCTCTTTAACCTCAAACCGACGCTGGCGACCTCTTCCCGCCACTGTTTCATGTAGTTCTCTATCGCCTTGAGATGTTCTCTGGCTTCCTCGCGGTCATACGCATTATCGATAAGCGCATTCAACGCCTGGCTGTTCTCCTGAAATGACGCTATTCCCTGATTGTAGGGCTCTAATGACGCTTCGACGCCAGACAGTAGAAACCCTCTCTGCCCGGTTTCCTGATTAACCATATCCAGCAACAACGACTTGGTAAGACTTTCCCCACGGAAGTCGTCAGACTGCGCAAACGCGTCGTTGACGTTGCTCAAGGCCGCTCTGAAACCGTCAAATTTTTCCTTACCCAGTGTTCTTGCTGACAGTTCTTCAAAGCGACGAGTCGCGGCTTCGCCTGCGGAAACCTCGCGGCGGTACCCCATCACCACGTCCACATGCCGGCTCTGCCACTCGTTCTGTAATCGTTGTATCTCATCCAGCCGCTGAACTTGCTGAGGATTGTCCGCCACCTTGTTCCTGGCTTCTCCGATCACTTCTTTAAAGTCGGCCTTGCCTTTCTCAAAAGGCTCCAAAAACTCTTCCTTACCTGCGATCAGGTAGCCGCGCAGCCCGGTTTCCATATTCACCAGGGAGGCGGATATACGATGCCCCAGATCAATAGCCTGATAGGTGTGGTTGACCCATTGGCTGGTTTTGAGTAGTTGTTGCAGGCTGATATAGACTGTGGTGGCGATGATAAGAATCAACGCAATCGGAATAGCAAATCCAAGAATAAGTTTCCATCTGAGTTCCAGCTTCTCAAACCAGTTCATGTAGCTCCCCCCCCCTCTCTGTTCCATGACATTGAGAACATTCACGACGGCAATGAAAATCATTTCAAGTATAGAAGGCTCACAGGATCTCAGTAGCACTACGGACATATTCGTTCAATATTGCGTAGCGGTACGAATATTCCGGCGGGCGTTAGGCGTATATTGTAGATAGCATTAAAGCTTGGCTCACATTATGAGACGCCGTCGTAGGAGGAGAACATCCCTTGTACATCAACTATTCGACCCTGACTGCTGGTATACAAGAATCCAGCGCCGACATGATTCATACCCAACAGAACGCCAGTCGATTGGGCGCTATTCTTGATATTTCCATAGGTCGCATCGTGGAGGACTCAGGAAAACGTCATGAATTTTCCATCGCCAAAAAAGCGGTTGAAGTAAGACGCTGGTATGACGTCGCGTCCCGTAATTCCGACGTGACGCAAATGCAACGCTTTGTCGAGCAGCGCCTGCAGGAAGATAACTCCCCCAAAGACAGCTTATTCAAGAAGTGGGCGACACAATATTTTCAGTTAAACCAGGCCCTATGATCGCGCCCCACGCCCTTCAACATTGGCCCGGCTTACGCAGCCGGCTATCCAATTGTCTTCAATAGATCGTCGCATCTTCCAGGCCGGCGGTAAATTCGAGTTGGGATGCGCGCCTGTATCCAATCTTTCAACCAGCTTCACCACGCAACAGACTTAAACTCTTGTGCCGCGGGCGGTTTGCGCGCGCTCTTCGGCTTAACTAATCTTTTACTATCCTCCCTAAGGAACTCCCAACTAGGACTGGTTAATGAAGCTCAAGTATTTGTTGATAGTCGCGTTTACATTAGTCGCGTCACTGCCGCTTATGTTCACGCTACAGTATCTGAACAGATTCACCACCGAGCAATATCACGCCAAAATAGAGTCCCGTTTGTCTGAGATTTCTCTAGCCCATAAAAGCCGACTGCTTAGCTCCGTAGAAAGGCTGGTGGAAAGCGCTGCTCTTATTTCCAGCCGAACGCAAATGCGCGTTAGCCTCAACAATTGGAATAAGATGGAGAATCAGAACGAGGCTCGCACCATAAAAAGCATCATTGAGGACGCCAAGGCCAGTCGGGAAGACATCAGAAGCATCACGATCTACGATAAACGGCTCCATCCTGTCTCCAGTACGGCGAGCACAATGAAACCTCTTAATGCGCCCCCGTCAGCAAACGGCCATATCTTCATTTATTTCAATCAAGAGGATAGCGTCACGCAGATATCCGTCATCATGCGTCTGATCTTCAAGGAAACAGCCATCGGCGCCATTAAAGTCGATTACGAACTTGGCAGCATCCTGCATGAGCAAAGCAAAGGTTTGGGCAACAGCGAAAAATGGATGTTCGCTTTGCGCGACCATGAGAAATTCCTGCTGGTAGAATCGCTTGACCGTAAAAAAGCGCGCGTATCCTATCGCGTCATCCCCTCAGGCCCCAAAAACACGCCAATCATTGAAGCGCTACAAGGCAATGAAGTCATCATGCGCAAAGCCACAGACCTCTCTGGTACACCGGTGATCGCTTCCACCCGGTATTTGCCCAACCTGGGCTGGGGGCTGGTTTCCGAGCTGGACGAGTCTGAAGCCGCCGCCATCGTCGCAGAGGAAAAGCGGCGCCTGTTCTTTATTGAGGCGATGATCGTCATCTTCTCAATCGGACTGGGCGCCGCCGTCAGTCTGTATGTCGCCAGACCGATTGAAAGCCTGATCAAACAGGTTGAGAACGCCGCCGACGGTCGCCCCTATGAAAGTACACTGCCGGCGAGCTTATTCGAGGTGAAGCGTCTCTCCGGCACATTTAACAGTATGTCCAAATCTATTAACGAACTCAGGAACAATATTGAAAGTCAGGTCTTCGAGAGAACCAAAGAGCTGGATAAGGAGAACGTCGCATTACGCGAAATCGCCGCCCGGGATTCTCTGACCGGTCTCTACAACAGACGCTTCTTTCAAAACCGCTTGAACTACGAGTTCAGTCGAGCAAAGCGATACGGTTCGGGGTTGACGCTGGTCCTGCTGGATATTGATCACTTTAAAAAAATTAACGACACCAAAGGCCATGCGGCGGGGGATGAAGTGCTTATCAGGCTGTCTTCGTTTCTAAGGCAGTCACTTAGAAGCTCCGACCTGATCGCCAGAATAGGTGGCGAGGAATTTTGCATTATTCTTCCTGAACATCTGGATGAGGGTGTGAAAACCTTTATTGACCGGCTCCGCACCGATATATCGCTACAGGAGTTTCAATTTGAAGGCGAAAGTTTCCCCGTCACCTGCAGTTTTGGCGTGGCTGAATATCGCAATGATGTATCTCAACCCAAAGACATTCTCAAAAAAGCGGATGAGGCGCTTTATCAGGCCAAACGCACTGGACGGAATAAAATCGTGTATGAGTCCGGCGTCAACGTGATTGTCGACATTAAAAGCAGAAAAAAATAACCCTTACACATTATCTTTCTGTCAGCCCATCCGCTTACGGCTCGCCTGCAATTGATATCTCTCTTGTATTTTACTGGCGCCTTCAGTCGGCAAACTTATCCCTATTATTCATTGATTAATAATGAAAACCTGAAAAAATGACCGAACTCAAGCCTTGGGAGCGTCACCGCGCCGTCCCCAGAGAGGCTACTCATCGTCACAGGATTGAATATGAACCGAACCCTATTTGTCGCCGCCCTGCTCGCCGCTTTCACCGCCGCCATCCATATTTTTATCGGGACGCCGGAAATTCAAGATCCGCTACTGCAATCCGGCCTGCCCAAAGAAATATCTCTATTGCTGTACGCATGCTGGCATCTGGTCTCCATAACCCTGGCCCTGTCCGCCGTCGCTTTCTTTATCGCTTCAAGAGCCATGACAAGCAACGCATCATTGTTGCTTCTGCCGAAGTTTATCTCTTACCTGTGGCTGGGCTTTGGGTTGATTTTCATCGCCGTCGCACTGCTGTTTTCCGGAAGCGACATGCTGATGTCCCTGCCGCAATGGACTTTGCTTTTGCCAGTGGGCGCGCTCGGCTTGTGGGGCTGTAGCAAACCGTCTGCGCGCCGCATAGAAGCTTGACCCTCTTACAAATCAGGACGCAGATTGGCCGGAATTGCGAGCAATCAAAACAGGATGCCGAGCCGCTACAAGGGGTCGATATCCGACTCAATGAGGAATGACTTTTCAAACTTTGCTATTTCAAAAATCTTCCTGATCTCCTTGGGGCAATTGATAATCCTTATCTTCGCGCTATCGCCCCCTAAATACCGCCGCATATTCAGCAACATTCCCAGCGCCGAGCTGTCTATGCGGACCGTTTGCCGCATGTCGACGCAAAAGCTTCTTGCTTGCGGATGCGCTTCATATGCTTTTCTGAATTGGTTAACCAGTCCGAAGTCAAACTGACCGCGAATGGTGATGGTGACAGCGCCGTCGCTGGAGGATTTAGTCTCTACGGTCATAACCCGCTTTTCCCTGCATAGTGTTCGATTTCAGAGTCTCAGATCAGCCTGACGACACCATCTAGCGCGCCATTAAGAATGCGGATACAGGCATCCCACAAAGATACATAGCGAGTGTAGTAACTATAGCTCAACAAAACGATTACAACAGACGCTGTTTGACGGCCAGCGTCGGCAAGATGAAGGCCTTGCCCCCATACGAACCGACTGCGTTCACAAAACCGGAAAGCGGCGCCTTCTGCAAATTGTGAAAGGCGCTATGCCCATGTATAACTTCTCTTTTTAATCATAGAAAGCAGGTTTCTTTGTCCTCATTTTGACGATCTGCTACCTACCCGCAACGGTGGAGTACGCCCTTGAAATTTTTCAGCACATTGACGCAATCCCCCTCTCCCAATTTTGTCCGGCCCGCCAGTCAGGATTTCCGGTTTTTGCTGCTGGCGTCGATTTTGGCCACGCTTACGGCCTGCAGCAGTGGATCAGGCTCCACAGACCCGGATCAAACTGGCCAGGACAGCGGCAGCCAGGACGATGGCTCAACACAAGGCGATACCAATGATTCGGGCGATGGCGATGGCGATGGCGATGGCGATGGCGATGGCGATGGCGACCAGGATGACACATCCGGCTCAGTGAAGCGCCTGGACCTGAGAGACTATGCCTTCGCCAGCTACGGCGCGGAGGACACAACCGGCAACCTTGAAATCAGCGCCACCGGCGATCAATTGTCCATGACTGGCAACCGCTGGAGAATGTTCAAGCAGAAAATCGTCATCAAGCCCGACACGGTGCTGGAATTCGACTTCGAGAGCAATGCGGAGGGAGATATCCATGGCATCGGTTTCGATACCGATGACACGCCCAGCCCCACTACGAGTTTCCGGATATTCGGCACAGAGAACTGGGGCATCGCCAGCGCCTACCGGTATTCCGGCTTGCAGAAGGAGCACGTGGTTATTCCCGTTGGGGAGCACTTTACCGGCGAGTTCACTCGCATGGTCTTTATTAACGATCACGATGTCGACAACCCTGCCGCCAATAGCCAGTTCAGCAATATCACCCTCAAGAACGCAGAATTGACGCCACTGTCGACCGTGCTGGCGCACGAAGATTTTAACGACCTGCAACAACCGTCCGGCTGGACCATTGGAACTCAGCAAGGCGGACAATTGGATTTTTCAAACGGGTACGCCAGCGGACACTATCCCGCCCCCACTGGTGAGAGTTATATCTGGTTTAACAAGACATTGCTGGATGAACAGATCAGTGAAGTCTACGTGCAATTCAAAGCGCGCATGCCTGACGCCAAGCACGGCCTGAAATTCCTGAAGATCTTCGGGGAAAAATCCGGTGGCGGCTACGCCAATGTCACTTATGGGTTGGACTACACAGGCATTGATAACGGCGCCTTTTACTCCATCGGCTTCGGCGACGGCTCAACCATCACCAATGATACGCAGAATATTATTGTCCTTTCAGGCGAATTGCCCAGGCTGATTGGGCGCAGCTACGGAACCGCCACGGTGCAGACGCCCCAGAACAAAATCTTCGCCTCCGCCGACTGGGGCGACGCTTGGCACGAGTTCAAGATGCACTTCAAATACAACAGCGGAACCACCGCCGCCAACGAAAAAGCGGATGGAGAGATCTACCTGGAGATTGACGGCAAGGTCTACGTAGACGCCAAAGGCGTATTCAACCGCCACTACAGCAATAGTCCCTATATTCAAAAGCTGGGCGTCTTTGGCTGGTCCCAGGCGGGAGCAGAGTCGTTCACAATTGATTATGACGACCTGATTATTTCGAAGGATGGATTTGCGACGCCTTAGGCGCATACGTGATAAACGGGATAGCCCCTGCCCAGCTTTTCAGCCGGGCGGGCGTCAGTTTCGAGAGCTAAGTCAAGCCAAAAACCAGACTATGACGCCGCCACAGGCGTCATGTTTTTGCGATACACGCCAGCAGCGGGCAGGACGAAGGGGTTTTCAGCAATGCTTTCCCCGCCCTCGCTGGCGTTAATGAACTTAACTCCGGCCTGACGGGCAAATGTTCCGGTAACCTTACGTTCCACACCAACCCGATATTCATCAGCCGGTTTAACACCCACCAGCCGGGATCAGACTGCCCCTTATAAATCCCCAACATGGCCGAGCCGGGAAAGGCATGATGATTGTTATGCCAGGACTCTCCCATGGTCAGCAGACCCGCAAAGCGAACGTTATGGCCCTGAACCGCCGCACCATTGACATGCCAGTCCCGCTCGCCGCTGTTATGCGCAAAGTATCCGATAAGCCAGTGCCCTGTCACAGAAACAGCGACACGCGCAGAAATACCCCAGACCACCCAGCTAATGTCCCCCAGCCAATACAGTAAAACCGCCCAGGGCAATTGCTGCCACATCCAGGTTCTTTCCATAAATCGATAGACCGGATCCTCTTTGATGGCGCTCTCTGGACAAAACTCGGGGGGACGCTCCAGTCGCAAATCACAATTCAGCTGCCGCCACCCGTCCGTCAAAAAATCTGTTCCATGGCGAAGGTACGAATGACACCTGGTTTTCCTCTGCGCCCAGTCCCGCAGGTCATGCTGATACACCATTCCCAACGGACCCGCCATCCCCACCAGCACTCCGAGATGCACGAAGAAATACTCCATCCACTTCGGACACTCATAACTCCCATGAATCAACCGCCGATGCATCCCCAAGGAATGCCCCAGACACAACGTCACCGCCGTAAACACAACAAACACCAGCAACGCATCCAGCGAAAACGTCAAATACCCGCCCACCAACGCAATCAACAAATGCCCCAAATACCAAAAGGACTTCAAAGGCGCCCACACCACCTCACCCGTGTCCGGGCAGCAATTAGCCGTTTCTTGAATTCTGGGTACGCCGTGGTTTGTTTGCATATTTGGCTCGTTTTTGGGGTACAAAAATCTACTGGGATTGATAGTGTAACCCGCCTCTAACGAAAATGATCCTGCCCACAAAGATTAGACACGTCATTAAGCGACTTTCGATGCTTCATAACTCTCTGGGCTGAGATAGCCATTTGCGCTATGAAGGCGGGTCCGATTGTAATCCACTTCGATATACTCAAACACGGCTTCACGCATTTCTTGTCGGGTTGCGTACCGCTCTCCGTGAATCGCTTCCACTTTCAGGGAGTGAAAGAAGCTTTCCACACAGGCATTGTCATAGCAATTGCCTTTGCCGCTCATGCTGCAACGAAGCCCATGCGCCTGAATCAACGTCTGATAGGCTTCTGAGCAATATTGGGAACCTCGATCTGAATGGACGATCACCCCTTTGGGTTGACGTCGACGCCACAACGCCATGCGCAAGGCGTCACAGACCAGCTCCGATTTCATTCGCTCGCTCATCGCCCAGCCTATGACTTTACGGCTGAACAGGTCCAGCACGACGGCTAGATACAGCCAACCTTCTTGCGTCCACAAATAGGGGTGAGTAGGCCGGCGGACTCTCACCGCCAGCCCCTCGCAGAACCGTACATGACACTCTCGCGTCATACGGCTCCCATCATTCGGCCTTTTGCTTGGTTACTCCAGTGCACGAAGGCATGCGGGTAACGTTGTTTCAGTGTATCTAGGTATCGCCATGCTCTGGTTTTGCGCCTTGCGAAGGATTTGAACTTGCGCATTAGCCACCGAACCAGATATCCATCGAAGCCCTTACCAACAGCCTCCAGCTTTGAACGATAGAACCGTCCATAGTATTGCCACCACCCTCTCAGTACAGGGTTAAACATACGCGATAAATCCATCAGCGACTTGTCGTTCTTTAACTGCAAGCGCCAACTACGGATTTTCCGCCGCATGTCTTTCAAGGCTGCTGGACTGACTGCCGGTAAGAAGTTGACGTAAACGCGCCCGTATTTGTCCACTGCTTTTCGAGGACGAAAACTGTAACCCAGAAAGCTGAACTCAATGCTCTCGTGATTGGTCGTACGATTGACATCCTTACAATACACAATGCGCGTTTTCCCCGGATGGATCTGCAAGCCACAGTCAACCAATCGTCGACTGACTTGGGCAAGCACCCATTCAGCTTGACGCTGGCTTTTGCAGTGGATCACACCATCATCCGCATAGCGACACAATCGCACGCTTCGACAGCGCTCTTTGATCCAACGATCCAGTGCGTAGTGCAGAAACAGGTTGGCTAGCACCGGACTGATCACACCCCCTTGAGGGGTACCCCGATCGCGTTGCTGTTCTTGCCCATCTGGACCTACCATCGGCGCTTTTAACCAGCGCTCAATGTAGAGCGCCACCCAAGGTATCTGACAGTGGCGTCTCACCGCACGCATCAGCAGGTCATGGTCGATATTATCGAACAACCCTTTGATATCAAACTCAATCACCCAATCATACTCCCAGCATCGCCGCCGCACCGTCGTCAGCGCATCATGCGCTGAACGATTGGGCCTATAGCCGTAGGAGTTTTCATGGAAGATCGGCTCTACCAGGGGTTCAAAAATCTTCTTCGCCACTGTCTGCGCGATACGATCCGATACCGTCGGGATACCCAGAACACGCTCGCCGCCGCTCTTCTTTGGGATCGCGACACCCCTGACCGCCGGAGGAAAATAGCTCCCCGACGACAGGCGATTCCAGATCCGATAAAGGTTCGGCCCCAAACGCTGCTCAAACTGCTGCAGCGACTGTCCATCGACTCCCGCTACTCCTCGGTTCGCTCTAACATCTTTGAACGCCTCCCAAACTAGAGACTTCTCAATCACAAATGGCTTTGCCTTACTCATCAGTTCATCCTGCTCGCGCAGTTGACCAACAAGCTCGGCTGAATGACGCCGCCCCTTCGCTCCACGGCCATTACAGCCCCTTCAATGCTACTACGAGCGGCTCCGCCCCTTGATGACACATCGGTACTATCGGCCTCGCCTTGTGAGCTTGTGCTTTTCCCTTGGCATTGCCATCGAAGGTTCCCGCAGTTCCATGAGAGAGCCCAAAACAGGATCACGCCGCCTCTCTGCCGGATACCATGCGGCCCATCAACAGGCACTGTCCGCACTGATCCCGGAGCAACATCACTCCCCGGTTTTGGTATCATCTGAGTGGTTTCGACAATTGAACGGCGGTTCACGGTTGTTCGTCTTCCTGTTTCACACCTGACGCCTTATTGGCGCCTTTTCCTTATCGCTCACGACCACGGCTTTTGGCCATCGCCGCATAAGGTGGTTTGTCATCAGCACCTGTATGCCGATGACGAGGGGTCACAATCCCTCATCTCTCCCGCAGCTTGCTGCGGCACACTGATGTCACCCGCCCATTTTTGATTTATCTCCGTTGCATTAAAGTCCTGCTGAAGAAGGTTTTCCGCCACAGGCTGGCTATGCCTGGAGTGAGTGGTGGCCTTAAACTTTCTGGCGGCTTTCGCTCTCAAGCCCAAGCGTTGCATGCTTCTGGCCACCGTTTTACGGTTAGCATGGACTCCCTGTTGCGCCAAGTCTTTGGTCAGCCGAGGCGCCCCATTACGCTTTTTAGCTTTATCAAAAGCGGCCCCAACCTGGATGTCCAGGGATTGCTGACGCTGTCGTCGCAGAGAAGGGGCTTTCTGTCGATGGAGCCAAACATAGTAGCCGCTTCTTGAGACCTGAAGCGCTCTCGCCATGCAAGTGACGCGGAAAAGGCTCGTGTGAGAGTGCATAAAGGCGTACCTCACTTCACGCTTTTGGCGAAGTACGCCGCCGCTTTTTTTAACACGGCAAGCTCTTCCGCCTGTTCAGCCAACTGACGCTTCAGGCGGGCGTTTTCCTGGGCCAGTTGCTGTTCCGTTTCGCCACGATCCTGCGCCAGTCGGGCTTTACTGCGCCAATTGTAAAGTTGTGACTCGTGCAGACCCAATTGCCTTACGGCGGCGCTCACACCGATACGTTGAGCTAGCGTCAGGGCTTCCGCCTTGTACTCGTCGGAATAACGTTGGCGAGATTTGGAGTTTGTTGTTTTCTGTTTGGTCATAGTTCACCTCTGTAGCGTAGTTTACTCGCTTAACAGGGTGTCTATCATTGGTGGGTAGGATCAAGTGACTTATGACCACTATTGCACTCCAGAGAAAATGGCATAGCCCAAGATTCGCTCATCAATCCCAAAATAAGGGTATACAATGAACGACTTATGGTTAACCCATAGCCACTTGTGAGTTATCCAGCCTAAGGATTGAAATAACAACAAAGTGAGGAAGACGATGCAAATAGGCATACCCAAAGAGAGTAGACCTCATGAAAAGCGTGTGGCGGCGACGCCCAAATCAGTTGAGGAGTTGATCAAACTGGGGTTTTCGGTGGCGGTTGAGGCCGACGCCGGCTGGCTGTCCAGTTTCGGCGACGGCTTGTATGAAGAGGTCGGCGCCAAGATCGTTTCAAAAGAAGAAGCCTGGGGAGCGGATATTGTCCTCCGGGTAAACGAACCCAATGACGATGAAGTCGAACTGCTGAAACCCGGGGCAACGCTCATCGGGTTTATCTGGCCCTCCCAGCACGAAGAATTACTGCAGAAACTGGCGCAACGGAGCGTCACCGTACTGGCGATGGATTCAGTCCCTCGCATCTCCCGCGCCCAGTCCATGGACGCGTTAAGTTCAATGGCCAACATCGCCGGTTATCGGGCGGTGGTGGAAGCCTCTCACCACTTCGGTCGCTTTTTCACCGGACAAATCACCGCCGCAGGCAAAGTGCAACCCGCCAAGATTCTGGTCATCGGCGCCGGCGTCGCGGGGTTGGCGGCGATTGGCACGGCGGGCAGCCTCGGCGCCATCGTGCGCGCCTTTGATACCCGTCCCGAGGTGAAAGAGCAGATCCAGAGCATGGGCGCGGAGTTCCTTGAGGTGGATATTGAAGAGGAAAGCTCCAGCGGCGACGGCTACGCCAAAGTGATGAGCAAGGCCTTTATCGAAGCGGAAATGAAGCTGTTCCTGGAACAGGCGAAAGACGTGGACATCATTATCACCACCGCCATGATTCCCGGCAAACCAGCCCCAAAACTGATCACCGAGGAGATGGTGAAAGCCATGCGCCCAGGCAGCGTCATTGTTGACCTGGCGGCGCCCAATGGCGGCAACTGCGAGCTCACCCAGCCTGGCGAGATGGCGGAGATTCATGAAGTCAAAATCGTCGGCTATGTCGATCTCCCCTCACGCTTGCCCACCCAGGCCAGTCTGTTGTACAGCAACAATCTGGTCAATTTGATGAAGCTGCTGTGCAAAAACAAAGACGGAGCCGTCGACATCAACTTTGATGACGAAGTCATTCGCGGCGTCACTGTTGTGAAAGACGGTGAGATAACCTGGCCGCCGCCTCCGATCAAAGTCAGCGCAGCGCCGCCACAGCCGAAAGCGGCCGCCGCCCCGCCTCCACCCAAGTCAAAGCCGATGTCGAACTCCCTGAAACATAGCTTGCAGGCTGCCGGAGCCCTGGCGTTGTTGTGGCTAGCCAGCGCGGCGCCCTCGGAGTTTCTATCTCACTTTACGGTTTTCGTTCTCGCCTGCATCGTAGGTTACCACGTCGTCTGGAGCGTCACTCATGCGTTGCACACGCCATTGATGAGCGTCACCAACGCCATCAGCGGCATTATCGTCGTCGGCGCGTTACTGCAAATCAGCAGCGACAGCTTGTTGGTGACCTTTATGGCCACTGCAGCGACACTGATTGCGACCATCAATATCGTCGGGGGATTTGTCGTCACCCAACGCATGCTGAAAATGTTTCGGAAATAGGAGGAGCGACTCATGTCATACAGTGTAATCACCGCCTCCTATATCATTTCCGCTGTGCTGTTCATTCTCAGTCTGGCGGGCCTCAGCAAGCAGGAGACCGCAAAAACCGGCAACCTCTACGGTATCATTGGCATGGCGCTGGCGTTGCTGGCCACGATCGCCAGTCCACAGGTGTCCACCGTCTGGTTGATTATTCTCGCCATGGCCGTCGGCGCCGTGATTGGCGTTAAAGTCGCCTTAAAGGTGGAAATGACGCAAATGCCTGAACTGGTGGCGATCCTGCACAGCTTCGTCGGGCTCGCCGCAGTTCTGGTCGGCTACAATAGTTATCTGGAGCATGGTCCCCTAAGCGGTGCGCTGTTGAGCATTCATCTGACCGAAATATTCCTCGGCGTCTTTATCGGCGCAGTCACCTTTACCGGCTCAATTGTCGCTTTTGGAAAGCTACGGGGATCGATCAGCTCCAAAGCCCTCATGCTGCCCCATCGTCATAAGATCAACCTGGGCGCGGGCGTCGTTTCCTTCTTGCTCATGCTGTATTTCGTCAAAGCCGGCGGCAGCGGTTTCAGCTTGATTCTGATGACATTGATCGCCTTGTTCATCGGCTGGCATTTGGTGTCATCTATCGGCGGCGCGGACATGCCCGTGGTCATTTCGATGCTCAACTCCTATTCAGGATGGGCTGCTGCGGCGGCGGGTTTCATGCTGTCCAACGATCTGCTGATCATCACCGGCGCCCTGGTAGGCTCTTCAGGGGCGATTCTTTCCTACATCATGTGCAAGGCGATGAACCGCTCTTTTATCAGCGTCATCGCCGGCGGTTTCGGTAATGATCCCGCCCCTGAAGACGCGGATGCGGAGTACGGCGAGCCGCAGGAGATTAATGCGGAAGGCGTTGCGGACATGCTGAAAGGCTCGCACTCCGTGATCATCACTCCCGGATACGGTATGGCGGTAGCGCAGGCGCAGCATCCGATTTATGAAATCACGCAAAAGTTGCGTGAGCATGGCGTGGCAGTCCGTTTCGGCATTCATCCCGTGGCGGGACGCCTTCCCGGGCATATGAACGTACTGCTGGCGGAGGCGAAAGTCCCTTATGACATCGTCCTGGGGATGGACGAAATCAATCAGGATTTTCCGGAAACAGATACGGTCTTGGTGATCGGCGCCAATGACACGGTGAATCCCGCCGCTGCGGAAAATCCAGGGAGTCCGCTGGCGGGCATGCCGGTGTTGGAAGTATGGAAAGCGAAGAACGTTATCGTATTCAAACGCAGTATGAACGCAGGCTACGCCGGTGTTCAGAATCCGCTGTTTTTCCGCGAAAACGCCTTTATGTTGTTCGGCGACGCCAAAGCCAGCGTCGACGCCATTCTGAAGGCAATTTGATAGCGTATTCAGCTCAACAGGTTCGCCCTAAAGCGCCTGTTGAGCTGAGTCAACATTACGAACGCATCACGTTATTCACGCGATAGTCAGATAGATATCTACTTGAGAATCCGGGCTGTCGGGCCCCATGAATCGTCTGTCGTAAAGCTCAAAGTCGGGGCCTTCGATTCTTTCCAGATTGCTTTCCGGCAAATCTCGGGAGCAGGCTTTGCGGAAGGTGGTGTTGAGCCCTGCAACCGGTCCGGTATGAGTCAAAACGGCGTAACGCGCCGCCGCCACCTCAACAGACACCATGCCCTGGGGAACCGGACTCCCCGCCTCTACTTCCACGCCGGCGATATAACGAAACTCGCCATCTTCCAGCGGCAGACACAGCCCGTAAGACACCTCATGATTAACCCTGCCGCGGATTTCATCCTCTCTGGGTAAATAACGTCCCCACAGCATGGGAATAGAATCCCTGGCGTCGCAGCTACGATACTCCATGCCAATAAGGGTGAATGCGGGAAGCTCTTTGACTTGCGGCTTGACCGCTGCGCCTTGTGTCGAATTCATACTATTGTTCTCCATAATGGGTTGCCTCAGGTAAATCAGCAATTCATTGAGAAGCTTGCGCTTATCTTCGATTTCACGCTCCAGCCCGGTGGCGTGCCCGCACAGCTTGCTGCGCAATACATGCTCATCGCTCAACGCCCCCTGCTCCTTGAGACTGCGAATGCTTTCCAACGGCACCCCCATATCGCGTAGCCATAAAATGCGTTGCAGCTCGTCGATTTGCGACGGCGCATAATAGCGATATCCGTTTTCACGACCATATACCGCAGGATGAAACACGCCAGCGCTCTCGTAATGGCGCAAGGTTTTGGTGGATACATCGAATAGACGGGCCATCTGCCCTATCGTCAGCATGTAATGTCTCAACTCCGTCAATGAATGCTCGCCTGCAGCTTGAAGCTTCCCCCAAGGGTAAGGTCAAGCCTGGCCCAGAAAGAACAAATCCATCCTCAACTTTTATATACCAAAAAGGACTCATCCCAAAGCACTAATAAAACACCCTATTTGGCTTAATGATCGCTTTAAGTAGATGTTTTATTTTATTGATTCATAGAGCAAGGACCGCCGTATCTCCGTCCGTTAAAGCAAAAGTATTATGTCGAGAGGAGTCTTGAATGCAATTTAACAACATCGCCCCTATCCTGCTGCTGACTGGAGCCCTTTCCCTTGCAGGCTGCGGCGGCTCTGGAGGAACTGGCGGCGATAGTGTTGCGGACGACGGAAGCGACGACGCTTCCCCCACGGCATGCCAAATGACGGAATTAGACAAGCAGTTGCTCAAGGCGCACAACCAGGCTCGCGCACAGGCGCGTTCTTGCGGAGATAAAAATTATGACAGAGCGCCTGCGCTGACATGGAATTGCAAACTCGCCACTGCCGCCAACGCCCATAGCAGCGACATGGCGGACAACAATTTCTTCGACCACACCGGCTCCAATGGCCTCAGCGTCGGCGCGCGGGTGAAGTATCAAGGGTATTTCTATCAAGTTGTCGGAGAAAATATCGCGGCGGGTTACGGCTCGGTCTCGCAAGTCATGCAAGGCTGGCTGGACAGCCCCGGGCACTGCGCCAATATCATGAGCAAGAACTACACGGAAATGGGCGCCGCCAGAATAGATGCATCCGGCGCAGACTACCCCAACTACTGGACCACGGTTTTCGGGCGTAGATAACACCTATTACGCCAACGCCGTCACAATTAATTTATAACGAAATCACTTTTCGACTAAATACAACATTAATTAGGCCAAAAGAACTAATTTAATTTAATGTTTTTGGCTGACTGATCCTCCAATGGATATGTTTTATCCTCTTTAACTCTTTATTTATATCTCTCTAATTATCTGTTTTTAAATGCGATATTTTAAATATCGCATCAATACCATGCGTTTACAGACCGTTTGTTAAGTTTGGTTCAAAAACAGTAATTTAATAAAACATAAATACACAAATAATTACATATAAATTGGCGCGCCTTCACATTTTATAATTGTTGTCACGCCACTTATGGCCCGCGTTTCTACGCCAACGTAATATTGCGGGTTTTTTGATCAACGCCAATGTAGAAAACGAGGATATAAGATGTTGCGGTTTCATCCTTTAGCCGGATCGATACTCCTGTTAAGCGCCATCGCCTTGACCGGCTGCGGATCTGACGACAACGCCAAGACCGGCGGCAATAACGGCAGCGGCGACAATGGAGCAGAAGTTGACGGCGGAAATAATTCCGACGACACAGGGTCCGACAGCGGCGACGGCAGCTCCGATACGGACGACAATCAGGCCCCAACTATTTCCGGAACTCCAAGCCCGGCCGCCAAAGAAGGCGAGCCCTTCAGCTTCACCCCAACCGTCAGCGACGCGGAAGGCGATACGCTCTCTTTTCAGTTAATGAACGGTCCCGCCTGGATGACAATCGACGCCGCTACAGGCAAGGTTTCAGGCTCCCCTGACGCAGATGACTTGGGCATGGCTAAAGGCATAGTCATTCGCGTATCCGACGGAAAAAAAAGCGCCGACTTGAAGTTTGACCTGGAAGTCGCCTTCAACCCAGTAGAGCAAGCTATTCGCACGGGCAATGCAATGGTCGTCGAAAACAGCCGCGATCTGGCGTCCGCCGCGTTAAGGACCATAGAGAATAACCGCACCCGCTTTGCTCAGGCCCGCATCGATCTATTTCAACTGAATACCGATGGAACCGCTACAAGCGATAGCCTCACCGCCATTGATTGGGATCCAACTCACGATGCGGCGCAATTAAGCGCCATGTTCGGCGAGAACGAAGCCATTTTAATATCCAATGCCGCCAATGAAGGAAAAACCGTTTATAACCGCGGTTTTGGCGTCATCGGCGAAGACGATGCGCGTTACATGGTCCTCGGCGGCAATCCCATGCGTGATCGCGGCAGCGCCAATGAGCAAATGCATCAGTTCATGAAGAACGCCATCGTGTGGCTGACCGGTAGAAATAACTTCGACACCCAGCCTCTGAAGCTGGTCATGGCGCAAATGGATGAAAGCTACTGGTTTCATGACGCCAGCGGCGTGCGCAAGTGGCTGGATCAGCGCTATGGCGAAAGCGTCAGCTACAACGCACAGGGAGATTGTGATGGCGCCAAGCTGGCGAACTGCCTCAATGAAAATCCTGACCTGCTGATTATTTCCCAAAAAAGCGAAGAAGCGGATGTTGACGCCGTCACTGCGACGGTTGCCGCCGCCATGGCCAAGGGAACGCCTGTACTGTATTTACACTGGGACGGTAATTTAACCAGCTTGGGCGGCAAACTCTTCACACTGTTTAACGTGTCTTACCAAGAGGACAACTACTGGAAAAGACTGTATCTGAGCGGTTATGACTCCATCGACGATATGGGCGTAATCCCAGAGAGCGTTGCGAAAGTAAAGACCATGCTGACCCACTTTGAAAGCGAAGACTACGCCTTCGATTGGTCCGCCTGCGATGGCGAAAACTGCTCCGCCGTCAGCGGCCTGAAGGCCGGTTTCTTTGAAGGCGCAGACGAAGTACGCAGTATCATGTCCAACCTGGACAAGAGTAAAACGGATATCTTCGCCAACGAAGGTAAACGCTATCAGAAGTTGCTGGCGTTATTGGGCGACCACTACCGCGCCAGCGCCACCTATCCTATGGACAAGATTACGACGGAAGATAATGCGTTCCTGAAATCACTGTACGCGGACTACTCAGTCTACAACTATCGCGCACTGAATCCGGCACAGAAAGACATGGGCAACTTCAGCCGCAGCAACTTCGACCATGTCTCTCCAGTCACTAAAACCATAGAGATGGAAAGCAAACGTTACTTCCGCGCCGCCGGCGTCTACGCCCTGCCCGGTCATACGGTCAAAGTGACACGCCTGGACAACGCCGACGTCGCCACGTCCATCTTTGTCAACACACAGCGTTCCGGCGCCACCCATCAGTTTGAGAAGAACGGATATACCCGTCCGAAATTCCTGCAGACGCCGAAGTTCTGTATCAAGTCCGGCGAGAGCATTACCTTTACCTCCACTTACGGAGGCCCTGTGCAAATTGAGTTTGGGAGCAACGGTAAAAATGTTTCTTTCCGTTTCGAGAACGTGGGCGAACATCCCTTTTGGAACGGCGAAGAAGATAACGCCAGCTTCGAGCAGGCCCTGGCTCAGGGCGACTATGACTGGGCGGAACTCGTAACGCCGGGCTTCGAAGTGCACTCCAAGCTAGACAAAATGCGTAAGTCCATGCAGGACGAAAACTGGAAAACCGGCGCAGCTTTAGCGGCGGGAACCATGCGTTACATTCATAACTTCCCTCATGTTCTCGCCGGCTTCAAAGGCCCGGGCATTGACGTAGTGGCGGAGATACACGATTTCGCGGCGGCGCATAGCCTGGAGATAGAGCATATCGATATCGTGAAGCACATGAATGCGGATCAGGCCACCTGCGGTTACGGTTGCTCCGGCAATCCCTATGACGCTTACTGGGAGTTCAGCCCAATCGGGCACGGCGACATCCACGAATTAGGACATGGCCTAGAGCGCGGGCGTTTCCGCTTCAATGGTTGGGAAGGACATGCAAGCACCAATCCATATTCCTATTACTCGAAGTCGCATTACTACCTTGATACCGGCAAAAATCCGAGCTGTCAGTCACTGCCCTTTGAGAGCATGTTCAACGTGCTGCGTGATTCCGTCAGTAAATCCGACCCTCAAGCCTATGTGCAAAGCCAGAAGTTAACCGGCTGGTCCAACGGCGCGGGCATTACCATACAGATGATGATGACCGCTCAGGGCGAGGGCAAACTGAATGACGGCTGGAACCTGCTGCCCAGACTGCACATCCTCGACCGCAACTTCAATGCGGCATTAGCTAGCGAAGAGACTTGGTCGGCGGCGAGAAGCAATCTTGGCTTCTCTCAATACAGCTTGGCGGAAGCAAAAAGCATCAACAGCAACGACTGGATGACCGTCGCGGCGTCCTACGCCACGGGCCTGGATTTCCGGGATTACCTGTCCATGTGGGCGCTGCCGTTCAGCGCCAAGGCGTCAGCCCAGGTCGCTTCCTTCAGCCTGCCTGTGGCGCCCCGCAAGTACTATGCGTCTGGCGGCGACCAGTTCTGTTATGGCCTGGATAAGTCGAGCATTTTAGTGGACGGCGTGCAAACCTGGCCCAGCCTGTAAAACCTTTCTCCGTCATCCTGACAAGTACCAGATGGTTATTTAAGCGGCGCTAAGCGCCGCTTTTCTCTTCGACCACGCCAGCGCAGATGTCCGATATAACGAACAGTTGTCAGCTATTTTATAGTTCCACCCTCTAAAAACCGGGTTAGCCTGTCCGATCTCACTGACATGTAAAAGCGCCCCGCCATTTTATGAACATCGTTTAATTCTCTATTTTTCATATAGTTATAGAAGCATCATAAAGCGTCTTGATATGTCTGTTTTCCCAGACTCCCCCCTTTGTATGTCAGTAAATTTTACGGATTAGGTAATACGGACTATTCGATGACTATCTGTCACATTGAAAAATAAGGTTAATTTATTTTTGGCACAGCCAATGCGTGAGAAAGCGGTGATGTACTCAGACCTAACTAAACAAATTAAAAGAAAAGGAGTTGGTTATGACCTCAAAAATAAAGCACGCCCTTACCGCGCTGTCTTTGAGCGTAGCCGCAGTCAGCGCACACGCAGTCACTATTAACGATGGCTACAACGGGGCAGGCCTTTCATACAACGGCGACGTTTTTGGCGATCCCAATGTTTATCAAGTTGATCGGATGGAAGTCACCTACGACAGCGACAACCTCTATGTATCCGTATTCACCAACTTCTTCGAAGGCGCGGATTCGTACGGACACAAGTATGGTGACTTATTCATTAGCGTCGATGGCTGGAGTCCCTTCGGCAACGCAGCGGATCGTTACAAAGACGATGACATCACCAATGGTGAAAAATGGGAGTTTGCTCTAGACACTTCTACCGGCGATCTCTACAGCCTGTCCATGGTTGATTACATGGATCAGCTAGTCAGTTCCGGCACTAGCAGCAGCGTTAGAAAAAATCAGGAAGTCGCCGTTAACACCAGCAAAGCCACTTTGGTAGCCGGCGAAACTTCCAGTGTAGATTTAAGTGGCGTCAGCAACACCGTCGGAACTATGGGCGTCCTGTCTTATACATTGACTCTTGCGGATTTGGGCATCACTGACCTGAGCTCTTCCACCTCACTGGGACTCCGTTGGGCCGCCACTTGCGCTAACGATGTGATTGAAGGCGGTTTAAGCGTTCCGGAACCTGGCACGTTGGCAATGTTAGGATTAGGCTTGGTGAGCCTGGGCCTCCGTCGTAAAAAAGCCTGATTTCTGCAGATTCGTATAAGTAAGTCGATAAGAACAGGGTGACAGGTGTAGGGCGCAGCGAAGAGTGTAGAGTTTTTTTACACTCTTATTACACCACTCCCAACTACAACCGAACAGGGACGTTTTTACTTACTCCGTGACAAACTCCGACACCAGCGCCAGCGTGTCGCTTTCTCTGGCGATGAAGACAGTCGCTCGCCACTGCATACGCCCGGTAATACACACAGGCAGATAGCCCTCGCCTTGATAAACGCCATTAGCAGTTTGCGTTAGTTTGACCTGATTCAACCCCATGTACATATCAGCCCCCTCAAAGTCGACTCGGATTCGCTCCGCGTTTATACCCTGTAACTGGAGACGAATCGGAAACGCCCGCGAAGGATGAATTGGCTCATCACCGAATGAGAAACGTACATCGCCTTCGTTTACGGATACCTGACATTCGCCCTGTCCAGGCGCACATTCAGTGGCTTGCATATAATGAATATTCTTGAATTGATCGATATCGAGAGAAGCCGTGCTGGGGAACCATTGTCGCAACAGGCTTAACGACGCCAAAAACAACACCAAGGCGAGCAATGCTGCGCCCCGCACCCAATAACGCTTGAACTGCAACGTCAAAACCTCATTCGCGTTGATGATGGGAAGGATATGGCCGCGCAGTGTGCCTTTCGGATCAGAAATTGTCCAGCGACAATTTGACGCATAACTCCGCGTTAACGCTACATTTTCTCAGTGAGCGCCCTGTGTTAGGCTTGAACTCCGATTGAATACCCAGATCATTAGCCGCCTCAATACTGTGACCGTACTTGATATCTCTCAATGATGATGAAAAAAAGCCTGATCCAAGCTCTTCTCGCCACCACCCTGATATCCTCGCCAGTTCTTGTCTCCGCGCAAAATGAAGGGGAAAAGACGATTGAGACCAGCGACGCCTGGATTCGTTTTACGCCGGGAACCATTCCCATGGCGGGCTACTTCACCCTCAATAATTCATCTGACCAGACTATCACTATAACAGGCGCTGAAAGCGCGGATTTTGGTCATGTCATGATGCATCAGACTGTCAACGACAGCGGTCAGATGAGCATGCAGCATATGGGAGAAGGTCTTGATGTGGCGGCGGCAAGCCATGTCACTTTCGCCCCCGGCGGCATGCATCTGATGCTGATGCAACGTCAACGACCGCTGACTCCCGGCGACCATGTCAACGTCACCCTGAACCTTGCCGATGGCGGCGCGATTTCCGTGGAGTTTGAAGTCAAACCTATTTCTTACGAGGGTCCCTGACACGACTCCGTTTTCTACCCTTACTCTCATTCAGGCGTAATAGCGCGTCCTTGTCTACACTGAAAAGGAATGCGAACAAGGGAGTTGGTCATGCTGCGCACCGCCATATGGGTCTTCGTCCTCGCCCTGCCCGGCTGTGCGGGACAGGGATATACCAATGCACACAACGCCTATATTAATCTGGCGGTGCATCCCGCCTGGTACGACGGCGAGCGCGTCTACTACATCACCACGGACGTCTCCGATCAAGATATGGCGGAGAAAATGCAGGCTAATTACGCTCCCCGCTTGAAAGACGCGATCCCAGATTACCCCAAACCGCCTCAGGTCCGTACCGTTCTGGAAAGGGTCTATCGGATCCGAAACTTCGAGCAGCCCAGCATATTTCCCTCCGCGCCAGAGCCTTTGGATTCGCAAAGCGTCAATATGCAATACAGCCTCTTATGGCTAATGTATGAGGTCGTCTGGAAAGCCGGCGTTACTCCCGTGGAACTGAAATCTGAGGAGCAGGTTTTCGTGGCGGAGAGTCAGGGAAAGCTGGAAATTCATCGTACAGACATTGTGGTGAATTGCCCCGTGGCGCCATACCAGGGCGAACGCATTGACCGCTACGAATGGTGATTGCGCTATTCCAGCATGCCTGCCTGTGACTTCAGCTCATCCATATCCAGGATCTGGATTTCACCATAGGACGTGGCGATAAGCCCTTTCTGCTCCAGTTCTTTCAATATCTGGTTAACCGTCTGTCTGGACACCCCCAGCATCATCCCCAATTGTTCCTGCTGAATGTGTATCACGCGTCGCGCCTGTCCGCTGAAGTCGCCATAGCCCTCCGCCATCACCACCAGTCGGCGCGCTAATCGCAAAGGCGCCGGCAGCAGCGTGGCGTCTTCCACCGCGCGAAACGCCAGGCGCAATTTGAAACAAAGCAGCACACCGAAGTCCCGCCAGAAATGCGGCTTCGCCGCCAGCAGTGTTTCCAGACCTTTTTGCGGCATATGCAACAAGGTCGTCGGGGTCTCCGCCAGGGCGCTGTGAGTGCGGTCCAGTCTGTCAAACAGGGCGATTTCTCCAAACCAGTTGGGGGGCTCCACAAAGGCCAGAATCGCCTCTTTGCCACTTTCGTTGACGCCAGTGACTCTTAACGAACCTTTCACCACAGCGTAAATACCGGCAGGCTTGTCGCCGCGTCGAAACAGAAACTCCCCCGTTCGAAGCGCTTTCATTTGCGACAGATTCAGCAGGTCTGACTTTAAGTCTTCAGGAATAGCGCGAAACCAGGCTCCGCGGTTTAGCAGGTCGTAATACTCGTGGGTGGACAGCTTGTCAGGCATGGCGCAGCGCTTATTATTTTGGGTTGATGGCAATGAAATTTTGCGCGATTCAGGCTCTGATCTTACAAAAATTCGTTGTCAATTGCGCGTTTATCGTTGGAGTGACCGTCGCAAAGGGCGGGTATTCAGAAAGGGAGTAAGAACAAGTGAAAAAGACCGCGCCGCCGGAAAATCCAGGCGGCGCGGTGTGAAGGCTGGACTTATTCTCCGCCGAACACGGAGGTCCAGTAATGCGGATAACTGGCCGAGGACGTGCTCACTTTCTTCGCGCCCATTTCGGTGTACTCCGCTCCCATGATATTGGAACAATGACCCGGGCTCTTCAGCCACCCTGCCATAACCTGCTGTGTAGACTCATAACCCGCTGCGATGTTCTCGCCTACGCGCCAGGAGTTATAGCCTTCCGCACGGGTGCGGTCGCCTACCTGAGAACCGTCAGAACCGGTGTGACTGAAGAAGTTGTTGTTCACCATATCTTCAGTGTGCTTGGTCGCCGCTGCGCCCAGCTTACAGTTCCACACCAACGGCTCCGCAGCCGGGAAGTAGGCTGAACCACAGTTACGGCCCTCGCTACGCGCCTGGTTATGCGCTTCCAACAGGGCTTTTTGCGATTCGGTCAGCTCACAATCGTCTGGATTAGCGGGATCGGTCGGGTCCGTTGGATCTGTCGGATCAGTTGGGTCCGTCGGATCGGTTGGTTCACCTGGCTCGTTAGGATCATTAGGGTCATTTGGATCTGTCGGAAATCCAGGATCGTCCGGATCGACTGGATCAGTTGGGTCGGTTGGATCAGTCGGATCGGTTGGATCAGTCGGATCAGTCGGATCAGTCGGATCGGTTGGATCAGTCGGATCGGTTGGATCGGTTGGATCGGTTGGATCGGTTGGATCGGTTGGATCGGTTGGATCAGTTGGATCAGTTGGGTCGGTCGGATCAGTTGGATCAGTTGGATCAGTTGGATCAGTTGGATCGGTTGGATCAGTCGGATCGGTTGGATCAGTCGGATCGGTTGGATCGGTTGGATCAGTTGGATCAGTTGGATCAGTTGGATCAGTTGGATCGGTTGGATCGGTTGGATCTGTTGGATCTGTTGGATCTGTTGGATCTGTTGGATCTGTTGGATCAGTCGAGTCATCGTCATAAGAGGCGGTCAACGTCACGCCGCTATAACGCAAGTAACCGTGCAACATAATATGATACACGCCAGGTCTCACCACCAGATCGTCACAAACCTCTTCATTGCCATTCTTGTAGGGACGGCAATCATATTCTGTTAACGTCGGTTCTTCTTCCGCTCTGACGTACAGGTCGACATCCCCGCGGCCGCCTTCAATCTTGACGGAAAGCTGCTTGGCGCCTTCAGGCACTTCGACGGAGTAATAAACCTTGCTGTCGGATACGCCGCTCAAATCCTCAATCGGCTTACCGTTGCCCAGTACGTTATCGTCGTCGCCATCGCCGTCATCGGGTCCGTCTGGATCATCCGGATCGCCGGGGTCAGGCGTGTCGCCGCCGACATAGGAGGCCACCCACTCCTTGAAGCTGGGCACAGCGGTGTATACACCGTATTTTCCTGGTCTTGCGCAACCATCGCCCCAGCTAACGATACCCAGCTGACGGAATTCGCCGGCCTGATTAACAAACAAAGGACCGCCTGAGTCGCCCTGACAGGAGTCTTTTCCGCCCTGCTCCAGCCCCGCGCAAAGGTTATAGTCATAGATAGCGCCGTCGCCGTAGGCCATGCGACACTCATCGATAGACACCACCGGCACATCCACTTTCTGCAGGATGTCCGGGGAGCCACCGCCTTCGCGCAATGCGCCCCAGCCGATTACTGTTACGTCGCTGCCGGGCATAATGTCATTGGGGTCGCCCAGAGTAATACGGGTGTACTTCTCGTCCACTTTTTCCGACAGCTTCAACAAGGCGATATCGTTTTCCAGAGTCTGTTCATTAAACTCCGGGTGATTGATCACCTCCACTACCTGGATTTTCTGCGCGTCACGCATGTCGTTCTGATCGTGCAGACCGATGACGGCTTTGAAGCTTTCGGCGGAAATGCCGGCGGTACAGTGCGCAGCTGTGAGCACATAATAATCATCTATCACCGACGCGCCGCACCATTGGCCGCCGTTGTATTGCAGATACACCATAAAGGGAAATTCGCCCTCGACGGCGTCTTCACCGCCGACGATCTTGGGCGTCAAATTGCGATATACGCTTAGATCTTCCGGCGCGCCTGGGTTCGCGTAGCTCGCGCCGCTAAAGGTGAGGCCGGCAATCATCCCTGCCAGCAGGTTCTTTTGAAACGGTTTCATAGTTCTATCAGTTCATTGGCGATTGGTGTTAATAACATCAGGCAGCTTCTTCTAGATTATTCTGACAACGGCTCCCTGCTTGATTCTGAACGCCTATTTCGGGACACAACGACGCTCCCGCAACTGCAAACCAAATCGGCGCCCAGCCTGACCAAGCTAACACGCTCACAAAGTGGCCTACAATTCGGACAGATATGCTAGGAACCAGGGCCTACCCGCGGCGCCTGCAAGGCTTCCGCCAAGGCCAGAAACGACAAGGGATTCAGCCAGGGTCGATACAAATGAGACTAGACTCTAATGCATCATTTAAGCGGCGAAATCCGATAAGAAAAAGGGATATGCAACTATGTGATTGTGTCTCGGGTTTGAGGCGATATGTGCTTGACGGAAAAGAGAAAATTGCTCGTTGCGAACAATTATCAGAACAATGTTTATAAAGACGCCGCATTGATCGCGGCGTCGGGTATGGAAAGCAGGTTATCCCTGTACTGGGTCCAGACTGTTCAGCACGGATTGCGGGGCTTTCCCCATCCGGGAGCGTTGCGGGAACTCGCCGACGGGGATGCGGGCGGCTTCCTGGGTAGTGTCGTAGTCAAACGCACCGACCGTGCCCTCCACGCTATTAGAGACGAAGCAATATGAGCCATCGGAGCTGGTGGTAGCCCAGTATGGAAGATCATAGCCATCCATAATGCGATCTGTGGTCAGGGTTTGCGTGGAAACAATTGCGACATAATTATCGATGGTTCCCGCCAGACAGAGCTTCTTACCGTCGCCGGACAGCGCCAGGCCATGATGCGCCGAGTTTTTCGGGAAATCGTCGTAATTGGGATAGTTGGCTTTGCCGAATTCGCTGGCTGGCAATTCCACCGTATGAGTAATAGCGCCCTGCTCCAGATCCACCTTCACGAATCCGCGCAAATAGGAAAGCTGGGCGTAAAGGGTTTTCTCATCCGGCGTAAACACGTTGGGACGAACGCCCTGGGGAAATTTGATAGTACGCAGCAATTGCAGCGACTCCGCATCGACAATGCGCAATGACCGTTCCCCTTTCATAAAGTTCAAAGCGTGAGGCAGCAATACGTTGCCAATACTGGTGTTGTAGATGCGCTTACCGTCAGGGGAAAAATCGTTTTGATGGGGAAAATCCCCCGTGGCGAATTCACCAGTGCGCCTACCTGTAACAGCGTCAATCAGGAAGGCTTTCTTTGACGTGGAGTCGGAAACAACCAGCGTCCCGCCATCAGGGGATAGCGCCGCATGGTCCGCATGAAATCCCGGCACAGGATGCCGCCACAGCATGCGATGTCCCGGCGCGGTAAGATCAAACGCGGCCACGTCTCCCAGATAGCCCCGGGAGACATACAACACCGTCCCTTCCGGCGACAGAAAAACGTCGTCAACATTGCGTTCGCCGCCGTTTTCATTAATAAACGCATCGTACAGCAGCTTCAGAATGCCCATTTCGCTGATGCGCTCTTCTTTATCCTCCGTGACGTTCACCGAGCCCAAATTGAGAAAGGTGTGCGGATCAATAAAGCTCACGGTCCCGCTTTGCGCGTTCCCCACCAATAACACATCCCGCATTTCCGGAGCGGCGGTTGACGTCTCCGCACCCGCCAAGCCGGAAGCGGCCAAAGCCAGCGCAATGGCAGTCACACTTAACGCCAGTTTTTTGAATCGCTTCTTCAGGCCCAAGCCGCGAATGTTCCCCTTGGCGTTTACCGCCTTAACCAGACCCGTTTTATTCTTGCGCATTGTTTCAGCTCCTTGATCTTGCATGCTTTATTAGGTCTTTCTGGTACGGCTCACTTCTCCAGCAATGATGTGAAAGAGCTCATTCACAGACAGCGAAAACAACTACCGCCTGATATGAACAGAGTTCAAATAAGCTCAACCCGATTAACACTAACTGCACTCAGCAGAGCGATACTGTCGCCTTTCCGACTTTTCCGTTGAGGGTATGGTTCAGGAGTTGAGCGGCGAGATGAGAACGAGAGATTGATGCAAGAACAGTTCAAGCATGAGAGCAACGTTTACGGCTGGCGAATCACAATAATCGATAAATCATCCGCCAGAGCCCCGCTTTGATTACGCGCCAAATCGGCGAACTGAGGCGCCGTCGCGTCATTGGAGTACGCCAACGGTTTGATTTGCGCTAAAGGGGCGTAATTGAAAAACCCATCGCTGGCGACAATCAATACTCCCAAGAAGGCCATCGGACCAAAACCGATAGGAACTGCTTCGCCACTCCCCAACAACGGCTTGCGGCCTTGCAGCTGGGTCAGCTCATACACAAATTCAGGGTGAAACAACCAACATTGAGAGTCGCCGACACTGGCGCCAATCACCTCACCATTGACGACTTTACCAATCACCGCCGTCGTCTCGCCTGTCAGAGACATCGCTGCGATATCCCGGTCCCAACGCCGTAAATGACGCTCAAAGTCATCTGGCGAATGCAGTTCTTCTTCGTCAAGCAACCGAGAGAATGCATCAACCACATAGCGTGAAGCCTCCCTTCCACCGGCCAGACCGCCGGCTCCATCAGCGATGCAGAACCAGATGCAACCGTCTTTTTCACAGACAAACAGAGCGTCTTCACCGTTTGCGGACGGCGCTTCTAAATGGTGGGTAATGTTCGGGCGGGTGAATACATCCATGATGGCGTTATACACGGGAATATGATTGAATTTTATGGGCTTTTCTTTGCAAAAGTATAATCGCCCTCTAACCGTCGTTTCTGTTAAAGCTTGGCAATCTCACGAAGGGAAAAGCTCGCTCCACTGTTTTTTGTTGACGGTTTTTTAACTATCGAACGGAAAGTAAGCGGCAGTGACGCTACATATTAGGATGGACTAACTTGTGAAACTGGATATTCAAGAATACGCCAATAAAAGCGTACTTTGCTGGCTGGCTACATCAAGTCGAGAGGGTGAACCCAATGTCTCGCCAAAAGAGATTTTCCTCGCCTTAAATCCCGCAACACTATTGATCGCCAACATCGCCTCTCCCACCAGCGAGCGCAATATTCGCGATAATCCCAGAGTTTGCGTCAGCTATATCGATGTCTTTGAGCAAAGAGGCTGCAAGATAAAGGGGAAAGCCAAGGTAATTGAACCGGCGGATCCGGAATGGGAAGACTATCTGGCCAAACTGAAAACATTGGCGGGAGAGAGCTTCCCTATCAAAAATATCTTTGAAGTCAGCGTCTTCAAGTCCGCTAACCTCCTCGCCCCAAGCTACCTGCTTTTTCCTGAGAGAAACGTCGAACAGCAGATTGAAAGCGCGATGAAGGCCTATGGCGTGAAAGTGGAGACAGGTTAATTAATAGCTACTGCTTGAGGGGCTGTCGAATCTTCAGGCCTGATCACACACCGAATCCCACTCCTGATCAAAGCCCAATGTGTTCAAATAACCACTGATGATCGTCATCAGCCTTTCCACCCAGAACGGAGCATTTACATCGTAGAGTTTTCCATCCTCGCTATCTGCGATGGATTGGTCCAGCATCCACCAGAAGAACTCCGCCAGTTCAGTTGCTTGCGCCGGCGTCGCGACCGATGCGGAGCTTTGTGAAAGGCTTACGATAAAGGGGTTGCCGTATCGCTGAGCATAATGCTCCATGACTTCCCTAGCGTGTTCATCCCGGCCACTGAAATCTATCATTTCTTCAGGGTTTCTCCCCACTTAGAACCTGCAAAGGCTTCGGCGACTCAATGGCGAAACGGTCTTTCGCAATAAAGCCTCTGGCGCCGCAGTAATAGGTGCGACAGGCGCCGTCGATATCCTCAAACACCAGAGATTCCTCTTCCAGATAGATGCGGAACAGGCATTGGCCCACATCCAGGTCATGGTATTCATATACGCCGCTTTTCGCCTGCAGTGCTTCGCCTTCAACACTACAACTGTGGCCATTCGCATGATTAGACTCATAGGCGAATTGCAGCACGCCGCCGTTATCGCTGTTGACTTCCAGATAGTCGGAAACCTCCGGCGCATCCACCTCGCCCACCAGTTGGCGCTCATATCTGGCGCGGAATAAGCCCGGCATGCCCTTTAACTTGCCCAGCAGCTGAATGCGTCGCTCATAGGCGTTGCGCAGACACTCCACGTCAGCACAAGCGTTGCGTGTTTCTTTCAACCATAGTGTCTGGCTGAACTTTATCTCTTTTCCGAACTGTAACTCTCTGGCCTGTTTATATGCAGCGGCCAGCTGTTCATCCAGACTGGACAGGTTTTCGTCTTCGCATATCAGCGTTTCAACGCTGGACGCCGCTTGAGCGCAATCAAAACTGGCTGCGGCGCATATCGCGCCGTCAAAAAACAGGAATGCCGCGCCGATGGACACAAATCCATATCTGCACAGCTTAGAAATCAATTTCATGTAAGCTGAATTTACCTTTATCCAAATCTTCGAAAAAACGCATCAATGCGTATTTTACGGTATAGAAGCCGACCTCTTCCCAAGGCAGATCATCTTTATTAAACAGCTGCGCCTCCGAGGTCTCCGGACCATGAGGCCCCGTATCCTTCAGCTCCGCCAGATAAAGCATATATACCTGATTGGCGTGCGGCAGATTCGCCACCAGAAACAAATCCTGCATCGCCACGATGGCGCCGGATTCCTCCATGGTCTCCCGCTTTGCGGCGTCCCGGGTGCTCTCGCCATTCTCCATAAATCCCGCCGGCACGGTCCACATCCCCAACCGCGGCTCAATGGCCCGCTTGCATAACAGCACTTTGTCGCCCTGATACACCAGACAGCCAGTCACGACTTTGGGATTCAGATAATGAACGAATCCGCACTGATCGCAGATATGACGGGAATGACTATCGCCGGAGGGAGTGGCCAGACTGACCGAACCTCCGCATTGACTGCAGTACTTAATATCCACTGGACTACACCTCTTGTAATGATTATTAAGTCACTTGAGACTGATCAATCCGCATCCAAAAATCAATCATCAGGACAACGTCCTCGTCGATTTATCCAGGCGGACGGCATTGTAGCGAGTGAAAGTCTGGCAAGCCCGTAGTTTAAATAAATGAGTTTTGGGGATTTGATTACGTAGTTTGATTGCTTAATGGGGCGCCTAATTTGGGGGAAATCACCGCAGTAGATTCATACGGCGTCTGCACACTCAACGTCAACGAGCTTAGATAACGTTCCCCCTCATACGCAACCGGCAGAGCCCATAAACGCCATAAACGCATGCAACGCCTATCAATGGTACAAGGAACACTTTCGTATTTGAAAAATCTGTGTGAACCCATTTACTGACGCTGGGGATTGCGAGAACAGAAAATACTGAAATGCCTAGGGCCTGTTGACGTTTCACATCGGCAGCCATAAATACCCACAAGCCATGGCTACCATACTTTCATAATTTCTCTTCAGCTTGTCATACCTTGTCGCGACAGCACGGTAGTGCTTGAGTCGGGCAAAGGCATTCTCCACCAGATGGCGATACTTATATACCCCCCAATCCATATCGCCATTGCCTTTGACTGAGTTTCACTTTCTCGGTATCACGGCCCTGGGCCCCTTCCTTTCGATCTGTTCCCGCACTCGTTCACTGTCGTAGCCTTTGTCTCCGACAATCGCTTCTGACGAGGGAAGCTTGTCAATCAACTCCGCCGCCGTATAGTCATTGACCTCGCCTCCGGTGATCTCAAATTCCACTGGAAGACCATATGCATCCACGGCCAGATGCACTTTCTTGGTATTCCTGCCCGACTCTTACCAATCGCCTGAGGCTCTTCCGTACAAGCTCCAGCGCTGTGCTGATGAGCCTTCACATAGCTGCTATAATGAACTCCCATTCCAAATCCGGCTCGCGGATCAAGGCCCGGAAGATCTTCAACCACTTGCCCTGGGTAGACCAGGCATTGAACTTTTTGAACACCGAATTCCAGTCCCCAAACTGCACTGGCAAGTCTCGCCAGGGGCAGCCAGTTCGTATTCGATACAACATGCCTTCCACCATCATTCGTAGGGTGGGCTTGTGATATATTCGCTCTATCCAAACTCGGAGTTTTTATCCTAAAGTTACCAAAATACTATTCAGTATTCCTTCCCCCCTCGCTTCAGTCTCTTCTATCAATACTTTTCATACCGAAAAGTCCACGTACACACGAAACTCATCAAAAACATCTTTATTTACAGACTTCAGGTGGCATAACATCCACCCCTCTTTTTTTCAGCATGGTTACTTGATTACAGTTGACACTATCACTTCCCGTTAAGGCAACTGATTTAAGATTTTTTGCTTCTAGCAGGGGCATTATATCTTGAATTTCATTATTATTAGTCAGAACCAATTTTTCCAAAGAGCTCACTTTAGAAATTGGTCTTAAGTCAGATATCTCCGTATTCTTAATCAACAATGATTTCAATCCATAAAATCGTTCAAGCGCCTGAATGTTCGAAAGTGGCGCGCCATCTATCCACAAGACCTCCAGAGTAGCTCCTATCTCCGAGAGATCATCCATACTTTCAAGATTCACATTGATCATTTGCAGGCTTTTTATATGGCGACATTTATTCAATGGCGTAAAATCTGAAATCCTTCTGCCACTGAAATTAAGGTTCTTTATTTTACTCTCTGAAGAGCATACGCCTCTCAAGCTCAAAATAGGATTGTTGAGAACATAAAGATCCGTAAGATTCGTCAACCCATTCAAAGGAGATATATCTTCTATTTCATTATCTTCAAGCATGAGTATTTTTAGTGATTTCAACTCACCCAAAGGAGAGATATCTGATATTTTATTATTTTTTAAATCAATAAACCGAAAAAGCTCCAAGCCTTTGTCATAGTAAATCTCTTCCAATCCCATATACGAACAATTAATGATACCTTTTGCACCATCATAAATTTGCGAAGCTCTTACCGAATTTATTTTTTTTAAGCACAGTAAGAAATCATCATCTCCACCCACTTCATCAGGAAAAAATATAAAACCAAGAAAAGCGAGCCCAAAGATAAAAGAGATAATAACAGCCACTCTAACTTTCATTCGACCACCTTTGAATACCTATAGACACTCAAGGATATAAAACAAGGCCGTGAGAGCCACACTCCCACGCCTTGTTAAATAGAAGGCTAACTCACAGGTTAGCCATAAAGAGGCAATCGAAATGTCAATTTTCTCTCTCAATTTCTGAAAGAACAATATCGCCTTCTAGAGGAGCATCAATAGTCAACATAGCATCCACTAACTTTTTCACAGCATTACAAGAGATCATAGAATCACCTGCATGTATCTATTCTATTTTATTTCGATCGCCACCATACCAATTATGGATTCTAATTTTATCGTTCAAATTACCAAGTAGGAAAACTTCTAAATCAAGTCCATTTTGGATAAACCACAGGTCCTCTGGAGATATATCCTCCCCAAACACTATCCGGTCTATGGTCGATGCATTCGCCCAATTCCTATCTACGATAAGATCTTGACCACTCGAGAGACTGAAGGAGTCAGTCACCGATGCCCTGTCAAAGTTTGGACAGGACTATAAGATTAATTTTATTTAGGTACTTTTGCCCAATACACTGATAACAACAAAAAATACCGCTAAATACATGCACTACCGATCCACTTTCCCTAATCACCGTCATCAAGTTCAGCAGGAGCGTTTGCAGTTCATTACCTCATCGCACCATGCTGCGCTTGTTTTGCGGGCGGCATTGTAGCGGGTAGCGTCTTCGTAATCTCGTTGTTTATAGGAATTGCAGCGATTTAATTGCGTTCGTCGATTTCTCGCCATTGCTGGTAGATATCGTCCGGCCACAGGCTTTGGAAATAGGCGACCAACGCCAGTTTCTGTTCCTGATTGAACTTGTCGCCGAAGGCCGGCATCACGCCCCCCACCGGTGCGCCGCCGTTTTCGATCGTCGCCAGCAGGGTTTCCATGGGATGGTGCCACGCATGCGCCGTTCCGTTTAACGGCGGAGGCGGATAATGTCCACTCGCGTCCGGCTTTTTCCAATTCTCCGCCAGTCCTTGCGCGCGTCGCCCATGACACATGCCGCAATTGGCTTCAAACAACATTTTGCCTGCTTCCGCCTGGGCTTTGGTGTACCAACGACCGGTGTCTGTTTGGGGTTCTGTGCACGCGGCCAGTAGCGCAAAGGCGATGATGCTGACGGCCTGTATTGCTTTTTTCATAGCTCTTCCCGTGTCACGATTGATGGTCTCGTGCTCTTTCTAAATAAACGGTCCATTCGCGACCTCAACGCATCGAATAAACCCGCAAGGCGGAGATATAAACCGTCTTGTCGAAATAGAAAGGGCCGGTTCTTTTCATCCAGTCATTCTGGCTAAAGCCTTGTCCCCAGTCCGATTCCCAGCCAATGTCGCTCCATTTTATGCGGTCACCCAGATCTTCAACCTTTACCATTACTGCGCCGCAGCCCAAGTCCGCGCAACAGCCGCACACATAGAGGGGAACTCGTCCTGACGCCAGACATGAAGGCATTCTAAGCAGTAGCTGCTTCGCATAATCAGGGTCAACTTCAATAGCGCTGAAATCGTTATTTATCCCGAGATGTTTGGCCAATCTGATATTGCCGATCTTGTAGTCAGCAAAGGATCTGGCTTTGTCTCTAGAATTGGGGGCGCTATATATTTCCAGTGTGTGCATGATATGTATGACGCTATAGCTTAATAAAAAAACAACGTCTTTCAGCTTATCACTTTTCGCCGCGGCAGACTCGACAGCAAGCCGTTACATCGCGCATCCCTGCGCGGTTATGTTGCTTTTTTGCGGCAGCGTTATTCCACCATCACATCGCCACGCATTCCCGCTTCATAGTGCCCGGGTAAGTTGCAGGCCATTTCGAAGGTTCCGGCGCTGGCGAAGGCCCATACGATTTCGCGGCTTTCGCCTGGCTCAAGAGAGATGGAAGCGCCGTCGTCGTGTTTCATATCCGGCATGGCGCGCATCATTTCGCCGTGGGCTCGGTGCTCATCTTCAGTGCCGACAGAGAACTCGTGGCGCACCTGCCCCACATTAGTAATAACCAGTTTCACGGTTTCTCCCGCCTTGACCTCGATGTCGCCCGGCTCAAACTTCATTGTGTCGGAGGCTTTTATTGCGATAGTACGGCTTACCTTGGCGGCGTCGCCGGGCGCGCCGGCCGGCGACGCTTTCGCTTTATGGTGGTGAGAGTGATCATGGCTGCCCGATGCAGCGACAGTTACGCTGGCGCTCATCATTAGAGCGCCGATCATCCAGTTTTTTACTAACATCATTTTCTCTTCTGTCTTGGTTTTGCTTAAGAAATTGTTCAATTGACCGCACGGTTTAATCACCGTAGAGATCATTACTTTACGAGTAGAAAGACTCATACGGACTTCCCGGTCTGCAATCCAGCTCGCTTCCATAAAAAATACAAGGCGGGTATCACCAGCAGCGCCAACACCAGTGTGCTCAACATACCGCCAATCATGGGGCCTGCGATGCGCTGCATCACTTCCGAACCGGTTCCCTCGCCAAGCATGATGGGAACCAGCCCCACTACAATCGCCGCAACGGTCATCATAATCGGCCTGACGCGCATTCCTGCCCCCTGCATCACTGCGCTCAGCAGATCCTCGCGGTTCAACGCCCGCCCCTCTTCCACCGCTTTTTCCCGCGTCGCCGTGAAAGATTGGTTCAGATACACCAGCATCAACACGCCGATCTCCACCGCCACGCCGGCCAGAGCGATAAAGCCAACGCCGACGGCCACGGACAGGTTGTAATTGAGCAGGTACAACAGCCATACACCGCCCACCAGAGCAAACGGCAGTGTGCCCATAATGATCAATACTTCAATGAAGTTGCGGAAGTTCATGTACAGCAACACCACGATGATCATCAAGGTCAGCGGCACCACCAAGGTCAGCTTTTCCTTAGCCCGCAGCATGTACTCATACTGGCCTGACCAAGCGATGGAATAGCCCGGGGGGACTTCCACCTGCTCCGCGACGACTTTCTGCGCCTCCGCCACGTAGGAACCCAGGTCGCGGCCTTCGATATCCACCAGGGTCCAGCCGTTAAGACGGGCGTTTTCGCTTTTGATTGCCGGAGGACCGTCATCAATGTATATGTCCGCCACATCCGCAAGAGCGATGCGTTGTCCTGATGCGGTGACGACCGGCAGCAGTTTTAACTGCTCCACGGAATCCCGATAGGCCTGCGGATAACGAATATTTACGGGAAAACGCTCCAGCCCTTCCACCGTTTCCGTCACATTCATGCCACCCACCGCCGCGCTGGTGACATCCTGAATATCCGATACCGATAAGCCATAGCGCGCAGCGTCGGCGCGACGAATATCCACTTTGACATAGCGCCCGCCCGCCACTCTTTCTGAGTACACCGAGGCGGTTCCCGCCACCTTCGGCAACACCTGCTCCAGGCGCTTGCCGATCTTCTCGATTTCCTTCAGATCCGGACCGGAGACTTTCACGCCCACCGGAGTCTTAATGCCTGTGGACAGCATGTCGATACGCGTCTTGATCGGCATAACCCAGGCGTTAGTGAGGCCGGGCAGCTTCACCAGTCCATCCAGCTCTTTGCGCAGACTTTCCGGCGTCATGCCGGCGCGCCATTCCTCACGCGGTTTCAGTTGAATAAAAGTCTCGATCATAGTGAGCGGCGCGGGGTCTGTGGCGGTGTCGGCGCGACCTATCTTGCCAAACACGGAGACCACTTCCGGCACGGTGCGAATCAGCTTGTCCGTACGCTGCAGCACTTCCCTCGCCTCTTCGATGGACACGCCAGCGTAGGTGGTGGGCATGTACATCAGATCGCCTTCATCCAGCGGCGGCATGAACTCCGCGCCCAGCTTGTTTACTGGCCACAACCCCACCGCCAGAATCACGATGCTGAACAAAATCACCAGCAAGGGATGCTTCAGTACGCCTTTAATGACGGGGCGATACATCGCCGTCAGTAGACGGTTAAGTGGGTTTTTGTGCTCCGGCGTCACTTTGCCGCGGATAAAATAGCCCATCAACACAGGAACAAGAGTGATCGCCAGTCCGGCCGCCGCCGCCATGGCGTACGTTTTAGTGAACGCCAGCGGGGCGAACAACTTGCCTTCCTGCGCCTCCAGCGTGAACACCGGCAGAAAGCTCATGGTGATAATCAACAGGGAAAAGAACAACGGCGGCCCCACTTCCGACGCCGCGTCGGCGATTACTCGCCAGCGGTTTTCAGCGGTCAGAGGCGTGCGCTCCATATGTTTGTGCACGTTCTCCACCATAACAATAGCGCCGTCCACCATCGCGCCAATAGCGATGGCGATACCGCCCAGGGACATAATGTTGGCGTTGATGCCCTGATGCTGCATGACAATAAAGGCCACCAATATGCCGATAGGCAGACTGACGATGATCACCAGAGAAGAGCGCAGGTGGAACAGGAACACTGCGCAGATCAGCGTCACCACGATAAACTCTTCCAGCAGTTTCTCGTACAGGTTGTGCACCGCTCTTTCGATCAGGTGGGAGCGATCATAGGTGGGAATGACTTCCACGCCCTCAGGCAGCCCCTTCTTGAGCTCTTCCAGCCGTTCCTTCACGCCTTCTATGGTCTTTTGCGCATTCTCGCCGAAACGCATAACGATAACGCCGCCGACCACTTCGCCTTCGCCGTTCAATTCAGCAATACCGCGGCGCATCTGCGGGCCGATGACGATATCCGCCACGTCTTCCAGCAGCAACGCCGTGCCGTTGACATTCAGCCCCAGGGGAATCTTTTTCAACTCGTCAATGCCCTGGATATAGCCGGTTACCCGCACCATATATTCCGCTTCCGCCATCTCAATGACCGAGGCCCCGCTCTCCCGGTTGCCCTTCTGGATCGCCGACTTGATGTGCGCCAGGGGAACGCCGTAAGCGCGCAGGCGATTCGGATCCACCTGCACCTGATACTGCTTCACCATGCCGCCCACAGTCGCCACTTCCGACACGCCAGGAACCGTCTGCAGCTCGAACTTCAAAAACCAGTCCTGAATCGCGCGTAATTGCCCAATATCGTGGCCGCCGCTGCGGTCCGCCAACGCATAGGCATATACCCAGCCCACACCAGTGGCGTCCGGACCCAGCTGTGGTTTGGCGGCGGCGGGCAGTTGTCCGGACACCTGGCTCAGATATTCCAGCACCCGTGAACGCGCCCAGTACAAATCGGTTCCGTCTTCAAATATCACATAGACATAGGAGTCGCCGAAAAACGAAAAGCCCCTCACTGTCTGCGCTCCCGGCACCGACAGCATGGCGGTGGTCAGCGGATAGGTCACTTGATCCTGCACCACCTGGGGCGCCTGCCCCGGATAGGAGGTCTTGATAATGACCTGCACGTCGGACAGATCAGGGATGGCGTCGATGGGGGTATTGCGCAGGGAATGCCATCCCCACCCCACCAGAATAAAGGTCGCCAGCATCACGAAAAATCGGTTGGCGACCGACCAGCGTATGACGGCCGCGATCATTGCCCGCCCTCCGTTTGCATCGCGTCAGACGCTGGCATGTCATGCATGGAGTGATCCATCTGCATATCCGCTTCCATCTCAGCTTCCATCGCGGCGTCTTTCGCGCTCATGGTCTGAGCGGCCGGGGCGGCGGCGATGATATCCAGCGCGGTCACCTGGAAGTCGGAGGGGCTGCTGCGGGTAATTTCGAAACGCACGCGCTGACCGGGTTCGACATCCTCCAACGGCAATCCTTCGACCGCCGTGAAGTCCATGTCCATAGAGGGCCAATTCCAGGCCTTCACCGGGTCGTGGGAGATGTTCAGCATGCCATGGCCCGCCATCACGCTGTTGATGGTTCCTGTCGCCCACACCGCACTTGGCGCCGCATCTTGTTGAGCGTTTTGACTGGATGATTCCAGCGCCGCCAACGCCACATCGACTTTGGACTCCGAGTCGATCAGGAACTGTCCCGAAACCACGACTTGATCTCCCGCCTTAAGTCCTTCCAGCACTTGCACGCGATCGTCCGCTTCCACCCCCAGTTTCACGAACGCGGGACGATAACGGCCGTCGCCTTCCGCCAACACCACACGATCATGGCTACCCGTGCGTATCACCGCCTCACGGGGAATGGAGAGAGCCTGATCATCCACTTTCGCCTGCAAGGTCAGGTCCGCAAACATATTGGGTTTCAGGGTCAGGTCAGGATTCGGGAAACGCAGGCGCACACGCAGAGTCCGTGTCTTGGCGTCCAGCACCGGGTACAGGTAGTCCACCTTGCCTTCCCAGGTGCGTCCCGGCGCCGCCGCCACTTGCATGACCACCGGCTGTCCGGCTTTCACCCAGCCTGCCTGCCGTTCAAACACCTCCGCAATCACCCACACCTGCTCCAGACCGCCAATTGACATGATTTCCGTCGCCGGTTTGATGAACATGCCTTCCCGCACCATCAATGCATCCACCACGCCGCTTTGCTCCGCGTACACGCTGATGCGCTGCTCCACCGAGCGACGTTTTTCCAGACGACTGACCTGCGCATTATTCAAGCCCAGCGATAACAAGCGCTCCCGCGATGCTTTGAGCAGAATATTGTTGGTGCTGCGCAGCGCCGCCAGATACTCTTCCTGGGCATTCACCAGCGCCGGGGAATAGATTTCATAGAGCTTTTGTCCCTTGCTGACCGGGTCGCCGCTGGACTTTACATTCAGCGCCTCAATCCAGCCTTCCACCCGGCTGTGCACATGCGTTAGCCGGTCTTCATCAAATGCCACATAGCCCACCGTATGAATCGGCAACGTTAATTGCCCCTGTTCCACCTTGGCGACACGCACGCCCAGGTTGTGCTCCATGGTCGGGTTGATGGTGACGCCGCCGTCATCGTTCTGACCCTGGGCGTCTTCTTCATAGACTGGCACCAGATCCATGCCCATGGGAGACTTGCCGGGCTTGTCGCGGCGGTAGTTGGGGTCCATGGGGGCCACCCAATACAGCGGTTTCTTCTCCCCTCCCGACTCGGCGGCGGCCATGTCCATCTCCCCCACCAGCGCAGTCAGAGCCGGATGCCGACTGGCGAACCATCCAGCGACAAAAGCGACGACGATAAAAATTAAACTGATCACTAAACGCATGGGTCACTCCTTGAAGGACAGGCTATCGATGGGGGATTCCGCGGCGAAGAAGTAATCGAGTCTGGCCAACGCCGCGCGGCCATCGATATCTATACGTAGCTGTTCCAGCCTGAGCTTCTGTACGGTCAGATAAGCGCGCATTACTTCCGCAAAGTCAGCCGTATCCGACTGATAGGAAGATAACGCCGAACCAGCCTGGCTTAGCGCCTGAGGCGTGATCTGCCGCACGTACAAACGACTGCGTTCCTGGGCCTGCCGCCAGCGGCTGAACGCCACTTGCGCCTCCGCATCCATCATGCGCAACATTTCCAGACGTCGACTGCGGCTCGCTTCCTGATTGCGTGCGGCCGCTGCGACGCGGCGATCCTGTCGTTGTCCGGTGAATAAAGGGAGCTGCACGCTTACCGCGGCGGAGAAAAAGTCCGCGCGCGCGGAGCCGTCCATGTTCTCGCCGTCGCGCCAGGCGTAGCCGACGTCCACGCCCCAGGAAGGCTTGTAGGACTGCTGCGCCAACGCCGCATTAGTAGTGGACATATCCACTTCCGCATCCAGGGCTTTCACCGCCGGATGCGCCAGCAACGCGCTTTCAAGCGCGCCGACATGGGGCGCATTCAGATCCGGCAGCGCTGTGTTCAGCTCTCGGCTCATCGCTTCCGGACCAACCCAGCGAGCCAGTCGCGCCCGCGCCTCATCTTCTTTCTGGCGGGCATTGATCAGGCGGTCGTTGAGCTGACTCATTTCCAGATCCGCCCGTAATACGTCCTGCTGTTTGCTGCGACCGACGCTATACAGGGATTGCGTGACTTCCTGCAGTTGCTGGAACAGACCTTCGTCCTGGCGATAGACCTCCTGGGCCCGCTTCCAATACAACGACTCCAACCAGGCCAGACGCACCTCGCGGCGCACCTGATGGGCGCGGTCCTGGGCCATCCAGCGTTGGGCGACGGCATTCTGCTCACCGCGACGGCGGGATAATGCCAACGTGTCCCCCGCCGGGAATTTCTGCCCCAGCCCTACGCGGAACTGCGTCATGGGTTCCTGGTCGGTGGCGAAGGTGTCTGTAGGCAGGTTCAAGGCGCCCAGGGACAGGCTTGGGTCCGGCAATTGTCCGTCCGCCACCGCCATGTCTTCACTGGCCAGAGATAACTGTTGCAGACGCGCGATATCCGCGTCTCTTTGCACCGCCAGGGTTTCCGCCTGCGACAGAGTCAGGCTCTGCGCGGACGCGGCGATGCTCCAACCCAACAGCAGGCTGGATAGAAACAGGTTGTGCAACGGCTTCATGGGAAGCTCCAATCTCAATGATCATGCCGTGCGACGCAGCGACAGCCGGTCGCAGTTCCAGAGCCGGCGCGCGCGTATGCGCGGAACGACGCCGACTACGAGCTCAATTGAGTATTAGCGCTATTTCAAATAAGTACAGTGGATGTGCTGCAGGGAGGGAGGTTTGGTATCGAGCTTGTGTTCGCGGTAGCGGGCGCGACATACCCGCACCACGCGGGCGATTAACACCAGCCAGAAAATGAAAATGGCCGCCGCCAGAATCAGCTTCAATATCTGAGATGGCTGTGCGCCAGTAGTGGAATCATGTTCATCGCAGCAATCCATGGAGGGCGCACCGCTTGATGCCTGGGCGACCTGCTTGCCAGCAATGTCTTTGCCAGTTATGTCTTGTCCGGACACCGGCATGGCGCCGCCATGATGCTCATGCCCGCTTTGCAGCTGAGGCGCTCCCTGAGACGATCCGGCAATCGCCGTCGACACGCCAGCGCAGGCGGCGAAGCTGGAGCAAAGCAGCCACAGGGCCAGCAATGGCTTTATCAACCAGCGATATCGTTGCGGAAAACGGCTCAACATTGGGTATGGATGGATCTCTTTTTAACTTCTACTAACGGTAACTAGCTTCGTTCAGAGAGTCACATGGACAAACTGGGGCTAATGTTACCCTTTACATGCGCTCTTATGTCAACTTAAAAACTTGATATATGGAGCAAAATTAATGGTGATGTCATCAAGCTGAACGCAGTTCTCAATTTCCCGCAAGGGATATGGACAGGCATAGATGATGAACGGCCTCAGCCGGGTAGCGTACGAAGAGGTATGGGGACGGCGGCGAACCAAAAAGTGACCGCGGAGAAACAGCTTCCGCGGTCAGACGGCATAGAGCCGTCGCTGGGGTCAGGTTACTTCAAAGGAGTATAGGTCACTTTCAGGTTATAGTTAGACGTTGCGCTGCTGTATCCGCGCACCATCACATAGGCTTCCTCCTGCCCCGCCGGAACCTTGAGGTCGCAGGTTTCGTCAGAGCCGCCTTTATAGGGGCGACAGTCGTAGTTTCGGGTGGTCGGCGCCGCGCCGAAACGCACATACAGGTCAGCATCGTTAGTGCCGGTCATCACTGCGCTGAAGTCCGTGCCCGGCTCCACTTTGAACGGTCCTTGATTATCAGTCTGGCTACGGCCAACGCTGCCGCTGAACTCTTCAGTCACTGGATCTTCAGGATCTGGATCAGGGTCAGGTCCGGGATCGTCGCTGAAATTCCCCTTGGCCAGCTCCGCCACATAAGCCGCCGCCAGTTTCCCGAAGTTCACTGCGTGATTAGCGTTGCCGCCGCTTTTGTCCAGAGTATCCTGCGCGGTGTGTATATGGGGGTTGGAGCCGTTGAAAGTGGACTCAAACGGAAACGACGCTGCGTAGCCTTGGTTGGTCCAGGAAGCATGGTCCGAACACCCATAACCGCACTCGCTGTAGCCTACGGTGACTGTCGGCTGATAAGTGGTCACCAGATCCGCCAGGAAGTCGTTCTGACCGGAGTTGGTGTAGTCCTGCATGATATAAATATCGCCGCTGGAGCCTTTGTAGTTGGTCATGTCCAACTGCAGCACGCCTACCACATTCTTGCCCTGGCTGCTGTAGGACTGAGCGATGGCCTGCGAGCCGCGCAGACCCACTTCTTCCGCCGCATAGGCCATGAAGGACACGGTGCGGTCCGGCTTGTAACCGGATTCCATCGCCGCCTTGATGACAGAAGTCAGCGTCGCGATGCCGGAGGCGTCGTCGTCCGCGCCAGGAGCGCGCGTGCCCTCGCCAGTGCCGAAGCCCGCGGTGGAGTCCTGATGTCCGCCAAGCACTACGATTTCATTGGGTTTGGTTTTGCCCTGAATGGTCAAAATAACGGAAGGCTGACGCCAGCTATGATTGAAAAACTCCACCGTCACATCGCCGCGAGAGCCAGCCAGAGTCTGCCACTTGTCTTTGATCCACTGGGCGCCCTGCAGGCCGGTCTGGGTGGTGTAATAACGGTTGGTGAAGTTGGCCAGGCTCTGAATGGTGGAGCGGATATCCGACTCCTTCACCCTGCCCTGCATGGCCGCCACCACTTCCGCGTTATCAATGCTGTAATCCACTATCTGTGGCGCGATGGCGGACGCCATTAACGAATCATACAACGCCGCACTCTGCGCGGATTCCTGAGAAGTATGCGCGATGAAACCGCCACAACGATTCAATTCGTGGTGCATCATCTGTGAAATTTCAGGAATCCGATCTTCGCTGACCAGAAACGCGGACACGCCATTAGCGGTAAAAGTTCTCGCCCGATTCGCCTCGATCACCTCCGGAAAATGCCGCTTAATGGCCGCAAAGCCATCGGCGTCAGTGGTGATCCATACATCATCTGCAAGAGCGAGTTGCGACGCCGCCAGCAAAGCCGGTACGGTCAGTCGTAGGTACTTGTTCATTAAGTATCTCCATTACTTAGAAGCCATTCCTACCACTACAGCCGGTCAACCACGGTCAGCGGCGCCGCCGCAAGGAAAAGCAAACGTTTTATTAGGCCTATTTAGTAGTTATAGAGCCCGGGTTGTGCCCGGTCGCTCACGCCAGTGACCTGCCGGCCGATAAGCCCGCGATCACTGATCAAAAAAAACTCTAGTAACGGATCGTCAGTTTCACAATAGTCCCTACAACCTAAATTCAAAATTTGAGGTAAGAAACATGGATTAAGCTGATAACGATGGGCTTGCAAGGGTGTGACAAAATGTCGCACAAGGCTAAGGAGAAAATATAGGAGGCATGGTGGGTATTGGGAAAAGTAAGTGATACAGACTTGTGAATGGAGCAATTCCAATCATGCGAAACACTGCTTCAGCCTTTTGAAATATGGGGGCTATAGGCCCATCTCAAAACGCCCAAAATTATCGGCCAATAATATTCCTTGTACAGAGTCTGCCGATTCCCCCGTTCGCCCTGAGCCTGTCGAAAGGCTCTTAAAAAAGCCACTGACTCAACACAGGTGAACACAGAAATTAACTGACCACTAACCACTAAAGTGAATGCCAGATGTTTTCCGCGTGGACTGATTAGAAATTAGAATAGCGCCCTGGGAGGCCCTTCGACAGGCTCAGGGCGAACGGGTGGTTTAGAAAGGCCCTCGACGTTCGCTAATCACAGGCTGAATAGTGCAAGCGATGGGGGCGACAAGTCGTAACACCTGGCGTGGGGAAAGGTAGATTAGAGTGGAGTATCGATGAAGATTTTCTGGGTCATAGACACCAAGGTTACAGCGCTGAAAGGATGCGGTCTCAGTGATGATGGTTCGGCGTATAAATTCGGCCGCACTGTTGTTCCCGCCAGTACTGAAGAGGAGGCTGTTTCTGCACTGAAAAAGCATTTCGATCAAGGCCGGATTCAGCTGGAAGAAGTCATTTCTGTTGTCGCCTACGATGAAGGTGACTGGAGTAGTGATCGTCACCTACTCAGCAAAGCCTATAAGCTAGCCAAAGTAACCAACGAAATCAGGAACGCCGCCTTTATTTCTGAAAGGTCGCGCGATTACACTGAGCGGCAGGGGCTGTTGGATGACTAGGAAGTCGTATGTATCCCCTATATAGCGCGCCTTCCCTAGTTGAATGCCTGCCAACTTGATCATGTTGGAAGGCGCTGCGCTTTTCCAACCTACTGGAGATAGCGCTTTGCGAGCAGATATTAGAATTTGGCCACGACTCTCTATAAAGTTCTCACTGACATTTTTTCGGCGCATAATGCGCCTGAATCTGCGCTTGTCCCCATCCATATTTTGGGTTGCTCGTGTTGTTTTCACATGAGCGCCCAACGAAATCGTTAACGTACAAGGTGAAGTAAGTATGCCGCATTTGACTTTGGAATATACCTCTAACTTGCGTGGCGCTGCTGATTTTCAGCGGTTGTTCAGCGCCATTCATACGGGAATGATGAGCACGGGCGAGTTTTCGTTGAATGACATTAAGTCGCGGGCGCATGAGACCACGGAGTATGTTATCGGGGACGGTGATATCGGGAGATCTTTCGTTCATCTCAAGGTTGCGCTGCTTGCCGGCAGAAGTCAGGAGTTGAAGCAGTTAGTCGGTGATTTGTGTCTGCAGGCCCTTCGCGAGGCGTATCAAAAAGAACTGGCAGGCGGCGAATGTCAGTTGTGCGTTGAGCTGTTGGATATCCATCGGGAAAACTACTTTAAGGCGCTGGCGTAATATCGACGGGGCGGCCAGTTACTTATGAACTCCCGCCCCGTTCGCCCTGAGCCTGTCGAAGGGTGGATCTATACGCCCGCGATTCATTTTTCAATTGCACCCTCTTTCCCCTGTACCAAATCCCCCATGCTTCGCCTGGCCTACGAATCTCGCCTAAACTATGGGACTCCGTTCAAGTCGTCGTTATTTTTAGAGAACAATAATTAATGAGAATATCACTCGTCCTGTCGACTCTGGCTTTATTGGGCGTCGCGTTCGTCCTGTTTCTTTATCAGTATCTGTTTGGCGCAGAAACAACCTTGTTGAATGTCAGCTATGCCAGTATGACCAAGTCCCGCGTCCATATGCTTATTGAGGGCAAGCGCATATGGTATGCCTTTGGGGATTCCAGAACGATAGAACGGCCTGCGTTCCTTTTGGATTATGACTTGGACTCAAAATCGCTCAGCCTATTCGAGCTGAAGCCTGATGATTATTTCTTTGACCACGCCAAAATCATGGATGATTACAGGCTGATTGCTCACTTCAACCTCACGAAAGTTCCGCACAGCCCGCTCTTCGGCGTGTGCATATTCCGCACAGTGCAACTGGATTCCGCCTCTTATACTTGGTCGCAACAGCAACGCTGCAAAGAGCAGACAGAGGCTGCGTCGGCAACGGATAGTGATCATAGCGTTGAAGCAAAAACGGACGAAGCGCCCGATATGCCTTTGCCAAGCCTATTGAGCAACACCAAAACGGACCGTATTTCTCCCTCTCTGTTCTTTAAAAAGCCAGAAACTGCGGGTGATGCTTATCAGATCATCGACGCCAATGGACAGGTCATCGCAGAGCGCAAGAGTCTGAGCAATGAGGACAAAGAACGGATAATGCCTGTCGGTCAAGTGTTCAACTTCGACCCGAGTGATCCCCTCTCACAGATGCCTGTCAATTACGTTAGTCGTGCGTTAGGCCTGCTGCCTAGTGGTGAGGCGTTGCTTGCGTTTGAATTTACCTGGGCGGCTGAAAGTTCTATCGTCCTGATCGCCTGGGACTTGCAAGCCAACACCACGCGTCTGGAAAAGCGTATTTATTATAAGTCGCTGTTCTCGCCGTCACAGTTCCAGGCGCGCCAGTTAGATTGGTGGTCGCAAGTTAAATACTTTGTGTCGCCTGAGCGGCGGCCTATCGTACCGTTGATTGCTATACCCACTGCAAAGCGATAACCCAAACATTTACAGCGCAATCCGCTTCACACCGATGTATCCTAGGCGGAACTGGTCTGCGCGCAGCAGGCCCGCCCCTTGGGCGTTAGCATTCCGTTGATTAATTGAGAAAGTGCATGAATCAAGATCAGATTGAGCAAATACTGCAACTAGCCTGCGATGAAAGATACGACTATTCACTGATGAACATGGTGGATAGCAAGGAGGTCTGGATTCTTATCAATGACGACAACCAGTTTTTGAAGCTGTTTTCGGAAGAAGAGGATTTTGAATATTTGCCGATCTGGCCCGCTGAGGAGTTCGCCAGAGAGTACGCTAATGACCTGGGTGAGAAGTTGACGCCCAAAAGCATCGCGCTCCCCCACTTCCTGAACAAATGGATTCCCGGGCTGCAACAGGATGGCCTGCACGTTAATGTCTTCCCCGCCCTGATGGATGATTCAAGCTGGATCATGCCGCCGGACGAATTAAGGGACGAGTTGAAGAACGAACTGTCCAATCAGATCTAGGACCTGCTTCGCGATCTTCCTGAGCCCCTCCAAGGGGCTCCGCCTTTAAGTCCAATCCCTGCCGCAAAGCCAGATACAGCAAGCATTTCACGTCCTCGATCCTGTTTTAGGTCTCGCCATACGTTCTTCTCGCGCTTAATAAAGGCTTCTTGAATGAACGAGACCCAATCATGCACAGACCCGTATTTTTTAGCCTCCTTTTAGCCCTGCTCGCCAGCGCAAATCTCTTCGCCGAGCCTATTGGTTTTCGTGAAACGCAGGTGGCGGACGCCTCTGCACATCGACCTTTGCATGTCAGCATTTGGTACCCAATGCAGGAGGAACAGACCTCAAACGCCACCCGCGCCTCAACAATATCCATAGGAGAAAATCAGGCATTCTTCGGCGTGCAGGCGCGCCCCAATGCAGAGCCGGCGCAAGACGCGCACCCGCTGGTGGTGCTGTCGCACGGTTACGGCGGCAATTGGCGCAATCTGAACTGGCTGGCGGCGGAGCTGGCCGCTCAGGGCTATGTGGTCGCCGCGCCGGATCACCCAGGCACGACAACTTTCGACAGGCGCCCTGTAGAGGCGGCGAAGCTGTGGGAGCGACCTCATGATCTCAGTCGGGTGATTGATTTCATATTGGACAACCCGAAGCTGGCGGGAGAGATCAATGCAGACAACATCGCCGCCATCGGCCACTCTCTTGGCGGATGGACCGTTATGGCGCTGGCGGGCGCGCGTTTCGATCAGACGCATTTCGCCGCCGAATGTCTGGCGCATCCCAATCCTCGCGTTTGCGGGTTAAGCGATGAGTTGGGCTTGAGCACTGAGGGCGCGGCCAAAGCCTCACTTGAGGCCAGCTTGGCGGATCATCGGGTGCGGGCGGTGGTCTCACTGGACCTCGGTCTTGCCCGCGGTTTTACCCCAGCCAGTCTGGCGGCAGTGCGAATACCCGTGCTGATATTCGGGGCGGGCGTGGATATTGGCGACCTACCCGCCAGGATGGAGTCCGGCTACCTTTCCGTCCACCTGCCTTCAGCGCGCAGCCAGTACTTGGAAATTCCCGACGCCGCCCACTTCAGCTTTATGCAGCGCTGCAAACCCAGCGCAATTGCACTATTGGAAGAAGAGGTTCCAGGCGATGGCGTTATCTGCAAGGACGGAGAGGATCGCAGCAGAGAGGAGATTCATCAGCAGGTGGCAGGCCTGGTTATCGCCTTTCTGAAACAGGCTTTCACAACAAAAGGCGCAGCGCAGTAGAACGTGAAAATGCGTATTTATTCGCCAGATGAAACCGAGCGGCGATAGTCGCTCGGCGTCATATTGGCGACCCGCTGGAACTCGCGATTAAAGTTCGATTTGGTCTGAAAACCGGCTTCGAGAAAAATACTAGTGACCGGTAGATCCGTCTCCTGCAACAACCGTTTGGCCTCTTCGATGCGATATTCATTGACGACCTGAGAAACATTGCGCCCATAAACCCGATTAATCGCCCCGGAAATTTGCCGTGAGGGAATCCCCGCTCTTCGAGCCAGACGATTCAGGTTCAGGTCCGGATCGCGAAATAGTTGCTGCTGACGCATGATCTGGTCAATGCGCTGAATGATCTGCTGGTCATCTGCGCTTTGCTCAGAACTGGCCTCTGGGGATGTTACAAGCTCAATTGCTGGCTCAGGCACGTTCTCATTAAGGTTATCTGCGACTGGCCCCGGCATAACGGGAACACTCTCGCTCTCACCAGTAAGGCTAATAGCGCCGCCCTCACCTGCAGGAATACTTCTGCCGAACGCCACCACACCGTAAACAATCACCGGCAAAAGCAACAACTGTGCGGTGGCGACTATCGTCGCGGCATGCGCCCCCTGATATAAATCGAAATCCCCTGCGATCAACAGATCGCTGATGGCGGAGATGATCAACGTGCAACCGGCAATCCGCGTGGCTTTCAACGCATGGGAGGCGTCACTGAAACGAGTGGTTGGCAACACGTCCGGGCCGCGGGAAGCCATACGAATCAAGGCCGCGCCATAACCGAAATATAACCCCGCCAACAGCAGATCAATAGGCGGTCGCCATAACGACCAAGTCGCAGAGAAAGCCGCTATCACCACAACCGGCGCCAAGTGGAGCCCATGTTTGGCGCGCATAGACGACGGCGCGCCGACAAAACAAAACCAGGCAATGACAGGCAACGTTGACGCCATGATAGGTTGGATAAACCGAATAAAACGGACATCAAACGTCCAGCGCAGCCCGCCAATAATCACCAACACAATACAGGCTGCGGCGAAAATCATAGCCGGACGCAGCGCTGATTCGTTCTGCCTGATCAACCGAAAAAGCAGGATCGTCAGCAACAAAGCAATGACAAAAGGAAGTGGAATAGCGGGCATCATGGCGCTGGAAATCCGACATCAACAAGAAACGAAAAAGTGAGACGCAAAGGCCCCAACAACCGAGGCCTATGCTAGGGGGTGAGACGGGATTTCACAACAACCAAGAGCCCAACTGTCCCCTCTCCGGGAGTGTGTGCGGCCCCGCCCGCAGTTCACTTTTTGCCATTATCGTTTTGGCCCACTCAAATCAGCTGTGTTTTACTTTCTTTGCCTTGCAATGAATTGTCGGCAATTTCTACCAGCCCATTCCACGTTGAAGTTTTACAAGACTCTAAGAAGTCTCTGGTTTCTTCTTGAGGCCAAAGATAAGCGACTGCTGCGATATAACAGCGAGGTGTTATTACTGCACCTTCGTTCATCGTATATGGTTGTATTCCGCGAAGGATTCTTCGGATATCCTCGCTGCCTGGGACTACCTTTTTCTTCAGCACCACAGCGCAGGCTCCACATATTTGATGCACATTGCCTTTACGAATTGACATGAGCAGGAACTCAAGACTCTCTCGCTCTGTACTTTGAAGAATGAAAATAGCGAGCCCTAACTCTTTATAAAGGATAGTGCTTTCAAACTTCTCGTCGAGCAACTGATTCAGTATTTGAAGGGCTTCTGTGCAACCAGAGCCAGCTATAGCCTTGATCAGTTGGCATTGTGTTCGCCATGCCTTTTCCTTCTCAATTTCTTTTGTTAACGCTTGGATTAAGTAAGGGCAATAACCTTGCAGTTTATTCTTATAGATGGCTTCAGCAGCTTTTCTTACTTTCGGAGAAGAGCCTGATTCTAAATCCTTTATATATTCCATTTCTCACCTGGGCGTTGATTCAAATGGGAGACTACGTCGCTTTAAATGCTTCTGCAAACCTATTCTTGGCAGTGAACAACCCACTGCCCCTCAGGAACATCGAAGCATTGCTCCCCCCAGGCTAATATGTGCTCAAAATCAGAGAACGCCTGCTCATAATACTTGCTTCCCTTCTCGTCATAGAAGAAGGCGTGAACTTTGACTCCGGGAATTTTCACCGCCTTCAAAACATGAGGTGGTTTCAAGGGCAAGTTTGGGTAGTCGACACTGGTATATCTCAACATCCGCTTGAAATCGAAGTAACGCTGATCCTGCGTCAAAGTTGCTTCTCCGAGCAACTGTATTTCCAGTTTTCGATGTGCGTCCAGACACTCAAAAAACACAGGAATCTGATATTCGCAGTTTACTACTTGCTCTTTAATGATAGTCGCCCAGGAAAACGGATAATCCTCTGGTAGCGAATACTTCTCCATTAAAAAACGCCTGAACTCGCCAGCAAAGTCGTACCAGCCGAACTCCTCTCTGGCCATACTGTAACCCACCAAAATACCGTTCAGCGTATCTATATCATTGGCGAACATTTGGTATCGATGACGGATCAGGTCCAGAAGTTCAAGCGCTGTTTTAGCACCGTGAAACGCGATTAGTTTACCCGGTTGATCATCGTACATAAGCGCCATAATTCCTCGCTGATTAGGGCCGCCAATTATACCAAAATAACCCACCGTTCTTTGCTTTAGGAGACGATTCTGTAAACCTCCCCTCACCCGAATTTATGCCTTATAGTGACGCCCTATATCGAAATCGTTACATTCGCTCCGTTAAGGTTGCTTCATGGTAAACGATTAATTCGATGCAGCAGATTGAAACAAATAAAAAGGGTGAAAATATGCAGTTTGATAAGGTGAACTGGTTGTTCCTGGCAGGGATAGGCAATTCCGGCGAGCAGCACTGGCAAAGGATGTGGGCGCATAAACTGCCTAACTCTATCTGGCTGGAGCATTCAGAATGGGAAGCGCCTCAGCGCGACCTGTGGGTTCAAGAGATGAGCGAGGCGGTCGCTCAGCTCACCCAGCCCACTGTAGTGGTATCGCATAGTCTGGGCTGTTTGCTACTGCTTGAATGGGCCAGTATGCATCGCTGTGAGCACTTGGTGGGCGGTTTTCTTGTTGCGATTCCCGACCCGATGAGCGACGTTTTTCCCGCCGAAGCGAAAGGTTTTCGTAGCGGCTTTGAACATTCCGTCTCCATACCTTTAACCGTCATCTCCAGCCAGGACGACCCTTACGGCTCTATCGACTATGCGCAGCGCTGCGCGCAGCAGTGGGGAGCCAGCTTTACCAATATCGGTCCCAAAGGTCACATTAACGGCAGCTCCAATCTGGGAGACTGGCGTGAGGGATTTGAGCTGCTGACAGGGTTTGTGGACGGCATTGAATATTAAGCGCGGTCTGTTAACATTTAAGCGCGCTCGACTCGCGCCTCCCCCCTTCAACGGGAAAGCACTTAAGTGCAGAGTTGTTCATCATCGCCTCTAACCTTTAATTGGGTTTGGAACAGAAGAAGGGAATGTTTAGCAACCCGCGATTAAAGGTTCAATATGAAACTGACCGCTCCCGTACATGTTCTAAAAGGCAAAGCTAAAGCCCTGAAACGCTCTCAGTCCCTCACCATGACCGAAGCCTTGGATCAAATAGCCAGGGCTGAGGGCTTTAGATCCTGGAGTCTCCTGCAATCCAAGGTGAAAGCTTTCACTCCCAAAACAACAGAAGAACTTTTAGATTACCTGCATCCCGGCGATTTGCTATTAATCGGCGCCAGACCGGGTCTGGGTAAGACAACCTCGGCTCTGCAGCTTTTATTGCAAGCCATTAAAGAGGGGCGACAATGCTTCTTTTTTTCATTGGAATATTCGAAAACTGCGCTCATTGAAAAACTCTCAGCGCTTGATCAACAGTTCGAGCCTGATCATCCTTTACTAAAACTGGATATGTCTGACGAGATATCTTCGGATTACATAGTAAAGCAAACAAAGGATAGGGTTACCGAAGGCTCGCTAATTGCCGTAGATTATCTGCAACTGCTTGATCAAAATCGTAACAAGCCGCCTCTCCAGCAGCAGGTCGAAGACCTGAAACGCTACGCCAAAGCCAAAAAGTGCATCCTGGTTTTCATCTCGCAAATAGACAGACGCTTTGATGAAGATGAGCGAGCGATACCGACAATCAAGGATGTCAGGCTGCCCAACCCTTTGGATATGGGGTTATTCAATAAATCCGTGTTTGTGAAAAACGGTCGGATATATACCTAACTGACGTATTTAAGAGAACAAGTCGCCCGAATGCGGGCGGCTTGTTATTGGGTTCAATCAACAAGTGCAGCAGGATCGTGGCTATACAGAAACGAAACTCCCGGCTCCTCAAGACGCCCCCTCTGACAACGCCGCACGAATACAAGCCTTGATCATTTTTGGCGTAACAGGCTCTGCGGGTCTCTCAAGCCAATTATCGCATCTGGGAAACGGAAAGCTAATCGCCAATACCGCGCCAGGATTATCCGCCAGCTGAACCTCGGCCAGTGCATCGGTAACAAATGCAGCCTGGGAATAGGTTGGTTTATGTCTGATAATTCAGCGGTATTCCACCGAATCTACGACAATCTTTCTAGAACCTTTCTTGGGTATCGCCATTAGCGTCTCGCCTTTCCAAATGCCGTAAACTGCTGTGATTTATCAAGGTTGCTACCTGAGGATTAGTATCTCTTCAATGCCTGGTGACAAATAGATTTCCCTTTTGGCGCTGATCATACTCAATGCCTGATGGCTCGTTATGCCCTGTTTCATCATGAAGTAACGCGCAACAATGCAGACAGACCTGGAACGCCCGGCATGGCAATGCACCAATATCCTGTCTCCGCTGGAAACAACGTCATGGATGAAATCCACTGCATCATTGAAAAGCCGCTTATCATTGCCACGGCCATCAATTAACGGCAGACAAAGCACATCAACGTCGGTGTTATCTTCGTCGCAGCACTCCTCTTTCAGGCAGAGTACAGCATCTACGTCCGATACGTCTTTCGCGTCCAAGAAATTTCCTATCGCTATTTGATCCGTTATCCAGTCCATAACAATCTGTGCCCGGAAGTTTGAAAAGTATGATGATGGGCCCTATAGAATCTTCATAGGGAGTTCTTAAGAGTTCGACTGGCTCTTCGCCTATCTGCAACCCTAAACAGAAATCCTCTTGAAATACGCTTCGCCCTTCCCTTCCACCTGCGTGATTTCAAAACCGGTACGCTCCAAATGAGTGCGTAATTTCAGGTTGGGGTTGGCGCAGTGGATGGCATGTACGACGCATTCTATGTGTGCGGCGTTTTTTATTTGCGCCGCTTTTTTCGCGATACGGGTAATGGCGGGCAAGACGCCCTCGCCTCCGCCGTCAATTTGCGCCAGTTCGACAGTCAGAGTTTTGTCTGAATATGAGAACTGTCCCAGTACGGATGCGGAACCAATATTAACCACCAGCGGTTTATCGGTGAGGACCAGGGCGTCAAATTCCGTCTCTGTCCAGCTGAGGATTTCCGCCAGTGATACGCCTTCTATCTGAATATCAGCCATTCGCTGCCTCCTCTTCGCTCAAGTCAACTCACAGATCAAACTACGTTACTCGTCTTGGCTTGCTGCTCAAGCCATTTTTTACGGCGCATGAATCGTGTCGCCTGCGCCTCTCTGAAGCGCTGCAGCTCGCGTTTTTTCCTGAATAGCACTTTCGCCAGTAAGCAATACGATAGCGCCACAGCGGCTGTCACGCCGTAACGGGTTAGATCCGTGACCGTAATCATCCAGACTGAAGCCAGCAACATCATGGAAAGCGTAATTAGCAGCGCGCCGATTCTTTCTCCAAAATACTGCTCGCCCCACTCTTTTTGAGTTTGAAACTCATCTTTGCGGGTAAAACGCCTTTCTGCGTTTCTCGAATCGATCTGGCCCGCCGCCAAATCGCTGTATGCGCTATCGCTCATTTACCACCTCGATAATCCGTGCGCGTGTTGGGGCGGCGATTGTACCCTATATTGGCGCTGACGCCCCCCAAAAAAGGCGCGATAAGCCCCGGCCAAACTACAAATAATCAAAGTATCGCGTCCACCAGGTTATTGGCGAGATATCCCCAGCATTAACGCCATCGTAGGGGTAATCCAGTTCGCTCACCGGTATGTAGACATATCCCTGAGACTCAAGATAGGCGATACAGCCTTGCAATTGTCGCTGCTCGGCGCTGTCGCATGTATTTTCATTGAGAAGCGTGAATAGCCCGCCGTAGTTGGAAAAACGAAAAGCAAAGTGATAAACCACGACCTGCAGTGCTCCGCTGGCGGCGTACGGCGTTTCCAGCTGGTAGATATCCGCAAAAAATGAGGCGTCCTGAACATTTGCGTCTAGCTCCAGCTCCGCAGACATGATCTTTTCCAACGATCCCTTATGTCTCTCAAGCTCGCTGACAGATAACTCCCAGTTAAAATCAGGAGGATACTCCCAACTCCCCCTGACATCGGCGGATATAAGCAGCGTATGAATCCTGCTATTCATGTTTTTGCCCTGCGGAACGTTCTATGGAAATGCGTTGCTCAACCACATTTTCCACCTGCAATGCCTCGGAAAACCAGACTCACTCAAAATCGCCATAAGCATCTATCGTTAAATTTTTGGCTTGCCGGTACGCGTGAGGCGTCTCTCCAATCAGTTTCTTGAAGTAGCGAATCAGATGAGGCTGATCGGTAAAGCCAAATATGGCGGCCACATCCGCCCAGCTCATGGATTCGGTATTTTGCTGGTATAGATACAACAGTAGCTCATCCAGTCGCACCATGATCTGATATTGTTTCGGCGTCAGTCCGGTCACCCGCACAAAAGCGCGCTGCACCGCCCGCAAAGAACGATACAACCCTGTATCAAGCTCGGACGCTTTCGTGTTTGCAAGCAGTGTCAGAGCATCTCGCGCCAGCCGGCTATGCCGATCTTCCCGGATGCAGTGCGAATGCGCCTTGAACCATGCGTCCAGGTTCCAGCCTACGGTTACAGCGTCGTCGGCGGCGTTATTGAGAACATCCTCTCTCAGCAGATCAGGCATTTCAGCCAGAAAACCCGGCGGAGAGATGACGTCATCAATAGCGGCGAGACCATTGGCGATTGAATAGAGCGCGCCCGGCTTGAATTTAACCCCCAGGATGGCGAACGGCTCCGCCTGATGTAAAGTCATACTGCTGGTATTGGGAAGCTTCAGGTGCGTCCCTTTTCCGGAAAGCTGCCGCTCGCAAAGGCTATATGTATAGGACTGCTCCGGCGGGGCAATAATTAAATGGGCTTCTGGACAGGGATTCAGTTTGGGGCTGTCATGAGCGATATCGTCCTGGTCTTTGCGGAGAAACCAATAACACTCGATGTAGCGGGATACGAAGGCATCCTCTGGCTGGCGTTTCCAAGTTATCATCGTTATCCCACAACGCAATTTAGAGGGGCTTATGAAAGCTCGCTGCGCTATACCCCACTGTAAAACCAGCGATAAGCCATAACAAAAAACAACAGCGTTGCGGCAATGCTCGCCCTGAAAATCTTATCGCCGTTCTCTTTCCCCAGAATCTTCAACTGCCCCGCATAGATCACCAGACCACCGAGAAAAACCTGAAAGAGAGACATGAAGTAGATGGATTCATCGCTAAGACCGGCATTCTCGCCGCTGAAGATTTTGATCAACAGGAGCGCCACTGCGATCACCGCCATTGCTGCGCCGGCAAACTGCGCGAGTCTGACCATGCCAGTTATCTCCCTGTGAAAAATTGAGATGTGAAGCGCTACGCTCGCCCACGGTGGCCGTAGATAAGGATTTTGAGCGAGTGCAATTTTCAGGGCGGTAATTTAACACTCCCCATGGGCTTTCTGCAGCCGTTATTAGGTAAACTAGGCAGCCGATTTATCTCTTTTTCATCTACGGAATAGAAGAATGCCCCCAGAATTACAGCTATTTCCCGGCGCAGGACTGCTGACAGAACGTCTTTCTCTTCGCTTGGCCTCCCCTATTTACGCCCAAGGCGTGCTCGACTACTACACGCACAACAAAGCCCATTTGACGCCCTGGGAGCCCGCTCGGGAGGACGATTTTTATACTTTCTCCGGACAAATGCAGCGACTGACGGACATGGCTCGCGTCATGGAACAAGGCTACGCAGTGAGTTTACTGATGTTCCCCCGACAATCTGACGACGTTATCGGCATCTGCAACTTCTCCAACATCGTACGCGGCGCCTTCCAGGCCTGCCATCTGGGCTTCGCCATCGCAGGCCAGGAGCAAGGCAAGGGATTGATGCAGGAGGCCTTGTCAGCGGGAATTTATTTCATGTTTCACCACTACGGACTCCACCGCATCATGGCCAACTACCGCCCGGAAAATCACCGCAGCGGCAAACTATTAGCGTCCCTGGGTTTTGAGGTGGAAGGAAAGGCCCGATCCTATCTGAAGATAAACGGCGAGTGGACGGATCATGTTTTGACTTCGTTGATTAATGAGGCGATGACGTAGTACTTCTATCAAAGACCAACTCGTTATGCCTGCATTCCAACTGCTTCAATTATCGATCAGCCCGGATAAAAAAAGATCAATACCCTGATTCATCAATTTATGCTCATCTGGGGATGCTTCATTACCCCGAATAATGATTAAACTGCGTTGTTTTGAAGGCTGAGAGGCGCAATGGACACGAATATTAACCTGCCTGTTAATTGGCAAGAAGACACTGAAATTCCTGGAGAGGGATTGTATTTAGTGGCGGTGCGTTACCCTTATGGTATGGGAACTTACGATATCGTTTACTGGAACGGCCAGGAGTGGGAACTTGGCTATACTGCCGAGGTTGTAGGCTGGGTGACGGTAGACAACCTGATTGGCGTAATGAAAGCCGGTTGGCCGGCAGGCGATACCTTTGTTCTGGATAACGAATAGACTTCTGGGTTAGCCTTCAGGCCTGTTCAGTAAACCTTTTTACGACTAGATCCAGGAAACGCCCTATGCACGAACTCGTCAAAGACTACTACGGCAAACAATTGCAAAGTTCTTCTGACTTGAAAACCTCCGCCTGTTGCGATGTCAGCAGTGTTCCCGCCTGGTTGAAGCCTTTATTGGCGCGGATTCATCCGGACGTGTCCGCCCGCTATTACGGTTGCGGCCTGGTGTGCCCTCCGTTATTGGAAGGTTGCCGAGTGCTGGACCTGGGCTGCGGCTCCGGCCGCGATGTGTATGCCCTGGCTCAGTTGGTGGGTCCGCATGGACAGGTGGTCGGCGTGGATATGACGGATGAACAGTTGCAGGTCGCCCGATCTCATCAGGCCTGGCATGCGGAGCAGTTTGGATTTGATAACGTGCGCTTTTTGCAGGGTTATATTGAGAAACTGGACGAACTGGATCTTGAGCCAGGGTCTTTCGATGTTATTGTCTCCAACTGCGTCATTAATCTGTCGCCGGATAAAGCATCCGTATTGCGTGGATTGCATCGCCTGCTGAAGCCCGGCGGAGAGTTTTACTTCTCGGATGTGTACGCCGACAGACGGGTTCCCGACGCCCTGCGTGAAGACCCCACCCTCTATGGCGAGTGTCTGGGCGGCGCGCTGTACTGGAACGACTTCCTGCGACTGGCGCATCAGACCGGCTTCGCCGACCCGCGTTTAGTGGAAGACAGACCATTGGCGATAACCGACGCGGACTTGGCGGCGCGCATTGGCGCGATTGAGTTTTACTCCGCCACCTACAGGCTGTTCAAAATAGACGAACTGGAAACCGCTTGTGAAGACTACGGGCAGGCGGTCATTTATCAAGGAAGCATTCCAGATCATCCCCATCAGTTCGTGCTCGACAAACACCATGCGATAGAAACCGGTCGCGTATTCCCGGTCTGCGGCAATACCTGGCGTATGCTGAGCGACACGCGATTCGCCGATCACTTTCTGTTTATCGGCGACTTTAGCCGACACTATGGCATCTTCGAGGGATGCGGAACCGCTGCTCCATTTGACAGCGCATCGCCCTCAACCAGCGCAGACGCTCCCTGTTGCTAGTCTCGCCGGTGCGCGCCCACCCTGACGCGCACCCGCCTTTCAGATTCTGACTACAGGTTCTCAATCTCGTATTGCAGGCTCGCCATGTAATCGCTCAAGCGATAGGTTGAGCCACTGACATTGCTGAACTGGGACGCCACATAGCGCGCCAGAGTCTGCTTGTTCTTCTCACCGAATTGCAGATAGATCGTATTCAGGAATGAGCTGTTGGGAAATTCGCGCAACGCCTCATTGAGAGTCGGAATGAAAGCTTTGTTTTCCCGCCCCAGGCCAACCACATAACTGTTGGCGAATTTCTCCTTCTTGAGAATTTTCCAGCCATATTCGTCCACTTCTTTCAGGGCATCGCTCTTGCCCGCATTGGCGTATAAGAAACCAAGCAAATCGTAATACAGGGGCTCTTGGGGAAACTGCGCCGCGTAGCTTTTCAGCTGCGCTCCGTACCTGTCGAAAAGCTGGTTGGGCGTCGCCGCCTTCAACGTGGTCAGTTGAGCAAAAATCTTCCAGATCAGCGTCGCAGAAACGGGCAATTGGTTATCTGGCGGAGAAATCTTCAGCGCCTGCAACCTTTGCAGCAGCTCCTCTTTCGAAAGTCGGTCGATGTCCTGACACAAACGCAACTGCGCAGCTTGCGGCGAGTTGACGTCCGTCACCGTCCTGGCGATCAATGTTCTATCGAACGCCAGATAATCCTCTTTCGGACGCTGATTCCACCAGTCTATTTCCCAGTTCGAATCCAGCGCCCACAAGTCACACAGTTTCTCCGTAGCCCCCGCCTCAATATCGCGAATAAACGCTTCCCGGCGCGCCTCCTGACGGCTATTGGAAAACAGCGTATACATGCCTTTTTCTATGGCGACATGATGCTCGCTGAAGTCAGATTTGCGCCAGGCGTTGAATGCTTTATCCACGTCCCCCTGCATCAGGTAAGCATGGGTGATATACGCCCAGGCGATGGGATTCAAACCCTGCGGTCTGGCCCTGAGCAGTCTTTCATAGTAGCGCAACGCACTTTGGAATTGGCTGTTGCGATGTTCATGCATGCCTCGCTCATAGAGGATCATGGGATTGTCCGGCTCCAGGCGCTCGGCGCGAAGCATATAGCTATAGCTGACGTTCGGATCGAGCTGGTAAAGCATGTTGCCGAGAATGAAATAGTCATAGACGGACTTGGCGTCGTCAGGAGTCAGGCGCTGCAGGCGATGAATCGCCTCACTGGCCTTCCCCTCAACAAAAAGCCGATGAAATTCTTCTCCGTCAGAATAAGCGACATACACCGCCCCGGCCTTCTCCGCTTCCTGCTTGAACGTATCAAAATCAACCGCCTGCAGGTCCGTGATCCATAGGACGTTGATAAGAAGAGAAAACAACCATGGACAGACAGTGGGTAAATACTTGGGTTCTTTTCTGGTATCTCTCATAGACAGCACCCGTCGATAAAATCGACCTCGTTGATGATCCATGCAGAGACGTTTTGCAGTGGGTCCGGAACGTCGCCTCACGCGCAGTAAAACTAACTCCAGGCTTTCCCGGCTATACCTTAATTATAGTGGAGTGGAAAAAGCCTGCCGCACGCGGATTAACAAAATTTACACCGAAAACATCCGACGGTTATTTACCACAATTTTTCAATCACTTAACATCGACGTCTGACTCACTCAGGGGCGTTTTCGCTCAGGCGGTCGCCATCTCATGCGCCCTGCGCCGCTGCCTGGACGCTCAGCGTCTATCACACCAAGAGAACAGGACTTCATCCCATGATCAAACTGCACCACCTCAACAAATCCCGCTCCCGTCGCATCATCTGGCTGCTGGAGGAAATCGGTCAGCCTTACAGCGTGATCCCCTATCAACGGGATAAAACCACTTCGCTGGCGCCGCCGGAATTGACTCAAATTCACCCTCTGGGCAAATCGCCTGTGATTGAAGTGGATGACATCGTGCTGCCGGAATCCGGCGCCATTACGGAGTTTCTGATTGAGCGCTACGCCGCGGAAAAACTGGCTCCGACGCGGGACAGCAAGTCATTCGCGGAGTACCTGTACTGGATTCATTTCGCGGAAAGTTCGGCGATTCTGCCGCTATTGCTGAAGCTGTTTCTGGATATGGACGGGACTGAAACCCGTTTTTTACATGGCTACGCACAGACGGAAATCAGCAAGGTGATCGGACATTTGGAGCGGTCTCTGGAAGGCAAGGACTATCTGGTTGATAACCGGCTCACCGGCGCGGATATCATGATGTCTTTTATTCTGGACTTTGTGCAGCGCAGCGGCGCAGTGGCCAAGTATCCCAATATTCAGCGCTATCAGGGCGTGTTGGAGAAGCATGCCGGCTATCAGGCGGCGCTGGAGATTGAGGCTAAGTACGACGCCGCTTAGCTCGTATAAGCCAGCGCACACTATCGTAAGCATGCGCTGGCGCAACCAGGAAGAGAGCCGGCTTACTGCAAACGCAGCTCGCAAGCGATCGGGTAATGATCGGAAGGCGGATAGTCGCCTTCACGATATTTTTCTAAAGCACAGCCCACCGCACTGACGCCGGAACCCACGACATGATCAAGTTGAGGACCGGGCTGCACATTCCAGCCGTTGAACGTGCCGCCAGTGAAGAAGCTGGACAATGGAGTCTGATTCACCAAGGTATTCACCGGCCCACTGCCGGGAGTTGCGTTAAGATCACCCAATAGCACCGTCGGCATGCCCCAGTTCTGATTCACCTCGCCCAGGCGATCTCTCAGGATATTAGCGGAGCCCTGCTGGGAATTGCCGTCCACGCCCCAGTGGGTATTGATGAACACCAGCTCACGGCCGTCGGCGTTGCGGCGCATTTTCGCCCACTCCGCACTGCGGGGACCCCATACGTCCGCCACCAGCTCGATCAGACCGCCGTCCACATAGGTGTATAGATCGGAGCGATAGAGAATCTGACGGTAGCTGGTGGCGCCCCAATTGGCGCCCAGGGTGTTTTTGATGAAGTCGTACTGCCCGCCAGTGGGCTCCTGCAGGCCCAGCAAATCCGGGTTCTGGCGCTGAATCGTACGCACCACCTCGCCCTTACGCTGGCTCCAGTTACGCTCTCCGGGGTCATTAGCCTGTTCCGTGCGCACATTAAACGTCATCACGCGAACGCTGTCTCCCTGTCCGCCGACAGGACATCCGCTGGCGTCGACCTGAGTTCCTGCTGGGGTATTGGGGCATTGATCCAGATTATCGGCGACGCCGTCATTGTCGCTGTCCGCATCGCTATGGGTGAGAATATTCAGCCAGTTCAGATTGAATTCCCCTGCGCTCGCCTCCACCCGCACGCGATGCTCGCCCTGATCCACAGAGAAGGTCCCGATGGGTAGCGTGCGGTAGGACTGCCAGCCCCCCGTGTTAGAGACAGAGCCCTGTCCCACCTCCGTTCCATCCACCAGTACGCGAAAGCGACCGCCGCCCACGGCGGAGGCGACGCGCGCCGTCAGGTCATACTCGCCGGCGCCCAGCGTCACGTTATACTCCAGCCATTCGGAGCCGGCGATCCAGCCCACATTGTGGCCGCCGTCGATATCGCCGCTGACTTCGATGTCCACGTCGTCATTACGGTGAGCGCCGCCCTGATTGCCTGGCGTGGTGTCGAAGTAGGCGTCATAGTCTTCCGCCTGCACGGTGACGTTTTCAGTTCGCACCACCGTACAGCCGTTCTCGTCCACCTCATCGCCAGCGGGCGTGCCAGGACACTGATCCCGCTCGTCCTTGACCCCGTCGCCATCGCTGTCGATGACATCCATGGAGCGAATCTCCATCCAGTTAAGATTCAGCTCGCCGCCATACAGCTCAACCCGCACTGTGTGCTGCCCGCGCTCGACGCTGAAGCTGCCTACCTCTTGCGTCACGAACTGCTGCCAGCCGCCAGTGGCGTCAACGGTTTTCGAACCAACCAAGTCACCGTCGATGAATACTGCGTATTTGCCATTGCCCACCAGGGAGGCGACGCGCGCGTCGAGACTGTACTGTCCCTGGCCCAGAGTGACGCTGTACTCCAGCCATTCGTTGGCGTCGGTCCAGCCGATGTTGTAACCGCCGTCCACATCAGAGGTCGCTTCAATATCGACATCGTCTTCACGATAAGCGCCGCCGTTGTTGCCCGGGGTGCTGTCATAGAAAGCGCTGTAATCTTCCGCCTGCACCTTGATCTTATCGGTTACGATGATCTGACAGCCGACCTCATCCACTTCAGCGCCCGCCGGGGTATTGGGGCACTGGTCGATGCTGTCCTCCACGCCATCGCCGTCCGCGTCCTGCTCCAGAGGACAACCGTCCGCGCCGACTGGCGTATCCGCCGGCGTGCCGGGACACATGTCTTCATTGTCGTTGACGCCGTCGTTATCGCTGTCCACCACCACAGGGCCGCCACCGCCCGTCCAGAGAATATCGTCAATGGCGAAAGCGAAGTCCGCTCCCGGCAACTGGCCGTCTTTACTCAGGATGGCGAAGGGATACTGAATCGAACGCAAGTCGATCAGTTCACCGCGCAGCTCCGAAACGGGAATGCTGACTTCGCCCCACTCGCCGTTGCGAGTCAGGCCGTATTTGTCTTCAAAAGCGGGGAAATCCAGCCAGTTCTGGTTGGTATGGGTGTCTGTCACGCCGATGCGGAAAGAGACGTCAGCGGGAATCTTGATGCGGAATTTCAGCTCGCCTTCGTCAAACTTGCTCAAATTGACCGGTTGCCGCGCCTGAATCCCACCGCCAAACCAGGTGTTGGCCTTGGCTTTCCAGGAGATGACTTTGTCGCCTTCATAAGGCGCTTCCGAGCCGCCAGACGTGGTTTGGTCCCACACATAGATATCGGATGAAGAGCCCGCTTCCAGCTTGTTGGTGGTGGCGCTTTCATCGGTATACACGCCGAAGGTTCCGGTTTCCGGGCCAGGACGGCCGAGTTTGACTTCACCCTGTCCATCCAGCTCATACACGCGGATGTAATCCACCAGCATTTTGCCCGGCAGCGGCGCTGAGACCTGGCCGTTGTCGTGAGCGTCGGTGAAATTCCCGCCCACCGCTAGGTTCAGCAGGAAGTAGAACGGAGCCTGAAACTCTTCCGCCTCGCCGCCAATGGGAATCGGGTTGTCGTACAGATCATGCTCCTGTCCGTTATCCACGATGGCGAAGCGGATCTGGGAATCGGTCCAATACAAACGATAAGTGACGAAGCGATTGCTCAACGGCGTCGGCGCCACATAGGCGTTGTCAGTGTTCCAGGCGGTGCTGGCGGCGCAGGAGGGATTTTCCGGCACGCAGGCTGAGTCCGCATAGAAAATCAGGTTGGAGCCAACGTAATTGTTGATGGGCGCGCCGTCATGCCCGGCGTTCTTGCGTCCCGCCGCGCTGTGGCCCATTTCCATGATATCGATTTCGCCTTTGGCCGGCCAATTGGCGGTGCTTGTGCCTAGCATCCAGGCCGCAGGCCACAGGCCAACGCCGACTTCCGGCGCCTGCATGCGGATTTCGATCATACCGTAACGAACGGAGACCGCATCCTTGGTGGTGATTTTGCCTGACGTAAAAGCTTTACCGCCCATGTCCTGGCGGCGGGCTTCAATCACCAGCGCATGATTGCCCGGCTCTGCGGGAATCTCTTCGATGGACAGATTGTCCTTTGCGTACCACTGCAATTCCTGGTTGCCCCAACCGCACAGGCTAGGACAGCCATCGCCCTCGTCGACATTCCAGACGGAGGGATTCAACGAATCAAAGTTTTCTTCCCACAACAATGCGCCGACATCCGCCTGCGCCATGGCTGCGGACAGCGCTGACAACATAAACAGCCCGGCCCTGGCGGCGAAACGCCGTGGTGATTCCTTGTTGTCCTGTACAAACGCCATGATTACCCCCTTTGTAATTCTATGATTTCCGTTAATGAAAACGCTTTCATAAATTGCCTAAAAAAAAGCCCAGGGGCAATGGGCTTTTTGGGTTAATCCTTCACCAATTACAAATCTGTGAGAGGGATATCAGTTTTTTGCTCAATTGGCGACCAGATCAAGATTCATGCAAACGCTTGCTGTTGGTATCCGTCGCGTTCATGTCTCGCATCAGCGTAGGGCCGACTTTTTCTTCGATGGCGAGCAGAATTTCCCGCCGCAAGCCAAAGTAGAAACAGGCTTCCGCCGCCACGAACAAAGGACCGATGATCAAGCCGCTCAGGTCGTCCACAAACGCGGGCTTGCGCCCTTCATAGTAATGGCCGACGAACTGAAACGCCCAGCCCACCACAAACAACCCGATACCCGCGCTCAACCACACCATCTGCGATTGCGCCGCCAGCGCAGCGGCGCCCCACAATGTCAGGGCATACAAAACCGCCATCAACAACGCAAAAGCGAAATCCAACATCAAATAAAAAATCAGCGAGGCGATCACCACAATCATCGCTGGCGTCGCCGTTATACCGAACAGCTCGAAGCTCGTCCGCGACAGCAGCGTAGCGATGGACAGCACAATCATGGGAATGCCGATAAAATGGGTGGCGATATTGCGGCGATCCCGATGATAAGCCGCATACTGAGTCAAATGCTCGGACAGTGCTTTCATCCCGTTGCTCCCGTTATCAGACGCCCACGATAATACTCAGGCGTCCATGGTTTATTTTTATGGGTTTAACGAGGAGTATAGGTGAACGATATGCCCTACTCTGTCGTGTAGATGACACGGGGCTTTGTATTGATTCAGCTCATCGGCAATTCTTCAAGAAACCCCTGCGCCGCCGCTAACACCTCGCTGGTTTTTTCTCGATGTGGGACGTGGCCGCAGTGCTGCAGGATGTTCACTTGGGTGGGGCCGCCAGCCAGCAGAGCGAGGCGTCGCGGGTGAATGGTTGAGCCATACTCGTCTCTATCGCCGTGGATGGCTAAAAGCGGGCATCGTAATTGCGGCAGGATATCGTCGAGATTCCAGGGTTGGAAGTCGTCGGAGAGCCAGGAGTTCGCCCAGGAGTCCAGCACCCAGGCCGCCTTGTCGCCGTGATAGTTGCTCAGCCGTTCCAGGCCGTCTGCTTGCGAAAAGCTCAGGTTGGCGGCGCGGATGCCTTCCAACGTACGGTCTTCGACAAACGACTGCGCCGCCTCGGTAATCAACGCCACGCACTGATCAGGAAACGCCGTCGCGCAGCACACCGCCATGGCGCCGCCAACGCTGTGGCCAAAGGCGATAAAACAATCCAGGCGCAGACTTTCCCGCAAAACGCTGAAGGCCCCATGGGCTTCTTCGCTGATAAAACTGAGATCCAAGTGGCTTGGATGCGGATCGGAACGGCCAAAGCCTAGGCGGTCATAGGCGATGACTTCCCGCCCCGTTGCTGCCGCCAATTCCATTGGGAAATCACGCCACAGCTCAACACTCCCCAGAGAATCGTGAAACAGCACAATCGGAGCAGCCTGCGCCGCGTCTGCGCCGGTTGGTCGCCAGCGCTTGACAAACAATCCGCCCAACGGCGTGGAAACTATCTGCTCTGACGTTGTCATCATGTCCATTGTTTTGAGACTCCTGGCGAAAAACGGGGTGACTTATCAGAGACTACCGCATCATCCTGTGAACGCAAGCCAGGAATACTTTGTTTAAACCGATAAAAAGCCGCCCGATTAAGGCGGCTTGGCGATCACTGCGACAGTTCCATCAGTTGGTCGCGATGTAAAGTCTGATTGCGCCATGGCGCAGCAACGCCTTGTCGTCCAGGCCAATACGCGCCACCTGAATTTTCCAGGGGCCGGCAGCCTCTTCGTCATGGAAATCCGTGATGAAATGATCCGCCAGTTGCAGGTCGTAGTCATTGAAGCTGCCGTTTTTATCGTGCAGCACATACTCCGTGCCCGCCGGGGACAGCAGAGTGACTTTATAGCCGCCCAGCCAGGCGCCGCTGATCGCCAGATCCACCGCAACGCCTTTGATTTTGCCCACCGCATGCTGAGGCAGCACGATTTCCGTCGTCTCGCCTTTGGGCAGAGTGATGTCCGCGGTCTGCAACGTGCGCTCGCTCAACTCCGCTGCGGCCAACGGACGCCCACGCAGACGCATTTCCCAATGATTGAGCACGCCCTCCTGAAACGGCGAAGCGTCGATCACTTGCAGGAACCACAGTCCTTGCGAAGGAATATTGCGCATCTGTGGCAGCCGATACGAGCGCACCAGATCATCCTCCGTCAGACCACCCCGCTCCCGCAAACGAAAGCTCCGCCCGTCCGGTGACAGCAGGTTGACCTGCAAGTCGCCGCGCCAGGGGTGAGAGATATTCAGACTCACCGAAGCGTCCCACAGCTCCAGATTCTCGGACACCCGCATCGGGCTCCACAACCCACGGGAGCTATGGTCAGGAATGGGCGTCGCTTCGCCGTTGGCGTAATCAAAGTCCCGCGTTCCTTGCGGCAACACATTGACGGTGATGCGCTTGGCGCTTTTGAAGGGCTGGCTCGCCTTATCGCTTTCCACGCCTTTAAGCTCCACGAAATAGCGTCCCACCGGCGTCTCGGCGCCAACGCTAAAGGTCAGATCGCCGCTTTCATTCGCTTGCAAAGCGCGAGGGAGCTGCACATAGACGCCCGCCTGTGGCTGCGAGACAGACAGATCCGCCATTCCACGCCAGGCGAACAAAGGCTGCAGCCGCGCGGTCAATGAACGCATCTCGCCCTGGGGAATATCCACCACGTCCGTTTCCGGCGCAATGCGAAAGCCTGGACGATCATCCGCCGCCAACAGGGCTTTTTCCAGATTCAGACGGCGCCCGTCGGGAATCTTGCCCTCCAACGCCGCCACCTTGTCGGCCCCGTCCAGCAACGCCTGTTTCAGCGATTGCGCGTCCAACTCCGGGTTGTGCGCCGCCATCAGCCCCAAAGTCCCGGTGATCATCGGCGCGGCCATGGAGGTGCCGCTGAGGGAGCCGTAGGCGTGATTGGGCAAGGTGGAATAGATATCCGAGCCCGGCGCCGCGATATGCACTTTTTCCAGACCGTAATTGGAGAAGCCGGACAACTCCCCTTCCCGATCCGTGCTGGCGACAGAGACGATGGCGGGGTTGTCGTAGTTAGAGGGGAAGTGGCCGTAATGATCATTATTGCGGCCATCGTTCCCAGCGGAGAACACCATCAGCACGCCAGCAGCCTCCACCCGGCGTATGGCTTCCTCCATCGCCTGTCCCGGCGCGCCGCCGCCCCAGCTGTTGTTGATCGCCGCCAGCGCTTCGCCGCGACGCTTGAGATCCACCATGTAGTCCATGCAAGCGATCGCATCAGAGGTGTAACCGAAGCCATCCTCGTCGATAAAGGCGCAGGTGACCAGCGCGCCGCGCCAGTTGACGCCAACGCCGCCCAGCCCGTTATCGCCCACCGCCGCCATGATGCCAGCGACATGGGTGCCATGTTTGTTGGCGTCCATCGGATCGCCGCTGCGATTCACCACGTTGACGCCGTAGATATCGTCCACGTAACCATTGCCGTCGTCATCGCGGCCGTTATTGGGAATCTCGCCAGGATTGATCCACAGGTTGTCCTGCAAATCCTCATGTCGATAGTCCACGCCGCTGTCGATCATGCCCAGCAGCACATGCGTGTCGCCGGTTTGCAGGTTCCAGGCGTCCAGCGCGTGAATGTCGTTGTTGCGATCGTCGACATTGAACAAAGCCCATTGCTCAGTCAGCGCGGGGTCATCCGGCGTTGCGTCCATACGCAACGGATAATCCGGCTCGGCGTAGGCCACTGCGGGGTCCGCAGCGAAGTGGGCCACCGCCGCCTCCGGCGTCATGCCATTCAGATTGTAACGCACCAGAGCGCCATCCCGGGTAACCGGATCAGCGGCATTGACGCCCGCCAGCGGCGCAGCGCGCCGAACTCCGTGAGCCAGGGCGTCGCTTTTATACTTCACCAGCACCGCCTTCACCGGCGGCGGTTCCGACGCCGCCCAGGCCCCGGATGACAGCGACAATAAACAAGGGAACAGCGCCACCCCGGCGCTGCAAAGATATTTACGCATATTGGATCTCCGACCAATCAATTAAATCCGATATTCCTTTCAGATCCGATTGCAGACGTCGCTATGCCTCCATGAAAGTTCACAGCGCCATCGCGTCGATATTGTTAAATACCTTCTCATCAGCGTTTTCAGGCTTGGTGGGCGAATTATTTTTAAAGGAGTGAGCGCCCAGAGCCAGGCAGTCTATCTGAGGGAGAAAATACTGTCTTGGGTAGAAAAGCAGGTGGCGCAGGGAGAGGATTGCCTGATCCCGCCGCTATGACGGCGTCAGCAGAGATTATGTCTTCAGACTGGAACGCTCGTCCGCCCACACAATGCTGTCGCGGTATAGCTTACTGATGGCAGGTCCGCTCAAGCCCAGCTCTTCCAGCTGCGCCCAGGGAATATTCTGCATATCGCAACGTTCATACAAACGCACAGTTGTTAAAGCCAGCCCGGCCCGGCCCTCGCCTCTGAGCAAAGCGTCGATCACCATGCTGGAGAGCGGAAGCTTGCTGAGGATTTCCTCGATAGTGCGGTCAAAAAATGCATCCAGGGTGGAAAACAGGCCAATGGTGAAATAGGTGTCGCACTTATCCGGTTCGATGGTCGCCGCTATCTGTTCACACATACGGGCGCGAATCAGCGCAATGACAATCAGCGCTTTCGGTTTGTCTTCAATGCCGGACAGCGCCAGCAACATCACCCAGGCGCGCAGCTGCTCCAACCCCAGCAACACCGCCGCCTTGTGAATGGAGTCAATCGGTTGCGGGCGCCGAAACGAAATGGAGTTGATCAGTTGCAGCAGTTTGACGCTCAGGGGTGGATCGCTGGCGATGGTTTTCACGATTTGGTCGAAAGAGGCGTCCGGATTCTGCACCATGGCGATCAAACGCAACACCGCCAGCTTGCTCTGGGGCATTTTACGGCCGGTGACGATCTCCGGCTTGCTGAAGAAATACCCCTGAAACAGGTCACAGCCGTTATTGAGGCAAAATTCGAAGTCGTCATGGGTTTCAATTTTTTCCGCCAGCAAACGCACTTTCTTGCGTCTACGGATCTTGTCCACCAGGCCTTTGAACGCGCTCCTCTCAATCGCCGGAAACTCCAGTTTTACGATGGAAGCATACTCCAGCAGCACTTCCTGATTGCTATGCAGGTCATAGTCGTCCAAGGCGATGGTGTAGCCGCGCTTGGCCAGTCGCGCCACGGCTTCACAGATTTCCTTGGTGGGCTCAACTGACTCCAGAATCTCAATCACCAACAGGTCTTTCGGAAACGGCGGCGGCTCCATCAGCAATTGTTCGGTAAAGTTGACGAACGCCAGAAGGCCGGAGGTCACTTCCTGAATGCTTTTCTCGGTAAATGCATTCAGCAGCACCACAGAAGTGGCCTTATCACCATCCAGAACCGGACCGGCAGCGGGGTCATTGGAGCGAAACAGCAACTCGTACCCCACCACTTCCAGCGATGCATCGACAATAGGTTGGCGGGCGAGCAGTATCTGTTCCATGAGCGGTCGCGATATGTCCTCGGGGGGGTATGTTTGGAATGTAGAAGTGGACGCAGGTTACGTCAAGGCTGGGGTCCGATCAGTTTTGTCTATCGAAACGCCTGCTTAAAACCCCTCCCGACGCCACCGTCATTGCAGCCTTGCGCTCTGTATATCCAGGTATCGCACTTGCTCGCCGGAGGCCATATAGATCAGAATTTCGCGCATACGCTCAGGGTTCAAACGCCTACCGTCCACTGAGCGTAACTGGTCCAGAGAAAAGCAGTGTTGCGACCAGGCGGCGTCGATATCCTGCTCAAATGTCGCACTGCTCTTGTAGTTGACCGAGTCCACATCGCCAATACGGACAACCAGTCTACCTTTCCCTGTTGCAGTGTGAGCTCTCACGGCCAGACAGAGTTGCGAATACCCGTTCCAGGAGCGATCCGGATTGACGAACTCAAACCCAAACCAGCGCCCTGCTCCTGACCGCGCCCGGATAAACGCCTGTTTCCCGTTTTCCTCTTTCCCATTTCTCTCATTCGCTTCCTGCAACAACAAAATCTTCGGCGTTCCCAATCCGCGCCAGGAAGCCTGTGTCGTCAACGGCGACTCCATCGCCAATAGTTCAGGAAACGCCAGGCTCTGCCGCATCACCCACCAGAGACCAGCGCCCCGCCAACAGATCGCGCCAATCATCAGGATGACAGCCAGTACACGCAGCGGCGCCGCACACCCTGAGCGCCCGCCATAACCCAGGCCAGCCCAGAGCCATCCCGCCATCAGGCCCGCCACGCCCATCAACGCATCCTCCAGGCTGCGGCTTCTTCCCACCAAAGGCTGGACCAGCTCCATCATGATCAGCAGCGCAGTCAACGCCAGGATGCGCGCAAGCGGACGTCTCGCCAGCCAAGGGGCCAGCATGGGCGTAATCAGGTAGAGAACGAATCCCGCCGGAAGGTGCGCAAGATTCATTAGCTCTCCCATAAAACGCGGCCAGGGCCAGGACTTCACCGGCCAGAACGCGCCAGCCGCCAATGCCGTCATGACCAGCAATGCGCCGATGGTCGGCCAGAAGCGGGTCTGCTTTTCCGTCATGCTTGCATTTCCTATTGAGTTTCACCTGCCACAGCAGGTTTTATGCCCAAATCGCAGGCCCCGTCAGGACTGTATTCATCCGCCTTTAGCGATTTTGCATTGGCGGATTGCAATGCAAATCGGGAGCGGCTTTGTCGGAACGCCATCTATTCAACCCAACTCCTCCAGCCTCAAATCTGCGTCAGCTCCCCAAAATCCTTTTAAAAACAGCCCCAAGTATCACAACTGAGGCTTCTGGCTTGAATCTTGAGTGAGCCTATATAACTACGTACCAGAAGGTGACGCCAATGCAACCGTTGCACGTAAGTCCACGCAGCACAATGACGCCGAAAACCGTACTGTTAACCCTGGACAGCCGCGGCTACGGCGGTATAGAAACGCATATCTCACACCTCGCCGCGGGACTGCAGGCCCATGGCGTCAATGTGACGTTAGCGTTGCTGGCGGATTACGGCGCGCATCCTCTGGAAAAGCAGCTCTCCGCCAGTGGCGTCCCGACTGTGAAATTACGCCGAGGCTTGCGGGAGCTCATTCAATTGCTGAAATCGACCTCTGCCGATGTCCTGCATACCCACGGTTACAAGGCGGGGGTTATGGGTCGTCTGGCCGGCGCCGCCACAGGAGCGCCTTGCGTCTCGACGTTCCACAACGGCGATCGCGGCGCAGGCAAACTCTGGCTCTATACGTTGATTGATAAAGTGAGTGCAGGCCTCTCCACCAACATTTGCGTGAGTCGCGATATCCAACAGCGGCTGCGTCCCTGGGCCAGCGAACTGGTCAACAATTTTATCGACGCGCCGAAACTGGACCTGCCTCCGGAAAGCGAGCAAAACCGAGTCCTGTTTGTAGGCAGACTGGAGCAGGAGAAAGGGCCTTCCCTCTTTCTCGATATCGCCGCCCGTCTGCCGGAGACGGAATTCCATATGTACGGCTCTGGCTCACTGGAGTCATCGCTCCGAGCGCAGGCGCCGGACAACCTGACACTGCACGGCTGCGAGCCTGACCAGCAGAAAATCTGGCGTGACGCCGATGCGCTGCTGATCACCTCCAATACAGAAGGCCTGCCCTATGCGGCGCTGGAAGCCATGTCCCGCGGCGTCGCGGTTTTTTCCACCGCCGTCGGCGACCTGCCCCAGTTGATAGATCATGGCGAAAACGGGTTTATTTGCGCTGGCGCTGCGGACGCCTTCGCTAACGCGATTGAGAGGTGGCGCCTACAAACGCCGAATGAACGCCGTTGCCTGCGCATCGCCGCAGCCAATCGCGTCGCACACCAGTACAGCGCCGCCGCCTGCATTCCCAAACTGCTTACTATTTACGAAAAAGCCTGCGCTGTTTAAGGCGCCGCGGATGTGAATACAACCACTCTTTTGAGGGCGTTTTTATGAAGTCGCCAACCCTGTCGAAGAAAGAGATTGAGACCACAGGTCAACAAACCGGAATGCAAGTGCTGCTCGTGGACGACGACTTCTTCTTCCGCGAGTATATTTCCCTGCTGCTGGAAGACGCCGGCCATAAAGTGCTGAAAGCCGCCAGCGCCGAGGAAGGGCTGCACATCCTGAAAACCCATCCCTGTTCAATCATCCTCACCGACTGGATGATGCCCGCGTTCTCAGGCCTGGATTTTTGCATGCAGGTGCGCCGCTGGGAGCAAGGTTACCACTACATCATCCTGCTGACCGGCAAGGAAACCTCTGCGGAAGTGGTGGAAGGACTCAGCGCCGGGGCCGACGACTTCATCAAGAAATCCGCTTCCCCCAGCGAAGTGATGGCGCGAGTGAAATGCGGCGCGCGCATCATCCAGCAACATCGCAAACTGGAAGAGCAAAAAGAGAAAATCGCGCAACTGGCGGAGCGCGACCCCCTAACTAACGCCTATAACCGGCACTTTCTGTACACCAGATTGCCTGGGGAGATAAAACGCTCCAAACGCTATCACATCGAGCTATCGGTGATTATGACCGACATCGACCACTTCAAACGCATCAACGACGGCTACGGCCACCTGATCGGCGATCGCGCCCTCAAATTCTTCGCCCGCACCCTATCTGAAAACCTGCGCCAGAACGTCGACTGGGTATGCCGCTATGGCGGCGAAGAATTCGTCATCGTGCTACCCAATACAGAACTGGATAAAGGCGTGCACACAGCGGAAAAACTACGCGGCATTCTGGAACGTTCCGTACTGACCACCGAAAACGGCGAACTCAACTTCACCGCCAGCTTCGGCGTCGCCGCCCTCAGCTCCCTGAAAGGCGTCTACGAAATGGAATCCCTGCTACGACTGGCGGACGAACGACTTTATGAGAGCAAAAACAAAGGGCGTAATTGTGTTTCTTATTGAGTTTAAGAGTGGGCAGGAAATCGTGGGGGTGAGGCTTTTTACAGGAAGATTGGACCGATTAACCCTGGGGAAACAGCTGGCTCGGTATGTCGGAAAAGCGCAGCGCCTTCCGACACTATGCGACTCACAACCAGGACAAGAAAAAGCACAAATTTATTGCAATTCCGCTACTCGGCGCAGTTATATCAGGAGCCTATTTCGAACGCCACTGTCGGAAGGCGCTGCGCTTTTCCGACCTACCCATACTTCTGCATGCGTCTTTATGACGGAATAAACATGCGACCTGTTTTGAGATTAGCGCGCCAATGCTTAATCAAACGAACGGGATAAATCTTCTTGCAACTCACTGCCTATCAATCTGGCAGTCAAATCGCCACCAACCCTCTGAAAGACGAAAGATTCGGAGTAAACCATACCCCGTTCGCCCTGAGCCTGTCGAAGGGCTTTCCAGAGCGTTCATCCCAGTCCATTCCGCGCAAGTGGAAGTTTTTCCTGTTGGGTTAGTCATCTGTTCAATATCATTGCGAGACTGCGGCCCTTCGACAGGCTCAGGGCGAACGGTGCTTTTGCTGCTAACAATCCAAATTGTCAAATCGCTCCCTTCCCATGAGGGAGAGAACATGTGAAAAACCACAAGCCATCCCCCCACCCCCGTTCGCCCTGAGCTTGTCGAAGGGCCTTCCAGAGCGTTCCCCCAGTCCATTCCGCTCAAGCGGAAAGTTTTTCCCGTTGGGTTAGTAATCTGTTCAATATCACTGCGGGACTGCAGCCCTTCGACAGGCTCAGGGCGAACGGTGCTTTTGCTGCTAACAATCCAAATTGTCAAATCGCTCCCTTCCCATGAGGGAGAGAACATGTGAAAAACCACAAGCCATCCCCCCACCCCCGTTCGCCCTGAGCTTGTCGAAGGGCTTTCCAGAGCGTTTACCCCAATCCAATCCGCTCAAGCGGAAAGTTTTTCCCGTTGGGTTAGTCATCTGTTCAATATCACTGCGAGACTGCGGCCCTTCGACAGACTCAGGGCGAACGGTTCTATTGTTGCTAACAATCCAAATTGTCAAATCGCTCCCTTCCCATGAGGGAGAGAACATGTGAAAAACCACAAGCCATCCCCCCACCCCCGTTCGCCCTGAGCTTGTCGAAGGGCTTTCCAGAGCGTTTACCCCAATCCAATCTGCTCAAGCGGAAAGTTTCTTCCGTTGGGTTAGTAATCTGTTCCATATCATTGCGAGACTGCGGCCCTTCGACAGGCTCAGGGCGAACGGTTCTATTGTTGCTAACAATCCAAATTGTCAAATCGCTCCCTTCCCATGAGGGAGAGAACATGTGAAAAACCACAAGCCATCCCCCCCACCCCCGTTCGCCCCTGAGCTTGTCGAAGGGCCTTCCAGAGCGTTCCCCCCAGTCCATTCCGCACAAGCGGAAGTTTTTCCTGTTGGGTTAGTAATCTGTTCAATATCACTGCGAGACTGCGGCCCTTCGACAGGCTCAGGGCGAACGGTGCTTTTGCTGCTAACAATCCAAATTGTCAAATCGCTCCCTTCCCATGAGGGAGAGAACATGTGAAAAACCACAAGCCATCCCCCCACCCGTTCGCCCTGAGCCTGTCGAAGGGCCTTCCAGAGCGTTTACCCCAATCCAATCCGCTCAAGCGGAAAGTTTTTCCCGTTGGGTTAGTAATCTGTTCAATATCACTGCGAGACTGCGGCCCTTCGACAGGCTCAGGGCGAACGGTGCTTTTGCTGCTAACAATCCAAATTGTCAAATCGCTCCCTTCCCATGAGGGAGAGAACATGTGAAAAACCACAAGCCATCCCCCCCACCCCCGTTCGCCCTGAGCTTGTCGAAGGGCCTTCCAGAGCGTTTACCCCAATCCAATCCGCACAAACGGAAAGTTTTTCCCGTTGGGTTAGTCATCTGTTCAATATCATTGCGAGACTGCGGCCCTTCGACAGGCTCAGGGCGAACGGTTCTATTGTTGCTAACAATCCAAATTGTCAAATCGCTCCCTTCCCATGAGGGAGAGAACATGTGAAAAACCACAAGCCATCCCCCCACCCCCGTTCGCCCTGAGCTTGTCGAAGGGCTTTCCAGAGCGTTCCCCCAGTCCATTCCGCACAAACGGAAAGTTTCTTCCGTTGGGTTAGTAATCTGTTCAATATCATTGCGAGACTGCGGCCCTTCGACAGGCTCAGGGCGAACGGGGTCTTGGTTGTCTGTATTCCAATCCAGCAAGTCGTTTTACTGCAAACGCACTTCCCGGTGCGCCAGCAAGCTGTTGATGACGCCTTTGAAGTGGCGTCGCGAGGGTTGTTTCAGAAAGGCGGACATGCCGGAGGTGGTTGCTTTCCACCATTCTCCCCGGCTGCGGTGGTAATCACGGTAGGCCGCCGCCAATTGCGCCTGGGCCAGTCTTAGGGATTGAGGGTCCTGCGCTGTGGCGGCGTCCAGGTGTCGCGACAGGATTATTCCCACCGCCGCCAGACGTTTGCCCATGCTGCGGGAAATGGCGCCGCGGCGAATGAGGTAGCGCATGTCCTGGGCCAGAGTGAATCCTACCTCGCCTACGGTGGATAGTTTCAGCCACAGGTCCCAGTCGCTGGCGGACAATAGGCTGACGTCGAAGCCGCCCACTGCGAAGAAAGCGTCTCGCGACACCATCACGCTCGATGTGCCGACGACATTTTCCACATACAACGTCGATGTCGCGCGCTCCAGTGTGCAATAAGCGTGATCGCGCTTTTCCCCTGCCTTCAGACCGCCCAAGGCGACTTCCTGAAAATGCGGCCAGAATTCGAAGCAGCCGCATATCACCGCGCTGTTGTTTTCGTGAACATGCACATAGTCAGTAAAACTCAACACCGCCTCCGGGTTCTGTTGATGATACGCCACCTGACGTTCCAGTTTACCTGGCTCCCACAGGTCATCGGCGTCCAGAAACGCCACCAGTTCGCCTTTGGCGTAGCCCACCCCTAAATTGCGCGCCCCGCCCGCCCCTAGCCCTTTGTCATACAGCGCGGTGACTGCGCCCTCGCAGTCCAGCGTGAAATTACGCAGCCACTCTCTGGAACCATCCGTTGAGCCGTCATCAATAATGATCAACTCCAGGTTCGGATAATCCTGCTCCAATACGGAATTAACCGCATGCGGGAGATATTTCAGGCAGTTGAAAGACGGAATGACGACGGATACCAAAGGTAAAGGGGTGCTCATATTGCTACCTCAATAACGTTACGCTTCGCAGATTGCAAAAAAGCCAGATCAAACAACCTGTCTGGCTGTATATAAGCAGGTATTTGCAGCATGCGTACCAATACCGCCAAGCGCCCATGATTATCCCTGCGCGTCACTGGACTGCGCTCGCTCAGCGGCGCGCCCCGCCGCCACGGTCAAAGCCAGAAGAATATACAGAGGCCAGATAAACCCCTGAGTCAGGAAGGTTCCGGACACACAGAAACCGGTCAGACCGGATAGCAGCGCATTCGCTATCATGAGCTGAGTTCGATCAGGCGTCGGTGAGTAACTCAAGCGCCGCAGCAGGCTGAAAATCTTGCGAAACATCCCCACCAGCAACACGACGAAAAAGCCGAGGCCAACGAACCCCGTTTCCGCCAACACCTGAAACCAGGTCGAATGCACCGCATGATTTTTGCCGTCCCAATGCGGGCTGTAGAAGTAATAATTGGAGTAGAAATTATCGATGCCGACGCCGGTGAAGGGATGCGCCAGCGCCATATTGAACGCGGCCTGCCAGGCATATATCCGCCCCATGGCGGACTCGTCAATGCCCTCCTCCGCGGCGCCGCCGGAAGCACGATCGGAAATACCCGCGGCGGCGACCAGAACCATCAACGCTATGCCTCCAAGCATCATCACCAGCATTTTGTTGCGCACCCGACGCCACACTAACACGCCGGCCACCGCAGTGATGCCCAATAGACCGCCTCGACTTTGGGTGCATAAAATCGCCCATACGATCACACCGTAAGCCAGAAGCCCCAACAGCATTCGCCAGCGGGTTTGGCCCTGGGTCAGCACCATGCTGGCGGCGAAGCTGAGCGGAAAGGTCAGCACCAGCGCCAGATCGTTGGGATCGCCGATCATGGAGCCGATATCACGACCGATTGTGACCCGCGCCCCTTCCACCAGTCCGATGCCGTTCAGCTTGTTGGAAATGGCGACTAATGCGATCGCCACGCCCGCGCCGATAAACGCCCAGGCGGCGACGGAAAAATCTCGTGGCGTGCGCGTCAACCAGGCGATGGCCAGCACCATGATGGCGATTTTGACGTAAGTGCCAGTAAAGGCGCCCATGGCCGCGCCTCGATTGGTGGCCAGCATCACGCCACAGGCCGTCAGCCCAAAGAAGAAGGCGAACAGCGTCAACTCACGACTCCAGTACACCTCGATGGCCCTGGAAACGAATAAGCGCCAGCTCAGCACCGCCAGAGAAGCCAGCGCCAGCAGTTGCGGAATGCGAAACGGCCCCAGCGCGGGAAACGCTTCATGCAGGCGGAAGAAGGAAAACAGAATAAAGCCCAGACAGACCAGAAACGGCGCCCTGAACACGCCGACCGCCGCCAATATTCCCAGCGGCGCCAGCCCCGCCAGCAAGGGGTGGGGAGAAAAGTAGAATCCCAAAGACAACAACGCCGCGCCGCCGGCGCCCAGCGTCAACTGATTGTGTCGGCTCAGGGCTTGCACAGTTCCGCCTCAGCAGACGCGGCCACCATACGCCGTTTGCGCAAGAGGGTCGCCCCGGCGCGCGCCACCCCTACCGCGCCCACGCATATCGCCGCCACCGATTGATCCATCTGCATCAGCATCGGGGTGAACACGGCGGCGCTCATTACGATGCTGAGATCGCGCCAGGGATAATCCAGCCGCAAGCGACGCTGACTGGCGCAGACAAACACTGCGAAGCGCAAGGCGTATATCAACACGGCGGCGTACACCACGCCGAAGACGCCGCTGTGCGCCGCCGCAAGAGCGTATGCGGGAACGGCGACAGCGGCGACCAGCACATTCAACCCCGTGGGCAGACGGGTGTTCGTCTCCACATAGCAGCCGAGATTCATCAGATGAGAGCACTGTTTCAGGCCCATGGCCAAAGCGAGCCAGGGCAACAATTGGGCCGCCATATCGTATTCTGGCGGCAGCAACCAGCGCAGCGCCCAAGGCCCCACACAGGCCGCGCCAATGGCCACGGACAACGCCATCATGGCGCCCGCCGCCGCGTAATGTGCGTTCAGGGCGACGCCATCCGCGCGACCCAACACGATGAAGCGACGGGGAAACCACCAGAGCGTGTAGGGCTCGATCGCCAGCGCCACCACCAGCGCGAACTGAGCCGCCACGCCGTATACCGCCAAGTCTTCCGCACCGCCCAGTCCCGCCAGCAGCCAACGCTCAGCCCCCTGAGTCAGGAAAATGCACAGACCGCCGCCTACCAGAGGCAAGCCGTATTTCAGTAAAGGTCTGGCCAGCGCCGCCGCAGCGGAAGGCGCGACATGACGACTCTGCACCGCCAGCGCCGCCAGAGCGAGCGCCGCGTTGGACACAAGCGCGCCCCACAGCACAGCTTCCAGTCCCAGACCGGTGCGTAATAGAAGATATACCAGAGCCGCGTGCAGACAGGCTTTACCCACGCTGAAACAAAAGAACCATTCCGCCCGATCCTGCATGCGCATCCAGGCCAGGGGCACAGAAATAAATCCGCTTAGCGCCAACGCCGCCAGGCACAATGACAACTCCTGATCGCTGTAGCTGGCCGGCAACCATTGATTCAACCAGGACGTTGCTGGACGCAGCGCCGCAAACACAACCACGCCCGCCAGACAGCTCAGGAAATAGGCGCTGCCGATCACTTTGCGTCGCTGCTGCTCACTGGAGGCCATCCCCGCAAAGCGATACATGGCGTCCACCACCCCCAGGCCGATCACCAGCCCGAGCAGATTCATCAGCGTTAACAGGACATCAAGGCGGCCATATTCATGGGGCGACAGGTAATGGGTGATCACCGGCAGCATCACGAAGCTGACGCCCTTCATCAGCACCAGCCCCAGCCCGTAATACACTGCCTGTCTGAACAGCGACGACATGATTACAACTCTTGAATCGCCAGTGACAACAGGCGCGCCTGTCGCACGGAGGAATATTCCGCCACCACCCTTCTACGTGCGTTCAGCACCATCTTCTGCAGCGCCCGATCCGACGTATCTAGCAAGTGCTGGATCGCACAGGCCAGACTCTGACTGTCTCCCGGCGCCGCCAGAAAACCGCAATCGGGCTGCACGATCTCCGCCGCGCCCATAAATCGGGTCGTGACCACTGGCAACCCGACCGCCATAGCCTCTTTCAATACCAGCGGTCCAGTGTCCCGGTCGCCATTAGGCGCTTCGCAAAATGGCGCGACTAAAGCGTGATAGCGGGTCATGGCGGCGCTGATCCATTCCGCCTCGCGACCGCCGAGAAAGGACACCTGCTCCTGCAACCCCAGGCTGGCGACCTGCCCCCGCAACGCGGAAGACAGTGGTCCATCACCGACAATATCCAGACTGAGACGTTCCGCGGAAGGCATCGCCGCCAACGCTTCCAGTAAATGTTTGAGCCCCTTTTTCTCCGTCAGCCGCCCCACAAACAGAAGCCGACCTCTCGCCCCCAGACCATGTTGATAAGGCAAACGATCCAGCTCCACGCCGCAGGGAATGTTAATAATCCCGGCTCCGCCACCGGCCAGGGAGCGAAACAGTCGTTCCATATCGCCGCAAACCGCCACGCTGAAGTCCGCGCAGGACAGCTTGAGACGAAGGTCCGCCGGACTGACGTAGACATCAAAGCCATGACCGACAAATGAGCAGGAAGCGCCTATCAACCGCGCCGCGGCGATCGCCACCGCAGCGGAGTGCAAAGCGAAATGCGCATGCAGATGCTGGCATCCCCTGCGCTGGGCCAGCGCCGCCACCTGAGCGGCCTGCAGCAATAACGAACGCGCGCGAATACCGTCCTGCCCCAGCGCAAAGCGGGAACTGGGCCCCCACCCTCTTAGATTCTTCAGCCAGGTATACCAGCCTTGTCCACGGCTGCAATCGCCCACATACAAGGCGGCCGCGGCCAGCTCCTCATCCCGGGATTGTCCATTCTGCTGCGGATAGGATAACGAGATAGGCGTTACTTGATGACCCAGGCGCTGCATCGCCCGCATTTCCACACCGACGAAAGTTTCCGTAAGCACGGGAAATTGCGGCAGCACATAGCCCACTGACTTCAGCGGGGCGGGCGTTGACGCCTCTTGAGGGCCTCGGCATATCGCGTTCATAACCCGCCCCCCACCGACCGGCGGCCTGAGTTCAAGTAACCCAGCACCATGTTCAGACCGCGCACATGCAACGCTGACGCATCCGTCAGCAAGGCGTCGACGCCGCGTTTGAAATCCCCTTCGCTGAGACCTTCCTGCAACAATGACGCGCGCATGGGCTCCACGTTATCCAGGTCCAGCCAGGCGGTGTAATCGAACACGCCGCTGGACGCTTTACCCCAACAAGGCTGACGCCCCAAGCGGGCGGCCAGCCCCGGATAGCGCTCCCGCCAGCGCAGTCCCGCGCGCAATGGCCTCCCGGTTTTATCCCAGTCAACGCTCGCCAGCGATGGACTCAATTTGGCGATGGCTTTGCGGTGAAACAGGCTTCCCAGGCGCAGACGCACCGGCAGCGCGCCCAGGGTCTCAAGCACGTTGGGATGCAAAAAGGGATGGCAGCGCTCGTAATCGTTGTCCAACAGTTGTTGGCCGGACACCACCATACGCCCGACCCGCTCCGCCAGATAGACGTTGTCCATCAGATCCGCAGCGTCGGTCTCACAATCGTGATAGCGGTCCAGCATCATCTGAAAGCGCGCTTCCAAGCGTCCTCCCAACTCAGGGAAGGCGCGGATAACCGGGTTGGCGAGCTTGCCGAATTCTTCCCGAATATATCGCCGCGCATAGGGCAACAGGCGCGAGGCCAGCCTTTCCACCGCCATCAGCGAATAACCCGGGGCGCCGCGATCGTAGTAAAAGGCCCGGAACGTCTCCGCGCCCGTCCCCGTGATGACGGTAAAGCCCCGGGTCTGATCCAGCAGCGTTTCATCCGCCAAGGCGTGGCCGTGTTGCACCGGCACCTCACAGCCGCCCCGCAACGCAATGCGTTTCATGGAAGCCCAGCGATCCGAGCCGCGCATATCGCCGGCGAAAAAGGGCAGTCCGTGAGACTCGGCGATATCCCTGGCGATGCGCATGTCCGACGAGTCGGGACAGCCATAGCTGAACGCCACCGGTTTATGCCCCAGCTTCAACGCCGCCGCCAGAATCAAGCGCGAGTCGAGGCCGCCGGACAGAGAAACCGCCACTCGTGAGCTGGACTGAAAACATTTGTCCACCGCGCCGACAAAAGCGTCGACCGCTTCGTTGAGCGTGGCGCAACGCACTTTCTGCAGCCGATAGGGAGAAAAATCCCGCAACTGCAGTTGGCCATCGCTGGAAAAATGAAAGCAGCGGGACGCACGCAGTTGCGTGACGCCCCGCATAATTGATTGCTCATCCATGACCTGCCCGAAAGCCAGCAAGTCCAGCATCGCCTGAGGATTGATCTGCGCCTCGTCGCCCAGTAACTCCAGCATGACGCCCCGATCCGAGGTGACCGTCAACTGGTTTGAATGATGGCGATAAAGAATCGGAAACAGGCCCAGACGGTCGGTGCACCCGGCGACTTCATTGCGCTCCCGGTCGACATAGATCCAGGAGCGCCCCCAATAAGTCTTGAACAGGCCGCGGCGACAGTTGGCTCTGACCTCCGCATCCTGGTCGCAGTGCGCGGGATCTCCCCACGCCACCAGATGAAAACCGGGTCCTGAAAAGTGCGTCAACGCGCTCTGGGAGTTGCGCTTGAACATAATGAAAGCGTCACGCTCCGAAGAGAGGACTGGACGCCCCTCCTGCAAGGGAATGCGAAAGCTGCAAATGGTCATACTCGATCCTCATGGTTTTGCTACGAGTCGTTTCAACATCTGCGCCAGTTAATTAAATTTCCCCGAATGTCCTTTTAAAGCAGCTAGTTAGAAAAATTCTCAGGCCAGTTGCAGTTGGCGAACAGATCGCCCTGTTTGTAATTTGCAAACCAAAACGCCATACCAATGAGATCAAGTCGAGCTCATTTTCGCCCCTGTCACAGGCTAATACTCTGATCCCTCAGAGATAATTCGCTTTGGCCCATAAACTGCGTAGCACCTCCCAAACTATCCGAGGAGGTCAACGATGAGCACATTCTCCGGGGCGGCATTAAGAGCCCGCATCAAACACAGCGACTCCATGGCGGCGAGCGCACTGCGCGCCGTCTATTTCGGCATTCGCCGTTTTCAATTTCCATGCATTCGCGTTCTGCACAAACCGATGTACCTGATTCATCGCAGTTTGAGCAGCATGCTGGAAAACCTGTCGCGCATTGTTTACTGGACGCCCCTGTTTCAATCCCGTCTGGAGTCCCCCGCGCGCGGTCTTTATTTATATTCAGGCATGCCCCTGGTCACCGGGGCGCTGAGCGTACAGATGGGCGCCGACTGTCGTGTCTCAGGACTCGCAACGTTCTCGGGCAGGACCTCTTCTACCAGCACGCCCCGGCTGATTGTCGGCGACAACGTGGATATCGGCTGGCAAACCACTATCGCCGTGGGCTCTGAAGTCATTCTGGGGGACAACGTGCGCATCGCCGGACGCGCTTTCCTGGCGGGCTATCCCGGTCATCCTCTGGACGCGTCGGCGCGCGCCGCCGGCAAGCCGGAAACCGACGACCAGGTCGGCTCGATCATATTGGAGGACAACGTCTGGCTCGCCACTGGCGTCAGCGTTATGGCGGGGGTCCGCATCGGCCGCAACACCATTGTGGCCGCCGGCAGCGTGGTCACCCGCGATCTGCCTGCCAACGTGCTGGCGGGGGGCGTCCCAGCTCGGGTGCTGAGAACCCTGACGGAGGAGGAATGAGCCATGATGAACGCCACGCAAAAGCCGCAACTGATTGTTTTCGGCGAAGACTGGGGCGCGCACCCCAGCAGCACTCAGCATCTGATCCGCCATATCAGCGACGACTACGAGATTATCTGGGTTAACTCCATCGGACTGCGCCGCCCGCGCCTGACCATGCATGATCTGCTGCGCCTGTATCGCAAGCTGATCTCCCGTTTCAGCGCCGGCGCGCCGCGTACAGTCCAGAAGATCGCCCAGGACGCCGCCCCTTGTCGTCTGATCAATCCGTTGGTGATTCCTCTGTTCGGATCGCGATTGATCAGAAAGCTCAACGCAGCGCTACTCAAACGCCAGATAACGCCTTATATCCGCAAAGACGGTGCGCCGATTTTATGGTCTTCTCTGCCGTCAATGGCGGATCTGGCAGGACGTCTCGGCGAACGTGGCGTGGTTTACTATTGCGGCGACGATTTCCGTAGTCTGGCGGGAGTGGATCACGCTCCTATCGCGGCCATGGAGTCCGAGTTGGCGGGCAAGGCGGACAAAATCTTCGTCGCCAGTGAAGCCCTGGGGAGTCGCTTCGCCCCCGGCAAAACCGAGTGGCTGCCTCACGGCGTGGACTACCGTCTGTTCAGCTCACCCCAGCCTCGACCGCGGGATCTGCCGGCGGAAGGCCCGGTGGCGGGGTTCTACGGTTCGGTGTCGGAGTGGTTCGATGTGGAGTTGATAAGCCATTGCGCCCGCGCCCTGCCCCACTGGACTTTTGTAGTCATCGGCCCCGTTCAGACTGACGTGGCGCCGTTGCGCCGTCTCGACAATGTACGCCTGTTGGGACCACGCCCGCATCACGAATTACCCGCCTATGCGCAACACTGGCGGGCCTCTTTGCTGCCGTTCCGACGCAACGGCCAGATCATGGCCTGCAACCCGCTCAAGCTGCGGGAATATATGGCGGCGGGCGCCAGCATCGTCTCCACCCGCTTTCCAGCGGTGGAAAGTTACGGTCATCTGGTGCGTATCGCCGATTGCACCGAAGACTTTGTCGACGCGTTGCGACAAATCGAAGCCTGCCCTTTCCACGCCAGCGCCAATCAACTCAGACAAACCGCCGCGCAGGAATCCTGGTCGCGCCGGGCGCAAACCGTCAAACACTGCCTGAAGCAATTTGCGCATAGCGCCGCACAGCTCGACGCAAAATGCGAACAGCCAGACAAGGCGCTTCATAGCCCGTTGATTTAACGAGAAAAAATAGTTGGAACACTTTTTGGTTCTATCAATCACAAGCCAGATTTTCAGGCACGCGAACTCACTCATCAACGCAGGCGGACATCGATATGAACACATGGGTCAAAACCTTACCGATCATCGCGGTTCTATTACAGACCGGGTGCGCCATGCAAAGCGAGCGGATGGACATAGAACGCGTCAACCAAACCCTGTTCGCAATGACGCAGACGCCCGTTCAAGAAACCACGGCGTCCTATCTGACGCTGAATATCAACGCCATCGACGCGCCCCTGCAAAGTCCTGGTTGGCTGGAGTTGGAGGCGCGCGCCATGGCGTTCGTCAGCCATTGCGCCGCCTGTATGGACAAAGGGCTGCTGCTGCAAGTGGCGGCCACTGACGCCGTCCAACCGTTCCAGGCGCTCAATGAAAGCCTGCGCTGGGGCGGCAAGCTGCGCGCTTTATTGGCCATGCGGGGTCTGCCGGTGGATATCCGCTTCGATCCCAGCCTGCCAGCCTCTAGCGCGCGCCTGAGCGCGAAGGGATAAGCTCATGCGCGTTGGCGTCTTCCTGAACTTACACTACATGGCGGCGGCGGCCTGGCGACGCCGCTACGCCATCGTAACCCCATTGCTGGCGGCGCCGTTTCTGGCTTTGCTCATCGGCGCCGTCACGCCGAAAAAATATCAGAGCTACACCACGCTGCTGATTCAGGAAACGTCAAAGCTGAATCCGTTTCTGGCGGATTTCTCCGTATCCACGCAGCTCAAAGAACGTATGGCTGCCCTGCAAGCGCTGCTGCATTCGCGCCACATGCTGGGCGAAGTCGCCTTGGAAATGGGCCTGGCCGACCAGGACAGCGGCCGCATCGGCGACCCCGTGCTGAATCGCCTTTCCCACTCCCTGAAGGTAGAACTGATCGGGTCCGATATCATCAAAATCAGCCTCACTGATTCCTCGCCTCATGAAATGGCGCGCACGCTGGAGGTCACCTCCAAACATTTTCTGAATGTGCTGCTCGCTCCGGAACGCTCATCCATCGATGCATCGGAGAATTTCCTGGAAGAACAGTTGCTGGCGCAGCAACAAGCGCTGCTGGCGTCGGAGAACACACTGGCTGCGTTCAAGTCCCAATACAGCGGCAATCTGCCTGGCCAGATGCATTTCGATATCGAGCAATTACGGGAAACGGAAAAACAACTGCAGATCAAACAGGTGGAACTGGCGGGCGCTGACGCCGCCATTGAAGCGCTGAACACACAGCTGCTAAAAGCCAATCCGCTGCTGGCGTCCATTGAAGCGGACATCATTCGCGCCAGCGCCGACCTGAATCAACTGCAGGCACGCTACACCGATAAACACAGTCTGGTGGTGGCCGCCAGACACAGCCTGCAACGTCTGCGTCAGGAGCGGGATACGCTGGTGGCGCAAACCCGCCGCATGAGCCCGCAAAACCTCGACGAGCTCTGGCGTCTGGCGGCGGACTTCGCCGACGCCGGCGACGACCGCAGTGCAACCGGCAACCGGGTCAGCCCGTTACTGGTGTCGCAGCTTGAGTCCATCCAGCAGGCGCAGTCCCGTCAGCAGCAGTTGACGCAGGAAACCGCCAGTCTGAAGCAAACGCTGACGCGCCTGCAGACCAAGCTCGACAGCTTCGCCCAGGTGGAGCAGCGCCTGCGGGAGCTGGAGCGGGACATCGTCACCAAACAGCATATCTACGACGATCTGCTCAAGCGCTATGAAATGGCCAAAGTCACCGGCGCGCTGGGACGCTTTGAAGAGCACGACCGGGTCAAGATTATTGATCGCCCGTTCACGCCCCACGCCCCCATTAACCTGCCCCTGGTGGTGTATTTCATCAGCGGCGCGCTGGGCGGCCTGTTCCTCGGCGCAGCCATCGCCGTGATTCTGGAAATTATCGACACCAGCATCATCCGCCGCGACGTGGCGGAAAAAATTATCGGCGCGCCGGTTATCTCGCGCCTGCCGGACTTCAGGCAAGTCGCCATCGGATTTCAATCCGCCCGCGACCTGACGCCGGTCGAGTCCTAAACCTGATCGCAATTCATTTAACGAGGTATATCCATGACATCGACATCTTCTCAGCGCAAAGTCGTCGTCCAGGTCGTGCAGCATTTGTCGCCGGGCGGTATTGAAAGCATTTGTTTAGAGTTGCAAAGGTTCGCTGGAGAAAACGCCGACGTGCATCTGGTCAGTCTGGAAGGCCGGGAGCCGCAAATGGTCTCTCTGTGGCCACGCCTGCGCCAGTATGCAGGCGTCATGCATTTTCTCGACAAGGCCCCCGGCTTGCAGCCGCGTCTGTTGCTGAAGCTGGCGGCGTTGTTCAGAAGCCTCAAGGCGGATGTGGTCCATACCCATCATATCGGCCCGCTGCTTTACGGCGGCGCAGCGGCGCGTCTGGCGCGCATCCCCGTTCTGATCCATACCGAACACGACGCCTGGCATCTGGGCCTGGACAACCATCAGAGTCTGGCTTCCAAATGCCTGAAATTGATTCGCCCACAACTGGTGGCGGACGCCGAAATCGTCGCCGATCACATCAGGAGCCGCATCCCTCACGCGCAACCCCGGGTGATTCCCAACGGTATAGATACGCGTCGCTTCAAACCCGGAGACAAAACCGCCGCTCGGCGCGCATTCGGACTGCCGGAAGACCTGCCTATCATCGGTTGCGCCGCGCGCATGCATGAGGTGAAGGGACACGACACTTTATTGGACGCCATGTTTCGCCTGCCCCCCAACGTACATCTCGCTCTCGCCGGCAAAGGCCCGCAGGAAGCGCAACTGCAACGTCAGGTCCGCGACCTCAATCTCAACGATCGCGTGCATTTTCTGGGCCTGGTGGATGATATGCCGCGCTTTTATCAGGCGCTGGACGTGTTCTGTCTGGCGTCGAAAGCGGAAGGAATGCCCCTGTCGCCCCTGGAAGCGCAGGCCTGCGACGCGCGCGCCGTCATCACCGATGTAGGCGGCAGTCGCGAAGCGTTGTGTCCGACCACCGGCATTCTGGTTCCAGCGGATAACTCCGCGGCCTTGGCGAAGGCGTTGCGCTACAGCCTGCGCACGACTTTGAGCGCCAACCCCAGGGATTTTGTCATGCGACATCGGGATATCCGCGGCATGGTCGCCGCTTACGACCAGTTGCACAGCGTCGCTTGCTGAGCGCGGACGACGCCTAACCACAAGAATCGCCACCCAAAAGGTAAATCATCATGACCGACTTGTTACTTTGGAGCTGCACGCTGATCCTGGGGCTGATCATCGTCTACCATCACATCGGCTATCCCGTGCTACTGCGTTATTGGGCCAACCGCAAGCGCCAGCAGTCTTTACCCCGCCACCAGGAAGATGCGCATAGCGATTATCCTGAACTCAGCATCATCATTCCCGTATATAACGAAGCGGAGGTGATTGCGGAAAAGCTGCGCAATCTGGCGTTTCTCGACTATCCCGCCCATCGTTTTGAAGTGCGAATTTATGACGACGGATCCCAGGACGACACCTTGTCGATTATTCATCGCACGTTGCAGGAAGCCGATGTCAGAAAATTGCGTGTGCAGGTCATCGCCAATGAGACGAACCAGGGCAAGGTCGCCGTCATTAATCAGGCCATGGGGGAAACTTCCACGGAATTGGTATTGCTGTCCGACGCCTCGGCGCTGATTTCCATCGACGCTCTGAAGATCATCGCCCGTCATATGCGCGACGCCAGCGTCGGCGTCGTAGCGGCGTCTTATCAGATACTCACTCCCGGCTCGGAAGGCGAAGAAACTTACTGGCGTTATCAGACCAAAATCAAGGAGATGGAAAGCGTCGTCGGCTCCACCATCGGGGCTCATGGCGCTCTGTACTGTTTTCGTCGCAGTCTGTTTGAGACGCTGCCGGAAAACGCCATCAATGATGATTTTATTCTTCCCATGCGCATTGTCGCGCAAGGCCGTCGCTGCATTTATGACCGGGATATCGTCGCCGTGGAACTGGAGCAGGCCAGCCTGACGATGGATCATCAGCGCCGCAAACGCATCGCCGCCGGCAATGTGCAACAGGCGTTGATGCTCATGCCGTTGCTGAATCCAAAACACGGCGCGACCGCATTCAATTATATTTCCGGCAAGTTTCTGCGAGTGTGCATGCCTCTGATCTTAATGGCCTTTCTGCTATGTACGCTGCTGCTGTCGCTGCACTCCTGGCTGGCGATGGCGCTGCTGGTGGGACAGATCCTGGTTTACGGTCTCGCCAGCATTCGCGCGCTGACTCCCGGCGTTCCCTGGCCCAAACCGGTGAATCTGGTGCATTACCTGGTCAGCGGACACTTCGCCAACGCCCTGGGAGCGTTACGTTATCTGTCAGGACAGGAAAACGGCCGCTGGCAGCGTGTGAAACTGGAGGTCCATCATGATTGATTTTGTTATCGCCAAAACGACGAAAAACGCCTCGGAGGCGACCATGACGCCATCACACTCAGCCGCCATTGATTCATCGACGAACTATATTCCCGCCACCACCCTGGCGGCCAAACGCTGTTTCGATATTGCAATAAGCCTGCTGGGGCTGGCTCTCAGCGCGCCCTTGTGGCCATTGCTGATTCTGGCTATTCGTATGGACTCCAAAGGCCCCGCGCTGTTCCGACAACTGCGCGTCGGTCGCGCCACGCCGACCTGCACGGAGCTGTTCTACATGATCAAGTTCCGCACTATGCGCGTCGACGCGGAAAAAGAAACCGGCGCCGTCTGGGCCACCCGCAACGACCCGAGAGTCACACGAGTCGGCCGCTTCCTGCGCAAAACGCGCCTGGACGAACTGCCGCAGCTGTTGAATGTGTTGCGCGGTGAAATGTCCATCGTCGGTCCACGCCCGGAACGCCCCGGCATCAGCAACAACCTGGACCGGGCCATCCCCTACTACATCGAACGCACCTACTTCGTGACGCCTGGAATCACTGGTATGGCCCAGGTCAGACAAGGCTACGACGCCTGTCTGGAAGACGTGAAAAACAAAATCGGCTACGACCACGCCTATTCACTCTGCCTGTCCAACTTCAGCTCATGGCTGAAAACCGACATCGAAATAATCCTGCGAACCTTCTGGGTAATGATACGCGGCCGGGGGCAATAGTCCCTGGTGAGGAAAAGTTATGTGGGGGTATCTGATATGATCGCCGCGCTATTTCTTGCTTTCCCAAGGAGAAGGCAGCGCGCTTACTGCATCTTCCAAGCGCATATACGCGACAATCGTTTCACTTGGATTCTTTTGAGCCCAACCCAACACCGGAGAGTAGCGATAACAGGCAATCGTGCTCCCTTCTTGGCTCTCAATTGCAACGAGATATTGCCCAAGCTCCTTCGGCGCATATCCCTTGACCCACTCGGGGCTTTGGGAATGACGGGCCGACCTTAGACGCAGCGCAGCCTCCTTAATGGTCTCCAGCTCATCAGCAGTGAATCCATCCAAAGGGGTGGACTCATGCTTATCAAGCGCCCGCTTCTGAAGCGGGCTCACTTCTTTACCAGTCGAAGTTTTTTCTCCTCTGGTCTGTATTCTTCCAGTTCACTCGGGAAAAGCTCCGAATCGGGTGTAAAAACCAAATCTAAAGAGCCCAACTGAACCTGTGGTTCATCTTCCATGACCGCTCCGAAGCCATCTTTTATCTCCTCACGTAATTGACGCAGGAACTCCTCATAATCGGAGTCTCGCTTTTTATCTTCAGTCATCTCAACACCTTGAAGCAAAAGTTACCGCGGCTGTTATATTCGTAGCCCTTGGAACAATAGAAGTCAATTACATTGGCGTTTACTGGTTTCATAAGTCTGATTTCATGGGCGTCAATATGCTTAGCATATATTCTGGCCGCAATCTCGATTAAGTTGAAAGTGCTTCCTTTTAGAGGATTATCGCCAGGGGCAGACTCAATAAAATCAAGTCTTAGACGACTGCCAGACCATGTAGGTTGTCCTAAAGAGAGTGCGCACAGCTTCATTTCACGCCACCAAATAGCTAATTCAAAGCGCTTGGGTTCCTGATACAAAAAGTGATAGTAACCATAGTCATCTCTTTCCCAGTCCCACTCCACTCGACGACCGAAAGTATTATGCCAGGAGCGCTGCTCTATAATGGCCTTTTGGGTGATGAGGGAGTATGAAACGACTGATTTAAGTTGGACAGGAAGAATGGCATTGGCGTCTTCGATAACTTCACGGCGAATTTCCGAATACTTTGTTTCCGTCGCAATATGTGTTCGGCTTCTGGAATATGACATGCTTAAAAATCCATATTAAGTGTAGAAATCAGGGCTAACATTCCCCGGGGACGTTGATACTACCTGGGTCGCCACAGTCTAAATACCGGCTATTAACCCTACCCCTAGCGGCCTATTGTTGGTAAAGGAATGTGTTGGCGAAAGATCGATGCAGTGATCATGCAAGACATCGATGAGCGCCTTCTTGGTTTCTCTTAGGTATTGGTGAAAGTTCAGGACTTGTTGGATCTGGAGCGTACATGTCGGATGGCGCTTCGCTTATCCAACCTACGGTTTTCCCTATGTCTATGGTTTAGTTTGGCATGGGAGCGGCGTTTACGCTTTGCTGAGCAGCCAGCCTTTCAGCACGCTGGCGTTATGGCTGATCGCTTTGCCTTTGAGGGTGATGAGGTAATAGTTGCAACAGGACGGCGCCGCAGGAAGCGGTGCGATGAGACGACCGCAGGCCAGCGCTTCTTTTACCTGGGAAGCGTTGAAATGTCCCCTTGTTCGCCCGTAGTTTGAGGTTTTACGCGGTTGAGGCGATCAGCTCTGAACGTTACCGCCATTTGTGTCTATTGGGCCATTCTTGCGCTCACAAAGAATACAAACATGGGATCAGACTGAAGCCTCCCCTAAAAATAACGGTCAAATTTACTGAGGGGCATTTCAGATTTATTTAGTATGATGACGACGACAACAAATTCAGCGAGTTATGAAAGGCGTTCAGGAAGATTATGGGAGATCCTACTGGCGCTGTTCTCAGAAAAAATTCGGTGAAAGACTTTATTAAATCGACAAAAGGAAGGAGTTCTTATGTCTGGAGAGTTAGAGGCGAAAAATCACGCGGATGCGGTACTCAACGCCTATAAGTTAAATTATCTGCCTTTAAACAAGAAAGGGTTAACGATTGACGGAATCGGGCTTATGTTGCCTGACCCTGGCATGCCGCTAGGGGTTATTCTAAAGAAGGACAGCAGCTTCATCGTCCTGCTTGGTGAACAGCATAGTACAGAGACGTTATCGCCGCTTTTACCCGGTGATCAGACTTTGATGATTGCCGGCGCCAAAGCCGTGGTCGCCGCCATCGGCAAATTAGGGAGCAAGCATACGACCATTGCGGCGGTCGAACTCCCTATCAAAAATGGCTCCATCGTTGGATCAGGCGCCGGACTGACCAAGATGGAGAAGCTCACCATTGCCGATCCCACCGATAAAAACCTCGGATCAATCAATCACTCTCTGTTTTATTACAGGGCGACGCTTTTGAAAGACGTGTTGTTCGCCGAGGGAGAAAATACCGTCGAAGTCGTCGAACAGGGACTGGCGGCCAAATCAGACGAACGCAATCCGGGGATCGCCGCTCATTTGATCAACGCAGCCGCAAGCGTCAAAGGACCCAGCGTAACCGTGCTGCCCGTCGGACTCTCGCACTTAGGCGGAAACAACATACAGACACAACTGACCATGAAAGGATGGTCCATCACGACAAAGATTGTCTAAGCCGGCGATATAGCCTCGTGTGAGTTTGTTCGTTATTTATGGAGCCTCATTGTGATGATGAGGCTCGACTATGCAGGACATTAACAGGCAGACCAAAGAAAAAAACATCACTCATCGTATAAAAAATAGCATGCATATCCCCTGACCGACGGGGGTCTCCTATACTCCTCATGACAAGTACTAGTGCTATCTCACAAAAGCGGCAAAAGTGTCTACTTGAAAAAGCGCTACAGAAAAGAGATTTTTTCTGATGGAACTCATAGCTTCCATCGTCAGCACAATAATAGCGCCCACTCTTGTGACATAAGATATGTTCTAGTGTTTTGGAACCAGCCAGTTTTCTACATTCCCTTTTCCATATTTTTCCTTCCAAGAATCAAGGGCTTTGTCATTGCCCCCATGAACTTTCATTTCTTCACCAGTCTTAGGGTTTCGATAAACTTTTAGTAAACGAGTAGAGCGGAAGTTTGGGCCAGCCGGAATTAAACTCCAGCTGAGAATCATATGTATTAGTTTTCCGGGTGTAATATTATATTCGGCCATCAATGCATCGGTTTTCTTTTTAAACTCAAGAGCGTTCCTAATTTCTTCATCTTGCTCTAACACAGCTATTTTTTTTTCCAGCGACTTAAGCTCCATTAAGGCATTTTCGTACACATATAAGAGGTTAGGGTTTATTCCAAAAACTTTTGCAAGAAACAGCGTCTTTTTAGCATTCCCAGGTACTTTGTGCGGAACATTCGATTCCTTAATAGCAAGTGAAGCTATTTCCGGACCCAATCCTGTAGAGACTGTTATGTTCCTGACACTCGATTGTTCAACTATGTTGCGGTATCCCTGTTTGTTTTCTACCTCAAGAAGCGCTCTTTGAATATCTATGGGAGCACTAGGATTATTACCTACAAAACCAAAACTCACCCCTGCCGGATATGACGACGCCAGCATCATGCGTATGGTTTCAATCGCTTTCATCTCTTCACGTTGCTTTGCTTTCTCTGCTAGGGGCAAGAGATCGCTTAGTAAAAAGTTCGCCTCAGCAAATAAAGGAATACCTTTCTGTAGCATATTCGCAAGCGTTGAGCTGGCAAGGTCCGCAGCCTCATTAAAAGTCATACCACGTGCAATTCGGCTCGATGCATTAATTAGACCTGCATCAGGAATCCATGCAAACCTTTCTGCTAAAGTATCTAACCACTCTGCAGGAAGACGCTCCCAGTCACGCTTTCTTAGAAGGTAGTATGCGGCAGCGGTCGCTGCCACTGGGTCCGAAAACTTATCCTGAAGTAGCTTATGCGCAAAGTTACTTCTTGGTTCTAGCATCGACTCGATAGATTCAAGTGCGTTGGCTCTGAGAAACTCCAATATAGTTTCGGCATCAGGACTATATCCCCCTATTAGTACTTGTGGCGCATCAATACCTGACGGGTCTCGCAACCCTATAATTAATACGCTTGCATTATTGTATGGCAATGCAACAACTTGTGGCATATCACTATCAAGACGTAATACCAACGCTCTGGCGCAGCTAGCACCGTTCATCTCAAGTTGAATTGCATTTTGGGAGTGAGGCACCTCTCTCAGATATCGCTCTATAGAAACTTGGCACCAATCTTTTGAGTATTCGCTTTTCTCCCATAATTGAAACCATGCATCCCACATTCCTGGTTGCTCTAGTATAGGACCTCCTTGCTTCCTGGAATCTAGCCGTACTATAGACCACTGCATCCATTCAAAGGTGTTGGGGCAACCTCCAACAATAAATGTAATCTCGTCATGCCATGTATGATTATCATCTCGCAATGCTTTAGTTTGCGTGATGCCATTAGGCAAAACCAAGCGTACGAAGAGAGGTTCCGTACGACGTTTATACCAAAGCTCTGCTGGGTCATGAACACTTACTGGCCCCGAGGTCAACACATGGCCTGTTGCGTCAACGACAGATGCTGGTAAAGTCGGGTAGTAATCTTGTTTGCCTTGCACTCTGAGATGAATCTGAAGATGACTGTATCTCATATATCAACTACTACGGGTAAGAGGTAATTCGGCGGTTCAAGATGTTGAGCACCACTGTCATAAAGCTGATGATCCAGCGAAGAAATAAGCACCGAATAAATGCCTCTAGATACTTCTCTTTGCCACACTCCAGCTGTAAGCCCGCCAGTTAATATAGGCGCGCCACTAGGGCCGAGATCAACAATCGAATAACTGCTCCTGATCTGGAGCGCCTCAGGCGTAAGCGCAATCTCTAATTTGACCTTAGGCACCTGAGCCGTAATGTGCAGAGGCAAATCTTCTCCTCCAGATATAAAGCATGTGCAAGCCTGAGCGCCCCCGCCTCGTTCTTTGTTTATATCATTAAGCAGCTTAGGTATAGCTTGTGTAAGTGCGAAGCCATTAATCTGCCACCTATTCATGCCAGGAGGAAGAACTACGCCACAGAAACCATTGAAAGCTCTTAGAAATGCATCAGTAAAACGTGAAATACCATTGCTGTCGCCATAGGCTGGTTGTCCATCAGTAGAAGATACAACCTTAGTCATTCCTCTATTGACAACCATAGTTGACTCACTTTCTTCCAATAATGCTCCTGCAGGAGTTCCGCCAATTCTATTAGCAAGCTCTCTGCTGAATGTACTACAGGCATCAATGAATATATAAAGCTGGGATTTAACCTGCCTTTGAAGTGCTCGTATTGTACTTGATATATTGAAGCTGCCAGTTTCAAAAGGGCGATTTATTATGGCACCATGATCATCCAACAATAAAAGAAGATCAGAGCCTCCCCCCTTTATTCCATGGCCACAAAAATAAATTACTCCAACACTATCATCATTTCGCTTTATTTCTTCAAGCCAGCGGTCGAATCCAACGCGAACGTTGGGTAAAGAGGCATTTTCAATAATATGAGTATTACCATCTACAATAATCTCTTCACGTTGCACGGAAGTAACCAATATTTCGACTGTGGTTAAAGGCGCACGTGGATTACTCAGTCCAGTATAGACATCCCCCTCTTTTTTCAATATCCAGTGAGCTATTTCCATCGCCGAAATAGGAGGAGACCTCAAGACACTGAGCCCCATATGAACTGCAGAGTCATATTCCTCGGGACCACCACGCAGATATTTATAGTTGCCTACCCCAATTATTAGAGCGTGCGTACCAGGAGCTTCACTTATCTCACGAAGTCTTACTTGCGTCATTGCCTATCATGCCTTCAACAATGCGTTTTTCCAGTCGCCTATAGAAACTGGGCCAATTAAAGTAACCGGAATGCGCTCCAAATACGGTGAAACCAGTTTCATACTCATAGTCTTTTACCGTGCCTGGCACGGATGCTGTAAATACTGGTAAGACCTTGAATCCCAACACGTCATTCGTATCGAAGATATTTAGCCAGTGTTTCACCCGTGTTGGTGATGGAATGGCCTCACGCGGGGTAGCTGAAACATCAGTCCGGCCAGGACTACTTAATAGCAATGACATTTCCTCAAATAGGCCAACTTGAGATCCCACGGTTACCCATACATCAATCTCAAGTTCCATGTTTTCCGCATAGTGTGTGAGAATGTCGTAGACTATTTCCCCACCGAAACTATGACTAATTACTATCAGCGGCTCCTGCTTATTTTTAGCTACAGACGCAGCTTGATTAAACGCGTCAATGACAACTGAAGCTATTGGCCCCAGCTTGCTTCCATCGCCACGTTCATCTAAGTACCGAAAAGCATCTCCTACAAACGTAGCAAGCGCCCGAGTTAAAGGGAGCCGGGAAGGTTGTACAACTGCCCTGGAAATTTGGGCCAGGCCTAATAATGCCGAGCGCCTAAAGCCTTCGCTCAACATATCCCAAAATCTCTGCCCACCTAAAGCTTCAATAGAAGCTTTAGGTGTCCTTGGCTCCACTAAATCAAAAACCTTATTTAATAATGCATCGCCATCAGAAATCTGTGATAACCATTGATTATGTTGCTCAGCTAGGCGGTCTTGGGCTAAGCAGTACGCCTGCGCTACCGCTTGAATGTCTTCTTCGGATTGGGCCTCCAAAATGACTGCATCAAACAGCAGATCTACGAGCAGTTCAGGTTCACGCTCAGCAAGGTTTTTTATTTGGTCACCGTCTCTGAGCTGACCGCTCTCAAGAGCAATCCCCAATGCTGGCGACAGTACATTTACATCAGCTCCCAACCTCTCGTCTTCGTTCCCCCTGGGCACGACCTCAAGATTTCGCCAAAAGCGAACGCCATTACCACCCCAATAAGGAGAGTAGATCTGGTGAGTAGGATCAATACCAACGGCAGGGGCGACTAATCTTCTGAGAAATGCTGCTCGTAGCTCTACATCACGGTTATAGCTATCGTCCAGTCGGTTATTGACGCCATGAACAAACACGAATGGCATGGAAGTCCTCTCCTCATGCTGCTACACCAAAAGCATAGCCCAAATCTGTTAGTGCGAAACAATAATTAAATCCGAAGACAAACTCCCAGAGCTAGAGAAATTCTTCCCTCAATTTTCCAGCCGAAGCCCCCCCCAAAATCTTCGCAATCCGCAACTGCAAAAAGCGAATTAGCCCGTTTCCGGTTCTGACACCACCCATTAACCAATTGTTTTTATTTAAAAAATAATCTGGCACAGGGGTTGCTCCTAGTCTTGTGAGTTTTATCACTACGACCTGGGGACGTTATGAACATCACTGAATATTCTTGCAACGATTATCTCGTCATCGCGCTGGATGGGACTTTTGACGCTAATGCGGTGCAGCATTGCCGGCAGCAGTTGGAGGAGTCGGCGTTGAATCATGTTGGCGGGGTCGCTTTTGATTTGAGCGATGTGTCTTTTATGGATTCTTCCGGCATCGGCGCCTTGGTTTTTATCTATAAGCAGTTGCACGCCAATCGTCGGCAGATGGCGCTGGTGGGGTTGCAGGGGCAGCCGCAGCGTTTAGCCACGTTGTTGCGTATCGACCGCACCATTCTGTCCTTTGACACCATGAAAAGCTTTATCGCTCTGCAGCACCCAGTACAGGAGCAGCGGGCATGAGACGCGTACGTCTGCTGATAGCGGGCGCGGGTCTGTGCGCCCTCGCCGGCTGCCAGAGCTGGCCGGAGGCCGGTAAAGGCGGCGCGGCGGAGATCCGCAGCGGCGAGGTGCAGCGCTATCATCAGATCAGTTTCACGCCGGATCAGGACAGCCTCGCCAAACAGGCCCAGTTAGAAAAGCTGGAGTTGGATGCGCTGAGCTTGCTGGGCGGCGATTATTGTATTCCCGCCCAATTAAGAACGCTGCGACAGCGCTTGCATCGCGCATTCAGAGAACTGGACGCGGGGCTGTTTCCAGACGCTTATAACAGTCTGGCGATTCTGCACAAAGAGACGAAAAGCGCCAACGCCCAGCTGGCTTACCTCAACGAACACACCACCTGCGCGGTCGCCGGCGACCGTAACGGCGTCGACTCAGCCATAGGCGGCTTTCCCCTGGCGGTGCATTTCGATGTGAACCAGTCTGAGTTGTCAGAGGGCTATCGGGGATATCTCACTCGCTTGTCCACTTATCTGTTGGGCGACGCCTCGGTAACCATCGAATTGATCGGACACACGGACCAACGTGGCGAAAACGACGCCAACCAGCATCTGGCCCAGGCCCGCGCCAAGGCGGTTGCGGCGTTTCTGGCGCAACAAGGGGTGGCGCAGACGCGCATCCTGATCCGTGCCGAGGGCGAAGAACAGACGTTGTTGCAGGACGCGGACAGCCACTCCCATGGCTTCAATCGTCGGGTGGAAATCTACCTCAATCGCCAGCAACAACGCGGCGCAGTATCAACGCCCATTCCCCAGCGCGATTGGGAGTCCCATTTACAGGGACGCTACCTCTAAAACAGGACCCGGATTACTATGGCAAGTCAAACGCACCCTATCATCCCTCATTCGATCAGAACGCCAGAGCGAGGCGCTCGCCTGACGCTGTTGACTATTTGGCTGACGGCGCTGATCGGAATACTACTGACTTGCCGCCATGTAAGCGCTGAAGAGACGACAGCGCCATTACAACCGGGCGATCAACTCTATCTGGGTCTGACGGGAGAGCAGGCGTTCAATCGTAACTTTTCCGTGGATCGTGAGGGACGCATTCTGTTGCCGGAAGCCGGCCCGGTGAAAATCGCCGGACAACCGCTGAGTTCAGCGACGCAAATGATCCAGCTGGCGCTGGGGCAGGTTTATCGGGATGTGGAGCGCCTGCAGGTGACTCTGGCGGAACGCAATCTCATCATTGACGTTTCCGGTTATGTGGAGAACCCCGGCAGCGTATTGACGCCCATCGCCGGCGACGTGCAAACCGCGATCACTCTGGCGGGCGGGTTGCTGCCCGGCGCGCAACTGGACCGCATGCAAATTCAACGGGGTGACGACATCATCTACTTCAGCTACAAGGCGTACCTGGACTCCGGCGACCGTTCCAGCCTGCCGCCGCTGCGTTCTCTGGATCGACTGTTTATTCCCGCTTCGCCGCTGATTGGCAATGTGCAGATCGACTTTGACGCGCAAACCCTGGCGGCCAGCGGCGACGCCAGCGACGACCGTCAGGCGGTGCGCATCTTCGGCGAAGTGAAAAGTCCGGGACGCTTCAATTATGAACCGGATTACAGCGTCATCGACGCCATCATGCGCGCTGGCGGCGTGACTCGCTACGCCGCCGTCGAGCAGATCAAAATCATTTCGGACAGCGCCCCTTACAATTTCAATCTCAAGCGCTATCTGGAAAGCGGCGACGCGTCGCTGCTGCCTCAGCTGAAGCCCAACTCCACCATTTTCGTGCCCATCCAGCAGGACGAAATCAAAGCCGGCGCTAATGTGGTCTACGTGATGGGCGAGGTGTTCAAACCCGGCGCTTTTGAAGGCAAGCCCGGCGCCACGCTGCTCGATATCATGGCCAACGCCGGCGGCCCCACTCGCTTCGCTGAATCGCGGCAGATTCGCATCCTCAAGGCGGATGGCTCAGTGATCCCCTTCGACCTGCAAGCCTATACGGAGGGCGTCAGTCGCGTCGCCTTGCCGGAAGTCGCGCCGGGAGATGCGGTCTTCGTGCCGGAGAAAACCGACGTCAACGAAGCGTCCTGGTTGAAAACGCCGCCGGATCGCGCCGTGGAAATCATCGGTCAGGTCTACAATCCCGGCCGCTTTGAATGGTCCGATGAAATGACCCTGATGGACCTGCTGGGCCATGCTCAAGGCCCCACCGCCCGCGCCGACATCGCCAACATAAAGATCATGCGCCGTAGCGGCGGCAAAGTCCTGTCCAGCACCTTCAACCTGGACCGCTTCATCAAGTACGGCGGCGATTTGAGCGAGATCCCCCAACTCGATTCAGGAACATCCGTGATTATTCCGGAACTGCCGCAAGACCCTTCGGACAACAAGGCGCAATGGGTGCGTCAGGCGAAAGAGAATTCCATCTACATCATGGGTCAGGTGGGCGCTCCCGGCCGCTACATGTTCAATGAAGAGATGACCTTTCTCGATATCCTCTCCGCGGCGGACGGTCCCAACGGCTCGGCGGACATCCATAACATTCGCATCGTGCATCGGAACGGCGCCCAGGCGCGCATTTCCAAGCTCAATCTGGCGCTTTACTTTGAAACCGGCGATCAGACATTACTTCCCGTGGTCAAACCCGGCGACTCCATCTTCGTGCCGGAAAAAGACCGTAACTGGCTGGAGGAAACTAAAGAAAACACCGTCAGAGTGCTGGGCTCCGTCAACAAGCCCGGACGTTACCGCTTCAGCGACGACATGACCGTACTGGATCTGCTCGCCCAGGCGGGCGGCGCCACCGCCAGCGCCTACATTGAACGTATTGTGGTGGTGAATACATCCTGCTGCGCGGACAGCGCCAGCAGCTTCGATCTGGAGAGCTTTGTGAAAACGCCGGACATGAGCAAGCTGCCGGTGTTGCGTCCCGGCGACACGCTGTATATCCCGAACAAGTCCGATAGCCACTGGGCCACGCTCAGCAGTGGTCTGGAAGGCGTGTTCAAGATCATTTCCGTGGTTGGAATCATAGGAGCGCTGTGATGCCTGCTATCGAAAACTTTGTCGAGATCGAACATGTTTACGCGCAAACCCTGGGCAAAGGACTGCGCACCCTGGCGGTGGCCGCCGTCAACTCCGGCGACGGCTGCTCCACCCTCGCCTACGCCCTGGCCCGACGCCATAGCGCCTCAGGACGGCAAACCCTGCTGGTGGACATGAACCTGTTCCGCCCCTCCGCCGATATCCGCTTCCAATTGCCGCGGGCAGCCTGGTCATTGGACAACGGCTCCAGCCGCAGCGCCATCGCCCAGGCCGGGCAAAACATGCAGGTTTTAACTGCTACACTGAATTCATCAATCGGCTTCAGGGACACAGGACTCATCAGGAAAGTCATTCAGGACTGGGAAAGCCACGTGGACGCCATTGTTTTCGATACCTCACCGTTGAAGGCGGTGAACCATCAGAATATCCCAGCGGAGCTGATTTGCGCCGCCAGTCAGGCCTGCGTCCTGATTGTGAAATCCGGCGTCACCACGGAAGCGGACCTGGAACACGCCTGCCACAAACTGAAATCCCATGATGCGCGCATTCTCGGCGCGGTGATGAACGACATCGAAAACCCCGGTCTCGCTGCGGAGCTGAAACGGGAAATCAGCCGTCTGGCGCGGCGCTTTCCTCATTTCGCCGCCCGACTGCGCCGCTGGGTTCAGTCCAGCCGTTTTCTGAATCTGCCGTTATAGGGAGACACGCATGCGGATACTCATCACCTTCCTCTGCCTGATCTACGCCGCTCTCGTCAGCGCCAACCTGAGCGCCACAGAGGCCCAGGCGTACGAATTCGGCATCGTGCCGCAACAAAGCGCCGAAAAGCTGGCTCGGGCCTGGGGTCCCGTGCTCAGTTACATCGAACAGGACAGCGGCGTGCGCCTGCTGTTCAAGACCGCGCCAGATATTCCAGAGTTCGAGTCGCGACTGGGACGCGGCCAATACCATTTCGCCTACATGAATCCCTACCATTTTGTCGTCTACAACAAGTATCCCGGCTATCAGGCGATGGCTCGGGAGAAAGACAAAATGATCAAAGGCATTATCGTCGTCGCCGCAGACAGTTCCATTCAGGATTTGCAGAGTCTGCAAGGCGCCGACCTCGCCTTTCCCGCTCCCGCGGCATTCGCCGCCAGCGTGCTGCCTCAGGCGATTCTGGCGCGTCAGGGTATCCGCATTCAGCCGCAATACGTGCTGACCCACGATTCTGTGTATCTCAATGTGATGCAGAAGCGCTTTATCGCCGGCGGCGGCGTAATGCGCACCTTTAACGCCATGCCGGATGAGGTCACCCGTAACCTGCGCATTTTGTGGACCACGCCGGCGTACACGCCTCACGCCATCGCCAGCGCTCCCGGCGTGCCGCCGCAAGTGGTGAAGGCGGTGACGCAGGCAATGACCCGGATGGGCGACAGCGAACAGGGACGCGCCCTGTTGCAGCCCCTGAGCATGCGCGGTTTCATTCCCGCCGCCAATGCCGATTGGGATGACATTCGGGCTCTACAGATTGATTTGCTGTAGCGGCGATAGAGGTTAAAAAGAGTGCTGAGACTATGTCCTTTCGTCTAAAAACCATATTGGGCGTCGCACTGATCGAAGCCGTCTTCATGACGGTGCTGATCTTCAACTTCCTGCAGATCATGAACAAGTCCCACTTGAAACAGGCGCAGGAAGAAGCCTCCCGTTTTGGCGTGCTGTTCAGCGCCGCCGCCACCAATGCGTTGCTGTCTTCAGATATCGCCACGCTGAACAGTATGGTGGCTGAACTTCTCACCAGCCCTCATGTCACCTATGTGTCCATCCATGACAACAGCGGCGTCCTCAGCAGCGGCGGCGAGCGCCCTTCCCCTGACGACAGTCTCGGCGCGACCCTGCAGCGGATTCCCATCAAGGTGGGCGACGCGGTCTTCGGCGCCGTTGAACTGGGAATTGACGCCAGCGCCATGGATGAGGCCTGGAGACAGGCTCGGGATCAGAGCATCCGCATTGCGATTATCGGCGTGGTGCTGGTGGCGCTGGTTTCCATGATGTTCGGCTCCTATCTGACCCGCCAACTGCAATTGATGCGCAGCGCCCTGCGCCGCCTGCAGGAAGGCGACTTCAGTCTGATTGAGGCCAACCCCGGTCGGGATGAACTTGGCGCAACCATCAGCGCCTTCAATTTGATGAGCCGGGAACTGGAAAGCGTGCACCGGGACATGCGGGCAAGCCTGGAGCAAGCCAGGGCGCTGGCGCAGAAGCTGCATTTCAGTGAAGCGCAATTGCGCGCCATTACTGACAACATGCTGGATGGCCTGATTACCTTGGACGCCGGGGGCAAAATACGCTACATGAATCATGCCTCGGAAACCATGTTCGGCTACGCCATGAAAGAGTTGGAGGGGCATCGTTACGATCTCATTATCGTCGACCAATTGCAGCGGGACCGCATCGAGAGCTTTATCCTCAAACTCTCTCATCATCACGCGCCGGCCCATGTCACGCGGCAGACCGACGAATGGGGCTATCGCCGCGACGGCAGCCGCTTCCCCATCGACCTGATCATCAACGCCGCCGAAATAGACGGGGCCCAGGTTGCGATTCTGACCTTTCGGGATTTATCCAAGATCAAAGAACTTAAGGAAATGGCGGACATCAACCTGGCGGTGAAAGAGGCCATGCTGGAGTGTTCCCTCAACGCCATTGTTTCTGTCAATGACGGCGGCAAAATCGTCGAGTTCAACCCTGCGGCGGAGGAGATGTTCGGCTACTCCCGAGACGACGTCATGTTCCAAGCCGCCGCGAATTATCTGGTGCCAAGCGCCTTTCGAGCGGCCTTTCAGGAGCAGTTGGATCAGTTCAAGTCGACAGGGCGCTCGCCCTTTCTCAATAAACGCCTGCAGGGGCAAGCAGAACGTCGGGACGGCGCTGGTTTTCCCATCGAGATTTCCGTCACCGTGTCCAGACTGGCGGGTTGCTACGTTTTCACCGCCATGCTGGAAGATATTTCCGAGCGCCGTCAGGAGCAGGAATCCCTGCGCAACGCCATTGAGGAAGCAGATCGGGCCAATCACGCCAAGTCGGATTTCCTCGCCTCCATGAGCCATGAGATCCGCACGCCTCTCAACGTAGTGCTGGGCACCGTCGAGCTGTTGAAAGACACGCCCCTCACCCGTCATCAGCGTCACTATCTGCAATCCGCGGAAAGCGCCGGGAAAAACCTGCTGGAAATCATCAATGACGTACTCGATCTGGCCAAAATCGAAGCCGGTAAACTGGAGCCCAACCTGGGTCCCTGCAACCTGCCCGCGAAAGTCGAGTACGTCACTCGCCTGCTGTCGCAAAGAGCTCATCAGAAAGGCCTGTTTATTCAGAGCGTGATCGACGCCAACACCCCCGCCAGCCTCATCACCGACAGCAGTTTCGTGCGCCAGATTCTGGTCAACCTGATCGGCAACGCCATCAAATTCACCCAGCGTGGCGGCGTCAATATCATGGTTTACGTCACTCATGTGTATGGAGCCCAACATCTTTGCATTGATGTCAGCGACACAGGACCAGGGATCAGCGCGGAAGCGAAAAAGCAGATATTCTCCGAGTTCTTTCAGGAACACCGCCACAGAGAAGGCACAGGATTGGGGCTAATGATTTCACGTCATATGGCGAACATCATTCATGGCGACATTACCCTGGCCAGCACAGTCGGCTCCGGATCCACATTCAGTCTGCAGCTACCGCTCACTAACGCCGCGCCAACCACCGTCAATCGCGCCAACCTGGAGTCCCTGGTTGCGCCGCTACAGGGCCATCGCATTATCATCGTCAGCGACAGCAGAGAGTGGCGGCGGGCCTTCCAATGGCAACTGCATCTATGGACGCTGGACAGCGTCTGCTGCCTGCAAGAGGAAGAGCTGCGCAATCACCTCGACAGCGGTCTCAAGCTCATCGTATTGCTGGACATGGAGAACCCGCCGATCTGGATCGACGCGGCGTTCCACGAGCCTGCTCTGACCCGTATCGCCGTATATCGCCACGCCAACCATCCCAGGACGGAAGCGGAAGGTTGCTACGGCGTCCTGCATACGCCTGCGACCCGTAGACAGACCTTGCAGGCTCTGCTCGCCTGCGCCCTGGGACGGCCCATTGAGACGCCTGTCAGCGTTGAGGAAGCAGTGCTGCATCGCGACGGCCTTTACGCGCTTTCGAGCGCTCACTCTTTGGAGGCGGATCAGGCAGAAATTCTGGTGGTGGACGATAGCGACGCCAATCTGCTGATCGCCCGCTCGTTTCTGGAGTACGCCGGCTTCCACGTCGACACCGCTCTCAGCGGCGAAGAGGCCATTGAGAAAACCGGAAGCAGCGCTTATGACCTGATCTTCATGGACATGCGCATGCCCGGCCTGAGCGGCCGCGAAACCGTGGAAGTCATGCGCCGGCGCGGACTGACCACGCCCATCGTGGCGCTCACCGCACACGCTATGACCTCAGAAAGGGAGAGTTGTCTGGCCGGCGGCATGCAGGATTTCCTCACCAAACCGGTGGACCGCGCTCGCCTGATTGAAATGGCCAGTCACTGGATCAAGAAAAACGGCAAGAAGTCCTCTCCGCCAGCGCCGCTGTGCAATGCGGCGCCCACAGCCGCGCAAGCGCCCGCCGAGCCTGGCGCCAGCAATGCGTTGATCAATCCCAAAGCCTTGGAGCAACTGCTCAATGACACCTCGGCGGACACGCTGAAACGCATGCTGGCGATATTCTCCACGGAACTCACCAAGCGGGTGGACGCCATGCAGGAACACCTCGGCGAGCAGGACTACGAGCAGTTTGAAATCTGCGCCCATGCGCTGAAAAGCAGTTCGCAGACCTTCGGCGCGCAGCGCATTCATCTGCACGCCAAAGCCATTGAAGAAGCCTGCAGAGCGCATAACTACACGGAGGCGGAGAACGAATATCTTTCCATGCGCCAACTAACCGACTCGACATTAGAGGCGTTGAATGAACTCCACCCTTTTAACTAGCCATCCCGGCTACGACCGACTGTTCTATCAATCCCGCCCGGACCTCGCCGCGGTGGGCGCGGCGCGGGAATGCGCGGCCCGCTTCCTGGTGGGCAAAGGCGTCGACAATCAGCGCTGCGAGGACATGCAGCTGCTGGTGGCGGAGTACTTCACCAACGTGGTGAAACATGACGCCCAGGCCGACTTTATCGCGCTGGACAAACGCAGCGGGGATGGTTTTGTCGACCTGCTGCTACTCGATAATGGCGCGGATCTGTCCTCCCTGTTCGACGCTGAACGCAATATCGAGGATTTGTTATCGGAGAGCCCTTTGCATGAAAACGGCATGGGCCTGACGCTGATTCGCAGTCTGGCGCCCCACGCGCGCTACCAGCGCATCGTCGGCAAAGACGGCGACTTCAACAGCTATTGCGTGCGCATAAAACTGACCCGCGCCCAACCGCGCATCGCCGTGATCGACGACGATCTGACTCAGCTGCATCTGCTGCAGGCGTATTTGTCCGACGCGTATGAAGTCATCTCTCTGGAAGATCCCCGCGAAGCGGAAAAGGCGATCATCGAGCAGCCGCCGCAGTTGATTCTCTGCGACATCAATATGCCCCATCTCAACGGACTGGAGCTGCGCAAACGACTGGCGGAGCGCGCCGCCACCCGCATGATTCCGTTCATTTTTATGAGCGGATGCGCGCCCCAGCAGGTGCAAAGCAGCGCCGCGCACCTGTCCATCGACGGATTTATCGAAAAGCCCATGAGCAAACAACGGTTGCAGCAAACCGTGGCGCAGGTCATCAAACGCTCCCAGGATGTGAGAAGCACCCTCAACGCCGAGCTGGACAATCGCGTGTCGTCCCTGCTGTGGTCGCCGATCCCGGAGCGCTTCAGCCAGATTCGAATATCCTCGGGGTACCGGGTCGCCGCCAGAGGCGGCGGCGACTTCATCTTCCATCGCGACAGCGGCGACGCTTTTACGTTGATCCTCGGGGACATCATGGGGCATGGGGAGCAAGCCAAGTTCTTCGCTCATGCGGCGGCGGGCTATCTGCATGGCCTCTGCCACGCCACGCCCCATGCCGCGTCCCCGGGAAAACTGTTGAATCAGCTGTCCCATTTCGTCGCCTCCTCGCCGCTACTCGCGCGCACCGGGCTCACCTGTCTGGTCATACAACTGCGTCCGGACAGTCGCCGCCTCACCATCGCGTCCGCCGGGCACCCTGAGCCCTGGCTGTTATCCCAGGGCGAACTCAGCCCCATCGCCTGCGGCGGCATGATGCTGGGGCTGGCGCATAACTACGCTTATGAAGAATGTGAGCTGGACCTACCGGAAGATTCCGTATTCATTGGCTACACTGATGGCTTAACAGAGCATGGAGAAGGTGCTGTGGAAGATCGGGAGAGTGCGGTTCGCACGCTGCTCGCCGCCAACCTGAAGCAATACCCCCAGGCCCCGGCGCAGACCCAATTGGACGAAGCCTTGCGCGCGACTGGCTCCACGCTTGAAGACGATGCGACTTTGTTGCTACTCAGAGCCAGCCCTTGAACGTTCACTCGTGGCGATGAGATGGATTCACCCATGACCCAATGGAACCTGATGTGAAGAAACGGATATTGTTGATCGAAGACAGCCTGTCCCTGGCGTCCCTGTATCAAAACTACCTGGAAGCGGAAGGCTACATGATCGTCACGGTGGAAACCGGCCGCGACGCCATCGTGCAAATACTGCGGGAGCCGCCTGACGTAGTGCTGCTGGACCTCAAGCTGCCGGACATGGACGGCATGGATATCCTCAAGCGTATTCAGCAGGATGACCTGCCCTCAACAGTGATCGTCATGACCGCGCACGGCTCCATCGACATCGCCGTCAACGCCATGCAATACGGGGCCTTCGATTTTCTGGTGAAGCCTTTCGACGCCCGTCGCCTGCAGGTCACCGTGAAGAACGCGCTGGCCAACAATAATCTGGTGAAAGAGGTGCAAGGTTATCGGGAGCAGTTCGCACGCCGGCACTATGAAGGCTTCATTGGCGAGTCCCTGCCCATGCAAGGGGTATATCGCATCATCGACTGCGCCGCCCCCAGCAACGCCACGGTGTTCATCACTGGCGAAAGCGGCGTCGGTAAAGAGGTATGCGCCGAAGCGATTCATAACCGCAGTCCGCGCAAACAAGGTCCTTTCGTCCCCTTGAACTGCGGAGCCATTCCTAAAGACCTGATGGAAAGTGAGATATTCGGCCACGTCAAAGGCGCCTACACCGGCGCTCTGAATAACCGCGACGGCGCCGCCACACAGGCCCACCGCGGCACCCTGTTTCTGGATGAAATCTGCGAGATGGACCTGGAGCTGCAAACCAAACTGCTGCGCTTTATTCAAACCGGCACGTTTCAACGGGTCGGCGGCTCGCAGCAGGAAACCGTGGACGTCAGATTCGTATGCGCCACCAACCGCGATCCCCTACAGGAGGTGCAGGCGGGACGTTTCCGGGAAGACCTGTACTACCGACTTCACGTCATACCCATCTACCTGCCGCCGCTCAGGGAGCGGGAAACCGACATCAAGCTGCTGATGGAAAGCTTTCTGCGGGAATACGCCAGGCAGGAAAACAAACGCTTCACCCGTTTCACGCCGGAGGCAGTCAATATCATGATGGCCCACCACTGGCCCGGCAATGTGAGAGAGTTGCAGAACGTCATCCGCAACATCGTGGTGCTCAACAACGACGACGCAGTGACGCCGGACATGATTCCGTTTCATTCCCGAGCCACGACGAGCCCCTGGCCCCAGCGCCCCTCAGCGCCGCAACTCGAAACCGTCCTGTCCCCCGAAACCGGCCAGGAAGACTCCCCCATCAAACCCCTATGGCTCATCGAAAAAGAAGCCATCGAACAAGCCATCGCCCACTGCGGCGGCAACATCCCCAAAGCCGCAGCGATGCTCGACGTCAGCGCCTCCACGATCTATCGCAAAAAGGAGAAGTGGGAGCAGGATTAAGCGCCAGCATGCGCTGTAACAGGAAGAGCATGACAGTCCCCCCCCGGATACTCTGACTGTTTACAGACTCAGCCCGCCTCTTCCCCATCGATCCCGGTAGGAATCGGGGTTATATGAAAGTGGTCTGGGTAAGCCAAAGTCTCGGGACGTTAGAATCGCAACGAGCGGACGATAGGGAAAGCCTTCCACTCGGCATCGTTTTCCCGCATGCGCCTTGAACAGCAGAAGCTCACGAATATCTTTATTAAGATCCAGCAGCTTAATTGGTAATTCACATAGTTCGAAACTTCCCCCCACTTCAGACTGGGTGACCCAAAACAAAAAGTCTTCTTCGCCTTCAGGGGTAACGGCTTTGAATATGTACCCTTCGACGCACTTAACCACCGCGATAAGATCAAGCACTCGCGTGGGTGGGCAATAGCGCGCAAGTTCCAGAATGGGAGTTTCCCCCAGGGCATGACGAATAATGGTCTTCGCCAACACTATTTGCCCTTTATCAAAGGGCTCCAAGCGAACGGAGCTGCACATCTCAAAGGCCTTGAGGATTTCCTGCTGACTATTGCCTTCCCCTTGAAGGAAACGTATCCAGCCATACAGGTGGGAATAGGGAGACCGGTGAATATGGCTATCCATTTCTGTGAACCAGATGGTTATATTCTTTATCGGTTCTATCGATTCTCAGCATTCGCGCAAATCCTTATGTGTGTTTTAGTCATGCTAGGCTTACCCGGTTTTCGCTCCATAATCAGCCAGCAATTCATCCAGCCTCTCCAGCTCAATTTCAACATAGCGATGGAAATTCACGTAGTCGTCACGCCCAATCAGAGAGGGCAGCAAACGAATAGCCCATTCACACTTTTTTGCCTGGAAGGCTAAGTTTCCCTGGTGGCAAGCCACTTCCTGCAGCATTTTTAAACTTAGTAGCTTATTAGCGACGCAGTCCAGGATAGCGTTATACGACGCATCTTTATTTCCGATTCTGGTCCAATCTTCATCAACGAAGCGTTGCGGCATGTATTCACCTTGTTGTGGGCTCATCCCTCTCCCTTAGACCCCTTAATATCCCCCTCCTCGTCTCTTAATTTGAGGGTCCAATCAGCGTCAACCAATCTCTCGGCCATTTAAATTTCCCCTTCCATGCGCCCGGTGATTAACAGGTCAGCATCATCGCCAAGTTAATAACATTCCGGATCATTTCCTTGTTCAGACTCCCCGGTTTCAAGCAATCCATCCAACTTTTCCAACTCCACGTCCGCCAAATAGAAATAGTGGGTAAAGTCAGCCTCTCCTATGTGGCTTTTGAGATTATGCAGGCAACTCTGGCAAGTCAGTATCTGGCGCATGATGTCGGGCATTTCCTCCGCCGCGACGGAGAGCTCACATAACTGGATCAACTTGCTGACGATAGTGTTGACCACTTGCTCCTGGGGAGTGTCGGCGCTTCCTGCTATGGCCCAGTTAAAATCGACATACGGCTTTGTCATTATCGATGTTCTTCAAGCGGAATTAAGCCAACAATAATAAATTTAGTTGATCTTATTGACCCAGCGAGCCCCGGTTTATATTGATATGGCATAACAAAGGCCGACTTTGGGTTAAGAACGGGCTTTCACTTATCACTTTTTTTTGGGGGGGGTGGGTGGAATACTGGTTTTCTCTGGAGTGCGCGGACTTCCCACTTAAATCTTCTATACTTTGGCTACATGGACCAGTAAAAAATATCGGGCTTGACGCCGGTCCCCTTTCTTAACGATCCAGATCTGTATTCCCATGCATCCAACTAACCTATGGGAGCTGCCGCTTCCTCATCTACTTGCGGAGACTGATCACGAAGGCGCCTGGATTGAGTGCAATGATTTATGGCGCGAGTATTCCGGGCTGTCTGCGTCCGACTCCCTTGGCATGAGGTGGATCGAAGTCATTCACCAGGACGATATTTCTACCGTTCAAAGAGGATGGCGGTCCGGTATCGCAGCCGAAGTCCCTTTCGAGCTGAAGATGCGCCTTCAGCGTTCTTCTGACTCATCTTATCGATGGCATGTCTGTCATGTGGTCCCACTCAACAATGAGCAGGGCGACATTCCAAACTGGCTCGCGTCTTTCACAGATATTCAAGGTGACAAAGCGCAACAAGAGAATGGTCACTCCTCCGTCGCCAAGTTACAGAGTGAGAGAGAAATGCTGGCGACCTCCAATGACTATCTGCTCGAAGTATTGCGGGAGTATCGTGAAACCGAAATCCGGCTGGAAAAAACGACTGAGAAGCTCAACCAGATTGTTGAAACCCAGTCTCACTTGTCGCAGGCAGAAATAGACATGACGGCCTTTATGCAGCTGGTGACAGAAAAAATGCTGACTGTCACTCCCGCCACAGGCGCTGTCATAGAACTCATGGAAGGCGACGAGATGGTTTATCAGGCCGCCAGCGGCTCCGTTCATCAGTTCGAGGGGCTGAGGCTAAATTTATACGACAGCCTGTCCGGCCTCTGCGTCACTGACCGCAAAGCCCTTATCTCTGAAGACACCGCCAATGATCCAAGGGTTAATCATGAAGCGTGCAAAAAAGTCGGAGCGGCCTCCATAGTGGTTACTCCCCTCTATGAGGAAGGCAATATCATAGGCGTGCTGAAAATCCTGTCCGACACGCCACATGCATTTGATCATGATGACTTGAAAACGCTGGAGATGATGGCCGGCCTCATCGGCTCAGCCATTGGCCGCAAGATCAGGTTACAGGAAAAAGAAGATTTATTGATGGCGAAGTCTCTGACGCTTATGCAGATGAAGCAGGAGGAGGCGCAGCGAAAGAATATAGAAGCGCAGTTAAAAGCCAGCGAAATGCGCATCAGGCGTATCATAGAAAGTTCTCATGAAGCATTCATCGCGATGAACGCATGCGGCGTCATCACAGACTGGAACCCTAAAGCCGAAGAAACATTTGGCTGGACCGCCACAGAGGCGATCGGGAGCAAACTATCAGATTTAATCATTCCGACAGGGCTCCGTGAAAGACATGAAATTGGCATGCGCAAATTCATTGCAACCGGTCAGGGGATCGTTTTAGGAAAGCGCCTTGAACTGCTCGCACTCAATAATAAAGGCGAAAAAATCCCCGTAGAAATCACCATTTCCGCCATTTCAGCACAGGAACAATGGCAGTTCTGCGCCTTTCTCCATGATATTTCTGAAAGGAAACAGATTGAGCAAAAACTGCGTCATTTAGCCCAGTACGACAGCCTCACCAGCCTGCCCAACCGCGCTTTATTCTATGACCGTCTCAATCAGGCTTTCGCACGCTCCCATCGTAATAATGCGCTCTTCGCCCTCATGTATCTGGATATCGACCACTTCAAGGCTATCAACGACACCCACGGCCATGGGATTGGCGACAAACTGCTGTCCGCGTTCAGCCACCGCATTCAACTTATTATCAGAGAATCTGACACCCTAGCCCGCCTGGGTGGAGATGAATTTATCATCATTGCAGAGAGCATTGGCGACCAAAGCGACGCAGAGCACATTGCCCAGAAAATACTTTGGGCGATGAAAAAAGAGTTTCAATTAAATGAAGTGAACATCCAAGTTGGAACAAGTATTGGCGTCGCGCTACTACCCACTCACGCCATTACGGCTGACGGCCTGGTCAAGATGGCGGACAAGGCGTTGTATTCGGCCAAAAAGGCAGGCAGGAACACCTACAGGGTATATGAAGAAACCAGTCCGGCGACGGGAAAACCTGACCGTTAAATCACTTGCAGGCGCCGTTAATGCCAAAGGCTGGAAACAGGTCAGAGGCGGATACTGAGCTTTTACAATTTAAGATGGTCAAAGTGTGGTGCTATTCGAAAATCACGCCTTGCCCGAACCGTCCGGCCATTCGTGTTTGATAACCATATCAAGCTCGCGCCAAAGTTCCTGCAGCAGTTCCAGTTGCTCTTCGCGTATTCTTTTATCTTGAGCACTGGTGGGCGGTTGTGAATCCAGGGCGAGGGTCAAGCGGTAGATATCGTCAATGATTGAGGATTGTTCCGACTTCATAGCCTTCTCCAGATCCAGGTAATAATGACTCTCGGCAAGTCTTTCACGATCAGAGCGGCATTTCAACGGCTATGCAAAACTGTGGGCGACTTGCGCTTTCACCCATCGATTTCGCTTACGCCTTCTATAATGAAATAAATCAAGTGATTTTAAACAAGCCTCACCGCAAGGCATTCAATTTTTTGGCAGAGCATTATGACCAGACACCTTGCGCTCACCCTTGCGTTTTTGCTGTTTACTGCCGATAGCTCAGCAGAGGCCATGCTGATTGCGGTAATAGGGAAAACCAAGAACGACAGTTTTTATATCTCGTCCTATAACGGGTGTCAGCGCTTTGCAAAAGCCTATCCTGAAGTGGCCTGCATTTATGATGGTCCCGCTGACTTCCAGGATCCCCGATCGCAAGCCATGGTGGTGCAAAAAATTCTCAAGCAAGGCGTCGATGGGCTGCTGATTTCCACAACAGATTCAGAACATCTGGTGAAAAGAGCCCTTGATATCGCCAAGTCAAAATCGATCCCAACGATTATGTTTGACTCGGATTTGCTGCCGGAGCACAGAAGTTACCGGATGGCTTACGTCGGCACTGACAACGTGGACTTCGGCAAAGCGCTTGGCGACTACGCAAAGAAGTATAGGCGCCCAACAGGGATTACAGAATTCTGTATCCAAAGCGGCCACCCCACCACGCCAAATCTGAATGAACGTATCGCGGGTATTCGCCTGGCGCTGAGCGAAGCTGGATCCGCAAGCTTTTCAAATAACACCCTGGGATGGCGGGAAAACAGTCGCTGCCCCCTTTATTCAGAGGGCAAGAGAGATACCGCCTTCTTTCAACTGGAGCAAATGATTACAGCCTACAAACCGCCGCCCATCATTATCGCCGTTGCGGGCTTTGCCCAGTTCTCCCAGGATTACATTCCCCGCATCAAAAAATATGCGCCCAAAATAGCCAGCAATGAAGTGGTCATCATTTCCGCCGACACCGAGCCGTTACAACTCAAAGCGCTATCTGAAGGATTGTCTACGGCTAATATTGGGCAACGGCCATTTGAAATGGGCAGGCTGGGCGCCGAGCTTCTGTACCGCTATATCAAGCATGGAGAGACGCCCGAAAAAGAGTTTTACCACCTGGACTACCATTACTGCACGCCGGAGAATATTGATTCCTGTATTGTTGAGTAGATCGCTACGCCACTTTAAACCGGCATCCGCCCTGCGGCCTCCCCTCCGGCGATTGCCGCGAATGCGCAAAGGGCTTAAGCGAATCAATGGGACGACACGACAGGACTTGGGTAAGTCATTGCTGGTCAGGTCCCCTTTTCGTCATCACCGTCATCACCGTCATCAATGCGTCTCCGCACCATCAAAACTTATAAGACAACGCCGTGGTGAGATCCGCCTGCTTCTTATCCACGCCGAACTTGGGCTGGTTGTCGTAACTCACGTTATAGCTGACGCTGACCGAGAGTCCATATGCCATGGGAACGGCGGCGCTGATCATGGAGCGGTAGCGGTAGTCGTCGCTGTCGTCTTTATTCTGCGAGTAAATCACACTCTGGGACAGACTCAGCACCCCGCCCATCAACGCGCAGTCAAAAGCCTCATAGGCGCCGTAGCGCCAGCTTTCCTCGTGCGCATCTTCGCCCGCCAGGATGGCGGTTTCCGAGTAGTCCTGGGACAGATAGAGCGCACCCGCCGCCGTACTCAGCCGACAGGTTTGAGAGCGATAAGGATAGAATCCCGGCGCCAGAAACACTTCGTGTTCTTTGTCCACCAGTTGTATTTCATCAGTGGAATAACGATAGCCCGACAGCAGGTAATAGCGCTGGGAGAAATTGTATTGCCAGAAGTTGTCGCTGCTTTTCTTGTCCGATAACACCTGAGGGCCGGTTTCGCTGCGCTGGATCTGGTTATAGGTCGATATGATGTTCTTGGTCGTGGTCCAACTGGCCTCCACCACATAGGTGCGACTGTCGTAATCGGTCTGCCCTTTACTGGAGGTGATGCTGGCGGAGGCGCCGATGGTCAGGGCGTCCGGCATGTTCAACATCTTCCGCAGTGGCGATTTGGTTTTATCCTGGGCGGACTGGGCGGATGCAGCCGCCGTGGACGTAGAGGCTGACTCTTCAGCGGCGGCGACAGGCGAAAACATCAGGGCGAAGACAGGGAAAAAGACAGACAGAAAGGCGACGCCGGAGGATCTTTCCATTGTTTTTCTTTGCTCCAGAGAATATCAGGGAGGCCTGCGCGCCGGACGCACGCAGGCATGTCCGCAGCGCGCGAGTGCGCGCCGGGATACTATGCGGTCAGAGTGAACGCGTCTGTTCGGCTAAACGGTCAGCGTCTGGCTTACGCCTTGGCGCCGGCTGGTTTGGCGGTCTTGTCGTCCTTGCCGAGATTTTCCGCGTAGGCTTTGCCCTTCTCCAGTTCTTCCGCGTAGAACGCGCGAACGGCTTCAGGGTCGAAGTTCAGGAAGTTGCCGCCGGACTCAAAGTGTTGGATGAACACTCGCGCCAGCGCATAGGTGGAAGCGCCCGCGATAATCGCTACGCTGGTGGCGCCTAACACTGTGCCGATGACCGGAATTACCTTGGTCAGGCTGGCCAGGCTTATGCCAAGAGGAACGGGAGCCGCGGAACCGACCAGAGAAGCGATCAGGGACTTGCCGATATCCTGGGAGAACCTGATACCATAGATTTTTGACATGCTGTGCAGCATTTTCAACTGCAACGCCGTCAGTCCTGCGAAATCCACGACGGGAATCGGCACCAGCCCTACACCCATCGATCCCAGCACATACTTTCTGGTCATCGCACGCACGTCCGCCAAACGCTCTTCTACATTCACTTCCGTTTCTGTTGTGTCTTCTTTAGTTGCTGTTGCAGCCATACTGATGTTCCCATATTGATGATTATTAGACTTACGCAGGGTATATACGTCCGTAAAACATCAAGTACAAATTCACGGGCGGTTATATATATCGTTAATATTTTATTTCCGCCACTTATAGCGAGAGCAATAAAACAAACAACATATACAAAAAGAAGTCCTGGACCTCCGAAGTGTCCGTACTGAGACTAGTTCAATACCTATAGACCCGCAAGTACTTTTTTTGTGCACTCACGCCCTGTTTCAGCGCCGCCATCGCCATATTTCAATTCTGCAAAACCCCTGTCATATAAGGCTTTCACACCGACCTTCCGTTTTTTCGGATAACGCCCGCCAAACCTGCTGGCAATAGGGTCGCCAGGCCCATGGCCAAGCCCGCCGCATTATTTTTAATTGCTTAATTGATATCGTCATAATTTGGGTCTACCATTTGACTGCAGCTGGAGTTAGCCCTACATGCTATAGCCGTTACTTAGGATTGAATCGTCTCTCCACCGGGGAGAGGGGAAGGCATGAAAAAGGATCAGAATAATTATGCTTCACGTCCTGTTATATCTGCTTGTATGCTTATTTGTGGCGTTCCTTGGTAAAAATAAGAAGTTCGGCTTTACCTTAAACTTTTTTATTTCCTTTATATTCTCCCCCATCGTCGGCCTGATCGTCGTCTTCGCCCAGGCGGACAAACACCTCGTCAAGACCTCGCCGTGATTCCCTCAATGGGCTTCATGGTCGTGTTTTCCAATATTTTTTCACCCGGATAACATTAACGCGCCAAGCATACACGCCGCCGTTACTGAAGAAATATTAGAAGGCTTTACCGGAAGTAGCCTGAAGTCGTCCCGTGGCGTTATGGCCGTGGGCCTCTATGCGGTAGGGAGGCGTGCGCCATGCGTCGTTTAAAAATAATAAATTACGACATCGAAACATGGTTACAGATACTACTCGCCGCGTTACAGACGCCGCTCGCCGTCCCTTTTACGCCGACATCAGTCGCGCGTTGCAGTCTCATGCGATTACCCAGGGAGACGCCGACGCTTTCGTTTTTCTGACGGAGGATCGCGACGCCCGTTTCCCGCTCACCTACGCCGCGCTGGATCGACAGGCGCGTCGCGTGGCGGCCTTGTTGCGACGCCACGCCCAGCCTGGAGAGCGAGTCCTGCTGCTGTTTCACCCCGGACTGGAATTTCTGGCCGCCTTCTTCGGCTGCCTGTACGCCGGCGTTACGGCGATCCCCATGCACCCACCGAAAAAGAACCGCAGCGCAGAGCGTCTCGACAGCATTCTCGACGACGCCGACACCCGCGTCATCCTCGCCAATGATTCCGTCGTGGCCGCCATCGCGGATTCGGACGCCGGCGACAAACGCTTGCAGGAAGCTGTCTGGCTCACGGTGGACGCAGGTCTGTTAAACCCGGCGACAGACGACAGTGAAAACAGTGAGGACAGCGAACCGGCGTCGCTACACGCGGACGATCTTGCGTTTCTGCAATACACCTCCGGCTCCACCTCCGCTCCCAAAGGCGTCATGGTGAGTCATCGCAACCTGATTCTGAATCTGGACGAACTGCATCGCTGCTACGACCATGACGCCGATTCCATTGTGGTGAGCTGGCTGCCGCACTTTCACGATCTGGGGTTGATCTACGCCATTCTGACGCCCTTATACGCAGGCTCAATCTGTTACTTGATGGCGCCGGCGACCTTCATCCGCAACCCGGCGCGCTGGCTGCAGGCGATTTCTGATTGTCGCGCCACACACAGCGCCGCGCCTAATTTCGCGTATCAGCTCTGTATTGATAAAATCAGCGCCGAACAAAAGCAGGATCTGGACTTATCCTGCTGGAAAGCCGCCTGCAACGCGGCGGAACCTGTGCGTTATGAAACCCTGCGGGACTTCGCCGCCACCTTCAGCGACTGCGGCTTCGACTATCAGGCGCTATCCCCCAGCTACGGGCTGGCGGAAGCCACCGTCAAAGTTTCCATCACCCCCTTGTCCGAGCCGCCCACCGTCCTGCATGTGGAGCGGGAGGCGCTGTCCCAGGGCGAAGTGAAAATCGTCGCCGCGGGCGCGCCAGGCTCCACGCCGCTGGTCGGGTCCGGACGGGTCGACATGGACACTAAAAGCCTGATTGTCGATACGGCGACGCGGACGCCCTGTCTGCCGGACAGAATCGGCGAAATCTGGGTGCGCGGTCCTTCCGTGGCCAGCGGTTACTGGGCGCGACCGGAAGCCACCTCAGACATCTTTGACGTTCATTTGGCCGACCCGCAGGGCAGATATTCCGGCCCTTACCTGCGCACGGGCGACCTGGGATTCATCCATGGCGCGCAGCTATTCATCACCGGCCGCCGCAAAGACCTGCTTATCATCGATGGCGTCAACTATTACCCGCAGGATATCGAAAAGACCGTTTTCGCCAGCCATCCAGACCTGACCACCGACAACGGCGCCGCCTTCTCCGTGGATATCGACGGCGAGGAGCGCCTGGTGATCGTACAGGAAGTGAAACGCACCGCCGTACGTCAGCTGGACGGCGACGCCGTGGCTCGCGCCATTCGTCAGGCGGTATTTCTGGAGCATGAGCTGCCGGTGCACGCCATCGCCCTGCTAAAGCCTTTGCAGGCTTACAAGACCACCAGCGGCAAAATCCAGCGTCAGGCCAATCGCAAAGCCTGGCTGGACGATTCACTGCAACCGATTTATCAATGGCGCGCCGGCGCCCGGGACGATGTAACAGCGCAAGCTGCGACGCATACTCAAACACAAAAAATCTCTCAAACCGCCACGCCCTCTGTAGCGACGGAACGCCTGAAACGAGGCGCGCCACTCGACGCCAAAGACCTTGTCGATTGGCTAACGCAGCAATTGGCGGCGATCACCGCCCTGCCCGCCGAAGATATCGACGCTAACGCGGATTTCGCCAGCTTCGGGTTGGCCTCCCGCCACGTGGTCGCACTCAGCGGTGAGCTGGAGCGCTATGTGGGCGTCGCCACCCCGCCCACCCTGTTTTATCAGCATCCCAATATCGCCCGGCTGGCGGCGTCAATCGCCGCGTTGACCAGCGGCGCGCCAAGCGCCCAAAAGCACGGTGGCGCGGCACAAGTGAAACGCAAAGCCGCGCGTTTGGTGGATGTGGAAGCCACGCCATTTGAGAGCAACGATCCCATCGCCATTGTCGGCATGGGTTGCCGTTTCCCCGGCGCGGACAATCCGCAGGCGCTGTGGCGCCTATTGAACGAGGGCGTTGACGCGATTCGTGAGACGCCGCCGGAGCGCTGGAGCAATGACGCCTATTACCATCAGGATGCCGGCGTCGATGGCCGCATGAACACGCGCTGGGGCGGCTTCCTGGACAACATCGATCAGTTCGATCCGCAGTTCTTCGGCATCGCGCCGCGGGAAGCGGAAACCATGGACCCACAGCAACGCCTGCTGCTGGAAGTCTGTTGGGAGGCGCTGGAAGACGCGGGCATTGCCGTCAGCTCTCTGGCCGGCAGCGACGCCAGCGTATTCATGGGCGTCTGCAATACTGAGTTTCAACGCATCAGCTACGCGGACCGCAACGCTATTCGCATGCACACCGGCACCGGCGCCGCCGCCAGCGTGGCGTCCGGACGCATTTCCTACTTGTGGGACTTGCGCGGTCCCGCCATGACTATCGACACCGCCTGCTCGTCCTCCCTGGTGGCGGTTCATCAGGCCTGCGAATCCCTGCGCCGCAACGAATCCAGCCTGGCGCTGGCGGGAGGCGTCAATCTGATCCTGCTGCCTGGAGGCACTATTTCCCTGTCCCAGGGACGCATGATGTCGCCGACCGGCCGTTGCAAAACCTTTGACGCTGAAGCGGACGGCTATGTGCGCGGCGAAGGTTGCGGAGTCGTCATTCTGAAGCGTCTGGCGGACGCGCGCCGGGACGGCGATGAAATCTACGCGCTAATCCGCGGCTCCAGCGTGAACCAGGACGGCCATAGCAACGGCCTCACCGCACCCAATGGACAGGCGCAGCAGGACGTCATCCGCTCCGCGCTGTTCAAAGCGGAAGTGCAACCCTGTCGCATCCGCTACGTGGAAGCCCACGGCACCGGCACGGCCCTGGGCGACCCCATCGAGGTGAACAGCCTGCGGGACGTTCTGGAAGAGAGTCGCGACGCGGACCACCCATGCAGCATCGGCTCCATCAAAACCAATATCGGCCATCTGGAAGCGGCGGCGGGCGTGGCCGGGCTGATCAAGACCGCCCTGGCGCTCAAACACCGGGTGATTCCCGGCAGCCTGCATCTGCGTCAACGCAATCCCCTGATCGATATCGACGAGCGCCTGTTCCACTTGCCCCAGCGTAGCGAGCCCTGGGACGGCGAATTACTGGCCGGCGTCAGCTCTTTTGGTTTCAGCGGCTCCAACGCCCACGTCGTGCTGCAAGGGATAGTGGAAGCGCCAGCCGAATCCGCTTCCGACGCGATCGCCACAGCAACCGTCCCGCCTGCGGATGACGCGCCTTATCGCCTGTTAACGCTATCCGCCGCTGACGCCCAGGCGCTAAAGGCGCTGGCGCGCGGTCACGGCGAGCGTCTGACGACCTTGCACGCCAACGCCCAACTGGCTAACGGCGCGGGCTGGGCGGACTATTGTCATACTCTGAACAGCGCCCGGGAGGCGTTGCCTTATCGCCTGGCTCTGAGCGCACAAAACTCTCAGGACGCCGCCGAGACCCTCAAGGCGTTTCAGGGCCAGGAAGCGCCGAACCTGAGTCTTGGCGTGGCCAGACACGCCCCGGTGGTGGTGTTTCTGTTTTCCGGCCAGGGCGCCCAGTATCCCGGTATGATGCGGCGCCTGTATGAGACCGAGCCGGTGGTGCGGGACACCCTGGAGCGTTGCGAAGCGGTAGCCGCGCCATTACTGGGGCAATCGCTGCTGACGCTGATGTTCAATCCCGACCCGGACTCCGGCATCCATCAGACCCGCTACACTCAACCCGCCCTGTTCGCCTGCGAAGCGGCGCTGGCGCGGCTATGGATGTCCTGGGGCGTACAGCCGCAATTGGCGTTGGGACACAGCGTAGGTGAATACGCCGCCGCTCACGCCGCCGGTCTGTTCAGCCTGGAACAGGGCATGAAACTGGTGTTGCGACGGGGCGAACTGATGCAGTCCCTGCCCGCCGGAGAAATGCTGGCCCTGTTCGCACCCCGGGACAAAGTCGAGGCGCTGCTGCAGGACTCTGGCGTCGCCCTCGCTGTGGCGGCGGACAATGGACCCGACCTCACCGTCATCAGCGGTCGCGGCGAAGCCATGGCGCAGATACGCCCTCTGTTGTCCCGTCAGGAGATTCGCTTCCAGTCCGTACAGGTTTCCCACGCCTTTCACTCACCGATGATGGCCCCCATTCTGCCGGATCTGCGCAAGGTGACGGAGTCGACGCCTTTGGGCCATCTGCAATTCCCCCTGCTGTCCAACGTCACCGGCGACTTTATCGAAGCGGAGGATTTCGAACACGATTACTGGTTGCGGCACACCATGAATCCGGTGGAGTTCCGCAAGTGCATGCTCACCGCCGCCGATCGCCATGTGGATCTGTTTCTGGAAATCGGCCCCGGCGCCAGTTTGTGCGGCATGGGCAAGCGTTGCCTGCCGGACAGCAAAGCCGCCTGGGTTCACAGTATTCGCTATGGCGAAGACGAGCAGGCGTCGGCGCTCAACGCATTGGGTCGCGTGTATTGCCATGGCGGCGCGCCGGACTGGCGCACGCTGCCTGGACGCCGCCGTCTACGGGACGCCGCGTTGCCCAGCTATCCCTTCCAGCGTCATCGTTACTGGCCGCAAAACTATCAGGAACCCCACGCTAACGCTGATCGGGTCGCTGACGGCCACCCGCTACTGGGTCGCGCCACCCCGCTGGCGGACCCGACGGGCGACCTGTACGACCAGCATCTCGACGCCAGCGCGCACGCTTATCTGGCGGGACACAAAGTCAGCGGCGCCGTCGTGTTTCCTGGCGCGGCCTACATCGACATGGCCCTGTCCGCCGCAGGGCGACACTGGCCTGACGCTGGCGCGCTCTGCCGCAACATGCAATTCCACGCGCCGCTAGTCGTCGACGACCTGGACCACTGGCGGCTGCAGACTCAGTTTATTCAAACAGACGCTGACGCCGCGCAGATCAAGATCTTCGCCCGCCGCGACAGTCGTAACAATCATGACCGGCGCGACGACAGTGGAGCGCCCTGGCGACTCCACGCCAGTTGCGAAGTCCGTCGTCAGGACATGGCGGAGGATCAGGGACCACACCCCCGGCTCCCCAGCGAAGCCGCCCTGGCGCAATATGAAAACAGCCTGTCTGGAGAACAGTTCTACGCGCAATGGCGCCAACGGGGCAATGACTGGTCCGGCCAGTTTCAAGGCATTCAACGCCTCTGGTCATCACGGCAGGAAGCCTGGGCGTTGATTCAAGCTCCTGCCGAGACCACTGCACAGCTCGACGCCTACCGCACGCACCCCGCTGTGTTGGACGCCTGCGCGCAGACCCTGGCGGCGCTGGGAGGCGACGAAAAAGGCGCATTTTTCGGACATTCCGTACAAAATCTGCGACTTTTGCGCAACTTCAGCGAATATAGCTACTGGGTGCGCGCCCGCCTGACGCCGCAGAATGCGTCGTCGGAGCATCTGCTGAGCGGATCGCTGGCCATTTTCGACACCCACGGCGACCTGCTGGCGGAAGTGGAAGGCTTACGCTTCAGCTTCCTCAACGCCGCGGCGGGACACCGCCCCGAGGCCGAACAGGGATTCTCCTTCAAGCTGACCTGGGAACGGACCGAGATCGCCGCAACGCCAGAGACAACGCTCACGGAGGATCGTCAAACAGATTCTGACGCCGACGCGGTTTTCGCCAACGAGTCATCTCACTTGGCGCTGCGTCGCTACGGCTCCGTCCTGCTCTGCATCGCGCCGGAGGTTCCCGAGGACTCCGCCGAACCGGACGAGCTGCTGGACAACCTGGTGGAACAGCTTGAGGCCATCCTTGAAGCCCTGGACGCCTCACAAGAGGACGACGAAGACACGCCCCGGCTATGGCTGCTGACCCGTCGCGCCTTTTCTGTGACGGAGACGGACGCCGCTGTCTGTCCCTACGCCGCGGCGCTATGGGGCTTGGGGCGGGCATTGGCGGTGGAGAAAGCCAATCATTGGGGCGGCATGGTGGATCTGGACCCAGAGGCGTCCGCTAGAGATCAGCAATCGCTGCTGGACGCCATATTGGGTCAAGATGGCGGCGCAGACGCTCAGTTCGCTATTCGCCACGGCGCAATTTATCGCGCAACATTAGGCCGCACCGCCCTTACCACGTCCGAAAACCGGACCTTTCCCCTGCGCGCCGACGCCAGTTACCTGATCACCGGCGGTCTGGGAGATTTGGGGCTGCGCTGGGCGCGCTGGCTGGCTGAGCAAGGGGCCAGACGGCTGGTGCTGATGGGGCGTAACGGTCTGCCGCCGCGCTCCGACTGGACGCAATTGTCGCCAGACTCCCGCGACGGACGACGCGTCGCCGCGCTTCACGATATCGAAGCCCTGGGCGCGCAAGTCACCATCGCAGCGGTTAATCTCAGCGATGACGCAGCCTGCGCCTCCTGGCTGCAACAGTATCAACAACAGCAGCCCGCCATTCGCGGCGTATTGCACGCCGCCGGCGTCGCTCACGCCATGGCCGTCGAAACCCTGGATAGGGAGACGCTGCGCAAGGAAATCGCCGCTAAAGTCTGCGGCGGCGAAACCTTGCGTCGCTGTTTCCCTGTCGGCTCCCTGGACTTCCTGCTGCTGTTCTCCTCCACCTCCGCTGCATTGCCCTCTCCTCGTCTGGCGGCCTACGCCGCCGCCAATGCCTGGCTGGACGGGCTGGCCGCGCAACGTCGCGCACAGGGAGAGCGGGCGGTATCCGTACAATGGGGCGCATTCCGCGATATCGGCTTGATGGCGCGAGCGCAGCGGGACAGCGACACCTCTAACGTGGGTCTGACGCCAGCCACCGGCGCGGGCCTGGCGCCGGACGCCTGCGTGGCGCTGACGCCTGCGCTGCTGACGGCGAACCACGCGGTCATTGGCGTCACTCAGGAAGACGCCAGTTTGGCGGCTTACGCCGACGGCAGCCTGTACTTACAGGGACTCAAGCCGGTTCAGACTGACGCGCCCGCCAGCGCCAACGGGGCGACAGAGGAAAATCCAGCGTCCCTGGACTGGCTCGATCAGCCCCAGGAACAACGCCAGGCGGCGCTGCTGCGCTGGATGACCGCCCAGGCCGCCGCCGTGTTGCGTCTGAACCCGGACAACCTCGACCCTGCCGCGCCTTTAACGCAATACGGGCTGGATTCGCTGATGGCGGTGGAGCTGCGCAATCGCATCGAGAAAGCCCTGAGCGCCAACGTCAGCATCGTCGATATCCTGAAAAGCAACGGTCTGGACGATCTCACACGGAGCGTCGCTGACAAGCTTGCCCGGCAAGGCGCGGAATCCGGCGCCTCCGCGGCGACGGAAAACCTGCCCGCGCCTCTGGACTGCAGCGCCCCTTGGGAGCTGTCCTACAACCAGCAGGCGCAATGGTTCCTGCATCAACTGGACCCAACCAGCCCGGCCTATCATGTCTCTTTCGCCACACGTCTGCGCGCCGGCTTTGCGGGAGAACAGGATCAGGCCTTCCTGCAGGCCGCCCTGAATCAGATCGCACGCCGCCATCCGGCGCTGCGCACGGCGATTCAGGTGGACAGCAAACCACGCCAGCAGGCTCGGGACGATATCGCGATCCCCTTACAAGTGGTGAACGCCCATGACCTTGACGCTTCCACGTTGTATCAGGAAGTGCGGCGCGCTTATCAGACGCCGTTCGAATTGTCCCGCGCGCCCCTGCTGCGCGCCTGCGCGTTCGTCACCGCTCAGGACAACGTGCTGCTGCTGACCGCCCATCACGCGGTCTGCGACGGCTGGTCGCTGTGGGTGATTCTGGATGAGCTCAAAGCGCTGTACGAGGCGCGCCGCGCAGGCGTCGCCCCGGAACAGGCCGCGTTGCCGCCGTTGACTCACTCCCAGGTGGATTTCGTGCGCTGGCAAAACGCCATGCTGGACACGGAACGCGGCGAGCAGCTCTGGCATTACTGGCGCGACGCTCTGGCGGACGCCGACTTCGAACTGAATCTGCCGGCGGACCTTCCCCGCCAGGGCGCGGCGCGGAAAGCGGTGGGCGAATCCATCCACTTTCAGCTCGCCCCGCAACTGGACACAGCGCTGCGCACCCTGGCGAAACAGCGGGGAGCCACGCTGTTCAGCCTGATGCTGGCGGCGTACCAGTTGCTGCTGCATCGCCTGTGCGGACAGCAGCGCGTCATCGTGGCCACGCCAGTGCACGGACGCAGCCGTCCGGAATTCCAGCCGCTGGTGGGAGACTTTGTGAATCTCGCGCCAGTAAACAGCCGCTTCGACCCTGAGCAGTCACTGGACGACTATCTGCGCAGTCAGCAGGAAACCCTGCTCGACGCGCTCGCTCACGGCGACTATCCCCTGCCATTGCTGGTGGAGCGACTCGGCCTGCAGCGCAACGGCATGGGGCAGTCTCTGGTGAAAACCACCTTCATCATGCAGAAGCCGCAAACCGACAACGCCACTCTGGATCTGTTCCTGACTACTGACGATAACCTGCGCGTGACCTGGGGGGATCTGCAATTGTCGCCCTATCCCATGCCGCAGCAGGAAGGCCAGTTTGAGCTGTCCCTGGAAATCGCCGATAGCGCCAATGGCCTGCAAGGCTTCCTGAAATATGACGCCAATCGCTGGAGCCGCACCAGCATCGCCCGCTTGGTCCGACGCTACCGCCACATTCTGTCCTCGCTCAGTGCGGCCGGCCAACTCTCCCGGCCGTTGACCGACTTGCCCTGGTACGATCAGGAAGAGCGCCGTCAGCTGGAGCAAAACGCCAGCGAGGCTGCGCCCGCAGACGCCAGACTCACAGCGCCGGATCTGGTCAGCGGCTTTCTCGACATGGTGCGGGCGTATCCCGAGCGCATCGCCGTCGCGGATAACGCCAGTCGGCTCAGTTACGCTGAACTCAATCAGCGCGCCAACGGCGTCGCCGCCTGCCTGCGCGAACAAGGGACGCCCGCCGGCGCCGCCGTTGGACTTTGCGTGTCCCGCAGCGTGGATCTTATTGTCGGCCTGTTGGGGATTCTCAAAAGCGGCTGCGGTTACCTGCCCCTGGACCCCGCGCATCCACCCGCCCGCTTGAGCGCGCAACTTGCGGACGCCGGCGTCGCCGCCCTGGTCACCGATCGCGCCATCATGCCGACCCTGGCCGCACTGGAAGGCCTCGGCACCGCACAATGGCTGTGCGTAGAGGACGTCACCGCAAGCGAGGAGGAGCCCGAGGTCGCCATTAGTCTGGACAGCCTCGCCTATCTGATTTACACCTCCGGCTCCACCGGTGCGCCCAAGGGGACGCTGGTGGAGCATCACAGCGTCATCAATCTGGTCAACGCCCTATGGGATCAGGTCTATCATCGTTATGACCAGCCCATCGCCGTCGCCCTGTGCGCCAACACGGTATTCGACGCCTCCGTGCAGCAGATTTTCGCCGCTTTACTGCTGGGGCACCGGTTGGTGATCGTGGACGCCGACAGTCGGCGCGATCCCGCCCGCCTTGTGGATTTACTGAGCGCCGAACAGGTGCGCTGCGCGGATTGCACCCCCAGTTTGCTGGGCATGCTCACCGGCGCGGATCAGGCCGGCCGCCTGACGCCGGACAGCCTGCTGGTGGGCGGCGAAGCCCTGCCGATGGAGCTGGTGCGCGCTTTCTATAACGCCAACCACCACACCACACTCATCAATGTGTACGGACCGACGGAGTGCTGCGTTGACGTCAGCGCCTGCGCGCTGGAGCGCGACGCCCTGCCGCAGACCGCCATCGCGCCGCTGGGGCGTCCTCTGCGCGGCGCGCATCTGTTTGTGCTTGATCCCTGGGGGCAGCCTGCGCCGACAGGGGCCATCGGAGAAATCGTGATCGCCGGCGCCGGCGTCAGCCGCGGCTATCTCAAGCGACCGGAGTTGCAGACGGAAAAGTTCGTCGCCCTGCCCGAATTTAATGCCGCCCGCGCCTATCGCACCGGCGACCTGGGCCGCTGGCTCGACGACGGCCGGTTGCACTATCTGGGGCGTCGGGACGCCCAGGTGAAAATTCGCGGCCACCGAGTGGAGCTGGGCGATATCGAAAGTCAGCTGGCCGCCCATGACGCCATCGCGGAATGCGCCGTCGCGCTGTTCCCGCAACGCCAGCAACTGGCGGCCTATGTGGTGTATCGCCAGGACGCCAACCCGCCGCCCAGCGCTCAGGATCTGCAGATCTATTTACGCGATCGGCTTCCTGAATACATGATTCCCGCCTATCTCCTGGCGTTGCCGCGTCTGCCCATGAACGCCAGCGGCAAACTGGATCGCCGCGCGCTGCCGGAGCCGGAAGGCGTCGCCGCCATGGACGGCGGCGCGCCGGTGTCGGAAGTAGAGCGGCGGGTGGCGGATATCTGGCGACACTGCCTCAATCTGTCCCGCGTGGGCCGTGACGACAATTTCTTCGATCTCGGCGGCCACTCCTTGCTGCTGGCCCAGGTGCAGCGTCAATTGAGCGACGCCTTCGGACGGCCGGTAGCGATGGTGGACCTGTTCGCCAATCCCACCGTCGCCGCCACCGCGCGCCTGCTCAGCGCCGCGCCGGAGGAAGACGCGCTGTCCCAGGCGCCCCGTCGCAAAACCAACCGACTGGCGGGCCGTCGCAACGCCAAAGAAGCGCAAAGGAGTCTGCGTTCCAATGAACAGCTTTGAAGACAATCTCGAAGCCGGCGCCGATAGCGCTATCGCCATCGTCGGCATGGCCTGCCGCTTCCCCGGCGCGGACACGCCGGAGGCTTTCTGGCGCAATCTGGTCGCCGGCGTGGAAAGCGTCGCCGAACTGAAAGACGCGGAGCTGGACGCCGCCGGTATTCCAAAAAGCGAATATCAGCGCCCGGACTATGTGCGTCGGGTGGCGGCGTTGGGAGATGTGAGCGGATTCGACGCCGCCCTGTTCGACATGAATCCCAAAGAGTCGCAATTGCTCGACCCACAGCACCGGTTGCTGCTGGAATGCGCCTGGGAAGCCCTGGAGCGGGCCTGCTGCAATCCGGATGAGTTCGCCGGTCCCATTGGCGTCTTCGCCGGCTGCGGCATGCCTAACTATTTTTATCGTCATGTGTTGCCGAACACGGACGCCCGCAGAGTGTCGGATCTGTATCAGGCCATGTTGCTCAACGACAAGGATTTTCTCAGCACCCGCATCGCCTATAAATTAGGCCTCACCGGTCCCGCCGTAGGCGTGCAGACCGCCTGCTCCACCTCCCTGATGGCGGTGCATCTGGCCTGCCAGAGTCTGCTGGCGGGAGACTGCGATCTGGCCCTGGCCGGCGGCGCCTCGGTGCAACTGCCGCAACATGGCGGCTTTCGCAGCCAGAGCGGCATGATTCTGTCGCCACGGGGACAATGCCGGGCGTTCGACGCCGAGGCGGACGGAACCGCCGTCGGCAGCGGCGCGGGACTGGTGGCGCTGAAACGCCTTGACGACGCCCTGGAGAACGGCGACCGCGTGCTGGCGGTCATTCGCGCCACCGCCGCCAATAACGACGGCCGTCGGAAAGTGGGTTTCACCGCCCCCAGCGTGCAGGGACAGGCGGAAGTCATCCGGGAGGCGCAGCTCACCGCCAACATCGACCCTCGGTCGATCCAGTACGTGGAGGCCCACGGCACCGGCACGCATTTGGGCGACCCTATTGAGATCGAGGCGCTGGCGCGGGCCTTTGACATCGCCCCAAGCGAGGGTCGCCGTTGCGCCATCGGCTCGGTGAAAACCAATATCGGACACCTGGACGCCGCCGCCGGCGTCGCCGGCCTGATCAAAACCGTGCTGTGCCTGCATTACGAAACCCTGCCTCCCAGTCTGCATTGCCAGCAACCCAATCCGCAGATTGACTGGCTGCGCACGCCCTTCCGGGTCTGCAGCGAAACCGAATCCTGGCCCCGGGGAGACGCGCCGCGACTGGCGGCGGTCAGCGCCTTCGGCATGGGCGGCTCCAACGTGCACGCTATCTTGGAGGAAGCCCCTCTCGCAACCCGCGCCCCCCGCAGCGCGTCACGTCAGGAAGACGAGTCGGCGCCCAGCCAGTTGCTGTTGCTGTCCGCCGCCGGCGAACAGTCGGCGGATCAGGTAGCGGAGCGTCTGGCGCAGCATCTGGACGAGCGGCCCCATACACGCCTCGACGACCTCGCCTACACCCTGGCCCTGAGCAAGAAAGCCCTGCCTTATCGCGCTGCGCTGGCGGTGGCGACGCCCACGGAAGCCATCGCGCAACTGCGCTTTCCCAACGACCTGCGCTGGCGTCGCGTGCAGGACAGCGCGCCGTCGGCGGCCTTCATGTTTCCCGGGCAAGGCGCGCAATACGCAGGCATGGGCGCGAAGTTGTATCAAACAGAACCGGTTTACCGCCAAACGGTGGAGCAATGCCTGCAGGCGGCGCCTCCCCTTATCGCGCAAAAGCTGCGTCCGTTACTCACTCGCTTCCGCGGCGCGGAGGCGGATCAGGGCGATAAAGACCTGAAACAAACCGCGCTGGCGCAACCGGCGCTGTTTATCGTCGATTACGCCATGGCCATGCTGTTGCAAAGCTGGGGGCTGATCCCGCAGGCGTTGATCGGACACAGCCTGGGGGAATACGTCGCCGCCTGCGTGGCCGGCGTGTTCAGCCCGGAAGACGGCGTGCGGCTGGTGGCGGAAAGAGGCCGTCTGATGCAAAGCATGCCCGCCGGGACCATGATCGCCGTGCGTATCCCCCGCCAGCAGGCGGAAACCTACGCCGGCGAGGGAGTCTCTCTGGCGGTGGCCAACGGCCCGCAAGCCAATGTATTCGCCGGTCCGCCCGGGCCCATGGAGAATTTCGCCGCCGCGCTGGAGGAAGCCCGGATCGGCTATCGTCGACTGCAGGCTTCTCATGCGTTTCACACGCCGATGATGGAGCCCATGCTGGACGCCTTCGCCGAGCTGCTTGACGCCATGACGCTGCAGGCGCCGCGACTGCCGGTTTACTCCAACCTGAGCGGCGCGCGTCTCAGCGCCGAGCAGGCGGTCAGTGCGGATTACTGGCGCCAGCATTTACGACGCCCGGTGCAGTTCTATCAGGGCTTGCAGGCCCTTTGCGCAGATACTCACATTGATACGCTGCTGGAAGTGGGCCCGGGACGCGCCTTGACGGGATTCGCCAGCGCCCTGCCGCAAAACGGGGAGATGTGTCGGGAAGCCATCGCCACCTTCGCCGCCGGCCCCGGCCAGGACTCGCGCCAAAGCGCCCTGGAGTGCGTCGGCCGTCTGTGGAGCAAAGGTTTCGCCATTAACCGTCCAGGCCTGTTCGGCGCCCGGGATAGCCAGTTCATCGCCACGCCCACTTATCCTTTTGACCGCCGTCGCTACTGGATCGATCCTCCCAAGCGCGTCGGCGCAGCCCTGTCGGCAGAACGCCAGGCTCTGGAGGACTGGTTCTACACCCGCTCCTGGAGCCGTTTGAGCGGGATGGCGAACGTCAACGCCAGCAGCGGCAAATGGCTGCTGCTGACCGACACTAACGCTGACGCCCTCACTGATGCACTCATTCAGGGGCTGTCTGATCATCGACCGCACACACTGGTCACCGTCACGGACATCGCCGTCACCGCGCTGACGCCCCACGCCGAGCATCCCGACCAGCGCCAGGCCATCGCCCTGCCTGCCGACACCGCCACAGACCCCGCTGCGCTGTTCGCCTTGCTGGCGGAGAATGACCTGTTGCCGGACCATGTGCTGTTCGCCCGCAACCTGAATACACAGGCCGCAAACAACGTCGAGTTTGCAACCACTTCTCAGGATCTGTCTCTGCTTAGCGCCTTATTACACCAGTTGGGGGCATTGCGGTCCGATGTGTTCGTCGCCGTGGCGACCACCGGAACCCAGTCGGTGCTGGGCTCGGAATCCTTGCGTCCCGACCGGGGCGCGCTGTTGGGTCCGCTGTTGAGCGCAAGGCAGGAGTTCCCCGCGCTGCGCACGCTGTTGATTGATGTGGAAGACGCCTCCGCCGTCGCCGCGCTGGCGCGACAGGCCCCGGCGTTACTGGCTTTGGCCAATCCCGGTCAAGAGGCGGACTTCAGCGCCGGACCGCCCATTGTCGCGCTGCGCGGACGTCACGCCTGGCGTTGCGAATGGCGTCCCTGCCGAATAGATAGCGCGTCGGCCTCGGAAGCGGCTATGTCTGACTCCGATGCGTCCGCCGGCGGCGGCGTTTATCTGATCACCGGCGGCCTCGGCCAGATCGGGCTCGCTCTGGCCAACGGTCTGGCGCAGCGTGGCGCGCGACATATCGCCCTGGTGTCGCGCACGCCCTTGCCGCCCCGAGAGCTCTGGCCGCAACGCCTGGATGACCCGTCCATTACCGATAAACAACGTCACGCCCTCGCCGCCCTGCTGAGGATGCAGGAAGCCGGCGCGTCGGTCAGCGTCACGGCGGCGGACGTCACCGACGCCAACGCCATGGGCGCGCTGCTGGATGAATTGTGCCACCGCTACGGCGCTATTGATGCGGTTATTCACGCCGCCGCCGACATGTCCCGGGCCCAGGAGCAACCCATTAACGCCGATCTGGCGCAGACCTGGGAAACTATGATCCAGGCCAAGGTCGAGGGCGTGCGCGCGCTGGCCAGGCAGGTGGCGCAGCGTCCGGTGCGTCGGGTGATCTGCATGTCCTCTCTGGCGGCGCTGTTGGGGGGCTATCAGATGGGCGCTTACGCCGCCGCTAATCTGGTCATGGATCTGGAGGTCGCACAGTGCGCCGCTCTCAATGACGCCAATCATGCTCCCAAATGGCTGTCGCTTAACTGGGATGCTTGGCGTCTGAACAGCGCCAGCGGCTTGGGCATGGGCGCGAACGCAAAAATTGCGCAGGAATTTTTTGACAAATCCGCATTGGCCGCCAATGCTATAGACTCAAAGGAAGGGTTTTTGGCGCTTGAGCATGCATTGCGGTTATCTGACGCTATGCTGCAGATGGACGATGAGCACCAAGTTGCGATATCCACACTATCGCTGAAGTCTCGGTTCCACCGACTTTACCATCCCCGGAGAAACGTTCCCGGCCATGACGCTGGGGCATGTTCTCGGCCACATTCAGTACCTCCCGGCAGTAGCGGTGACCATGCGCCCGGCGATCACGCGGAGCTTATGCTGTGCGACATTCTGGGCGAACTTCTGGCTGTACCGATCATTAATGTAAAGGACAATTTTTTTGACCTCGGCGGCGATTCCCTGATCGCAACGCAAGCGATTTCCCGTATTCGCGAACGTTGCGGCGCGGACCTGTCTCTGGCGGATTTTTTCCAATATCCGTCGGTGCGGGAGCTGGCCGCGCTGACCCGTGACAAAACTGACGGAGACAGCGCCGAAAGCGGTCAGGCGCCTGCAGCGGATGCGCCGACGAGGGTTGAAATAGAACTATAAAGACAACGACAGACAAAGGGAGTGTTGGGTGACTATGGAGTCAGGCATTAGTAATTTTCTCGCCCAACTGGCGGCAAGCGATGTGCGCTTGCGACTGGATCAGGGCGCGTTGAAGCTGAACGCGCCCGCTGAGCTGCTGCAGGATCCAGTCGTCGCCGGACTGATTGACGAACTGAAGTCCCGCAAGGACGAAGTCATCCGCTTTTTGCAACGACAGAGCGGCGCCGAACACGACGCCGTAGCGCCCGCCGGGCGCGAGCAGCCGCCGCCGTTGTCATTCGGACAACAGCGCCTGTGGTTCCTCGACCAGCTTGAGGGCGGCGGTCACGGCTACAACATGCCCACCGCCATGGGCTTGCAGGGTCCGCTGGACGTGGATGCGCTGCGCAAGAGCCTGCGCGCCCTCATGGTGCGTCACGAAGTGCTGCGCACGCGCTACCCGGACAGCGAAGCGGTATTTGTAGAGCCGCTGCCTTACGTGGAACTGACGGAGCTGGACTTGTCCGCCCTGCCCGCGGCGGAACAGGACCGACGCATCCAGGAACTGGCGGCGTCAGCGGCGTACGAACCCTTTAACCTGAGGCAGGGGCCGATGCTGCGCATGCAGTTGCTGCGTAAAGGCGCGCAGGACCATGTGCTGCTCATCACCCTGCATCATATCGTCACCGACGGCTGGTCCATTGGCGTGATGGTGGAGGAAATCTCCGCCCTGTATAACGCCATTTCCCAGAACCGGCCGCCCGCCTTACCGGCGCTTCCCATTCAATACGGCGACTATGCGGCGTGGCAACAGCGACGCTACGCCCGCGACGCCAGCCCGCCGGAACTGGACTGGTGGCTGCCGCGACTGCTGGGCGCGCCTCTGCGTCTGGAGTTGCCTCTGGATTATCCGCGCCCGCCGGTGCAGAACTTTCATGGCGACGTGGAGCATTTCACGATTCCCGCCACCTTGCTGCAACCGCTGAAAGACCTGTGCCGCCGCCACAACCTGACGCTGTATATGGCCACGCTGGCGGCGTTTGGCGTGCTGGCGGCGCGTCACAGCGGACAGGACGATCTGCTGATCGGCTCCCCGGTGGCCAATCGCAATCGCCGCGAAGTAGAAGGGCTGCTCGGCTACTTCGCCAACACCCTGCCCCTGCGGCTGCGTCCCGGCGCTTGCGCCACCACCTCTGCATATCTGGATCAGGTGCGGGATTTCTGCGCGGGCGCCATGGAGCGCCAGGAGCTTCCCTTTGAAAAACTGGTGGAAGCGCTGCGGCCGGAGCGGGATCTTTCCCATAATCCGCTGGTGCAGGTGATCTTCGCCCTGCAGAACTCGCCGCGCCACACGCCGCACCCGGAGCTGAGCCTGCGCGGCCTGTTGATCGAGCCCCTGGCGCTGAAACGCCGCAACGTCAGCGTGGACCTGGAAGTGCATCTGTGGGAAGTGGACGGCGAACTGCAAGGACAGTTCGTCTACAACAGCAGCCTGTTCGAGGCCGCCACCATCCGACGCATGATCGGACACTATCGCAAGCTGCTGGCGGAGCTGCCGAAAGGCCTGAACACGCCGCCGCTGCGTCTGCCCATGTTAAGCGCGGCGGAAACCCAACAATGGAACGACGCCGCCGCGACGGCAAAAGCGTTGCCCAGCGACCGGCGCATGACCGATCTGTTGCGGGAAGCGACGCTGGCGCATCCTCACAAAACCGCGGTGGTCTGCGGCGACCAGCGCATCAGCTATCTGGAGCTGGACCGCCGCGCCACTCTGCTGGCGTTGCAGTTACAGCATCTTGGCGTCGCCCCGGACACCCTGGTGGCGGTCTACATGGGGCGCAGCGTGGATATGATCGCGGCGCTGGCGGGCGTGCTGAAATCCGGCGCCGCCTACCTGCCTATCGATCCGGCCAACCCCCGCGACCGCATCGCCGATATGCTCGCCAGCGCCGGCGCTGCGCTGGTGGTCACCCATTCGGATCTGGCGCTGGATCTGCCTGAAGGCTGCACCCTGGTGCGCATGGACCGCCTGTTGCGCAGCTATCCCGAATGCAGCGATCCGCTGCGCCACCTCGACGCGGACGACTCTTCAAGCCGCCAACCCTGTCGTTGCGGCGCGCCATCGCCGGTCAACCCGGCGCGGCCGGACAGTCTGGCTTACGCCATTTTCACCTCCGGCTCCACCGGCGCCCCCAAAGCCACGCCTATCGAACACCGTAACGTGCTCAACATGCTGGCGGCGCTGCAGCCCATCGTGGAATTTTCAGCGGACGACGTATGGACCTTGTTCCATTCCTACGCTTTCGACTTTTCCGTGTGGGAAATCTGGGGCTGTCTGCTGTACGGCGGCACGCTACTGGTGACCACGGAAGAAGAGCGTCATAACCCCCACGCTCTGGCCCGCCTGCTGCGCAGGGAGAACGCTACCGTGCTGAACCTGACCCCCAGCAACATGGAGAAACTGCTGGCGGCCACCCGGGACGATGACGCCTTTCCTTACCAGTTGCGCGCCTTCTGCTGCGGCGGTGAAGCATTCCCCGGCCGCTTGGTTGCGCCGATATTAAAATCTGGTCTGCCAGTGTGGAATTTTTACGGCCCGACGGAGGCCACCGTGTGGTCCTCCATCCACCGGGTCACCGGCGCGGACGCGGAACTGGCGACGCTTCCCATCGGCGCCCCCCTGGCCAACTACCAACTGTACGTCATCGACGCCTTTGGCGAGCCTGCGCCGGCGGGAGTCGCCGGCGAACTCTGCATCGGCGGCGCCGGGATCACCCGGGGTTATCTGGGACGGCCAGAGCTGAATGCGGAGCGCTTCGTCCACATGAGCCACCCGCTGTGCCGCGGCCGCGTCTACAAAACCGGCGATCTGGTGAGACGCCGCGCAGACGGCGCCATCGACTACCTGGGGCGCAGCGACTTTCAGATCAAATTGCGCGGGTTCCGCATCGAGCCGGGAGAAATCGAATCCCTGCTCACCGAACACGCGCAGGTGAATCAGGCGGTGGTATGCAAGCAATACGCGGAGGACGGCGGCGAGTATCTGGCGGCGTTTCTGGTGGTGCGCCGTACGCCGGAAGATCCCGCCCGCCTGTTCGAAGAACTGCGCAAGCTGGCCCGCAGCAAGCTGCCGGAGTACATGGCGCCCACCAGTTATATGATCCTGGATGAGCTGCCCCTCAACAGCAACGGCAAGATTGACCGTAAACGTCTGCCCCAGGCTACGCCCAACCGGGTTTCCTCCGCCCTGTTCCAGGCGCCCCGCAATCGACTTGAACAGGAAATCGCCGCCATCTGGCGCGAGGTGCTGGGGCAGGAACGCATCAGCATCTACGACAACTTTTTCGACATCGGCGGCTACTCCCTGCTGCTGACGCGAGTTTATGAACGCCTGCTGCGCCTGGAGTTCCGGACGCCGCTGACCGCCTTGTTCAATTATCCCACCATCGCCCAGCTTGCCGCCCACCTGGCGGACCAGGAAGGCGGCGGTGAGGAGAACGAACGCGCCGCATTGCGTGACAGCGTCGCCCAGCGCGTGGACCGGCAGCGACAGGCGCGCCGCCGACAGGCCAACGCCCGCGCTTTGAGTCAATCGCTGCCAATCAAGTAAACGCAAGAACAATAAACGGAAGAAAAAGAATACAACCATGAAGGACTCCCTATCCCAAGATATTCCAGCGGACGCTATCGCCATTGTCGGCATGGCGTGCCGCTTTCCCGGCGCGGACGACATCGAGGGGTTCTGGCGCAACCTGCTAGACGGCGCCGTCTCCACCACCCGCTTCACCCGTGAGCAACTACTGCAGGCGGGGGTTCCCGCCGCACTGATCGACCACCCGGACTACGTTCCCGTGAAGGGCGTGGTCAAGGATTACGACAAATTCGACGCCGCTTTCTTCGGTTACACGCCCAGGGAAGCGGAGATGATGGACCCGCAGCATCGCCTGTTTCTGGAAAGTTGCTGGCGCGCGCTGGAAGACGCCGGCCACACCGGCCAGGGCGAGGAAAACCGCATCGGCGTCTTCGCCGGCGTGGGCATGCCCACCTATATCCTGCGCAATATCATTCCGCACCCGCAATACACCGGGCCGGACATGGACTATCAACTGCTGATCGGCAACGACAAGGATTTCGCCGCCACCCGGGTCAGCTACAAAATGGATTTGAAGGGCCCCAGCTTCAACGTCAACACCGCCTGCTCCACCTCGCTGGTGGCGGTGCATCTGGCTTGCCAAAGCCTGTTGTCCTGCCAGTGCGATATGGCCCTGGCCGGCGCCTCCACCCTGCGCGTACCGCAAGAAGAAGGCTACCTGTATCAGGAAGGCGGCATCCCCTCCCCCGACGGCCAATGCCGGGCCTTTGACGCCGACGCCCAGGGCGTGGTGGGCGGCAGCGGCGTGGGCGTGGTGTTGCTGCGCCGCCTGGAGGACGCCCTGGAGGATGGCGACGACATTTATGCGGTGATTCGCGGCAGCGCCATCAACAACGACGGCGCCGATAAAATCGGCTACACCGCCCCCAGTGTGGACGGCGAGGCGGCGGTAATCGCAGAGGCGCAAGCGCTGGCGGACATCTCCGCGGACACCATCAGTTACGTGGAGGCCCACGGCACCGGCACGCCCCTGGGCGACCCCATCGAAGTGGCGGCGCTGACCAAAGCCTTCCGGCTGACCACGGCGCGCAAAGGCTTCTGCGCCCTGGGATCGGTGAAAACCAACTTTGGCCATCTGGACACCGCCGCCGGCATGGCCGGTCTGATCAAGGCCGCCCTGGCGATCAAGCATGGCAAGATTCCCTCCACCCGCCATTTTCAGCGCCCCAATCCCAAGCTGGATTTGGACAACAGCCCGTTTTTCGTCAACGCCGACGCCATCGACTGGCCCGCCGATCTCCCCCGGCGCGCTGGCGTCAGCTCGTTCGGCGTCGGCGGCACCAACTCCCATGTAGTATTGGAACAGGCCCCGGACGCCCGCGTCGACGCCGCTCAAGATTCAGAAGCGGCCCTGCCGCAACTGCTGCTGGTCTCAGCCCGCACGGAGACGGCCCTGAAAAGCGCGCAGGCGCAATTAAGCGACCATCTGCAAACGCTGCCGGCGCAAGCGCTGCCGGACGTCGCCTTCACCCTGGCCTGCGGGCGTCGACGCCTGGAGCGACGCGCCTATGCGGTATGCGACGGGGATGCGCTGGCCTTTAACGAAGGCGGAAATCAGGAAGCGCGCCCTATCCACAAGCTGGCGTTTCTGCTCACCGGCCAGGGCTCTCAATATGCCGGGATGGCCACATCCCTGTATCGCCGCTACGGCTCATTTCGCCGGGATCTGGACCAATGCGCCGCCCTGTTGCAACCTTTACTGAACATAGATATCCGCTCGCTGCTTTGTGACGACAAGGAAAAAGGCCGCGCCCTGACCCCCACCGCTCTGGCGCAACCGCTGAACTTCGCGCTGGAATACGCCCTGGCGCGCCTGCTGCAAAGCTGGGGCCTGCAACCTGATGCGTTACTGGGTCACAGTCTGGGCGAATATGTCGCCGCCTGTCTCGCCGGCGTGTTCACCCTGCCGGACGCCTTGCGTCTGCTCACTGAGCGCGGCCGCCTGATGCAGAACACCGCCGCCGGCGCCATGCTGGTGGTTTCCCTTGGCGAAGAGGGCGTCATTCCCTATCTGCGCGCCCACGCCGGCGACAAAGGCCAGGGCGAGCGTCTGTCCCTGGCGGCGGTCAACAGCCCGGAGTGCTGCACTCTGTCCGGTCCGCCGGCGGCGATCGAACAACTGCAGGCGCGCCTGACCGCCGAAGGCGTCACCTGCCAGCGCCTCAACACCAGCGGCGCTTTCCACTCTCCGGCCATGGAGCCGGTAGCCGAACCACTGCGGGAACTGTTGCGCGGCATGCGCCTGCAGGCGCCGCAGATTCCCATTGTCAGCAACCTGAGCGGCGACCTGCTGCGCCCGGAACAAGCCATGGACCCGGACTACTGGGTGCGCCATATGCTGGAGCCGGTGCGCTTCTCCGCCGGCCTGCAGACACTGCGGCGGGAAGGCGTGGACGTGTGCGTGGAAGTGGGCGCGGGACGCGCGCTCACCGCGCTGGCTCATCAACAGGGCTGGCGTCATGACGCTCTGTCGCTGATTCCGCCTGCGTCACGCCGGGAGCATCCCGAGCGGCTGCTGCTGGAAACTCTGGGCGAACTCTGGCGTCGCGGTTGCGACCTGGATTGGCGCGCCTACTACGCCGGCGTCATTCATTGCGCCGCGCCAGACGCCAGTCGTCGTTATCAACGTCTGCATTTACCGGGCTACCCCTTCGCCCGCCAGCGCTACTGGATAGATCCCCCCACTGGTCAGGGGGCCGCGCCGAGCGTCCGCGTCAACCAGGCGGAGCCGCCGTTACAGGACTGGTTCTATGCCCCGTCCTGGCGTCGTCTGCCTCTGTCCGTCGAACTCTCTGGCCAGACCTCGCCAGCGCAGTCAGGCGCAGACGCCAGACCCCGTCACTGGCTGGTGATGGTGGACGACGCCCCGCTCGCGCAGGGCTTGCGGGCGGAGATTGAGCGTCGCGGCGACAGTATGACTCAGGTGCGCTCAACCTATGCGCCGCAAGATCGACACATACCAGACGCGCTACAGATAGATCCCGCTCAGGAAGAAGATTTTCAGGCCCTGTTCGCGCACTTGCAGGCGGACGAACAAGCGCCGGATTTCGTATTGCACGCCTGGGCCTACGCCCCGCACATCGACGCCGTCGACGAACAGGAACGCAGCGAGAAACTGCTGAACCTGGGTTACAGCAGTCTGATCCGGCTGATACAGCAATTCGATAGGCTGACCTCCCCCATACCCATGCTGTGCGCCGTCACCGCCACCGCGCAGTCGGTGCTCGGGGACGAAGCGATCACGCCGGAACTGGCGGCGGTCATGGGTCCGATCAAGGTGGCGCCGTTGGAGTACGCCGACCTGCGCAGTCTGTGCATTGACGTCGTCCCGCCGCAATCGCAAGCCCAGCAGGACGCGCTGTGTCGCGATCTGATCGACCTCGCCCAGCGTCCCGGCGATGAACCCTTGCTGGCGTTACGCGGCCTGGATCTGACGCAACCGCCCCGCCATCATCGCTGGGTCTGCGAATTCACGCCCACGCCCACCCCGGCGGTCAGCGACCCGCAGCAATTACCTTTGCGGGATGACGGCGTGTACCTGATCACCGGCGGCTTGGGCGGCATCGGCCTGCAACTGGCGGAATGCGTAGCGCAGCAATGCCGGGCCAAGCTGATTCTGGCCGGTCGTCAGCCTGCTCCCGCCTGGAGCGAGGACGCCGACGCCAACCAAGGCGGCCTCATAACGCAATTGCCTGAGCCCACACGCATCGCCGCCATGGAAAGCGAGCTGAAGAACGAACTGGGGATTCAGACCGTCGACGCCCACCCGGGCCTGCGCGACGACCTGCACGGCCTGTGCTCCGCCTACCTGGGCCGGTTTATCAGCGCCTTGTGGCGGGACCACCTGGGCGAGAAAGACGCCGTCAGTGTGGACGCGTTCATCAATGTCTGCGGTCTGGACGTCCGTTTCGACAAGTTTTTCCGCTGGATGTTCGCCATTCTGGCGCAAGACGGGTTGATCCAGCTGGAAAACGAGCAACTGCGCCTTTTACCCGCTCTGGAGCGACTGCCGGACTCCGCCGCCTTGCGCGAGGAAGTCAGCCAGCGGCATCCCGGCTTCGCTCCCATGCTGGCGTTCCTGGATCACTGCGTCAGTCACTATCGCCCCGCTCTCACCGGTGAAGTCGACGCCATCAGCGTGCTATACCCCTCCGGTCAGGGAGACAGGCTGCAGAAAGCCGCAGCGGAGACCGTGGAGCATACGCATCACCGTCTGTACGGTCTGTTGCTGCAACGCTTGCTGCGTGAACTGCATCAAGCCCGGGCGGCGCAGCCTGACGCCAGACCGTTGCGCATTCTGGAAATCGGCGCCGGGGCCGGCATTCTTACCGACTGGATCGCTCCCGCTCTGCGTGAAGCGAACGTGGAGTACTGGTTTACTGATATCGGCCGCAGCTTCGTGATAGCGGCGGAAGAACGCTTTCAGCAAGACCCCGATCTGGCGGGCAAAATGCATTTCGCCAAATTCGACGCCTCACTGCCGCCGGAGAAACAAGGACTCGATCCGCACAGTTTCGATCTGGTGATAGAGCTGGACGCCGTGCACGCCACCGCGGATCTGCCCGCCACCCTGCGTCAGACCCATCGCCTGCTGGCGCCTGGGGGCCTGTTGTGCCTGCTGGAGTCCACCCAAACAGAACGCTGGACCAATATGGCCTACGGACTGGCGGCGGGATGGTGGTATTTCGCCGACGGACTGCGGGAAAACTGTCCGCTCCTGTCCCTGCCGCAATGGCGCGCGTTGCTGGAAGACCTGGGCTATCGGGACGTGCGCGTCTTCCCTGGCGAGGACATGAGGCCGGAGGAAGTCGACTGCGGCCTGATATTGGCCGCCGCCGGCGACGCCGACGTGGCGGCGCCGTTCGCCGTGGTCAGCCCTGACGCGGAACGCGGCGACCGCGACCGCAGCGCCAAACTGCGCCGCCTGCGCAGTCTCGGCGCCCAGGTCATGACCTTACAGACCGACATTGCCGATCTGGCGGCGCTACAGGAGCAACTGACGCAGGCGCAACAGCGTTTCGGGCCTGTTAACGGTCTGATTCACTGCGCGGCGGCGGAAAATCGCGGCCCCATTCAGCTCAAGCAACCCGATACCGCCAAGGGCGAATTCGCCGCCAAGACTCACGGCGTGCGCAACCTGCTGGCGACCTTACCGGTCAAGGACCTGGATTTCGTAGCGCTGTCCTCCTCCACCAGCGCCGTGGCGCCCGGGGTCGGCGACGCGGAATACTGCGCCTCCAACTCCTGCGTGGACGCCTTCGCCCATCAACTCCGCAGCCAGGGCGTACCTGCCTTGTCCATCAACTGGGAGCGCTGGCGACAGGTGGGCATGGCCTGCGCCTATGAGGCCCTGTATCGCCAGAAAACCGGACAGGACCCGGAAGGCGGCATGGACCCGGCCACTGGCGCCGACGCCTTCCTGCGTATGCTGTCCCAACGCGGCCTCAGTCAGGTGCTGATGTCCCGCCGTCGCATCGACGATCTGTTGCGGGACGCCCGCGGCGTCAACCTGCAGCGCATCGTCGAACAGAGCCGCCTCGCCCATGCGGCGCAGGACGATCAGGCCGCGGCCGATGCGCCCGCCACCAATCTGGAGCGGGATATCGCCGCCATCTGGCGCGAGGTGCTGGGGGTTAAAAGAGTGGGACGCCACGACAATTTCCATGACCTGGGCGGCGACAGTCTCATCGCCATCAAAATGGCGTCGCGACTGAAAAGCCGATTCTCTCCCGATATCAGCATGCAGGCCCTGTTCGACTATCCCAGCGTGGCCGCCTTCGCCGAATGGCTGCAGCGCGCCTGCCCGGAAGCGGTGGACACGGACCTGTCGGAAGAAATGGATGAAGGGGTGCTGTAATGGAAGTGTACGCCTTTCTGCGGGAAGTCGAACAAAGCGGCGTGCAGCTTTGGAATGATAACGGGCAACTGCGCTACCGGGCCCCGAAAAACGCCATGACGCCGGAGCTGGTCGCCCGCCTCAAGACCATGAAGGAAACCATTCTGCCCCTGCTGCCCAAGCAGCCGGCGCCGCCGCGTCTGCAGGCGGTGGCCCCGCGCCGGGGCATTCCTCCGCGAGCGCCGGCTTACGCCAAAACCGCGCCCTTGTCCCTGAATCAAATGGGGCTCTGGTTCGTGATGGCCATGGCGGAGCCGCAGACCGGTCCGGGAGGCGACGCCGCCTGCAATATTCCTGGTGACGCCGCCTGCAATATACTTGGCGATGCCGCCTACGATATACCTGGCGATGCCGCCTACAATATTCCCGAAGCATTGCGCCTGGACGGCGTCATCGACGTCAGTCTGCTGCGTCGCTGCCTGCAACGAATTGCGGACCGCCACGAAGCCCTGCGCGTCAGCTTCATCGACGGACCGGACGGGCCCCGCCAGCACATTGCGGAACAGGCGACCCTATCGATGACCCTGGAGGATCTGAGCAGTCTGGAGCCGGGCGCGGCGGAGCGCGCCGCCGCCAAGCTCGCGGATGCGGAGGCCGTGGCTCCCTTTGACCTGAGCCGCGCCCCCCTGGCCCGGGCGCGTCTGCTGAAACTGGGACCGCAGCGCCACGTCCTGCTGTTCACCCTGCATCACATCATCGCCGACGGCTGGTCCAAGGGCATTCTCACCCGTGAGCTGATGACGTTTTACGCCGGCGTCGGCGAGCTGCCGCCATTGTCCACCCAATACCCGGATTACGCCTGCTGGCAACAGCAAAGTTTTTTGCCGGCGGAGCTGCCCCGCTTGCGGGAATACTGGCTGCCGCGCCTGCAGAATCCGCCGCCGCCCCCCGATCTGCCGTATGATCACCCGCGTCCCCGTCAGCGCAGTTATCGCGGCGCCAGCTATTTCATCACCCTGTCCGCGGACCGGGGCGACGCCCTGCAGACCCTCGCCAGGCAACAGGGGTGCAGCCTGTTTATGGCGCTGCTGGCGATCTTCAATATGCTGCTGCAGCGCTACAGCGGCGCCAGCGACATAGTGGTGGGCACCCAGGTGGCCAACCGGGAGCGTCCCGAGCTGGAAAACGTGGTGGGCTTCTTCGTCAACACCCTGGCGCTGCGGGTCGATCTCAGCGGCGTCGCCAATTACGTCGAATTGCTGCAACAGGTGCGGGAAACCACCCTGGGCGCGTTCGCACATCAGGAAATGCCCTTCGACAAGCTGGTGGAGGCGTTGCAGCCGGAGCGCCGGCCCGGCTACGAGCCCATCGCCCAGGTCATGTTCCTGCTGCAAAGCGCCCCCATGGAGAGCCTGCGGCTACCGCGCCTCGCCATCGAATCCCTGCCGGTCAACCGGGGCAGCGCCAAGTTCGACCTGTCGCTGATCGTCACGGAGACCGATGGCGCCCTGCAATGCGAGTTTGAATACAGCCTCGACCTGTTCGAGTCCGGAACCATCGAGCGCATGGCCCGACACTTCGCCACCCTGGTGGACAGCGTGATCGCCGCGCCGCAAGCCGAGCTGGATCAGCTGACCATGATCGACGCCGAAGACCTGCGCCAGTTACGCGTCTTCAATGAATACTGGCATGGCTCTCCATCCACTATCGTGCGACCGGTGGAAGAGCCCATTCTCGGAGACGACATCGTCAGTTGCTTCCGTCAGCAGGCGGCCCGCAACCCGCAGCTGACCGCCGTCATCGCCGACGATGGCGAGTTAAGTTACGCCGAACTGGACCAACGCAGCGACGCGCTGGCGGCGCGTCTGCGTCATCAGGGAGCCTTGCCGGACCAGCCGGTGGGGCTGTGCGTACGACCCAGTCTCAACCTGATCATCGGCATACTGGGCATATTGAAAAGCGGCGCAGGCTATATGCCCATGGACATCGCCCATCCCCGCGCCCGCCTGCAACACCAGATCCGCGACGCCAGACTGAGCCTGATCGTGGTCGACCAGGCCACGCTGAACGCCGCCCGCTCGACGGTGGCGCCCTATCCCGCCGAACTGATTTGCATCGAGCAGGCCCTGGCCAAACCAGTGGCCGCTCCGACCAACGCCATCGCCATACAACGCAGCCAACTGGCGTATATCATTTACACCTCCGGCTCCACCGGGGCGCCCAAAGGCAGTCAGGTGGAGCATCACAATGTGCTGAATCTGGTGGAAGGGCTGCGGGAACTGGTCTATCAGAGCTATCAGGAACCGGTGTGCGTGGCGTTGCTGGCCAACCCCGTGTTCGACGCCTCGGTGCAGCAGATTTTCGCCGCTCTGCTGCTCGGACATAAGCTGCTGATCGTAGCGCCGGAAAAGCGCCTGGAACCGGCGCGCCTGGCCCAGTGTTTTCTTGATCATAACGTGGCGGTGGCGGACTGCACTCCCAGCCTACTGTCGATGATGGTGGCGGACAGGCTGCCGGCGACCTTCGGCTTGCGCCTGGACGCCCTGCTCACCGGCGGCGAACCATTGACCCGTGAACTCGCGCAGTCGTTCTATCAGCAAAACGCCAGAGCCACGCTTTTCAACGTCTATGGTCCAACTGAATGCACCGTTGACGTCACTGCGTTGCGGGTTCCCCGGGAGAATCCGTATCACTTTCCCATCGTTCCCATCGGAACGCCCCTGCCCAACGCGCAGGCGTTCATTCTGGATAAGTTCAGTCAGCCGGTTCCCGTAGGCGCCCCCGGCCAGATATTCATCGGCGGCGACCCGGTGGGTCGCGGCTATCTGAATCAACCCGCCCTGACCCGGGAAAAGTTCGCCTATTACCCCGAGATTTCCGAGCGCCGCCTGTACGCCACCGGCGACTGCGGACGCTGGCTGCAAGACGGCGCCATCCAGTATCTCGGCCGCATGGATCAGCAGATCAAAATCCGCGGACACCGGGTGGAGCCGGGAGAAGTCGAGGCGCACCTGCGTCAGCATCCCGCGGTGGCGGAGTCTGCTGCGATCGCTCTGGAAACCGAACCGGGACGCCATGAGCTGTCCGCCTATCTCACTCTGCGGGAAGAGGCCCAAGCTCCCGCGGTGGAGGCGCTGCGCGGCTTTCTGCAGGATCGCGTGCCCGACTACATGATTCCGACGCGCTGGTCGTTTCTGGCGCAGATGCCGCTCACCGCCAGCAACAAGATCGACCGACGCGCCTTGCCGCAATGCGACGCCACCGCCCCCGGCCAGGAAAAGCGTCTGCGCCGCGCGCCGGACGGCGCCCGAGAAACCGCATTGGCGCAGGTCTGGAGCCGTGTCCTGAATGTCGCCGATATCAGCGCCCAGGACGACTACTTCGCTCTCGGCGGCGACTCTATCAAGGCGCTGCAGATCTCCGCGCGTCTGCGTCAGATCGGCTGGCGCATGGAAGTCAGACAGATTTTCGAATACCGCAGCATCGCTGAACTGGCGCCGCAATTACAGGCCATCGTAGAGACCGTCTCCCCCAACGCCGCGCCGGCGGAAGCGCCGCTGACGGCGATCCAGCGCTGGTTCTTCAGTCATTTTGAAGGCCGTCGCGACCATTACAACCAGGCGATTTTGCTGCGCCCCGCCCGCGAGTTGCAGACAGAGCCACTGCAGCGCAGTCTGGCCGCACTGCAGCGTCACCATGGCGCGCTGCAACTGGCTTTCCAGGGCGAGCCTGATCAGGTGCGTCAAGTGCGTGTGGAGGTGGATCCCGACAGCTTATTGAGCGACATCGACCTGCGCGCCGCCGCAGACCCGAAAGCGGCGATGGAAGCCCATATGGCGGATCTGCAAACCCGCTTCAACCTGCGTAAAGGCGGCCTCTTCAAAGCGGCGCTGTATCGCCTGCGCGATGGCGGACAACGCCTGTTTCTGGCGGCCCATCATCTGGTCATGGACGCCGTGTCCTGGCGCATTCTGCTGGAAGACCTTACCCAGGCCTACGAGCAAACCCTGGAGGGAGCCAAGATCACACTGGCTCCGGTGACGGATTTCGTTCAGTGGGCGCAGGCCGTCAACAGCGGCGCGCCGGCCTTTTCCCAAAAAGAGCTGGAGTACTGGCGACGCCAGGAAGCCCTGCGCGCCGGTCAGTCTATCCCTGCGCGCATGCAAAACCGCGAGGCCGCCCACCATTACGTGGAAAGTCAGCTTGACGGCGCCGCCACCGCGCAATGGTTGCGCGACGCCAATCAAGGCTATCGCACCCGGGGGGACGAGCTGCTCATCACCGCCCTGCTGCGTACGTTGGTGCGGCAGGAGCTGGCGCCGCCAAGCCTGCTACTGGAAGGGCATGGCCGGGAAGACCTGGGCGTCGGCCTCGATGTCTCCCGCACCCTGGGCTGGTTCACCAGTCTGTACCCCCTCGCCTTCGCGGTGCACGCCGATGACGAGATCGACCGCCAGATCAAAGTGGTGAAAGAGACCTTGCGCAACGCGCCGCAACAAGGCGCAGGCTACGGCATTCTTCGCTACGTGCGCGACCAGGAAGATATCGACGGCGACGACGCCATCGCCTTCGCGCCCTTACCTGTGGTGGCGTTCAACTATCTCGGCCAGTTCGACCGCACTTTCACTGGCGACCTGTTCCAGCTCGCGGAGGAAAACGCAGGGCCGACGCGGGACCCGCAGGCGGCGAACCTGCAGGCGCTGGAAGTGGTGGCGCTGGTGCTGGACGGTTGCCTGCAATTGCGCCTGACCGGCTGCGCCGGCTGTTTCAGCGCCGGCGATCTGGTGATGTTCGCGGAAGCCCTGATGGACGATCTGCGTCGCATCATCCGCCACGCCGCCGGCAAAACCGAAGCGGAGCTGACCCCGGCGGACATTGATTATGACGGCTTCAACCTGGAGGAACTGGATGAGTTCATAGACCGGTTGAGTTAACCCGTTCCGCTCGTATGGGAAGACGTGCGGGAAACGTCTTCAGCGGTCGCAAAGACCAGGCCGCTGAAGGCGTCAGATCCAGAAGTCCCTGAACAACAAGAATCGGACAAGGACCATGACAGTTACCAAGAAGGACATCAAGAACATCTATCCTCTCACGCCAGTGCAGGAAGGCATGCTGTTTCACGCGCTGCTGGAGCCCGAATCCAGCGCCTATTTCCAGCAGACCGCCTGGCGGCTGCGGGGCGAGCTGGACGCGGACGCCTTTGAGCAGGCCTGGCGTCTGCTGGCGCAACGCCATGATCTGCTGCGCACCCTGTTTTCCCACCAGCAAAGCGACCAGCCCCTGCAAATCGTGCTGCATCAGCTGCCTCCCCACATCGAGCGCCAGGACCTGCGCCACATCGACTCTCTGCGCTCTGACGCCTATTGCCGCCACTTTCGCGATAACGAACGTCGCCTGGGCTTCGACCTGAGCCAGGGACCGTTGTGGCGCATCAGCCTGCTGCGCCTGGAGGACGATCTTTGGGAAGTGGTGTGGAGCCATCATCACATCCTGCTGGACGGATGGTCCTATGGCCTGCTGTTGAGCGAACTGCTCGCGACCTATCGCAGTCTGCGTCAGGGCGAAGACGCGGAAACCCAGCTCAACCTCACGCCGACGCCCCCTTTCAGTCGCTATACGCGCTGGCTGGCGGCCCAGGATCAAGCCGCCTCGGCGGAATACTGGCGGACCTATATGGACGGCTTCTCGGAACCGACAGAGCCGCCTTTTCGCACATACCGACCGGACGCCCAGCCGGAAAGCGCCGAACTGAGCTTTCAGTTGAGCCGGGGCCAGACCGAGCGTCTGCAAAGCCTGTGCGCGCAACATGGCGTTACCCTCAACGCCTTGTTGCAGGCGACGGTGGCGACTCTGCTGGCGCGCTGCTGCGATCAGGAAGATGTGACGTTCGGAACCGTGGTGTCCGGCCGGCCGGCGGATCTGCAGGGCGTAGAGCACATGGTGGGGCCCTTTATCAACACCGTCCCCTGCCGGATTCGCGTCGATCCCGAGCGCAACCTGCTGCAACTGGCGCAAACGCTGCAGCAACGCCATCTGGCGTCCGCGCCCCATCACTACTATCCCCTGGCTAAAATTCAGTCCGCCGCCGGTTTCGCTGGTCAGGACCAGGGCATGTTCAATCTGGTGATGGCGGTGGAAAATTATCCGGTGGATGCGCTGGTGAAACGGGCCGCCGATCAGTCCGACCTGGGCTTCGCCGTGGAGGACGTGTTCAGCTTCGAAAAAACCCATTACGACTTCGACCTGCAGTTCATGCCCGGGGAGCGTCTGCAAGGCAAACTGATTTACAACCGCGGCCGTTATGAACCTGCTTACGTGGAATCAATTCCACTTATATTTCAAACTATTATCGAATCTTTCTGCAGTAATATCGAGGTTAAGGTCGCCGCCATCCCCCTGCTTTCCGAAGCCAGCCTGGAGCTGCTGCGGGACGTCAGCGAGGGACTGTCCTGGCGGCCCGACAGCGACACCTTGATTGATCGCTTCCTGCGTCAGGCCCAGGCCTCCCCTCAGCGCATCGCGGTCAGCGACGGCGACGCGCAACTGAGTTATGAAGCCCTGCGCGAAGCCGCCAATCGACTCGCGCGCCGACTGGCGGAGCTGGACGTCGCCGACGACGAACCCGTAGGCCTGTGCACCGGCCGCTCCGTCAATCTGGCGGTGGGGGCGCTGGGAATACTGAGCGCTGGCGGGGCTTATCTGCCTCTGGATATCGCGCAACCGGAAGCGCGCCTGCGCCAGCAAATCGTCGACAGCGGCCTGCGCATCATCGTGGCTGACAACGGGACGCTGGCGGCGTTGCGGGATATCGACGCCGGCGCGCCCGTACACATCCTTGCGCTGCCGGATGCGGCCCAGCACCTGGAAGCCGCGCCGGAACTGGAGCTGCAACGGATGCTGCGTCCGGACCAGCTTGCCTACGTGATCTACACGTCCGGCTCCACCGGCGTCCCCAAAGGCGTCGCCGTCGAGCATCGCAACGTGGTCAACCTGAACGACGCGCTCTGGGATATCGCCTACCGCCGCTACAGCCGCCCCATCAACGTGGCGCTGCTGGCCAGCGCCGTGTTCGACGCCAGCGTGCAGCAGTTGTTTCCCGCCTTGCTGCATGGACATCGCCTGCTGGTGGTGGACCAGGATACACGCCAGGACGCCGCCCGCCTCACCGACCTGTTCATTCAGCAACGTATTACTCTCAGCGACTGCACGCCCACCCTGCTGGCCTTGTGGCTGCCGGAGCTGGCGCGGCGCAGCGACGAACTGGCGCTGGACACCCTGTTGGTGGGCGGAGAAGCGCTGCCCAGCGCGTTGGCGCAGGCTTTTGGCGAGGCGCTGCCCGCCGTGCGCCTGATCAACGTGTATGGGCCGACCGAATGCTGCGTGGACGCCACCGCCTACGTGATCGACAGCAAGCGCCTGCCTTCGTCGCCTTACGTTCCCATCGGCCAGCCCCTGCGCAATACCCGCGCCTGGGTGCTGGACCGCCATGGCGCGCCGGTCCCGGCGGGGGTGACGGGTGAAATCGTTCTGGCAGGCGCGGGGGTCAGCCGAGGTTATTTGAACCGGCCGGAGCTGAACGGAGAGAAGTTCGTCTTCCTCACTTCTCCCTGTTCCGCTTCCGGTGCGGTTCGCTTTTACAAAAGCGGCGACCGCGGTCGCTGGACCATGGATGGCGCGTTGGAGTTCCTGGGACGCATGGACGATCAGGTGAAAGTGCGCGGCCATCGTATCGAACTGGGAGAGGTGGAGTCCCATCTGCGCGCCCATCCCGATGTGGAGCAGGCGGCGGCGTTGCTCGTCGCCCCCGACTCCGAGAATGAATCCATCAGCGCAGAACTGGTCGCCTACGTTATTTTAAAACAAGAGGTTGGCGCAGATACCTTAAGAAGATACTTACAGGAACGTTTGCCGGAGTACATGCTTCCCAGCAGCTATGTCGCACTGCACGAGCTGCCTTTGAACGCCAGCGGCAAGCTGGATCGTAAGGCGCTGGCGGCGCTGCGGCAAAGCGGGCGCCTCGGCGTGACCACCGCCTTCGCCGCGCCGCAAAGCCCTCTGGAAATACTGCTGGCGCGGCTGTGGAGCGAGATCCTGGGACGGGATCAGGTCGGCGTGAACGACAACTACTTCGCCCTGGGAGGCGACTCCATCAAAGCCATACAACTGGCCTCCCGGCTGCATCGGGAAGGTTGGAAAATGGCCATCAAAGACCTGTTCGCCAATCCAACCATCGCGGCGCTGGCGCCCTGGGTCGCGCCTGCGACGCAACCTCAGGATCAGGATTTGACCACCGACCCGCAAGGTCCGGTTCCCCTCACGCCGGCGCAGAGTCGCTTTTTCCGGGACCATGGCGGGAATCCGCGCCGTTTCAATCACGCACTCCTGCTACGCAGCGATGAAACGATGCGCGCCCCGGCGTTACAGGCGGCGCTGGATGGGATTTACGCCTCTCATGAATCGCTGCGACTGCGCTTCCTGCGGGATGACGGCAATCACTGGATGCAGGAAGCCATGCCCCTGGACGCTGCGCCGGGAGTACGCCTGCAGGAAATCGACCTCAGGAGCTGCAAGGATCTCCCCTCTGCATTAATCCACCAGGGCGAACAGCTGCACGCCGCGATGGACCCGGAAAACGGACGCTTGTTCGCCGCCGCGCTATTGCGCTGCCCGGATGGCGATCGCTTGCTGCTGGCGGCGCACCATCTGGCGGTGGACGGCGTGTCCTGGCGCATTCTGCTGGAAGACCTGCTGCAAGGGTACGCCCAGGCCTGCGACGATCAGCCCGTCCACTTGCCGGAAGCGCCCGGGTTTACCCGCTGGGCGGCGCAACTGGCCCATTTTGGCGGCAGCCGCGAACTGCAGGCGGACATCCCCTACTGGGCGGCGCAGGAGGAAACCCAAAACCTCGACGCCGCCGACGCCGGGCCCTGCCGCTACGGCGACGCCCTGCCCCTGACCCGGGAGTTAGACCCGGCGCTGACCCAGACGTTACTGACCGCCGCGAATCAGGCGTACAACACCACGCCGGAGGATCTGTTGCTCACCGCCCTGGCCCGCGCCATGGCCCAGCCCGACAGCGCGGCGGTCAACCTGTGCCTGCTGATGGAGAGCCACGGCCGCGACCAGCTGGAGACGGATCTGGACCTGTCCCGCTGCGCCGGCTGGTTCACCAGTCTGTGGCCCCTGTCCCTGACCCTGCCCGGCGACCGCGAGCTGGCCTATCAGATCAAATCGGTGAAAGAGAGCCTGCGTCGCGTTCCCCGCAAAGGCGCCGGCTACTCCCTGTTGCAGGAATTCGGCGGCGACGCCGCCACCGCGGCGCTGCGCTTCAACCTGCAGCCGCAGATCAGCTTCAACTACCTGGGACAACTCGACGCGCCTCTCGCTAACGCCAGCCTGCGCTTCAGCGATGAACCCAGCGGCGACTGCGTTCCACCCGAAGCGCCGCGTCCCTGCGCCCTGGAGATCAGCGCCATGGCCCTGGGCGGACATCTGCGTCTGCAACTCTGCATCGATCGCGTGCGCCCCTTGCTGGACGCCGACGCGCTGCTGACCCGCTGGAGCGAGCAATTGGCGGATTTGGCCGCACACTGCCTGGCGCGCCCGGATACGACCGTCACGCCTTCGGACTTGACCTATTCTGATATCAGCCTGGATGAGCTGGAAGGAATCATTTCATGATAAAAAAGGAAAACCTCAAGGACCTGTATCCCTTGTCCCCCATGCAGGAAGGCATGCTCTATCAAAGCCTCCTGCATCCCGACGCTCCGGTGTACCACGAGCAGGCGCTGTACCGGCTGCGCGGCGAACTGCGGGTGGATCTGTTGGAGCAGGCCTGGGAACGGTTATTCCAGCGTCACGACATCCTGCGCGTCCAGTTCATCGCCGAGAAAGTGTCCCGTCCCCTGCAGGCGGTGCTGCACCAACGGGTCGGCGAGTTCCATTACAGTGACTTGCGCAAGGCGTCGCCGGAGTTTCAGGAAGAACTGATTCGTCAGGCCCAGGTGGAAGACCGCCAGCGCAGCTTCGACCTGCAGCGGGAACCGCTGATGCGCATGCAGCTGCTGCAACTGGCGGACGACCGTTTCGCCCTGCTGTGGAGCCTGCACCATATCCTCATGGACGGCTGGTGCCTGAGCCTGCTGTTGCGGGACTTCACGCTGATCTACGACGCTCTGCGCGAAGCGCGCCCGCTGGAGTTGCCCGCACCGCCGCCCTATAGCCGTTATATTCAATGGCTGCAGCGCCAGGACGCGACGCAGGCCCGGAACTACTGGCGCGAACAATTGGAAGATTACCATCAGGCCGCCCAGGTCCCACGGCAGCAGACACTGGCGCCCGCCAGCGTAAGCAAACGCACATTCACCCACGCGCTTCCCCAGACGCTCAGCGAGCGCGTGCGGCAGGCCGCAGCGGACTGGGGAATGACGCCGGGGGCCATCCTGCAAGCCGCCTGGGGCGCATTACTGGCCCGCTACAACGACTGCGACGACGTGGTGTTCGGAACCCTGGTGTCCGGTCGTCCGGCGGAGCTTCCCGGAGCGGTGGAAATGGTGGGGGTTTTCATCAACACCTTGCCCCTGCGTTTGCGCATCGGTCCTGACGCCACCCTGCGCGAACTGGCCCAGGCCACGCAAATGCGTTTGCTGGAGGCGGCGTCGCGCCAGTACCTGCCGTTAAGCGAGGTGCAACAGTTCAGCCCTCTCGGCAAGGACCTGATCACCCACCTGTTCGCCTTTGAGAACTATCCCGCGCCGGCGCACCCGGAAGGGGCTTTCCGCGACGCCATTCAGGTGGAAAGCATCAGCAAACATGAGGATATTCCCTACGATTTCGGCGTCACCGCCACGCCAGAGCCTGGCCCGCAAGGGACGACGCTGGTTATGCGTTACCTGTACAACCCGGCGCAGTTCGAACCGGCTTTCGTCGAGCGCCTGAGCGGACACTATGAACGTCTGCTACGACAAGGGCTGGGTACGCCTGGAGATAGGACGACCCCACCGTTGCGGCAACTAGACCTGCTGGATGCAGCCGAGTACGACCGCCTGCGCGCCTTGCAAGGCGAGATTTCCCCATTGCCCTCCTGCGACAGCTATCTGGATCTGTTCGAGCAGGCTGTCGCCGCCGCGCCGGACAGCATTGCAGTGGAAGACGGCGAGCGCCGCATCAGCTATCGCGAGCTGGACGAACGCGCCAACGCCTTGGCCGCATGGCTGCAGGAACGCTATGACGTGGGCGTGGAGGACCGCATCGGCGTCGCCCTGCCCCGCGGCGCCGCCCTGCTGATCGCCGAACTGGCGGCGGGCAAAGCCGGGGCGGCCTTTGTTCCTGTGGACCCGGACTATCCGCCGGAGCGCCGCCTGCGCATCTTCCAGCAGGCGCAGTGCAAGCTGGTGATCGGCGACGCCGGGGAAGCGGCGCAATGGCGCGAGCATAGCCAGATTCCATTTATCAACCTGGACGCCATTGAGCCTGACAGTCGCCGCCCCCAAGCTCCGGTCCGCGCCTGTGGACTGCGCAGTCTGGCTTATGTGATCTTCACCTCCGGCTCCACGGGGGAGCCCAAAGGCGTCATGCTGGAGCATCTCGGCCTGATCAACCTGATCCAATGGAGCCGCCGTCAATTCGGCATCCAGGCGGGCAAACGCACCACGCTGCTGGCGTCGCCGGCGTTCGACGCTTCCGTATGGGAGTCGCTGCCGTCGCTGTGCGCGGGGGCGACGATTGTAATCACGCCGGAGGCGCTGCGGCGGGATGTGGGTCCCCTGTGCGAATTTCTGCATGAACAGCGCATTGATATTTCATTTCTGCCTCCCGCCTTGTGCGAGGAAGCCTGCGTCAGCTATCCGCACCTGTTGCAGAACATCGTGCTGCAATCCGGCGGCGACACCTTGCAGGGCATCCGCAACGGCGGCGCCAGCGATCGCATCAAAGTCTCGAATAACTACGGGCCGTCCGAGTTCAGCGTGTGCGCCACCTCCTGCTATCTGGCGCCCCAGGAGCCCAATCCCTATCCCATCGGCAAACCCATCGCCAACACCGAGGTATTGATTCTCGACCGCCAGCAGCGCCTGACGCCTTTGGGCGCGGCGGGAGAAATCGCCCTGGCCGGCCCTTCCCTGGCGCGAGGTTACTGGGGACGCGCCGACCTCACCGCTGCGCGCTTTGTGGCGCATCCCCGCCAACCCGGCGAGCGGGTGTACCTGACCGGGGACAAGGGCCGCTGGCGCGAAGACGGCAATCTGGATTTCCTCGGCCGCATCGACGATCAGTTATCCGTACGCGGCCATCGCGTGGAGCCGGCGGAAATCGAGCATCTGCTGTCCCGCCACGAACGCGTGCGCGCAGCGGCGGTGGCGGCGACCCGGGGCGCGGACGGGCACACCTTGCTGGCGGCCTTCGTCACCCCCCGCAACGCGGAGGATTCGCCGCTGGACCTGGACGGCATCCGTCAATGGCTGGCGCAGCGCGCCCCGTCCTACATGACACCCGCCATTCTGCGGGAGCGGGACAGCCTGCCGTTGAACGCCAATGGCAAACTGGATCGCAAGGCGATCCGTCGCGAAGCGGAACAATTGCATGCGGAAGCGCCTTACGAGGCCCCGCAGACGGCGACGGAAAAGCGGGTGGCGGAAATCTGGAGTCAGGTGCTGGATCGTCGCCCCATTGGCCGCAGCGATCATTTCCTGGAGCTGGGCGGGCATTCTTTGAGCGCCACCCGCGTCCTGTCGCAGCTGCGCGGACAGCTGCGATGCGATCTGCCGCTGGCGCTGCTGTTCGATAAGCCCGTGCTCAAGGATCTGGCCGCCGCCATCGATGCGCCGACAACCGCCGCAGCGCCGGCGCCTGAGAGCGGCATTCGTCGCGTCGACCGCTCCCGCTACGCCGTCGGCGCGTCAAAACCGGAGGCCAGGAACCCGGAGACCCAGGACCCCGCCGCCGCGGAGTCATCCTGAAGACGGAAGAAAACAGAAAACAGACAACAACCATAACGACAACCCAAAGAACATAATAACGAGCAAGTACGCCGCTATGACCGAAGCTTCCACCGCCGTACAGATTTATCAATTCCCCCTGTCCTTCGCCCAGGAACGTCTGTGGTTCCTGCACCAATTCGAGGGGGACAACGTCGCCTACAACATCAGCGCCGCCCTGCAACTGGAGGGCCCCCTGGACCCCGCCGCGCTGCAGCGGGCGCTGGATACGCTGGTCGCCCGCCACGAGATTCTGCGCACGCTGTTCGTCAGCGACGGCGGCCTGCCGACGCAGCGGGTGACGCCATCCCTGCACATCGCCATAGAGCGGGTGTGGTTCGCCGACAGCGACCTGGAAGCCCGAAAAGCCCGCGCTCAGGCGTACTTCGTGGAAAGAAACCGCCGCCCTTTCGACCTCAGCCAGGGGCCGCTGCTGCGCGTCACCCTGGTGGAGCTGGACCACAGCCGCTCTCACGCCCTGAGCTGGCTGAACCTGTGCATTCATCACATCATCGCCGACGCCTGGTCCGTGGGCGTCATCGTACGCGAGCTGGCGGCATTGTACCGCGCCGCCCTGCGCCATCGTCCCTGCGAACTGCCGCCGCCGGCGCTGCAGTATGCGGATTTCGCCGTGTGGCAGCGGGAGCGTCTGCAAGGCGAGACGCTGCGGCAGGAGCTGGATTTCTGGCGGAGCCAGCTACAGGGCGCGCCAGCGCTGGTGAATCTGCCTCTGGACTATCCGCGCACCCAACAGCCCTCGCCGGATGCGGACTGCGTGCGCATAGACCTGCCCGCGCGTCTGGCGCATCAGGCCCGGCATTTCGCCGGCGCGTCAGGCGCCAGCCTGTATATGGTGCTGCTGGCGGCTTTCAACGTGTTGATCGGTCGTCTCAGCGGACAGCAGGATGTAGTGGTGGGCAGTCTGATCGCCAACCGCAATCAGGCGGATGTGGAAGCCCTGGTGGGCTTCTTCGTCAACACCCTGCCGCTGCGTTGCGATCTATCCGACGATCCCAACTTCCGCGAACTGGTGCGCCGGGTCAAACACACCGCCCTCAACGCCTACAATCACCAGGATCTGCCCTTCGAGCGCATGGTGGAAGCGTTGCAGCCGGAGCGCGATCTCAGCTTCCCGCCGTTGATCCAGCTGCTGTTCGTGCTGCAAAACGCGCCCATGGACGCGTTCGAACTGGAAGGGGTGCAGGTGACGCCGTTGCGCCTGCCGCAGCCCGGCCAGATCCGCTTTGACCTGGAGGTATACGGCGAAGAAGACGCTGACGGCTTCCATCTGGATTTCTGGTTCCGCTCCCAGTTGCTGCACAAGGACTCCGTGCAACGGATGGCGCGCCAGTATCTGACGCTGCTGGAGGCGGCGCTGAACCAGCCGCAGCGCCCCGTGATGGGACTGCCCATGCTGGACCGCGACCAGTACGGCGAACTCAGCCGCGGCTTGTTTCTGGAGGCGCAGCCCTATCCCGACACCCTGTGCATTCACCAGTTGTTCGAGCGCCGCGCCGAACGGCATCCCGAACTGACGGCGGTCATGCGGGACGGTCGCTCCCTCAGCTATGGCGAGCTGAACCGCCGCGCCAACCGCCTTGCCCATCTGCTGATCGGGCGCGGGATTAAGCTGGAGGACCGCATCGGCATCTGCCTGGACCGCTCGCTGGACATGGTGGTCGCCCTGCTCGCCGTCTTCAAAGCCGGGGCCAGCTACGCCCCTCTCGACCCGGCGTATCCCACGGAACGCATCGCCTACATGCTGGAGGACAGCGGCGCGCGCCTGACTCTGACGCAGCAGACCGCCAGCGGGCGTCTGCCGGAGAACGTCGCCACGCTGATGCTGGACGACCTGGAAACCCTGACCTCCGCCTGCGAGGACAGCAATCCGCAGCATCCTGTGGCCGCGGACAATCTGGCCTATGTGATCTACACCTCCGGCTCCACCGGTCTGCCTAAAGGCGTGGCGATTGAGCATCGCTCCGTCGGCGCGCTGATTCACTGGGCGCAGACCCAATATCATCTGGAAGAGCTGGAGGAGGTGCTGGCCACCACGTCCATTTGCTTCGACCTCTCGGTATTCGAGATTTTCGTTACCCTGTGCAGCGGCGGCCGCGTCCATTTGGCGGACAATATGACCGCGCTGGCGGAGCGCGCTGGCGATCTGGATGCCTATTCCAAAGTCAGTCTGATCAATACCGTGCCATCCGCCATTCAGGCGTTGTTGCGCGCTAACGCCGTGCCGCCCCAGGTGCGCACGGTGAATCTGGCGGGCGAGCCCCTGAAGCAGGAACTGGTGGAGCAGCTCTACGCATTGCCGCATATCCGTCGCGTTTATGATCTCTACGGTCCCTCCGAGGACACCACCTACTCCACCTGCGCCCTGCGTCGCCCCGGCGGCAAGGCCAACATTGGGCGTCCCATCAGCAATACCCTGATTCATATTATCGACGAAAACCTGCAACTGGTTCCCCGCGGCGTGGCGGGTGAATTATTGATCGGCGGCCGCGGTCTGGCGCGGGGCTACCTGGGCAAGCCGGAGCTGACCGCCCAGCGCTTCATCGCCAATCCGTTTTCCGGCGATCTCAGCGAGCGTCTGTACCGCACCGGAGATCTGGTGCGGGTGAACAGCGACGACCAACTGGAATATCTGGGGCGTATCGACCAGCAGGTGAAAGTGCGGGGATTTCGCATCGAGCTGGGCGAAATTGAATCCTGTATCAATAACTTACGAGATAATAGTGAGAAAATAGTTAAAGACGGCGTGGTCTCCGTCATCAAGGACGACAACCTTGGCCCCTACCTGGCCGCCTATGTGGTCGGCGCCCCCGGGCGCAGCATCGACGCCGATGACCTGAAACGACGGCTGGCGCGCCGCCTGCCCGGCTACATGGTTCCTGAGGCGATCATTACGCTGGACGCCATCCCCTTGACCGCCAATGGCAAGACCGACCGCAAGGCGCTGCCCATTCCCCAGCGCAGCGCCCGCGAAACCGAGTATGTAGCGCCCGGCAATGGGTTTGAGCAGGCGGTGGCGGACGTATGGGGAGAAGTGCTGCAGCAGGAGGTCATCGGCGTACGTGACAACTTCTTCCAACTGGGCGGTCACTCCCTGCTGGCGACCCAGATTATCGCCCGCCTCAACCAGCGCTTCGGCGCTAGCCTCACCGTGCGCAATCTGTTCGAATGTCCCAATGTAGCGGAACTCGCCGCCCTGGTGCGCGAACGCAGCATCGCCGCCATGGAGACCTCTGCGGAGAAAGCCATCCGTCGCACGCCCACCGGCGGCGCCCGGCGCGCCTCCCTGGCGCCGGCGCAGATGCGTCTATGGTTCCTCAGCAAGATCGACGGAGGCAGCAGCGCCTACAACCTGCACATGACTGTGCGCATCAATGGCGAGCTGCACGCGGACCGCCTGCAGGAGGCGTTCGCCTGCGCCTCAGCGCGGCATGAGATTCTGCGCACCACCTTCCATGAAGACGACGCCCTGGGGGCGGATGGCGCGCCCTATCAACGCATTCACCCAGAACTTCCCTGCGAGTTTCTCCAGGCCAGCGTGGAATCCCACCCGTCTGAGCGGCGCGAGGCGGAGGCGGAACGGCTGGCCGTGGAAGCAGCGCAGACGCCTTTCGACCTGAGCCGCGGGCCTTTAGTGCGGGTGCTGCTGGTGCGACTGGCGCCGCGTCGCCATGTCATGTTGCTGGCGATGCACCACATCATTTCCGACGGCTGGTCCATTGGCGTCCTGTTTAACGAAGTGAAGGCGTTCTATCAGGCCATCAACCCGGAAACCTTCGCCCTGGACGCCGCCGCGACGCTCAATCTGCCGCCTCTGTCCCTGCAATACGCCGACTACGCCGCCGAGCAGATTTTGCGCCTGGAGCGGCCGGAAGCGCAGCGGCAGCTGGAATACTGGCGCACGCAACTGGCGGACGCGCCGCCTCTGCTGGAACTGCCCCATGACCGTCCACGCCCGGCGCAGGCGGATTTCGCCGGCGACACCTTGCCCTTTCATATCGACAGCGGCCTCACCGCAGCGTTGCGCCGCTTCGCCGACGCCGCCGGAGCCAGCCTGTTCATGGTGAGTTGCGCCGCCTTCGCCGCCTTGATGAAGGTGTACAGCCGTCAACGGGACATTGTCATCGGCGCGCCGGTAGCGAACCGCACCCGCCCCGAGCTGGAGCCGCTGATCGGCTTCTTCGTGAACACGCTGGCGCTACGCATTCGCAGCAAAGAAGATTTTAGTTTCAATGAGTTACTGAAAGAAGTTAAAACCGTTTCTCTTGACGCTTATGAACATCAGGACCCGCCTTTCAACAAAGTGGTGGAGTCGCTGGAGCTGGATCGCGCCCTTAACCACAACCCGTTGTTCCAGGTGATGTTCGTGTTGCAGAACGCGCCCACCGTGACGCGGGAAACACCGGACCTGGAGATCACGCCATTCCCAATCCGTCAGCAGCGCGCCGCGTTTGACCTGCTGTTCTCCCTGACCGAATCTCAGGGGCGGATGCACGGCGAGGCGGTCTATAACCGCACTTTGTTCGATCGCGCCAGCATCGAACGCATGCTGGAGGTGTATCTGAGCCTGCTGGAGCTGTGCGTCAACCGTCCGGATGAACCGGTGCTGAGCCTGCCTCTGGCGGCGCCGGCGGAAATTCCCGCCCAACCTGCCCAGACGCCTGTCCCTTTGCCCGCCCTGATTCAGGATCAATGCGAGCGCACTCCGGATCTGGAGGCCCTGAGCTGGACTCCTCAAGCCACGGCGCTGACGGAATGGTCACGGCTCAACTCCCACGTCAGCTACGGGGAATTCGCCCGCCTCGCCAATCAGGCGGCGGACTGGCTGCGGGAGCAAGGCGTGGCGAGCGGCGATGTGATGGCGCTCTGGTTGCCCCGCAGCCCGGAGCTGTTCGTACTCAAGTATGCGGCGCTGAAAATGGGCGTCGCCTATGCGCCGATCGATCCGGAACTCCCTCTGCCCCGGGTGCGGCAAATGGTGGAAAGCGCCGCGCCGCGCCTGCTGGTGGCGGTGAATGCGCAGCATGGTTGGGAAGACGCGCCCTGCGCCATCGCGCCGCTGCCGCAACTGTGGGCGCAACTGTCCCGTCGCCGCGCGGAACCACCGCCGCTGCCGGACCCGAACTGCATCGCCTATATTTTGTACACCTCCGGCAGCACCGGCGCGCCCAAAGGCGTCGCCATGCCCCAGCGCGCGCTGAGCAATCTGGTGGTATGGCATCGTCAACATCCCCGCCTGAGCGCGCCGTCGCGCACCCTGCAGTTCGCCGCCATCGGCTTCGACGTCTGCTTTCAGGAATTCGCCGCCACGCTGGCCTGCGGCGGCTCTCTGGTGCTGTGTCCGCCGCGCTTGCGGCAGGACCCGCGCGCCTTGATGACGTTTATCCGGGAGCAAGGGGTGGAACGCTTGTTCTTGCCTTTCGTCGCCTTGCAGCAACTGGCGGAGACCCTGACTGGGAACGAGTCGGGCCAGAACCCCGTCGCCAGCGACAGCCTGCGCGATGTGGTCACCGCCGGCGAGCAGTTGCAGATCACCGCGCCGGTGCGCCGCTTCTTCCGGGAACGCCCGCACTGCCGTCTGCATAATCATTACGGCCCCACGGAAGCCCATGTGGTGAGCGCTCTGCAACTGGATGATCAGCCTGAACGCTGGCCCGTCCTGCCCGGCATCGGCGCGCCCCTGTGCGGCGTGCAACTGCATATCTTCAACCAGTTGGGACAGCCTGCGCCCGCCGGCGCCCCCGGCGAGCTGTATATCGGCGGCGTGTGTCTCGCCCAGGGCTATGTCGGTCGCGACGACCTCACCGCCGAACGTTTTATCACCACCACCCTCATGAGCTCCCACGGCGAGATCAGTCAGCGCCTGTATCGCACCGGCGATCTGGCGCGCCGCACCGCCCAGGGGGAGTTCCTGTATCTGGGGCGCATTGATGAACAGGTGAAAATCCGCGGCTTCCGGGTGGAGCCCGGCGAAGTGGAGGCAGTGCTGAACAGCCATGACGACATCAAGGCGGCCGCAGTGATCGCCCGGGACGACGGCGCCGGCATGCGCTTGCTGGCCTATGTGGAGCCCCGCCAGACCGCCGGATTCGACATCGCCGATCTGCGCGCCTGGTTGCGCAAGCGTCTGCCCGACTACATGGCGCCGGCCCGCATCCTGACTCTGGAAAAAATGCCGGTCACCGTAAGCGGCAAGATCAACCGCCGCGCCCTGCCCGCGCCGGACGCGCTGCGCGAGGCGCCGGAACTGCTGGCGGAGCCGCGTAGCGCTCTGGAGCGCAGTCTGCATGACATGTGGAGCGAACTGCTGGGGCTGCCGCATATCGATATTCTCGCCAACTTCTTTGAACTGGGCGGCCACAGCCTGCTGGTCACCCGTCTGCTCAACCGCATCCGCGCGCGCCTGAGCGTGGACGCCACGGTCAGAGACGTCTTCGAAAACCCCAGCATCGCCGAGCTGGCGGAGAGACTGGCGGCGCTCGCTCCCGCCGCATCGGACGACGACGAGCGGCTATGCGCGCAGACCCGGCCCGCCGCGCCGCCGCTGTCCTTCGCCCAGGAGCGGTTGTGGTTTCTGCATCAACTGGAAGGCGCCGCGGCGGGGTACAACATGCCCATCGCCATGGAGCTGAAAGGCCCCCTGGACGACCAGGCGCTGCACGACAGTTTCCGCGACATCATCGCCCGCCATGAAGTGCTGCGCACCCGTTTTCATATGGCGGGGGACGCGCCGGTGCAGGAGATCCACAGCGACACGGCGCCGGACTGGCGCTTCTTTGATCTGTCCGCCCTGCCGGAGCCGGAGCGCGTCGAGCAAGTCCGGGAACTGGCGCGCCTGGAGGCCAACTACGCGTTCGACCTGGAGAGCGACCGCCTGTTGCGCATTCGTCTGGTGCAATTGGAAGAACAGCGTCATGTGCTGCTGGCGACCATGCATCACATCATCTTCGACGGCTGGTCCAATAGCGTGTTCGTGCGGGAATTGCAGGCTTTCTATCACAGCCGGCGCACCGGCTCCGCCGCCGGACTGCCGCCCATGCAGCTGCAATATGCGGACTTCGCCTGCTGGCAGCGCCGTCTGCTCACGCCGCAACGGGTGCAGCAGCATCTGGACTACTGGCGCCAGGAACTGCAGGACGCCCCGGAGGCCATCCGTCTGCCCCGTCGCCCCCACAGTGAGGCCGCAGGTTTGTGCGCCCTGGCGGTGCAGGATCTGCCGGCGCCGACAGTGACGGCGTTGCAGGAATTCAATCGCCAGCAGGGCAGCTCCCTCTACATGACCATGCTCGCCGCCTTCGCCGCCCTGTTGCAGCGACTCAGCGGGCAATCGGACATTGTGGTGGGGACCACCGTCGCCAACCGCAATCGCCAGGAGCTGGAAAGCCTGATCGGCTTCTTCGTCAACTCGCTGCCGATCCGACTGCGTCTGGACGCCAGCGCCAGCTTTCTGGAACTGCTGACCCAGGCGCGCGATAAAACCCTGCAGGCGCAGGCGCATCAGGAACTGCCTTTCGACCTGTTGGTGCGTTCGCTGCAAACTCCCAGAGTGGCGGGCCGGCAGCCCATCTTCCAGGTGGTGTTCGACTTCCAGAACGGCGATGCGCCGGCGTCCGCCGCACCGCCCAAAGCCGTCTTCCTGGACGATCTGGAGGTGTCCTATCTGCCGGGGCAGCGGGGCTCCGCCAAATACGATCTGGTGTTGTCCGTCAGCGCCCAGCCGGAGCAGGTGCGCATTGTCTTCGAATATGACCGTGAGCGCTTCACGGCGGAAGAAATCGCCGCGCTGCAGGAACACTACCTGCATCTGTTGGACGCCGCCGCGCAACGTCCCGGAGACAGCCTGTTGTCCCTGGCCGGCGCCGATGGCAAACCCGCCACCGGCGAAGCGGACGCGGCGGAGGAGTTTGATTTTTAAGGCTATGCACGATTTCTAAGCGACCTGAACAGGTCTCAGCGACTGAGTAAAAGCTGTCCAGCGCGAGCCAATAACAATAAAGACCCGCCGCTTGCCAACAGCCGTGACGCGGCGGGCTAACAAGGAAGGAATGCGGATATGATCGATTGCCTGATTGTCGGAACCAATATGCCGCCCACTCCCGAGCACGTGGAGATGGTGCGTTCCGTCGATAATCACGGCGGAGCCTGGCGCGACCTGCGGCTGGCGTTTGTGGAGCACCAGGGGCAGCCCTACACGGCGCTGGATTTGATTAACCATATTTATGACGAAGCCGGCCAGTCCCACCGGCAGTTCAACAATCTCGACTTTCTCTGGCCGGCGGTGACCTACCTGGCCTCATTCCTGCGCCGGCGCGGCTTCACCGTGGACTGGATCAACCTGTTTCAACAGGAAAAAGACGAGATGCGCCGCATCCTGCGCAGCGGTCAGGTGCGCACAGTGGCGGTCACCACCACGCTGTATGTGTCGCCCCAGCCCATGATCGAAGTGATCAAGTTCGTGCGCGAACACAGCGACGCCCATATCATCGTCGGCGGGCCGTACATCTCCGGTCAGGCGGAGGTGCGCAATGCAGACGAGCTGGCCAGTCTGTTCGAGTATCTGGGAGCGGACACGTACGTCATCAGCTCCGAGGGCGAGCAGGCGCTGGCGCACATCATCAGCGCGCTGCAAAAAGGAGAGCCGCTGGACGGCGTCGCCAATCTGGCGATCCGCGATCCCAAAAGCCTGCTGCGGCCTTTTTCCCGCACGCTGGTGGAAACGGAGTACAACCCTCTGGAGGAAAACCCTGTCGACTATGGCCTGTTTCCACCAGACCAGCTTTCCCAGTTTATTTCTCTGCGCACCGCCAAGTCCTGTCCCTACAGCTGCGCGTTCTGCGGCTTTCCACAACGGGCGGGCGCTTACAAGACCCTGGCGCCGGATCTGGTGGAGCAGGAGCTGGACCGCATCGCCGCGCTGGGCAACGTGGACACCCTCACCTTTCTCGATGACACCTTCAACGTGCCGAAAAAGCGCTTCAAGGAAATCCTGCGCCTGATGATCCGCAAGCAATACGGTTTTCGCTGGAATTCGTTTTACCGCAGCGATCAGGGGGATTACGAAACCATCCAGTTGATGCGCGAAGCAGGCTGCGAAGGCGTGTTCCTGGGCATTGAGTCCGGCAGCGACACCATGCTCAAGAACATGAACAAGACCGCGCGCCGGCGCAATTTCGCCGAGGCCATACCGCAATTACAGGAAGCCGGCATTTCCGCCCACGCCAGTTTGATCGTCGGCTTCCCCGGCGAAACTGAAGACACCATTAGGGAGACGCAAACGCTGATCGAGCAAAGCAAACCGGACTTCTATCGCGCCCAGTTGTGGTATTGCGATCCGCTGACGCCGATCTGGAAAAACCGCCAGGAATACGACCTGGAAGGCAATGGTTTCTCCTGGCGGCATCGCACCATGAACAGCGAAACCGCCTGTGACTGGGTGGAGCGTTTGTTCTTCGATATTCGCAATTCCACCTGGTTGCCCCAGCACGGATTCGAACAATGGTCTACTTTCTATCTGCAGCGTCGCGGCTATACCCGCCAACAGGTGATCGACTACGTGGCCTTGTTCAATTCCACTATCAAGGCGCAGATGGCCGATCCCACGTTGAAGGCGATTCCCGCGCCGATACTGCAGCGCATGCGTACTCTATTGTTGGAAAAAACCACGGATGACGCCTTTATGGCGAATATCCATCATAGAAGTAACGAGACAGTCAGCCAGGACGCGCTGGAAAGCTTTGCTTTCTAGGGCGGTTGCGCGGTCGGCGACCATAACAATAACGACACTCATGAACGGAACAAGGAAAATAAGGAAAGACCATGGCGCAACAAGAAAGCGGTTTTCTGCTTGACGCAAACTCACTCGCGGCAAGGGACTACTGGCGCAAATCCCTGACCAAGGCCATCGGCCCCAGCAACCTGCCCCGCGATTACGACCTCCCCCATAAAGGTCCCAAGTCTTACCAGATATACGACCTGGCGCTGGACGGCCATCTTTACGACCTCATCATGAAGGTCAGCAAGGGCGGACACTTTCTTATTTACACGATCGTCACCGCTGGCGTGCAATTGTGCCTGCAACGCTACAACCAGGCCTTCTGCGCCGACAGCGACGCCGGCGGCGTGGAAACCCTGGTCACCGGCTCACCGGCGCGACGGGAGGAAAACGGCGCCGAGCCGGGCTTTATCAACGCCCTGCCCATCATCAACAGCATTGATCCCGAGGCGTCATTCAAGACCCTGTTGCTGCAAACCCGCTCGCAGCTTCTGGACGCTTATCAGCACCAGCATTACCAGTGGCGGGAAATGGCGGAGGACTTCGGTCTGTCCTGGCGTCACCACTGCCCGCTGTTTGACGTGGCGGCCCATTACGACGCCTTGCACGGCGAGCTGCCCGCCAATCTCAACAACGACGTCACGGTGAGTCTGCTGCAGCGGGCCGGCACGCTCAGTTTCTCTATCGCCTACAACGAATCGCGCTTTCATCTGCATCGCATCGAGCTGTTCGCCGAGCATCTGCAGCAAGTGTTGACCATGGCCTTGGAGCAGCCGGATTTACCGGTGAAACAACTGGACATGCTCACCACCCGCGACTGGAGTCTGCTGGCCAGTTTCAACCTGACCGAACAAGCGACGCTCGCCAACGCCAATGTGTTGAGCCAGTTCCGCGACGTGGTGTCGCGCTATGGCGGGCATATTGCGCTGCAGACGCCGGGGCTGCAGTTGTGCTACCGCATGCTGGACGAACAATCCAATCAACTGGCGCGGGAGCTGCAGGTCTCCGGCCTGGAAAAAGGCGGACTGGTGGGCGTCTGCTGCCGCCCCGGCTGCGACATGGTGATCTCGCTGCTGGCGGCGTTGAAGGCCGGCGGCGCGTTTCTACCTCTCGACCCGGATTACCCGGCGGAGCGTCTGCGCTATATGGCGGAGGACTCCGGCTGTCGTCTGTTCCTGGTGGAAAGCCCGGAGGTGGATGCGCCCTTCATTGAGGTGCTGGAGGATCGCGGCGGCTCTGTTATTTACCTGGACGACATCACCTCCTGGCGCCAACAGTCGCCGCGACCTCTGGACTATGCCCCCGCCCCTGACGCCGCCGCTTACATGATCTATACCTCCGGCTCCACCGGCGCGCCCAAGGGCGTCTTGTTGCATCACAGCGGCTTGATCAACATGCTGGAAGCGCAGATCAAGGCGTTCAGATTGCGCAGCGACAGCCGGGTGCTGCAGGTGGCGTCATTCAGTTTCGACGCCGCGGTGTCGGAGATTTTCACCGCCCTGTGCGCCGGCGCCCGTCTGGTGCTGGCGCCCCGCGACCGCATCATGCCCGGACCGGATCTGGCGCAGGCGCTGCAGGAGTTTGAAATCACCCACATTACACTGACGCCGTCGTCCCTCGCGCTGTTGCCGGAAGACGCCGCCACGGGCCTGCAAACCCTGGTGGTGGCGGGGGAGCCTTGCCCGGCGAATCTGGTCCCGAAATGGAGCAAGGGTCGTCTGATGATCAATGCGTACGGCCCCACGGAATCCACGGTCTGCGCCACCCTCGGCGAAGTGGTGTACAGCGGTCTGCCACCGGATGTGGGGCAACCGATTCAGAATACGCAGTGCCACGTGGTCGACGCTCTGGACCGTCCCTGTCCGGTGGGCGTTCCCGGCGAGCTGTTGATCTCCGGCGTTGGCCTGGCCCTGGGCTACCATAACCGACCAGAGCTGAACGACGCCCGTTTCGTGGAGCTGGCGCTGCCCGGGTTATCCGCGCCACGGCGCTATTACCGCAGCGGCGACCGCGCCCGCTGGCGACCGGACGGCGCATTGGATTTGCTCGGCAGAACGGATCGCCAGTTTAAAGTGCGCGGTTTCCGGATCGAAGCCGGCGAACTGGAGACCCAATTGCTAAGTCGGGAGGATATTCAGCAAGCCGCCGTCGTCGCCCAGGGCGAAGAGGCGGATCGCCGTCTGTTGGCCTACGTGGCGCTGGCGCGCACGGCGAGTAAAGGCGAGTTGCAGACGGAAGCCATTCTGGACTATCTGCGTGAGCGTCTGCCGCCTTACATGCTGCCGGATCTGCTGGTTCCGCTGGACGCGCTGCCGCTGACGCCTTCCGGCAAGACGGATTACGCCGCACTGGAAGGCATGCACGCCGCCGCGTCGCAAAATGAATTCGTCGCGCCTCGCGATGACGTGGAGTTAGGCGTGGCGCGCATCTGGGAACGTTTGCTGGAGCGCAGCCCGGTGGGCGTGACGGACAACTTTTTCGCCCTGGGCGGCTTCTCCCTGTTGGCGGTGCGCTTGATGAGCGCCATTCAGCAGGAGTTTCATGTCGCCCTGCCCCTGACCACCCTGTTCCAGCATCCGACCGTGGAGAAACTGGCGGAACAGGTGCGCAGCGCCCGCAAAGCCCATCCTGAAGACTGGTCGCCCCTGGTGACGCTGACCGCCCGCGGCGAACATCCGCCGCTGTTCTGCGTACACCCCACCGGCGCCACGGTGCTTTGTTATTACCATCTGGCCGCTTGTCTGGGGGAGGCGCGCCCCTTTATCGGCGTACAGGCGCGAGGCATCGAGCCGGAGCAGCTCCCCTTCGACAACATCCCGGAGATGGCGGCGTACTATGCCGACGCACTGTGTAAGCGTCAGCCCACCGGGCCGTTTTATCTGGCGGGATGGTCCTTCGGCGGCGTGGCGGTGTTCGAGGTCGCCCGCGTGTTGCAGGCGCGAGGCCGGGAAATCGCCTTCCTGGGCCTGCTGGATTCTTACGCGCCGGATGTATTCGACGGCGGCTTCGAAGCCCACGACGATGCGGAAATCATCAGTTCGCTGCTTGGCGGCATCGCGGATGTGGATCCAGAGTCCCTGCGCGGTCTGTCCACGGAAAACCAGCTGCAGGCGGCCATTCAAGCCACCCAGCAAGCCCAGGCCCTGCCGCAGGGGTTCAGCCTGGAGCAGGCGCGCCGCATTCTGCAGGTAAGCAAGTTGAATTACCATGCGGTGGAGTCTTATCAACCACAGCCTTACAACGGCAAGATCACCCTGTTCCGCCCTCTTGGGGAGGAGCAGTTGGCGAAGTCCGTATGCCCGGACGATCCCAGTCTGGGCTGGTCCAAGTGGGCGCAACGGGGCGTGGAGGTGGAGTACGTTCCCGGTCGGCACCAGACCATGGTGCAGCCGCCCAATGTTGAAACCTTAGCCACGCGTCTGCTGGTGCATCTGCAGCAGGCGGAATCCTTTACTCCCATGACGACGGAACGAAAGGAGCAGACAGCATGACCACAACCTCACCCATCACTCATCGTATTCCCACCGCCCGGTGCAATAAGCAGGAAAGCCGTCCCCTCGCCTTTGCCGGGCATCTGGTGCGGGCGCAGGAGGGCGACACGCTCGACAGCGTCAGCGCCGATGACTTTCATTTCGCCATGGAACAGAAAGGCGTGGCGTTGTTTCGCGGTTTTGAAGCGACGCCGGAGTGTTTCGGCGACTTTGTGGAGAAATTCAGCTCGCGCCTGATACTTGATCCCACCCGGCAATCCTATGACCGCCGCGTGCAGCGGGTGCTGTCAGGAACCCCGGGCATCGAGCTGCACAGCGAGCACAGCAACAGCCCGTTCACCCCGGATTACATCTGGTTCTACTGCCGGCGCGCCGCCGGCGAACGCGGCCAGACCACCTACTGCGACGGCCTGGAACTCTGGCGCTCTCTGAGCGAGACCAGCCGCACCTTCATCGAGAACGTGCGCTTTATCTATCATCGCCGGTTCCCGGAAATGTTCTGGAAAGTGTTCGTGGCCTTCATGATCGACGAAGACATCCCCGTGGAGGAGATCAACCGCGATCATCTGGAGAACTTATTCAGCGGCCTTGCAGGAGTGCGAATAGAGCTGACCGCGGACAATCAACTCGATTTCAGCTACTCCACCTACGTCTACAACGAACTGCCCGGCGGCCGCCGCGCCCTGGCCAACAGCCTCACCGGCCCCTATCCCGGCCAGACCGTCACCATGGAAGACGGCTCCCCCATCCCCCACTGGCTGATGGGAGAACTCAAATCCCTGCACGACCTCCACACCCGCGACATCCCCTGGCGCGACGGCGACATCGCCGTCCTCAACAACAAACGCATGATGCACGGCCGCCGCCCATCGGAAGACATGGGAAGGGAACTGTTTTCTGCGTTGAGTTATGGGTGACGGGGGAGTTTATTTTTGTGCCTCATCCCCAGCGTTTTGGGGGTGAGGCGCTGTGCTTTCGCATTCTGAAATCGCTTTATACGCGTACTTCAACGTACCGTCTTTTGATGAAGATTCCGGCTCTGCGCTACGCCATTCATCAATAAACTTCATAGCCGCGACCAAACCTTCCAAATAGAGACTGCGATGGAACAATGTCATCAGATTGATTTTGAGGGTGATCAGCACCGGTCTGCTCCCCCTATTCTCCACCCTGTCCTTATCAAAGAAATCTACGGTTTCTTCCAGCGGTGAGACAGGGTTCCGCGGCAATGACAATAAAACCTTTCATCATCGGAGAGAAGAATTGGCTCTTCGCTAACACCAAAGGCGCAGCTCACACTATCCTCTGCCGTCTGATCGAGACGGCCAAGACCAATAGTCTGGTACCTTTCCATTACCTGACGCATCTACTGATGCGAGCTGTCGAAACAACTCAGCGATAAGGTTTGCGAAAATCAAATCACCGCAATCACCGTCACCGGAAGCTGCCTGATCATCGTCAGGCCATATGCGCGATATTCCAGTTCTGGAATTCCACTCGGCGGAACATGACGCGTAGCAGCATGAAATTTGTATGCATAGGAGTTGCATGCAGGAGTTAGTGCGCTGCCGCACCGACGCAATACTAACGCCAACAGCATAATTTCTGTACCGGCGGATCGTTGGATCAAATGGAGGTATGTATGAGAAAGTCTGACGCACAAAACACAAAAAAAGAACGATTACGCAACGCCCCCACAGACCTAACAACAATGAGAATCCCAACCGAGTCGCCAAGGTCAGCAACCTGCTTCATAACAACAGCGAGCACAGGCTATGCCCAGCATGGATGAGAATAAGGGACAGTGGAAGCGCTATATTGCCGTTGAAAGACGTATGGCTGTCCGTCGGAGGATTGGACTCAGGCGCGTCTTGACCGGGAGATTTGTTCAAAGTGGCTCAATACGCATCAGCTCATCGGCAACGCTATGCAAGCGACGACTGCCGGGCCGCCATGAGCCGGGCCAGACGCATAAATTATATTGAGATCGTATTGCGTAATGGCCCGATTCAAATGCACTTATATTGGTTGAATACAAGGATGATCGACCCTGTATTTGCGAACATAACGAGTAATAAGGATTTAGATCAAATCACATTGCGCAGTAAAGCCAAAGCAATGGCTCAATGGCTCAATGGCTCAATGGCTAATGTACTGAATGGTACGCAATATAGAGAAGACGTGGCGGTTTGGGTAAAGCAGCTTTATAGGCTGAATTGAAAATTCACCAAGTCTATGGAAGCTGTTCTGTATATTTTTACCGTGCGGGTTTTCATTGATTCTAAATTTGTAATTTTCTACAGCTTGGTTAGGCGACGACACCCGACAACATTTGCGTAACGCGGTCCGAAGCGAGTTGACGACGGGTCCACGAAACGAAAGGAGAAAGTCATGAGGAAAGAAACCTATCGCCCAGATCTGAAAGCACACGTGCTGACAGATGAAGCCAACCGCGTGCGCGCCATCCGGCACACCCAAGAGTACTGGGAGAGCCCGACGGGCGGCGGGTTACCGACCGCCATTGCGTACCTGCGGCAATTTGCCGGCGTGTACGAGATCCCAACGAAGAAGCTCGACCATCTCGAAACAAAGGTGAACTTCCTGGAGCCTCGGGAGCAGGACGAAGAGTACCGGCTGTGGGAGGAGAGGCGTCAGTTCGACTCGGAGACCTTCGGCTTCTACCAGACTTGGTTGAACGTTCCAGTGTGGCTCGCTGGCGTTAAAGTGACCGTGAAGCAGGGTCCGAACCGGGTCATCGCTTCGGAAGACACGACCCAGCTCGGCATTGACGCGAAGATGCCCCCAGCGGAAGCCATTGCGCGCTACCGCGACCTGTTCACCAGCGCCAACGCCGCCACGATCCAGCGCCGCGCGATGCGCGCCCATCCCGACCTCCGGGCGGTCAGACAGCCTAAGGCGGCCGAAGGCGGAGCCGAGCGTGCGGGCGAAGCCTTAGTGCGCGGACTGCTCGCCTTCAAGAAGGACGCCGAGGAGAAGCGCGCAACCGTGCATTTCATTCGTGGGCTCTTCTGGATCTACCGTTACGACGCCGCTGCGCGGCTACCGGAAGACGAGCCGGAGGCGGTTCCGGTCATCAAGGAACAAGCCGAGGCTGAGGCCGGTCGCCGAGCCAGGAAGGGCGGGAAGGAAGCGCCCGGCCCAGCCGTCCCGCGCCCCTTCGACCTCCCTGACGTCGACCGCAAGGTCAAGGACGGCGCCTACTACATGGTCGCAGAGATCACCTTTGAGGTCGCCGTAGGGCGCGAGCGGCACGTGTGGCGGGTCCTCGTCGACCTCGCCACCAACTCGGTCCTCTACCTGCGGCCGCTCTCGGCGTTCGTGAACGGCTACGTCTACGAAGACGATCCGATCACGAGTACCGGCACGACGACGCCGACCGCCTCCTCGAACAACGCCACCCTGAATCCGCACCACGACGACGTCACCCTGCAAAACCTCGACGGGCCCAATGGAGGGACGCAGCATCTCACCGGCTCTTTCGCGGAGGTCACGCAGATCGAAGGCCCGGACATCGCGCCCCCGACTGAGGCAGCCGGCGCCGACTTCGACTACGACGTGCGCACGAACAACTTCGCCTCGGTCAGCGGTTACTTCCACGTCGACCGGATCTTCCGCACGATGCAGGACCTGGGTTTCAACGTGGCCACCTACATGGCGAACACGGTGTTCCCAGTCCCAGTTGACGTCCGCTGCTTCGACATCGTCAACGCTCACTGCGTCGGCGACGGCATGGGCGGAATCGGCCACGCGGGCTACGGCATCATGGACGCCAGCATTGCCGGCGACCCGCTCGGCCGGGCCTGCGACCCACGTGTGCACCTCCACGAGGTGCTCGGACACGGGATTCTGTACGAGGCTGTAGGCGGCCCCAACATGGGCTTCACCCACAGCGCAGGTGATTCGTTATCTCTGATCTATTTCGACCCGGACTCCAACTGCAATGGCGTCGACGGCACGCCAGTCGGCAAGCCCGGCGATCTGCGCTTCACCTACGTCCCCTGGCACCCGAGCCTCAATCGGCGCTGTGACCGCGACATCGCGGCCGGCTGGGCCTGGAACGGTTCACGTGATGACGGAGGCTACGGTTCGGAGGAGATCCTTGCGACGACGCTCTTCAATTTCTACCGCTCAATCGGCGGGGATCACCCAAACCTCGGGCGGCGGCAGTTTGCCTCGCGCATGGCGATGTACTTGATCATGCGCGCCATCGGGAACCTGACTCCGGCGACTAATCCGCAGTACGCGCGGGAGTTCGCCGCGGCGCTCATGGCGACCGACGCCCTCAATTGGACGAGCGAAGGCGTTTTCGGAGGCGCCTACCACAAGGTAATCCGCTGGGCATTCGAAAAACAGGGAGAGTACCAGACGCCGCTAGTGACCAACGGCAGCGCCGCGGACGGAACCATCGTCGCGCCGGGGAACCCGCCGGACGTCGACGTTTACATCGACGATGGGCGTGCCGGCGAATACCCATTCCAGCACGTGCACTGGCATACCACGACCATCTGGAACCGCCGCGCCGCCGATGGCGTCGACGCGCACCAGGAGCCGGAGCTGGGATCGACCAACTACGCGTACGTCAAGATCAAGAATCGCGGCGCGCAGCAGGCCCAGAATGTGATCGTGTTCGGCTACCACACCAAGCCCGGCGCGGGACTGAACTGGCCGGCCGACTTCGAAGCGTTCGCCACGGCATTCATCAACGTCGGCGCCGTGAACGCCAACAACAGCGAGGAGAAGATCATCGGGCCGTTCGAATGGACCCCCAACATCAACGCCTACGGCCACGACTGCATGCTGATGGTCGTCAAGGCCGACGGGGACGCTGCGAACATCGACAATTTCACCGCCGGCGAAACAATTCCCGAGTGGCGGCTGGTCCCGAACGACAACAACGTCGGGCAGCGCAATGTGAGCCCGGTTCCCGGCGGCGGTGGCGAGCGGGGACTGATGGCGGGACTCAACGGAGTGAGCTTCCTCGCCGGCAACCCAAACCCCCGACGGGGCAAGATGACTTTCAACGTCACCCTGCCCTCGCTGTTGACCCGGCTCGGCTGGCGCTTGGAGCTCGTCGGCGTGGGCGACGGCTTCGTTCTCGCCTCAGGCGCCAAGCGGGAGGTGTTCATCAGGCTGCATTCGGGCAAGTCCTTCACGCGCGACGCTGTAGAAGCCACCAAGGACCGCGACATCCGAATCGACCTCCTGGCCAACGACAACCTGGTCGGCGGAATGACCTACCGTCTCGACCCTGATCTCTCGCTGCCCTGGAACGCCGACCGCCCGAAAGACAAGGGCTGCCTTAACGACGCCCAGCGTCTGGCCGAGTGCCTCGGTATCAAGCAGGAAATCGGAGCGGTCTGCGTGGAGAAGATCGTGCTGAGTCTGAAGGTCAAGAAGGACGACTGCTGCGACTGACCTGAACTGTACTTTTGACACGAGGGCTCAATATGGCGACCAACTTTCATCTAGCGCCTCCGCCGAAGACCGTTGACGGTCTGGCGGCGGCGCCGATCGACATCCAAACCGTCGACGCGGCGCTGGTCTTCGACGCCGCGACGTTTACCGCCACCGGCGACGCAACGATGACCTACACGGTCGGGCCCTCATCGGGCAACCCCATCTTCGACCTGCGCCAGGACATCACGAGCGCCTGGCTTGATGGCGATCCGTTGCCTGCGGCGCAGCTTGCTCATCACGCCTTCGGCGCCAGCAGCTTCACCGATCTGCGCGTGATCGAATCGGTACAGGCCGCCGGTTCGGTGCACACCTTGCGCGTCCAGTATGTTCTCAGCATACCTGATGCGCAGCTGGGCGGCAGCTACCTGCCCGCGCTCGACTGGTCCGCAGGCCCGCGCCTGCGGTTTGTCTTCGGCCTCTCCGATCTGAACAAGGCGCGCTACGCTGAGGCCTGGCTTCCGTGCAACCTGATCTTCGACCAGTTCGCCATCACGCTGGAGGTCCAGATTGTCAACACGCTGGTGGCGCACTCAGTCATCACGAACGGCGCCGTCACTCCGCTGGGAGCCAACCACTGGCGCATCGAATTCCCCGCGCGCTTCACGGCGCTGTCACCCCTGCTCGAGGTACGCGCGAGCGACTCTCTGGAGCTGCAGACCGACACCACGACCCTGCCGATCTCCGGCAAAACCATCACGCTGGAAGCGTGGAAGCCAGTGGGCAGCGGCGTCGGCCTCGCCGGGCAGTTAAACACGCTTAAGATCCATTTGGCTGACAACGAGAACGACTACGGCCCTTACCTGCACGGCAACCGCTTCACCGCCTTCTTTAACGGCGGCGGTGGCATGGAGTACGAGGGGGCCACCACCACCTCGACCAGTGCGCTGCGCCACGAAACGTTCCACAGTTGGTACGCACGCGGCATCAAGCCCGCCTCGCAGGCGGACGGTTGGTGGGACGAAGGTTTCACTACGTTTCATGACGATGGCGCCGACGACTCACAGCCCTTCGACTTCGCCGTGGCGCCGGCCCTGTTGTGCTCGCGCGATCCTTGGCAGCGCAACACGCCCGGAAACTCTTACTCCGATGGCGCGCGCTTCTGGAAGGGCATGGCGGCGCTGTTAGGCGTTGGCCAGCTCAACGCACTGATGAAAGAACTCTATGTCGCTCACCAGGGCAACCCGGTGTCCACTGCGATGATCGAAGAGTTCCTGCTCTGCAAGTCAGGCAACGTACAGGTGGTGGATGCCTTCCACCGCTTTGTCTATGGGCTGGCTAACCCGTCGCCGGAGCCCGACCTGTGGTTGCGAGACGCCCCCGCTGATCCAGGCGCTGACACGTGGGACGGAAAGTTTTGGAACTCCCCCGACCTGTGGATCCGCAACGCCGACGACGGAGGCACAACGCACCAGTCGCCAGAATACGGCCAAGACAACTGGTTCCACGCCCGGGTACGTAACAAGGCTGGCGCCGGCGCGGCGCGGCACTTCGTCGTCACATTCCACTCTAAAGGTTTCGCCGGTACGCAGTTCCAGTATCCCGCCGACTTCTTGCCTTGTATCGCCGCGAGGGCGGCTTTCGACTTAGCGCCCGGCGCTTCGTGCGTCGTGAAAGCACGCTGGCCGCGCGCGTTAACGCCGCCGGCCGGCACGCACACCTGTCTCTTGGCGTCAGTCATCACGCGCTCCGACCATCCTGTCGCGAGCCGCCACGTGTGGGAACACAACAATCTGGTGCAGAAGAATCTCACCGTGGTAGACCTGCTGCCCAACACCTTCATGATCCTGCCCATCGTGGTGGCGAACTGGCAGCTCCACCTGAAATCAGCGTTCGCGCTTGAGTTGATCCGGCTGCGCGAGTCCGCCGGGTTCGAAGCCAGTGTAATCCACAAAGCGCCAGAGATGTTCCACGCCGCGAGCATCCCGTCGAAGCCGTTCTTCCCTTTCGACGGCCGTCCAGAACCGCCGCCAGAGCCGGTGGTCCTCGAATGCGGCGCCCACCTAGCCGGCTCCCGGGAGACGCAACGTGGGAGCATACTCACTTCTGCGACGCCGGACCTGATCCGGCAGCGCTTCCCACAGAGCTTTGAGGCGAGTTTCCCGAACGAGGGCGGGGAGCGGCTCGCGTTAGACCTGCCGCCATTCAACCAGATCGTGGTCGGGCTTAAGATCGCAGTGCCGCGCGAAGCGCAGCCAGGCCAGACGATCCGGCTGCACTTCCTCCAGCGGAGCCTCGTCACCGAGCAGATCGTCGGCGGCGTCTCGGTCCAGATCAATGTGGCGAAACCGGGCGAGCTGCGGCAGAAACCGATGGAGAAGACGCTCTGAAGTGTCCGGCATGAACGAAGAATAGACACGGGACCTGTGCTTGTCGGGCTTTGTCTTCTCGCAGCGTAGTCGCTTTCCTGTCGGGATGATAGATGGTGACTCCGCTGCCTTTAACAATACAAGGTCTTCCGATTTTGTTCTTCTATGTACCGTCAGCCACCGGGCAGCGAGCTAACTGCGCACTTTCACCAGCTTCACCAATCTGGCGCTAAAAAGTTTGCCCCAGACTTTTTTGTATAGCAAAGCGGGGATCACGAGAATCAGGTGAATGATGATAGAGAGTAGCGCATACAGGACAAAGGGGATCATCTTCAACGCGATCCAGCCGTCGCTGCAGCGGCAGTTAACAAACTCATTGCGCAGTTGCGCGATGTCGTTCAGCTCGCCGTTATCAATGCGGCGACGCACTTTAGGACAGTACAAATTGCGGCTTTTACAGCCCAGCAGATACGCCTTGAATACCCGTCGCGGGCTGACCGCCAAGGCGGTGGAAATGGCGATCAGGTTCATGAACATCAGAATGGGATGCAGCATGCTGCCCGTCCCTAACTCCCAGGCGCTGACCTCGCCTTCGCCGACTTGCGAAGCGCCATAGCCGGTGATCACATGATGCAGATCGTGGTACTTGATGTACTTGCGGCGCGTCTCTACGTTCGGCAAGGGAACCAGCAGACAGCCTACGAAGACTTCAACGAAAGCCGGCCGCTTACCGGTTTCGAGTTCAAAACCGCTTTCTTTATAGAAGGCGTTCAAGGCTTGGTCGATATTCATAGAATCCACAGACAGAGGTCACTGCAAAACAGAAGTTGAACGACACACCCATTCACTCCCAACCTGGCGACAAAGAGGAAGCCAATCCAGGCTGGGGAAGATGCGCAAAATCCAGTTCAGCAGTATAGCCGGAGCCGAGGGGAAATAACGATGAATTTTATGGCTCCATCATCCTTTGTTCATCCCCAACGCCGCTGGAATTCCGTCTTTGTCAGTTCAAAGTATTTGCAGGCCACGCCTTCAAACTCGCTGTCGTGGATATACTTAAAGCCCAGTTTCTCAATCACGTTGATGGAGGCTAGGTTTTCGATATGGGCGATGGCCGTCAGCATGTCCAGTTCGGGGTCTTCGAAGGCGTACTGGGCGAGTCGGATCGCCGCTTCGGTCGCGTAGCCTTTGCCCCAGGCTCTGCGCACCAGACGCCAGCCCATTTCCAGTTCGGGGCCGACAGCGTCGATAGGTATATAGGAAACCCAGCCCAACAGTTCATCCGGGTTATCTTTCGCGAAGATTGACCAGTAGCCGCGGCGCTCGCCAAAGTCGCCATTGATACGCGAGAGAAGGAAATTGACGTGCGCCTCCGATCCGTCATAAACGCCTGGGATGTAGCGGGTCACTTCCGGGTCTTTATCCATGGCGATACAGGCCTCAACGTCCTGCAGGCCGCGGGGTCTGAGAATCAGCCTTTCCGTTTCAAATATCTGCGCCATGAACTATTACTCCTTGCACTCTTCCACTAACTATAGACGTCAGTTCAATAATACAAATATTTGCGCTTTACTCTATTGAATTGTTGGGAGATTTTGTGAAATTCAACATTGGCCGCACATCGCTAAATTAGTAATGAGCACCCTTCTGGCGCGGGTCATCCTTATCGGAGTATCAACAGGTGACCATCAAACAGGCGACACCAACGTTCAATCACCTCATCATCCGTCCAGCTCTTGACCCGATCAGCATCCACACTCAGGACTACATGATAATGATTGCTCATCACCGCATAGGCAGCCACATCAATTGCAAAGACCTCTGATAAAAAGAAGAGCCTGTCCACAATCCATTGGCGACGATGTTCATAGCATTGCCCCGAGAATTCATCCTGACCACAAAGGAAAGCACGGCGAACACAACGGGCAACACAATGATAATAACGGGTATCGGAGAGGGAAATGAGTTCCTTTCTGGCGCGGGTCATCCTTGAACCTTAATACTGGATATTTAAACAGACAAAAGACTACAAGTTGACTGCAACTTAGTCAATTGGTTTGTGGGTGTCCTTTTTCCGCTCGTCAGATAAAAAGAAGAGCCTGTCGACTATCCATTGGCGACGATGTTCATAGCATTGCCCCGAGAATTCATCCTGACCACAAAGGAAAGCACGACGAACACAACGGGCAACACAATGATAATAACGGGTATCGGAGAGAGAAATGAGTTCCTTTCTGGCACGAGTCATCCTTGAACCTTAACACTGGATATTTAAACAGACAAAAGACTACAAGTTGACTACTGCTTAGTCAATTGGTTTGTGGATGTCCTTTTTATTCTCTCTGAGTAAGTTTTGTTTGTAGCAATAGTTTTTGTGTCTGGAACAACAAATTATTAATCAATCAAAGCATCCTTCGCAGCTTGAATCATATGTTCAAGCATTAGATCAGGATAGCGCCTTTCAAGAGACTCTATACATAAAATAAAATCTTTACTTTGTAAGTTTCTTGATACATCGTCAAAGACCGAACTCAAGTCTTCCACTATGTCACTGTCATCCAAATCGTTGAACAGTGACAAAGTAGAACTCTCGTCCTTAGACAAGAGTTCGGTGAGCTTTTCCCAGTACTCATAGACTTTGGGGTCTTCAGGATGCAATTTATTCACTTCTACCACTAAAGATTTAACTTCAGCTAATAAACTCATATCTAACCCCTATTTACTTAAAATAACTTCCCAAAAGTCGTTGGTTGTTACCGATGGTTGTTTAGAGCCGTCAGGAAAGACAGTTGCAGGCTGACCATTTGTCTTAATCACACCAACTCTTACATTGTTATAGATTCCATAAACAGGAACACCGTCTGCAACACTATCGAAGTTTTTAGTTGTATTTACGACATGTTCACCCGCAGCTTTTATATCAGTCTCAGTCCATTTTTCAGGGAACCACGACTGCCCTAATCCTCTTTTCTTTATCTTATGTTTATGCTGTGGAACATTTCCAACTCGCACTCCATTATCAAAAGTGTGCTCAATATTATACTTCATACCGATTTGTTCTAGGTATTCGATATTTGCTTGGCCATGCCCCCCACCAGACATAGAAGATGGATTAGGGTTTTTCTTCGGATTGCCGGGTGCGGGGAAGTCTCCTACATTAGAGTGCTTAACAGCGCCTTGGTTAAAGGTTATGTTGTTTGGAACTACTACCTGACCAATAATATCTGTTCTTGGCTGAACTATCACTGGAGATCTAACGGAAATAGTTTGCGGAAGTATTTCAACCCTTGTCCCTGGTGTAGCCACATTCAGGATCTTATTCATCACAGCGCCTTGCGCTCTGGCAGACACAATCTCACCAAGTAAACCAAGAGCTCTAGCCAACTCCATATTCCCTTCGTGGTCATTTGGATTCACTAAAGCTCCAATCGAATATACACTCGAAGAAACTACGTTAGTACGAAGCGAGTCAATTTCAGCCTGGAATCTAGGGTCTAGTAATTTAGCTATCGGCTCAGGATGTAACATTCTCACACGAATCTCTTCATATGGAGTACATGTATCAGAAATCTCGGGCCCCGGAACAATAACTGTTTCGTATACTTCCTCCCAGTTCACTCTTATGTACTGTGTTTGGCTAATTCTCTCCATAGAGAAAAGGCCTCTTTCATCCTTTTCAATTCCTGATGAAGCTAAAAAACCATCTGAACCACTACTAGTCTTAATCAGTTGGTATCCCGCTGCCTCATACACGTTTGAGGTACCAATGACACGATCTTCTCCTACCATTGGCACAGGACTTCCCACTTCTTCCTGCTCAACAGTCCGAGCATTACTCCTCCCACTCCCCCCAGCAATCCCCGCCAAGGCCAGCGACCCAATCGAACTACCCAACACCCCAGCCATCATCCCCACATAATCCGGACGATAGTCTTTACTATCAAACACCGCCGTCCGAACGCCTTCGCTCACCGCACCAGAAAAAACACCATGAATCGCAGTACTGGCGATACTACCGCTGCCCAACGATGAGTTCGCCGCATTAAGCGCGCCTTTCAGGCCGTTATCAGCCAGAGCATTACCGGTAACTCTCCGTCCCAATCCTTCATAAAGCGTGCTGGAAACCAAGGAAGTAGCCACATCCCGCCAACGGAACGTCTTCGCCGTATCAGTAATACTGCCAGCAGCATAATCAGCACCGGCAGCTATAGCTGCACTTCCAATATTAGTGGCTAACTGAGGTAATTTATTAATCAAGGCGTAGGCGCCGAAACCAGCTGTCGCACCCGCAGTGATCCCACTACGCACAACGTTTCTCAACGAGAAGTGATCTTGTATTCCTACTCCCTTGGCTGCCACTTGCGACACTGCACTACCGACCATTGCACTTGCCGCATAACCTGCGGCGGTCGCAAAAGTGCTCCCCGCTGCTGACAGCACCGTCGTGGAAGTGGCCATAGCCCCAAGACCGAATCCTCCCGCTGTGGTCCCTGCGGTCCCTAAGGCAGTCATTACATTACCGATAGCAGTAACTGCATATGGCGCTAAAATTGCCGTCACCGCAACAGCAATGACGGTCACAATAATCCCAGCCCCACCACACTTACCACCTTTAGGCGGCGGTGGCGGTTCTGGCAATGTCGGCGTGGTATCCCCTATCGCCAGTCCCGGATCATAAGGCCGGAAAGTCCCCGCATTGTTGTGAACGTTAGTCACCACATTCGGGATTACCAGGTTCAAACCTGCAGTCAGCGCTTCGCTGCCGGATAATGCATTGGCGTCGGCCAGCAGATACCACAGGCTGCTGTCTCCCCACTGGCTGGCGGCAATCGCCTGAAGCGTGTCGCCCTCTGCGGTGGTGTAATAACCGGAGGCTTTGCCAGGGTACTCGGGGCTGATGGGCTGAAAGTTCTGATCGAAGTCCGCCGAGGTGACCGGCACGACCCGCTTCAATTTGGAATAGCCGATTCTCTTGGTGATGTCGACTTCATAGCTGTTGATACGCGGCTTATCGCCATTACCGCCTCTCCAGTAACGGGTCTCTGTCCGCAGGACTTGGTCTTTATTTCCTGTATTGGCCAGATGCTGAACATAGTCAGTCCGGGAGGCAACGTCATCGTTACCGATATCTCCCCGTACAATCCCATCCAGATAGAAGAACTTACGACGGATAGGCTTCTCTTCCCCTCGTGCTTCCCAGTCGATTTCATTCCGCTGGATGGTCTGACCGCGGTGGTTGTTGATATAAGTCAGAGAGCGGTCTTCGACATGATCATAGACAAACAGATTATGGCCGTTGGCGTTATAAGCGTAATAAGAAACCCCTTTCCCCACATTATCGCCTATTGCGTCAATTTCCACGCGACTTTCTTTGTAGCGGTCAAAGCGATCCTGGGCGTTATAGAAGTAATTGGTTTTAACATCCAGTTCTGCTCCTGCCCCCTCATAGAAGGTGCTCTTCACCGTCGAACCATCATTCAGATAACTGTAGGCCAGTGTCCTGGTTTTATCGTCACCTTTCTTCGAGCGGGTATAGTCATAGATCACACGATTATCGGCATTGTAGTCATATTCGTTATGACTCCAAGTTTGCTGATGAATCACTTCATTATCATCGGTGTAATGAATATATTGGTAGTGATTTACCGTACGTCCCAACGCATCGTTATCACGGTAGGCGATCTGGCGGAAGCCATTCCCCATATCAACTTCGCCATTATAGCGAATGCCGGTACCGGCTTTGTTCTCATAGTCCGTATCATGAAGCCAGACGGACTCAACTCGGCTGTTGTCGTCATAGACATACTTCTCATTGACCACAACCGCCTGTCCCTCTCTGTTCTTCAAAGCGCTGTAGCTGCTGGTTCGACGCCCCATGGCGTCATAGGTCAGCTGGTAACCGGTATTGCCAGCCCGAATCTTGCCACTACTGTTGAGGGCTCCCATTGTGACCGTAAAGCGGTTTTCTTTATCGTAAAGATAAAAGAAATCCTGGGTCTGGATCTTCTCGCCCACACTATTCTCGGACACGATATAGTTGTCGTAGACGGTTTTCACTCTGCGCCGGTTACCCACCGCATCATAGAAGTATTCCAGGTCGTACTGATCGGAATCGACAATGGTCTTCACCCGCCCCAACGCATCATAGGCGGCATGGACATTCTGATAAGGGACAGAATGATCTAGGCTAGTAAAAGAGCCGTCTCGGTAGGTCTCATCAATCACGTTACCATTGGCGTCGTACCGGAAGTCAGCAAAGCTGCCGATACCATAGTCATTGATACGACGCACCCGACCATTGGCATAGTATTCGTATTCAATATGTTGATTTTCACGGCTGCGGAGTTCTTCCCGGAATCCCGTGCTGTCCGGAATTACGGAAGCATCGTAGTTAGAACTGGTATCGCCGGTCTGGGACGACAGCCACCCCGCCTGATTGTAATTGTAAGTGAACTGATTACCGCCCAGATCCCGGTGTTCACGAATCCTGCCAAAGTAATCCAATTTATCCAACAGAGTGTGAGCTGCCTTAAAGTTGGCGTCACTCTCAGAATTCAGGCCGTTGACGGTTTCCTTGGTAAAGCCGCCCAAGCCGTTGCCGATGGTGGCGTCATAGCCATATATATAGCGGGTCTTGCGAGCCTCCCAGCGCGCAGCATTGTTACTGACATCGCCATCATCAAAGCTCGTGTGCTGTATAACGCGACCTTCACCGTCGTAGCGGTATGTCTCAACATAATTAAGGGCATTCGTATGGGTAATCCGGTTGCCCTGCTCATCATATCCGTAGGCATCGAAGGAGTAGGCCGCCCCTCCGGCGCCATTGCGATATGAGGACAAGGACGCAAATTGCCGGGTTTCAGTTAACCGGTTTGCCTTATCGAAGCTGTACTGATGGTACTGACCGAGTTCATCGATCATCACCCGGCGATTCCCCAACGCATCGTATTGATAGGTTTTGCTGCCGCCGAAAGCATCCCGCTCAGAGATCACTCTGCCGCCGCTGAAGCTTTGAGTACGGTAGTAAGCGCCCTGATCCTGCTCCACGGAATAGCCTTCATCTCTGGCATTCAGGTAGCTGTTGGCATCGTCAGTCGCGACCATCTGGCCCTGGGCATTGTAGTAATAGCGGGTGACCGGATGAGCTTCCAGGGTTTTCAGTTCGCCATTGACGGCATGATCCTGGGCCACTTCCACTTTGGGATCGATTTTGTGGGTCAAGCGACCCTGGGCGTCATAGAAGGAATGTGTTTGGTTACCATTACCATCGACTTCTGCAATCACCTCACCAAAGGCGTTATATCGCTGACGTTTGTGGATCTGGTAACTGCTGTGATCCCCCAAAATCCAACTGGCGCGATAGTTCTGGGTCACACTCTTCTGCTGATTGTTTTCAACAGACCAGTTACCACTGAGGCTTTCCTGAGTGCCTTCGGTACTGCTGGCCCCAGCCACAACTTGGCGATAAACCCGATGGACGTCCTGAACTTCAAATTTATAGTTAGAGGTACTGGCTGAACCTGTACCAACTGACGCCGTTGCTGTAGCTTTATTTAGTACCTCTCCACTAGTGTTTTTGGTTGTGAAATTAACCGCATGAGTTCCAGAGCCGACAGCAAGATAATAGCGGTTGCCGTATTTGCTGGAATTACTGAGATTAACGCCACCGACAGTGCCGCTAGGCTTAGCCGCAGGATTGGAATTAGGCTCATAAATTACAACATAGCCATTACTTGTTGTTCCTTGATAGGTCGTTAATTGATTGTAGCCGTTATTAGAACTGTTATAGCTGAATTTTTGGCTATAAAGAACTTTGTTATCTAATTCAGCTGGAGCAACAATTTTGAACCGGTAATACAAATCGCTTGGATAAATAACGCCGGCTGCCGCACTGCTATCTCTTTGGTAGGCATGAGTAATAGTCCTCGTGACTGAAGTTGCACTTTTGGCCACAACTTGGCTGAATGTATTGGTGGCGCCTGTTCTAGTATTGATCACATCAATACTAAAATGTAATTCAACTCCTAATTTTTGTAATTGTGATGGTATTGCTAATGTAAATGATCGAGTAATATTACGCTGAATAGGGTCGTCATCTCCTCCCCGTTTTTTAACCGATTGGTGAGATAAATTATGAACTTGAGATGTAATTTTTACTGAATCAAGACCAACGGCACTGACACTTCCGACCTGCGCTCCACCCACTTTCGTAAACGTCCGTGTAGTTAACTCTCTAACAAAAGCCCGCTTCATGTCATGGCTGACGGTCCGGTATCCCGTGACATCAATCTGGCCGTCTCGGTCCAGTGTCAGATTCACCGCATAGTCCTGATCATTCCCAAAGGTCGCTTCGCTCAACTCATCCGAACTGACCTCAAAACTGCTTTCCAACTGGTAATTCTGGGTTTCTACATCGCGGTAGATATAACTCTTATCCCCCTCGACTGATCGCCATACCCGGACAATGGTCTTGGTAAACTGGTTCGTCCCGGTATTGACGACCTTTTCCCGTTGCCAGGCCGTATCATAACTATCATGCGCAGAGGTTAAAGCGATCTCGCCATAGCTGGAGCCGACTGCTGTCAGAGCACTGTCCAGCGTTAATGCACCTTGCACCTCAGTTAAGGCAAAATCACCGTAACCTTGCTGGGTATAGACCCCCGCCGGGTTACTCGGCACGCTGGAACGGTAGGCATAATCTGTACTGGCAGAGATTTTCTGACTGGAATATTGGGTATTGGAGCCATTGAACACCGGATTGCCGGATTCATCAAAACTCATCGATCCCACATCAGTGGTGCTCAACTGCCAGTTGTCGTAATCAATGTCCGAGGTCCAGCCGCTGTCGACAATGTCTTCATGCAGTTGTGTTGTCAGCTCCTGATATTCGTGCGGCGCTTCAAAGGTGTCCGTCAGGCGATTACGTTCATCAAACACACTCACCATCATCTGGGTCTGCAGCACTGACAGGGCCTGCAGTTGCGCGGGGGTATCGATCTCCGCCAGGCTCAGCGGGTCACCCGCTTCGTTGGTCAGGTTGTCATCCACCAGAATAAATTCCGCCGTGGCATTGCCGTTCTGGTCATACAGATACAGTTGAGGGGCCCCGGTTTCCTTGTTGGTGCTGAACAGGCGACCGACCTTGTCGTATTTGTACTGTTCCTGGTACTGGCCATTGACCCCTTTGGCTTCGATATCCCCATAACCGTTGTAACGGGTTTCGTGGCTCAGCCCCGTGGTATCCACATGTTTGATTTCCCGGTTCTGGGCGTCATACCAGTACTGGTAGTGATAGGATTTTGTGGTGTTGTCCGCCTGGGTCTGGGTCCACTGTTTCTGTACGCTGTTACCGAAGATGTCGGTCTTGTAGTGGGTCACCGCACCGGTGGCGTCTTCTTCGGACTGCACATAGCCCAGCAGGTTATACACCACTTTCTGGGTCTGGTCTTCGGCATCCACCGATCCGTGGCGAGTGGTACTGACCGCCCGCCCCAGGGCATCGTAGCCGTAGGTGGTCATGGCCCGGACACTGACGCCGCGGTAATCGGTGAACTGCTGGCCCAGCTCCGTTGACGCTCGGCCCAGTTCGTCATAGTGGATTTCGGTAGTACGCCCCATTACTCCGCCATCCCCCGGGGCAATGGTGGAGCGCAGACGGTCCAGATCATCGTAAGTGTATTCAGTAGTCCGGGTGGACGCACTGGTCTTCACCGGAGCATTGCCGCTCAGGCTGTAGTCTGTCACGTTATAGACGATGTCCCGAATCTTACGACCCAGTTGATCATAATCCGCCACACTGCGACGATCCGCCTGTACCTGGCTGGCCAGGACATCTTCGTTGGCCAGATCCGCCAGGTCCTGACCCGCCAGGGCTGCCGCTTTGGCTTCTGCCGACGAACGTTGGCTGGCAATATTGGATTTCAGTTCATCCAAAGTGGCGTACATCGCCGGATCTTTCGCCTCATAGGCATAACGGTATTCTTCGGTGATCTGCCCAAAACCATTCACCTTCCAGGTGGTGAGCGCATGATGGCGACTGACATTTAACGAACCCGCCGAGTCTTTGTCATAATGGATGACCCCGGCCTCCAGCTGAGCGGTTTTCTCGCCCCTTGAGTCGTAGAAGTAACGGGTGGTATTGCCACGGCCATCGGTCTGGGCAATCAATTGGCCATTCCGGTCATACAGGTTGAAGGTCCGGATGGCACCGGCACTGTAGCCGTCATCATACAGACCGCCCGCACTGCCACCCTGGGCCAGGGCGGAGATATCTTCCGCCTTGAGGGCCAGATCAAAATGGGTCTCAGAGCGGGTGCGGGTTTCCACCACCCGGTTATTCAGGTCATAGACCGAGGTCAATTCCCGATAGTCGTCGGTCTCCTGACTTAAGAAGTCGGCCAACAAATTGGTGCTGACGCTGGCGAGTTCTTCCCCGTACTGACGTTCCAGGATACGGTTGCCCTGATCGTCGTAGGCATAGGTGGTGACCCCACCGGTGGTATTCACCTGAGCCGTTAATCGGTTCAGGGCATCGTAGCTGAAGAGCTGTTTCTGTTTCGGTTCCAGCGCCGTGGTCGGGGTACCATTCTCATCGACCTCATAAGCCCTGACCACTTCCACCAGACGGTTGCCGAACAGGTCAAACTCCCGCGAGGTCACCTGACGCACATTGCTGTAGCTTCTCAGGCTGCCGGTGCTGCTGTAGTAGTCCATGCTGGTCACGGCGGACCATACTGCCACTTCCCGGTTCAGTTTGTCGTGCTGGAACAGCGTTGTCCGGGTTTGCCCCGTGATGGTCTTGAAGCTCTGGCTGGCGGCATCCCAGTAGCTGCCCTCGGTAACCGCCACTTTGTTGCCAAAGGCATCGTAGCGCACCTGTTCGGCCAGTTGCCGTTCGGCCGTGTTGTTGATGTCTGAATTGAACACCACCGTGGTGCTCGGCTGAATGGTCGCCGTGCGACGGCCCAGGGCATCGTACTGGTACTGGGTCACCTGGTTTTCCCGGTTGGTCCAGCTCAAGCGGTTACCGGCCGCATCATAGGTATACTGATCACTGACCACGATGCTGCTGGTTTTCCGAGCCTGTTCCTCCACCACCCGGCCCAGGGTGTCGAACACGCTGGCCGTTTGACGGTCATGGCTGGCATCACTGACCAGCAGGCTTTGCACCTGGGCCAGGGTCTTGCCGCTCAGATTGGTGCTGATCGGGGTATTCCAGGCGGTTTTCGACACCACCTGGCCACTGGCATTGTAGGCATAGCCCTGCACATAGCCTGCCGGGTCCACCTGCAGGGTCAGGCGATTGAGGGCATCGTAGAAGAAGTGGCCGGTATGGCCTTCGGCATCCGTCGACTGAATCAGGTTACCGAACGCATCGTAGTCACTCGATGTAGTGTAGCCTTCGCCATCAGTCTCGCTGATCTTGAGGCCACGGCGATCAAAATCCTGGGTGTGGCTGAAGATATCCTTCAACACTTCCACATGGGAGCCGCTGGGCAGGTAATCCGGATTCAAAAAGCTCAGCGTGGTGGCGTATTTGGACAGCCAGCTCGCCTGCTGACTTGCCCACAGGCTGCTGTCGTCGGCCAGGTATTTCTGCGCCAGGATCTTCAGGCGGCTTAATTCGCCTTGGGTCCACTCCGACAGGTTCGTGGTCAGCTCGTAATAGCGCGGATCAATCACCCGGGTGATCTGACCGAAGCCGTTGTATTCATAGCCGGTGGTGCTGGCTTCGGCAGTGCCCGCCGCTTTGGTTTCCAGAACCACCCGGTTCAGTTCGTCGAATTCGAACGTGCTGATCTGGGCATTGCTCAGCCCTTCCCCGCTGACCAGTTGCACCACGTTGCCGAAGCGATCGTAGTCCTTGCGGGTCACCAGGGTCTGGCCGTTCACCTCCGGCGCATGAATGCGTACCTGACGGTTCAGGGGATCGTATTCGTAACGGGTGGTGCGATCTCCGCCCTGGGCATCGTTGTTCAGGGTGACGCCACTGCTGACATAGTCCGCCGCGGTTTTCTCATAGACAGACACCGCCGTCGTGTAATGGGTTTCGCTCAGCAGGTTATCGAAAGCGTCATAGCTGTAGCGGATCACATAGCCTTGGCGATCCGCAGCCGCCACCTGACCATCATCCACCGAATCCCTCGGGGTCAGTTTGGTGATCAGGCGGTTGTTATCATCATAGGCAAAGGTCGTGGTATTGCCCCGGGCATCGGTCACCGCAATGCGGTTGCCCTGGTAATCATAGTCATAGGTTTCCGTGACCCAGGTTTCGGAATTGCCCACCATCAGACGCTGGGATTGGCGAATGGTCTGGCCCCGGGCATCGTACTGATAGCGGGTCACCCGTGTCTGGCTGTCCGTGCTCAGGGCATCCAGCGCCGCATAGGTAACAGCTCCGGCATAGACCTGGGCGTACTGGCGTTCTTCCACCACCTGGTTGAAACCGTTGTAGAGGGTTTCACTGACATAGCCTTCGGCATTGACACTGAAACGCAGACGATCCAGGTCATCATAGACAAACTGAGTGACCTGATCCTGACTGCTGGCCAAGCTGGCCACCGCCGCGTCCATGGCGGCTTCCGTCGGTGCCATCCCCACCCCGGAGGCGGCTTCGGCATACCGGGTGGTGCGGATCACATTGCCCTGGGCATCATACTCATGACGGGTCACATAACCGGCCGTATCCAGGCTATACACCAGTTGGCCACGGGCATCGTAGACGGATTGGCTGCTGCGGACCGTGCTGGCGGACATCGCCAGATTGTGGCCGAGGACAGTACTTTCCATCTTCGCGCCCGGATCCAGGAGAGAGCTGTCCACAAAATAGCCTGCGGCGCTGTCATAGGTATTCGTGGAAGTATACTTGAGGACAAAGTCCGCATCGGTGGGCGACTTCAGGTAGTATTTGACCTGATTGCCTTCCGCCACGATCCGCACCCGGGTTTGAGGGTCATGTTTTCCCAGGTTGGCGATTTCTGCCCCTTCTTCAAAAATCTTTAAATGATTTTCCCAGTTTCTGTAAACGGCAAAATCGAGATCCGAGTAATCATCTGAACTGTTGGTTTTATTCAGTCCTGCCATGACGCGTTTGCCGTCACCGGGCAGAGTGAACTCGAGATAGCCATCACCACGCAGGATCTCTGCGGACCGGGCTGACTGGTTCCAGGTGCCGGTCGCCAGGGTCCGCTCAGAGGTGCCCAGGTAACCTTCCATGCCGCTCGACTGATACTCCCAGGTCACCAGCTGAGGTAACCAGGCCTCGATTCCGGCTTCGCTATACTCAACCCCGGTGTCAGGTAACGCACCACTGTACTGATAGGTACCAATGACCTGCCCCTGGGCATTGTAGGTGTAGGCGGTGACATAACCGCCGGCATCCACGGCATAGCGGACCTGGCCGCGATCGTCATAAATCTTGTGAGTCGATTGAGTGCCTTCGGTCTGGGTTGCCGCAAAGGCTGCCAGCGCCGACTCGGTCATCTCCGTACCGGTATAGGTCCCGGCATAACGCAGGGTTTCAGTAACCCGACCGGCATGGTCGTAGCGGGATTCACTGACCTGACCTAACGCATTGATGGTAAAGCGGGTCTGGCCACGGTCATCATAGATCTGATGACTGATGGTTTTGTTTGTCTGGCCTGCCCCGAAACTCTCCAGAGTGGCCAGGGTGTAATCACTTCCCGTATAGGCCGCTTCGTAGCCGATGACCTTCGTGATCTGACCTCGGGCATCATAGAGGGTCTCGGTGACATAGCCCAGGTTATCGAGACTGAAGCGTACCTGACCACGGGCATCATAAACGTGATGGCCATCGACTGGCGTGGCCTGTGCACCGGCAAAGCTTTCCAATGCCGACAGGGTAAAGTCCTGTCCGCTGTACACCGCATCATAACGGGTGGAGCGCACCGCCTGACCGCGGGCGTCATAGGTGGTTTCGGTCACGTAGCCTGAGCTATCAATACTGAAACGGGCCTGACCGCGACTGTCGTAGACGACCCGGGAGAGCTGAACGTTTCCACCGATATGAGACAGGCTCTGCCCCATCACCACATCACCGATGATCGCCCCGTCTTCCAGGAAAGAGGTATCCACCACATAAGCCTTGGTGACATCCGCCGCCACGCTGGAGGTGTAGGCCAGCGCAAAGGCGTCCTCTGGCGAAGACTGGAGGTAGTATTTGACGGCCGTGCCGTCCATCTCGATACGGAAGCGGGCATCCGCCCCATAGACGCCCACATCCTGCTTGAATTCGCCGCCTTCATAAATACGGATATGCCCGTCCCAACGACGATAAAAGGCATAGTTCAAGTCAGTGTAGCTGTCCGTATTATTGGACTTGCTCAGGCCCACCATTGCCCGTTTGCCATCGGTCGGAATGGTAAATTCGATAAAGCCTTCACCGGTCAGGCTGTTGCTGGAACGCAAGGCCTCATTCCAGCCATAGGCGCCGGCGACCCGTTCACCTTGCCCGGCATAGCCGGTGAGGTTGTCCGATGACCGGTACGTCCAGGCCACCAGTTCCGGTAGCCGGGCGTCAATGCCTTCGACGGTATAGGATACGCCACTCTCGGGTAACGCGGCAGAATATTGGCGGGTTTCAATCACCCGCCCAGCCGTATCGTAGGTGTAGCCGGTCACATAGCCTTCGGCATCGATGCTGTATTTGACCCGGCCTTTGGCATCATACACTTGATGGCTTTCCACCGGCGTGGGTTGAGCCGCTGTAAACGCCTCCAGCGCCGACAGGGTGAATGCCTGACCGGTATACGCCACCTCATAGCGGGCCGAGCGTACTGCACGGCCCTGCGCATCGTAATCATGGGTCGTGACATAACCGGCCGCATCAATGCTGTATTTGATCTGCCCTCGGGCGTCATAGACGATATGAGCATCTACAGAGCTGGATTGAGCATCGGTGAATAGTTTCAATGCCGACAGCGTGAACTCCTGCTCGCTATACACGGCATTATACTGGTACGTGGCCACTTCCCGGCCCTGGGCATCATACTCATGCTCAACCACATAGCCTTCGGCATCAATGCTGTATTTGACCTGGCCGTTGGCATCATAAACGTTGCGGGTCGTTGCGCCCTCAATCTGCTGATTCAAATCCGCTTCAATGGCATTGTGCAGGGTCACCTCTGCCGGACTGTAACCAGCCAGCTTGGTAAATGCCCGCAGTTCCATGTCGAACCAGTCTGTCCCCGCCAGGGTATCACTCCAACCCTGTGCCCGATTCTGGCCTTTCTCGTAAACCCACAGCACCGTGCCGGTTGCCGTGGTTTCCAATTCCACCACATAGGTGGTGTTGTCCTTGATCGCCCCGATTTCGTCCTTCTGGGTCGTACCGTCAAAACGTTGATAGCGGTACGCTTTATCGCCCAGGAACTGGACGCCATGGCGTCTGTGTCCCGGATCACTGAAGCCATTGCTGGCCTGCAGCATTAACTGCAGATAGCGTCCGTCACTCTGGCTGCCCGTCTGTACTTCGGCCCGGTAGAACATGCCTTCCTGGAAAGCAATCCGACGGTCACTGACCAGCCCCGGATAGAGGGTTGACTCACTACTGCCGGAGGTAAAGCTGACAGAGCCATCGGCCAGCACCACCGCATTGGCGCCATAGTTCTTGAGGCTGTAGCCGGAGAGATCCGTCCTGAAGTCCTGAGACTGCACACTGTACAGTGCTGCTTTCACCGCGCTTTCTGACGACGCAAACTCGGCACTGATCGGGGTGTCATAAGAGGTGCTGGCGATCTGCCGACCCTGGGCATCGTAGTCATAGCCGGTCACGTAGCCTTCGGCATCAATGCTGTATTTGAGCTGGCCTTTGGCGTCGTACACTGTATGGCTCTGCGCCGGTGTCGACTGTGTTGCCGCAAAGCCTTCCAGGGCAGACAAGGTCATTTCCTGGCCGGGATAGGCCGCCTCAAACCGTTGGGTAACCACTTCCCGGCCCAGTGTGTCGTACACATGGCCGATCACATAACCGTCGGCATCAATCTCAAAGCGTACCCGGTCCTGGGCGTCGTACACATAGTGCGTGCTGTTGCCCAGGGTGTCCGTCGATTTGATCAAGCGACCCAGGTCATCGTATTCCTTGTGCGTGCGGGACAGTTCTGTCAGCGTGCTGCTGACATCGTTTTCCACCACATGGGTCAATTGTCCGGCGCTGTTGAAGTGACTGACGCTCTGATGGCCCACCGCATCGGTGGTCACCACCTGGTTGCCCTGGTATTCCGTGCTTGAACGAATCACCCCCAGGGCATCTTTGGTCGACAACAGACGCCCCAGGCCGTCATACACATACAGGGTCTCGCCGTTATTGGCCTGGTGGCCCATGGCACTGGGCAGGTCATTGGCGGTTTCCACCGGTACCTGGTGACCGGCACTGACTTCTTTCAGCAACCAGCCGTTATGGTCGTAGACGTAGAAGGCTGTGGCCGCTGTGGCGGTGATGCCCGCGCCATTGGCATCGGTCTCACTGTAGGTGGTTTTCTGGCTCAGCTGGCCACGGAAGTCGTAGGCATAATCCACCCGGCTCACCCCGGCCTGCAGGGCTCCAGCGGACCAGGTTTGCAAGGTGCTTAATGTGGGCACCGCGTCCACCGCCAGACCACTGAGGTCATAGCGCTGGGTATGACCGAGGGTGGTTTGCAGTTGATGTTGCGCGTTGTACTGGTATTCGACCACGCCGCCCAGGGCATCGATTTCAAACCGCAGCAGGCCGTTGTCATCGTAGATCCGGCGACTGGTCTGTCCGTCACTGGCGCTCTGGGGCCCTTCGATCCCGTCCGGATCCGCCGCCTGGTAGCGGGTCTGGGTTTCGATCTGGTTACGGTCGTTGTAGGTGTAGGTGGTCACAAAGCCCAGGGCATCGTGCTGTTCCAGCAGGTTGCCCTGTTCATCGTAACGGGAGGTGAGTCGGGCACCACTGGCGTCAATCACTTCCACCAGATTGCCGTCACTGTCATAACGGTACTGCTGCAGGGCACTGGCCGTGGCATTCTGGGGGCGTTCGATCTCGGTGATCTGACCTTCCGCATCATAGCGCAGGAGGGTCTGGTAACCGGTTTCGGTGGTGGGGTCGGTGACCCGGGTGATCACCGTTTCCCGGTTCGCCAGATCATAGGCATAGGTGGTCAGAAGCGCATCGTCTCCTTCCCCCTGCATCACCCGACTGACCCGGTATTCCCCGTCCACCAGCTCATAACCGAAACTCAGTACCGTGCCATCGCTCTGCACAATGCGCGAGACCCGTTTACTGGCGCCTTCATAGGCGTAGGTGGTCATGTATCGCTGACCATCGGCAATGCTGCTGTCTTCCGGGGTGATGTCGACTTTGACCCGGTACAGGCGATCCTGGCTGTCATAGTGGTAGGAGGTCGTCGCCTGCAGGTGTCCGTTGGCCAGCCGGGTTTTGACGCTTTCCGGACGGCCTTTACTGTCGTAGTAGACCTCGACTTTCTCGCCGGCGGCGTTGGCAATGGTGACCTTGGACGCGGTCTTGCTGATGCTTAACCGGGTCGGATCGTCTTCATGTTTGAGTCCGAACAGCACGCCCTGGTCATCATAGATTTCCTGCTGCCGGGTCGATCCTTCCGTCCACAGGAAACGGTACACGCTGTTAGGGTTGTAGCTGATGGTGTCATGGGCGCCGCTACCGACTGTGGAGACATATTGGCCCGAGGCTTCATCGAAGATGTATACCACGCGGCTGCCGTCTCCGGCCACCCGGGTGATGGTGCTGCCGGCCTGCCCTAGGGTCGCATTGTCAAACTCCAGGGTCTGGTTGAAGTTAAAGTAGAAGTTGTCCCCGTTATCATCGGTGAACTGGCCCTGGCTGTTGTAGGTCCGGACCAAGCTGGTATCTTTTCCTGCCCCGATCAACAGTTCGTCCCTGGTTTGCAATATAAGGTTACCGGTGGACGCGTTAACATAGGATGTCTCGCCAATCTGGCCCTGCCGAAGATGGGAAAAGCCTGCGCCTCCTGCCAATTCCTTACCAAACAGACCTAACCCGCCCCCTGTAACTACCGCAACCATTGCGCCACCTTATATTTTGAATTCAATAAAAAAGCCGCGCTTCTATGTCTTCACACTGAAGTCGCGGCTATCTATATATTGTATATTGATGCCATTAACACTGAATTAAACGAATGCAACAAATGCTGAAAATATTTTTTCATCCCTAGAAAGGTTTCCTGCTTCGTTAAATCATTAGCCTTGGTTTTCTTCAGCTTTAAGGTGAGATTTAATAGTTTTTCATATAGGAAATCAAGTAACTAACGCCCATAAAAGCGGCCAATTTTTACTCAAAAACACTCAAAACGCCAAGCATCTTGAATTTATAAAATCCTTACTGAAACAAGCGATCTTGTCTTTATATATTGCTAAAACAATTAGAAACCTTGGGCTTGCTAGTATCAAATAACCTCCAGCCAACAAAGACAAGCATTCCTCCTTACTTAATAAAATACCGTCACCCTTGCATCAATAAATGGCTAAAACGGATTTAAGCTTAGATGTCAACGGAGATCCGTAAATTAGCGAACACATCGGATAGATGAAGATTTGATGACGTTCATTTTGCCATTATCGCAGCGGCGGCCGCATCAGTCAGCGATATACGCCGACTTAGTACTAGGGCGTCTCTGGATGGTCGCCAGAATCAGTCATAATACGGCAGGAAAACTCAACGCGCCCCCTCTCTACGTTCGCAAAGGAACCCACAGACAGCGATGACTGCAAAATAGGTGTTGAACGAAGCACCCACTCACTCCCTACTTGCAGACTAAAGAAGCAAACAATCCAGGCTTGGGAAGATGGACAATATCCAGTTCAGCAGTATAGCCGGAGCCATGGGGAAATAACGACGGACTTCATGGCGCCGTTATCCTCTGCTCACCTACTCATTCAGAGCGGCGGGGACATTAACCCCACATCCGTCAGCCAGCCCCGCGCAGCACGCATTCCAGCTTCTCTGAACTTGATAACGCGAGCGTCGACAGGATGTATCAGAGTTTGCACCAGCTCAACACGGTATCCTCCGTTGATTTGCGCTGCCCTGAACATTTCTCTGGCTCCGTCAAATACGGCTTCCACATAAGCCTTCGGGGTTTGTTCACCGGAAAATAGACCTAGCGCCTCTGAGTCGTCCAACTTAGGCTCCGTCACAGCTTTATATTCGAGAGTAAGCGAATCTATTGAGCAGATCCTCACTAAAATCGCAGCTATGCCGCTGCAGTTTGTCTGCACCCCGGCAGAGGCGTAGAGCAGCCCCTCATCCAGCTGTTTAAAGCGCTGATTTGCATCAAAAGTAAGTCTGCTCATCCCCAACGCCGCTGGAATTCCGCCTTTGTCAGTTCAAAGTATTTGCAGGCCACGCCTTCAAACTCGCTGTCGTGGATATACTTAAAGCCCAGTTTCTCAATCACGTTGATGGAGGCTAGGTTTTCGATATGGGCAACCGCTGTCAGCATGTCCAGTTCGGGGTCTTCGAAGGCGTACTGGGCGAGTCTGATCGCCGCTTCGGTTGCGTAGCCTTTGCCCCAGGCTCTGCGCACCAGACGCCAGCCCATTTCCAGTTCGGGGCCGACAGCGTCGATAGGTATATAGGAAACCCAGCCCAACAGTTCATCCGGGTTATCTTTCGCGAAGATTGACCAGTAGCCGCGGCGCTCGCCAAAGTCGCCATTGATACGCGAGAGAAGGAAATTGACGTGCGCCTCCGATCCGTCATAAACGCCTGGGATGTAGCGGGTCACTTCCGGGTCCTTATCCATGGCGATACAGGCCTCAACATCCTGCAGGCCTCGGGGTCTGAGAATCAGCCTTTCTGTTTCAAATATCTGCGCCATGAGCCTTTACTCCTTTCTCTCTTCAATTAACTACTATAGACGTCAGCTCAATAATACAGATTTTTTCGCTTTACTCTATTGAATTATAGAGAGATTTCGCGAGTTTCGGCGCTGGCCGCCGCATCAATCGGCAATACGCGGCGGCCTATTCTCAGCGCTCACGTTTTAACGGTCATTGAGTCCTTTACCGTCCATAATCTGCTGCATGTGCCTGGCCACCCGCGAGGCGCGGGTTTTGGATTGTTTGGGCGCGGAGAAATGCAGGAGGTAGCCTCGCTGCCGTCCTGGCGTCAGGGCATTAAAAGCGTCTCTAAAGGCAGGGATTTCATCCAGTTTTTCCTGCAGTTCTTCGGGAATGTTAAACGCTTCGGTGGTCTTGAAATCCACTTTCAGGCCAGCGTTTTCCACTTCCACTGCTTCGTGGATATAGGCCTTGATGACGGCTTCCATATCGGCGATATCCTGGGCATTGGCAAACGGAATCCGGCGTGCGCTTTGAGTGTTTTCTCCCGGTTTTTCCAGCACGGACTGGGGGTCTTTCAGTAAGGCCCCTTTGGGGAACAGCAAGGCGCAGAAATCCTTGAATCCCTGCAGAATAACGATGTTGTTTTGCTGAGAGGTATAACAGGGTTTCCCCCATTTCAACTCTTCCACCAGCTCGCAGTCGAGGGCCATGCGCCGCAGCAAAGTCAACTCTTCGCTCCAGCGCCCGGCGCTATCCAGAAAACCATCAACCTTGGGATTACTGCTTTGCTTAACGTTAAAGCTCATGGGAACTCCTTGTTATTTTTGAGGGAGAATACACTACGCTGACTGCGCCTCACCAGGGAGGTTCTATTACTTCCTTCGCGTCAACGCTGCCGGTCACATAGATCGCGCTGTTATTTTTCGTAGACTAATACATCCGCCGCCCCGGGATAACCCCTTTCGCACCCCCAAACTTCCACCTTGGCGGCAAAGCAGTTCAATTCTCGCTTCGCCTCTTCCAGCGCGTCGCAGAGAGACTGGCGGGAAACCTTGTAACTGAGGGGCGCGGGCATTTCGAAGGGTTCCCAATCTTCAATGCATTGAATTTCCACCTCGACAGAATCTGAAATCGCTTGAGGACAGGGATGCCCCTCCAGACAAAAGGATTCCGAAAACACTTCGGGTCTCGTCAGCGCTTCCCAAGAGGCTATATCGGCAAGCATGCCACAGCACTGAGGGATCAGTATCGGCATAGCGCCTTCGACCAAAACCAGCCCGCCGAATAACCCACAGGATTCCTGCAACGGAGTATCTCCGAGGTGCAGATCAATCGCCAAAGCGACATCCGTCTGCGTCAGATCCGCAACAGGAAACCTTCATGAACCAAGGGGAAATGAGCGCAAATCGCTAAAGCCCATACGCCGATTGATCCGTCTTAAATAAGCATCCCAAGCTTCCGGCTCCGCTTGCCAGGAACCATTCGGCGCCGCCCCCTCCGCCTCATTGACTTCCGCTGGATACAGTATTTCGATAACGGGAATGAGGGCGATTTTAGTCATGATGTGTGTCGATAAAGATGATTATGCTCAATACTGAGCTTGCCTTACGTGATTTGCTAATCAGATACGCCGCCAACAAGCAGTTTCCATTGTAAAGCCATATCAACCTCATTCAGTGAGGCGCGGCCCCATCTTGCTACTCAGTTAACCCGTTAAAGCGACATGTTTAAGACAGCTTCGCTGTCCCGCCTTGATTGAAGGTTCTCATCACCAAGGCGGAGATGCAGAACAGAAACGGCAGAAAAGAGGTCGCCACGCGTATGGCGTTGGCATCATTCCAACTGTTTCTGGTTTCCATCCAGTCGTCAGGCAAACGGGTGGGAACCCAGGATTCGGTGTAGTAATTCAGGGGCAGATTGACTTGCTTGGTGAATATGATGACGCCCCCGATATAGGTGGCCGCCGCCAGCATAATAAACCAGAACGACAGTGTTTTGCGTTGTCGCAGATTCGCCAATAACGCAATGATCGAAAACAGTCCGCCGCCAAAAAAGAAAGCAAAAAACATGGGATGCCGGACATTTTGATTAAACAAAGACTGCATTCTCGCGTAGGTCTCGCCATCGACCTGCATCATCGCCAGATTCACATTGAAAGTATAAGTCCAGAAGAACCCCGCCATCACGCCAAACACCAGCGTAGCCAGACCCAGGGTTCCGTTTTCCAGGAGGGTTAAGGGATATTTGTTCTGCATTTGACGCTCTCCCTCAATCTTTCGTTCGGTACAGAGAATCTCTCATCATAGCCAGCCAATAGCACTGGCTCATAAGAGTCACTGTCGAATTGTATTCGGCTAAAGTGACGACTCTGAGTTGGAAGATAACCTTCTAATTCCATTCAGAAATCAGAAGCCTAACTCCAATGACTGCCTGTGCAATATTTCATGAATGAAGAACAGAGTAAAGACGTTCACTTTGCCTTATACGACATGGTGGAAGATGCTTTAGACCGCACGCAAGAGATCAAAGCCTGATAGTCAACGTCTTGAAATGGTTACGTAATGCTCGTCTGTGTTTCCCTCCTCGCCATTCCAGCTCACACAAAGACTAAAGTCCTTTTTTACCGCATAGAGATACCATCGGTTCCAACAATCACACCTATTGATATACGAAATATATTCCTTAAGACTGCTCTCAAATAACTGGGATCGCTTGCCAAACTCAGAGTAGATATAGCACTCATCAAATAACGTATCGTCAAATTCGCTGACTTCAATCCAGTTAGTCTGATTCTTCAAATTGAGCCAGACTGGACCATGAGTACTCGGCTTTTTTCTTTCAAACTTAACCCTGAATATATCAGTAAATTCTTGATAGAAATTCCTGCACTTTTCATCGGAAAGCGGCTCTCCGAATGTAAATGGTATATCCATGTCTACTCAATCTCGATGACTAACAACAAATCCAGCCTAATCAGAGACTAGGCGGCGCCCGTCGCAGTTTCAGCTAAAGCGTTATTAGCGAATCCACAGCACAAAACTCAAATTTCGAACGCCAATAGCTGGTATTTTGGCGTCAGCAAGTGCGGATGATATTGGAATCGTCCAAATGTTGCATCCATGACCAGTACAGACGCTCTTTCACTTTGTGCGTGAGCCGAATGACCGGCGCAGACCGTGAGGAGGCGGCCAACATAATCAGCGGAGAATGATGAAGAAACCCATAACATATATAGCCAGCGCTAAGGCAGGGACTAATTTCCATTACCTCATCGTTTATCCAGCTTTGACACTCTCAATTAAGCTAGCATGGCCGTCTCTATTCAGCGCCTAAGATAGCGACAATTAACTGATAACGTCAGAGGCCCGGAAATGACAACGACGTTACAAGGTCACTTTCCCGACCAGTATTCCAAAGCCGCTATCCCCAGTGCCGTTTCGCTCCAGCCATCTCTTGTTCATCCAAAGGATAAAACTCAAAATCATGCAGGAACATAATGGCTTCGAAGATAGCCTTTCGCTGCACATCATCAAATAATTCAAAGCCATCCTGCCTATACTCCCCCGGGTTAACCAGACAGGAAATCAGGCTTTGAAAAATATCTCCGTTCAGCCTCTGTCGAATAGCAAGGCTGAGATAGGCGGGAATATGGAACTTAAAACCTTTCGGATCAAAGAAATGTATGCCGCCGATCCAACATAGTTCTTGAATGACTGTAGAGTCCAGAAGCTTCCGCCAATCATTCACTTCATCTTGATCTCTCGCTTTTGAACTCTTAGGTACCGTTCTGTAATGATCAATCTCTACGGTTTCACGCAGACTAATCCCGTCCTCAAGCGTTATGTTAGAAAAGGCTGAATTGATTCGTCTAAGCGCGTTCTTTTTCCTTAATCTTTTTGACATCACGAAATAATTTCTGGACGACTCTGAATATCAAATACCTAGCCTCAGTCTTACCCTTTGCCGGCTCAAGGCTGCTTTGGGAACAGAAGCAACCCTCCTAACGCCGACAGCGCCACCAAAGGACTCCAAAACCAAAAGAATCTATTAGGGGAATAACTCTGAACCAGGATTAGAATAGCGACAGGGATTAATATGTGCAGCAACAAAAGAATTTTCTGAGTAAAAGCTGTAGCGCCCGCTCTCCTTACACTAACGGAGAGCAAGACGGAAACTATTACCATAAACAGAGCAATAGAAGACGGCAAAAGCTCGGGTATAGCCACCGCAAAAATTACAATACTGACACCCAACATTAGTCCTGCGGAAAGAAAAGCACATATTTGATAGCCACTGTTAGGTTTCACATCCATCCTCGTTTTCTCGCCGACAAATCCACGATACAAGACTCAAATTTCGAACACCAATAGCGGGTGTTTTGGTCCCAGCTGGCGCGGATGATATTGGAATTGTCCAAATGTTGCATCCATGACCAGTACAGACGCTCTTTCACTTTGTGCGTGAGCCGAATGACGGGCGCAAAACGATAGCGTTACGAAGTTACTTTGCCTGACCTTTATTTCTACTCCGTTCGCCCTGAGCCTGTCGAAGGGCTTTCCAGAGCTTTTGCAAGGGGCATATCCCCTTCCCCATCAACACTATCCAAAGTCTGCAAGAATTTTATCTCGCTTCCAGTATTGTTGATTAAGGGCTGGTGTCTTTGAGTTAACTCTCTGGGAGGCCCTTCGACAGGCTCAGGGCGAACGGTGGACAAGGTCAGGTCAGGTCAGGTCAGGTCAGGTCAGGTCAGGTCATAGATTATCTATCGCCCCAAGTTATCCAGCCGCCACTTCCCCCTTTACGCCACCGATTTTTCGCCATATCATCCATACCATACCTCACGGTATGTTTTGCTAATTCAGGAGGACGCTATGTCAGGTTTTAAGCTTTTTCGCGTTTCCGCTGTATCGATTCCCATCGATGACTATCTCGGCAAGCGCGCCGCTCACCCCTACTTTCGCGACGCGCTTGCTGCGCCTGTCGCGAACAAGTCGTTAACGCCCGGACAATTGCAGAACGCTATTTTCACGGTCATGCCTTTATGGGTGCAGGCGTTGATGGCGCTGCGCAATAGAATTGTCGGCGTCTTGGGGTTTGACGTTGGGCGGACATTTACGGATGATCGCAGCGACGCCACTCCCCGCGACCTCCAGGTCGGAGACGCCGTGGCGTTTATGCATGTCATTCACGCTGACGCTCACGAAGTCGTGAGTTTTGCGGAAGATAAACATATGCAGTTTTACCTGTCCGTATCCAAACAGGAGAAACAGGTGGTGGTTTCCACGATGGTGAACTTGAAGACGCTCACGGGCCGCCTGTATATGGCGATGATCAAGCCCTTTCACTGGCTGATCGCCCGGGTAGTCATTAATAACGCTGTAAAAGACGGACGCATCTAGTCATGGTCAAAAAGAAAGTCAGCCCCCCGCTTCCCGCAAAATCCAAACAGTTGTCGAAAACGGATTGGCTGGAGTTTGCGCTTAAACAGTTGGTGAACAAAGGCCCGGACAGCCTGAAGATCATGCCGTTGTGTGAAGCCTTGAAGGTCACCAAGGGCTCTTTCTATCACCACTTCGAGAGTCGCCAGGACTTCAACGACGCCTTGATGAGTCACTGGTACGAGCGCATGACCGTGGAGTTCATCAAACAGGCGGACGCCGCCGGCGCGCCCTTGGAGCGCCTGAAGAAGCTCGATCAGGTTATCGCCGCACACAATATCGAAGCGGAAATGCATATTCGCGCCTGGGCGTTGAAAGACGTCCAGATCGCCGCGCATTTGGAGAAAATCGACAACCAGCGACAACAGTATCTAAAACAGTGCTATCTGGATTTGGGCGCCGAAGACAGCCTCGCCGGGGAACTCGCTCAAATCGCCTACGGCCTGTTCCTCGGCCTGCAACAAATTCATCCAAAACCCGGGACTGAAACCGCATTACGCCTGGCGGCGATGGTGAGCGGGAAGTTTGTCTCCACAATCGGATCGCAGGAAAGCTAAACATCCATGGCAAACAAAAGCCTTGAAGCCAGACTTCGCGATATCGATTGGCGTCAATACTCCGGCCCTGAACTCTATGCGCCGGATAAAGTGATTGCGTCATTGCTTGCTCTCATCGATCTACATGATCAAAACGCCACAAATGCAGTCGGCGAGGCTGTACTGAACGCCCTCGGGAATAATCATCAGGGCGTATATTATCCTGCTGTGATTGCAGCGCTGGATATTCTAATCAGTATGGCGGAAGCCGCTGATCAGCCTGCCAGAACACGCTGCGCACGTTCCATATTGAATGACCTGTATTATTTTGAGCCGGAACTGGGGTATTACGACGGTAGCTCCAAAGAGGAACTGAAACGCTTCGTATGCTCAAAACTACAGCCCTATTCCGACGAAGAGTTTTCCCTCTAATCGTTCTTATCCCCGCCGTACATACTGATAAGGCGTCTGGCCGGTGTGTTGGCGGAAGAAGCTGATGAAGGCGCTGTCGCTGGAGAATTCCAGGGCGTAGGCGACGTCGTTGACGCTCAGGCCTTCCGACAGTTTTTCGATAGATTTTAGCAAGCGCCACTGCTGACGCCAGGACTGATAGGACATGCCCGTCTCCTTGTTGAAGAGACGAGTGATGGTTTTGCTGCTGGCGCCGACACGATTCGCTAGCTGATTCAAAGGATCAGGCAATGCATCCGGATGATTCAAACTCGTCAGCCAGCCGGACAACCGTTTATCCCGCGGCAATGGCAGTTGCAGCGCTTCCGTTTTCGCCTGGGCGAGTTCCTCACAGAATAACGCGCGCGTATTGCGCTGCGGTTCTTCCGGCATATCCCATGACCAGAACGCCATGCGCTCAATCAGCTCACGCATAAGTCCGCTGACGCAGAATATGCTGATACGGCCGGGCAAGGGGCCGTTGCGGGATAAATCGAAATACAGCGAGCGATAAGCAACCACGTTGGTCATTCTGACGCAATGGGGGGTGTTGGCGGGAATCCACGCGGCGCGGGTCGGCGGCAACACGCAGTGCATATTATCCAGAGTAATGTTCATGCAGCCTTTAGGCGCATACAGCAACTGCGCTTTTTTATGGCGATGCATGCCCGAATCATGACTGCCCACCTCCGCCGCCACACCGATGACAGCATTATGCAGCTGATCCGCGTCGAACTTGGCTTCCCCGTCTATTAGCGCCATCTGTCTTTATCTTGTGGTTTTATGATCCAGTTATGTTATTTGACCACAACTTCCGTCCCTAAAATAGCCGCCTTTAATGAGCTCATTGGAGGAAGTATGGCATCGCATAAACCGGCGACAGGACTGCTGTTCACCTTGTTGATGTTCCCACAGATTGCGGAAACCATTTATAGCCCGGCGCTGACGGATATCGCTCACCACTTCGCCACGCCCGAACAAGCCGCGGCGCAGACGCTTTCCATTTACTTTATCGCCTTCGCCCTGGGGGTAGGATTCTGGGGCGGCATGGCTGATCGTATCGGTCGACGCTCCGCCATGCTATGGGGGCTGGGTCTGTACAGCCTCAGCGCCGCAGCGGCGTTGATCGTGGATCAGTTCGAAACGCTGTTGCTGGTGCGCGCCTTGAGCGCCTTTGGCGCGGCGGTCGGATCGGTGGTGACGCAAACCATGCTGCGCGATATTTATAGCGGCAGCGACTTGGCGAAGATATTCGCCGTCATGGGACTGGGTATGGCGATCAGCCCTGTGCTGGGCTTTTTCGCCGGTGGACTGTTAACCGCATTGGGCGGCTACCTCGGCGTGTTTATCGGCTTGCTCGTCATGTCGACAGCGCTGCTCGGACTGTGCGCCAAACAGTTGCCGGAAACCCGTCCGCCTAAGTTGAACGCGGTTGCATTCAAAACCCTGGCGTCGCAATTAGCGCGGGATGGGTGCGTCTTGCGGCATATGGCGCTGGTCGCCCTGTTCAACCTCATGCTGTTTTCGTATTACTCCCTGGCCCCGTTTCTATTCGAATCATTGGGATATAGCTCTGTCGAATTCGGCTACAGCGGCGTCATTCTGGCCATGGGTTCGCTGACGGGCAGTCTGCTGAATCAGGCGGGATTAAAGCGCGGGATACCCCCATCGCACATGATCCGCGCCGGTATAGGCATGGCGACGCTGGGAGGCCTGGGCGTCCTGCTCACTCAAAAGACCCTCTGGTTCCTGGCGCCGATGTCGCTAGCGCTGATGAGTTACAGCATCGCCATTCCCAATATTCTCAGTCTGGCGTTGGTGCGGTATCGAGCGAACGCCGGGGCCGCGGGAGCGCTATTTGGATTGGTCTACTATCTGTTACTGGGTATCGGATTAGTCGCTTCTGGATGGCTGCAGAATCTTGGAGCCATACTCCTGAGCGCCGCCTCAGGCTGTCTGCTTTTATACGCAAGGACACCGACAGGCAAGCATGAAAGGGTCGAAAACAGCGCCTAGAGGCGCAAGTTGAATGCACGCTTCCACACAGCCTGACAAAACAACGGCGGCTTTAATTCACGGGCTTACCAGGAATAATCATATTGGAGGAGTTCGCCGGTTTCCGGATCGACATATCTAAGAAAGCTGATATTGCGGTCCGCCATTCTCTCGCTTTTCAAGCCGAGTTCCTTGGCGCTGGTTTTGAACTCTTCCACCAGGTACGCTTGCTCACCCCGCGTGACATTCCAGACGCTGTTCCCCTCTCTGATTTCATTATCGAGCAATTGGTTCAACTTGGCTGACCTGAATCTGAAGTCGCTATGCATTCTGTTTCCTCTTCACTTGTTTGGGGTTGGCGGGGTTAAGGAGCCTATAAATAACCCATAGTTATCGTAATGTCGCTCTCCAATATGGGCTTAACCTAACCATATACTGATTTTTTCCGACGACTATCGCCCTTCTCCGGGCGGAAGCAGGGCCTATCGCCCTATATCAGCCGCTCTTTCCTTATCATAAGTGAAGGCCGCCAGTAGATATAATCGATTCCTGTTCTTCGCCAGGCCTAGATAGCGGACTTTGTCATAGCCAAACACTTGTTAGATGTAGCGGAATGGATGCTCCACTTTGGCCCGGATGCTGGCTTTAAGCGCCTCCATTCTTTGATGATCTTTACTCAATGTGCGGCGCATGCCTGGACGTTTCGCGATAGATCAGGCGACAGTCATCTTCATCGCCCACTGGGCTGTAACCTTAAAAGCTGAGGGTTATTAACTCAAAGGACAATATAGCGATGACGAGACGCAACATTCTGTCCGCTACCGCACATAAGGCGAATGGGACTTAAGCACTTGGCGAGCCCAAAAACAGCGGGCGCCAATAGATAATCATGTGCAACCTGCTGATGAAGGTCGTCAGAAATGGATTTGCTGCAGTCCTTTCACTCCCAGCGTATCGCGCAGGCTCCGCAGAACTGGGTTATGGTCATCGCCGTGCTCATCCCAAACTTTCAGTAGCGCCTCTTTCCAGTGTTTGCCGTTTTTCAATTGCATCGCGATTAGGGCGTCCATTTGAATGAACGATAGTTGGGCTTGCATATAACCTCCTGGATAACTCGTATCTCAAGCGACTGGAACCGTCCCAGTCACCAGTTATTTAATTTCAGCTTTCATCTTGGGCTCATCCTGCGCCGCAGTCGGTACGATAGCGTACAACCGAAAACAGCCCATGTTCGTCGGCGCACAGACAGGCGCATACATTGGCGTAGGATCAATGAGGAAATGACGGGGTTGGGAGAATCGCCATAGGCGGTTGAACGGCGCAATGCAGACGTGGCCAAACAGCCGCAGACAGGAACGCCCCAGTGACAGGCTGGGTCTGAGTGTAACTAACCATCTCTTTGGCCGCTGGCTTAAACAATGTCAGCCCTATTTATCAGGAGCTTCGAAACATGACATCAAACAAGCGCTTTACAATCTATTTATTGGCTATGTCTTTAGCCTTTTGGGTGGGGTGTTCCACAACCTCAAGCCAGGAAAGCACTGGCGAATATATCGACGACAGCGTGTTGACCGCGAAGGTAATTATGGCGGTATTTAATGAGCCGTCGTTGAAGACCTCGGAAATCAATGTTGAAACCTACAAAGGCGTAGTGCAACTCAGCGGTTTTGTTAACTCCCAAGCCGACATCGACAAGGCCGTCAAAATTACGGGGAATGTGGACGGCGTTAAATCTGTCAGTGCAGCGATGAAACTGAAGTGATCAAACAGGAGCGATGAGCGATTGTCTCCAGCTGGCGCTACAGACGATGCAAATACTTACGGGTATCGAAAGCTGGAGCCTCGCGTAATGCTTGCCGTGTTAGATTGACCGTCACCGTCACAGAGTCCCAATCGACGGACTTAATCCATTTCGGCGCGATTAATACCTGATGCCCTTGCCACCAATTGCTGGTATTCACGACCAGATAACGAATCGCCCAGGTTTGCACGTTAAGCAGCATATTTTCGACATGTCCAATAAAACCGTCGCTGGCCTCAATATGGTAGCGCATGACGGCGTTGGCGCTGCGCAAGTGAATATCTTCCGCTTGTTGTCCATCTTCCGAGGCGGCGCGACCAATGGATGTCTCTTTATCGCCGTCATTGGCATCCGATGTCAGCGCGCCAGGGTACGCGCCACCTCCCCAAAGCCCATCGCCGCGCCAGTAGTAGGGATAGTCGTAATAGCCCATGTAGTGCATTTCATGCTGTCGTGATACCGGCTTGTCCGTGTCGATGCCTGGACTATCTTTAATCTGTTGCTGGCTGATCAGCACCGGTAATGTGCGCTTACCCCAATCCGGGACGCCTATCGAAATGGGTGAGATCAACACTTTGCGACTGGCTAGCCAGCTTCCAGTCTCGACAACGAGATAGCGTACCGCCCATGACTCGTCATCAAAGTAAAAATCCTTGACTTGACCAATCCCGCCGTCACTGGCCCCGATCGCATAGCCCTCCAAATCTTTGATGGTGCGTAGCATTGTCTGTCTCCTGGGTGATAACGGAATACCTCAAACGCCGCCGCTGACACTACGCCGAAGTGTAGGTACATACTGGCTCAGACTAACGCTGACGTCGGTTCGCCAGCGCACACAAGCCACCGCGTCAGGACTTACGTCATTTCCGGCGCAGGCTTTTATATCTATCGCCCCAGCACTTCAAAATTAGCCCGTCTACCAGCACAGACTCTCCTTCCTTATTCCCACATGATGGCGGCATCTGAGTCCACCGCCGCCTTCAGAAGTTCAATGAGCGGCAAAGCCCGATTTCTCAAATTCACCGCCGGCTCCTCGTCATCGTCATCATTTGCGGCCTCCACTGTTGGCGTCGAAAACTGCTCACCTTCAATCGCCCTGGAGAGCCGGTTTAGGGCTGCGGGCGCCTCGGCGGCGGAAATTGATCCAGGTACGGCGCCGCTATGCCCCATGATCTTGAGGAATGTCTGTGCGATATCCCCAAACAAAGTAATGTTGGAATAAGCGTCTGTTTTAAAAGTTACCAGCATAGAGGCGTTCTCCCTTTTATGTCGCCTGGCTCTATTGCACCGCCCTTGCTATTTCAACAAAGTGGCCTTTAGGGGATGTACGCCACCATACAGACAGTTGGTCTGGTTACCACCAATATGAAATAGCGGCCAAAGAACGTCTGAACAGACGTCGACTTGAGGAATCAGGTTATTACTCAAAGTCTTCGGGGTTCACAATCAGCACTTCCACCCGGCGATTGCTGGCTCTGCCCTGAGCGGTTTCATTGCTGGCGACAGGCTGCTGCTCACCATATCCTTGCACCGAAATTTTCTGGGCGGGTATGCGGCCGATTTCCGCCAGAATGCGCGCAACGACTTCCGCACGTTGGCCGGACAACAGCTGATTCATATTCTTACTGCCTCGATCATCGGTATGCCCCGTCACCACAATAGCGGCTCCCGGAAATTCATGGATCGCTTCGATGATTTTATTCACCAGAATATAGTTTTCCCCCTGTATTTCACTCTCTCCAGAAGGGAAATTAAAGCCGTAAGCCCGTATTAACACGTTATCCAATTGCCTATAAACCTCGGCCTCTTTTTGACTGAAAAGCGACTGAATGGCGATGAACTTTTCCTTAATCGCCTGATCCCGTTGCGCTGCATTTTTTTGCTCAGTGAGGATATCCGCTTTTTCGGAGGCCATGTTCAGCGCTCTATCATTTGCTCTCTCCAATGCAACCATCGATGAGGCGTTTTTATTTAAAATACTCACTAATTGCGCGTTTAAATCTTTTACCAACTCTTTATTAGGCAGATTAAATGAGGCATCGCTCACCACAGGAGCGACAATATTTGCTACCTGTTGCTGATACCAAAGCACTTTGTCTTCTTCATTGAAATCCGATTCATCAAAGTGTGTGATCATATCCGCGATATGCTCTGCGCGCAGCGTGTTCCAAAGCGCCTTTTGCGCGTGAGTTTGCGCTCTCTGCGTATCGGTTCTATCCGCGTCCAGGGTCTTTAATGCCAGTTGAAATTCCTCTTGCGCCAACGCCATGGTCCTGGGCGCCAGATCATCAACGTCTCTGCGCTTGGCGGCGGCGATGGCGTCACGGGCCTGATCCACGATATTTCCTTTCAACGCGGCCAGCTCCGCTTTCGAATAAAGCTTGGCGATATCCGAGCGCCCGGCTTTGGCTTCTTCCAGTTTACCTTTCTCGATCAGCCCGGTGAGATTAACCATACCGCTTTCAGCTTGGCGAAAGACATCCGGGGTCACTTTATCCGCATTAGCCGCTAAGGCTTTCTTCCGGGCGGCGAACACCTCATCGAGATGATAGGCTGCAAGTTGAGCGTTTTCTCTGGCTTCACCCAGTGTCGCCAGCCCCTGCTTGGCGAGACTGTCCGCTTTGGAGTCGCCCGCTTTTCCCCGATTAAGAGCGTCCTGATAAGACTTGGAAGCCATACTAAAACGCTGCGGAGAAAATACGTTCAAATCATCAGCTTGCCCTTGCGTTAGCTGGGCATGTAGCTCAGGTAGAACGGGATATTGTTGATAGGCGGCTTGATCGCTAAGCAAGGTGCGACTTGCGCAGCTCGCCAATCCCAAGGTTAATGTGGTCACAGTGAGAAATGCAGTTACTCTTTTCATATCAGAGTCTCCATTTTAAGGGTGGGGGCGACTGCCTCGCGCCACGTATTCAATCGCTATTCGATAAACATGCTTCTTGCGTCGTCGTCAGGCTTGGTTTGCCGTCAGCGTCTTTTCCAATCTGAGGCGAAAAAGCGCTGGTTCTTACAGAGCGCCGCCAGAGATCAGTGCTGAGTGATAATCGTCTGCGCTCTGGACAGCGCTCCTTGAACAGGGAGGGAGGAGCCGAGTTTTCCTGGCATCTAATGTTTCATGACGACATCGGGATCAAAGGTCAGGTCTTTCGTCTCTACTTTTTTTACTCCACGGACGCTCTTGGCGGCTCTCACAGCCGCTATCTGCTCGCCAGCGCTGTGCAGGTGGCCGGTCAATGTCGCCACACTGTCATTCGTGCAAACTCCGATGCTGAGCCCAGGCGCCTTCTTGGCGCAAAACAAAGATAGTTTGACCTTCATGGTTATCCAGCTGTCTTTAATGAAGCTGTTGTCGCCTTTATTCGGGCTTGCCGAATTTGTGGCCGCCATTGGCGAAGCTTCTTCGGCCTCAACATTATTTTTGTCCATGATTGCGTCTCCTGTTACCTGATTCACATTGGAGTGATGAGCATACAATCGAGAACGACGGTGGTCGGTGCGTTATCGCACTTACCCATAGGCTCCGAACTTTGCGGCCCAAGCCAGAAAGTTATCTGACTCGGGTTGTTTGACGACGGGAAAGCGCCAAGCTTAAGAAACCAAGCATAAAGATAGCGAAGACTCCTGGCTCAGGGACGCTCACCCCTCCTTCGATTACATCATTGGCGCAGGTGGTCGTCCAACGCAGCCCCAAAGCCGTGGACACGCTAAGGTCCATGATCCCCAAGTCCGCCAGAGTCAATGTGTAAGAGATAACCCCTGGCGCGCCTACCGTAGAGCTCACTCCACTTAAGTCAGCGTTTGACGTTTCACCTGCCACCATGGTCGCTTTAGATGTGTTAACACTGACCTCCTGATTGTGACGAAAGTTTGTTCCTGGGCCTGATAGTACTAACTGATCCATATAATCGACTTCAGATATGCTGTACAAATCGCTGGTATCCGTATCGAGCGCGTATTCCCAGTGCTCGCCATTGCTAACGTCATCAGCGCCGTAGCGATTTGCCGCTGTGCCGTGGGGGCGCCAACCATTAGTGCTGATAAATAAATCACCATACTTATAATCAAGGGAATCAGCCCCTTCGAAAAAATTCGTAAATACAGAGACATATAAATTAGCGCTGTCGTAAGTTACTTCCATATGAGTGATCTGGTAAACGTCTGGGTTGCCAAGTACATCGCCATTGTACGAAAGACCCGCACCGTTATAACCATCATCAATACTTACAGCCTGTGCGCTGATTGTAGCCATACATAGAGCCAATACAGTTAGTGCCTGTTTTATTATAGCGTTCATAACAATTCCTTTTAAATTTCAAAAAAGATTAGTACAGCGACCATTCCAAATGGCGTCGATCATGCCATTAACATTTACTCATTTATTATCAACACGGAATAAGATCAGCCATAACCTGCAACCTTATATTTAACAAATTTACTGACACAAAACTGTTAAGCTTAGAAAAACAGATCAAAAATACAACAAAAAAGCCTCAAAATAATACATTAAATCGCAGATCTATAATTATATTTCAAATACACATCTAATATTTAAGGATAACAACACCCCATTTTCGATTAAATATTTTGCAACACGCCACGAGCAGAGCTCCTAAGTTCTCTGCTTGAAAGCCCGAATAATGAAAGCAGCCCAATACCCAATAGAGTTAGTCCTCCAGGTTCCGGCACAATCATTTCTTTTGTGACTTCACCGGTAATCTCCAAACCTGTGCTAAACCGATATTGTTCACCAATTGTGAACGTAGCCGCTAACATCGGCATTGATGAGTCAAGTACATCATACTCAAATGACGTTAGTGGGCTGACTGAGTCTAGAAAAAAATCGCCAAGTGTTATTTCATCAAATGTGACAGGATCTAACCCGATAACGTCCTCTGAAAACCATCTTGTGCTGTAGTCAATTGCTCCGCCCTGCGGTATCTGGTCCCCTGGAAGACCCACTGTTGCGTTAAAGCCAGTTGAGTCAATTAAGCTCGCGGTAACAGTGCTACTAGAAAACAACCCCTCCCAGTCACCCGTAGTCGTAATCTCAAATGTTGCCAATCCTTGGTCGATAGTACCCGACATCGCCTGCAAGCCAGCGAGATTGGTATCGTATGTAATTTTCCCTTTTTTATCTTTGAAATCAGCTAGCGTTAGTGAGCATTCGACAGCCCCTTTACATGCTATTGTGACTTCTCCGCCGCCTTTTTTGGGAAGCTTTATGCTTTCGCCTCCCCGAAGCGTAACAGTTGCTTTGGATTTGTCCTTTGAAGTCCAGTCCTGAGTAATTAACGCGCCATAGGAGGTTAACGGATGTCCAAGAAAAAGAAAGGCGCCTGTATACAAAAGCCATGAGTTTTTTCGAGACGCCATTCTATTCCTACCTAGCATAGGCAATGCAGTATTATCTCTCCCATTAACATGGTGATTTTTTTGTTCTTCCATCGAGACAGACTCCATTCATTGATAATGATTAAATGTTAAAAGGATAATCTCCCCCTCTTAAAAACCCATTCTTAAAGAAGGAAGTTTAGTTGCTAAAGCATATAAAATGGATCAGGCAATTACGGGATTATTTATCAGGTTTCTCCCCATAAGATATAAGGAAATCCCTTGCCCTGAATTCAACCATTAAATGCGCAACCATACATTAGGCCTGACGCATTTCTGGATCGCGTTAAACGCTCTTGTTTTTGGTGGAACTCGGGGCGGAAATAATCGCAGCGACCACGATGCCGCCTTCCGGCATCATCAGCCCTTGCTTCTGCAGTTGTTTGTTCACTTCTTTGAAAAGCGCTTTGCTCAAACCGTGACGCTCCAGCAGGTGACGAAAATGGAGTATCGCGGTTTCATCCGGCAATCGATCTGACAGGCGCAGGCCAGCAAAGCGGATACGGCGGCCGGCCATTCTCACCCTTGGGATAATAGGGGGCGACGTTCTTCTCCAGCCGTTCCCAGGGAATCAGCTTATCCATCCGCTCCAGAAAGATTTCCCGGCGGGTCTTAGCTTCTTAATTCTGCTATTCGGCTTCGGAGAAAGTCATCTACTCCATGGAAAGTCTTCCTGCAGAGTTAGGCAGCCGTATTATGACTGACTCTGAGAGTTATTCAGAGGTTCCTTAAGCTATTGAATATCCGGCGGCACCGTCAGATCGTACTTGGCGACAATGGCGTCGAACTCGCCGCTCTCCTTCAGTCTTAGCAGTTCCTTATCAAAACGATCGCGTAAAGCCGTCAGACCCCGCGCCTTGGAAAAAGCGATAAAACTGGGCAAGCGCTCCACTTCCAAGGGCAACCGGGAGATATGTTTGTTGAAGCCGGTTTTATTCAGCTCCCAGTCCGCAACGTAAATATTGCTGATCAGGACATCAATTCGCCCCAACATCAGCTTCTTGAAATTCTGCTCAATATCTTCGACGCGCTGCACTCTCAATTGATTACGCATCTGGTCAAACACCGCGCCGTAGCTGATCGTGGATACCACGCCGAATTGCTTATCCTGCAGGGCGAGCAAATCGCCATTGAAATTAATGGGGGAGTCTTTCCTGGCGTACAGCGCAATAACCTGGGGAATCAGCACCACGTTGGAGTAGTCCAGAAACTGCTCCCGCTCCGGGGTTTTGTAAGCGGTGAATATGGCGTCCGCATCCCCTTTGCGCACCCGATCCAGAGAGCGGCTCCAGGGATGCACGTCAATGCTGACCCGCAACCCCAAGGCGGCCATAATGCGATGCACCACCTCTACAGCGACGCCAGTGGGCTCGCCATTCTCCCCGGTAAACTCCAGCGGAGGAAACTCCAACGTGACAAAACGATACTCCCTCTCTTCGGCCCGGATGCTTTGACAAGCGATCCCCCAGGCAAACAAAAACAACAATATCGTTTTAAACATGCAGCCGACATTCTCTAGAATTTTATTCGTTGATTAAGAGTAGCTTAGGGCGATAGCGCACTCAACCAATGGCGAATCATAACGCGCCGGAACATGGCCCGCAGCAAACAAAGTCACGACAGATTGCTTGATTTTTTTGGCTATCGAAACACCAATAGCGATTACGACCCCATCAGTAACTGGATATAACTTACTCCATCCTTCGTTCCAACTATTTCGAAGTCTTCCAGATAGACATGGTGGTGGTCGCCGGTAGTGTGAATCATCTGGTTCGCTGTTTTGGCCAGGTCCAACCAGGTTGGGTTTTGCAGCAGCTTACTCTGGTAGCTCGTTCCCTCCCCCCAGAACACGTCATGAGGTTGCACCACAATAACGGGTCCCTCTACAGCGATTTCGTGCAGGTTATTAACCGGCATCCCTTTGGCGTCCTCCCCGTAGGCGCTATAAATCACCACGCACTCCTGCGGTATGTCGACGCAGACCTGATTGGCGATGGCGTCCATTTTCGCCTCCCATTCATCATCCTGAGCATTTGCGTGGGCGATATCGCCCCATAACAACAACGCCAGACAGACTATCCCTTTCTTCATGTTTTAAACGCCTCTATTTAGGTGGTAATTCGGAAGTCGGGGCCGTTTTGGGCTGGGCTCCAACCTTGATCCAATGCAGTTTTGATGAGTTTCGCCACGTAAGCAGGGGTGATGCTGAAGTCGCTCAGATCAGAGCCATAGAGAATCTGCTCATACAGCAACTGACCAGGAGCTTCCGCCAGTTCGACATAAACGTCCAGCCAGCCATCATTACCGCTGCTTCTCCAGCGGTACTCTACATTATCCACGGTGATTATCCGGCTCTTCTTCTTTGGCATCGTCATGGTGTGGCCCTATCAGCGCGCCCCTGTTACCCTACTTCGCGTTATTATTAATATGGCAATGATATTGACATGTTAATAGTCAGGCGGCTAGCCGCGGGAGACAGGGCCTGACATGTGCAGGCCCTGTCGTTGCAGACAAATCTATTTGTCTGCCTGATTAATAAACAACAGATTGACGAACACCCCAACAGATTTATAACCCTGGCGCCCATTTCGCCAACCCTCCACATGGCGAGCCGCTGCGTTCTATTTCAGGACTAGACACAGTCCTTTGCAATCCTCTGCTATATAATTATTCGAGAATACGTTTATCTTGGGCAACTCTATACTTTGCAGTGAATCCGCAAACACGGACATCCATGCGCTATTTGTTACCGGCTATTGTCTTTCTGCTGACGACCTGCTGCGTTCAGGCGGAAAATCATGCCGCCGACGCCCCTACTGTGGTGTGGCGCGGTCCAGTCGCCGGACCGGCGGCGCAGCGAAACAAAAACATTGTGTTCGTGTCTCAGGACTCCAATAACGGCGGCATATCCAGTCTATATCGACATTTTCAGCTTGCCGCGCAGCAGCTCGGCTGGAAGTTGGAATATATCGACAGCAAAAACAATTTGCAGAGCGCCAAGTCCGCCGTCTTGCAGGCGGGCCGCGCCAAGGCGGACGCCATTGTGCTGGGCGGGGTTTCTCTCTCCAGCCTTCGGGACGAAGCGCGCAGCGTTAAACGCCAGGGCGTCATACTGGTGGGCTGGCACGCGGCGGCGGAGCCAGGACCGACCGAAGAGCTGTTCAACAATATCGCCACCCCGTCCTTCGCTGTCGCGCAGATAGCGGCGCAATACGTGGTGCAGAACAGCGAGGGCAAAGTGGGCGTGGTGATATTCAACGACGCCCGCTTTGAGGTAGCCAACGCCAAAACTGAAAGCATGCGTAAAATCATCTCGCAATGCGATCGCTGCCGTGTGCTGTCCATTGAAAACATCAGCCTCGGACAAACTGTGACGGAAATTCCCAAAGCCGTGGACAGGCTGGTGACGGAGTTCGGCGACGCCTGGACTCACAGTCTGGCTATCAACGACCTGTATTTCGACTCAATCAGCTTCCCGCTGCGTAAACACAATCGCACAGACATTCGTAATATTTCCGCCGGGGACGGCTCCTTTCAGGCGTTGAACCGCATTCGCAGCGGCCTGTCCACACAGGTGGCGACGGTGGCGGAACCCGCCGGCGTGCAGGGCTGGCAACTGGCGGACGAATTAAACCGCGCCTTCGCCGGAGCGCCTCCCAGCGGCTATGTCACTGAACCGCTGCTGATCACCTATGAGAGCGTACATAAGACTGATATCTATAACCTCGGCGGCGACATTCCCTACCGGGAGTGGTATGAGAAAATCTGGTTTGGCGCGCCGCTTCCGTCCACGCAGTAGACGGTTACTAATCATCCACATCCGTTAAGTTGCAGGGAGACATCGCGATGATGGACGCACGCGCACAGTTTGACGGCTATGGCTATGTCCATATTCCCGCTTTCCTGACGCCTGAATTGATCCTCCGTTACAACAAAAATCTGACTCAAGTAATGCAGGACTGCCTACACGCCCCCGCACAGCATGTGGCGTTTTGCGGCGCTCAAGCCTTGTTTCGCGTTAATGAACTGCTACGCTACTTCGGCGCGCACACGCTGTATATCTTGGGCTTGCCAGCGCTGCGGCGGTTGACGGAATCTCTGTGCGAAGGCGAAGCGGTTTGCACTTACGAATCGCTGTTGGTGCGTTCAGCCGCCAACGCCAGTCGGGTTGATTGGCATCGCGATATGAATCATCAACAGGATGGACGGATCTTTACCTTGGGGATCTATCTCGACGCAGCGCTGGTCGAAGAAGACGCGCTGCAGATATTACCGGGTCATCATTTATCCGGAGCCGCCATTTCCACATTAACGCCAATGTTAGCTGGCGGAGAGATTACGCCTGCACGGCTTCCCACTCAACCGGGAGACCTGTTGCTCCATGACGTCAGGCTACCCCACGCGTCTCCGCCAATCGTCAGCGATCGTGTGCGCAGGACCCTGTACTTTGAGTTCCGTCCGCTACGGTTGCTGCAAAACGCCGACCCGCATTGGCTGACAGAGCGCCGACGCCTGAACGCCGTCGCTAAAACCCTGTATGCGCGCGTGCATGGCAGGGTGGATGCAGAGTGGTCGTTGACACGGGAGGAAACGGACTGGTTGCAGGTTTTATATCAACAGAGACAAGTATTGGAAGGAGCGGAATATGCGTCCAGTGCGGGAACGCAGGCTAACTTTAAAACGCCACCAATGAGGACAGAAAGAAAACAATCACTCCCAGAAGCAGCAACTCCGCCAAGCCAATAATAACGCCATACAGAATGCGCAGAGAGCCAGGCAGTTTACTGACGAATTTTCTGTCGTACGCCCAGTGGCTCATCTCGATGGCCCCCAACAGAGGCAACCCCATCAATACAGCGCCGATCCAGAAAGTCATCGAGGGATATTCAACAGGCCCTTTCACTAACCAGAGGCCCAAGCCACTCAGGAAACTCAATACGAGGCATACGACGAGGGTAAATGTGCTGACGCCCTTTTTTCCATAAGGGTTAACGTCTTTCAGACTCCAAGAGTCCTCTTTGTTCATTTTTCTAATTTTCCATAACGCAGATTCGATGTAGCAGGCCATATCATAGGAGCTAACGTCCTTGTTGAGAACCTAAAGATAACAAATTATCTTATTTTTCATTTAAAGTTCATAAAAATCAGCCATTTGCATCGCCATTTCAACCTAATCCCAGTGCGCTCTTCGTCGTAAGTACATATGTGGACTTAAACGTTTTAGATTGTTTGCGTATATTGCCCGCCCTGATTAAATACAACTACTTGTGTGCTTTTAATACAATGATTCAATTAAGAAAAACACTGGCTATCGCTATCGGCGCCTGTATATCGCAGTTTACTTGGGCGGCTACCCCACACAGCGTGGACGTTATGGTGGTTTACAGCGCTCAAGCGCAAGATCAGTACGCCAGCATCGGCGAAGAAATCCAGCAAAAGATCGCCGACTACGTGGCTTTCACCAATCAGGCTTTCATTAACAGCAAGGTGGATATTCAGCTGAATCTGGTCCACAGCGAGGCAATCCCCAACGCCACACTCAGCGTGGACAACCAGGGCATCAGCGATTCTCTGGCATCCTTGCAGCAAAGCCGTTACGTCCGTGAACTACGCGGTCGCTATCAGGCTGACCTGGTAATGATGTTGTACGATCAAAATGATCCTGCGTCAGCCACCTGCGGCGTTACTGCTCCAGGCGTACTATTGGCCAATAAAGGCATTTTCTCCATCAACAATATCGATAACGCTTACGGGCTAGTGGACGTGAACCCTAATTGCGCGATTAGCTTGTCAGGAGAAAACATCACTGAATATCACTTTGCGCATGAGCTAGGCCATCTGTTTGGCTTGGGCCACGGCCTGCCCACAGAGCAAAAAGAGTTCGTCACGAATCAAGCGATGCTGGACGCGTTATTCCAAATGCTGGGTAGCGCAGGTTTCTATAGCAGTCGTCCAGCCTTACCATTCGCCACGATTTCCACACTTGAGGAAGCCGTCGAAGCGCAGGTATATCCTCTACAATATGCTTTCGCTCTTGGCTATGGCGGCGCTGCCACCCGCGACGTCTCCACCATCATGGCCTACCCTCAGGATCATCGTTACGCGCCTTGGGTTCCCTACTTTTCCACTCCAGACGTAAAAGCCTGCGAGTATGGCATCACTCCTTGCCAGGAATCCGAAAAAGTGGCGATCGGCGGTAATCTTGGCAACGGCCTGCAAGCCAACAACGCGCTTGCATTAAATCTGGCGGCGGAGCAGGTCGCCAATTTCTGTCAAAACGACCAGCAGCTCGCCGGGGCCAAGGGAACTCCCATGCAGTTTGCCGTGGGCGCGCCCAAAGCAGGCTGGCACCTGGATAATCTTGAAATAGATTTCTCCGATAAAAAGCCAGGCGCAGTTTATTCCTGGATTGAAGGCGAGGATGAACTCTCTGTCGTCGAGGTGGATATCAATGGCGAGCTGACCAATGTGCTGCAAGTGGAGAACGCCGCCAACCTTCCTACGGCCGGCGTTAACCTGACCTGCGACCTGAAACCTGGCGACGTTTACCGTCTGCAGGCGAAAGTCAAAGGCCTGGAAGACGGCGCAGCGACCCTGTGGCTCTACTACGAAACCCTGAGCGGCGCGAAAGAATGGTTTGAGGTAAGCAGACAAACCGTCACCGCCAGCGACTGGACCACCCTGGAAGCTGCGGTGCAAATGCCGGACGACCTGACCCATGTCCAGGCGGTGATTTACGGCGTGGATCAAGCCAAAGGCTTTATGCTGGAATCACTGGAAGTGTCTGAGGATCGGGCTCTTTAATGTCATACGCCCATTGGAAGTCCTTTCTAATGGGCGTTTCTCTTGTTTCAGGATCCAGTAGTGGGAGGATTTGATCCAGCAGATGTCGTGTGCGTTCTAATTCAGTCTGAATATAGGACACGGCGTTCTGCTCAGGCGTCGACTCTTTGTCTGACCGTAATCCATTCTCCATCGAGCCCGCCGCCTGCAAGTTGTGTTACTCCGGCTCCACAAGTACTGTTCACAAGTATTGTCCATACGCGCTATCGCGCGAGGCTGGCCTGTGCCGCATCAGGTATGACCGTTCTCCTGCATCAGTTCGTCCAGCTCCTCCAGAACCTCATCAAACTGAAGATTGGCCACTTTCTCACGGATGGACTCAAACCTTCCGCCGCCGCACATGACTTCCAATGGCGAGCGAATACGGTCGAAGTAATCCAGCGCTTGCATGTTGCGGCCCTCCAGCAGTTCACGCCAATGCTGCAGCATCTCCAAGTCCAGCTCCTCAGTATTCGCGCAGCCCGTTGAGGGCGGATATTGCTGCGACCACGCTACCAGTTCTCTCAGCATTGCGTCCATCTGACGCTCCAGCGCATTCAGCAAGCGGCTTTTGTCTGTATTTGAGTCGGCCCGTATGCTTTCCTCCAGCTCGCCGGCGCATTCCGCCACTTTATCCGCGCCCAATGTGCCCATAGAGCCCCGCAGTGTATGCGCGAGACGCAACGCCTCCGATAAACGCCCTTCAGTGATGGCGCTGCGAATATTCGCCATCGGTTGCTTACCGCGCCCCAGCACCTGACACACCAGTTCACGCACATGATTTCCCAGTGAACTTTCCTGTTGGCCCGCCAGCAGTAACTTGGAGTAATCCAGCGTGCTTTGTTTCGGCTTTATCTCATCCTTCACTTTTGCGCCTTACCTCGCCAGTTTATCCTGTTTTTCTCGTATCCCCGTCTAGACCGTAGTTTGCTCCTCTACGTCCTCTCCAGCGCAATGGACGCGCCCTCTTCCCGCCTGCTTCGCCGCGTATAACTGCTGGTCCGCCTCTTTGATCAAATCCACGATTTCGGTATGTCGGATCGGATATATCTCCGCCACGCCGATGCTGACGGTCACTACATCGGCGATTTCCGAATCCTGGTGTTCGATGCCTAACGCCCTGATGGAGGCCTCCAGTTCGCGTCCCAGCTGACATGCGCCCGCCGCTTTGGTTTCCGGCAAAATGCAGGCGAATTCCTCGCCCCCGTATCGGGCGGGAAGATCGTCAGGACGCTGCAATATCTGCTTCATGCATCCAGCCACCATCTTCAGACATTCGTCGCCGGCGATATGGCCGTAGCGGTCATTGAACTTTTTAAAGTAATCCACATCCAGCATCATCAGGCTTAATGGGTGACCGTTGCGTTTACAGCGACGCCACTCTCGCTCCAGACGCTCATCAAAAAAACGTCGATTAGCGACCCCGGTCAGTCCATCCAAAAACACTAGCTGTCGCAACAGATCCGCTTGAAACTTCAGCGTCAGATGAGCACGCACCCGGTTGCGCACGGTGGAGGGGTTGATCGGTTTGGTGATGAAGTCAACGCCGCCGGCGTCCCAACAGGCATCCTGCTCTTCCGGCGTGTTATGGGCAGTGACGAAAATAATGGGGATGTCCCGGGTTTCCGCCGAGAGCTTCAATTGCCGGCATACTTCCAGACCGTTGGTATCCGGCATAATGACGTCCAACAGGATCAGGTCGGGAATGTCTTTCTTGCAGAACTCCAACGCCTGCGTACCGCTGGTGGCCATAAAGACGTCATACTCACCAGCGAACAATCGATAGATCGCCTGAATGTTGATAGGTTGATCATCCACCACCAGGATGCGCGCCCGTTTTTTTTCAATCTGCATTGGCATGTCAGTTTCCGATATAGTCCGAGGACTCCAGCTGTTTCAACATGTCATAACACAAAGCCAGCGCCGAGCTGAAATCGAGTTGGTTAATACTCTCCTCCAACTCGTCAACGGCTTCCGGCAACTCCGCCGCGTATTTCCTCTTGAGGTTTTCAAAAAAAGAAATCGCCTCCATGTTGGAGGCGCGCACCAGCGCCGCCAGTTCCTTGAACTCACAACGCAGGTCTCGCTCCTGCCGCGGATCGGCCTCGGGAAGTAATTGCGCTGCTTGTTTGGGGGCCAGGATGTTATCGATCGCCACTACTATTTGTGGTGTTCGCTCCATCTCGCGCCGTAACGCCGCCAACAGTTTGTCGTCCAGCTCATGACTACGCAGCGCCTGCTCGACATCCTGAATGATGTTCATCTGCCCGGCGGCGCCAATGGAGCCCGCCAGTCCTTTTAGTGTATGCAGGCCATTCGCCATCTGTTCCGGATCGTCCTGCGTAATGAAATAAGCGTCCCATCTGTCCAGCAACGCCAAGACTTCTTTTCGATAACCGGACAACGCCGTTCGGTAGGTGGTCAGACTGCCGCCGAAACGCGCCAAAGCAGCGGCCACATCAATTTGCAGGCTATTGGCGAGTTGCAGTTCATCATGAGTAAACAGCGACTCAGAGGTATGCAGTGGCGTGACCTGTTGCAGACGACATTCCAGCCCGGTCTGCTTGAGAATCACTTCCACCAACTGTCCCAGCTCGAACGGCTTGCCGACATGATCGTTCATGCCAACGCTGAGGCAGGCTTCACGGTCTGAAGACATGGCGTTGGCGGTCATGGCGATGATCGGCAGCTCCGTCAGTCCCAAACGGTTGCGTATCTCCCGCGTGGCGCAATAGCCGTCCATGACGGGCATTTGAATATCCATCAGCACCAGGTCGTAAGGCGGCTGCCCTCTCTTGACCATTTCCACGCACTCGGCGCCATTGCTGGCGACTTCAACTTGCGCGCCTTCGCTACCCAATAGCTCCAGGGCTACCTGCTGATTGGTGGGATTGTCCTCCACCACCAGCAGCTTCAGTCCCTTGAGCATCTGTCCCGAACTGCGCCAGTGGTATGAGATGGAACCATGGCGACCCGCCGCCCGTGCGTCCGCCACCGAGTCCAGCAATATGGAAGCCGTAATGGGTTTGACGATAAAGCTATCGAGCATGGTCTCGTCGCCGCTCTGGCTGTGACGTTCGAGTATTTCTCTTCCCTGGGCGGACATCATGACCAGGATTGGACGCACATCGCCGAAGTCCATGGCGCGAATTTTACGGCAGACATCCAGGCCGCTGTCAGTAGGCATGAGATAGTCCACAAAGACGACATCGTAGGGACGGCCGCTGTCTCGACTGGCCTCCATATAGGCGATCGCCTCCGCCCCTGACGCCGCCAGATCCGTACGCCAGCCGAACCCTTGCGCCATGCCGGCGACAATTTCCCTGGCGGTTTCATTGTCATCCACAACCAGCACATTGAGTTTATGTAAGTTCGGGATAGAGCGGCGCGGCCCCTGTACGCCGTCCACCACGCCCATTTTGACGGTGAACTTAAAGGTGCTGCCAGAGCCTGGCGTGCTGTCCACACTCATTTGCCCCTTCATCAGGTTCACCAGTCTGCGACAGATCGCCAACCCAAGCCCGGTACCGCCAAAACGACGAGAAGTGGAGGCCTCCGCCTGAGAAAAGCCATCGAAAATGTTTTGCAGATTCTCTGGCGAAATGCCGATACCGGTGTCCCGCACACTGAAGAAAAGCTCCAGCTCCCGGTCTTTGCGCTGCAACAGTTTGGCTGACAGCACAATCTCACCAGCATCCGTGAACTTGACGGCGTTCCCCACCAGATTGATAAGGACCTGCTTCAGCCGCAGCCCATCGCCCAGCATGTCATAGGGGATCTCAGGGTCGATATCGAACAGCAGCTCCACCGGTTTACCGCCCAGATTGGCGGACATGATGACGCCAACCTCGCGAAATACCTGATCAATATTGAACGGGTGCAGATCCAGACTGAGTTTGCCCGCCTCCACTTTGGAGAAGTCGAGAATATCGTTGAGGATACTCAGCAAGGTGCGGGCGGCAGCCTCCAGCTTATCCGCATAGTCATGCTGACGATTGGTCAGCACTGTACGCTGCAGCAGTTGCAGCATCCCCAGAATCGCATTCATCGGGGTGCGGATTTCATGGCTCATATTGGCGACAAACTCGGATTTCGCCATGCTCGCCGCTTCCGCCACGTCTTTGGCTTTCTTGAGTTCTTCCGTACGTTGCCGCACCTGTTGCTCCAGGTTGGCGTTGAGTTCATTCACCTGCTTTTCAATCGCCTTTTGCGCAGTGATGTCGCGAATGGTCGTGGCCGCGCCCAACACCGCTCCGTTGGCGCCGCGCACCGGGGATACGGTGACGGAGACGTCAAACTCACTGCCGTCGCGCCGCTTGCGCGTGGTATCGAAATGGCTCACCGGATCGCCCCGGCGCAACCGCTGTAAAATGTACTCCTCTTCAGCCAGGCGCGACTCCGGCATAATCAAGGAGACCATGGTGCGCCCCACCGCTTCCTCCGAGGTGTAGCCAAACATTTTTTCCGCCGCCTGATTCCAGCTTATCACGACCCCTTCCAGCGATTTGCTGATGATGGCGTCCGTAGAACCGTCGACGATAGCCGCGAGACGGGCTTGTTCCCTGTTTATCTGAATGCGTCGGCGCAGGTTCAACATAAACAGATAAAGCACCACTCCCAATACCGCCACCGCCACCAGCACCGCCGCAATCACTACTTTGCCGGTTTGCGCCGCGCGCTCGGCGAGGAAGTCGTCAGAGACCGCCTTCACCAATGTCAAACGCCGACTGGGGTCACGCTGATCCAAAGGGATATTGGACATGACCGCATGAATCAGTCCGTGGGGCCCTTGAAAGGCTTTCATGCGCTCATAGGAGTCATATGCCTCCGACAACCTGAACAAGTCACTCCAGCGATAGCGTTCGCCAATATCAAATCCAAATACCTTGTTACGGTCAGGATGAACCAGAAAATCACCATCGCTGTTGAGCAGGTATGTGGAATATTCCGACGCCACGTCCGCGGCCAATTCGTTGAGTATTTCCGCAAACTCGACATTAATCACTACCATGCCGAACAGGACGCCGCCTTCCTCGTAGATTGGCACGGACACTCGGATCACGGGTCGATGAGGGGTTTCCAGTTGGTTATTTTGCTCACGATTCAGGGTGATGTCGGAGACATACACCTCGCCAGCCGCCTGTTTGAGAGTTGCCTGAAAATAATCCCGCCCTTCTTTAATTTGCAGTTGCTGCTCCTGCGCCGTCACCACCCCTTCCTGGGTTCGGTCCACTCGTACTATCTCTCTCCCTGCGTTCGCCACGCCGATATAGCGTACTTGGGCAAATCGCGGATTTTCTTTCATGAATTCGGAGAAAATCACCTGCAGTCGCTTTTTCCACACCCACAGGGTGTTGCCTTCCTGGGGGTCAAAATCGTTGTTTCTGATGGCGCGAACGATACCTTGAATGGGTGGCGTGTTGGACAGGAACCGCACGTCCCGACGAAACAAATCGAGCTTGCCGAGAACGGCTTCCGCCCTTAAATCCGTCTGCTCCGCCAGTCGGAGGTCGTAATTACGGTACTCTTGATCAAGCTGATAGGAATAGGCCAGGTAATAGAATGGAATCGCCAGTGCGCCAAACGCCAATACGACCGCCAGCAAGGTCCGCATATGTAACGCAGATGTGTCTGAAAGCCTGGCGCCCGCCATGGATGCCCCTCCCTAAAAAGAAACCAATGGTTTCTTAGATCTCCTTACGAACTATTAGCCTGGAGCCAGAGTCCGCTTGTTCATGTCTCCACTTTTACAGCTTAGACCGTAATCAGATACATGCGAGAAATGCGTAATAAGCAGCCTGAACGGGAGATTCAGGCGCGTCAGGCCGCCAATTGCTATTGCTGGAAGAATAGTTGAGCCGCGCGATGTATGAGCGCGGCCCCAGTCAGATTAGTGTCGCCTTAGACCACTTCCCATTTGAAACGCCGTGCCCACTCCCAGGAATAAAAACAGGACATCCAATAAACCGAAATCCTCTCGCATGAGCTGAAAAGTGGAGTATCCCTCGAACTCCTGACTGAATGTGGCTTTCACCCACTGCTCAAATGAAGGGTTCTCTGACGCCACTTTGCGCAGTTCCGGTTCAAAGTCCCGCTTGAAGTCGTCTATCTCGAATTGGACCACTTCACTGGGTTCGCTCGCTTCGGTGTAACCGTACTCGATCATGAAATTGCGCAGCGAGTCGTCATCGGTCACATCGGTCTGATAGCTATGAGCGGCTTGAATGACCGAGTCGTAGACCGGGCGAAAATCCTGCACATCTATTTCCCCCGAATCAGTCAGGATTTCAAACCAGTTTTCCTGAATGCTCTGAATGGCCATATACTTGCCGCCCATGATGGCGAGAAAGGCCAGGACGCCGCACGCTATTCCAGTGGCGATGCCTCGACCTCCCATCGCCAGCGCGGCGAACCCGACTGCGCCCCCAATCCCCCAGGCGATCAGACTGAACTCATACCCTGTGGACATGACGATTACCTTCCACAGCAAAGCGCCAAGCAACGCAGCGCCTGCTGCAGCGCCGATGGCTTTGGGATTGAGCGCTTCGACATCGTCCGTCGCGTAGGTGACTTCATCTTCCTTGCCGGGTTTGGCGCTGGAGTTACGGATATTGCCGCCAGGGCGCGACGGGGACGGTGTCGTTTGCGCCGCCTCAGAGGGTTCCTGCGCAGGGGTTACCTTGTGCATGTAGACGCCACAGCCCGCGCACTGATCCGCTTTAGGTTGCTCCAGATTGCATTTCGGGCAGGTGACACGGTCTTCAGCAGGTTTTGCAGCCGCCTCTTCTTTCGCCCGGAGTTCTTCCTCCGTCGGCTCCAAAGACAGCGTATGCGCTTTTATAGTGGGCTCCGGTTTCACCTCCTGCACCGTCGCCGCCATGCCAATACTTTCCAACTTGCGTACGTAAGCGCGCGCCGTTTCCAGGTCCAGCCCTTTCTTTAAAACGAGTTTCTTACTTAGCAGAGCCTGGGCTTTTTCTGGTGTTGTCTTGAATAATTTTGCACAACTATTCGCCACCTGCTGAGCGTCAAAGCCCGCATTGATTTCCCCGTTGCTTACAACGTTATAAGTTGGGGCCCGCCCCATAAGCTACTCCTCGACATTAACGACTGTTAATGAAGGATAGCCTGATAATTACTGAACTCCAAGTTATTAGATTACTTGAAGTTTCCAGGCGCAAAGCAAGAAACTCAATGCCCTCCGGCGTGCTCCTCCACCAGTGGCGTCACGCTGGGCTTGAGATTGGATTCTATATCGGATTGATAACAGCGATGCTTGGGGTCCCACCTCAGGCACAAGCCTACGGCGGACTTACGCATCTGCTGGGCCTGATAATCATTGATGACAAAGTAAAGGCTGCTGAGTTTTTGGAGTCGTATTGAGCCTGCGGGTTTGGCGAATATCGCCATCTCGTAGGGCCCTGACTTGAACTCGAATTCAGGTCCTTCCGTTTCGGTCAGGAAGTGATGCTCAAGAATGACGCCCTCTTTGGGGGCCAGCAAACCGCCGCTTTCACGCAGGCATTGCTTGTTGAGGTAAGCCCAGATGCTGAAGTTGGCTTCTTCGTCACCCCGGCGCAACCACAAGGTCAGGTAGTCGATCACCACTCCGCGCTTGGACGTACTGAACAGCGCCGTCCGCAAACGCACTTCACTGATGCGTTTGCCCTGGGACGTAGAGTCCTGATCAAGCAAGACATAGCTGGGCTGGGCGAGCTTAACGTCACCGCGATAGGTTCGAAAAGCCCAAAGAGCGATGGAAAATCCAATCAGCGCAGCGCCGAGCGCAGCGAAAATTTCCGGTGACGGCACGATTCCCTCCTTCCTTCACGTCCATGCAAGCAGCGAGGCTGCCTTGATTCATTTATAGCTCAATTGGATTATTTTTGCACAGATCAAAAGCCCGTTTCGCAGGCGGACTTCTTGCAGACTGATACGCAGGCAGAGCGGAGTGAGTTTTCAATAAACGAGCGGTATGGCGAAAAAGGATGAAAGCCACTTCCACCCTTTTTTCAGTCAAATATAGAGAGCGTCGCCGTTAACGGCAGGTGATAGTTCTATACAGCGGATAGCACTGATTTTTGCCGCCAGTGCTCTTTGACACCCACTGCTGCTGAAGCCAATCAAATGCGATGTGGGAACTCTCGTCCTCGCCGCAGAGGATAGAGCCGCCAATTGAGTTGTTGTAACCCTCTTCAGTTTCTTTCTTCAATTAAATTGGTGAGCGATCGACCCAAGATAGTATCCAACAGCAATTGCAGGGGGAAAGCATACTAAGAGAACTATCGCCATATTTCCTATCGCCTTCCATGCGCTATAACCCTGCACCTGCGCTAGCGCTTTGGTAAACGCCATGAAGCCCCATATACCAATAATTCCGTGCGCCACTGAAAATGCTGCACGTACTTTAAGATCCACCAAGTTATAGTCCCTGGCTTCGGCCCCAAGGAACATTTCTCTCCCATAAAGCATCATTTCGAGCATTATAAGCAGCGCGCCCCATAGAGCCGGGATACAACTCCAGGCTATTGCCGCACGGATTTCATCCTGAGAGCCGCGCCCGCCAAACCATTTACCAACCCATTGAATAAACGGAGCGCCGATATATAGCCAAATCACACCTAAGACGCAGCCCACTACTATGCATACACCAAGCAGAGAAATAAGCCCCATATATTCGCCCATATGGTACATGCTGGCGCCTCTTATCCTGGCTAATACCGAGGCCATGCAGGTAAGCCCTATCACAAGGTGAACCGGGTCATCGTCAATAATTTGTTGGATAGTCGCCCTAGGCTGCAGCCACATGGAAAACCAAGGATTTAAATACTTATTTGGTGGATTTCGGTTTTCCTCAATGAGGGGCGTGTTAGGAGAGGAATAAGGATTTACGTCTTTCATTACCTGGAGCTTTCTGAACAAAATACAAGCAGGCGCAAATAATACACCTTCAAATCAATTTTTCTGTAAAAATCCCTAAAATATCCCGTTATTTTTTGTAAGATCCGCGACTTTTGTCTTTCGCATCGTTAAAATCGCCGCGCTGGTCGACTTTCCAGGCGGTATTTTCCCCTTCTGACGGATTTACGATGACTAATAACTCCCTTACCCTACAATCGCACTCACTACCTGAAGATCTGTTTGCGCTGATCAGCGGCACGGCGTTTGTGGCCTTCGGCGTATTTCTGTTCAACGGAGCTGGCTTGCTGACAGGTGGTACGGCGGGGTTGGCGTTGTTATTGACGCATGTGCTGCATATCAGCTTCGGTAAGATTTTCTTCCTGCTTAACCTGCCCTTCTATTGGCTGGCTTTCAAGCAGATGGGATGGCGTTTCTGCCTCAATACGTTTATCTCCGTCGCCATCGTTTCACTGGTTGTGGATCACACTGGAGATGTCGTCTCCATTGAGTCGATAGAACCCTGGTTCGCAGCGGTTTTCGGCGGCTTTCTGATAGGCATGGGCATGCTGATTCTGTTCCGCCATAAGTCCAGCCTTGGCGGCGTCGGCATCCTCGCGCTATACCTGCAAAAGCGCAATATCATGCGCGCCGGAAAATTTCAGATGATGATTGATTGCATTATCGTGCTGGCGTCCTGTTTCATCGTCACTCCCATGATTCTGATTTACTCAGTGCTCGGCGCCGTGGCGCTGAACCTGTTGCTGACGGTCAACCATAAACCTGGACGCTATCAGGTAGGCTAATTCATACCTGTGGCGTCTTGAGCAACAGACGCCACGCCCCTCATGACTTCTCACGCACACAACAGAATCCCCGCTGAGTAGTCCAAGCGTTCACCCGCTGCCTCAACCTATGCCTGGTTCTTTGTCTGAACTGCTTATTCTGCGACGCGGCGAATAGCATCTCCGCCTCCGCGAGCGGTGGTTCGATATCCCACAACCAATCCGATGCGTCATCAGCCCAATTGCACATATGATGTTGAAAAGGAAATAAAACTGGGACTTTGAAGGGAAAAGTTTCGGCATACGCGGCATCCAAACCACATTCTCTTAGGCCTTTTTTAAGAAGATCAATTTGATGCGGATAGCATTCGCCATACCCTTTCTCAAGAATAGGCAGTAACATCAAACCCGATCTCCCCTTACCGATCTCTAACGGACCATCATGCTTGAGATACCACTTTCCTTCCGAAAAAGAGACATAGGCTTTCCAACCTGCCGCGTTGGTGAAGAGAGGACCAATCCATTGCATTTCTTGTGCGCCTTTTTACGTTTTCGATACAATTCCTCGCGCTAAACACGCAAGCTCAAAAAAGTACTAAAAAAAACGGTTATTGTAGTGCCTGTTATATTCGATCTAAAAGACCAGCCCCCGACATGGGCTAACGACATCAACACTGAACTCGCCCTTTTCGCGCCCGACTACTTAGAAAAATATGGAAAGGTCGGCTCCCAAGTGTGGTGGAACGCATATTTCAATAACGAGATTCCCAGGTCTTCGATCACTGGGACCGTTACTTTCATTGGGTTACGTAAAGACGACTGTGAAGAGCTATGGGACATTGTGGAGATTTCCACTTCAGACACACAAGTTGAATATGAACGTATCGCCTATTGGCTAAACGAAGCAGTCACCTTAAACGCTGAAGTGAAAGTTGAGCAATTCTCAATATATATTCAGCATAAATATGGGCCGATGACATCTACATTTGATTGTATAGTCGAAGTTATTGGTAGAGAGATGAATCAATGCACCTAAACACTGTCACCTCTAGACAAACAAAAACCGTACATATAGAGCACCGCCTCTAGCCTTCGCACTCGGGACCAATACAGTCTCTACATTCTAACCAGCGTATAAGCCCTACTCATCACATCGCCACTCAAAATAGCGACCAACCCTTTTGCATCACTGTTGTTGTAGCCAGTCAGCATAATACTTTTACCCAGCTTAATTTGAAGATGCGCCTTACTTATAATAGTTCCATCCAAGGTCACGTAACCAAAGCCGCCAACGTTATCATTTATCTTCTTCCCTGACTTTGCATAGGCCTCATCCGTGACGGTGATTGATACGGCAATATCGTCTCCGCGGGGGGAAACCGCCTTTGATTCGGCAATATCCTGATTGGTGTACCAGATGTCTTCTGGCGTTTCCCCTCGCATCACAAAATTACCTGGGTGTTGACTGACAAACTCGACAAGGTTGGGATTTGCCGCTCCTCTTGTCAGAACAATGAACGCCTTCCCGTCATCTTGCATGAAGTCAGCGCTGGAAAATAAACCAGGACCAAGGCGGCTGATTCTGCTCGTCAGGATTTCCATATCTTCAGGGCCATTGTCATCATTTTGATAGCCTTTCACCTCGTATACCACTTTAGGCGCAAAGAAATATCTAAATTCTTCACTATTCTTTATCGGAAAATAAGCCAATATGGCCGGTATTAGCAACAAGCTTAATTTGATAATTTTCACTACTAGAGACGTGGAAGTTTTTGCAGGCATCGTCACTCCAAGTATTTCTGTATTTTAATATGCAGTGAGTTATTCAATAGAGAGTTCGATTACTGGAGAAAACTAACGTAGTTTTTACTGTGAGGCTACCCGGTGATAACCCTAGCATGGGCCTGTAAAAACCGTTATTGCACACTGATTATCAGAGGATGAAACAGGCGAGAAGGGTTAACTTAGAAGGAATATACAGAAAGAACAGGGAGGGCCAGTTTTTATACTGGTTGGCAGGAAAAATAGACCGCCGTAGCAGTCTATTCCAGGCCGCAAACTATTTATAGTTTGACCAGCTCATACCCACTACTCATCCTGCCGCTGGCAAGCATAACGGCCAGGGCTTGCGCTTCCATGTCGCTGGCGCTGGTCATGAGGATTTTTTTACCCAGCTCTGTTTGCACCATGGCTTTGTGGAGTATTTCATCATCCAGCATGGTGTAAGCGTAACGTCCGATGCTTTGTTTGATTCTTGGTGAGGCTTTCCCGTAGGACTCATCCGAGAACACGACTTCGACGGAGAGTCTGTCCCCAGCGAGGACGGAGGCGGATTCCACGATATCTTTATCGCTATACCAGATATCGTCCGGCTCTGTTCCCCTGAATACGAGCTCACCGGGATGCCGGCTTAGAAATGCGACCAGTTCAGCGTCAGGAGCGCCCCGTGAAAATTCAACCACGCCTTTGCCTTCCACTTCCTTGAACTGGACCGATGACAGTTTGCTCGGGAGAACAGCGTTCAAGCGTTTCACCAAGATGTCCATATCCTCTTTCGAGCGTTTGTCCGCCTGGTAATCCTGCACCTGGTAAGTGACTTTCTCAGCTCTCAGATACTCCAGTTCCTTGCAGCCCGCCACGGTAAACAGGGACAGTATGAGCAGGATCAAGGTCAGGCTGCGCTTGTAGATTTTTGTCAAAATGGATTTGGAGCTATTCAAGGAGTGTCCCTGCAGATGTATAAATGTTTGTCTGGCGTCTCGCGTTCTAAAAAAAAATAATCGTATTAAGGCTCAAAGTAGTGTTTCAGAATGCGTTCGCCACTTTCGATTTGCTTAAACAGTTCCGCAACCGTAGCGCTGCCAACGACGCACTCTTCCATTGTTTTTACACTGGCGGCGTCCGTCACGTACTGCTCAGCTTTTTGTTGATAGTACCCTGGCAACAAGTCATGCAAAGCAATCATCGCATAGAGCTGGGCCGGCTTGCTGCCTTCCGTTTGCAACCTGATAAGCTGTTCCTGCGCATCCACTTGACTTAGCAGGCACCGATACGCATTAACATGGTCCGGGACATCCCCTGCGTAACCGGTACACGCACTAGTGAACTCCTCCGCATTCTTCAACACTTCATAGTCATTCTCGGAGCACTGCCATTCCGCCAGAGACTGGCTGGAAAACAGGCAAAACAAGATCGATGCGGCAATTCTGGAACGGGGTGTATACATGAGTGGAAACTTCAGTAAATCCTTTAAAAAAAGCGCCAGAGCCAGCGCGCGGCTATTTAACCACAGAGCCGGTGCGCGGGGAATAACAGTCTGTTGAGGACTGAGAACTTTACACATTCAGAGACGTAGCCAAATTGGGTGCGACAAACTGCCGCATTGCCCCTGCCCGCCCCTCCGCATATAAAAATAAGCGGTGTTGGACCTTACAGAAAACATTAGAAATTAACGGCATGGATCGCGCTTCAGCTGTTGTTCGTCACGCATCAATGTCGGCGACCGCTTTGAGGGAATTTCTTTTTCTCTCCGCCTTCCTTCCGTCGATGACGGTCCTCGCAGCCTGATCCGGCTGCATCTGGAGATATAACCGAACTAATAATTAGAAATCGCATCAATCGATAGAGGGACATATGTCGATGAAGCTCCCCCCCCTCGTAGAACCCGCTGCGGAGTTGTCCTCGGCGGAAATCGCCCGCTATAGCCGTCATCTGCTGCTGCCGGATGTAGGACTGAATGGGCAAAAACGCTTGAAGAACGCCAAAGTGCTGGCGGTTGGCGCCGGCGGTCTAGGCTCTCCTGTCTTACTGTATCTGGCGGCCGCCGGGGTCGGAACCCTGGGCGTTGTGGAGTTTGATCGGGTTGACGAGTCTAATCTGCAACGTCAGATCATCCACGGCGTGTCCGATATCGGACGTCCCAAAGGCGAGAGCGCCAGAGACGCCATTCACGAGATCAATCCGCACATCGCGGTGCGGCTGCATAGTGAGCGTCTGGACTCGTCCAACGCCCTTGATCTCATCGCCCAATACGATCTGATCGTGGATGGAACCGACAATTTCGCTACTCGCTATCTGGTTAATGACGCCTGCGTGCTCGCAGGAAAACCCTACGTCTGGGGTTCGATCTATCGCTTTGAAGGACAAGCGTCGGTCTTTTGGGAAAACGCTCCCGAAGGCGCAGGCCTGAATTATCGCGACCTCTATCCAGAACCCCCGCCGCCCCATCTGGCGCCCTCCTGCTCGGAAGGCGGGGTGTTGGGTGTCCTGTGCGCGTCCATCGGCTCCATGATGGCCACGGAGGCGATCAAGTTAATTACTGGATTAGGTGAATCCTTGTTAGGCAGATTGGCCGTGTACGACGCACTGGACATGAGTTTCCGCTTTATCAAACTGCGTCGTGATCCGCAAAGGCGCGCCATCACCGAACTGACGGATTACCAGGCATTCTGTGGGCTGGCGACAACCGTTCAAGACAATGACAACAGCGTTCCCAGCATTGATGTTCATGAACTCAAGCGGTGGCGGGACAGCGCCAAAGACTTCCAATTGATCGATGTGCGCGGAGCTTTGGAGCGGGACATCGTGCATATCCAGGGATCGCAACATATTCCTGCGCACAAGCTTCTGGACAGCGACATGCTGAACGCTCTCAGCAACAACGCGCCCATCGTGCTGCACTGCAAATCCGGCGTGCGCTCGCAAAGGGCGTTGCAGTCCCTGCGCGAATGCGGTTTCGATAACGTCCACCATCTCGACGGCGGCATTCTCGCCTGGATTCGGCATATCGACCCGACATTGCCCAGCTACTGATCAGGGAGGAAACCAAACATGCTGACGATTCTTTCGGAACTTGTAGACGCCATGATCCAACAGGCGCAGACAGACCATCCCATGGAAACCTGCGGCGTTATCGCCGGCCGGGAGGGCGCCGAGCGCCCCATGCGCCTCATTCCCATGCGCAATGTAGCGGCATCAGAGGATATGTTCATGTTCGACGCCCGCGAACAACTGCAGGTGTGGCGGGAAATGGAGGCCAACGGCGAAGAGCCGGTGGTCATCTATCACTCACACACCCACTCGCGCGCCTATCCCAGCCAGGATGACATTCTTTGCGCCGCGGAGCCGCACGCCCATTACGTCATTATTCCCACTGATCCAGCCTACGGCAGCGGCATTCGCAGCTTCCGCATCGTCAACGGAGCCGTAGTGGAAGAAACCATTCGCATCGTCGAGCAATACGCCGGCGAACAATCATTTCCCCTTGCTGAAAACAGGAGTTCCCATGTCAATCACCATCCATATTCCCACCGTTCTGCGTCCGCTGACCAACGAACAGAAGCGCATTGACGGCGGCGGCGCGAATGTGCGGGAAGTGATCGAGAACATGGAAATACAGTACCCGGGCGTCAAAGAGCGACTGATGGCGGACGGCAAGGTGCATCGCTTTTTGAATATTTACGTGAATGACGACGATATTCGTTTCGCCGAGAATCTGGATACGTCCGTGCAAGCCGGCGACGCCATCACCATCCTGCCGGCGGTGGCGGGCGGCTGCGGCGACAGGTTGGGATAATCGCCATGACTGTGTTACTGGAAGGCTGTTATCTCAGCGGATCGTTACGCAACCCGACGCCGGCCCTGGCGCCGCTGTATGCATCGTTGCGATATCAGGCCAATGCTCTCGGCGCCGCCTGGGAGAATGTCGATACGGAATCCGGCGCCGCTTTCGCGTTGCATGTGGCGGATCATGTCGCTGTCGATTGCGTACTGGAAGGCTGGTCGGACGCCGTGGAGCGTCCCATATCAGAAACCCTGGCCCAGGCGGCGACGGGACTGATGTCGGTACATGGTCGCGCCAGCGGCGGCGCGCAGCCCTTGGGAGTGGATTATGTCTCCATCCTCACCGCCGTACTTTCCCTGCAGGGCGCGATGGCCGCCGCCATCGGTGGTCTCCGGGGCGCCTCGACGCACACAACCACCGCCAGCCTGACCTCCAGCGCCTTGCTCAGCGTCGCGCAATATCTGGCCGGCGCCACCGCCCCGGAAACGCCGGAGCGCTTACGGCCCGGCACAGCCAGCGTGCAGGAGCGCCCGCCCTTCATGTCCGCCGATGGCGTGGTATTTGAGCTGGAAACCCTGGACGCCGTCCCCTGGCGCGATTTCTGGACTCAGGCGGGCGTCGACGCCGCCAGCGCCGGCAAAGGCTGGAGCGGCTTCCTGCTACGTTACGCCAAAGCCATCGCCCCGGTTCCCGTCGCCCTCTGCGAGGCGCTCGCCACGCTGCCGTTTGCCCAGATCGAACATATCGCCCAACAAACCGGCGTCGCCATTTGCCGAGTGCGCACGCTCCAGGAGCGTGCGCAGGACGAGGACACAATGGACATGTGGCGCAATGGCCCCTGGCGCTTTCAATGTGATGGCGGCCTCGCCCAGGCCAGGCCGCTGAAGCCCTGTGATCCGTCCTCTCATCTGCCTTTAGCGGGATTAACCGTGGTTGAGTCCTGCCGCCGCATTCAGGGCCCCTTGGCGGGACGCTTGCTGTCTCTGCTCGGAGCCACAGTCATTCGCATCGAACCACCCGGCGGCGATCCTTTACGCGGTATACCGCCCATGGCGGAAGACGTTTCCGCCCGTTTTGACGCCCTGAATCGAGACAAAAACGTACGAGAAATCGACATCAAATCCGCCACCGGCAAAGCGGAAGTGATGGCGTTGATCCAGCAGGCGGATGTGTTTCTGCACAACTGGGCGCCCGGCAAAGCAGCGGAGATGGGACTGGAATACGACGATATGAAACAGGTGAACCCCGACCTCGTTTACACCTATGCGGGAGGTTGGGGAGCGCGCGCGGAGCACGGTCTGCCCGGCACCGATTTCATGGCGCAGGCTTACTCCGGCGTCGCCGCCAAAATCGCCGCCGCTTCGGGGCTGCCGGGGGGCGCAGTGTTTACTGTTTTAGACGTATTAGGCGGCGCTGTCGCCGCTCAGGGCGTCACCGCCGCGCTGCTGGCCCGCGGACTGGGTCGCGCCCGCTCCATCAGAGTGGATACCTCCCTGCTGGGGGCCGCCACCTTGTTGTGCGCAGACGAACTTGGCGCGCTGTTGCAACAGGCGGGGTATCAAAGTCATGTCCTGGACGGTGAACCGCCCTCACCTGCATGGACTTCATTGAGTGGCGTCTACGCCACCGCACAGGGGCTGATTGCCCTGGACTGTCTGGATGAACGCGCTTTTTCCAGGCTCACCCACGCCATCGTCGACGCCGCGTCTGAACACCGGTTAAACCGCGCAAACGACAACCTGAATCGAGAGCATTTGCAGCGTGTTCTTCAACATCGCAAGGCGCAGGAGTGGGCGGCGTTGTTCGAAATGAACGGCGTTCCCGCCGCCGTAGTGGTCGAAGATTTGACTGAGCTTAGCCGCGACCCGCGTTTGGCCCCCGCTCTCGACAAGGACATCTATGTTCGAGTGAATTCACCATGGAGGTTTCAATGAACCGCTCAGGCATCATCGATCTGGTTCCAGCGGCGCTGCGCAAGCAATGGGCGACGCAAGGCCTGTACCCTGACCGCAGCGTGTTCCAGATGTTTCAGATGTATGCGGAACAGTCGCCGGACAAGACGGCGGTGCTTTCGCCAGATTCCGTCATGACCTATGGCGACCTGCTGGAGAAGGCGTTGCGGTTGGCGACGGCTTTTCGTGAGATGGGCATCGTCGCCGGCGATGTGATCGCCTATCAGTTGCCTAACAGTTGGCGTTGCTGCGCCGTCGATCTCGCCGCCGCCGCCATTGGCGCGATTGTGGCGCCGTTCCCCCCGGGTCGCGGACGTCTGGACATCCAGTCTTTACTGAAACGCTGCGACGCCCGCGCCATTGTGGCGACGCCGGAATACGGCGGTGTGGACATGTGCGAGCTGATCGATTCTTTGCGTCCCACCACCTTGTCGTTGCGCTGGTTGATTGCAGACAGCGCTCAAGCGCCGGAAGGGTGGACCAGTCTGGAGCAATGTTTTCAGGCAGAGCCGATAGCGCTGCAGCAGCTGCCTCATGTCGATCCAGATTCACCGGTGCGCCTGCTGGTGTCTTCCGGCACCGAGTCCGAGCCCAAACTGGTGGCTTACTCTCACAACGCGCTGCTGGGCGGACGCGGTCGCTTTCTGCAGCGTTTACACCCCGATGGCGCGAACTTTCGCGGCATGTATCTGGTGCCTCTGGGGTCATCCTTCGGCTCCACCGCCACCTTTGGGGTGCTGTCCTGGCTGGGCGGCTCCCTGGCGGTGCTGCCGCGATTCGATGCGGAAGACGCCATTCGCGCCATCGAATCCCTGCGTCCCACCCACCTGCTCGGCGTGCCCACCATGATTCAGCGCATGGCCGCCGAGCCTCTCTTGGCGGACATCGACAAATCCAGCCTGGTCGCCATTGTCAGCGGCGGCTCGGTCATTGACCCCGCCAGCATCCAACGATGCGTGGACGCCTTTGGCTGCCGCTTTATCAGTCTGTACGGCTCAGCGGATGGGGTGAACTGTCATAACACGCTGGATGAAGCGCTGGACGTGGTGTTCCGCAGCGTTGGCCGCCCCAACCCGGACGTCTGTGAGATTCGCATTGTCGACGACGCCGGCAAGGAAGTCCGCCGCGGCGAGGTCGGCGAAATTCTCGCCCGCGGCCCGATCAGCCCCATGCAGTACGTCAACGCCCCAGAGCTGGACGCCCGTTATCGGGACCCGGAAGGCTGGGTGTACACCGGCGACCTGGGCTTGCTGGATCAGGACGGCTATTTGCGCCTTTCCGGCCGCAAGAAAGACGTGATCGTGCGCGGCGGCGCCAACATCAGCACGGTGCAGATCGAGAATCTGGTCACCTGTTTTCCAGACGTGATCAGCGCCGCCTGCGTGCCGGTTCCAGACCCGGACCTGGGGCAACGGGTATGCCTGTGTATAAGCATGCGCAGCGGCGCGGAGCGTCCCTCTTTGGCGGAAATCGCCAGCTTTCTGCGCGACCAGGGACTGGAGGTGAACAAACTGCCGGAGTACCTGCGCTTCATCCGGCATTTTCCACTCACACCGGCGGGCAAGGTCGATAAAAAGCGGCTCACGGCTGAAGTCGCTTTTTTGGAGCGCAGCGCATGCGCAGTGTAGACACAGGAAAGGCCGCAAACCTGCCTATGGATAACGGCGGCGCCAACAAGACATCCGGCGAGCTGGCGCAGCGCATACGCGCCTTCATCAATGAGCAGGTGATTCCCAACGAGCCCTTGCTCGCCAAAGACGACGACGCGGCGCTGACGCTGCAGTCCGCCCTGGCCGCAGAGGCCCGCGCCCAGGGCCTGTGGGGTCTGTATTATCCCGCCGCCCTGGGTGGCGAAGTCGCCACGTTAAGCGACTATCTGCCCCTGGCGGAACAGGAGGGACGCTCCGAGTTCGGCCCTGAAATCTTCGGCGGGCGCGCCGCTCTGGATGTGCGCATGCTGTCTCTGCACGGCGGCGACACAATCGTGGAACGCTTTCTGCAACCACTGGCGGCGGGAAAGGCCGTGTCCGCCTATGGCATGTCTGAACCGGACAGTATCGGCTCGATTCCCGCCACCATCCAGCTGCGGGCGCAGCGCGAGGGAGACGGCTGGCGCCTTGACGGCCGCAAGTGGTTTATCTCCCGCGCCCGTCGTGCGGATTTTATCACCGTGGTGGCGCGCACCCAGACGGAGGCGCCGCCACAATACACCCTGTCCATGCTGGTGGTTCCCACCGACGCCCTCGGATTCAGCATCCTGCAGGATCTGGACATCCTGGGCCGCCGTAACGGCCAGCATGAGCTGCAGTTCGATCATGTGCGGATTCCCCAGGATTATCTGCTGGGCGAATTGCACGAAGGCATGGCCCTGATGAAGCAACGGCTGGGATTGGGACGCACCATCAACGCCGCTCATTGGGTGGGGCTGGCGCAACGTTGCCTGGACCTGCTTGGCGAGCGTGTATGCAGCGAGCGCGGCCAGTTGGCGCGACTGCCGGACAAGCAACTGATCCGCCGCCTGGCGTTTCTCAGTCAACAAAGCATCGTCAGCGCACGGGCGCAATTACAACTGGCCGCAGCAAAACTGGATGCGGGCGAGGATAGCGATATTGAAGTGAATATGGCGAAGATCGCCGCCTCTCACGCGCTCAATCAAGCCGCCGACAGCGCCATTCAGGTCTTCGGCGCAGAAGGTCTGTGCGACGCGACGCCGCTCTCCACTATTTTTCGCTACGCCCGCGCCACGCGCATTCTGGACGGCGCTGATGAGGTGCTGATCAATACCGTGGGGCGACGGATTCTGGAGGGTTATCTTCCCCGTGAAGAACAAAACAGCTCGCCCGTCGCCCAGACGGAGCGGGAGACGGCGCAAGTATGAACGCCATCGCGCCGCCGCTGCGCCAATCGCCTTTGCGCGCCATCAGCCTGCATGTCGTGCTGCTGTTATCCATGACCTTGCCGATGCTGATTCTATACACCATCGGCGCCTTGGGCCCCTTGCTGATCGCCGATCTGGGCATTGAACCCGGCTGGCTCGGTTATGTCACCATGAGCGCTTTCGGCGTGGCGGCGGTGCTGTCCCTCGCCGCCGGTCCGCTGGTCGAGCGGCTGGGATCGCGACGTGGCCTGTGGATGCTGTTTTTCAGCGTGGCGCTGGCCTATGGTCTGTTGATCACCCTCCCCGGGTTTGCAGGCATTATCGCCGCCGTGGCGGTATGCGGCGTGGCGCAGGCGCTGTCGAACCCGGTTACGAACCAGTTGATCGCACAACGGATTCCCCCTGCGCGCAAGGCGTTCGCCGTGGGACTGAAACAATCCGGCGTACAGCTCGGCGCTCTGATTGCCGGCGGATTGCTGCCGCTGATCGCCGTCTCGTTCGGGTGGCGCGCCGCCATGGCGACGGTTATCCCGGTCGCGCTGTTATTAGCCTGTCTTGCGCCGTCTCTGGCTCCGCCGCCATCGCCCGCCGGACCTCGGCGCTCCTGGCTACCCTCGCGCCCAGGCAAACTGCTGCTCAACCTGATGGCGGTGCAAGGCTGCGCCGGCGTCACCCTGTCCGCCTTCGTGACCTTTCTGCCCGTCTTCGCCACCCAGCAAGGCGTCAGTCAGCATGACGCCGGTTTGATGGTGGCCGTCTTCGGCGTCATGGGCTTTACCTCGCGCCTCACGCTGACGTCCCTTTCCAGCAAACTCAAGGATGAATCCTGGCTGCTGCTGGGATTAATGGCGCTCACCGCACTGGCGCTCTGGGTCACCCAACAGGCCTCACCGGAAAGCCACTGGCGCTTATGGTTCGGTGTGCTGGTAGTGGGCCTCACCGCCGTGGCGACCAATGCGGTGGCGATGGGCATGCTGCTTAGATACAGCGTCTTTGGCGCGCCGGCGACCGCGTCCGGCTTGCTGTCCGCCGCGTTTTTTGGCGGCTTCGCGATGGGCGCGCCGCTCTTTGGCGCTCTCGCCACTACTTTTTCAGGATTCAGTGTGGCCTGGAGCGCTCTCGCTATCGTCGCGCTGGCGGGAGCTGTAGCGGCCTTGGGTCTGGCTCTGTTGCGACGCAGGAGCGCCTCATGAACAACATGCGCCTGCCGCCCTGGGACATCACAGCGCTGTCGCCATGGGAAATCAGTCAGGCCATGACGCTGCTGCTACGCCGCCTCGACACCATAGAAGCCCATTGCGACGGCGGCTTTCCCCTGTTCTCCCGCGACGGCCAATACTGGAAGACCTCCACCGGCGGTTCCTGGATGGGAGGCTTTTGGGCGGGCTGTTGGGGTTTGCGGGCGTTGATTTCCAAGTCCACCGCTGATCGCGATAAAGCACTCGCTCTCTGCGCCACGCTGGCGGATAAGCTGGATATCGACACCCTCAATCGCAGCATGATTTTCTGGTATGGACCTGCATTATGCGGACGCTGGCTGGTGGATCACACGGCTCAGGAGTTGGCCAATCAGGCCGCCGCCGTCATCGCATCCGGTTTTGATCAACGCCTCGGATATATTCCTCTGGGTTGCGCTATGGGCGGCGGCGCGGACGGGGGACAACGTCTGTCTGTAGACTCGTTGGCGGCCACGGTACAACTCCTCGGCGGCGCCGGCCATGAGCCTTTGAATACGATCGCCCGCGCTCACGCCGACGCCCTGATCGACGCCTGCTTCACCGCCAATGGCGCATGCGGCGCAGAGGCCAAATCCGAGCTGCAGCACACGTCTAACCAGTACGTTCTGCAACGCGTGGACCGCCCCGGCGGCTGGTCCCGTGGCCAGGCCTGGGCGATGCTGGGGTTGTGCCATGCGGCCAGACGCTGGGGCTCGCCCTATCTCGATTACGCCAGAGCCGCCTGCGTGTATTGGCGTCGCTCTCGCCGCACGCCGTATCCCGCCGACAGACCGGAACGCAGCGACAGTTTATCCGACCCATCCGCCACACTGATCGCCGCCATCGCCATACTGTCGCTCTCTGAGTTACTGGACGACGGCGACAGTTGGCGTGCCTACGCCGCCCAGCAAATCGCCGCGCTTATACGCAGCTCATACTTCGTGCGCCGCGATGGAGCCGCGCACGCCGGCGCTTTCATTGGCGCCTGTTACCGCACCAGCGCCGCCGGCTGCGAACTGGTGGAATCGCCCTGGAGCAGCTTTTTCCTGCTGGAAGCATTGTGCATGCTCGCCGGCCTGATTGATGGAGAGGAACAAGGTACTCAGTCTCACTCGATGAACCCAGCAGATGACTAGCCACGTTCTCTCTGTCTGCAACGACAGAGCCGGCCCGTGTCTGGTCCTGTCTCTCGCGGCTAATCACCGCGCAGGCGCGTCATACGCCTGATTAATTACATGTTTAAAACACCGCCAAACTCTTCTGAGGAATAACATGAAAAATCGTCATAACAACAGGATGTCTTCACCGCCTATCCCTTTCCGCAGCCTGCTGGCCGCCCTGACGTTAAGTTCGGCGCTGGTCGCGCCCGCATTCGCCAACGACGGCTTGACGCAAGAACAGCAGCAAGTGATCAAACTGATCTCCGCCACCTATGACCAGCCCCATCACAAGGTGGAGACGGCGCCGGTCATCGTGGTGAACGACTACGCCATCGCCGACTGGATTCAGGGCGAACGAGGCGGACGCGCGCTGCTGCGCCGGGACGGCGACAAGTGGATGGTGCTCGCCTGCGGCGGCGACGAGTTCAAGAAAGTCGACCTGCTGCACAAAGCCGGCATCCCTCAGGACACCGCCTCCCAGCTCATTTCTGAACTGACTGAAGCGGAACAGTCCATCGCGCCGCAAAAACTGGCGCAGTTCGGGCTGTTTGGCGCGCCGAACGATCCGGGTATGTCCGCGCATCATCAAAATCATCCACAAAACGGATCCTTTCAGGCCGATTAAGCAGTCAATCAAGTCAGTATTATGAAATTTTCACCGAAGAAACTTACCGTGGCGGTCGCCCTGACCGCCGCGGGCGGCGCGCATGCGCAAACCACCGTTCTGGAGCCAATGATAGTGACCGCCAAGCCGGTCATTGAAGAGGTGGAAGTGGATATGTTCTCCAGCACATCCGCCGTGGTCACCGAAGATCAAATTCGCGATCAAAACGCGGTGGACCTCACCGCCGCCCTGCGTCGGACGCCCGGCGTGCAGATTTCCCGTTACAACCCGGTCGGCGCGTTCGGCGGCGATCAGGGCGGCGCGGTGTTTATCCGCGGCATGGGCGTCACCCGTCCCGGCAGTGAGATAAAGACCTACATCGACGGCCTGCCCCTGTACATGGGCTTATGGGGACACCCACTGTTGGATCTGCTGCCGGTCAACGCTATGCAATCCATGACCGTGTATAAAAGCCCGCAACCGCAGATCAACGGCAATAACTTCGCCTCCATCGATCTGCATACCAAACGGGCGACTGAAGAAGGGACTCACGGCGCCGCGCGTATCTCCGCCGGCTCTTACCATACCTTGGTGCAGCAGGCGGAACTGACCAGCCACAATGGCGATTTGGACTTTGTTCTGGCCCAGGGTTACGCCACTTCCGACGGCCATCGGGACAACGCTGACGGTGAATTGAAAAACCTCTTCAGCCGAGTCGGCGCGCAATTGAATGAACACTGGGCCGCGTCGTTCAGCGGACTCTATGTGGACAACGAAAGCACGGATCCAGGCCAAGAAGGAGACCCAAAGCCGGATGTCGCGCCGGAGTACAATACCCAGGCCTTCATGCTGGCGACCACGTTGTCCCATGAACATGGCGACTGGACCGGCGAGTTCAGCCTGCATCACAGCTCCGGCGAGGGTAACTGGTATCACCAGAGCGGCGGCGATGGCGATACGCTTTCGGACTTCACCATGAGCGGCCTGCGCTGGCGCGAGAATTTCTCGCCCTGGATGGATGGAACCCTGGTCGCCGGTCTGGATTACGATCGCGTCTCCGGCGAAGCGCACTTTAATCGCGACGATTCCGCCAGACGCGCGCACCTGGACGCGCCGACGTTCAAGTTGTGGTCGCCCTATGTGGGTCTCAGTCACTTGCTGATGCTCAACGACGACTGGATGCTGTCGCCGTCCATCGGCGTGCGTTATTACGATCACAGTGAGTTTGACGCCCAGGCCGCGCCTTACGCCGGTCTGTCACTGATGTCAGACGCCCTGACCCTGTTCGTCAACGCCTCCCAAGGCGTCAACTATCCCGGTCTGGAAGCGCCAACCCTGGCGACGGCAATACCGCCCCTGGCCGACAGTTGGAAGCAGTTGGAGGCCGAAGAGCTGAATCACCTGGAAGTCGGCGCCAAGTTCGCGTTAACGACCACCACCCAGATCGACCTCAGCGTGTTCAAGGACAAGGTGAAAAACCGCTACGTCTTCGCTTTTCCTCCGCAAGTCTCCAGCCCACAGTTCATTAACTTCGGCGACTACAGGATGCGTGGCGTCGAGCTGTCGGTCAGTCAGATGTTGCCGGCGGGCTGGTCCCTGTTTGGCGGGCTAACCCTGCTCGATCCGGATATCGACAACCTTCCCTACACACCAGAACGGGCAGTTACCGCGGGTCTGAACGGCCAGCTTGGTCCCTTCCGCCTCGCCCTGGACGCCCAGCATCAGTCCGAAGTCTGGGCGCTAACGCGCAAGCGGGCGTCAGGCGACGTTAATGGAGAGAAAGTCAGTGGTTTCACCGTGGCCAATATGCGCCTTTCCTATCCTCTGGCGCCATTGGGTCAGGATGGCGAAGTCTTTGTCGCCGTGGAGAATTTATTCGACCGTGAATACGCCTATCGCCCAGGCTACCCCATGCCGGGCCGCTGGGCGCAGATCGGATTGTCCGCGAGCTTTTAGAATGGGAAACAGAGACAGGGATGTCCCGAAAGACGAATAATGACGAGTGCTGAAACGCGCTTTTACTCTTGCGCCGCCTGCGTGCAGGCGGCTTCCGACTTGGCGAAAACGATATACTGGTATCGCAACCCGGAATAGGAAGCGTCCTCGCAATCGCTATACCCCTGGTTTTTCAGGTACGCCGACAAGGGAAAGTAAATCAGCACAGGCAGCAGAAAAATCGCCACCACCCCTCCCAAAAGGACAGGCTGCAGTATTTTGAAAATGCGGTTTTCCGTGGTCTTCCGTAAGGGCTTTTTTAGTCTCGCCAGTAACTCCAATAGCGCCATTACACACAAAGAAAGCAGGCTCAAGCCAATCCCCAGCATGCCGTATAACGCCGGCTCAAGATACAAACTGGGCGGAAGCGCCGTCACCTGATTAACCGTTGACGCCACCGCAAAGCCAAACCACACCAAAGCGCCCAAAGAAAGCGATGTGAGTACAATCAAAATAGCGACTTGCTTTGCGATAGACGGAGTGCCTTTTTGAGACAAAACAGGGTTCCTTGTGAGTATCGGATTGATGTGAGCGTGCAGGTTACCAAGTGGGTATCTAATCAGACTGTGGGGCAAAAGACGATGTTGCTACTTTTGGTTTACTCAACCTTTGTGACCCTAACACTCTTGTACTCGGGTGAAAAACGAGCGCCTGTGCGTTTTGAGTCCAATGCCCGGAACGGGCCGCGCGCTACAATTTGCTAGATAGTTGCCGCCCCTTAACAAATAACTATGCGTTTCAGGCATTATCTTGGTAGTAAGACTCGATAGAAGATAGCGTCATTTCCCTCAGTGGTTCTCCAGTATCGTACTCACGCGCGAAGAATAAGAACTCACGTGAAGACGATTCAAACTGGAGAATAGCGCAACCTAGATCCATGAAGTAGAGCGATCCGCCCTGAGCTTGCCCATAATCGGCGCTCAGGTTAGCCAGATGAAGTGCGGCCGAGAGCTTATCCATTTTCTGAACATCTTCGCCAACGATAATTAGGTGTTCAACATCGGCTGGATAGATCGAAAATGCGCTAAGTTTGCCGTCTTGATAATCGCAATCTCCAATGCCACTAACCTCTGCCTGCAGAGATTCTACCTCCGACTTTGACATACCAAATTTTAGTGGCCCTAAGCCAACGAAGGGCTCAAAAATGAGATCCATATTGCAGTTCCTCTTATTAATCCGGCATCGATATAGGCATTCTATGCCGCATATTTGATGCTTGGGTGGTTAAAGTATTTTTTCACCCTCGAAGGCTTCTTTTGCAACATACACATATGGGATCGAACTTTCTTTTTGAGATCCCCTTTCTTTCGTGCCGGCTTACCACTGTGAACTCCCGCTTTTAAATCACAATTCAAGTATTCGTCCGGGTTCAATTCCGGGGAATAGGCGGGTAAATAGAACACTTCTATACGATCCTCATTCTCCTCAAGCCAGGCCTTCACAACCTTGGCGTGATGGACTCTCAAATTGTCCAGTATCAGGAAGACCTTCCGTTGGGCGTCTTGGATCAGCCGCTTCATGAACCCTATCAACCGGTCTGCGTCCATTGAGCCGTCATAGATTTGAAACCGCACTTTGCCCTGGTTGCTGATCGCCGAGATCATGTTGACCGACTCACGCTTGGCGTTCAGGCGAATCACCGGCGTTTTCCCTTTCGGCGCATAGCCCCGCCCATGTTGAGCGTCGCTTCGAAGCCCTGTCTCATCGCCCCAATAGATCTCCGCCCCTTCCGCCTTCGCTCGTCCACTGATGACCGGATATTCCTCCTTCAGCCACTTCTCGACTTGAGACGGGTTTTGCTCATACGCTTTCTTCACCGGCTTCTGCGGCGTGAAACCCCAGGCGGTCAGATAACTGCCAACCGTTCGGATCGCCAAGTGCTCTCCCGTCTCCTGCGCAATAAGCTGTTGCACCGCCTTACGGGTCCAGAGCGCATACTCCAGCTTGAGCTGGTCCGGGCTTTTATCGACAATCAAACATCTGATTCGGTTCTCCTGGCTTGGCGTCAATCGCTGTCCCGAGCCGGGCTCTCGTCCGCGGGGCTTGGATTTAATCCCGCTAACCCCTTGCGCTTCATAAGCTCTGATCCACTTTCCCACCGTCAGGTTATGGACACCGACCTTATCGGCTATTTCCTGATAGCTATACCCCTGCTTGCGCAGTCGCACGGCCTGTTTTCTTTTTTCTTCCTGCGCTGCGGCAGGTAATGAGCGAGCGTCTTCTATAATCATATGGGCATTGTATCATATCTATATCGATGCCAGGTTAATAACTCTTCGATCTATCTGCTCAGTATAGTGTTTCAGGCCTTCTAACCCTGGCAGACTGGGCCAGTTTGGTGCGCCCGAGGAAGCCCAAAGCACCAACCAATTATTGTTGGTATCGAATAGATTCTGATGGACCGGTTAGAAGCAATAGATATCGACCAATCCGGACCTACTGATATTGATCGAGTTGAATCGTGAGATATTGGAATATGCATAATTCTACTCTAGCTAACGCCGCTATAACTGAACTGAGCATTGCGCAGTAAAGTGAGCGAAGCGATCCACGCAATTAGCTGATGCGCACCTTCTTTGCGTCACCAGCCTAAAATTTTTAACTGCGAGTTACGCGTCTTTGTCATTTAAGACATCAATGATGGAATCGTGAAAGTTCCTAAAATTCTCTTGCTGATCATCCCAAACTGGATGTAGAGCAACTAATTTTTTTGCATCACTAAGAGAAATTGATTTAGTTTCTTTCACAAGCTTAATTGACTCAATTATACCCGCCCCTTCCGCACGTAGTAATTGCAATGCACCATCAATATCATCGATCTCTATGAGCTTCTTAGCTTTCACTTGCAGTTCTGTATTCATTACCCGCCTCGACTGTGGTTAACGCCGCAACTTACGCATGAGCGGAGCGAGTCCGCAAGATTGCTTTGTTATAACTCTACTTCTCAGTGCGGTGCTCATGGATTAACCCTGAGACATCTATGTTTTTTGATTTACCACCTAACTCGATTATTGACTTAGAAACAAATGGATTTTTCGTTTTTCCCCATATATCAATGAGCGCTGCAACACAATAATAGTGAGCGTCAGTGTCCTCAGGATTTTTTAGCATACTGTTAATCTCCGGGGCTATATCAATCGAATTGATTTCCATCGCCCACTGGGAAGCCCAGTAGCGCACCCCATAGTGCTTACTTGCCAAAGCGTTTTTTAAGTGAGGTAAAACCGCCTCTGGTTTAAATGGCCTAAATATATCATCGCAGACCTGATAGACGCCAAAACCACCTCCATCACCGAATGCATTAAGAACAAGTGGAATAGCGCGTTCATCGGGATTTGAAATCAGGAGCTCCCTTACTTGATTTAACATATCAATATCGGCTTCCGATACATCTTCATCCGCTGGCAACGGCTGATGCTTTCTAAGAAACTCTAGCGCTTTATCAATATTCATTATTAATTACATAATCTTCCAAAATAGACAAAGTAAAACGCCATCCTTCCCACGTCTTTTTGTCGACCATTCGCAATGGCTTTGTTAAGCATTTTCTTGCACCCAAGTTAGACCAACTTCTTCATCTACAGTAGAACAACAAAATAGAAGGGAACTTCCGTGCGTGCTTTTCTGTAGAATATGTTCTTCCTTATTTTGTATGGCTTTCACCATATCGAGATAGAAGTTACTATCGGGAGTTATACCCGCCACTTCTTTTTCAGAGAGGTTTACCGCTGCAAAATCACCTAATGATAGATTACGCCCAATATTTGCTTGCCAGAGCATGGCCTCTTCAATACTACCTTCCTCAATAATTCGGCGAAAATGCTTCATGCTGTATTTGTTCGATTCAAGTAACTGATTTTCTGAGTTTTGTTTTGTATCTATACAGATGCTAACAAATCCCGACTCATGGTCGTGATATATAGCAAAGGTGAAAATATCTAAATCCTTAGCCTTTGCTAAAGCTTCATCTATTAGGTTTTCAAATATTTCAATCATATTCATAGATGCTTAACATTTGCATACGCACATGCGCGTTTTTAAATTTCCAAGCTTCGAAGATATCCCCTCCAGCCCACCGATTCCAGTGTAAAAGCCCCGGAAATCCAAGCTGGCTTACTTACGAAAAACCGTGTGTACGCATATACGCTTTCTTCGGGGCCCGTTATCACCACAAGCTAGGGAACCTCTGAAAAACTACCTGCGTTGCCATTGCGGCGTCACCTACTCTTTTCAGAGGCTCCCTAGCATTTTGCGCGCCCTTCCTTGAGCGCCTTTAGCTATTAGTTGTTTCTTATCGGCCAGATAACTTCATTACCAGACTCATCATATTCAGGGTTAATGGAAACTGCGTAAATTTTTCCATATTGAGCCCAGAAAGAAAGCGAAAACTCTTCGTTACGGTATTCATCTATCGCCAATTCAAACTCATCATCAAGCTTTGTGCCTGGAAGCCTTAGAATCAACTCTTTTGGTGTAATCCCCACTACACTTAAGCCCTGAAAAGTTGCTGATTTTGATTCGCAATTAATGCTGGCTAATAAGAAATTATCGTCGGAGTCAAAATTTAGCTCAATGCCGTTAGAGTAGTTCCATTCGATAATTCGGTCCTCTGGCTTTTCTTCCAAAGGGATAAAGGTGCTTATATCTTCTGGGTCACCCCACAAAGACCTAACCTCTGCCATAGTCATTCCAAGATATATGTTATCAATCCCGATTTTCGGTTTAATTTCCATAGAAAACTAATACTTTTTCAAAAGGTGTGATGCCAGAAGCGTTCATTTGACAAACTTATTACATAATGATGACATAGCCATCCGTCTTAACCCTTATATAATACCAAGCTCGATAGCTTTTCCATGCCCGATACTGTTTTTTATCAAGCTATGGTAGACATCTTCACTTTCTCTTTCCTCAAAAATACCAATCACAAAATTTTTAGTCGTACTCCATTTCTTAAATGGCATTAGATCATTATTAAGTTTTTGGCACAAATTACAATAAAACTCAAATTGAAAATCAAGTAGCGTATCCCATTCTTTCTCGCTGCAATTTTCCATCAAAGCCGTTATTTTCTCATATAAAGGAGCCAGTGCCTGATCCATTATGTCATCAATATCGACTGTCCAATCTGGCGGACTCCATCTTGTTTGTTCATCCGTATTCTCAGAATTGTAGGAGAAGCATGGTCGGCTTAGCACTGTGTAATCGCAGTAAAACAGCCAGAATCCAGCTACATATATTTCACCAATATTTGGCTCTATATCTTCTATTGTTTCAACTATTTTTCGATCTATCTCTTCGAAGATCTGATCAATATGTAGCTTCATGATTTGCTCATAAGTTCGGACATTCAGCTAACGCCTGGATCTCCGAGCAAATTTCTGATGGAGTTTTTTTACCACGCCCCAAAGGTGAGAGCGGAAATTTGTCTGGACAGCCGTTTGTTAAGCACATTGCTTCAGCACTCGAATGACACGCCTTGCCTGTTTTTCCACAAACTTCCACTCCCAGAGGGATGGATCTTTAAACTCTGGGTAGGTCTTAAACCATAATGTGTAGTGTTTAGCTTTTCACTTGAGCAAGCTACTGAGATCCGAGTAAGCGTTTTCGTTTTTATGTTGGAAAGCTTTAACTCTATGAATAAATTTCCTTTTTTAGAGTCAATTTTCCATGTTTCCCATTGGTCCATGGAGGACTCTGCATACCTTCTGATCAGTTCCAGCATTAAGGTAAACTCTTCTTTGGTGAGTTCTTTATTTTCTTCCATAGATTTAGGAATTCCGTTCTACGCACAACACCGCAAGCAAAGGCGCGCGATAGCGCGTCCAGCGCACAGGGCGGCGTTGCCTTGCTTTGTCAAAAGTTTAGTACCAATCTTCATTGGGGTTTTGTTCTTTGTATTTTTCTGCAATTTTATTAGCTTCGGAGTGCTCACTATACTCCAACTGAGAGTGAGCCCAAAAGCGTATGTCTCGATTTGGACTTGTAAGTTCAGCAGCAAGAATTGGAACTACGTTTCTATTAGTAGCGTCGCCAAGAAGCTCGATAAACTTACCTCTCATTACCGGATCAGCCTCAGATTGCATCAGCGAAACAAGCTTATCGAAGTGTGCATCGACATTGCCTAGCAGCCAATGATATCCCTCTTCATACGTCATGGAGTCCTTACTCCTTAACATTTCAACATTCGGCATGCGGAGCTGATCCAGGCCATTGAAAGAGGGTAGCGAACGGGAGCCTGTGGTGGGAACGGGGGCTTCCATCAATACAAAATAAGGCGACAAGCGGCTGAACAGAACTTCCAGCCCCATTTGTTCAGGGGCGTCTTGTCCCTGCGCCGCCTTACCCTGGTAAAAACAGACGTCGACAAATGACGCGTAGCCGGAGCCGTAGTGTTTCCATTCGGCATGAAACTGGGCCATCGTCAATTGCGAAACCCTTGCGCAGGCGTACTTATAGAAACTATCGACAGCTCGTTCGTCTCCGTCGCGCCAGGGCGGCGCGTCTGAAATCGGCTGCTGATTAAGTAACCGGGTAATATGCTCGTCGGTGAACAAAGAATCCTCCCTGGCGACTACGAATTACCTTAACAAGCCAGCGCGCCGATGGTTATGGCGTCGCCGGAGAACAGTTGAAAGTTCATGTTCTGACCGGGACACACTTGCTCGCCGGAGTGGCGGTGAATATGAATATCGACGATAGCTTCGCCATGCACGGAGTTTTTGTCCAGATAATAAAAGTACTTGGACTCTCCTTCCGGCAGCGGAATGTTGTCGTCGCCGTCATAGGGCCGAATGCTGGCGCTGAAAGCGTTGGCGTATTGCGTCAAGGCCTCGCCCAAGGTGGCGGCGGAGGTTTCAAATGGAGCGTTCTCAACCAGGACGTATTTGTCCTGAACGGGACATTTTTCAAAACGATATCTGGGACTTGCCGGACCAATAATTCTGACCATGAATACTTCTGTCTGATTATGAGGAATTGGCGTCGCTACGGGGCTTAGCCGAGTTGCTGAGGCATACTGGAACACCCTAATGCGACAGTCCGCCACGAAACCCGGAGCTGGTTAGCGTTAACGGCCGTATTAAGGTATAACACCCGTGGAGCGGACGGTGAATCGGCCATTTGTCCGTGTATTTACAGAGAGATCCAAGAGGATAATCCGTCGTGAAAGAACTGGAGCAACTTTTAACCGCCTCCGCCATTCAAGACGCCAACTGGGCGTCTGATTTGCTCGCTCACATGTCGACCAATGACGATGATGCTGTCGAAGCGGCGAATGAGGCCTGCGACGCCATACTCGCCCATCCCGACGCCGTCGCTCATCCACGCTGGCCCGAACTGGTGGAGGCGGCGATCAACGCCTCCCGCGACTTCGAGGACGTGGCGGAGGAAGTCTATGGCGAACGCATTTCTTTCGAAGATGACGAAGGTGGACTATGTCAGGGATTTGATGCATACAGCACCACCTACAGCGTTGCGGAGCTGCTTGGTCAACAGACCACCCGCGACCACTCCCAATGGTTTAGTCTGGTTCTCAAGCTGGTGGAAAAAAGCGACTGTTCCGAGCATGAAGCACCAATCGGCAAAGAAACTATTTTACCGGCGGTTATAGGCAACCATCCAGAGTGGGAGAAGCTGATACCCTACTTATTGGAGCTGGATCCTCACTCATTTATTGGAGACCTGTTGCCCCTGCCCCAAGTCCTGTCGCACCCGGATTTAATACAGTGGGTGGAACCGCTCACAAGCTACAGAATGATGGTGGATGCTGTTGCTCGCCCAGACGTGGCGTCCCACGAGCGCTGGCGGGAACTAGCCTTATTAGTTAAAGACGCCCCCAGCATTCGTAGTTACAGTGAATACCCCGCTCTGCAAAAACTCTTGCAGGAAAGGGGCTTGGAATAAGTTTTACATTATCGACACAGTCGCATGAGTTAATGAAAGACCTAAACCTGCTTTTACATCCCTCCGCCATTCAAAGTGACACCTGGGCGGTGGAGTTATTGGCGCATCTGACGCAAGAAAATAAAGCTGCTGTGGAAGCCGCACGCCAAGCCTGTAAACGTATACTCGGCCATAAAGACGCCGTCGCCCATCCTGACTGGGAGCGTTTGGTGATGGCGGCGTTGGACGCTTCGCGGGATTTTGAGGACATTGCGGAAGAGGTTTATGGCGAGCGCGTATCGTTTCTGGATGACGAGGGCTGGCTGTGTCAGGGGTTCAGCGAGTACAACACCACTGGACAAGTAGCGGGTCTGCTCGCCCGAAAAGTGACCCGAAAGCACCCGCAATGGCTCGAATTGGTAAAAGCGCTGGCGGAGAAATGCGCCAAACCGGAACATGACGCGCCGCTGTCGGATGTTTTATTCAAGCCTTGCATCCAGGCCAGATGCGCGGGCTGGGAAACACTGCCGCCGCTGGCCGCCAAGGAAAATCTGCTGTGTTTTTTCGATGTTATGACGATACCGCATGTGCTTGAACATGAAAGGCTGTTGTCATGGTTGGAGCCTTATAAAAACTACCTTATGTTTGTCGACTATCTACTGGAGCCCGCCGTTATTGCATCGTCACGCTGGCCAGAGATAGTCAGCCTGATCAAAGATCAGCCAAATATTCGTGCGAGTTCCGAATTTCCTCGTATCCAGCAATTGATGAAAGAACGAGGCCTTGAGCCTTAGAATAGAGGCCTGCTTTGTCATCAAAGCGCCATATAACCGACTTAGCATTTGCTCCTTTTGATTCACAAACGCCGCTATGAACGACCTCACTGACGCTCCCGCTCAAACCTCCACGACCGGCGATATCTTTCGCGCGTTTTTAAAACTGGGACTGACGTCTTTTGGCGGGCCGGTGGCGCATCTGGGGTATTTTCGGGATGAATTCGTCACCCGGCGGCGCTGGCTGAGTGACGAGAGTTACGCCGATCTGGTGGCGTTGTGTCAGTTCCTGCCGGGACCGGCAAGCAGTCAGGTGGGATTTGCATTGGGGATGCGTCGTGGCGGCATGAAAGGCGCGTTGGCGGCATGGACCGCCTTTACCTTGCCATCCGCTTTGTTTCTGTTGCTCTTTGCGCTTAGCGCCGACATCTTTAGCGGGAAATTCGGTCAAAGTCTCATTCACGGATTAAAACTGGTTGCGGTGGCTGTCGTGGCGCAAGCGGTATGGGGCATGGCGCGCAATCTGTGTCCGGATCGACAGCGCGCCGGCATCGCAGTGGGCGCGGTGATTCTGACCACCGCCCTGCCCTCGGCCTTCGGGCAAATAGGCGTCATTGCGCTTGGGGCTGGCGCAGGTTTGCTTCTTTGCGGCCATACGCAACGCAAAACGGAAGAGCACCGGCCGGTGGAGTTTCCTCACGGCAAATCCTACGTCGCGCTGGCGACCTTTTTCCTTTTGCTGCTGATCCTGCCGGCGCTTACCCTCTCCACCGGCTCCCATGCGCTGGCGCTGTTCGAAGCATTTTATCGGGCCGGAGCCCTGGTATTCGGAGGCGGCCATGTGGTGCTGCCGTTGCTGGAAACCAGCGTGGTCGATACGGGCTGGGTCAGTGCAAACAGTTTCATCGCGGGATATGGCGCAGCGCAGGCTGTTCCAGGGCCATTGTTCACCTTCGCCGCCTATTTAGGCGCCTCGGTCACGCTTGCGCCAAACCCGCTGCTCGGCGCCGCCATCAGTCTTGTCGCCATTTTTCTGCCAGGCATGTTGCTGGTGATCGCCGTACTGCCGCACTGGGACCGTTTCCGCCAGCAATCCCGCGCCCAGGCCGCCATGGCGGGCGCCAACGCCGCGGTGGTCGGGTTGTTGGGTTCTGCGCTCTATCACCCTGTGTGGACCAGCTCCGTACTGTCCCCGCAGGACTTCGCCATCGCCCTGACCGCCTTCAGCTTATTGACCATCTGGAAACTGGCGCCGTGGAAAGTCGTTGTCGTCACCACCCTCGCCGGCGCATGGATTTATTACCTGTAAACCTGATTCTTTCCCGCTTCGTACTAGACTGAGTAGTGTCGCCGGCCAACCCAGCGCCGGCGCGCCTCACAATAAAAACTAATACGGAGACCGGTTATGAGAAAGCCACTACTCACCCTGCTAAGCCTTGTCGTTTCCTGCAGCGCCCTCGCCGCAGGCAAAACCGTCACCTATCAGGTCGATGGAGACGCCTACGAAGGGTATTACGTCAGCCCCGGCAAAGACGCCCCGCTGGTACTGCTGGTGCATGACTGGGACGGACTGACCGACTACGAAGTCAAACGCGCGGAAATGTTGTCGGGCATGGGCTACTCAGTATTCGCCGTCGACCTGTTCGGCGCGGGCGTGCGGCCCACCAAAGACGAAGACAAGCGCCAGCATACCGGCGAACTTTATAAAGACCGCAATAAGATGCGCAAGCTGTTGCAGGCGGGTATGGACATAGCAAAAGCCCAAGGCGGCAATGTCAGCAACGCCGTGGCCATGGGGTACTGTTTCGGTGGCGCGGCGGTACTGGAAATGGCTCGCTCCGGCGCCGACCTGAAAGGTTTCGCCACCTTTCATGGCGGACTGCAAACGCCAGACGGACAGGACTATAGTAAAGCTCACGGCCACCTCCTGATCATGCATGGAACCGCCGACTCAGCCATCACCATGGACCAGTTCGCAGCCTTGGCCAACGAACTTGAAAAAAGCGGCGTAAGCCACGAAATGATTACTTATAGCGGCGCGCCTCATGCTTTCACTGTGTTTGGGTCAGACCGGTACAGGGAAGATGCGGACAAAAAATCATGGAGCCGTTTCGGCGAGTTTCTCGCCAGCGTGACGCAATAAATCCGTTCAATGAAGAACAGGCTTTTTAGGGAGAGGATTCATGGGATTTGCTTTATCCGAGATGCAGCTTACCAGCGCGGCGTTCAGCAATGATGGCCGCATTCCCAGCAAACATACCGGCGAAGGCGAAGATATCTCGCCAGCGTTATCCTGGTCGGGAGAACCAGCGGGAACGCAGAGCTTCGCCGTCGTCTGCCACGATCCGGATGCGCCATTGATCGGCGCAGAGGGAACCTACGGGTTTGTGCATTGGGCGTTGTATAACATTCCCGCCAACGTGCACAGTCTGCCGGAAGGCGTCGACGCCTACGTCAGCGGCAGAACGGACTTCGGTAAAACCGGTTATGGCGGCCCCATGCCCCCACCGGGACACGGGACTCATCGCTATTATTTCTGGATTCTGGCGCTCAATGCCCAGTTGGATCTGCCGGAAGGGCTCACTCTCTGGCAACTGCTGGAGAAAGTGGAGCCCCATGTCATCGGCATGAATCGACTGGTTGGCGTGTACAGCCGCGGCTAGCCCCCGTGGCGGCCGGCGAGGATAAATACATCCATCGTCACCGGGCGGGTTTCTCCCCCGCCCCAGGCTTCCTTCATTCGAGCGTAGCTCTCCGCGAAGAAACTATCGCCGCGATCTTCCATGCAGCGCCGTGTCGCCGACCAGCTATGCAAATAGGAGAAAAATTCGTCCAGAGTCCAGGGCATGATTAATTCAAACCGCGGCGTGCGGATGGGCTCGAAAGGAAAAGGAACCTCTTTGTATTCGTTCCACAACAACAGGTTTTGCGGCGCCCAATAAGGCTCGATCACCTGCAACAGACTCTGCTCCAGCACGCCATCCAGCTCCATGCCAAGATGCGGCCAGCTATAGCCCCAGGCTGCAAACAGCCCGCCCGGACGCAACACCCGCTTCACCTCCGGCCAAAACTTTTCATAATCGAACCAGTGCAAGGCCAAAGCGACGCAGACGGCGTCGAAATAATCATCGGGATAACCGGTTTGTTCACAGGGCTGCACGGAGTAGTGAACGCCATGATACGTCGGCGCGTTTTCAATCTGCGCCGCACTGACGTCACTGGCTTCCACGACGGAAAAGTACTCCCGCAAATTAGCCGCCGCCTGCCCATTCCCACAAGCAGCATCCCACACCCGCTCATGCCCATCACACGCATCCGCCAACCACTGATACAACGCCTTGGGATAATGCGGTCGCGCTTTCGCGTAGATCTCCGCCTTATCATCGAAGAGCTTCTGAATATCCATGTCCCCCCCATCCTTAACAGTTTGAAAAGCATCAAAGATTCATTAGTGACTATTACTTGTTTGAGGGGAAATCGCAAATGCGCGAGGCAGGATAATGGTTGGCTAAAGCGGCTTTAAATAACGCTAGAGCTCGTAGTCTTCCGCACAGTAAATATGGCTACCGGATAAGGATATTTTTTCAATGAACGACCACTGACGGGAATAAAGGGTCGGGCATTTTATGAGGCGAGGCCGTTTATGCCTAGCGAACACACAGACAGTGTTTCCGTTTGATGGTACCCCTCAGCAAGGCCACCAAAACTCATCTGGGCTAAACTGGCCAAGTTGATCCTCAATCTAAGCCTTCAAGCAGGAAGCGATACGATACCTAAAACGACACCCGCATTAACGCACAGTTTCAATCCCAGCCTCCGCGTGGGAGGCGACGGTCTGACGGGTGGTTACTGGGCTGGTTGGTTGGGTTTCAATCCACGCCTCCGCGTGGGAGGCGACTCCATTCCTTGCGCGCCTGCGTTGATTTGATCTTGTTTCAATCCACGCCTCCGCGTGGGAGGCGACTTATGGGGCTTGAGTATCAAGGCCGATATGCAGTGTTTCAATCCACGCCTCCGCGTGGGAGGCGACCGCAGACTGTAGCTGTGGGGTAGACGCATTCGCAGTTTCAATCCACGCCTCCGCGTGGGAGGCGACAGGAATGTGAGCCGCTACGAGCGCAAATTGACGCTGTTTCAATCCACGCCTCCGCGTGGGAGGCGACCTGCGGTCGGAGGGGGTAAAGGCCAACCGCGTTGGTTTCAATCCACGCCTCCGCGTGGGAGGCGACAACACCAAGCAATAAGCCCGACATAATAACCAAGTTTCAATCCACGCCTCCGCGTGGGAGGCGACAGAGTTGGCGCTTGTCACGGTAAGCGACACGATGTTTCAATCCACGCCTCCGCGTGGGAGGCGACGTTACCGTGTGGTCGGCGTTGTTGCTGCCATCGGTGTTTCAATCCACGCCTCCGCGTGGGAGGCGACTCGAATAGGCTTTCAGCAGATTGCGTTGCCGGGTGTTTCAATCCACGCCTCCGCGTGGGAGGCGACTTGATGATTGATGATATTGGACAAGGCCTAGGGGCGTTTCAATCCACGCCTCCGCGTGGGAGGCGACCCCGAGCATTTGCGCATCCCGCTGTGGGATGACGAGTTTCAATCCACGCCTCCGCGTGGGAGGCGACCCCGAGCATTTGCGCATCCCGCTGTGGGATGACGAGTTTCAATCCACGCCTCCGCGTGGGAGGCGACCGTGAGGTTATCAGAGTTGTAAAAGACCTCACCAGTTTCAATCCACGCCTCCGCGTGGGAGGCGACCGTGAGGTTATCAGAGTTGTAAAAGACCTCACCAGTTTCAATCCACGCCTCCGCGTGGGAGGCGACGTCGAAACGTTTGTCCTGATCCCCCTTGATGCGCTGTTTCAATCCACGCCTCCGCGTGGGAGGCGACCTGGTGCATGCAATATTGGCGTCAAGTGTCACCGTTTCAATCCACGCCTCCGCGTGGGAGGCGACGCAGGTCCAGACAATCCCCTCGCCAAACTCTCCTGTTTCAATCCACGCCTCCGCGTGGGAGGCGACAAGCTTGTCGTCATCCGTCGTGTTTATGTCGTAGGTTTCAATCCACGCCTCCGCGTGGGAGGCGACCTTGACAGGTCACGTTTGTACAAGTCGCAGGATAAGTTTCAATCCACGCCTCCGCGTGGGAGGCGACCCCTAGTAGAGCCTGATATGGTGGACATATACACCGTTTCAATCCACGCCTCCGCGTGGGAGGCGACCGATCCAGGCGGGCACGCTAAAAAATTGGCCGGAGTTTCAATCCACGCCTCCGCGTGGGAGGCGACGCCCTGCGCTACACGGATTATCTGATCTGGGGTGTTTCAATCCACGCCTCCGCGTGGGAGGCGACTTCTAGGCTCAGTTTTCATGATTTTCCCTTTACGGTTTCAATCCACGCCTCCGCGTGGGAGGCGACTCTAGGCTCAGTTTTCATGATTTTCCCTTTACGGTTTCAATCCACGCCTCCGCGTGGGAGGCGACTGCCTTACTATAACTCGATGTTTTCAGGCGTGTTAATAGCGCTTTTGCGCTAACCTTCATGATTCCAGCTTGTTAAAGAGCGTTGTTTCTTACCCTTGAAATTAAACTGTTTATTTTTCAAATAACTATAAGCGCGCTAACCTCCCTGGGATTTTATGGGAGCCAGTGGTTAGCGCTAGATGATCAGGGAGTCTCTGAAAATATCCGGTGTGGGTTTGGCGCCGTAGTGTTCGACTTTCTGGCGGCCTTTTTTGCCAAGGAAGTAAAAACGCAGGCTATCTTCGTCGGGGTGATAGATATCCAGCAGTTTTTGTTTGAGAAAGGTGAATTGCGCCGGGTCGACTTCGCATTCGAATACGGAGTTTTGCACTCTCATGCCGTAATCCACGCAGACCTTGGCGATATGGCGTAGCCGGCGCTGGCCTTCTGAGGTTATCACACTGACGTCATAGGTAATCAACACCAACATGGCTTTACCTCACAGAGAACGGAGGGTAGTGCTGGAGATCGCCGCGTAAATGGCGCGCCAGAATCAGCGCCTGGCAGTGCGGCAGTAATCCAACCTGCACCTTTTCGTTCAAAAACGGATGGGAAATTTCTTCCTGCTTTTTCTCCTGATATGCGACCAGCACCTTACGTCGGGCGTCCTCTTTTAAACGCACAGCGCCGCTGGCCTCAATATCAAAGTCACTGGTTTTGACTTCCTTTCGGTTAATCAACGTCAGCGCCAAACGATCGCACCACCATGCCCGAAACTCCTCCAGAATATCCAGCGCCAGTCCAACCCTGCCCGGACGGTCGACATGTAAGTAGCCCACATAGGGGTCTAAACCGACGCCCTGCAGCGCAGAGGATATTTCCTGGGTCACCAGGGTATACAGAAATGAAAGCAACGCGTTTACCGGATCTGTTGGCGGCCGTCTCACTCTGCCCTTGAACTCAAATCCATCCTGTTTGAGCAGCTGGTTGAAAACGCCAAAGTAGATGGCGGCCGCCTCGCCTTCAAGTCCGCGAAGTACGTCTAGACTATCTGGGCGCTCGCATCTGCGCAGACAGTTGGCCAATCTGGCGATAGCTTCGTCCAAAGCTGGATGAGCCCCCTTATTGCGCACTTCCCTTTGCAACACTCGGCGACTGTTGGCGATTTTCGCCAGCACAATGCTGCGGGCGATATCCAGACACAGCGCGTCCTTGTCGCTAACGCGGTATTGCTCACGGCGCAGCAAGACATTGCCACTTTGCCGGCCTTGGATGCGCGCCAGAAACTTTCCATATTCCGTGAAGAACACCAAGCCAATGCCCTGCTCGCCACAATAGCCCATTAAAAATGGCGAGACCGAGATTTGCCCAAAGCAGAAAATATTCGCCACCGCATGCGCGGGAAACTGAGCCAGTTTATCCTTACCCTGCTTGATGACGATTGTTTCACGTTCTTTATGCAGGTAACTTTCCTGCCGGGTGACATAAAGGCTGTTCTGCAATTTTTTCATGGTTCCAGCATGCCCCGCAGATATTGGTCCGCCGTATCCTCCTGCATAGCTTTGGGCTGACATTCGTCCTTCAGCGAGCAGGCAAGACAGTATTTCCCATACACAGCACGCGGCGTTCGCTGACTTGAAAACAACGCCTGAACCTGACTTATAACATCCAGCGTCTCTGCGCGCAGCGCGGGGTCTAATTCCACCCACTCGCGTTGGCGCACCTCCCAATACCAAATCGCCGCGCTGTCTATTCTGACGCCTCGCATCTCCTCCAGGCAGAGCGCCTGCGCGCATAATTGCACTCGGTCGCAGTTGGTGACTTTAGGCTTGCCGCGCTTGTACTCCACCGGGGTGTAAGTCATGTCTTGCAGGTTGATCTCCAATACATCCAACACACCCTGGACGCCAAGCTCATGGCTGATTACCTCCACACTGCGCTCTATGCGGGTATGTGCGCGCTGCTCCGGCTTACCTTCATCCGTACGCTGATGCAGCACCCTACCCTGTGCGGTCCAATAATTTTCCGCCCAAAACCGCTCAATATGAATGAGCGCGCATTGACGCGGGCAGTAGATGTAGTGCTGGAGGGCCGATAATGGGATCAGCCGTTCTTCTTCCATAGCGCTCTACATCACAATAACTCCTGCACACTGACGCCAACCGGAACCGCCTCGCTGTCCACGGTGACCCGATAGTCGCTATAACTGCGAGCTGGCGTATCCGCATCGCCTTCCACCCGCTCAACCTTGACCTTATCGAACAATACATGAGAGGGCGCATCCCCCATGGGATGCTCATGCTTGAATACGATTAATTTGCGTGCGGCCATCTCTCCTCTGGCCGCTGAGCGGTCATGTTCGAACATATTGATCAGCGCTCGCCACAGCAGTTGCAGATCCTCTTCGGAAAAACCCGTGCGCTCCGCCAGCTTCGCGGATATAAAGCCATGGGCGCGATATAAACCATAGGGAACTATGTGCTTGCGCCCCATGGTGCGCTCACTTTCCAAGTCTCTTTCATTTGTTACCGCCATACGCGTGATAGAGATTTCAAGCGGGGTCACTGGGTCAACCGAGGTTGCAAACGCAAATTGAACCGGTCCGCGCACTTGACCACAATTGACTTCCATTGTCATAACAGCGCCAAAAGCTCTGATGTCAAAGAAGTTATTACACATCCACGCTGTTAGCTCTCGCGCTTTCGCTTCATCTTTAGGAAGCTTTTTATATTTTTCTTTTGCATCTGGCGGAATACCTAAAGCTTCCCATGCCTGCTTATGTTGGTTATTTAAGACTGACTTTTCTTGTACATAGATGTTAAATCCCAGCGCACTGCCGTTAACATCGCTCTTCTCAAACGCCACAAAGTTACGCACCTTGCGTTTAAGACACACGTCAGTAACTAGCCCATGATTAGTTTCTGGATCAAGTCTTGGCAGGTTTCCGGCGTCAGGATCGCCATTCGGGTTGCCATTGGTTACATCAAACAGAAATACAAACTCATATCGATTGGTGATCGCTGTCATGCTCTCTCTCCTTCGTCGTGACTGGCTTCAGTCTCACTTGATTCTTTTTGATTAAGGCGGGAGTAACTTTGATGGTAGTATCCGATTGCGAAACACCCTTGATCATCCAGACGCAAGCTACGAGGGAAACTACTACCCAGGCCCTCAATGATCTCACTCACGTCACGCTCCAAGGCCTTCGCTAGTCCAACTTTTTCCTTACGAATTTTACTTAGGTGATGCTGAGCGTTACGGAGTAACAGTGGGAAAATACTACCTGGCGCCGATGAAGCCGCTCCGAAGTATCTATCACGAATCGTAGCGTTTAATTTTTCTCCCAATGCGCTACGCTGGATTTTTTCCAATACAGCAAAGAGTCTTCCCAGGCGATAACCTGGATTGCTGTTTTCTGTATCTAAACTCACAGGAACCTCCTCCGTTTGAGATCGGTTTGCGTTCAATCGATATTCGCGTGATATGACCGCTTTACATAACGCCACACGCAGGCCTGAGACATCGCCATCGGCACGCATGCGCATTAGAGCGCTAGTCAACAGGCTCCGTGGATAGCGTGATCCGTTCAAAATAGCTCGAGTCATTTCTCCGGCTAATTTCGAGGGGATATTTTCAGTTTTACCCAATACAGCCAATGCTTTTAGCAAGCGCCACATAGCGGGTTCGGTTTTCCAGGGTCGCGGGTGGATGTCTAAATCCTGGTAGTGCTCAGCCATACGCCGCGCAAATACACCAAGCGTTCCGGTATGCCAAAACCGGATGGAAAGCCGTGAAGCATTAGGCGCAAGGCCCAACACATAAAATCGGGTGCTCTCGTCCAATTCTGGATTTACGTCTGACAAGGGGCGGCCTTGAGCGATTTTTTCCAGAATGCTTTGTAGCTTCGCTGTTTCCTGACTATCGTCTGAGGGTGGAGACAGCAGTAATGCAAAGGCGTTTTCCGCCGCCACCGCAGCGCAAGCATTTTCCGACAGCGCCCAAAAGACAACGCTTGCGTCGCCTATCTGAAGTCGTTGACGATTCTTTTCATCTCTACGTAATAGGTGGTTGAGTACAGTTGTATATGAAAAAGCTGCAGAGATAGAAATACGAGCGTTTACGCCTGTATCATTCTCAGTCTTATTGCTTTTAAGTTTTTGTAGAGTTCCGCAGTATGATAAATACGCATCACCATTGAAGGAGGCTATTGACGCACCAGAGCTCTGCGCGCCGTTGACACCTTTGATTGCCGGATGTAGACGCGCCAGCAGTCCGTATTCACCCGTTACCTGACAGTGACCTTCTGTTCCGCCACTTGTGTTATATGCATGTACCCATATTGAGTGAGCCCCCAAACTTTCATGCACATATTGGCGCACACCATCTACCTGGAACACAAAATTGGCGTCTAACATTTCCTCCTTGAAGTACGGAGGTAAGAACTGGTCAGACGACCAGCTTTTCAGAAAATTTAAAACTGCCTTCAGCCCAATATCATCAGAGCCAGCTAGGAGACGTCGATGCAACTCTTTAAAAGCGTCATGCTCCTTTGTAGTTCGCTCACTTTTTTTTGCACTTACACCCAATACATAACTGGATTTATCCCACAAGAAACATGGCTCTATGTTTGCAGCCCGCTTAGGCGGTAACGGAACGTCTATATACTCTGGCGTAGCTTTCTTTCCAGAAGTCCTGCGAATGTCTGCAACATCCTTAATGTCACCTTCTTCATTCAAGACAATGACATAGGATATCTTCTCCCGGCTGAAGCCATACTGCGGCACTTCATCACGCTCCGCTAGCCTCTGATAGTACTCATTCAGTGCAGAGAGAATCATGCTATCGCCTCCGCAAAATTTGGCGCCTCAATGACGCCGTTCACCATACGCGCGCGGAAAAATTTCGGCGTCATGCCGTTCACAAAATCAATATCGTGCAACATCCAACCGAGATCGACTTCCCCCTCTAATGATTTATGGGACTGAGGTGGAGACTCATCGGCATCAAGCAATCGGAAATAAGCCGGGAATTCTCTAACGCCCAGACAAGGCGCATGGAAATACTGCCCTTTACGCGCGCGCCGATTGAAAATATCAAGGTGCTTTCCTTCGGAGTCGTCGGAGCCCGCTTTTTCTGTGAGCTCAAAGTGCGCGTCTATGATATAAGCCACATCCCGCAACACGGTCGCCGCCCGTTGCTGCCGGTCTTCTTCGACGAAAGTTGCGACACCATCGACGCGACCTGCTTTCATCGCTTTGGCCACATTCGCAGCGGATAGTTTTCCGCCCACTTCGTTTCGACGAATTGATTCAAAGCGGATGGGATTCAAGACATGTATACGATCGATAACCCAACGAATGGCGGGCTTCCAATGAATGGCTTCTATTATGCCCCGGGCGGCGGAGGGAGTGATGACGTCATACGAGACCCGCTCCACTTTCATTTCCGGGCGGGTAAAGCAGGCACGCTCTCCCCAGACTAACAAACGTATTCCATAACTCATTATCTATCTCCTCAATGCCTATGAGGTGGCGATAGCACCTACCAAACCAATTTCTCCGCACGGATGAATGTTGGATTGTCCCAACTCAGTCCGCACTCTTCGTCGTATAAATCCATATTCGCCAAGTAAACGAACTGCTGCTCAAAGCGCTCTTCCGCCTTGACCACGATGGCTCCCGCATCAAAAAGCGCTTGATACGCGGTTTGGGGGATTTGCACGATATATGGCTGTAAACACCGGGATATACCCACGCAGCCTTCGGCATAATCCAAGGCGCCCAGCGCTTTCCGAGCAATATCATCAAAGGGGATAATCACTGGCATTTGCCGGCTTTCAATCAAGCGAAACTTACTGGACAGAGTTTCAAAAGGCAGTCCTGTTATCCTTGCCGACGCAATCAGTCCAAGCAAGTCATAAGCATCCAGTTCCTTCTCCTTGCGCCAATACAAGTGTTGAAAATATTCTTCAATGGCGGCCAAGCTGAGGGGGTCTGGGTGGTGGCGCATAACGCCTCGACTAACACTGGCGAATTGCTCAAGCTCTACCGGAGGAGCCCAGTCTTCATTAGCAGGATTAAACACCAGAACTTCACATTCATCCGCTGGCAGCATACCTTCCCTATTACATCGCCCCGCCGCCTGCGCGATGGAGTCCAGCCCTGCTTCCGCCCTCAATACTGTTGGGAAGTCGATATCTACGCCAGCTTCGATCAGTGAGGTAGACACCAGGCGACAAGGCCTTCCCTGCTTTAAATCCTCACGAATTTGCGCCAGCATCTGGCTACGGTGCTTCGCGCACATCAAGGTGGATAGATGCCTGGCTCCGGGTTCACTGCGGATACTTTCGAAAACAGCTTTGGCGTGTCGCCGATTATTGACGATGCATAAAACTTGCGCCCGCTCCAGCAGAATGTCTGTCAACGTCTCATCATCCAGCACGCCAATATGACGAACCGAGACGCGCTTGAATTCCCGGTAAAGTTGCTCAGGATTCGGCGCAAGCTCTCTCACATTACGAAAACCGCCAACAAATGAGTCCTCGACGTTATCGCGCTCATGTAAGGCAGGCTGGGTCGCGGTACAGAGCACGATGCTGGTCCGATAGTTCAGAGCCAGCTCGTCCAGCGCAGCCACACAAGGTTTAAGCAGCTTGAGCGGCAACGTTTGCGCTTCATCCAGAATGACAACGCTATTAGCGATATTGTGCAGTTTCCGGCAGCGGGACGGCCGGTCGGCAAAAAGGCTTTCAAAGAACTGTACCGCGGTGGTCACAATGATGGGCGCTTCCCAGTTTTCCATCGCTAACTTTAGTTTCTCACGGGCTTCCGGGTCCTTACTTCTATCCTCAATAAACGCGCTATGGTGTTCCAATACGGCGTATTCGCCTCGTTCTCCAAACGCCTGCCGAAATACTGCCGCATTCTGTTCAACGATACTGGTGAACGGAATGACATAGATAACCCGTTCCAGCTTGTGCATCAGGGCGTGATCCAGCGCGAAAGCGAGTGACGCCAAGGTTTTACCACCGCCAGTGGGTGCAGTCAGTGAGAATAATCCTGGGTCGAGTTCCGCATTGCGGCGAACCGTTTGTAGAATCTCTCTCCGCCTCCAATTGACGGGCTTGCCCTTATCGTTAAGTCCACGGAGAAAGCTATCCAATGCAGGCTTTAGGTCGGCGAGAGAAGGATATTCTCCCCGAGGGCTTTCCCCTCCTTCTGCTTGAAGATAAAAGGCTTCCGTATCAAGAAAGTCGGCATCCACCAGACAGGAAAACAACATACGGGTCAGAAACGCCATCTGGAAAAAGTTACGGTCATGTCTCGCGTGAAAACGGGAAGGTAATGACAGTTGCTTCGGAATATTCAACTCGGAACGCCAAGCCTCTGACAGTCTATATGTCTCTGACTTTAAACGATCTTCCAATGACGTTCGATTCACGCCATTAACGCCGTTAGCCAGGCCGGCATGATGCCCTGCAATAGCGTAAGCGAGTAGATATCCCAGACTCTGGTATCTTTCGACAACCAGCTTGGCCCCGGCTGTCGCGTGATCGACACGCAAAGAGTCACCAGTTAAGCGGCGCTGAAATTCATCCGTGTATTTGCCCAGGTCATGCAACAGTCCGGATACTTCCGCCAGATTCTCAACATCACACCCAAAAACGGAGGCGAACTTTTTCGCCAGACGTCCAACCTCGGAAAGGTGCTCCGATAGCATTTGCCAGTCTTGTTTACTCGTATCTGGGGTGGAGTGCGCATAGAACATTTTCATGCGCCTTTGAGAAAAGCATTAACGCCGCGAAGCATCCCGATGCGCATTGCAGTGGCGTATGTCATTTGCTGAAGAGTCGGCTTTATCATCCTGATTCCTTCGCAACGATAATTGCCCAATCAAGCGACATCTCGCCCAACGGACAACAGCAATGACTAAAAAGTATAGGAGAGCATGCAGACAATGCCTTTACAGCGTGTAATGAGTTTTTGAAATCTGTCTGCTTCCTGTAGAAAAAAATTAACCGCTTACGCTTCGTTTCCTGATGATCTACATCAATCCAGACGAGAGAATTCTATTTGAATAAACCATCAACGCATTGAGCAATCAAAACTGCGACACAATGCTCCCTGGAGCGCCGCCCAGCACAACTTTCCGGCCGTGAGTTAGAACGAAGGTTTTGTCCCAGCCGCTCAATAACACATGCGCCTTTCGTAACTGCCCTTCAAGCGTCTGAGGAACCTCTCTGAATGGCTTACGCGAAAACAACACGAAGGTTTTAAAATACCGATGCCCATAGGGAGTTCCATCTGCAATCTCGACTTTGGCGCCAGCGGAAAGCTCGTAAGGAATGTCGTCAAAAAAGCGTTCGTAGCGATCCCCGTTTTCATCAAGCTCCATCCACAACTCAATCCAACGACAGATCTCCCCTGGCCGCTGAATCCTGATCCGCGGATAGCGCCCCAACGCGCGGCGGTCAACATACTCATACCCGGCAACTTCACAGAACCGGTTCACACAAGGCATCACCCGCTTCAGATGCTCATTCAGCTCTTCAAACTGACGCTCGTTCATTTGTTTCCCTGGTAAAGTGTTGCCGTTTTCCTTTAAAGCATAAGAGGCCCATGCCTCCGCGTGGGAGGCGACGAGCGGGCGCGCATAGCTAGGCTAGTCGAGGCGGCGTTTCAATCCACGCCTCCGCATGGGAGGCGACGCGTCATGACGGTTGAAACGCAACAAACTGAGCGGTTTCAATCCACGCCTCCGCATGGGAGGCGACGATCCGCGGGGCGGACGCCATCATCACCAACTGGTTTCAATCCACGCCTCCGCATGGGAGGCGACTTGACGCGGCATTTTTGTACCCTTTTCTACATTGTTTCAATCCACGCCTCCGCATGGGAGGCGACAAATTATGAGCTATTATGTGTGCGCGATCATATGTTTCAATCCACGCCTCCGCATGGGAGGCGACTATCTTTGTTGCCATCCATCTCGCGGATAATACTGGTTTCAATCCACGCCTCCGCATGGGAGGCGACGCCGCTACCCTGGTTAGATGGGCGTTTGATGTTGTTTCAATCCACGCCTCCGCATGGGAGGCGACTATGAGATTCCGCTACCGATTTTTTCCTGCTTAACGTTTCAATCCACGCCTCCGCATGGGAGGCGACAGGGGCTGGAATGGTACGCGTGCCGTGCGGTTCAGTTTCAATCCACGCCTCCGCATGGGAGGCGACTTTTGGCTATTTGACTTCCCCGCTGCGAAATAAAGTTTCAATCCACGCCTCCGCATGGGAGGCGACCCGCCAAAAGACTCAGTGTAGATATGATGTTGAGGTTTCAATCCACGCCTCCGCATGGGAGGCGACTAAGCCGATGCCTGCGGCCTGCGGATGACCGACGTTTCAATCCACGCCTCCGCATGGGAGGCGACCTCGGCGAAGCCGCCTGCATTCTTCAGCATGGTTGTTTCAATCCACGCCTCCGCATGGGAGGCGACGCCTACCAATGACATGTAGCCGCCGGTCGCCCATGTTTCAATCCACGCCTCCGCATGGGAGGCGACTTTTCATACAATAGCGCGCTCATGGGTTGGCGGGTGTTTCAATCCACGCCTCCGCATGGGAGGCGACCCTTGACACTGCGTATTACGTACGTATCGACTCGGTTTCAATCCACGCCTCCGCATGGGAGGCGACGTTTGAGCGCGTAGAAATAGTCCACGTATTGCTTGTTTCAATCCACGCCTCCGCATGGGAGGCGACCAGGATTAAAGCGCGTCGGCATATAGGGGATATGTTTCAATCCACGCCTCCGCATGGGAGGCGACTGCCTAACTATAATCCAATGATTCCAAAGGTGTTAATGGCGTGTTTGCGCTAACCTGGGGAGTTTTGTGTTGTTAAAGAGCGGCTTTTTTCTGTCTGCGATGAAAAGCTTTTGTCTTTCAGTGTCTTGCATGATCGCTAACCTCCCAGGGATTTTATGGGAGCCTGGGGTTAGCGCTGAGTGGTTTAAGTATAGGAAAGAAATGAATCGGCGATTGGGATGGATAGCTTAGTTCAAGCGAGTCTGCAGAGGTAGCCATCCCCCGCTCGCACGGGGGATTTTTACTGTGGATCACAAGCAGTTTATTGGATCAAATACCCACGTTTTCCGGGTACAGGCTGCCCAGGCTTTTTTCCCATTCTTTCTTCTCATCCACTTTGCTGGGTTCTTGGGCGACGGCGGCTTTTTCGATCAGGCAGCCGTCGATGACCAGTGCGTCCAGGGCGCATTCCATGAAGAAGTCGAGGGCTTCTTTGGGGGTTTCTACGATGGGCATGCCTTTCTTGTTGAACGAGGTGTTGAGCAGGACAGAGACGCCGGTCAGTTCGCCAAACTTGTTTAGCAGTCGATAGTAGTTGGGCGACACGGACTCTGTCACCGTCTGCACTCTGGCGGAGCCGTCCGCGTGGACGACGGCGGGGATTTCTTTTCTCCACTCTTCCCGGGTCGGCGCCACCAGAATCATGTAGGGGCTGGGATAGTCGCAGTCGAAATAAACGCGGGCTTTTTCCAGCGGTACGGAAGGCGCGAACGGCCGGAAGTCTTCGCGAAACTTCACATTGCGATTGATGTGTTCGCGTACATCCGGGTTACGAGGGTCCGCCAGGATGCTGCGATGTCCCAGAGCACGGGGGCCAAATTCGGAGCCTTTTTCAAACCAGGCGACCACTTTACCCTCGGCCAGCAATTCCGCAGTACGATTGATCGCTTCGTCTTCCGGCAGGCGTCGGTAACTGATTTTTCCGGCGTACGTCTGCATAGCGGGATACAGTTCTTCCGCTTCATAGGACTTACCGAAATAAGGCGAGGCATCGTGCTTGACCCGCTCCTGTCCCAACACTTCCAACCAACCGTAATAGGCGCAGCCAATGGCCAGGCCGTTATCCGCCGCCGCCGGTTGAAAGTAGAAGTCTTCGAAGCCGGTCTGCTTCAACAGCTTGGCGTTAGCCACCGCATTCAACGCCACGCCGCCGGCGTATCCCAGGTTCTTGTGGGGCTGATGTTGGAAACGGTGATTCACCAGATACAGCAACGCGCGCTCAATTTCCCGCTGCATCCAATAGGCGATATCCGCGTAATAGTCGAAGTTCTCCGCCAGATCTTCATAGCGCACCCGCGGCCGGTCAAAGTGCTTCATCCAGTCATAGTTGACGAACACGCGTCCGTCGCGACATTCGAACGCCTGAAAATCATACACGCCTGGACGTCCATAAGGCGCCAGCCCCATCAGTTTGCCGGGGTCCTCCATGCCCTGAAACACATACTGACTCACACCCGAATACAACCCGCCGATGGAGTGTTTGGTGGTCGGCGGGCACATAGAGTATCCCTTGAGAAAATAGCCGAAAGGAGAAAAGTCTTTGTAAACCGGACGCAACTTCCCTTTCTCGTAGAGGTAATAACTGTCTTTTTCGAAGAACAGATGATTAAAGTCTGCGCCGGGTTGAGCTTCCGGCACATGGGCTCCTTCTAGATCCAGACAGTCATCCCAACTGCTGCCGCAGCCGTCGATCACCAGCACCGCCATGTCGTCAAACGGACTGGTTCCCACCACACTGTAGGCGTGCGCCAGGTGGTGAGAAATGGTGACGGTTTTGACATGATCAGGAATGATCCGTGGTTGGCCATGAAAGATCTTGTTGCCGCGATCAAAGTTACTGAAATTGGCGTTCTGCACCACCACCGCCACATCATCAAAGCCAATGCCCTCCGCATCCAGACAATATTGCATCGCCTCGCTGTCGCAAAAACCGTCATGCTTGATGCGGGTGATCCGCTCTTTCTCGATGGCCACGCACACTTCGCCATCTTTCAACAGGCACGCTGAACCGTCATGGGACAATCCGGTTCCCAGCACATAAATGGGTTTAGACATAAGCATTCCTTTATTCGGTTTTTGTCAGTCGTTTGGGTGCGAACAGCAAGTCATAAAGCAGCTTGCCGGTAGGAGGCGTACTGAATAATCGCTGGTTGTAGGCGCGACCTAAAACGCCGTGCCAGAGGAAGTCGCGCAGGATGCGAAACCATAAATGCCGCCCCGCCAGATTGACGCCGCGCGCCTGCTCGGCGATGGTGAGCGGCGAACCATACCAGCACGACAACGAAATCGATGGCCCGGCGGACGAAAAGTGATGCCACCAGCCGCGCGGGAAAAACAAAATGTCCCCGGGTTGCAGGCGGGCAGTCAGAGTCTGCGCCCTGGCGAAGCGGGGATAACGCATCAGGTCGGGACGCTCCGGGTCCACCCGACTCTTGGAAATGCAGTCGCCAAAGGGATATAGATTACGCGCTTCCTGCGGGGCCAGCAGAATCGCTTTTTTCTCCCCGTAAACCTGCACGAACAGGTTGTCCATATTGTCGTAATGCAGACCCGAGCGGGTCTTGGAGCCGATCCACAGACTGGTGAAGTTCAACCCCGGCGGGATGAACTGCTGATAGCGATAATCCTCCTCCAGACCGGTGAAAGAATGTACGTCGGTCTGGTCGACATAGCAGGCGTCGCCCGCTTCCAGGATGTCGATGAACTCGCTCAGATACATCTCTCTGCGGTGATGCTTTTCGGTGCTGAAATAGGGAGCGCCATAAGCGGGCAACTGTAGGGACGGACGTACTCGTTGCGAGGCGAAACGGCGTCGGAAGTAGTCCGGCGTCCATTTCTCCAGCGCCGGCCACTTTAGCGCCCCTCCCGTTAGAATCACCGGTTTCGATGATTCCTGACATAATGCGGCGAACCTTTCGCTGTCCTCCGCATCCAGACGTTCAATCTCGGACTGTAAGCCGCAACTCTTTTCCTTGTTCATGACAGGCATCTCCTTGGGAAGAGATTTTATTGGGGACGTGGCGGAAGATACGACGGAGCGACGACGGAACCTCAGGCGATCATCCTGATAACCCCGTCGCGTTCTAACCCCTAAACCACATCAGCCGGTCTGCGCAAACCGTCGATAACGCCATTGACGGTCATCAGACCCAGTTGGGACAGGTATAGCGCCAATCCCAGTTTATTGCTGGTCAGACGGGAGAACGGCTTGACCCGCCAGAAGCGATTGACCGAGCAGGTATAGAAATCCTTGCCGATGCTGGACAGTTCATGCCACCAATACACGGGGATGAACAGCACCTCGCCTTTGCGCAGCACCAGCTCGATTTTGTGTTTCATGGCTTCCCGCAGCTTCGGGTAGGCGTCGTAATCCGGCTTCGCCACATAGACTTTGCTGAACCAGGGCGCCGCGGGACTGCCATACAGCGAAAAGGGATACAGGTTTTCACTTTGCTCCGGTGGAAACAGCACCACTTTCTTGGCGCCGTGCAGCATCAGCACCGTGCCCTCCCCGCAATCCCAATGCAATGGTTCGGTGTGGCCGCTGGGTCCCAGCCAGAGGAACATGTCCGTGGCTTTCTGCATATCGCAACGTTCGGAAATATTGCCCAGCGCGCCTCGCAATACATTGGCCAGGGGCGTGTCGCCGATGGCGACCTGTCCCATGTAATGATTGTTCTTGCGCGCGTAGTCGCTGGTCAGTTGCAACGCATAATCAGAGAGTTTCATCTCCTGATAATCGCAGTACTTGCTCCATTCCGATTTAGGCTTGTTGAAGTGTCCGGGACCGTAGCAACGCACGGGAAATTTACGATCGCCGACTTCGCGACACATAAACTCCAGGGACCAGTTTTTGGCGTCGCTCAGGGCGCCGGTGATGATAAGGGGGCGGCTTTTGCGCCGGTATTCCGAGTGAAACAGTTGGGGGGTGATTTGAGAGATATCCAGACGATCAACGGGACACGCCTCGACGTCAGCAAGTTTTTCCATGTCGCTTATCAACTTTTATCTTGTTGTTATATGAGGTTACCTCCGCACGTTTTTGGCGCCCTGACGTGCAGCTGCGACAGCCCTTTTTAAACTCCCTGACAGGCTGCTTCCTGCTCTGGACGGGCTCCCTGAAGAAGAAAATTTCTCCTTGTAAATCAATCCTTTCTATAACTTTTGGACCAGACGGGACGCCCCCTGCGCGAGCAAGGTAGCGATAAGTATAGTTAAGCAGGAAAAAATCGGTAGCGGAATCTCATAAAATATTTTTCCGCGCGCGCAAGTGCAGGAAATATTAGAAATATCGGCGCAAAGCTCCTAGAATGATTCCGCACACTATGGAAGGGTGATCGAAAAACAGGAAAATGCTGTATTTACAGGGCTTTGTCCGCTCTCTATCTATTCTTCCCCCAGCACCCGCCTGACAGAAATACAAAAAGAATCCCTTATCACCCGGACATGGGCGGTCGCTGCGTTATATGGAATTTCTGAACTTTATTAAACGGGAACACGCGGACTTCAATTATTATGCGCTGGCGATGGTGGTGGTCAGCGGTATGCTCAACGGCGTCATCGCCGTCATTGTTATTCACGCCGCGCAACACGCCGCCCCGCATGAACTGAACTTCCGCTATCTGTTGATGTTCGCCGTCGCCCTCGCGGCATTCTGGCTCAGCAAACGCTATACCCTCAATTACAACACCACCCAGGTTGAGCATGTGCTTGAACGTATTCGCACGCGCATCGCCGATAAAATTCGTAAAACGGATCTGCGCGCATTCGAAAAAGTGGGTCGCGGCCGTATGTATTCGGTGTTGAATACGGAAACGCTGACGCTGTCGCAATATACGCCTTTCATCATCAACGCCATTGGCTCTTTTGTGATGGTGATATTCGCGTTGATGTTCATTGCTTATGTGTCCACCACCGCCCTGCTCCTTACTGTGCTGACTACCTCGCTCTGTCTGTTTTATTTCTTCGCCCGTCAGCGCGTATTAAATCGTAAGCTGCATATGGCGTCGGAAAAGCAGAATGAATATTTCGACGCTCTCGGCGAGCTGTTGGACGGCTTCAAGGAATTGAAGATCAACCCGTCCAAAAGCAACTGTTTCTACCAGGAGCGCCTGCTGCCGCTCTCCAATAGCATGGAGACGCTGAAGATAGAAACCGGTCTGGCGTACAACAACCTCAACGTATTCACCCAAAGCTTCACCTTTATTCTGATGGCGTCCATCATCTTCCTGATTCCGATGATCAGCGCCTCTTCCACAGAGAGCATTCCCAAACTGGCCGCCATCATGTTGTTCGTCATCGGCCCCTTGAGCGAAATCGTCGGCGTGGCGCCGCTGATCGCCAAAAGCAACGTGGCCATCGTCAATATTCAACGTCTGGAAACAGAGCTGGACGGTTTACGCAGCATCGAGTCGGATCAACTGGAGCACTTTTCCGATGAGGAGTCGATCGCACAAAACCAGGAAGCGCCGTTCCAGGAAATCCGCTGCGATCACCTCAAGTTCAGCTACCACGAAAACGGACAGCCGGGGCCGGGACAGGCCAAAGGTTTTACCGTCGGACCTATTGATCTCACGATCAAACGCGGCGAAATCATCTTCATGATCGGCGGCAACGGCAGCGGCAAGTCCACCTTTCTCAAACTGCTGACAGCGCTATACAAGCCCGATACGGGCAGTATTATGCTGGACGGAACCCCTCTGCACGCCAACAACATGCTGCAATACCGCAGCCTGTATTCCGTCATTTTTTCTGACTTCCATTTGTTCAAGCAGCTGTATGGCGTGGATGTCAAAGACCGCAGCAAAGTGACGCGTCTGCTGGAGCTGATGAAACTGTCGGAGCGCTGCCAGATCAAGGGCAACGAAATCAGCGACATCAAGCTGTCCACCGGCCAGAAAAAGCGTATGGCGCTGATCGTGTCTTTGCTGGAGGACAAACAAATCTACGTGTTCGATGAATGGGCGGCGGATCAGGACCCGGATTTCCGCCGCTATTTCTATGAGACCATTCTTCCTGAAATGAAGGCGCAGGGTAAAACCATTATCGCGGCCACCCACGACGATCATTATTTCGATATCGCCGACCGGGTGATCAAACTCGACGCAGGCAAAATAATCACAAATCCTAGTCTGCATATTTAACTCTCCAGCGTCAGGAGAGAGCGGACGTTTGGTTCAAGAAGGGACTTTTGGGTATGAATGCGACGGCATCCATGAGCAGTAAGGGAAATAAACGCTGGAGAGAGAGATTTATGGCGCGCTGGCGGCCATTCTGGCGACGCGCCAAAGTCCCCCTCATCGTGTTGTTTTTTATTATCCTGTTTCTTGTCGCCTATTTATTTCACCGCATCTTCATCAATATTTATCCCGGTGAAGCCGGCGTGCTCTGGAAACGCTTCGACGACGGCGTGGAGCAACGGGTCTACGGCGGCGGCCTGCACATCGTTAACCCTTTCAACATCATGTACAAATACGAAGTGCGGGTGCAGCAGCGGGAAACCATCTTCACCGTGCTCAGCAAGAACGGCCTGCTAATTCGGGTGCGCGCGTCCGTGCGTTTCTCCCCCAACCGCAAGACGCTGTATCTGCTGCATGAATATGTAGGGCCGGAGTACATCGACCGCGTGGTGATACCGGAAACCCAGGCCATTATCCGGCGGGTGCTGGGCGAGTATGAACCGGACGACATTTACGCCACCCAGGGCAACATCATTCAGAACATCGTGCTGATGGCGCTGACCGAACTGCAACAACGGCATATCGTGCTGGACGATCTGCTGATCAAGGAAATTCATCTGCCGGACACCGTCGCCTCCGCCATAGAAACCAAACTGGAAGAAGAGCAGAAGGCGCTGGCGTACACCTATATCCTGGAACGGGAACAGTTGGAGATTCAGCGCAAGCAGTATGAGTCGCAAGGGATTCAGCAATTCCAGAAAAACGTCAACGAAGGTCTGACGCAGGAATATCTGCGCTATCAGGGTATTCGCGCCACCTTGGAACTGGCCAAATCCAACAACGCCAAGCTGGTGGTGATAGGCGGCAGCGGCACCGACGGCCTGCCATTGATTCTAAACACCGCCGGAGAAACCTCCACTGCGGCGGCGACAAACTCACCCGTAGGCATTTCGGATCTATCGTCCGTATTCGCCTCCAGCGTGAAATCGGTAGGGGCTGGCGTCGATCAGTCAGACATCTCAACACCTGTTACAACCTCTGCGCCCAAAACCAGAACCAGCGATCCATCCGCGCCAACCAATGCGATCACACCCTCTACGTCATCCGCCAAACCCAGCGCCAAGAATCTCGGGGAAGGCATAGAACAGCGTCAGGAAGCCGTCGGGGTGATCGTCGATTGACGATCCCCTGCCGCTTCAGAATTTCCAGAGTTGATGCTGACTGCGTTCGGTTTTGTAGTAATTCTGTTTGCGCAGGTGCTCGAAGTAAAAGCGCGTGACGTCGCGCCATACCGTGTCGTAGATTTTTTCATCATCGCCCAAATACTGCCGGATAAACACCGGGCCACTGGAGGTAGGCAGAAAGTAGGCCGGGCCATTGACGATCTCGGTCTTCACGTAAGGCTCCGCCTGCTGATTGACGGTGGCGAAGTATGAATGATTGGTGACGTCCGCCGACATAAAAGGATCAAGCAGACAGTTGATGTATTTCAGCGCCAGTTCCTGCTTGGTGGAGGTCTTGGGAATCGCCAGCGCATCGAAATACACCAGGGCGCCTTCGTCCGGTAGAGAGAAGCGTACGATCTTAGCCGCCAGGTTATTAATACCGCTCACGTCAGGGTCTTCATTGAGCGCTTCCGCAATCTCACCGCTCCACGCCATGGTCAGCAACAAGTCCTGACTGGCCAGCATATCGCCCATGCCCGAGTTCATCATGCGAATGTCGTACTTGGCGATAGCTGTTTTCAGATATTCCCCCGCCTGCTCCACTTCGTCCTGATTCCGGGAGTTGGGCGACTTGCCCATGGCCAGCAAGGCGATGCCCAAACTAATGCGCGCGTCCGGCGAAATCGAAATCAGCCCTTTCAGGGAGGTATTCGACTGCGGTTCGAACAACATTTTCCAGTTAAAAACGATATTGCCAATTTCCCAGTAGTTATAGCCAATGCCCAGGCTGCCGTAGATATAGGGCACCGAGTAATCAAACAGGCTTCTGGCGAAGTCCTGACGACGCAGGTTCATCGCGATATTGCGGTAGTTGGGAATCTTGTCGTAATTGATTTTCTCGATCAGCCCTTTCTCCGCCAGACTCAACACCATGTAGTCGGTGGGCATGATGATATCGAAGGGAATTTCCGGATCGTTGGGGTTCTTGTCGTCGTTGCCGTGGAGATTCAGATGCTTCTTGAACTCCGCATCGGAATCGAACGTGGTGACCTCTATGTTGATATTCAGATCCTGCTGAATTTTCTTGTGCACGGAGTCGGGAATATAGCCCTTCCACAGCAGCACCTTCAGGGTTTCCCTGTATTTCATCTTGGTGCCGCCCAGGGCGAGCGTATCTTTGGCGTCGACGCTGCGTTCGATTTCCTGCCAGTACACGCCGACCAGCAAGGCCATAAGGGCGGTGAAGACGACTAAGAAAAAAAGCGTTCCATGTTTTTTCATATTTCCTGTCCGGGATATCCTTTTTTGTCCGCCATATTGTCGCGGATGACGAGAGAATTATAGCGGATTTTACTCGCTCCCCGCCCCCTCACTTTTGGAACATGTTGCGCATAAAACGCCAGCGTCGATAAGCGCGGCGAAGAAGTCGTCAAATTCGCATCACCGCCCGATTCAAAATGCCGGAAATATACAATATTTCGTCACGATATCTGTGTTAAAAATAGATCCGCGCGCGCTCCTCTTGGACTAGAGCTGGATTGGAGCGCCGCAAAGCACAGAAAGGCGTCTGGATACGCCCCTGCGCGGTCGTTAATAAGCCAATCAATAGGACTAGGCGAACATAAAAAGGAGAAAAAATGACTTATTTAAAACAAGGCATGATGCTGACAAGCGCGCTGTTGTTGAGCGCAGCGATACAGGCTCAGGAATTCGCCACGGTAGAGGGAATTCAAGTGGTCGACGAGCAATACAATGCCGCCGTGATGGCGGGAGAGGAAACCAAGTGCGCGGGCTTATGGACTTTGTCCTGTATCTGGCCCGAGGACTGCCGCTACGTGAAAAGCTCCACGGGGTTTGTCGACAACGGCGGCTGCGACGTGCACTGGAACCTGAACCAGCCCGACCCAGACCGGGGCTGCGGCTACACGAAGACGACGGACGGCTCATTGCATGCGAAATGGTATAAATTTGACGCCAGGGGCTGCCCGGGTCGCGCTTTCGTGTTCGAAACCGGCCAGGAATTTGAAGTACTGGTCCCTTCATCGGAGTAACTTCAGACGTCATCTCAGGATTGACTCCTGAAACGACAGACTCCGCGCATCTGCGCGGAGTCGCCGGAACGCCGCCTTAGTTCTGCTCGGCCTTCTCTAACTGATCCAGATAAAACTCGTGCAGTACTTTATCCGAGCCAGGACGGGTGTAAGGCTCCAGACCGTAGCGGCTGAGAATGTACTTGTACTCGTCTGACTTCACAAAAGTCTGAATCGCAGTGTTGAGCACCTCCCGGTCCTGAGGCGTGGTGGATTTTTTGCTGAGCAGAAAGTGCACAAAATCCTGATTCAACAGATGATCATGGATGGCCACCTTCTCCGCGATGCCCAGCGCTCGCGCCATCACACTCAAGCTGACGCGGTCGCCAGCGATTGCGTCCAGACGGTTCAACACCAGTAAATCCAGTAGTCTTTCATTGTCTTTCATCAGAATCAGACGGTTGTTCTTCGCCAGCGAGGCGTGATCCAGCAGCTCGTACTCCGCCCCATAATAGGCGCCGATTACCGCGCCGAAGATCAGCTGATGATTATTCAGCAACTCATTAAGGGTGGAGGCGGGAAAGTAATTCTGCTGTTCCTTGCGGATGAAGATCACCATGGTTTCATCCCGATAACTGACGGTAAAACGTCCGTACATCTCCCTTTCCGGCGTAATGGAGGCGCCCGCCACCATGTCCACGCGCCCTTTCTCCAGCTCCAGCAGCGCCCGCTTGGAGGGAATGCGCACGAACGTATACTCGCAGCCGGCGAGATCCAATATGGCTTTGACCAGTTCATAGTCCAAACCGGCAAGTTCTCCGTTTTCCTTCACGTACATATAAGGCTTCCAGTTCGCCTGATTAATGACCAGGGATTTAGAGCAAGCGGAATAAGCAGGCGCAACCAAAAACAACAGGCTAAACATTAGCGCCGCAACGAGCTTGGAAACTTTCACAGGGGACATTGTTGAAGCTCCGACATAGCCAAGGAGAGAAGGTGGGCTGAATTGCAGAAGAGGCGATCCTCTCATAACGCCAGTTCTGCTGTTAATTATAAAACACCCGAACAAAATTTGACCGACATTCTTGTTTCGCTTTGTGTGTTTTATCTTTGTTGACAAATTAGCCTTTTTGTTATGTTATAACATTTACAAAATACATTAATCACCTCCCCAGGAGTCATACCATGCGTAAATTGCCTGTGACCGTGCTGTCGGGATTTCTCGGCGCAGGAAAAACCACCCTGCTCAACCATATTCTGCAAAACCGGGACGGCCTCAAAGTCGCGGTCATTGTTAACGACATGAGCGAAATCAACATCGACGCCAACCAAATCAATCGCGAGGTAAACCTGAATCGCGCGGAAGAAAAGCTGGTGGAAATGAGCAATGGCTGTATCTGTTGCACCCTGCGTGAAGATCTACTGCAGGAGGTTTCCCGCCTGGCGCGGGAGGACCGCTTCGATTATCTGGTCATTGAATCCACTGGCGTATCCGAGCCTCTGCCGGTGGCCGAGACGTTCACGTTCCGGGATGAGCATGGCGTAAGCCTGGCGGATATCGCCCGTCTGGATACGTTGGTCACGGTAGTGGATGGCGTTAATTTCATGCGCGACTATGAAAACGCCGCCACGTTGCAGGAGGTCGGAGAGTCGTTGGGCGTGGAGGACGAACGCAATGTCGCCGAACTGCTGGTGGAGCAAATCGAGTTCAGCGACGTGCTGGTGGTGAGCAAGCTCGATCTGATCAGTCAGGCGGAACGGGAAGAGTTGTTCTCCGTACTGCGCAAGCTCAATCCGGATGCGGATATCGTTGCAGCCTTGATGGGACAGGCGCCGCTGTCTAAAGTTTTAAACACCGGAAGATTCGATTTTGAGAAAGCCGCCCGCGCGCCGGGCTGGCTGCAGGAATTGCGCGGCGAACACAAGCCGGAGACCGAGGAGTACGGCATTGGCAGCATCAGTTTCCGGGCGCGTCGCCCTTTCCATCCCGAACGCTTCCAGCAATTTCTGGATAGAGATTGGAATAATGGTCGCCTGCTACGCTCCAAAGGGTATTTCTGGCTCGCCAGTCGTCCTTATGAAGCGGGAGGCTGGTCACAGGCCGGCGGCGTGATGCGTTACAGTTACGCAGGCCTGTTCTGGGCAGGCGCGCCACAGGAATACTGGCCCCAGGATGAAGAATCCCTGCGCCTGATTCGCGGCAACTGGCTGGAGCCTTATGGCGACCGCCGTCAGGAGCTGGTGTTTATCGGACAGGGAATCGATTGGGAGCGGCTGCGAAGCGAACTCAACGCCTGTCTGTTGACGGATGCGGAACTGGCTCAGGGCGAAAAGGTCTGGGTGACCTACCCTGACCCGCTGCCGGCATGGCGTTCGTTTCAAGATGAAAGGGAATCAGCGTAGTTGCAGGATCAGCCTGTTGGCGTCCGCGACTGCGTCTGACCGGCAGGACGCCTTAAAGCCCCACGCGCCCATCCGCGCGGGGCTTTTTTAAGCAATGACGCTAGCAGCGTCTGTCTTTCAAGCGCCGACGGCGATAAAGGCTTTCACCACCGCGTCGATGTCGCTTTCTTTCAGCCCCGCCACATTCAGGCGACCGCCGCCAACCAGGTACACGCCATGCTCCTGGCGCAGCGTCGCGATTTGCTCGTCGCTCAGACTGGTGACGGAGAACATCCCTTTATGGCGTTTGAAGTAGTCAAAACGATCACTGCCGGTCGCAGCCTGGAACGCTGTCGCCAGCTGTTCACGCAGACGCTTGATGCGGGCGTTCATGTCTTGCAGTTCGGTTAACCAGGTTTCCTTCAACTGCGGATTGTTCAAAATCATGGCGACAATCGCCGCGCCGTGGTCCGGCGGCATGGTGTAAGTGGAGCGCGCCATTTCCAGAATACGGCCCCGCGCCTTCATGGTCTCTTCCGTGGTTTTGCCGATAACGATGGCCGCGCCGGTGCGCTCGCGATAGAGGCCAAAGTTTTTCGAGCAGGACGTGGCGATGATCATCTCTTCCACGCTGTCCGCAAGAATGCGCAAACCCGCGGCGTCTTCCATCAAGCCATCGCCGAAGCCTTGATAGGCGATATCGACGAACGGCAAAAACCCTTTCGAGTTGGTCAGTTCAGCAATGCGTTTCCAGGCGTCCAGAGAAATATCCGCGCCGGTGGGGTTGTGGCAGCAACCGTGCAGCAACAATACATCGCTCTCGCCCAATTGCTCGACCTGAGCCAGCATGGCGGCTTCGTCCACCGCTTTGGTTTCGGCGATAAAGTATGGGTACTCTTTCACGGTCAGGCCCGCCGCTTCCATCACCGGGCGGTGATTCACGTAACTGGGCGAGCTGATCCAGACGGTGGCGTCCGGGCGCGCCTGTTTCAGCAGATCCGCCAGCATACGCAACGCGCCGCTGGCGCCAGGCGTCTGCACGCCCGCAGCGCGGCTGTGCAGTTTAGTTCCCTGCAACAACAAATCGACCATCGCCTTGTTGAAGACTTCGTCACCCGCCAGACCGACGTAGCTCTTCGATTGCTGAGTATTCGCCAGCACCAGTTGCGCCTCGCGCACGGCGGCCATGATCGGCGTTTGCCCCTCGCTGTTGCGGTATACGCCGATGCCCAGGTCGATCTTATTGGGTCGGGGGTCTTCCTTGAATGCAACGCTGATAGACAGGATCGGATCCTGCTTGGGGGCGCTTAAACGCTCGAACATGTTTCTTACTCCATCTGATAGAGTGATTGACGTTGGAAATTTAGTGACTTTCGGCGCCGCCGCTTAACCTGCTCAGGCTTTCTCCCGGTTCAGCAGGCCGCTGGCGCAAATGACGCCTGAGGTTACCAAGCCCAGTCCCAACAGGGAAGCAAATTCGACGCTTTCCTGTAACAAAACCGCCGCCAGCAAAGTGGCGCAAACAGGGGTCATAGAGCCAATGGCGGAGGTAATTTCGGCGCCCAGTCGCGAGATCGCAAAGCTATACAGAAAGCCCGCTCCCAGCCCTACTCCAATGCCTTGCACCAGCATCTGCGCCGTTAACTCCATCATAGGCAAGCTGCTCCAGGCCAATTCCGGTTGTCGCCACAACGCCCAGACCAGCAGCAACGCCGCATTCGGCACAGTCACCACCGCCGCGGCCTCCAAGGGCTTCAAACCGCTTTGACGGACGGAAATCGTAAACACCGCCCACATAGCGCTACAGAATAAGAACAGCACATGGCCGCGCCACAGATCGCCGGACGGATTGGACAAAGAGGAATAGAGAAAACAGGAGGCGCCCACCGCCACCGCCAGCAACCCATATCGGCGCCATACTGACAGCGGCTCCTTGAAGATCAGCACTGCCATACCGGTGACGAACAAGGGCGCAGCTCCGGGAATCAATGTGCTGCCGTCCGCCACCGGGGCCCAGCCCATGGCGGCGGCGCTCAGCAGAAAGAACGGCAACCCTGCTCCCAGCATTACGCCCAGCAGGTACAGTTTGGGCGCTGCGAGAATGCGATGTCGGCGTTTAATTAACAAGGGCGTCAGAATAAGACCGGGAATACAGAAGCGAAACAAGGCGAGATCGAAAATCCCCAGGGGCGACAGCGCGCCAAACTTAAGGGAGAGAAAATAGCTGGACCAGATCAACACAGTGAGACAAGCAGCGCCGTAACCCAGCATTTTTTGCTTCGAGTCTGACAGGATGGGAGTGACTCGGGTCAGGGACGCCTCAGAGTGAGCGTTAATGGACGCACTGGCGGACATAGGGATGCCTCGTTAGTTGTTTTTCCCATTATCATGGAAATTAAGAGGCGAAAACGGGCAACTTTCACGATCAAATAGCGCATAATTAGCTCATTAAGCCAAAAATTTATTTATTTGTAGTGATTGGAGCTAATCGCATGCAGAGAGCAAATCTTGACCGGATAGACCGACAGTTATTGGATCTGTTGCAACAGGACGCCCGACTCACTACGGCGCAACTGGCGGATAAAGTCGGCCTTTCCGCCTCGCCTTGCGCCCGACGCGTCAGACACCTGGAGGAAAGCGGACTGATTCAGACCTACCGGGCGCAATTGGACAGAACCAAGCTGGGACTGGGCGTCACCATCTTCGTACATGTCCGTTTAAGCCGGCACACAGAGTCCGTGGTCGCCGACTTCGAAGAAAAGGTGCGCAATATGGACGAGGTCGTGAATTGCCACACCGTATCAGGTCCGTTCGACTACCTGTTGCAAGTGGTCAGCGCGGATCTGCCGGGTTACGAACGCTGGGTGCGCCGGCTGCAAAGCCTGCCCGCCGTCAATAACATCGACAGCAGCTTCGCCATCCGCTCCGTGAAAGAGCATGGCCCGCTCCCCATCTACTGAGCGCGGGTCAACGCCGTCCCGCCAACTTGCATTTGGGAACACTTTGGGAGATGACAATAGCCTTCCCACTCCTATCAAAATACATTAATAAACATCACAACTAATTGTTTTAAAATAAATTAAACAGATAATTACGGCTTATTCCAAACGAAATATCACCTACTCCTTAGTCCATCCTGGGTATTGGAGCAGCCGTCATCTTTTTACACTCTTGTTGTTTCGCTGCAGTGCGCCATGATTTTCATTGATGGCGGAAATCATCCGTACTGTCGCCCAAACCGCCCGGATATAAGAACAGCAGGAAGGAACTACAAATGAACACCTCAAACATTCCCCCTATCCCGACGCCGCCCTGCGCCGTCGTTCGCAAACCGTGGCGCTCATCCGCCTCCGCCCTGGCGGCTACCTTCGCACTGACCGCTCTGGCCAGCGCCGTATCCATCGCCGAAGCCTCCGTCACGGTATCCGCCAACGGTCCCGGCGACACTTATGAACTCTTCTCCGAGCAACTTGGCGTCGATCCTGAAACCCCAGACTGCGGCCATGCCGGCAGACATATTGCGGAAGAATGGAATGCTGAGCTGAACACGCATGTATTCGCCTTTCTGGCTCATGTAGACGAAGACGATGACCGCTGCATCAATAGCGACCGCCAGCGCACGGAGGTGAAAACAGCGTCTTCTTCACCCGACAATCTGAAAGGAACCCTAGGCGAAACACACACTTACAGATGGAAGTTCAAGTTGGACTCAGGCTTCCAACCGTCCTCCAGCTTCACTCACGTCCACCAAATCAAAGGGGACGGCGGCGGCATGCCGTTGATAACCTTGACGCCCCGCGCTGGCAGCCCCAACAAAATGGAGCTCATTCATAACTCGGACAGCGTCAATCTCGGTAAGGTCAACATCGTGGACCTGGAGCCCTTTATGGGGGAATGGGTGGAAGTCGTCGAAACCTCCCGCTTTGACGACCACGGAACCTACAGTATCCGCATCAAGCGTCTGCGCGATGGCCAGGAGTTGATGTCCTGGAGTTCCAATGACATTGATATGTGGCTCAACGACAAGCCTTTCGTCCGCCCCAAGTGGGGCATTTATCGCAGTCTCAACAACAAATCCTCTCTGCGGGACGAAAAGGTGCTGTTTAACGATTTCTGCATCGCCGAGGGCGACGACCAATGTCCTGTAAATGGACCCGGCGACGGCGAACCCGACGTCACCACCATAGAAGCAGAGACCGCCAACCTGCACGGTCAGACCAAAGTCCTGTCGAAATCCTTTATGTCCGGCGGAAAAGGCCTGGGCTACATAGGTAACGGCGATAACTGGGCGGAGTTCAGAGTCAACGCCAAAAGCGCCGATTACTATCCCATGACGCTGCACTTCACCTCAGGCAAAACCCGCACCCTGTACTGGAGCGTCAATGGAACAGGAGAGGATTCCGCCGCGTTGAATTCCGGCGGCTGGAGTCAGGTTAAGGCATACGAGGACAGCCTGTTCCTCGACGCCGGGGACAACGTCATACGCTTCTACAACGCCAGCGCCTGGGCGCCGGATCTGGATAAAATCGAATTCGGCGCGCCCGCCGGAGGCGAACCGCCCAGCGACGGCGGCGCAACGACAGTAACCAATCTCGCCCAGGGCAAACCGGTTTCCTGCACCGATGCAGAGAACGGCAACGGCTGTAGCCGCGCCGTGGACGGCGATGTGGAGACGCGCTGGTCGGCGAAGTATTTTCCACAAGCGCTAACCGTGGATCTGGGCGCAAAGGCCCGAATCAGCGCGGTTGAATTAGTCGCCTACAAAGATCGCGCTTATCACTATGTGGTGGAAGTCAGCGACGCCGCGACGGGCCCCTGGACGCAAATTGTGGATCGCAACGATAACGCTACACCGGGAACCATTGATGCGCCCACTCGCGATGACGTCGACGCAGAGGGGCGCTACGTGCGCATCCGCGTCAACGACGCCAATGTCTATGAGGGCGACTGGACCAGCTTGCTGGAGTTCCGCGTATTGGGCCTCCCTAAGTAGCCTGAAGACAAGACGTCAAACTGATGGGACGGCGTGAGCCGTCTCATCCCCTTACTACTCTGCAAGCGCAGTCTCATGAGCAGATTCACTTCCAGAAACATCCACAGAGTTGGCGACTGCCAACGCCTCCCTCACTATCGCAACGACATCCTCCCGCGACGCCAGCAACTGCTCGCCGCCGCGTCGACGCACCACGACGGAGTCGTCCGCCATTTCCTGCACGCCAGCGATCAAAACCACCGGCGTTTTGTAACGCCTCAGCACTTTCATTTTTTTCCCCAGAGAAACATCGTCCAGGTCCATTTCAACGGGTAGGCCGTGACGCCTCAACAGTGCGACAATCCCCTCGCAATAGGCCGCGGCGTCCCGTCCTACTGACGCCGCCACCACCGGTTGCGGATGCACCCAGGCGGGCAGCGCCGCCTGATAAGACTCCAACAGCACGCCGATCCAACGCTCAATAGAGCCATACACAGCCTGATGCAGAATCACCGGCCGGCGCCGTTCGCCTGCTGCGTCGATATAGTGCAGATCAAAGCGTTCCGGCATGTTGAAGTCCAACTGGATAGTGCCCATCTGCCATTGGCGGCCCTGCCCGTCCTTGAGCGCCAGTTCAATCTTGGGACCGTAAAAAGCGCCCTCGCCCTCCTGCCGAACAAACTCCGCGCCAGCCGCCGCACAGGCTTCCGCCAGCATGAGTTCAGCGCGCTCCCAATCTTCCGGCGCGCCAAAGTAGTCCCGCTGCGGGCGAGTGGATATGAATACCTGAGGGCGTCCGTATCCGTAATCTGCATACACACGCTCCGCTCTGCGCAAAAACGCCTGAATCTCTTCGCTGACCTGATCCCAGCGGCAGAAAACGTGGGCGTCGTCCTGAGTAAACTGACGCAGACGCATCAGTCCATTCAAGGCGCCGGAGCGTTCATTGCGATGCACCGAGCCAAATTCGAACAAACGCAATGGCAGAGACCTGTAACTGCGCACGCCGCGCTTATAGAGCAGAATATGCGTCGGACAGGACATGGGCTTCAGCGCGTATTCCGGCTCATCGCCAAACCCGGCGCCGACAAACATGTCGTCAGCGTATTTTTCCCAATGCCCCGACGTCTCCCACAATTCCCGTTTCAAAAGCTGCGGTGTGGCCACTTCCTGAAAGCCTTCGGCTTCATAGGCGGCGCGAATATGGCTCTTTACCGTCCGGAACATCCGCCAGCCGCGCGGATGCCAGAACGCCATGCCGGGTCCCTGCGGTTCGGAATGAAATAAGTCGAGTTCTTCTGCAATATCGCGATGATTTTTCATGGTTCGCCTCCTACGGCTTCATTGTCAGTACCAATGCAGGACCCTAAACGAAAACAAGAAGGCGAAAAAAAACCCTCCGGCTTTCGCTCGGAGGGCCCTTTTTCTTTAGACGCGCACTACCCTCCAAGCCAGTTGGTGGTGGTGCGGGTGGTCGAAGAATGATTGATGTGTCTCATGAGGGCAAACATAGCATCGAAATCAGTGCAGCAGCAATCCTGATGAGGAATAATTTTTAACGCACGATGGACGCCCTGCGGCGAAAAACTAAACTTTACTATGCAGTCGTTAGAAATGGAGGTCCGATATGTCACGCACATTCGAGCGTCAAGACGCCCCTTTCACTTCCGATCGTTCTACTCCCGATAATTCCGATATTCCCGCTCCCCCCTTATATACGCCGTTTATGCGCCGTCACATTCGCGCTGCGGCGGATCACTTGCGCAATGATTCCGAACAATTGCGGCAATGCTCTCCCGAACAACAGCTGTATCACCGCTATCTCGACGCCGGCGAGCCTCATGGCCCGCCGCTATACGCGGTAAAAGGCGAGCACTGGAACGGGGTCTGCCCAGGCTTTCTGGATTTCATCAACCAGTTCACTTTCCGGCCTGAAGATATGGGGTATGCAGAGTGTGGTTACGGCATTCAGCGTCATCGCGACTTCCTGCACCGCCTGATTCTGGTCGAGCATGATCTGCATTCGTTGCAGCGAGGCTTCGCCGGCCGAATTGACGTCGGCTGTCTGGCGATGACGACGCGCATGGCCATGTACGATCTGGCGAAAGTCGCTTTCCGGCAGTTCAAGACCCGTTGGCCCGAAGCCACCCCGGTGGCGCTGGTTCCCACTCCCAGCTGGGACTATCGGGGGATTTTCAAAGACGTGGGTTTTGATGTGGTCTATCTACCCATCCGGCCACAACACGGCTGGCGGCCCAATCTGTCGGAATGGAAGGACATTATCGGCGACCTGCGCGGACTGCAAAGCCGGCGCATAGCGCTCGTCGTCAGTAATCCGCAGCATAATCCCACCGGCATGCAGTGGCCGACGGAAGTCACGCTGCACCTGTTGCAGGTTTGCGCCGAGGAGTCGGCTTATTTACTTCTGGATGACGCCTACTTCAACGTACACGACCCCAGAACGCCGATAGTGAACCATCTGAAAGCGCTCCTGCAGGCTTTTGATCAAAACGGCGGAGACAATGCGCTGGTTCGCTCCGGCATGTTTGAGCGCTGGGTCTCCACACGTCCTTTCGGCAAGCAATTCAGTTGCAACACCATGGGCGTGGCGGCGATAACGACGTCCCCTCTGCTGTTACGGCAGTTGGCTCGCGAATCCTGGATCAACCGCTATCACTGCAATACCCACAACGCGGAAGTTATGTGCGCCTGGCTGGCCACACCGGACGCCGCCGATTGGACGGTAGAAACCGGGTTGCAGTACGCACGACAGAAAGAACATGTGAAGCAGTTCCTGGTGACGCAATTGGGCTGGCCGCAAGATGAGGTCTGCATCGGTCCCTCCACGTCTTATATGATATTCGCCGTGCCCGAGGTCTACCAAAAAGAGCCCGCCGGCATCGATCGCTTCCGCGACGACCTGTTCTACGCTACCGGCACAATGCTGTGCGCATCGCTATTCAATCAACAGGCCCCGGCCCCGTATGTGCGGCTTCACCTGGGAAGTCATCCCGATATCATTGATGAGATTTTGAGGCGCTGGAACGCAGGTGGATTGCACTACCGACAGAAGAGCCTATTTGCGGGACAGGACGCGCTCCAAACCCCGCTGCCTCCACAGCGCTTTCGAACTCAGGCTGAAAACTGAGCGTTAATCTTCCCGTTGCGGCAGGCCTTTAAGCGCCGCCGCAGGAAGAAATCGCTGCGACGCCGGAATAGCCTGATCCACCGGGATACCGGCGCCGCGGCATTCAAAATCCGGCGCATAGGCGTAATAGTGAGTGGTCAAATGCAGCCGGCTGCCGTCGTTCAGCATGAATTCCTGCTGGGACCAGCATTTGCCATAGGAAGGCGCCCCCGCAATGGGAACGTCCATATGCGTCTTCAGCGCGCCCGCCATGACTTCGCATGCGCTGGCGGTCAATTCGCTTTGCAGAATGACGCCGGGGGCTGGCGGGTGATTATCGGTTTTCTGGCTGTAATACTCATACTTTTCCCCATTGGCGGCAACCAACTCCGCGACTTTCTTGTCTTCGGGCAGCCAATCGGAAAGTATGTCGATGGTTTCGTATAAGTCGCCGCCCTGACAGTAACGCAGGTCCAACGTATACCCTTCCTTTAGCCTGACGCTAAGGCGATTGAGCGTCGCCCGTGAGGAGCGGGCGTCGATACGGAATAAAGTCAGTGTCTGTTGCGTCGCGTCGACGATCATATCCGGCGCATTGAAGGGCTCTAATCGCACCTGTCGGGACCATGTTTCTGACTCGTCTGGCCAGCGGCCTTCAACCAGGACGATTTCGCTATCAGGACTGATTTTACCGGGGTTAAGCCAAATGAAAGGACGTTTGACTCCCGCTTGCTCCAAGCCGCCGTCCGGCAGTGGATAGATCAAACGCTGACGGCCAAGCGCGAATTCCACGCCGCCCAGTCCACGCCGCGCCCGTTCGGGGGGAATCACTAAACCATAGGGGTCCATTAATGGAAGCAGTCGCGCCAAATCCTTGCGCTCCTGCAATAGCAGCGCCTTGGCGGCATCGCTCGCATACCAGTTATCGTTGACGATAGTGTCGAGAGAAGCGGCCGCCGCAGAAGCGCAGGCAGCCGCCAATAACAGGCATGGAAGCGCAGAGCGTCTTCCCGGGATCATTGCAATTGAAGGTCCGCGCGTTCCTGCAACAACTGATATTCATCCAGCAGACTGTCGCGCTGATTTTCCAGCGAGGCCATGTCCGCCGCCGACATGACTTCACTGCCGACTTCGGCGCGCCCAAGCTTAACCTTCAGGTTATTCATGGCGTACTCCAGTTCCGCGACTTTGTCCTGCAGCTCCTGCTTGCTGGATTCCTGTGCGCCCACCTTTTGCTTGAGCGCGGACAGGTTGTTAGACGCCTTGTCCAATTGCTTTCTCAGCTTGTTCAACTCTGCGCGCTGAATCCTGAGCGCCGCCGTACGCTCGGCTTTGGTCATTTCCAACTCGCGGTTGCCGGCTTCGACTTCCGCAGTCTCTGCATTCACCTCGCCCAGCTCACGCTCTTTGCCGACCTTACGCGCTTCATAGTCGCCGCCGTACACCCCATACAGGCCTTCAAAGAAGCCGCCTTTGCGGGGGTTGTTGTCCGTATTCGGCTGATGCGCGCATCCTCCCAGCAGGAAAGATGCGGCGACCAGGCCGGCTGACAGAGTTCGCAGAGTCATACGCGCTTCTCCTTGTCCGGCCTGAGATTAGATCAGGTTCTGCTGGATGGCCGCCAACTGCTCTTCCTGCACGCGCATGGAGCGGATAGCGTCAGTCAGTGCGACGATTTCTTTCTGCAGCGCGTCTTTTTCAGGCGTCGGCGCCGGGTTTTCAGCCAGCATGGCGTCGAACTTGGTCACCAGGTGCTGATGGTAGTCTTCCAACACTTCGATCTGGCCGGCGTTTTCTGCGGAAACCTTTTGCAGACGCTCATTCTGCTTGGCGTACACCAGCTTTTTGTTCTGGTTGGACACTTTGGTCTTTTGGACTTGAGCGATTTCTTTTTCGATGGACTCGATTTCTTTCTGCAGGTTGTTTCTGGTGTCCAGCGCGTATTCACGCTGCGCCGTGGACTTGGCGATCATCACGTCCAGAGTATCTTCCTGGGAGATGGCTTCTTCACGCTGGTCCTGCACGTGGCTACCCAGCAGACCGCCCAATAGACCACCCGCCGCTGCGCCGACCAGTGCGCCGCGTCCGCGTTTGTCCTTATCCACCAGAGCGCCAGTCACTGCGCCTAATGCCGCGCCGGTCACCGCGCCTTCAGTCACGGTTTGGGTGCGCTGGTCGCTGGTGGATTGTGCGGTTTGCTGATCTGCGTTCTGGTCCGCATTCTGCGGCTTGGCGTTTTGCTGCTGACAACCGGTAGTGGCCAGTGCGCCTGCGAGGATAAGGAGGCTTAATTTCTTCATCTTACTAATCCTTATAGCTAGTCGTTTAATTCAAGATTGCGTTTAATTGATCTTTCAGCTCGTCGTCTCCAGCCTCCGCAGCAGAAATGCATTGGCCGAGATGATCCAGCAGCAGGCGGGTAACAGGCTGATCGGATAGATTTGCGGTTGTCACTCCGTTGTCCTTTAAATGACGGGTAAACTTCTCTGCGCTCAGATTCTGATCGCACGCGTTCGCCAAAGCTGTTTTGTATTCCCCTAAACTCTGCGCCGCCTGATTCTGCGCAACATCGAGCTGCGCACGCGTCTTCTGAACATCCTGCTCGTAACGGCTACCAAAACGCTCCCGTAAATCTTCGTTCACTTTAAGGCGTTTTTGCAGAGTGAATGTATTGCTTTCGGCCTTCACCCAACTACTGTAATGCTGGTAAAGGAACAGACTGAGGCTGGGACTGAGGTCCTGCGTCACTGTTCCGTTGGCGGGCGCCGGGCCGCCAAGGCCGGTTATTGTAGCGATTGGAGAAGGAATTAGCACTATTACGGCTAAAATTCCTCCAGCCGAACCTAACCCGGCCACTCTCGCCAGACGTTGTCCGAAGCGTCCGTCCGGCGCTTTGGCGAACACCTGGCGAATGCCGATGCCCGCCACGAAGCCGCCCAACGCCAAGGTAATAAGATACTGCATGGGTCCGGCAAGATTTGTCCCCAAACGCTTAATGGAGGACAACATATCTCCCACCGACGAGAGATCCACGGGGGATCCTTCGACTAACGCCAGCCCGCACACCAGGGCGCTCAAACTCAGCCCGTGCAGCAACAAGTATTTCGGGCGAAAAGGGATGCAGCCCAGCAATACGCTGAACATCAGGCCGAACACCAGCCCTTTTTCCGCATGCAGATAGGAGGCGTGATTGCGTAAGGTGAACAGGATGAAGCCGGTGGACATGGCGGCCCACAGTGAGCCGAAAATAATACGTTCAACCAATGCGCGCTTGTAGCGACGCTTCTCTTCCCGCTCGTCCGCCAGTTGCGCTTCCGCCATCGGCAGCAGATCAAGGATAAATCTGGCTTCGGCGATGCTGGTCGGCTCCGCACGATAGATACGTCCGAACCACTTGACCTGAGCGGCCTCCCGGAAACGTTCGATGGGAACCTGCGCCATCAGTTCGGCGGGAGACTGGTGTTTGAGTATCGCCTCCAATACATGCGCCATAAAGGCCATGCCGGGCATTTTTTCGAACGCGCCGGGTTGGGTGAACGATCCCATTTCGGCGAACTTAAGCGGAATATTCAGCAGCGGATTGGCTTCCACTCTTGGCATTAGCGTTTCAGTTCCGCTTTGCTGACGCAGTCCCTTCAAAGACGTCAGATACGCGATGACTTCCCGTTGCCAATTGTGGGCGTATTGGCGCAGGGTGACGTCTCGTTGCGTCTTGCCCGCCTGCTCCAATAGATTGTGGCGATAGACCCCGGTCAGGGTTTCCAGGTTGCTGCGGGTCAGGTTCTTGGCGCCTTGCCCGAGAAACGCCTGCAGCCCTTCCCGGGTCAGCTCCAGTTCTTTAAATTTGGCCTTGAGATTAGGATTCAGATAACTGATGAACTTGAACAGGCGCAGGTTGGGGTCGCTGCTTTCCTGGGCGAAGTGGCGCACCCGTTGCGCCGCCTCCAGGTTATCCTGCGAGGAAAACCAGTTCTCCAGCTGCTTGGCCAGCACCTTGTCCACCAGTGGATTAACGTCCCACTCCGATTGCAGCGCCTTGCCAACTTCCTCCAACGTCATGCAGTCGTGCAGACCGATACGGAAAGCCCCTTCCGGCACCTTGCCGCGCGCAGACACCCGTCGCGCTTTCACCGGCTCCAGGTCCCGATAGACAGGAATATCGTTGTCGCCGGCCAGCCAGCGGCCTATTTGCTCCGATCCCCAGCGCAGCTCATTGTTGCGGGTCAGCAGGCCTGCGCATAACAAGCGCCAACGCACGTCGGCGACGCCGCTCACATCGATGTCATGGAGGATTTTATGGTCCACCACGGTTTCGTGGTCAATCTGTTCAAAGACGCCCTTGCCGCGCAGACACTCCATGATGATCATGCCTACCGACCACCAGTCCAAAGCAGCGGATTTGAGACCCGTGCTGGCCTCCGGCGCCGCATAGCGCTCAGTGCGGGAGATCGTGGTGCGGTTGCTTTCGGTATTCATCATGGAGGAAATACCAAAGTCCACCAGACAGATATCCAAAGGCGAGGTGGTGCGTAGCAGGATGTTGTCAGGTTTTAAATCCCGGTGCACGATAGAGTGTTCATGCAGACGGGTCAGTGCGTCATGCAATTGCGCCAGCAGCTTGTGCACCATGGTCAGCGACATGGGGCCGCTGAGAGATTTCAGGTAGGTTTTTAAGGTTCCAGCCTGTACAAACTCCATCACTTCGAAGAAGCGATGGGTGCTCATACAAAACTGAGCTTCTATCAGGTTAACAATATGGTGCTTGCCCTGATTCCCCAACAGATAACGCACCACTTCGTCCTTGGGGCGCATATTCGGGTTGTACAGTTTAAGAATGCAGTCTTCGCCGGTATCGTGCCGGGTGACAATGCCGACGGTGGCTTCCGCGCCGATGGTGGTCAGCCATTCCACCAGATCATAATTCTGCAGAATCGCCGGAGGGATCACCCCCCAGGTCGAGGCTTTACCGGTGGCGGTATTGTCTGTGCGTCGAGAGGTGTTTGACGACACCGCCGTCGCGGGCTGCGGCACCACCTTGGTTTCCGGGGCCGCTTCTGGTTGCGGTTCGGTCCGCTCCTGGGGCTCCGTGCGTAATTGCGGCTCGGTGGGCTCATCTCCCTGCGCGGCGTCTTCCTCGGCGGGTCGCGCCTGCGCCAGTTGCGTCGGCTCCATCCCCGGCGCTACTACCGTCGGTTCACAGTCCTGTTGTGGTTGAGTGGGATCCACCACTTCGTCCAAGCTATCCTGTGAAGGGCGAGAATCCTCAGTCACTGCACCACTCCGTCAGACCTCTGAGTCAATCGTACATCAACGGCCGCCGCCAAAAGCGGAGCCGCGTGAACTTCAAAAATAGAACCCCGGGCGTGACGTTGCAACGTCACCCGGGATGCGTCATACACGCCGGATTCAATCATCCAGTCTTTCTATAAGAATAAACGAAAAATTGTCATGCGCTCCGCCGGCTTTGATACGAGCGCTCAGCCATTCGCCAACCTGCTCTGTATCGCCGGACATCATGTTGGCCTCAAATTCAGAGGCGGAGACGATGTCCGTCACCCCATCGGTGCAGATCAGCAATCTGTCGGTGACGCCGAACCGAATCGGGCGGTAATGGGCATAGGGAGCATTATTGACCGGCTCCACTCCCAGGGCGGCGATCAGTTTGTGACCGTCCAGCCCGGTTAATTCAGGTGGGTCATCATCGTCGTATCCGAACACATCGTCAATACTGACCTGACGTAAGTACCCGAATTGCCAGTGATAAATGCGCGAATCCCCAATGTTGAATGCATGCAGCGCGCCCTCTTGCTCATAGACGCCAGCGAGAGTGGCGCCCAGCCCATGAGTCTCCGGACGATTGTGCATCAGCTCCGCCAGACGGGACTGACAACGGTCCAGTACGCTTTGCAAATCCGGCGCAACGCTGAGATTACACGTAGCCAAAGTGGAGCACAGCGTATAACTGGCCAATGCGCCGCAGGCATGGCCGCCAAGACCGTCCGACACGGCCCAGCTTTCCGCCCCTGCGGTTTCAAAATACCGGGTGACGGGCTCCGGCATGGATTGATTGATAACCTGGCCGCAGATCAACACAGTGTCTTCATTGTGCTCTCGTTGCAGTCCGGTATTGGTTTGAAATGTTACCTTTAATTTCACTCTTTGCGATCCCTGACTTTACTATCGAACCCTTATGCGCCCTGTCGTATTATCGTTTGACTTCACCGACGCGCCGGCTATCATTTTGTAGCGGGCCGCTGCGCGCCCTATTTGTTACAAACTCTCGTTTTCACAACGAGTTGCGCGGCCACCCCGTTATTCTTCAGAAGCCCCTCCACATTGGCAAGCAACTTATTACTATGGAAGTATCAAACGCCCTCTCGGCAGTGCGCCAAGCCGTAAAAGAAGCCACCCAAGGGCTGGTTGAGCGCGAAACGATCGTTGACCTCATTCTTCTTTCCGCCGTGGCGCGGGAGCACCTGTTGATAATCGGTCCTCCCGGCACGGCGAAGAGCGCCGCCGTGCGCCGGATTTCCCAAGCGCTGGGAGGAAAGTACTTTGAATATCTGCTGGGGCGCTTCACTGAACCCAGTGAAATCTTCGGGCCTGTGGATATCCGCAAACTGTCCGAAGGCGTCGTGGAAACCGCCACTGACGGCATGCTGCCAGAAGCGGAAATTGCGTTCCTGGATGAGGTCTTCCTCGGATCGACGGCAATTCTAAACACCTTGCTTGGGGTTCTCAACGAAAGACGCTTCAAGCGTGGGCACACGCAAATCGATTGTCCGCTGCGTATCTGCGTGGCCGCCTCCAACCATTTACCGGAAGATGAAACACTCGCTGCTTTCGCCGACCGCTTCCTGGTGCATTGTTTTGTGGAGCCCGTGGCGGATGCGCAGCTGGAAGAGTTGCTACGCCAGGGCTGGTGGGCGGCGACCCATCCTCCGGTCAAGAGCTGTGAGATAAAGCTGCTGGATACCCTGGCGGAGCAGGCGCGACAAGCGGACATGTCGCTGGTCCAACCCTTGTTGGCGAAGTGCGTGCGCCTGTTGCGCAAGGAAGGTATTCAATTGTCTGACCGCCGAGTGGTGAAAGCGCAAGGCCTGATCAGCGCCGCCGCCACGCTGGCGGGTCGAAGCCAGCCCACTGAAGCGGACCTGTGGCCGTTGCTGTACGCCGTCCCTACCCGGGAGAATCAGGAAAGCGCCCGCGAGATTCTTAGCGACGCCTTGCGCCATTGTGAAAATGACGCCCTGTCCGCCGCCGCAGAGGCCGCCGCCAACAGCCCCGCCGCTCGCGCCGCCCGACTGGCGGAAAAAGCGGAGGCGTTGTTACAGGAAGAGGCTTCCCATGAACGCCGCAATCGCCTGGAAGCCCTGGGTCGGGAAATCGACGCAGGCTTTGCGCCGGACGCCCTGCCCGACCGACTCATCGCTCTACGCCAGCGCCTGCAGGAAGCGTTGACTCAGCATGAGGCGCCGCAAGGGGAATGATTGAGATCGAGTGGCGACGAAGCGAGCAGCCAATGCAGCCTGGCGGATTGCTCGCACGCAAGGAATACAGAGTCGACTGTCTGCGCGCGCTCCTGCAACTGGAGACGGAGCGCCAGGCGACGCTAATGGGCGTAGCCGCCGCGTCCTGCATCGTTATTCTCGGCAGTGAGACGGACCTCCCCTGGATTCCAGGCGTTATATATCTAGGGCGCGCGCCATCCAGCCCTCACCTGTGGTGGCCGACTTACTTACAGCCGATGACGCCGCCAGACCTGTTGCAGCAGGCCGTGCGCCGTCACGCAGGCTCTGGCGATTTCGCCATTGATCCGGAACACAAAACCTTGATTCCCCTGCGGGAAGCCTTACCTCTGGACCCGCACACCATTCAGGACGTACTGAAACGCCATGCGACTTAATAAAGGCGCCGAAAAATGGTCCGTTCTGCTGCAGTTGTTTCAGGACGACCTGGGAGACTATCTGAACACAACGCAGCAAAAGCTGGCCACGCTGTTTGGTCCGGCGCGACTGAGCGCGCTGTCGGGCGAGCGTGAACCGGACGGCTACGCAGGCGTGTCCCGAGAAGCGGATTATCAACGCCTGCTGCTTAGTGAGTGGACAGTCGCCAAACGTTACCCCCATGAGTTCATGCGCAGAGCGGCGATGGGCGAACATTTGTTTTTGGCGCAAGCGCAAAAAACATCCCGTAACGATCAAAGCACCATCCTGCTTTTTGACGGCGGCCCCATGCAATTGGGCGCGCCGCGACTTGCGCACCTGGCGTTGTTTATCCTTTTCCTGCGCCGGACGGCCCAGCAAAAGCGCATTCTGCGCTGGGGGATGCTGCAGGACGACAAAGTGCATTTGAGCGAACAGGCGGACGAAAGCGCTGTCAGGAAAATGCTGCATTCACGCTACCCACAGCCAGTAACGATGGAGCACATTTCCGCCTGGAAGCAGCGCTTGCAGGAACTGGAGTATTCAGAGTTGTGGCTGGTTGGCGGCCACACGCCAGCCTCCCTACCCCATTCACGGTCTATCCTGATTGAGGAAAATGTCACAATTGGCGCTGCGGCGACACTGCAAGTCAGCCTGCAATCTTCATCCGCTCTTGCGGGCAAACCGCACAGCGACTCACTAGCCCCCGCCAGAACGCTCACCCTCGCTCTGCCGGAACAAGATATCGGCCTGCGCCTTTTGCGTAACCCATTCAACCGTGACAGAGCCGCGCCCACAACGCCCCAACAAGGAGGCATCAGCGGGTTTGCGGGCTTCAGTCAAAACGGCCGCAAACTGGCATTCTTCCAAGGCGCCAATAAGATTGTCGCCATGTCCATTCCCGGCTCTTCCCGCGAAAATCCAGGAGGAGTGAAAACGCTGGCTTGGCCAAAGAGCCAGCAGTTACTGGCGTTGTCTCTCAGCAAAAAGCGTCTCAGCGCTATTCTCGTGTCGGGACAAAAATCCTATCTTCACCGTTTTCCAGGCAGCCAGGAGACCTTAGCGCGTCCCGGCCCCAGGAATATTTCTCCCCAGCCGCCAGAAGCGCAGCCAAACCCCTTGTTTTTCACGCCAACCGCCAAGGAGCAGCGCCAACTTTGGATGAAAGACGCCAGAGGACAGTTGCTGTATATGAACTGGGACGCCGACGACTCGGAGTTTGAACGTAAAGACGAAAGCGTTATCCATCTTGGCGCTTATGGCAAACGTTTGTTCCTGGCGGCTTGGCGAGCGCCGAATCTGGTGGTCTATGGTGCTATGAGTGGAGATAGCGCGCCCCGGAAGGAGAAGCAATTTCCCTCTGAGATGCAAACGGAACCCAGTGTTTTCTTTCATACAGGATCTCATGGACCTGTACAGGGCGTTCCCGCCATGGCCTATCAATATGCTGAGAATACCTGGAAGATCAGTTCCGCCTCAGTGAATGAAACCATTAAAGTCGCCGAGACGGATGGAACTGTGGTCGGCATGGTCTCATTCGCGCCGTCAGCGGAAGAGTCGGGCGGATATGTGCGTCAGGCCAGACCCAGCCTGATTGTGCTGGAGCCATGCGGAACCAAAGTCACCGCACGCCAGGACGCCCATGCTTTTTTAGTCATGAAGAATACGCGCAAAATGTCGCATATGATGATCAATCCGCACCTGCCCTATCTGCACTACATTGAAGACAGCGGAGACTATGTCGTCTACGCCATCCTGAAGCAGGAAGAACTCCTGCGCCTGCCCGTCGACGCCGCCTCAGAGGCTTCTTCCGCTCCAGGCGGTGAACGCTGATGAAAGCGAAAAAGCTGCTGCACCAAGGCGTTCTGGATTGCCAAGGCCTCTTGCTGGAACTGGGAAGCAATAACGCGAATCTCGACCAATTGAAGCGCCAGATTCTGAAAAACTGGATGCCAGGCTCCTTTCTTTATGAACTTGACGAATGTTGGGCGCTGGTTTGGCCACGGCCACGAGAACTGGACTGCCAACAGATAAGCGGTTACGCGCTGGTGCGTTATGGCGACACTCTGTCAACCACTCCCTTGCATGACGGCCAGTTTGCGCCAGACGGGTCTTTACAGTGGCTACTGCAGCAACATGCCGGCGACCTGGCCCGTCACGCATTACACAAGGAGAAGCTGCGTGATCCGTCCGAGTTTGTCGCCATCAACCGCTACCAGGTTCTGACGGTAGAGCCGCTGGGGGAAATCAGCCCGCCTGAAGCCGCCATCCAACATGTCGACAGCAATGTCCGCCAGGTATTCAAAGAAGCCGGCTTAGAAGCGTCGCAAGCTCAGCAAGAGACGATTAACGCACTAAAGCAGACTCAATCAGGCGCAAGCGCTGGCCCGACGCTTTCCGGTCTGATTCGCGCTGCGCTATCCGGACTATTCAGACCGTCGGAAGAGAACGGGTCCGGGGCGGCGTCAGGCCCGGCGCGCAAGCCCAGTACGCCATGGTCGCGAATGCGCGATGCGGTGTCCATGTATCTCATGACCACCCGCATGGGCGCTCTCCTTGGCAGGAAGCAGGCCCAGCATCTGCAGAAGATGATGGAGCTGTTTGAGCAAGGGTTACTGGAAGAGGCGCTGAAAAATGCGATTCCACTGGAGGACGTGAGGGATGCGTTTGAACGTAGCCCCGGACGCCCCGCTTTTGGCTCACCCGACGCCCGTCAGAGCCTTTCGCTGAGCACCCACAGGCAAAGCAGCGGCGGCTCCATTTACGTACAAGATGAGTCCATGAGCCTGCTGGAGCGGACCTACGAGCAGGCGTTCAAACGGTTGGACGCCGCCGGCAAAGTCGAAGAAGCCGCTTTCGTACTGGCGGATCTATTGCGCAAATACGAGAGAGCGGTGGACTATCTGGAAAAGCATGGCAGATTCAAACTGGCGGCTGAACTGGCGGAAGGACAACAACTTTTCCCCGCCCGAGTCGTGCGGCAATGGCTCCTGGCCGGGGATACAGCCCGCGCCATCGCCATCGTCAGACAGACTGAATGCTACAAAGCCGTCCTCGACCTGCTACATCGACACGCGCCGGAAGAAGCCGCCAGAATGCGCTGGGAATTCGCCAGCCAACAAGCCGCGGAAGGCGCCTTCCATGCGGCGGTGACGCTTGCCTGGCCTCTGGAGGACAAGCGCGACGAGGTGATTGAATGGATCAACCAGGCTGTTTCCGAAGGTGGCGATAACGCCGCGAAACTATTGATCTATTACCTGAAAACAGGGCATCAAACGAACGCTCAAGCTTATCTGATGGAAGCACAGCGAATACTGTCTGACGATCGAGCCGACTACGCCAGTATCCGCCACGCCCTCATTCAGGAGTTGAGCGCAAGCAGCGGCGCGGACGCTAAACAGGAAGGAGTGCGACTGGCGGCGAAAACAGCGGTTCGCGCCCTGCTCAAGGAGTTGAACGCAGGGCATGCGACATACGATAAGCGTTCGCTGCAGCGGCTTCTCGGCGTGGCGGCCGACCCATTACTGAGTCACGAGGTGACGGCGCTCGCTCTGGGAGCGGCTAACCACGGAGCCGGAGAAGCGTTGCATGTTCGCGCGTCGCCCCTGGAATACAGCCTTGCAAAAGGCGCCGGCGCAGCCATCCTGGACATATGCCCACTGCATAATGGCGGCCTTCTTGTCGCACGCGGCGACGCAGGCTTGTTTATGTATGACGCACGGGGTCATTGCGTTCATAGCTGGTCCGTCGGCGCCCGCGCGCTGGTGGGCTCAGATCACGGCAATCGCGCCCTGGTGCTGGACCGCAACGAGAGCTTTATCAAAGCGCAATATTTTGATCTCGCCGGCCGCAGCGTACGCCGCTGGCTGGAACTTAAAGCCGACCGCATCGCCACCAGTTTTGATGGCGGACAATGGATCGCCGCAGAAGGGACCAGTCTGTGGTCACTGGATGTGTTAAGTTCCCAGAGAAGCGCGATATGGAGCATCTCCGACTTGCCAGGCCAGGTCGTTGCGCTCAATCGGACGCCCCAGGCGCTGACATTACTGGTGCAAAGCTCCGAGGACGCCTTAGAGTTATGGCGCTATCGATTACCGCACTTCTTCCTGCGCGCACGCGATCCGATCAGCAAAACGATCATTCGTCAATGCCGCCCCCTGGCGATGGGACCGGATGGCGTCATCGCCGGCCTGTTCACTGATCAGGGCGATAACGGAGCGGAGTATTTATCTCTCCTTGAGGGCGATCATCGTGGAGAACCATTAGCGCTGCCGCCAACGGATAAAGTAGCGCAAGTCTTGTTGCAGGATGACTGGCTGGCGGTGGAAACCCGGAGCCCCGGCGGCGGCCGCAAGTTTCGCCTGTATGCAAGACAGGGCCGACGTATCCGTCAGCTCTGCCTGTCCATCAATGTAGAAGGCTTTGCGCCGGTGAACATGAAGTTCTTCTCCAAGCAACTGGCTTTGTATAGCGATGACGGCAAAGTAATGATGATAGAGCTTGCAGAGGGTCGTCTGGTCTCGGATTGGAGCCTTTAAGGTCCAGATACCCGGATTAACCGCTGCAAAATATATTTGCGTCCGCCATCGCTTCCCCTCTTGCAGTATTGGGTCCGCTCATCTACACCTAAAGAACTCCCCTTTGTGGCCAGGACGTCCGCAATGAGCTTAAGGTTAAGGACCCTGCTTTCTCTCAGCTTCGCCGGAGTGGTCATCGCGACGACAGCCGTAGTGAGCGCTATTGTCGACTATGAAGCTTCCCACCGCCTCCAAAAAGAGCTGGATCGTCAGTTTATCGGCGCCGCCTCACAATTGGCCGAAGACCTTGACCGGGGCATTTACGCAAGACTGCGGGATATCATCAATGTCTCCAGCCTTCCCACCATCCGCCATTTGCGGGAAGGCCAGGAGGATGAGCGCCGCAATATTCTGGAAGCGCTGAAGAAAACCCAGGAATATTACGCCTGGATCGGCTTTACCGACGCGAACGGCGTTGTACTGCAAGCCACCAACAGCCTGATGGAAGGGCTGAACGTCGCGGATCAGACCTGGTGGCTTGGCGGAAAAGCCGGCCCTTATGTGGGCGACATTCGTGGCCTGCACCAGGACGCCACCAGTAATCCCGGCTTCACGACAAAGCTTTCCAATTTCATTGAGATGGCCGCCCCAATCCGCAACTCGCAAGGGCTGGTCATCGGTGTGTTGGGCGCTTATGTGAGTTGGGATTGGGCATCGGAACTGACGGCGAATGTCCTGCGTCACCAAAGTCAAAAGTTCGAGTTATTAGTCGTTTCCCAGCAAGACCGCGTCATTCTTGGGCCTGAGGCCTTGCTCGCCATGAACATCCATTTGCCGGATTCGCTCAAGGCCAACGCGATAGGGTTAACTCAATGGCCAGACGGCGAGCGCTATCTCACTGGATTCGCCGACACCAAGGGCTTTCGCAGCTTCAAAGGCCTGGGATGGACCGTGGTGGCGCGCCAGCAGGCGGAAACCGCTCTGGCGCCAATCCGTCAGCTACGCACGGTCATTTGGCGCTGGGGGGCGATCATCGCCGCGGCATTCGCCTTGGTCGGCTGGGTCATCGCTGAACAAATATCCCGCCCTTTGAAGTCGCTCGCGGCTTCCGCCCGCCAGATAAAAGACGGCGCCCGTCTGATCGCCTTTCGCATGCAACAATCCGCGCCACAGGAAATCCATCTTCTGAGCGATGCGCTGAGCGAGATGATGCAGCAGTTGAAGTCCAGAGAAACGGCATTGCAACGCCAATATGCGGAATTGGACATGCTCTATGAAGGCGCGCCCATCGGGATCGTCATTGTCGACCAGAGCATGCATTGTCTGCGCATGAATGTGAAACTCGCTGAGTGGAGCGGGCTACAAAACACGCTTGTGCATGGACGCACGGTCACTGATCTTGCGTCTGAACTTCTAGGACAATTTGAAACGCAGCTTTCACAAACGCTACTATCAGGAACGCCTTCCTACAACGCCGAAGCCGTTATTGAAGGCAAGGCGAGCGAGGTAGAGAGGCACTTTCTCGCCGCCTGCCTGCCCCTCTTCGAAAATGAACAAAGTGGCCCCGTCGGTGCGGCGCTGCTTATCTCAGAGATGACCGCGCAGCGCCAGGCGGAATACTTCGCCACTCATGACTCGCTGACCGGGCTGGCCAATCGACGCTTTCTGACCGCCTACTTATTTCAGGAACTCGCCATGGCCCGCCGCCGCAAACGCAAGCTGGCGCTGCTCTATCTGGATCTGGACCGTTTCAAAGCCGTCAACGATACCTATGGCCATGACGCCGGAGATGCCCTGTTAAAAGAAGTCGCATTTCGCCTGAAAAGCATCTGTCGTGAATCTGACCTGATTTCACGCCTGGGCGGAGACGAATTCGTCATCGTCGCCCTTGACCACAAAAACCTCAACAACTCCGCCCGCCTCGCCAAAAGCGTCATCGTTAGCCTGTCGCGCCCGTATATCCTGAGCGGCGTCCACATCCATACCTCCCCCAGCATCGGCATCGCCGTCTATCCAGACAACGCTGACGACGAAACCACCCTACTCCGCTACGCCGACGACGCCATGTACGAAGCCAAAAAGTCCGGCCCCGGCCAATACCGCTACTACTCGCTTATCAAACCGGGATTACTGGAGGCGAAGGGTGGATCGGATTCTGTGGCTTGAGGTGGGAGAGCAAAACATCAAAGGCATGGGTTCAACAGTGGGGATTTAACGAAAAAAGCCGGCTATTGCTAGCCGGCTTTATGTCCTGCATTAGCGATCAGCTATCGCCACTTTGCGTTAATGCCGGCTTTGATGGTCTCCCAGTCGGTATCCGACACGGTAAGCTGACCGGAGTTGGGAGCGGAGTAGCCTGACATCAGGTCCGCCAATGCGGTGATGTCCTCTTCGTTAAGGGTCGCCTGATCAAGTTTGATCTCACGAACAGGTCTAACCGCCGCGTCGTACCATCCCTCTACGACTATCCTGTCCCGTTTGCCATACCCCAAAATTTCCACCACCAATGTGGAGCCCGACCGACGGAGCCATACCTGTTCCGCCGTCACGCCGCCAACGATAACGATGCGGTTCCGCCCCTCATCGTTTACATCATTGATAGTGTCTGATCCATCATTGGGACCAAATACATAAACGTCTTCATCAGGGCCGCCTTCCAGGTAATCGTCGTCTTCACCGCCTTGAAGGATGTCCTCGCCCTCGTCTCCATAAAGTCTGTCATTACCCCTTCCGCCGATCAGAGTGTCGGCTCCCGCGCCACCATGGAGCTGGTCCTCTCTCAGCCCGCCATCAATGTAGTCGCCCGCTCTGGAACCTATCACGACATCCGCTCCGTTCCGGGTTTCAATGCGTGACACGCCAATCAACTCCACGGCACTAAAATCGAGAGCATCGTTCCCGTTGTATCCGTCGGCGCCAATCAGGAGATTAACCCCTTTACCCAAATCGATTTTTTCCACATCCAGCACAGACTTGGAGTCACCATCTTTGGGGGCGGGAATACGAATCATGTCATCGCCGTCAGTTCCGAGAATGACATCAACGCCCTCTCCGCCAATAAAGACATCAACGCCTTCATCTCCGCCATTCAGCACAAAGGTGTCATTTCCAGGGCCGCCGTACATCACATCATTGCCAACGCCGCCATTCAGATAGTCGTCACCTTCATCGCCATATAGCTCATCATTGGCTGAGCCGCCATTCAGATGATCATTTCCACCACGCCCATGCAACGTATCATTGCCTGAATCGCCGTTGATAACATCTGCGCCCGACGAGCCTATAACAATGTCATCACCGCTATATAGATCTATTGACGTAATGCCAACCAACTCTATTTGACTCAGATCCAGGTAATCAGTCGTGCCATAGCCCTTGGTTCCTGTAATCAGGTTACGACCGCCACCGCCGTCGATACGCTCAATTGAGACCAGTTGACTCTCAGGGTCACCTGATTTGACCAGTGCAAACTTAAACTCATCGTCTCCAGCGCCGCCTTCCAGAACGTCAAAGCCTTCGCCGCCATCAAATCGGTCTCCCGCCTGACTGGCGCCGCGAACAATAAATCGATCATTGCCGCCACCGCCATATAGACGATCATCTCCGGCTTCGCCGATTAAGACATCCACGCCAGCGGTTCCGTATACCACGTCATCACCAGAACCCGCATTGATTTCAGTGATACCCAGCAGGGTCGCGCCCCGGAAATCGAGCAGGTCGTTCTGATATGTGCCGATGATTTTGTCCTGCCCACCACGGCCGTCGACCACCTCAATGTTAGCGACGGAACTCAGTCGGATCAGGTCATTTTCCGGTGTACCCAGAATCTGGTCATTGCCTTCTCCACCGTCAATCGCATCTGCATCCGCATCACCGGCAGTGATCATAAAGCTATCGTCGCCCTTGCCGCCTTTCAATATGTCAGCGCCCGGCCCGCCTACAATCAGGTCAGCGCCTGCGCTGCCTTCAATCAGGTCGTCGCCGCCCAAACCATCGATTCTGGCGATATTCTTCAACAGCGTATGCGTCAGCACGATACGATCCGCGCCTTGCGTTCCTTCTATCAGGTTATAGCCGGCGCCGCCGTCGATTTCCTCCACGGAGGCTTCATCGCCATACTCAGGCGCAAAGACGCCATAAGTGGACAGCCTCACCACATCGTCGCCGGAACCGCCAAGAATACGGTCGTATCCCTCACCGCCGATGAACAGGTCAGCGTAAATGTCTCGACCTTCGATCAAGAAGCGGTCGTCGCCTTTGCCGCCCAACATGATATCCGCGCCAACGCCGCCAATAATCGTATCTGCGCCATCGCCGCCTGCAATCAAGTCATTGCCGCCGCGCCCCTGCAATTCGTCATCGCCATCGGTGCCTTGCAGGTCGTTGTCGCCATCGTCACCATCTGTCTGCGTGTAGGGCTTTCCTGGCGTCAGCGACCATTGCAGGGCGCTGTAATCAACCAGACCATTGGCGCTGGCGGGAGCATCCACCAACACGCCCTGGTTACTTTGCGCCTTCAGTCCCTGGTAAATCACCGGGAACGTGACTGACGCCGCATCCAGGATACTCAGGTCAGCGCCCGCTTTGACTGACGCGGTCGCCGTGACGTCTTGCACCGCTGCGCCGTAATTAATTACGACCGGCCAGACCCGCGCCTGTATTCTGCCTCCATTGACGACCTGATCAGTCACCTCAACAGAGCAGACCACCAGCTTCTGTCCAGGTTGTTCATCGTCCAGGTTGTAGAGGGTCACGTCGTCCACGTCATAACCGCTGTACACTGGGTCGTCACTGACCGCTGGAGCCAAGATCAATTTGTAGGCGATCTCACCGTCCGGTTCACAGTCGTCCACGCCTCTGACACTGACGGTCTGCGGCAAGTTCCAGCTGGACTCGGTGAATTGCAGATAGTTCTCTGTTAATAACAGGCCTTCGCTGGCGTCGGACAGGCTGAGATTGATCAGCACGCTTTTACCCGCTTCCGGCTTCCGCCCCAGAGAAATCTGGATATCGACGGTTTTCGCGCTGCCTTCTTCCGTTTCCAGCGAAGGCGGCAGTGAGACGATAACCGGCGCAGAGTTGGACTGCTTGGTCACCGTACAACAGGCGGCTACGGAGATCTGATTCGCCTCGTCTTTAATCAACGCGCTGAGCGTATAAACCCCGTCCGCCAAGCCATCCAGACTCCAGGTGTATTTATCACCGTCCCCATCCAGATCTTCCTCTATGTTGTCGGCAATGACGACGCCATTCGCAAGCAAAGTAATCTTCGCCGCGCTGTCCGGGTCCGCGTCGGTCCATTGAATCGCGACCGCGCCGCCGGACAGAACCTGGTTTTCCTTCGGCAAAACGAAAGCGAAAGTCGGCTCGTCATTGACGCCATCCACATTCACAAAGAAGCTTTGCGCTGCGCTCCATGGACCCGCCATGTCTTTAGCGTCAATCGCCTGCGCCCGCCACCAGTATGTTGCGTTATCAGACAGATCAACATCCGGCGTCCAGATAGCTGCGGCGCTCTGACGCTCCATGATTCTGTTCTTCAGTTCAGCATCGGCGTACAGCTCGAAACGATAGGTCACCGCATCGCCGTCCGGATCATTAACCGGATGCACAGACAGGGCTGGTCTGGCGACTTCAACCCAGACGCCATCCGCCGGATTGTTCAAAGTTGGCGCGGGTGGCGCGAGATTCTCCGCGTCAACGGTGAAAGAAGCGCTGATCCAGGGGCTGAATGACAGCCCGTCATAGGCTTTCACACGCCAGTAATAGACCTTGTCCTCCACCAGACCTTCTACCCGCCAGGACGTGGTTTGCTGCGTTTCCGTTACCGCGCCGGAGGCTTTCTTCTCCGCGCTGTCGAATGTCTCAACCGTATCCAGTTCAAAGAAGTAGCTCAGGTCGTTACGCTCAGGATCAACCGCGTTGTGCACTTGCAAGTCCAGGACGACATCCGCCGTCACCGCGCCGTTCTCTGGCGCTGCGATACGCGGGGCCGCCGGCGCTTCATTCAAGGTGCTGACGATAAAGCTGGCGGCTTCGCTGGTGGCGACAGCGCCATGCTCGTCAGTGACCTTGGCGATCCACAGATAGACGCCATTCTCTTCCAGCAATTCAGAGACCTGCCAGGAAGTCTTGCCGCCGATGCCGGGATTCAGCCCTGTCACCTGCGCCACCGGACTGGAGAAGCTGGCGTCAGACTCCGCATACACATAAAAGCTGTAGCTCAACGCATCCCGGTCCACGTCAACGCTGTTGTTAACGACCAATGTAGGCCTTACGGAGGCGACCACAGACTCACTGCCGGGAAAAGCAATGGCGAATTCGCCCGGCGCATCATTCGCGGAGTTCAGGAAGAAGCGTCCATTCACCCAGTCGCTGTTGGCTTCAGCGCCTTCCAGGCGGGCGCGCCAGTAGTATTCCGCGTTGTCGCTGAGCGTGACGCCCGGCTCAAGTTTGTCATCGGCGATAACCGCCTCAGTGGTTGCGCCGCCCTCAGCTACGCCAGCCATCGTCGCTACTTTTTGCTTCAGGGCCTTATCGCGGTATACCTCGAATCGATAGCTATAGGCACCATCCTGATGCGCGCCGTTTTTGACTTTTAATACGGGAGCGGCGGTAGCCACTTCCGCGTCATAGGCGGGGGTGTCCAGCTCTGGAGGCTGCGGTCCCGTAGGAGGATTCTTGGGATCGCCGCCATTCAGAAACTCCGCCAGATCCAATATGCCGTCGTGGTCATAATCATCGGTTCCATCACGGGAAAGGTCACCAAAATGCTCTATCTCCCAGGCGTCGTCCATGCCGTCGCCATCGCGATCATTTTCAGGGTTCACCACAATTTTCACGGACTTGGTCGCTTTCAAGGCGCCATCAGTGGCTTCAAAATTAACTACGTAGGTACCAGCTTGCCCACGCTGTGGGAACCAGTTGAATGTCCCCGTACCGTCGCCTTTGGCATTAAAGGTGGCGCCGCTGGGAGGATTCAGAACGGTTAACGTCGGTGTGGTTTTATTGGGGTCGCTGGATTGCACCAGAAAGCCGACCTGACCGGTTTCATAGGTCGTGCGATCGCTGATATGTTGAATAACCGGTGGCAGATTTACCTGCGCGGCGCCGCCAAATTCCAGCGTATATTTGGTGTCGCTGGACGAGGACAGGCTATCAAACAGGTTCAAGTAATAGTCGTAGTTGATCTTGTCTTCTTGCAGGGTTTTGGACAGCCAGAAGTTATTCGCTGGCAGCGCTTTGCCATCGCCGCGCACTACTCGCGTCAAGGCCTTGTCGCCCAGGTAGGGATCACTGATCTTGATGTACGCCAGCCCTTCCATCGCGCCAACGGTCAACACGCGTCTGACGGAACCGCCACCGCTCTGCTCGCCGCCAAGAGCGCCACTCAAAGTCTTGACGTCTGTGCAGTCGTTACACACCGGATTCTCGACGCCCAATGACTCAGATTCATACACTTTGTAGCCAGCGCCTTCATGCGCAAGAAAATCCGTAATATTGTCGCGCCCAGGCAAATCAACTTTAACGTCGTGCACCAATAGATGTGTGACCGGGGCCTGCAATAAAGACGTCAGGGCGCCGCCCAGTTCGTCGGCATGGGTCATCTTGGCGGTCAGTTCCGTGAAAGTGCCCGTCAGGGAAGACTCCATGATCCAGCGCCCGACACGATTGCTCTTGGCGGGAATATCGCCAAAGTCGATCAGCAGGGTTTTATCCGCTGGCTCGTCATCCAGATAGCTGCCAGTGATTTTGAAGTCCACCAGCAACTGATGCTGGTTGTCGATAATTTTGGGCTGCGCCGATTCGATTTTGACTTTATGCGCCGCGCCGCCGCCTCGGTTGGAGATGCGTACGCCCAAGGTGTATGGCTCCGCCGGTTCAATTGGCGTCGTGAATGGGTTGTCGCCATTCACTTCCCGTGTCAGGAAGTAGTCGAGCAGTATGTCGGGCTGTGGTTTGACAACAATCGTATCCGGCGCCACCTGCAGGGTCTCGGATTTACCGCCGTATGTCAGATTGAGGGTTGCGCCGACATAATAGAGCTTGCCCTGCCCGTCAGCGCCGCCGGAGCTTTTGGTGGGGATGATCAGCCAGCGCAGCTCGCCGACTTGAGCGGGGTCGATCTTACCATCGGTAATGGCGCCGTTCGCCCCTGTCAAGACGGAGTTGATCCCCTGATGCTGATCCAGCTTGATGAAAAACTTCGCCGAGCTGTGATTCGGATCAGAGGAAGCGATGACCGAATTACCCGCATCATCGCTGAACTGAATCGCAATCTTGATATTCTCCAAAGCGAACGCATCCAAGCTATTGGTCACCCGCATCGTCGCCTCAAAGGCCTGCCGCTCCACCGTCAATTCCTGGGAGAGCTCCATCTTCACCACCGCACACAGCGATTCCTCCGCTCGCGCAACGCCACCCAGCAGCCCCGCCACGAACAAAACCAACCCCGCCGTCACGATCCACGACTTACTTCGAATCGCTGTCATCTTCCACCCTGTAATACTAGCGCTATTTCTCAACTATGAGTTTCTCAATATCTAAATTAAACTCACAAAACCATCAAAAGAGAAGGTACTTACAAGCCGCTAATTGTTTATCAATACGCCTTTTTCACCAAGCTTCTTAATAGTTACCGGAATCAACTTTTCTTCCCCCAACCATTGCTGCCCAGAAGACAGCTCCGCCCAACAGCAAAGGTTACAAAAATAAACAAGCTCATCATCCAGCTCATTAATTAGAATACATAAAACATCATCACCGCATCTGGGACACATACGCTCAGACTGAAAAGTTACGATACTCCATAATACATCACGAACAATAACTGCAATGCCACTCATAGATGAAGGCTGCATACTTTTCCATCTAACCGACTCTTTGCTCTCCCTGCAATCACAACATTCAACAACATACTCACCAATATCAATATTCAAATAAAATTCAAAACCATATAAATCCCACAAATATCTATCAAAAAGAAACTTGCTTTTTTTCAACCAATTGCATATGTGAACATAAAACTCACTCGCACTTAATCTCTCTACCTCTATAGAAAAAATATGCTCGCAAAAAGACTCCCAGGCTCTTATATGACGTGACATCTTACCTCCTATATTATCGAACAGGATAGGCAGTAATTAGATTTCCTGCTTTATCTGTAATCACTTTCATTCGGCTAGTAGCCCCTCCACCATGGTTGAGAGATGCATTTCCAATTGTACGGCCAGTATCGACAACCCGGACAAACTGCCCTCCTCCTATATCCGTAACAGGCGAGTTCACAACGTTCTTACTTTGAAGTACATTTTTAAGCTCTGATGGTGTTATAGAAAATATTGATCTATTATTTTCTAGTGACCTATTAAAATGCTGGTCCACAACATGATCAAATCCAGCTGAAACCGGATGCCCACTTCTTCTTTTTGGAGTTGTTCGTGTATGTCCTTTTGCAAGATTTATTCTAGTTTGCACCCGACCAGGACTGCTAGTTAAATCACAGACGACGGAGTTGTGAACCCAAATTCCGCCATTTCCAACAAAGTAATTATGATTACCCTCAACTGTAATGTTAAAGGTTGGCTGCCTTTCCAATAGATAACTTAGAGAAATAACTTCAAAAGAATGGCCATCAAAAGTTGTTAGCTTGTCACCTTCTTCCAGCTTATCAGCCCTAGACCAGGATTCACCTTCAACCCAAATAGGATGTTCTGGAGTCGTATTTATCTCTTCCTGATGTCCTTCGGAATCCCTTACTGTAATAGTTACAATCTGCTTGTCTTGATTCTGGATAGTATTCAGAACCATTCTAAGCTGCGTTTCTCCTGTTATCTCATCCCTGGCATATACTTGGTCGCCGACTTCAATCTCTTCAATGGCGACCTTCCCTTCAGCTGTCTCAACCAGAGTGCCAGCGACAAAACACTGACAGGCCGGACCGGTATTGTTTTTGGTGCCAGAAGTTTTATTGCCTTTGCTGAGATTAGACGTCTTTCTTGAGCGCGTAAGCCTGCTGATACCTTTGGCCGGACCGCCCCAAGGGATAAAGCCTGCTGCGAAGTCTACAAAGCGGTACATGCCGGAGCACATATTGACGCCACCGTCAATGCCCAGCCAGTTTCTGATTTCCTGCCCAGAGACGAGGCCACCACTCACTGTGGAAATAGCATTATCACCAATGGCAGCAGCGCCATCCACAAAACCTTGAGGTAAGGGTATTGGGTAGCCGTCCTCATCTTTTGGTGAAATTAAATCGAAAAACTTATCAGTTATCTCATAATAGTCAGTTCCATAAGGATCGAAAGCCATTAGCGGACTTAACCGGGAGTACGCGTACCTGTTCAAGCCTCCGCCAATACCGAGGGGATCAGCCTGGATATAGCGGCCTATATCGGGATCGTAATCCCGCATAAAGTTATGGTGGAAACCGGTTTCTTTATCGAAATACTGGCCGGGTAAACGCAGATTGTTTTCTACTTTGGCGGTTACAACTTCCGCTTCGCCAAACGCGTCGTAACGACCTTCCCAGACCGTCTCGCCATTGGGTTTGATCAAACGGGTAGGCGTGCCCAGATGGTCCACTTGATAGTAATAAATCTCCCCTTTTTCGCGCATGAACAGGGGATCGCTCATCCAGGTACTGGTAGGCAGGTAGTGATACTCTTTGAGCAGATTACCTGAGGCGTCGTATTCCGCCATCAACCCTGAGAAGTTGTACAGGAAATAAGTGCGCTCGCCAGCTACCTCCTTCCATAAGCGGCGTCCGAATGGATCATAGCCGTATTCGGCAATCACCGTCCCGGCGCCAGATTCGACGCGCACCAAACGTTCGTCGGCGCTGTAGATGTAACGATATTCTGGATTCTCTCCGGTAGCGTCCGCGCCTTTGCTGATTAAATGGCCGTTGGCGTCGTAGTGATAATAAACTTCACCCTGACGCACCAGTTGGTTGGCGTCGTTATACTCCAGTTCCTCAGTGACAACCTCAGTGTCACTAGAGCCGCTCTTACGACTCAAGCGGTTGCCTGCTGCGTCGTAGGTATAAGCCTGATCAGTCAGTTCCGGGGTGGATTGGGGATAATCGACTGACTCCAGACGGTTCAGGTTGTCATAGCCGTATGTGTAATCGCCGTGGTCAGTCGAAAGGTTGGTGATATTGCCGGAGCCATCGTAGCCATAGACCGCACGCATAATGACATTGCTGGCGGGGTCAAGCAGCTTGTTTTCCGTAAAGGCCATCAGACCGTTGTAGTTGCGCTCAATGCTCGCGCCGCCCGGGAAGGTGATGGAAGTCGGCTGTCCCCAGTTGTAGCTATTGAATGTAATAACGCCCGCGCCCGGTACCGTCACCGTAGATATTTTACCCACCCCGTTGTAGCCATACTCATAGGTCAGGCTTTCAGGGTTGGTATAGCTGTCCACTACCCCGTTTTCGTCGTAGGTATAGGCGATGGTTTTGCTGAATGGACCATAATTGACCGTCGCCTCAGCGAGATGACCCAATTCGTCGCGACGGTAAACAGCAGAAGTCTCGCCATCGCTGTAGCTCTTCAGCAGGCCCAGCTCGTCATAGGCGAAATTAACGACCTTGCGCGCCAGGGCGGCGTCTTTATTGACAAAGTACTCCAGCCGTTTTAGCTGATCCGCCTCGTCGTAGGTGTATACCAGCTTCTCTCCGATGGGAGTGATAACCTGCGCAAGGTTGCCATTAGGGTCATAGCTGTAAGTGCGTCGATGTTCAACGCCCTCGACCACAAAGACTTCGGCTTTGATAAAACCGTTAGTATCATATTCCAGTCGCGCTTCCCGATTTTCCGGGTCAATGACTTTAATCAGGTTGCTGCGATGGTCATAGAAAAACTGAGTCAATCCCCCGTCCGCGTCTTTCAAAACGCTTACCCGGCCCAGTTCATCGTACTCATAGGAAACAGAACGGCCGCCTGCGACGATTTTTTTGGTCAACTGCCCCAGCACGTCATATTCAAAGCTGGTGACGGAGCTTTGCCCATCGTACTCCGTAGTGACCTGCTCAATCAGACGCTGATTATTGTAGGAAAACTTCTGCGTTAAGGTGGGATACCGAACTTCTTTCAGAAGCTGGTTATCATAAACATACTCAACCCTGTTCCCCTCGCCATCCACAAACTCCAGCGGCTCGCCAAACATTCCATTGCGAATATAACCAACGGATTTCCCGGCAGAAGCAATGCGGGTCGTATTGGTTTTGGGATCAGTTTTGTGTTCCGCCTTCTGATTTAACTGGTCTTTGACTTCTTCCCACTGATTAAGCGCATTATATGTAAAAGAAGTTTTGCTTTTATTAGGCGCAGTTTCGGTAATGACATTGCCCACTTTATCGTAGATGTAACTGGTCGTCCGGGAGAGCGGATCGGTTACGGATAACAGGTTGCCGGCATCGTCATATTCAAAGGTATAGGTATAGCCCCGCGGGGTGGTCATGGTCTTAACATTGCCCATGACGTCGTAGGTATATAAAGTCTCATAGCCTTCGCTATCGACTTGTTTGATATTGTTGCCGCGGTCGTCGAAGTATGAATATCTGCTGAATGCTTCACCTACTTTCCCACTGTAGGTGGCTTTTGTCATATCATCCGTATGCGCAAATGTAACGCTACTGGCCACATCCGTGCCCACTGCCAGATTTGCGGACGCCATTCTGCCCGCGGAATCATAACTGTATGTTGAGCGAATACCGGCCTTATTGGTATGCGAGGTTACATAGTCAAATCTTGCATCATAAGTACTGCTGACTTCCTCACCATCTGGATAGACCTTCTTAATGGGATTGCCCCAATGGTCCTCAAGAATGGCGGTCCGTTTTCCATATACATCCGTTAAAGTGCGAATGCCGGTTTCATAAGAATAGTGAACAGTTGAGAACTGCTTCCCATTTATTTTTTCAGAATATATTTCCCTTCCATAACTCTTTTTGGGGTCCTTTGCGACACTGTCAAAAAGAGCTTTTACCTTTAAGACAGAGGTGGATTTAGGCTTTGGTGAAGAACCGCTTCCACCCTGTGAGACAAAGTAGACTTTCTGCTCTTGCTCAGGATCATTATCCAGAATTTTCTGATCAATAACCGTTCCGTCCACACCGCGAGTAGTGAACAGATACATCTTGTACTTTTTATCATATCCGTATTCATAGGCTATACTGCTGCCATCGGCATATACAATCTGATCGACTCGACGATCTTCATAGCCGTATGTCGTTACATTACTCTCAGGATCAATTCGCCGATTCAGGTCACCATCATCATTATATTCATATCGCCACTCATACCCCCTTACATCAATAACCGAAGTAAGATGACCATTAGTGTAGTGATAACTGACTGTTCGCCCTGTATAGTCGGTGGCGGACTTTACCAGACCACTTTTTTCATCAACATAGCTAAGGGAGTATAAGGTGCGATCAAGAGTATCTTTAACCTCAGCGACTCTTCCCGCTTCATCACGCTTAAAATATATTTCATTGCCTTCGGCATCTCCATATTTAAGCATGACCCCTTCGGAGTCATAGGTAATCCACTCTCCTTCCCTGTTATGCCAAATGTAGCCAGTCGGAGTGGCCTCTATATAATTGCCGCCATAGCCAAATCGCTTTTGTCCCTTGACGTGTTCATACTTTGTGTCGCCGCGTTTAATATAGTCCCAACGTAAATAGTGCTCTTCTGGCTTAAGCGGCGTTTCAACGACCTTATCCAGCTTTAGACTGTTCGTACCATTACTGCCATATCCTCCATTGGCGACATCAAGCACCAGCTTTACTTCATTTTTTTTGAGCTTAAGTCTGTCCCAACGCTCATTCCAGGTCCACCCACGACCATCTTTGTAAACGCGGGAGAGTCGTACAGGGCTCCCCTTAGACTGGACCCAGAAATCCATTTCCCGCAGATTGAATCCACCAGTGTGATACGCCTGCTCTTCAAGCAGCACAATGCCAGGAGCCGCATAAGCGCCATTAGAGCTCACCAGCAGCAAAAGGGCTAGAACCACTTGAGTCAGTCTGGCGCAATAACTTTTAAACAATGAGTCGAACACGTGTTTTCTCTTTACTTCAATCTGATTTACTACTTTTCCCATTACACTCATTACCCTGTCATGAACCTGACTCGGTACCGCTGCCGCCGCCACAGTTACCGTCCCCATCGCCACAAAATCCACTGCCGACACCTTGCGATGTGGCGGGCTCTGGCGAAACAGAGGTTCCAGAACCAAAGTCGCCATAATCTCCCGACCATATTCCCCCGCCTAACGTAAACGGGCTATCGCCACCTTCACCACAGGATGAACCTCCCGCCGCATTATGGTTTATGCCAGCATTTCCTTTGGCGACATTCCCGTTGGCGCAAGGGGAAGAGAAACTTATATCCGAGTTGTAGTTATGGTTCGCACATCCGGCGCCGCTGGCGTCGCCGTCTGCGCTGGGATCAAAGTCCTGAAGCGCGATAATGCGATAAGGCACAACCACTACTTGTCCGGGGAATAAGGTGTCAGGAATCTCTCCGAAGTATTCGAAACGCGCGAAGTTATCGCCCTTGGTCAGATTTGACTTCACATCTTCCGCCGCGACCAAGCCATAGTTCGTCAAACTGAACTCGCCCTGGAACACCTCGCCTTTCTTCATCATTGGCAGGTTGACCGACATGGGTTCGAACAGGACAACCGGGGCTGGGACGTTGGTTTCGTAGGTGGCGTTCAACACCACTTCGTAACGGTCTTCCAGGGTGATTTCACGCACGGAGAATTCCACCGAGATCAGTTTGTTCATCAGGAACACTTCTTCACTGGTCACCGCGCCCGAGCGCACCCAGATACGTCCGCTTACGCTGTCATGATCAAACGCGCTGGCCCGATAGGTATAAGAGCCAGTGGAGAGGTTCTCCAGGAAACCATCGCCGAACTCATCGGTGTAGATTTCATAGGTTTCGCTGAGCACGTCTTCGTTCTGCAGCGAGATGCGCACTTTCGCCAGCCCCGGAATCAAGCCGCCGTTTTCAGCCTTGGTGGCGGTGTATATATCCGAAGTATGGAAATGCACGCCGCCGAAGGTGGAGTCCGTCACCGCCACATCTACAATGTAAGGCTGGGTCGGCAAATTATCGCCCTGGATCAACACCTTAAAGCGGTAGTCGCCTTTAGGCACAGTCGCATCGGGACGGAACGCCAACTGGATAGTGCGCGACTCATTCACCGCAATATTCCCCAGACTGCGATCGCCAACGATACGCACCCACTCAGGAGCTGGCGCATCGTATTGATCCACCAGAGACAGGCGTGCATTGGTCAATGTTTCCAGGCCGCCGTTGGTTACCTTAAAGGTTTCCCCTTGCTCATCTCCCAGCTTGACGCCAGTGGTGATGTAGCTTGGCGATACCTTCGCCAACGGCGCCGCCGCTGACAGATAATATTGCACCGTCAGCAACGCCAAAGGCTGCTCCTGGTTGTCCGTCATAACCTTGAAGTAAAGACGTCCATTTTCTGGAGCCAGATTATCACCCGTCAGCTTCAGCTTGAGATAACCCGTAGTATTCGGCGCGATAGCCTCCAGCGTGGAGCTGCTGACTTGCAGTCCATCCGCCATTGGTTTTGGCTGTCCGTCTTCATCCAGCTCCGCCGCCCACTCCAGACGCACATTGGTCAACTGCGTACTGAAACCGGCTTTGACGCGCACGTCCATGCCATATTCATAGTTTCTGGGCACAGACACCTTGTATATGGCAGGGGCCACAGATGCGCCCTCTACAATAAAACGGCCGTGTTCCGGACGATCCAACTTGTCAGGATGGACAATAGAAACCACATACTCTCCGGTATCATTGATAGTTGGCGTGTAGGTGAACTCGAACTGGCCTTGCACATCCGTAAAGGCAGCGTATTGGCGCTCAAACCCGCGCACCTTCATCGCCACCGTCAATATGGCGTTGGCCATCGGTTCATTGCTGGCGCGATCAATCGCACGTCCCTTGATTGTCACGGTTTCACCAGCGAACGCTTTGGCGGGCTCTACAGACGTCAGCTCACCGTAATAAGGCGTCTCCTGTAACGTCACTACTTGAGACGCGCGTGTACCAGCGATCGCAACATGCGTATCGCGGCCAACCTGGTAGTGCAGCTTGTCAATCTCCAGACGCAGCAACGCTGACTCCGGGACAGAAGACGACACAGGCACGTCGAAGTATTCCGTGACGTACTCGCCGCCCGCTGGAATACGCGCCACTGTGGAGCGGTCCGTGGTGGTGACGACATCTCCAGTCACTTGCTTGATAGAGGTCGCGCCATACACGTTGCCAGCGAAGTCCTCAAGGATAAAGCGAATGTCCGGTGAGGCGTTCTTGCCGCTGTTCGCCGCCATGAGAATCTCAGACTCCACATCGCTGACATTTTCCAGTCTGAAACGTGCTTTTCCAGTTGCGCCGCGAACGAAGTTCAGTGTCTCCAGTGTGGCCACCAGCGCAGACTGGCCAACGGCTACCTGGCGCCACTGACGAATCTCTACGTTCTCACCCGCCTGCGGCGACCACAGAATGCTGATATCGAGATCCGCAAACGCATCCAGAGACTGATATCCGCCGATGACAACACCCACGTCGGAGAAGCTTCCCGGTTCAACAGCGAAGTAGTCCGAGTAGTGAGACTTGGCGGCTCCCGCGACGTTCACCGTCACTTTCAAGCGCGCGCGTTCAATCTTGGTCACGCCGCTATTAGCGACGCGGAACAACACTCGGTTCATGACGCCACGCTTGATCGGCTCAACGCTATTTTCAGACTCGTCAGCAGGCTTCAAATCAACGCTCAGCGCGGGCAGCAAAAGACTGTGGCCAATGCTTTCCTTGCCTTGGTTGTCTTTCGCCACGACAGTGTAGAAGCGCTCTTCCACCGAGCCGGAGCTGAACTCACCCGCGTTGTAACCCAGATCTTCATAATCCGCGTTAGTCAGCAGATCAGCATTGAGCTTGACGCGATCTGCGTCATCGCCAACGTAAATATCGTATCCAGCGATACTGGCGCCATTGTGGCTCCAGTTGACCACCGGGCGGCTGTCGTTTTCCAGCAACACGCTCAATTGATTAACAGGCAGCAAATCTGCATTTACATACTGGGTGTTGGAAGGCGCAGACTCATTACCTGCGCTATCCACCGCCGTCACCACATACAGGTGTTCAGTTTCTGACGGTTTGCTATCCAGCGCGATCTCTTTCGGGAGATTTTCCTGAAGCGCTGCAACGTCAGAGAGATCAATATCCTCCGCCGTTTCCGGCAGGTTCAGTCGATAGACGTTGTAACGCAGACCATCCCCTGCAGGCGCTTGCCATTGCAGATATACGCCGGAACCGCTCAGCCTGGCTTGCAGGCTGGCTGGCGCTGTTGGCGCCGTCGCATCCGCGTTAATCGTCACTGGGACGCCGGGGGCGCTGACTGTTGTCTGTCCGTTTTCACTTCGTAAAGAAGCGATGGCGTACTGATATTCGCCATCAGCTAAAGGCGTCGGCTCGCCGTCGATGTAGCTTTCCGTCAACACGTCGTCGAATCGCTTCCATTCTGACAATTCAACTTCACCAGGAGCTTTACGATACAACGCATATCCCGCCGCACTGCCCACCAGACTCCAGTTCAAGGCAACTCGTCCGCCAGGTAAGGCTTTGCCCGTCAACTGATCCGGCGCGCCCAACGGAGGCAACTCACCTTGATAAACCTGGAAGCGTATATGCGCTGGCACAGGCTTGGCGGCGTTACCCAGATCATCCTGGGCGGAAAGTAAAAAGCCGAGTTGTTCCGCGTTGGGCTGACCATCCTGATCCTGCCCCGCCGTCAACGGCAATCGCATGCGCCCAACATAGACTGGGCGTCCTTCCTGGGAAGATCCGTCTTTGCTCAGCGTAATGCCGTCCTGATAATCAGCAATAACCGTTGGCGCGCCATTTTCCTCAATAAACGGAACCAGTTTCGGTTCCTCTCCTGGATTGACGTCATCCGCCAGGGTCAGGACAACTTCAACTTCTTTGCCGGCCGGATCATCGTTACGAATCGGCGCAGCGGGGTTGACTGTCAAAGTACGGACATCCGGCCCTTGCGTATCAATGCGCAGATCGCCGCCGCTTACCACTAGTGATCCACGATTGCCGACACTATCAAACGCCGCCAGCACAGGCGTCACCACACCAGTAGGCGTAGTAGCTTCGATTTCAAACTGGCCGCGGTATAAAAGCTCATCATCAAAATCCCGCTCCAGCTCTACTGTCAGCGGCAAGGCATTTTCCATCGCCAATGCAAAGTATGGGGGGTTACGCAAAGGCTCATCGAAGGTTACGGTCAGATCCACCAGGCCAGGACCAAATCGGCCGCTCGCTTCATCTTTGGCGCCGTACGCCATGTACTCAACTTTGATCGCCTTTGGCGCTTCGCTGTCAGCCCTTGCTTCTACGCTCTCGGATAGTTCACTCAGGCTACCCAGCTCATTGACGCTGGCCACGCGATAGAAATAAACACCATCGGTGAAAGGAACATCCGTATAACTGGTTCCAGTAATCAGCTTCTGATTTACCGGCGCGCCAGCTTCAGCAATCGTGCTAAATGAATCGGTAGAACGATACAGGTTATACCCTTTCACTCTGGGGTCATTGACCGGCATCCAGCCCAGCGCCACTTTCCCCAGCGCTTTTCCAACCGTCGACAAACTCTGCGGCGCGTTCGGCAGTGTGTCGTCCAGAGTCACGGACAGAGCGTCGCTGGCGGCGCTCACCTTGGTGCGCCCAACGTAGGTCGCCTTGGCGGCGATCTCATTCACGCCATTCTGCAAAGACACCACGCCAGAGAACACGCCCGCTTCCGCAACACTATACGTTTCACCTTGCGCTTCACCGTTCACGAACAACTGAACCAAAGTATTTGCAGTTGCAGTTCCCGCCACATCGACTTCAACCTTGTTGGTGGTGACGCCGTTGAGCGGCGCGGTCAACTGTGGGGCCGACGGCGCGGCCAAATCAACGCTGACAGGAATATCCTTGATCTGCGTGACATTATTGAGATTGTCATAGACGGACACACTGATCGTGTGAGCGCCGTCAGTCTCTCCCGCCAGCAACCAGGCGCGCTCAAAGTCAGGATCAGCGTTCAGATCCATTCCCCAGCTCTCGCCATCCTTCTCAAATTCAACTCGACTGACGCCGGCAGGGTCATTGGCTTTTACAACGACCTTTCCATCCATCGTCAACGTCGAGCCGCTCAGCTGCGCGGAACCATTCGCACTGACAAATTCGACAGATACAATCTCAGGGCCGACGTTATCTTCTTCCGGCTTGCCTGTCACAGCAGCCACTTGCGTTTCTTCACCGCCAGAGAGGTTCACAGCCGTCACGGCCACGTAATAGGTCACACCGTTAGACAGACCTGCAATGTTGCGTGTGAGCGCGCTGCCGCTGACGGTTGTTTTGGGAGCCATGCCTGCAACACTGGAAAATACGGCGTCTTGCGCATAGATACGATATTCCTTTACCAGATTGGCAGGCTGGGAGGCTTGCCAGCTTACCTTCAACTGACCGCTTAACGGATCAGTCGTCACGCCTGCTGGGTTAGCCAACAGCGTCACGCCAGGATTAGATACAGCATCGGACTCATTGCCAGCAAGATCATAAGCTGTAATGCGAATCGGGTTCGCAGTAGCAGCTTGTAAGCCTTCGACTTTAAGGCCCACACGTCCATCGGAAATATTCGCTGAGGCCAGCGGAATATCTTTAACCTCTTCGCTCCCCGCCTTGTTTACATAGACTCTGTAACCCGCCAAATCGCCCGCAGCGTTCGCATGTTGCGCCCAGGACAGATCGATGGAAGTTGATGCGGAAAGCGCTCGTAATTCAGCGATAGGTTCTGGTTTGACAATATCTTCAGGCGTAACTGCCTGAGCGGTTACAGCCGCTCTCTTCAGACCTGCTGCATCCTCCGCCACAACAGCCACATAAACTGTCGCGCCACGCATCAGGCCGGCGAGTTTGAATGTCTTGGCGCCAGATGAGGTTGACGCCGCCGGGGTCATTCCTGCGATATCAGAGAAGTTCGAGCCTGATACATAAATATGGTAAGCAGCGATGTCATTACCGTTGGCGAACTCGTCGTAAACGCTCCAATCCAGCGCCGCCTCCGTTCCGTTACCTTTTCCATTCACGGTCAACGCCACTTGCCCTGGCGCCGCATCATCGAAACGAATGTTGGCGATGGTGGGTGTGCTGGCGTTACCGGCCAAGTCACGCAGAGTAAATGGCAAAAGGTTGTCGCCAGATACCAGCGCCGCACTGTACTGCCAGGTTGTATCGGCGTTGGGTTTTATAATCTCAGTTTCACCGAGCCATACTCCTGAACCGGCTTCTTTCGTGCCTTTAAACAAATACTGATTAATCGTTGTTACTTCAGGATAAGCCTGCAACGTCACCGAAGCGGGAGGAACATTATCCAATTCAAAAACGTAATCCTTGGCAATGGACGTATTACCAGCAATGTCCTTAATTTCAGGCCGCACTTTGTAGTGTCCAGACAACAAAGTTGAAGCAGGGACAAATATAAGCTCATCGCCTTCAATTCTGGCATCGCCGGAAATCACCACGCCATCGCGCAGCAGCGTCATGGATGAAGTTGATGCATCGACATTTTCTTCAATGAAGCGGATACGAATCTGCTCTGGAGCGACGTTGATGAGGTCGCCAGGAGTCACTGCCAAAATCTGAGGCAAAGTCAAATCCACCTGGAATGAGAGATTTATCTCTTCAGATGAATTACCAGCTTCGTCTCTGGCGGAAATAACAAGAGTGTTAGTTCCCTCAGACAGAGAGTAATCAACGGCCCAAGCCCCCTCACCGTAACTTTTTACTTCTCTTCCATTTATCCAGACAGCGACGTTCGCTGATGTTTCACCAGTTAAAGTCACTACGTCCTGATTGAGTTGATACGTTTCACCCGCGCCATGAGAAATAACACTGACAGGCGCAGGAGGAGTACGGTCTACAGTAAATTCATGGCGATATTGATCTGCAAGTTCCCCTGTCGTCCCGTTACCGTTCTGGTCCATTCCTTCACCAGTAGCGGCAAGAATCCCCGGTCCGACCAGGAGGCTATACTTGCCTTCCTGCAGCTCCCCGTCCCAGGTCACACGGTAGGTCACCGCATTCTGCTTTTCAATCTGCAGAATGTTGCGCGCTACGCCAAGACTGTCGATAAGGGAAACATCTTCGATTGTGAAAGAGGTTGGATCAATTTCGTTAATAAACTCTATATCAACCCAAGTATCTCTGGATGCAGTGAACTTATCCAAACCTGTTCTTTTTACAGCAGTAGGCGTTTTTACGTGGGATGTGTAAACAGAGCCCTTCGCGGCTTCGCCTTCATATCCGCCGGACGCCATAATCTGAGCGGCAGGGGAAAAACCATTGATATTCTGGTAGTAAAGCGCTATCCGTCCACCACCGCCATGGCCTTTAGATTGATTTCCTGAGGAACCTGATGCTGAGATGATCCCCTCACCAGAAATGGTGCGTACATTAACCAGAAGAGAGCCGCCGCTGGCGCCAGCTGTATTCAGTTCCGCCACACCGCCATTCGCACGAATATCACCTTCTAAGATCAGCTCATCTACATGAAGCTTTAACGCCCCTCCCCCCAAAGAGAAGCCTGCGCCATTCACCCCACGACCACCAATACCATAGGCCGCAGGTTCTAACTTATCGCCAAATACCGGGTTCGTCGCAGCGTCAGTTTCCGTGTCAATATCGCCAGCGCCACCGTATGAGCCGCCGGCATCACCGATAACGTCATTGGTTGGCGGCAAACCCAGGCCCGAGACATCTATCAAGGCGCCGTGGTCTATCGCCAATCGCCCAATATTCCATTCAGGTATCGGCTGCGACTCGGATGTAGCCGCCGAGGTAGTCATAATCGCACCTTCGGTCAGCCTTACTTCTCCGAAGTCATGCTTTCCAAGCACCGTTAAGGTTGCGCCTTTAACCAGCAGGCTTTTATTGCGATAGCTGTCATCGTCAGCAGCGATGATCGTATCCCTGTCAATGACTTCATCCACAACTTCCATTTGAAAGTTAACGCGGAACTTATCGTCATCGGGTTCCCCAGATACGCCATCACGATCCTGATCCATCAAGCCGCCGCCAGTCCCCTTAATCTCAGGGCCGATTTCCAGAGAATAATCTCCACGAACGCTTATGGGGGTTTCAAATAACACGCGAGCAGTAAGTGAGTCGACCATCGAAACAGAGGCGACTTGCACAGAGACCGGGCCAGCTATGTTAACGTCAGCTTTTGTGAAAGACGTTGAGTCTATGGGGTGCAGAAAGCGAATAGTTGCTTCCGTTAAAGGACTTGATAATAGAGCGCCATTAGCAGGCGAACTTCCGACAGCAACTACTGCCATGTTCTTTTGCTCTATGTGGACTGTGCCGTCTTCACCGGAACTCGCTCTATTCCCTAAACCACCTTTAGCCGCGACTTGTGATAATACAAACCCAGCATTGTCTTCGTAGTAGACAGCAACTCGACCACCACCGCCACCGCCGCCAAAATAAGTTGCATCTCCGCCGTTGGCGAAAATTGTCCCTTTGCCCTCAATCGTTCCAGTATTAATCCAAATTGACCCGCCACTACCGCCAGCCTCTTCAGTCCCTCCCTGCTTTCCATCCGCGCGAAGCACGCCATCAAGCTTGAGAGCGTGGGTCACCAGTTTTATGGCGCCGCCGCCACGAACAGAAGATGTGGATTTGCCGCGCCCGCCTGCGCCAAAGTCAATCGGATATCTTGAGTCGCCATAAACTGGCCCACTATTGCTTGAGGCGCCACTGCCGCCTTTCCCTCCGTAGCTTCCACCGGCCTGTGTCCCAGTCCCTTCGATATAATTTCGACCAAAACCAGTCACATCTATCGAAGAGGTTTCATCGATCGTGACACTATCAGCAACCCAATCGATTCCTCTAATCGATTCATCCACCGCACTGCCATGACGCACACGTGAATTATTCGCCAACAAAATATCCGTCCACCTCTGAACTTTGCTTCTAGGCGTTACAGTCGCGACAATGTACAAGCTGGAATCCATCGTTAAGCTGGAATCAGAGACCTCCAACTCACCTTCCTGCGCAACTTGGGAGTCTTTAAAAACTTGGGCTGCATTTTGAATCTTTCTATCGTGCCTAAAACCGATATTTGCTGACTGAACAACAACTCTGGAGAGGTCCGATACATCCTCAGAAATAATCGTCCGTTCACTGTTTTTGCTTTTGGAGGCTAATATCAGCTCTTTTCTATGCAAAGTCCGGTCTTCAAGGTAAACCGTACCTGCGCCACCAGATTCGCCTGTGTGACCCAACCCTCCTAAAGCAGTGACTGCTTCCAGGTTAAAGTCGATATTTTTGTCATAATAAACAGCAACACGACCGCCGCCTCCGCCGCCAGCATAATGCAAGGCATCTGCCCCATTAGCGGAAATTGATCCAGAACCGCTTAGCTCCCTAACATCAAGCCAAATTGAGCCGCCGCTTCCTCCGCCGAAGTAATTACTCCCTTTCCATCCGTCCGCGCGGATAGCCCCGTCCAGCCTTAATTGATTAACTTTTAGCTTTACCGCCCCACCACCCCGGGTGAATAGATCCCCATATCTGCCGCCCGAACCGAAGTCCACCGGATGCAAATAGCTGCCATACTCTTCTGCGCTTGCCCCATTGTTCTGATAGTGACCGCCACGCCCGCCATAGCTTCCGCCGGCCCAATCGCCGACTCCATCTATGAACTCTCCACCATAACCAGATACATTGATAGCAGAAGTGGCGTCCACGGACATCTTGTCAACAATCCAATCCAATCCTCGCTGGGAGCCTTCGGTGACATAATAGTGTCCTAAGGCTGAATTATTGCGAAGAGTGACTTCGCTCCAGCTCTGCACAACTCCTTTACGCGTCAACGTTGATATAGCAAGTAACCCTTGATCCATCGACAAAACAGCGTCTTTAGCTACAAGGTCGCCTTTAATATTAATAGCGGCAGAGTTCACTTCCAACGAACTCAGCAAAGATACATCCTCTGAAATCGTCGTTTGCTCACTCTGGAGTCCCAGGGACTCCAGTCGTAATATGGCCGTCTCCTGCCCGCGGTCGACAACATAAATCGTTCCAGCTCCGCCTGCTTTGGCGCCAGATCCGTTGCCAGCTCCGCCTTTGGCGTTAATCTGACTCAGAGGAAAATCAACATTTCTATCGTAATAAACAGCGATGCGACCGCCTCCACCGCCGCCTGCGGCAGAATACGCCCCTCCACCGTTGGCCTCTATTGAGCCTGTTCCGCTCAATTCTTCAATGTCCAGCCAAATAGAGCCGCCGCTACCTCCGCCAACGCCCGCTTGACTTGCCGGCTGCCCGTTCGCACGAACAACGCCGTCCAGCCTTAGCTTCCTCACCGCAAGCTTAATCGCTCCTCCGCCGTGAGTCGTAGAAGAGTTGTACCGGCCTCCCGCTCCAAACTCCTGAGGCCGCATATAACTGCCCCGCTCTTCCAGGCCCAGTAAGCTTCCGCCATAACGTCCGCCTCGACCACCGTAACTACCGCCTGTCTGATTTTTCGCGCCATCCAGAAAGGTTGCTCCCCGCCCCCTAACATCCACTGCGGAACTCTGGTCCACCTGCATTGTGTCTACGCGCCAGTCAATCCCTCTTACCGAGTTTTCGCTTACAAAGTTATGACTCAACAACGAATTATTAATCAGGACAACGTCCGCCCAGCTTTGCTCTTTGCTCAAAGGGGTTATAGTGGGAAGAAAAAGCTGACTTTTATCCAGCTTGAGAGACGAGCCAATGGCTTCAAGCTCACCTTCTTGATGCACCACAGAATCAATGTAAACCTGAGGCGTATTTCGAATCGTTCTAGCGTGCTGAAATTTAACATTCGCTGAGTTCACTTCCAACGAACTCAGTGAGGACACATCCTCTGAAATCGTCGTTTGCTCACTCTGGGGTCCCAGGGACTCCAGTCGTAATATGGCCGTCTCCTGCCCGCGGTCGACAACATAAATCGTTCCAGCTCCGCCTGCTTTGGCGCCAGATCCGTTGCCAGCTCCGCCTTTGGCGTTAATCTGACTCAGAGGAAAATCAACATTTCTATCGTAATAAACAGCGATGCGACCGCCTCCACCGCCGCCTGCGGCAGAATACGCCCCTCCACCGTTGGCCTCTATTGAGCCTGTTCCGCTCAATTCTTCAATGTCCAGCCAAATAGAGCCGCCGCTACCTCCGCCAACGCCCGCTTGACTTGCCGGCTGCCCGTTCGCACGAACAACGCCGTCCAGCCTTAGCTTCCTCACCGCAAGCTTAATCGCTCCTCCGCCGTGAGTCGTAGAAGAGTTGTACCGGCCTCCCGCTCCAAACTCCTGAGGCCGCATATAACTGCCCCGCTCTTCCAGGCCCAGTAAGCTTCCGCCATAACGTCCGCCTCGACCACCGTAACTACCGCCTGTCTGATTTTTCGCGCCATCCAGAAAGGTTGCTCCCCGCCCCCTAACATCCACTGCGGAACTCTGGTCCACCTGCATTGTGTCTACGCGCCAGTCAATCCCTCTTACCGAGTTTTCGCTTACAAAGTTATGACTCAACAACGAATTATTAATCAGGACAACGTCCGCCCAGCTTTGCTCTTTGCTCAAAGGGGTTATAGTGGGAAGAAAAAGCTGACTTTTATCCAGCTTGAGAGACGAGCCAATGGCTTCAAGCTCACCTTCTTGATGCACCACAGAATCAATGTAAACCTGAGGCGTATTTCGAATCGTTCTAGCGTGCTGAAATTTAACATTCGCTGAGTTCACTTCCAACGAACTCAGTGAGGACACATCCTCTGAAATCGTCGTTTGCTCACTCTGGGGTCCCAGGGACTCCAGTCGTAATATGGCCGTCTCCTGCCCGCGGTCGACAACATAAATCGTTCCAGCTCCGCCTGCTTTGGCGCCAGATCCGTTGCCAGCTCCGCCTTTGGCGTTAATCTGACTCAGAGGAAAATCAACATTTCTATCGTAATAAACAGCGATGCGACCGCCTCCACCGCCGCCTGCGGCAGAATACGCCCCTCCACCGTTGGCCTCTATTGAGCCTGTTCCGCTCAATTCTTCAATGTCCAGCCAAATAGAGCCGCCGCTACCTCCGCCAACGCCCGCTTGACTTGCCGGCTGCCCGTTCGCACGAACAACGCCGTCCAGCCTTAGCTTCCTCACCGCAAGCTTAATCGCTCCTCCGCCGTGAGTCGTAGAAGAGTTGTACCGGCCTCCCGCTCCAAACTCCTGAGGCCGCATATAACTGCCCCGCTCTTCTAGGCCCAGTAAGCTTCCGCCATAACGTCCGCCTCGACCACCGTAACTACCGCCTGTCTGATTTTTCGCGCCATCCAGAAAGGTTGCTCCCCGTCCGACCAAATCGATGGACGACGTTGAATCAACAAATAGAACGCCTTCAATATTCATATCGAGCTTGCTGGCGGATTCCACAGTATGGGTAACCGAAGCGCTATTTCTAAGCTGTAAAGAATTAAACTTATGCGCACCATTTATCACGACGGCGGCTCCATCAATGACCACGTCCTGATTGTCGTATGTAGTATTATCCGGGCCTATAGTGGTCGCTGATTTTATATATACTTCCGCGTGAAGCTGAGCCGCTAGAAGGCTGGCTAACGTCAATAGGCTCAATATGAGCTTCTTCTTTATTCCGCCCAATTTGTTACTTCCTTTACAACTTAATAATTCAACGTTTGGCATAGTTCGGCTTGAAAACAGCTATTTGTTAATTGCGTATAAATTCTGTTCGAGGGCTACTCATTGCATTTCAATAACGACATTCTCGTTATCCACTGAAAAGCGACTTCGTCCTAATAGCTCAGCATTTTCGCTTTCACTTAAAATCCTGAAAGCGACATACTCTTCTTCCTGTTGGTCAAAAACGCCATTAAGAGGATCAGCAAGACGCCAGTGGCGACCATCATGGAATAAAGCCCAATTGTGATAGTCAACGCCGGAAATCACTGTAGCTGGTCGGGAGGCGACAAATCCGCCTAATGGAATGGCCGAGATGCCTAGCTTGCGTAGAATGGCGACATAGGCGTATGTGTATTCAGTACAATCCCCGGTTTTATTGCCGAGCGCCCACACCGCTCCTTTTTCTTCTTTTATGTAATCAGATGGTTGCAGATGCTGTGTTAACCAGTCAAAAACCGCTTTGGGTTGACGTTCAAAAGGGATATTTTCAAAGAGTTTCGCGACCTCACGAACTTCGGGACTATCGACCTCTATATATTTTTCATTCTTTAGCCATAACTTAGGATCTATTGTGATAGACGCTAAGGGCAGCATAGTTAGCTCTGCGTTAATAGTGATATTTCTGGCTTCATATGAGGCCAGTTGATCCATTTTATAAATGAGCGTTTGATTCGAAATTGCATCAGTGGTCTTTTCATATCCTTGGGGTCCGTTCAATGTGGCCAGACGTTGCATTGGATAATCAATAATTGGCGCAAATAAGTTGATAGATATGTCTCTTGCGAATGCTCGCCTTTTGTTCTTGACCGTAAACTGATATCGAATCAACTTTTTAGTAGGCGAAGAAAGACTACCCATGTGCGCGGTTACTTGCCTGTATAGATTCACTCCATTCCAGGCGCCCAAGCCTAAGCACAGGGTCAACGCGACAGGAAATATTACGACCGCTATAAATCGTATTGGCGTCATATAATTAGTGCTTCCTTTGGCCTACTCTCCGCCTCGACAACGGTATCGGTCAGGGATTGAGCGCCTTTTTTCCTGAACTTTCGCCAGGCTTTCAAAGTGCTGCTCAATGGTTTCTGGACTGGCGTCATATGTGTACAGATTGCGATATTGGCTTTCTGTGTATTCTTCCAATGTCCCTTCGAGCATGATTACAGGCAGATTGCGCGATACTTCATCGCCTCCAAGCGCTTTGGCCAAAGCCATAGCGAAACTCTTCTCTCCGACAATAGGCAACACAGGAATATTGTCAGGCACATAGCGACGAACACGGTCGTACCATGACTGCCCCGCTATTAACTTAGCGTCGCCGCCTGTTAGCGCCACGACGAACTCAATTTCTGTTAGTTTGGACAGCGCAGCAATATCTTCAGGCAGTCCGGCAAGTTTATTCCCTGATAGCCGCCAAGCATGCAGGCCTCCACGCACGATTTTGACATCAATAAATCCGGCTTCTTTAAGACGGGCGCAGAGCTGCGCATTTTGACGAGTCAATACGCCCTTATTAACAAGCAATAAAGATCTGTTTTTCAGAGTACGTTGATGAAAAAGGAAGTTACCCGGAAGGTTAATGGAGCCGGGTACGAAAGCTTTCTCGAAATCATTGGGGCTGCGAGTATCTACAACGGTAACTCTACCCAGATCTACCGCATCAATATCATCAAAGCATGAGTAATCTTCAGGTAACGCTGAAACTTCGTATGACGTCGCGTTATCTATATATTCTTGCTCCAGGCGACATGCACCAGAACGTTCTTCTGAATGAGCGGCTGTGGACAGAACAAGAGTCAGCGGGAATATGGAGGCAAGGATCACGCGAACGAAAAGCGTCGCCGAAAGATGTATGTAAAATTTAGACATTACGTCCCCTGTAAAGACACCGCTGACAGCAATAACACTATGCAGTCTTGATGGCTAACTCCCTTTAGCGGAATTTACCCCAGACACCTAACCGGCGCGCAATATATCAAAAGCTAACAGCAATTAAAATTCGTTAAGGTTTCCGTAATGTTTAATTTATCAAAATTTTACATTTCTACACATTACCTTACCCTAACCAAGCCTAAAAAATACTCCAGCACTCTCCACCCCGTACGCCGCCGTCCCTTCAATAACGCACTCTTCGGCCAGCTCAGCCAGTTGATAAAACACGTTACGTCCAATCAACGCCTCCATCCCTGAGCGCACTAAAACATAGGGGGACGGCTCTTCGGTGATGGAATCTATATGCACTCTGACCGGGTGTTCCTCGGAGACCAGAACGCTTTCGTCCAGATTGGTTGTGAGCATGATGCACGGCTGGTCTGCGTCGTTTTTATAACGCTCCATTGCAGTGATCACAAAAGGGGCGTCTTCCACTTCTATTCTGGCTTTTTCGACTGGCGTGACCAGAAAATATTCATTTCCCTCTTTCCTGAGGACACTGGCGAATAGCTTGACCAAGGCCGTGCGCTCAATAGGGTTACCTTGGTAGAACCACTTGCCGTCACGTTGAATTTTGATATCAACGCTGACCTCTACTGTCGGATTCCAGGACTCGATTGGAGGTCGCTTGGCGCTGGAAATGGCCGCCAATTGCTCTGACAGTTCCGCGGCGGAACGTATCGGGGAATGTTGATCACTCAAAATTGAACTCCTGTTAGCGCCCAAATAACGCCAGATAAGACCGGAATACTACAGACCACGCTGCCATTCCTGACGCAAGCGTATCTGTTCCGGATGACTGATGGTCATATCCACCTGCTGCAGCAATTTCTCTTTATCTTTTCCGAGTACGCCTTTAAGCACTAGATAATTGGAGGCATGATCGCTACGAAAGATGGTCTTGTTAAGTTCGGTAGCGGCGAGAAAAGTCCTGACTTCCCTGAACAGCTCTTGTTGAGTCGGCATATCAAAGTCATCAAAACTCGCGCGCAGCCGCTCTTCCCCCAGCGGAAAAGAAACAACTAACATGGAAAGGTAATCGGGCTGCGCTTCATTCACCAACCTGGCGCTGTTGAGCGCATGTTGCTCCGCGTATCGACGCCCGCCCAAGCCATTTAATATCATTACCGAGCTACGCAACCCCGCCTGTTTTATTTTCAGCAAGGCATCGACAGTGCTTTCCCGGGTTTCGCCTTTCATAACTTTGGCCAAGACCAAATCATCGCCGGATTCCGCACCTACGTATAGCAAATCCAGGCCAAGCGCTTTCAGTTCAGCCAGTTCTTCAGTGCTCTTCTTCTTGATATTCCTTGGCAGGCAGTATGAGGATACTCGCTGCAAATCAGGAAAATATTGATTCAGCCACTGCAATATCTGCTTCAGACGACGGGTCGAAAGCACCATCGCATCACCGTCCGCAAGAAAAACCCTGCGCACGTGGGACGCAGTGTGGGCCACTTTTATGATGTCTTGCAGCACATCGTCTTCCGGTTTTGCTTTGAATTTCTTCTGTGAGGAAGTGTACATTTACAGGATAGTACAAGAAAAAAGGTACCAAACCCGACTTTTACTATCCACTTCATGCGCTTGCATTTGGTACCCATACCAATAAAAAAGTACTAAAAGAAATTCAAACCGATAACTTTTTTCGACTTAAGTCACTCAGTTCAAATAGCTTTGCCTAAGGCTTATAACTTCACTCCGATACCGTCCATACAATCGCAGATTCTGATAGTAGCCGCTCTGAAGACTTGTTTGTCTTGTAGAAGTCAGACTATTAACCATCAGATCTCCTAACGGCGTAGAGTCAGGATTATAGCTATCAATTGATTCACCAAACCCTTGCCCCTGTGGGCTTTCGTCCAACAGAACTGGCTCTATTAATTGCTTTTGCTTGTGAACCACTCTTGCCTCAGGCAGATCCTCTGCTATTCGTTTTGCGTAGGCGATTAGTGTTGGTTCGGCCAGTGTGAATAAATATCCTTTCAAGTCCTGCGAACTTTCCCTACGCAAGACTCGCCCTAAAATTTGTCGGTAATGCAACTCCGTTTTTATGCGAGTTAAGTGACAACATACTTGCAACCTTGGAATATTAGTCCCCTCGCTGATCATTCCAACAGACACAATCCAGGGGGTATCATTGTTCTTAAACTGAGTGATAAGTGAAGCGGACTCAGATTCTTGATAGGTTACTAGAACCACTGGCTGTTCAGTTTTCGACTGAAGATAGTCCCGAATATACTCCGCGTGTGATACAGAAGAAGCTACAATGAGGCCTCCTGCACGGGGGTTAACTTTACGAAGTTGAAACAGTTTCTGTTGAGCTAGCTCAAGCAAGCCCTCCACAATGGAAGGATGCTCAATTAATTGATGATATGAATAGCTAGAATGTGAAAGAAGTTGCTCTATACTGGTAAAAACTTTAGAAGAGCCCTGGTCCGAGATCCATTTGATACAGTCATTATCTACCACAGTAATTTGAGGCAAGCGACAAACCCCATCGTCAATTGCTGATAGCATCCCATAGGTGTAATCGCACCGAATTTGAAGGTCTTCATTTGAGTACTGCGACAGCACAATTGGGAGCTGGTCAGAGCGCCAAGGAGTTCCTGTCAATGATAACGTATAAGAAGCTTGGCACCTGATACGCTGCAATATGGTCGCCCCCCAAGCATTGGCATTACTCATTTCACTCCCAGCGCAGTGATGAATTTCGTCGAAGATCACAAGTACACGATATTCTTCAATGATCTTCCATAGTTGGGGACTAATAGTTAGCATGGCTTGATAAGTCATTGACCAGCCACGAGCCCCTATTTGGCCATCAAACCTAGCGTTTAAGCGACACTCCAAAGCATCTCGAAAATCAAGGGCGACCACAACAGATGGAGAAAAGCAAAGGACATAGTCAACCATACCTGCCTTAACCATATGGTTTGCGACTTCAGTTGCTAGTACCGTTTTACCCGCCCCAGGTGTAGCGAGACACAGATAGTGCCGGCGAGTTCGATAGTGCTCAATCGCATGCTCAAGACAGTCACGCTGCCACTGACGTAGATTCATGGATGATAGTAACTTGTCAGGAGACGGCAATAAGCGCCTCAAGCGCTTTTACCTTTCCTAAAATCTTTGAACTCTGATCACGTACGCTATCGTACCGGCTTTGTAACTCGGACTTTAACTCAGGAAAAGCCTCATATAGAGCTTCATACTCTTCCGACTCCCCTAGGCTCGTTAATAAGTCCAAGCGATAGCCTTGTAATCTGTCGATAAGCTGATGCTTCAAACTATCACTGACAGAAGAGGAAGCTGATTCTTTACTGTCCTGACTTTCAGTAACGTTGACAGAAAGCGGAACTTTTTTCTCAATTGCGAGTTCGCGAAAATGCTCCGTTTTCTGATAACGATGCTCACGACAGTTTTCAGAAGAAGAAATCTTTTCTAACAGCCCATGCTTCAAAAGACGCAGTATCTGACGATACACGGTACGCCGAGCTTCTATTATTGATAAGTTTAAGGCTCTCGACTTTTCCAAATATGCGTCACGTAACTCCGTGACTGTAAAGCTATCAAAACCAGGATTACACAAGACATCAGCGATATCGACGTCGATCTTTATTTGGGACTGATTCATAACCACCTTAAATAAGCTTTCTCATGACTCTTAAAACAAGAGCCATCCACATGTCTCGAATTTCGAGACAGTCTACTATGTCTCTAATAATGAGACAATGCGCCAATCTAGAAACTCAATTGCCTATGAGACCCTGCGAGACTGGTTAAAAAGCAGACGCAAAGACTCTGGGATGAATATCCGCACGCTAGCTGAAAAGCTTGGTGTATCGCATAGTATTGTGGGAAAAATCGAAGATGGAAGCCGAAAACTAGACATCTTTGAGTTTGTTGAAATCTGCCAGGCTTTAGGCTTAGATCCTCAACAAGAGATGGGCATAATAGTTAATGCCTTAAAAGCATCTTCTCAAAGACTAAAACTTCAACATAAGATCTAATTTTATTCTCTGAGCATTCTGCTCAAAATGCCAGCCGACTAATGCAATTATACAACTGTTACAGATTAGCTTCCTACAACTGTCGGGCAAACCTCTGGAAAGAACAACTAACCAAACATAAACCTACTCTTACCAAGGGGGACGCACAATTGAAGATTTCAACCCCGTTATAATTGCCTAGTGGGGACTTAGCCCAGAGAGTTATGAGGCATCGAAAGTCGCTTAGTGACGTGTCTAATCTTTGTGGACAGGATCAGAAGCTTCTTGCCTCCTCAATATGATCAGTAGAAAGGGCGTTCATACCCAATTGGTAAGCTACATCAAGTTCGAAGGTGCGCGCAGTGGTTGACGAACAGATATTCCACAAACCCTGCGCAGCTCCTTTTTGGCATAGGCTAGTAAAAGTTTTCCATTGACCCTCGACGAACGTTATGGCAATCCCTATCGCCAGAACTAATACAATTATGGGATGGTTTAACGCGCGCTGCTTACTCTTTTCCCACAAGGTGGGGACGACTGTGACATTGCTTAGTTCCTGCTGTTTGCCAGAGTTCATTGTGGAGTCCCTTATTTACCAAGAGGAGCCTGCTGTTTAGAGATTATAGTTGAATCGTTATATAGGGACTGATGGTGTGAATAATCGGGCTTTGGTAATTAGGGGCACTACAAATACGCCTTAAAGATGCCGTTCAGTAACCTATTAGGTTAAAAATGAGGACGAAATTTCCGATATCAGTGTTATAACATTATGAATAAAAAGGAAATATCTGCACGGAAGGTCTTTTGTGTATTCCAACTTGGCTTTTACCCCGCAAAACAATAGTATCTTTCATAAGCTGTTATCGGTGGTGTCAGAGGGGCCGATACTTCAGAACGTGTCTTGCAACTCGCCCTGATGTCCTTCCTCTTCTTTCCCCGTCGTACCAGTGACAATCCACTTACACTGGAGGTTATATGAGATCTAATCTCATTCCCCTGGCTGTTGTGGTGCTCACTATGACTATTGCCCTGCTATGCTCGGCGTCGTTCATCTATTGGCTTTCGGGAGACCTTCGGGTTGCCTTCCTTGGGCTAATACCTGCTGCAGCGGCGACAAAAGCAATGGTGGCGGTGGTGAGAAAAGTAGGCACGTGACAACACGCGCCGGCGTTCGCGCCGGCGTTATTTGCGTGTCTGGGAGGTGTTATGAAATCAATGAGGGTGAAGATTAACTTCCGCCTTAAAAGCGATACTGGTACATGGAAAGTATTCACGGTTCAGAGAGTCCCAGGAAAGAACAGCCCGAAGCAGATTCATTTGGGATACGTCCCTAGTACCGATATCATCCGATCCCGTGATCGAGAAAAGCTTGTTAGTCAGTTACGGCGAAAATGTAAGGCGATATACGGCTTTTCAGAAGCAAGGCTCAAAAAGATGGATATAGACTGGAGCGATGCAGATGAGAAGTTTCGGAAGAAGATGGCTGCTGTGGTAGCAGAGAAAGCTACTGCTCCTGTGGCCCGCCTTCAGTATCCAGGAGCACGGAAAGGCTTGCTAATTGCCTTGGCTGAAGTAGCTCAGAATCTTGATGAAATACAGACAAAATCCTGGCTGTCGCAATACGCAAACACAGAGCCACTTTTAGCTGTGGTGTTAGCTGTGGCCTATTTAAATTCCGCGAACAAAACACAATTAGCGGAGATGACGGGCTATTCACAATCCAAGACATATCATTGGTTGGTATTTGCCCTATCAGAAGGTTTGATAAAAGAAAGTACAGGGGTCGATAATCGAACTAAGTATTTTGAGTTGGATGATTGGGGGAGATCCATCCTAACCACGCCACCTGCGGACATAGACATCCCTTTAACTCGGCAATTTAAACGAGAATGAGAATCAATATACAGGTAGTATATCCTACATTAAACTTAGGAAAGGGCTCTCCACCAGGGGAGCCCTTTTTTGATTCTGTGATTTGGCCATGTCAGATCGGCAAATACTTCAGAACGTGTCTTGCACTGAGGAGCCTATCTTTCTTGAAGTTGAGTAGTAAAGTTAGCTTTACTGATTTCGCGTAATTGGGGCACTACAAAACTACCCCGGCGGCCCTCTCCCCAGGTCTGAATTTTTGACAATTTAGTGCCGCAAAAAGATAGAAAGAGAGGCGTCAAGTTTTCGTTACTAGCTGGGTAGTATGTACTACTTTCATACAAAATGAACGATTTAAAATACTAATAAAAACAATAACATAAATTATTTCATAAAATATGAAATCCATTTTACACAAGCAGGATGACAAGGTATTGAAATCCTGGCTCGTCTAAAATGAGGAAATTTGATTTGTATGTGTTCCTAAATAGGTAAAATAGTGATAAACAAGGTGCAATGAGACATAACGAAAACGCAAAATGCGTAGTTGACAGGGGTTGGAATACGCTAGATGAAAACTATTTCCGTTGCTGGTTGCTCGTCTACCTATTTAAGGGACATTAACTGGGAACAGGCTATCTCTAGACGTCCTAAACTTCTGGATGAAGAAGAGGATCTGCCAAAGTATTTACTACTGCCAGAAGTTCAGCGAGTGCTAGCCGAGGCCCTTAACGATCACTTAAACCTATTTCTGGATACTCTGTGGCATACAGGGGCGAAGGTTGGTGAAGCGTTAGCTTTGACGCCTAGCTCGTTTCACCTCAGTGGTGATTCTGATGTATTACTACGGTCGGCGGGAAAACTTGGGAAGAGTGATAATGTAAGTGTAGAGCGCTTTGTTCCATTGACTGATGCAGATTATCTGCAGAAAGTTAGGCGATATATCGTTACTAACAAGGTGAGGCCGCAGGAGCCGTTGTTCAGATATTCTGTTCGGTACTACCGCAAACTACTCGATCAGCTAATTCTTGGCCTGGGCACAGCGATTGCCGTCCCCGTTACCCTACAAACCTTCCGTCACTCGTTTGCGGTTAACTTGGTGCTGCATGGTTTGGATATCCAGAGAGTACAAAAGTTACTAGGAATCGCACATATAAAGAACACTGTTGTCTATGCGAAGGTGTTGTCTGGTGATTTACATAGCCAGATGAAAGACGTGAGATTCCATTTATAAGGAGGCTCATACTTTGATTCGTTGGGTTCATCCGGTGAAAAGGCGTTTTTATCGAGCTTCCTTACAAGTAGACCTTTTTGGTGGCCTCTATATACAGCTTGCATGAGGAAGTTTGGATAGTAAACGTGGAAATTCGATGAGAGTACCCTGCCCTACTATATCTGATGCGAGGAGTGAGTTACGCCTTATTTTCAGGGTACGGCGCAAGCATGGCTATCTGCTGTTCCCTTAAAGGAGCCGAACTTCCGGGTTGAACATTTGTTCAATCTGGAAGTGTGGCCTGCCAGGGGTTCGGGGGGGGGCGGCAAAGAGCCCCCCTGAGCTACCGCGCTTCGCTTGCTGGCAAAGCGTACAGAACAAAATGAATTTTGCCCTATACGCTCCGCTTTTCGGGTATCTAAGCAGTGAATCGCTCCGGTTTTGTCGGAGGCAGTTTTATTTGAGTCTTGCGGGATGCTGCTCAGCTACAAACTCACTACGACTTCTCTTCCCAGAACAGTAAAGGGTCCAAGCCAGCCCAAAACATATGAGGGAGTTTCGGAATGTCAGCTCCCTTATTATTAATAGAGGCATGTTTAGCCATGGCTCCAGCATACTTTTTGAATATGGGCTCCACTAACTCCATGTACTTACTACTATTGAAGCTATAGGTTCGTATAGGTTTAGAAATCTGTCGAAACTGCAATGTCACATAGCTGTCTTCACCAGTCCCCTCTTTTTTGTTTTCATATACGAATGAGTCGTAATCGTTCTCAAGTGCCCACTGACGCAGTTTAACGGACAAATTGACCCAGACGATTTCATAGTATCTCTGATCCTTCGTATCAATCCCTAGGGTCTGTTGACGTTTCACATCGGCAGCCATAAATACCCACAAGCCATGGCTACCATACTTTCATAGTTCCTCTTCAACTTGTCATACCTCGTCGCGATGGCCCGGTACTGCTTGAGTCGGGCGAAGGCGTTCTCCACCAAATGGCGACACTTGTATAAACCCCAATCCATATCGTCATTGCCTTTGACAGAGTTTCGCTTTCTCGGTATCACGGCCCTGGCTCCCTTCCTTTCGATCTGTGCCCGCACTCGTTCACTGTCGTAGCCTTTGTCTCCGACAACCGCTTCTGACAAGGGAAGCTTTTCAATCAACTCCGCCGCTGCCGTACAGTCATTGACTTCGCCTCCTGTGATCTCAAATTCCACAGGAAGACCATAGGCATCCACGGCCAGATGCACTTTCGTGGTATTGCCCGCCCGACTCTTACCAATCGCCTGAGACTCTTCCGTGCAGGCTCCTGCGCTGTGCTGATGGGCCTTCACATAGCTGCCATCAATAAACTCCCATTCCAAATCCGGCTCGCGGATCAAGCCCCGGAAGATCCTCAACCACTTGCCTTGGGCAGACCAGGAATTGAATTTTTTGAACACCGAATTCCAGTCGCCAAACTGCCCTGGCAAGTCTCGCCAGGGACACCCCGTCCGCATTCGGTACAACATGCCTTCCACCATCATTCGTAGTGTGGGCTTGTTATAGATTCGCTCTTGCAGCATGATCTCTTTCAGCTTCGACCAAAGCTCGTCACTGAGCATCAATCGGGGCATCGCAAACTCGTCTTGTTGTTGGTGTGGGAACCGCAATATGACGAGTTTGCGCCTATCTATCACCTATGACGAAACGTCAACACGCCCTAGGGCTTTAAGCCTTTGCCTTCGCTTAGAAAATTCATGTTTGAAAACTTGATTGTCTTTTTGCTTTTTAAAGATGTAATCAATTTCTGGCTCCTTCATAAGACTAGCGATCTGAACAGGATAGATAATTCCGGTAAAGGGGGGAAAAAAGCTCAGCCAGCAGCTTTCGTTGTTCAGCCGTTATATCACTAGGGGCGAATATCCCCAATCCACCACTTGCTATGGGGTCATCATCCCAACTGTCTTCCAGTCTTAGCGATCTGGTTATGTTCACACCGACTTCATAGATTGATAGACGTGATGCGAATTCGCAGAATTCCCTGAGTGTTTGCGCAACGGTCTGAAACCTAGGGAGGCTATTGGAGGAGTGACCTCTTATTGCGAAAAGGCCGTCATTGGTAAGCGCTCGGTCAGCGAGTGCAGCAAACATACCCTCCACCCTTTGGACAGCGGCTAATTTAGAGCCAAGATGCCTCATTATTGATTCTGTAGAACTTGATGACGAGCTGAAAAATAGATTCATCCTATGTAACGCCTCATACAAAAATAATCCGTTAATGCTCCTGTTAGAAACCATATAGGATTACTATTCATACCATTCAAATTACCGATCACAACAAATATCGGGTGATAAAGTTTTCTGTGAGTGACTGGGCTTAAGTCCTCTGGCGGTAATGTAGGAAACTCCTACGACAACGCTCTGCCGACAATTATCAACCGCTTTCGCAAGGCACGGGTTATCCACAATAGCAGGCCCTCGAAAGGGCTGGATGAAATCGAACAGGCTACCCTCACTTGAGTGAAGCGGTTCCACAATCATCGATTGTTACAGCCGATTTGAGATGTACCTCTCGTCGTATACGAAAACCCGCGGATAACCCCAGGTAAGCTCAATGTCGGAAGGAATAAGACTGTGAATCAACTCTTCTTGCATGCCACTACAATCCCCTTTCCGATTAGTGAACCAGACCAATTATAGATTTCAGCTAACTGATCCTACCCACAAAGATTAGACACGTCATTAAGCGACTTTCGATGCATCATAACTCTCTGGGCTGAGATACCCATTTGCGCTATGAAGGCGGGTCCGATTGTAATCCACTTCGATATACTCAAACACGGCTTCACGCATTTCTTGTCGGGTTGCGTACCGCTCTCCGTGAATCGCTTCCACTTTCAGGGAGTGAAAGAAGCTTTCCACACAGGCATTGTCATAGCAATTGCCTTTGCCGCTCATGCTGCAACGAAGCCCATGCGCCTGAATCAACGTCTGATAGGCTTCTGAGCAATATTGGGAACCTCGATCTGAATGGACGATCACCCCTTTGGGCTGACGTCGACGCCACAACGCCATGCGCAAGGCGTCACAGACCAACTCCGATTTCATTCGCTCGCTCATCGCCCAGCCTATGACTTTACGGCTGAACAGGTCCAGCACGACGGCTAGATACAGCCAACCTTCTTCCGTCCACAAATAGGGGTGAGTAGGCCGGCGGACTCTCACCGCCAGCCCCTCGCAGAACCGTACATGACACTCTCGCGTCATACGGCTCCCATCATTCGGCCTTTTGCTTGGTTACTCCAGTGCACGAAGGCATGCGGGTAACGTTGTTTCAGTGTATCAAGGTATCGCCATGCTCTGGTTTTGCGCCTTGCGAAGGATTTGAACTTGCGCATTAGCCACCGAACCAGATATCCATCGAAGCCCTTACCAACAGCCTCCAGCTTTGAACGATAGAACCGTCCATAGTATTGCCACCACCCTCTCAGTACAGGGTTAAACATACGTGATAAATCCATCAGCGACTTGTCGTTCTTTAACTGCAAGCGCCAACTACGGATTTTCCGCCGCATGTCTTTCAAGGCTGCTGGACTGACTGCCGGTAAGAAGTTGACGTAAACGCGCCCGTATTTGTCCACTGCTTTTCGAGGACGAAAACTGTAACCCAGAAAGCTGAACTCAATGCTCTCGTGATTGGTCGTACGATTGACATCCTTACAATACACAATGCGCGTTTTCCCCGGATGGATCTGCAAGCCACAGTCAACCAATCGCCGACTGACTTGGGCAAGCACCCATTCAGCTTGACGCTGGCTTTTGCAGTGGATCACACCATCATCCGCATAGCGACACAATCGCACGCTTCGACAGCGCTCTTTGATCCAACGATCCAGTGCGTAGTGCAGAAACAGGTTGGCTAGCACCGGACTGATCACACCCCCTTGAGGGGTACCCCGATCGCGTTGCTGTTCTTGCCCATCTGGACCTACCATCGGCGCTTTTAACCAGCGCTCAATGTAGAGCGCCACCCAAGGTATCTGACAGTGGCGTCTCACCGCACGCATCAGCAGGTCATGGTCGATATTATCGAACAACCCTTTGATATCAAACTCAATCACCCAATCATACTCCCAGCATCGCCGCCGCACCGTCGTCAGCGCATCATGCGCTGAACGATTGGGCCTATAGCCGTAGGAGTTTTCATGGAAGATCGGCTCTACCAGGGGTTCAAAAATCTTCTTCGCCACTGTCTGCGCGATACGATCCGATACCGTCGGGATACCCAGAACACGCTCGCCGCCGCTCTTCTTTGGGATCGCGACACCCCTGACCGCCGGAGGAAAATAGCTCCCCGACGACAGGCGATTCCAGATCCGATAAAGGTTCGGCCCCAAACGCTGCTCAAACTGCTGCAGCGACTGTCCATCGACTCCCGCTACTCCTCGGTTCGCTCTAACATCTTTGAACGCCTCCCAAACTAGAGACTTCTCAATCACAAATGGCTTTGCCTTACTCATCAGTTCATCCTGCTCGCGCAGTTGACCAACAAGCTCGGCTGAATGACGCCGCCCCTTCGCTCCACGGCCATTACAGCCCCTTCAATGCTACTACGAGCGGCTCCGCCCCTTGATGACACATCGGTACTATCGGCCTCGCCTTGTGAGCTTGTGCTTTTCCCTTGGCATTGCCATCGAAGGTTCCCGCAGTTCCATGAGAGAGCCCAAAACAGGATCACGCCGCCTCTCTGCCGGATACCATGCGGCCCATCAACAGGCACTGTCCGCACTGATCCCGGAGCAACATCACTCCCCGGTTTTGGTATCATCTGAGTGGTTTCGACAATTGAACGGCGGTTCACGGTTGTTCGTCTTCCTGTTTCACACCTGACGCCTTATTGGCGCCTTTTCCTTATCGCTCACGACCACGGCTTTTGGCCATCGCCGCATAAGGTGGTTTGTCATCAGCACCTGTATGCCGATGACGAGGGGTCACAATCCCTCATCTCTCCCGCAGCTTGCTGCGGCACACTGATGTCACCCGCCCATTTTTGATTTATCTCCGTTGCATTAAAGTCCTGCTGAAGAAGGTTTTCCGCCACAGGCAGGCTATGCCTGGAGTGAGTGGTGGCCTTAAACTTTCTGGCGGCTTTCGCTCTCAAGCCCAAGCGTTGCATGCTTCTGGCCACCGTTTTACGGTTAGCATGGACTCCCTGTTGCGCCAAGTCTTTGGTCAGCCGAGGCGCCCCATTACGCTTTTTAGCTTTATCAAAAGCGGCCCCAACCTGGATGTCCAGGGATTGCTGACGCTGTCGTCGCAGAGAAGGGGCTTTCTGTCGATGGAGCCAAACATAGTAGCCGCTTCTTGAGACCTGAAGCGCTCTCGCCATGCAAGTGACGCGGAAAAGGCTCGTGTGAGAGTGCATAAAGGCGTACCTCACTTCACGCTTTTGGCGAAGTACGCCGCCGCTTTTTTTAACACGGCAAGCTCTTCCGCCTGTTCAGCCAACTGACGCTTCAGGCGGGCGTTTTCCTGGGCCAGTTGCTGTTCCGTTTCGCCACGATCCTGCGCCAGCCGCGCTTTACTGCGCCAATTGTAAAGTTGTGACTCGTGCAGACCCAATTGCCTTGCGGCGGCGCTCACGCCGATACGTTGAGCTAGCGCCAGGGCTTCCGCCTTGTACTCGTCGGAATAACGTTGGCGAGATTTGGAGTTTGATGTTTTCTGTTTGGTCATAGTTCACCTCTGTAGCTTAGTGTACTCGCTTAACAGGGTGTCTATCATTGGTGGGTAGGATCATTATTTAGCTGCAGCGGCGTTGGATAGTGGAACGCAGCTTTGGCTGAAAAGCGTGCTTTCGGCGGTTGAGCCGAGATTATGAGCGTCTGTCGGCCGCTTTCACTTCATTGCATTTGTGTGCCTGATGCTGCCGACGGAGATGAAGGCATTAGCAGCATCAGGGGTGTCTATGAATTAAGTGGGTTAATAACAGCCTCTAGTCCTCCCCCAATAAGTTTTTCCAGGGTCAGCAGACAGGTCTGCGCCATCATTATCGTCTATAGGGCTTCGCGGTTTTGAAAGCTCTTCGTTAACAGCAGATGGCTCTCTCTCAAGCACAGCCAAAACAGTTTGGAGTTTTTCTTGAGGGATCAGCATAAGTTCGCTATTAAGCCCTTTCGCAATGAGTTCCAGGGTATCCAGTCTGGGGTTTCCTCTGGACTCTAAGCGCTGATATTGCTGGCGGGAGACGCCTACGCGGAACATCATATCGCTCTGCTTTAGACCGAGCGTCAGTCGCCGCTTTTTTAACTGTTTGAGTAATGAGCTCATCTTTGTAAACTTATATGTTGCATTTGAGTGTAGTGGTCTAATAGTCCCGGACACATTAATAAGAGACAATACCTGTCAACGATTAAGGTGTCAGCATGAGTCAGAAAAGGTCGTATAAGCAGTATCCAAAAGAGTTTAAAGAAGAGGCCGTTTCCTTGGTGCGCGACCAAGGTTATTCCGTTCCAGAAGCGGCTAAATCCCTCGGCATTAGCGCCAATATGCTCTACAAGTGGAAGGAAAAAATTGAAGCTCAGCTTGAAAACCAGGTTCTGGCTGAAGACGAGCGCGCCGAGTTAAAACGGCTTCGCAAAGAAAACAAAGAGCTGCGCATGGAAAAGGAAATTCTAAAAAAGGCTTCGGCCTTCTTCGCGAAAGAAATGAAATAAAGTTCGCCTTCATTCAAGCAGAGTCGAGTCGCTTCCCAGTGAAAGTGCTTTGCCGGGCTCTGCGTGCAAGTCGATCAGCCTACTATGCCTGGCGTCGGCGCTGCGCGCCGGTGATCCGGTTTGATGAACTTCATCTGCATCGGCGAATGAAGCGACTGTTTAACGCTTCTCGAAGCAGTCTGGGCAGTCGAGAGATGATGAAGAAGCTACGCGAAGAAGGCTTTCAGATAGGGCGTTATCGGGTTCGCAAGCTCATGAAGAGGTTGGGTCTTCAGGTCACTCAACGCGTTGCTTACAAGGCCACGACAAGGCGCAAGCATCATCATGCGGTTGCGGATAACTTGTTGAATCAGAATTTTAATCCTACAGCGCCCAATCAGGTTTGGGCTGGCGATGTGACCTATCTAAAAACAGGGGAAGGCTGGATGTATCTGGCCATTGTCATGGATTTATATTCTCGAAGGATCGTCGGGTGGCGCATCGACAAGCGCATGACAACAAGCCTGGTCAGCCAAGCGCTGATCAAGGCTTACAATTTGCGGAAGCCGCCCAAGGGCGTGGTATTCCATAGCGACAGGGGCTCTCAGTACACCAGCGGACATTATCGAAAGCTGCTGGAAAAGTATGAAATCAGGGCGAGTATGGGTGATGTGGGAGCCTGTTGGGACAATGCGGTGGTTGAGCGCTTTTTTGGCAGCCTTAAGCATGACTGGATATTAAAAATCCCTCAGCCTACCCGGGAGCACATGAAGCAGGATGTGGCAGCCTACATGAGATATTACAACCTCGAAAGACTGCATACGGCGAACAATGATATGTCGCCGGTTAATTATGAAAACTCTCTCAGGAAAGTGTCCGGTGAGGTTTGACCAGAACACAGTTTCAGTCGCTGGTTTCGAGCCTTGATATGTAGGGAAGTTGTGACTACTCTTTTTTTTCTACCTTTGCCCATAATTATTTATCAAGGAGGCTGCGTGACTAAATTAGTATGCTTGCACTTATCCGACTTGCATTGGGGGCACAGCCAATTTACATATAATTGGCCAAAAGTACGGGAAAAATTAATAAAGGATCTTCCCTTACTTTTAAAAAAATACAGTCTATCAAATATTGATATTGTGTTATTCACGGGCGATCTAACGAATCATGGGACAAGGGAACATTTCGAAGGATTTCAGGGGTGCATTGATGATCTTTGGAGACAATTGGATCTTAGAGATGCCAAGTTATTAGCCATTCCAGGTAATCATGATCTAGAACGAAATCCTCAAGGCCACAAAGACAGCGATGAGTTAGCACTAAAACGAAGCTGGGAATTTATTAAAGAGCACTTTTGGGAGAACCAAAATGATCCTCGCCGAACATATGTAGAAAACCGTTTTTCCAACTACCGTGACTGGTGGAAAAACTGTCCTCAGCGAGCGGAGGTAGAAGATGGTATTTTGATTGGCGACTTCGCAGCCACAGTAAAGAAAGATGGGATCAATTTCGGTTTTTTGGGATTAAACACAGCTTTTCTTCAGCTCACAGGAGGCGACTTTGAAGGTAAGCTGGATTTTGGTTTACAACAATTTCATCAGCCTTGTCAATCAAACGGCCCTGAATGGGTACAACGACAACACATGAGTATTGTTCTGACACATCATCCAGTTTCATGGTTATATTCTGATCGAGGTAATAAGTTTAATGTAGAGGTTTTAGAGGGAATCAATATTCATCTCCACGGTCACATGCACGAGCATATTGGTAAATCGGAGCAGACTGGTGGGCTACCTCCAAGGCATCGTTACCAATGTGCATCCTTGTGCGGAATAAAGACTTATAAGGACCAAGGCCGAAGTTGTGTAAACCGCACTCACGGCTATGCTCTGATCGTCTTTGAGTACAATGACAAAGAAAGCGCCGTCAGGGTATATCCAAGAATATTGGAAGATAAAAGCGGAGCCTTGAGTTTCGAGCGTTATTCCCAACTCCTTGAATGCCAAAAAGATTGGTTCGAGTATAAGTTTCCAAGAAGCGGATCAACTGAATCTTCTGATAAAGGACCCAGCCCTGCAATTTCACCAGCTGGGTGCTATCCGCTCAATCATGAGTACCGTGTTTTTAACGGTAAACTCCCAACAGTTGGTCGATCCGAAGCTGAGGCTTTAGAGAAGGCTACGTTATTTGGAGGACGATCCAAGGAAAATTCATTACGATTCACTGCTATTAAATCGACTATTGCTAAGCACTCTTTTGATCGCCAATTGGTTGATACTGTTTGTGAAGAGATCAGAGACTTTAGTGCTTCGGTAAGAAGTTATTCGATCCGGTCTCCCCATGGTGCCGGATTATCAATTGCCCTCGCACAAGTTGTGCGGGATCTGTACCAGGAAGAACATATCAAAGTTTTTTGGACTATTGATGATCTCCCTAAAACCAGTGAATTGCTTGATAAGCTCTCGGAAGAAACAGCGGAAATGTACTATTCATATGTTTCAAGTCGATTTCAGCATATACAAAATATTGTATTTGTGATTGATGACGTATCGGAGGTAGAGCCTGCACTAGCCCATAATCTCCTGATATTTAGGGATCATTTGAAGGATTTGGTAAGCGAGTCTTCTTGTCCTAGTGTAACATTCGTGTTCGGTTCGTTTGGAGATATTCCCACCCTTAGCGAAGATGGTACTTTTGATCTAAAGCTTACTGAGGTGGATCGGAATCGGTGCTATGAAAAAATGGCATTACACGCCCCCCAAATGATTGAAGGGTTACCTGGCGGAGTCGCTGAGATACTGAAACTGCACCCGGAAAGCAAGGGGTTCCGTGATGATGCTCAGGCTTTCATAGATTTTCTTCTTGAGCATGGCCGCCCAAAGGTCGTAGCAGCAAATCACTGGCTTGCTCGGATTGATGATCTCTCTGAAAATGACAAGAATATACTCGCTAAAATTGCAACTTCTCAGTTGATCGGATTGAGCATAGAAGAATCGGTTGTTAAGAAATTATTTTCCTCGTATTTTCCAGCGGAGCTAGATAATGCTGAGCAGCTTGCTCGTCGGGTTCGAGGGTTGACCCTAGTCCCGGGAGAATGGAGTGGCATAGGATTATCTTGTGCGCGACGAGCGCGCAGTATACTAGAGAGATTAAGTAAGTTTTCTTTTGATTATATGCGAGCTACCTACTCTGAATTAATCGGTACTGCACTAGATAATGCTGATAAGAATACCAAGGCTTACTCATTGGAATTCGCTCGACACATTTTTCAGCGTCTCAGTAAAAATGAGTTCTACCAGTTCGAAGAAAAATCCCGCTTGTCTAGAGAACTTTTGGAAGAGCATCTTACCAAATTGCGTTTATCTTCCGAAGGATGGGAAATGTTTGAGAAAGCAAAGTGGGCTGGTACTTTATCAGCCGTTTTAACGCAGACACCAGCAATGATAAGGAGTTCTGACCTTTGCTTGACGGAAACATACACGTTCATTTTAGCTCTCTGCGAAAGCGCAAGAGTCCCATTGTCAGACCTTAACGATGCATCCGTTCCTAGAATTTTACTAAGCCTATATAGGGCGAATCGCAGAATGTTAATGTGGGCTAGTGAGGAAGATTTACAGAGTGTTCAGAGGGTGACCAAGGGCTTGCAATACTCCTGTACTACTGAAGATCTCTGCAGCATCGTGAATAATATTTTGTCAAGTGGCGCTGCGGAAAGAGCATACCGTGCAAACGAGCTTGTTCACGCCCGTTTCCAATTTGAGGACGCCGCCCAAGGGAAAAAGAATTATAGTTACTACAAGTCAATGAAACTCTTCTTTTCAAAAGTAGAGAACGTTTTTAAACAGAATGCTTGTGAAATCGATGCCGCAAATTGGCTCAAGAAATCGGAGTATGTGATACCCCCGAAGGAAAAAGCGAAATGTTTTATTCTAGCCAAGGAGTGCACAAGAAAACACCCAATAACTCAAGGAACATGGGAAGAGAAAATTGCTAAAGCCGTGACTCGGTTAATTGATAAAAACCCCGGCCTTGACGAGTTACTAGGTACGAAATTATTCGAAAGGCTCACATCATGAACACTACACGTATCGGGGTTATTGAGGTTGGTAGCCGCTCAGTCCGTTACCTTGTAATTGATGTTCCAGAGCGCCTTCAGGACTTTATACTTGTTAAAAATGCAAATGCAGAACATGGAGTGGATCCTCGTCAAGTGGAAGTGCGTGATATCGATAAATTAAACGCAGTTATAGAGCGACTTTCCACAGACTTACTAACGCACTCATGCGATATGACTTGTGTGTATGGAACTGCATTATGTCGGTTAATTGAAAAAGAGTTTCCGGGACGACTGTCAGAAAAAATCCATGTTCTTTCAACAGAAGAAGAAGGGAAAGCGGCGTGGATTACAGGATTTCTATGTCAGAACGAAGAAAGTAATCGTCAACCGATTTCTGTTATAGATCTCGGTAACGGTAGTACCGAAATAGTGCGGGGAGCTTGGGATGGTTCTGGAATTGTAGACTTAAAAACAGTTAGTTTTCCTGTAGGCAGCTCTTGGCTCGTTGATATCTACAGCAAAAACGAGAAAAAATATACGAAATTCCTACAAGACATATTATCCTCGGTGGCAAAAAATCTTCGACAGAAGGGCATAGAGAAGAGCAATGATGGTGTTGTCTATGTAGCTGGCGGTGTTGTGACGAAGATAGCTTGGCAAATGGTTCGAGAGAATGATACTGACCTGTACAGGCCAGAAGCGGTAAATGGTGTTATAGTCAAGCTAGATGATTTAACAGACTGGTTTGCGAAAACAAGTCGGGATTACAAACTCAGTCCACTAGCAGTACAGAAAACCATAGATCCCAGACGTAATACCGAGAAAGAGGCACTACGGACTTTATCCGGCGGCCCCTATATCTGGGGACTAGTGACCACAGTTCATGCCGGCGAAACGTTCTTAACAACTGGCTATGGTCTTCGGCATGGTATAGCATTCTTACTTAAAAATGAGCTGATACCGCATTAATCGAAGAATTTGCATTCGTCACGAGCCACTTGGTGCTGATTTTATGCAGCCTCATAGTCAACAGCACTTTCCGCAGGCAGGTCCACATCCTGAATCCGTAGCCCCGTCAGTAATATCAACCTTTAATACACTGAGTATTATGGCAAAATGTCCCCATCGTCCATTCGCCCAGTAAGCGCCATATCCCTAATTCATCTACGCTCCAGCCAGGACCAAGGTATTCCTCGATTTGTATGTTGTGGTAATAGATGGGAGCACCACTGAACGATGTAGTGGTCTAATAGTCCCGGACACATTAATAAGAGACAATACCCGTCAACAATTAAGGTGTCAGCATGAGTCAGAAAAGGTCGTATAAGCAGTATACAAAAGAGTTTAAAGAAGAGGCCGTTTCCTTGGTGCGCGACCAAGGTTATTCCGTCCCAGAAGCGGCTAAATCCCTCGGCATTAGCGCCAATATGCTCTACAAGTGGAAGGAAAAAATTGAAGCTCAGCTTGAAAACCAGATTCTGGCTGAAGACGAGCGCGCCGAGTTAAAACGGCTTCGCAAAGAAAACAAAGAGCTGCGCATGGAAAAGGAAATTCTAAAAAAGGCTTCGGCCTTCTTCGCGAAAGAAATGAAATAAAGTTCGCCTTCATTCAAGCAGAGTCGAGTCGCATCCCATTGAAAGTGCTTTGCCGGGCTCTGCGTGCAAGTCGATCAGCCTACTATGCCTGGCGTCGGCGCCGCGCGCCGGTGATCCGGTTTGATGAGCTTCATCTGCATCGGCGAATGAAGCGACTGTTTAAAGCTTCTTGAAGCAGTCTGGGCAGTCGGGAGATGATGAAGAAGCTACGCGAAGAAGGCTTTCAGATAGGGCGTTATCGGGTTCGCAAGCTCATGAAGAGGTTGGGTCTTCAGGTCACTCAACGTGTTGCTTACAAGGCCACGACAAGGCGCAAGCACCATCATGCGGTTGCGGATAACTTGTTGAATCAGAATTTTAATCCTACTGCGCCCAATCAGGTTTGGGCTGGCGATGTGACCTATCTAAAAACAGGAGAAGGCTGGATGTATCTGGCCATTGTCATGGATTTATATTCCCGAAGGATCGTCGGGTGGCGCATCGACAAGCGCATGACAACAAGCCTGGTCAGCCAGGCGCTGATCAAGGCTTACAATTTGCGGAAGCCGCCCAAGGGCGTGGTATTCCATAGCGACCGGGGCTCTCAGTACACCAGCGGACATTATCGAAAACTGCTGGAAAAGTATGAAATCAGGGCGAGTATGGGTGATGTGGGAGCGTGTTGGGACAATGCGGTGGTTGAGCGCTTTTTTGGTAGCCTTAAGCATGACTGGATATTAAAAATCCCTCAGCCTACCCGGGAGCACATGAAGCAGGATGTCGCAGCCTACATGAGATATTACAATCTCGAAAGACTGCATACGGCGAACAATGATATGTCGCCGGTTAATTATGAAAACTCTCAGTGTCGACCCTGTAAATAATTCTGTGTATCTGCCTGGTTATTAAAGATACTCCGTTAAGCGATCTTCGAACTCGATCATAAATCGGTTCAGCGCTGACTTCCAATTCCTGATCGGCATCGTCCATTTCTTCGACGCATCCATGATCGCCAGATACACCACCTTTCTCGCGGAATCATCCGTGGGGAACAGCTTCCGTTTCTTGATCACTTTCCTAATGACGCTGTTAAGGGACTCAATGGCATTGGTCGTGTAGATGGCCCTGCGAATGTCTTCCGGGTAGCGGAACAGAGTGTTGAGATTCTCCCAGTGAAGCCGCCAGGATCGGCTGATCTGGGGATATTTCTCATCCCATCGTTCGGCAAATTTGTCCAGCTCTGAGAGGGCTTCCTCTTCGGTGGCCGATTGGTAGATCCGCTTCAGATCTGTTGTGACCGGCTTATAGTCTTTCCATGGCACATACTTCACCGCATTGCGCACCATGTGCACGATACAGAGCTGTATCCGGGTTTGGGGATACACGGTATTGATCGCTTCGGGGAAACCCTTCAGACCATCCACACAGGCGATCAGAATGTCCTTCACGCCCCGGTTCTGTAACTCGGTCAGCACATTAAGCCAGAACTTCGCCCCTTCGGTTTCAGAGATCCACATCCCTAACAGTTCTTTGTGACCTTCCAGATTCACTCCCAAGGCAAGATAGATCGCCTTGTTGATCACCTGCTTATCCTGGCGGATCTTCACCACAATACAGTCCAGGTATACGATGGGATAAACCGCATCCAGAGGACGAGACTGCCATTCCACCACCCGCTCAATCACGGCATCCGTGACTTTGGAGATTAAGGTGGGAGAGACATCCGCGCCATACATTTCCTTAAAGGTGGCCACGATCTCTCGGGTGCTCATGCCTTTGGCGTAGAGGCTGAGAATCTTGTCGTCCATGGTGGTGAAGCGGGTCTGCTGCTTCTTGACCAGTAGAGGCTCAAAGCTGCCCTGACGATCTCTGGGAGTATTAACTTCAAACTGACCGTCCTCGGTACGGAGGGTCTTGCTGGAATAGCCGTTACGGCTATTGTCTGAATTTGAAGATTGATGTTTCTCGTATCCCAGATGCACATCCAGCTCTGCATTGAGCGCGGCTTCCACGGTCGCCTTGGTGAGCATCTGACGGAACTCGTTGAGATCCTTTTCTGTTTTCAGAGATTTGGCTGCCTCACGGGCAAATGCTTCTAATTCTTTCTGGTTCATTGTCTACCTATCCTTAACCCCGCTATAGGGTACTAGTGATAGGCAGATACACAAATTAAATTACAGTCTCCAAGGTCAAAGTATGAGTATTTTTTCTATTGCAGTAATATAATCTGGTCCATAGATTCTATTGCCATCAGCATCACAAACACGCCCTCGTGTGTCAGATGTCCATCCCATTTTTTTAAAAAACTCTCTATCTATTGCCCCCTTCAAAGCATCAAATTCAGAGTCTATGAAATCTGGTAAATCTTTCGCTATTACAGACTCTCTAAGGTCAATTTTAAGCTCGAGGCGGCTGAATTCCCGAATCTCTCGTTCCAGCTTTCTGTTCTTTGCAGCTAAGTCTTCCACCAGAAATCGCAAGCGAGGGTCCTGGATTTCTGAAATCCATTCATCAGCAGCACGTGTCCGCTTTGGTTTAGGTACAGTGTGTTGCCATGCCTTAATCAACGTCCTATAAGGTTCACCAGTTTTATTCTTTATGGTTTGCACTGTAGGAACGCCTTTTCCTTCCCCTAAACGAACTATCGTTGCAACTCTGAAGTCTGTAGCGCCTGTTTCTTTATGCATCTTACAAACTTCGTGAATAGCTTCCAAAGAGCGCAAGCTACGCCTTGTTTTCATTCTTTCACACAGCGATTCAAAAACAGTATGTGGATTAAGATCTATCATTTAAGCACTCCCAACTTTTTAAAGGTCGACTCTTCATCACGCAAAGCGCGAGCAATATCCTCCCTTAAGGGGGTCAGGGCCTCTTCGGAATCTAAATCAGAGAGTCCTATTTCTCCTATGACCAATCTCTCAGCCAAATTCCAATCATCATTTAATCGCTTTAGCAGGAGCCTTGATATTTGGTTTGCAGCGTTTCTCTGCTGCGCTTCAGATAGTTTAAATAAACCTGGTGCAAAACCATTTTTTTCCACGAACGCATCTATCATTTGCGCCAGTTTTGGTACGGCCCTGGAAGAGCTGCTTGCTTGATAAATTTCTGCGTCGCAGCAAATTGAGGACAATAGCCGAAATTCAGAACGGGATTCCTCAAGAGCGAAATCGATTGCTCCCTGTTCGCAGATAATGAGTTGATTCTTATTACTACTTTCACATTTCTCACCTTGGTTAAGCAGCTCAACACATTGCTGAATCAGCCTATATACGTGTTGAAAGTCTGTCACAAACATATCCAGCTTGTGAGCTCGCTCTTCCAATGCGGCGGTTGTCTGATTGAGTTCGCTAAAATTGCCAAACTCTTTGCCCTCACTTTCTGCGTCATACTTATCGTCCTCAAGTTTTCGTTGCTTCTCAACGAGATCGTGATATTCGTGACGAACAGAATTAATCTCCAGAATTATTTCGTTTACGAGCGCCTGCAAGCCTCCCAGCCATGCTGGTCCGGTAATGAAGAAACGACAGCGTGGACAGTTTCGCCTCCCTAGATAACCTGCCTCAACGGGTGCATAGATTGACTCAAATTGACGATGAATAATCAATTGCCCTCCCTTATCGCACCCCTGCCCCGACATTGGACATATTCCCCAGTCCATAAACTGGTAGGCAGCCAGGGGCCAAGACGCATCGATTTTGTCCATAAAATCACGATCCATGGCGATTAAGTGAGGTTTTGCAGACTCAATTTCTTTTGTAAATGCCAAATCTGACAACCGATCTACGTTTTCCTGCAGCGCCCGCTTCTCAGCCTCAGCCAATTCAGCCCTCATCTTTGATGGACCGACTTTGGCGTAATAGAGAGTCATAACAAGTGTCGCATGCCCAACTAGTTTCATCACAACGGCAGGTGGAGCTCCACCGTCTACAATAAAAGCAGTGATCATACTGGTACGTAGGCAATGCGGCGTAAACGGACTAACAAAGGATTTTTTTTCCGGTTGGTACTCAACCAATTCTTCATTTGGGCTCTGAATCGAGGCAAGTAACGCTGGTAAGCTTTGCGAGAAGGCAGTAGTGCTCTGAATAGGCGACTTTCGACTTATGTCGCCACCGCAAGGATCTCGAAAAAGGAAAGCTTGGTTGCCTCTTACTTTAAGAATATCTTTATTTATCCTTTGTCTAAGTTTAATTTGGGTCCATTTGGTCAGCTCACTGAGCGGATTATATTTGGACTGCCACTCTCGAAGTCGAATAACCCAGTATGCGAGCTCATCGACTATGTATGGAACTGCATAGCCACTATTAGAAGAGCCAGTTTTGTTAGTAGTTATGAACATCCCGAGTTGATTTTCTGGATACCTTTTTAAAAAACCTTGCTGTCTACCAGACCTTCTTATGTGAGAAGTATTTTTTACCCACTTAATACCAAGACCATCAAGCACAGGTATTTCCTCATCAGCTTCACCACTATCCAACCAGCAAATTTGCTGACCTCGCAATGGCGTCATCAATAAGGTGTAAAGAGCAACCAGTTTCACTGGCGACCAAACCTGAGTCACTCTCTCTCTATATCGTATATCTCCCCGTTTACGATCCAGAACACTATTTCGCCACACACAATCTCGGTCATTCAAATCAATAATTGAAGGGTCGACAACAAACCATGCATCATTTAAGAATGTATGCAAACCAAATAGATCTGAAAAGTAATGGCAGCCATTAGGTATAAGGCAGTTTCTGGCTCTCACTATGACTGACATTGGTAGAACCGGCTTAACTGACTCGGAAGGGCGGCAGTGTTGAATAAGTTCCGCCAAGTGGCCCATTAGCGTAACTAGAGGGTTCCTGAAGCCCGGCAAGCGGATCCGCTCTCCATATACGTTTTCTTCTGAACAGTAATGGTCAAGCAACCAATCAAAAAAGTACAGGCAGATGTTATGACGAACCTTTTTTCCAGTTGGCCCAGTATTATTCACATATGCTTCATAGATTTTCTTGGGGAATGGAAAATCAATATTTAAAAGGTCACTTGGTGACTTAGTGAAGTTCGAAGGAACTACCACTTCAGTCAAGAATGCACGTAAGTGAGTTATTTTTGTAGACTGACTTCGACTTTCCGTAATATATTTCTCAACAGCAAGTTTCCACTCAGGGCAAGCTTTTTTGAACACACTAAATGCACAGGAGAAAGGGTCATCATTGACTCCCAAGAAGTTTTGATAACTTATCCATTCTTCAGCAAAGACTTTATCTGGAAGGTAAGGCAGGCATGGATCTTCTTTATAGCGTCTTTTATATTCACTCAAGGTAGTGATGCCCAGTCGTTGGACCGCTGTACACGCCGCCGCCAACGTGGAATAAAATGGGCTCTCTTTGACAAAAAGATCTGAGAAGCCTAACCACTCCCTAGCGTATATTACGTTTGGACAAGAAGGCAGGCACGGATCTTCTTTATAGCGTTTTTTATATTCACTCCAAGCAGTTATACCCAGTCGTTGGACCGCTGCACGCGCCTCCGCCAACGTAGGATAAAACGGGCTCTCTTTATCAAAAAAATTCGAGCCGCCTGTCCATTCCTCAGCATATATGCGATTTGGACTGGAAGGCAGGTACAAATCTTCTTTATAGCGCTTGTTATATTCACCCCAAGTAGTGATACCCAGTCGTTGGACGGCTGCACGCGCCTCCGCCAACGTGGAATAAAAAGGGCTCTCTTTGACAAAAAGATCTGAGAAGCCTAACCACTCGCTAGCGTATATTATGTTTGGGCTAGAAGGCAGGCACGGATCTTCTTCATAGCGTTTTTTATATTCACTCAAGGTAGTGATGCCCAGTCGTTGGACCGCTGCACGCGCCTCCGCCAACGTGGGATAAAACGGGCTCTCTTTGACAAAAAAATCCAAGGCTCCAGCCCATGTTGCGTATATTGCGTCTGGGCAGCTAGGCAGTCTCGGATCTTCTTTATAGCGCTTTCTATACTCACTCCAGGTAGTGACACCCAGTCGTTGGACGGCTGTACGCGCCTCCGCCAACGTGGGATAAAACGGGCTCTCTTTGACAAAAAAATCCAAGGCGCCAGCCCATGTTGCGTATGTTGCGTCTGGGTGGCTAGGCAGTTTCGGATCTTCTTTATAGCGCTTGTTATATTCATTCCAAGTAGTGATGCCCAATCGTTGGACGGCTGCACGCGCCTCCGCCAACGTGGGATAAAACCCACTCTCTTTTCCAATAAAATCCAAGAAGCCTAACCACTCCCTAGCGTATATTGCGTTTGGGCTAGAAGGCAGTCTCGGATCTTCTTTATAGCGCTTGTTATATTCATTCCAGGTAGTGATACCCAGTCGCTGGACGGCTGCACGCGCCTCCGCCAACGTGGGATATAACCGACTCTCTTTTCCAATAAAATCCAAGAAGCCTAACCACTCCTTAGCATATATTCGGTTTGGATTAGAAGGCAGGTACGGATCTTTTTTATAGTACTTTTGGTATTCTAGTTTAGTAGTGATGCCCAGTCGTTGGACGGCTGTACGCGCCTCCGCCAACGTGGGATAAAACGGGCTCTCTTTGCCAAAAAAATTCGAGGCACCTGTCCATTCCTCAGCGTAAACTTTATTTGGGCAGGAAGGCAGGCATGGATCTTCTTTATAGCGCTTATTATATTCACCCCAAGTAGTGACACCCAGTCGTTGGGCGGCTTTCCTCGCCTCAGAAAGTGAAGGATATAGGCTCTTCATCATTACTTTTCATATACTAGATACTACCTCGTGTACAATTCAGAGCCCTTTCAGCAGCCATAAAGGCTTTGCGAATGTCTTTCTCAGTAGGCTCAGTGTAAGTCGCTTGAGACTCCAAGGATTTGTGGTGCATTGCCGTTTTGATGATTTCCGGACTTAGCTTTGCTCTAGCCAGAGCTTGGCCATAAGAATGTCTGTCGGCATGAGGCGTCGTACCTGCTTTTTTTGAATACTGCAATCCGATTCGCTCTACTGCTCTCTTTCTATTCGCTGTATATGCCTTAATAGAAAGTGGGCGGCCAGAAGCCACAGTGAAAGCGTATGGATGTGTTTTGGTGTTTACATACTGATGCTTCAGATAAAGCCCCCAAAGGAGTTTAAACCGCTCTCCAGCTTCTAGGGTCTGTTGACGTTTCACATCGGCAGCCATAAATACCCACAAGCCATGGCTACCATACTTTCATAGTTCCTCTTCAACTTGTCATACCTCGTCGCGATGGCCCGGTACTGCTTGAGTCGGGCGAAGGCGTTCTCCACCAAATGGCGACACTTGTATAAACCCCAATCCATATCGTCATTGCCTTTGACTGAGTTTCGCTTTCTCGGTATCACGGCCCTGGCTCCCTTCCTTTCGATCTGTGCCCGCACTCGTTCACTGTCGTAGCCTTTGTCTCCGACAACCGCTTCTGACAAGGGAAGCTTTTCAATCAACTCCGCCGCTGCCGTACAGTCATTGACTTCGCCTCCTGTGATCTCAAATTCCACAGGAAGACCATAGGCATCCACGGCCAGATGCACTTTCGTGGTATTGCCCGCCCGACTCTTACCAATCGCCTGAGACTCTTCCGTGCAGGCTCCTGCGCTGTGCTGTTGGGCCTTCACATAGCTGCCATCAATAAACTCCCATTCCAAATCCGGCTCGCGGATCAAGCCCCGGAAGATCCTCAACCACTTGCCTTGGGCAGACCAGGAATTGAATTTTTTGAACACCGAATTCCAGTCGCCAAACTGCCCTGGCAAGTCTCGCCAGGGACACCCCGTCCGCATTCGGTACAACATGCCTTCCACCATCATTCGTAGTGTGGGCTTGTTATAGATTCGCTCTTGCAGCATGATCTCTTTCAGCTTCGACCAAAGCTCGTCACTGAGCATCAATCGGGGCATCGCAAACTCGTCTTGTTGTTGGTGTGGGAACCGCAATATGACGAGTTTGCGCCTATCTATCACCTATGACGAAACGTCAACACGCCCTAGGGGAAACCAATGCAAAACAAAAAACTGGCCTGTGGAACTAGTTAGCATAGGCCCCTTCCAACCTGCATGGAATGAGCTTCCTTTGCGGTACAGTTGCCGTGGAAGTAAGTCATAATGTTTTTTTAGATAAGTGGCGCGATTACTTTTTCCATCAGGAGCCAATCCCTGGCTTGGGTGATAAACCTTCACAATACATTGCCCATCAACTACCGTCACATCATCGAGCCATATTTGAAAACATTCACTAATACGCAGGCCGCCATAGTACATCAGCATCGTAATAAGAATATCCCGCAGATTAAGTCGCTCAGCTAAATCGGGTGAGCCGGCATATCCCCGACGAATAAACCCTTGCGTAAGTAAATCTCCCATCCGGTTTTCAGGAAAAGACTTGGCGGCCTCCTGGTTCTTTACGACTTGTCGCAGCGGGAGTCGAACAAATCGTTGGTTATTGGCAGGCTTATTAACCAAAAGATGAGACAAGAAAGCATTCCGCTTTCGATGGTAGTAGGCGGCAAGATTCATCCGATCGCCAACGCTGTCTGGGACTATCTTCGGATTTATACAGAGCCCCCCATCCTCATTAACCTCAGCCAACCAATCGCAGTAGTGAGTGACGTGACCAACCAGTTGCCTGGCATCCAACTCCTTCCTAGGTTGCCACCTCAAACCAGACAGATCATCGCCCTCTTCGCCAATGGTCCCTGTGTAAAGTGATAAAGAAAACTCTCTGAACATATGCTTGGGATCTGGTATTGCATCTTGGTTTGCCACCCAAAACTCCAACAATAGCTTTACTGCAAATACGCTCCGATCGATCCAGCTCCTGGATCGGTTCCTAAAATTAATCAAATATTTGAGATGGCTCTTGAGAATGCCTCCTCGAACAACCAATACAGGAAGCTCAAGACGGAGACCAGTGTTATCGATCCTGACCTTTGCGTTGACTTTGATTGGCGTCATCTGTTTTAGTATTTAGGTACTTTGGTACTACTACTATTGGTAAATTCCTCTTTAAAAAGCGGAAAGCCATCCACTAATATTAGTCAAAAACTGCACTTTTGGTACCGAATAAAGATAGTACTAATCACAGAACAAACATTGATTCCAGGAACAGCCATTGGTGACTTGCAATATCAGTGATCCCGCCTCACTGGGGGGTCTGAAAACAGGTTCTACGTATTGAATCGGGATAGCCCCCATACTAGAGTCCTCCTTTTAAAGACGCCCATTATAACGGAATAAACGTCGCCGCTACGGCGACAAAACGCGGATATTACCCATGCCTTTAGACAAAGCCTCTTTTGACCGCTTGGTCGCCGATGAATTTCCTCTGGACGAGTCCATCACCTACCTCAACCACGCAGCAGTCGCCCCTTGGCCTTCGCGCGCCGTAGCCGCCATCGAAACGTTCGCCAGGGAAAACCTCAAGACTGGCGCCACCCACTATCCAGAGTGGCTAAAAAAAGAACGTTCATTACGTTTGTTGCTCAAAGATCTGGTAAACGCCGAGAGCATCAATGAGATCGCGCTGGTTAAGAACACATCAGAGGCGTTGTCTTTCGTCGCCTACGGCCTGGACTGGAAAGCGGGCGACGAAGTGGTGATCTCCGATCAAGAGTTCCCCTCCAATCGCATTGTATGGGAGTCCCTGCAGGAAAAATTTGGCGTCCGCGTCGTGCAAGCCAAACTGATGCAGGCCGAAACGCCAGAACAGGCAGTGTTGGACGCCCTTTCTGAAAAGACGCGCCTCGTATCCATCAGTTCCGTGCAATACGGCACGGGCTTGAAGATGGAGCTGACCTCTCTGGGCGCCGAACTGAAGCGCAGAAACATCCTGTTCTGCGTAGACGCCATTCAAAGCCTGGGAGTTTGCCCCACCGACGTTCAGCGGGACAATATCGATTTCTTAATGGCGGATGGTCATAAGTGGATGTTAGGGCCAGAAGGCCTTGGCGTTTTTTACGTTAACAAACAGCGCCTGGAAAGCCTGCAACTCACCCAATATGGCTGGCATATGGTGAAAGACCGGGGCGATTACAGCAAAGACACCTGGGAGCCTGCGCCCAATGCAACCCGCTTCGAGTGCGGCAGTCCAAACATGTTGGGAATCTTCGCTCTCGAAGCCAGTCTGGCGTTGTTAGCAGAAGTGGGCATTGAAGAGGTTTATAGAAAAATCAGCGACAATGTCTCCACGTTGAAAACCCTGCTATCCGACATCGATGGCATTGAATTCATCACGCCAAACAATGCAGACCGTTGCGCCGGTATTCTTACCTTCACCATCCAGGGACGCAGTATGCCTGAGCTTCACCAGCAGTTGATGGATAAAAACGTCATTTGCGCATCCCGTGGCGGCGGCGTTCGTTTCTCCCCTCACTTCTATACCAGGAAAAAAGATCTGGAAACTGCCGCTCGGGTGCTGAAAGAGCTACTGGCTTAATAAATACGGCTTTTCTCCATCGCGCACCCCAGCCCCCAGACCGGCATTTCGTATTCACGAATTTCGCTGGTCTGGAACCCGGTGGATGGGAAAGCGCCGCCATGCTCCAGCAACGCAGCAAGCGCCGCCACCAAAGGCATGTGAGTAACCAGAATAAAGTTCTGACTTGCAAATGGCTCCAGTGCAGTCAGACACGCCCTGGGGTCGTCATCAGGGGTCGCCATCTCGATCACATGCACCGACGTCATCCGGGAAAATATTTCCGCCACTATTTCGGCAGTCTGAGCAGCGCGCACATAAGGGCTATGCAATAGCGTCAACTCCCCTTCATGATGGCTCGCCAGCCGTTCCGCGACTTCTCGTGTGCGCGTGCGGCCATACGCAGTCAACTCGCGCAGACTGTCCGAGGGCGCTCGCATTTCCGCTTCACCATGGCGCATAAGAAAACAGGTTCGCATGAAAGATTCCCTCAATTGGCTTCCGAGCGCGGCAATACAAACTCGACATCACTGTTTTGCTCCCGCAGCATAAGCTGGGAAACCACTTCTTTAATGGGGAAATGCTCATAAATAATCTTATAAAGCCCCTCCACCAAAGGCATCTCCACGCCTAACTCCCGGGATTTGTCCCGCACCAGGCGAGTGGTATTGACGCCTTCCGCCACTTCCCCCAACGCCGCCACGGTATCCTCCAGCTTCTCGCCTTTACCTAAAGCGAACCCAACGCGATAGTTACGACTGAGAGGCGAGCTACAGGTCACCACTAAATCGCCTACGCCAGCCAACCCCAGGAAGGTCATTGGATTGGCGCCCATGAATACCGCAAAACGGCTCATCTCCGCGAGACTGCGCGTAATCAGCATTGCCTTGGTGTTTTCACCAAGCTCTAATGCGGAGGCCAGCCCTGCAATAATCGCATATATGTTTTTCAGTGCGCCGCCCAGCTCTACGCCATACATGTCTACATTGGCGTAAACACGAAAGTAACGACAGCTAAGGACGTCCTGCACCAGAGTCCTTACCGGCTCGCTGTTGCTGGCGACCACTGTGGCGGCCAGACTTTCCTGCCCAATCTCCTTCGCCAGATTGGGGCCACTGATTACGCCAATTTCCTGCTCAGTCAACTCTTCACGCAGGATATCGCTCATCAGCTTGAAGCCTTTCTCATCAATGCCCTTGGTCGTACTCAACCAGAACTGCCCTGGTTTGGCGTACTGCTTCGCATCCCGCACCACATCGCCGAAGGACTTGCTCGGCACAGACACCAAGACCAAATCGCTGTTCGCCACCGCCTCTTCCATGTCGGATGTACAGATAAGATTTTCGTTCAGCCGCACTCCGGGAAGGTATCGGGCGTTCTCCCCTGTCTTGCTCATTTCCGCTGCGCGCTCTTGGTCCCGCATCCACAGAACGGTGAGGTAGCCGTTACCCGCCGCAATATTCGCTAATGCAGTACCAAAGCTGCCGCCGCCAAGGACAGTGACTTTTTGTGATTTTTCCATAGAACTAACTGTGTTTAGGTTGTCTTTAAGCGCCAGTGTAAGCGTCCAAGTGGAAGTTTTCTAACACTTTTCGGTTGTTTAGAAACCATATGCCGCCGGCTCTTACGCCAACTTTCACTCCACAATCAGAATATGGAGGCAGGCAGCATGATTAAAAGCTTAGCTATAGATACTTATACAAAAAAGTTATGACAGTCTGAGAAGAGATGATTTGGAAGGTACTGAGAGACTGAGAGCGCTTACCAGCAACGCCCTCTCGTCAGTATTTATGAAAACAGGAATTAGTACGATACGGAAGATGCAGGGCCCTGATCACATTCCAGCGCCTGCACCAAGTCTTTAAAGGCAGCTCGATTACTCTCATTCAACTCCATCAGAACTTTGTGCGCAGCGAGAACTTTCTCACGCACTTCCTGCTCTGACGCCAGCAGTATCGGAATTTCTGAGAGATGCTCAATATCCGTAGCGGCTTTTTCAACAATAATGAACAGTTGATCAAACCCCATCGACAACACTAAGCGAGTAATATCCTCGTTGGTGGATACGATAGTGGGAAGAATTTTGCGGTGCTTTTTGGCGAAAATCCCAATCTTTGCGAGAAGCCCAAGCGTCGTACTGTCGACAATACTCGTCTCAGTAAGATCAATGACCACCGTTATGAAAGACTGATCCTCTTTCATCTCGTCGATCAAATGGTCCAATGTAGAACACAAATTCAGTCGGATCTCTCCGATAAACTTCAGTACGTAAACACCCTGCTTTTCCGCCTGGAGTATTTTATACCCTGACATCAATTACACCGTCGTTTCCATAATAGACACGATTGCTATGTCATCGGGCAATTCGGTAATCCACCTCAACCCGAACGCTTTTTCCAGTTCAGGTATAGTGTGACGCGCCTCCTGCACGGTTTCAAGCAATGCTTGCTCCTTTTCTGCGAGTGATTTGGCATTAATCACCTCAAGCAGGCCGTCTGAGCAGATAACAAGGGAGAATCCCGGCGCCAGCGGCTCTTCGTACAAGGGATAAACCGGATCGTCAAATAAGCCAACGGGCGGTCCCTTTCCGTCCAGATAACGACTGACGCCGTTCACAGACATCACCGGCATGGGAAAGTGGGCCCCCATGGAATAACTCAACATCCGGGTTTGCAGGTCAATGACGCCGGCGAACATCGTCAGGTGCTTGCCAAGATCCGTATCCAGCAACTCAGCGTTGACCCGCTTCAAAAAACGGTCCGGATATAAAATGTCATCGCTGGACTGTCTGCGCAGGTTGCGTTGCAGCCGGTTGCTCAGGTTTTTGAGCAGCACGGTCACGAAGGCGGATGAAGCGCCATGGCCGGAGACATCAGCGAAATAGAAAGCAATTTTGTCGCCGCTCAAACGGAAATAATCAAAAAAGTCGCCACTAAGATATAGAGACGGTTTGATGCAATGATCAAATTGAATGCCGCCGTACTCCACTTCCCGTTCAGGCAGCATTTTCATCTGCACATGACGGCCTGCGCGCTGATCCGCCTGCAACTCCTCCAGCCCTGCGCGCAACTCTTTATTGGCTAGCTCCAGGTCATATCGATATTGCTGATTTTCGCGATATACGCGAACTTGATCGATTTGTCGTTGAATTGCCTCGTCCAACACCGCGACATCCGCCACAGGCTTGACGATATAGTCGGAGGCGCCAGATCGCAGAGCGCCTAAGATATCTTCTGCGCCTGCGCGCTTGCTATGTATGACGATGGGAGGTCTGGGGTGAACGTCTTTTAGTAGGGAATACAACGACTTAATGTCGTCCGAAGTGAGATCGCCAATAATGATGTCAGGACTAACCTGCGCTTTGAGATCCGTAAAACACTTGACCGACGCACAATGCACCACATGAAACCCCTTGGATGTAAGGTGTTCCTTCATGTGACGGGATACATCCTCGTCGGAGTCGATTATGAGAAGGGCTTCCTCTAGATCAGCCATGGCTCATGCGCCACTTACTTATTAAGCTATTTTTATACACTGGGGTAGGTCGACAGCTGGCATAGTGAATATTATTGTAGCTCGTTACTTTGTTTTTAGCGGACAACCGCTCGACCTGCAAGATACATTTGCAACATAATGTCAAAAATTAGAATTATCATACTAATTGCCCCTATGAGATTTTATACGCATTTCTCTCTATCCAATTTCTTAATAATTCAGCATGGATAAGTTCTTATACGATCTTTTTGGCGTCAGAGATCGCCTCATAATGGATCCCGTACATGGTGCAATTACGCTGTTTGAGCACGAAGTTCGCGTCATTGATCACCCACTTTTCCAACGTTTACGCCACATTTGCCAAAACGACATTCTTTCGCTGGTGTTTCCTGGCGCCACCCATTCACGCTTCCTACATAGCATTGGCGTCATGCATGTTGGACATAAAATGTTCCGGGGCTTGATGGAATCCTGCATGCGCAGGCACAGAACCACGCAAGCATCCTCCTCTCTGCCGCTAGAGTCGATTGATTTTTTCAATAAGTTGACGCGGCTAGCGTGCCTGTTGCACGACTGCGGGCATAGTAGTTTCTCTCATCAGTTTTCGAAAGTCCCTAGTATCGCCGCCATGTTGGGGACCAGTGAACCGTTTCAGCGTCTGTGGGCGCAAGCCAATATAAGCGACAGCGACATGGCGGCCTTGTATCCAGAGCGCCCCGAAAAGCTGGAGCATGAACATTATTCCGTTCGGTGCGCCTGGGAAATCCTCCACTCTCCAGGCGCCGGACAATCGCCCTTTTCCGCCCTGGATGTCAGCGCTTTGATGGAGACGACCGCCGGCGCGGTGACAGCGGAATTTTCACGACATGCGGCGTTAATCTGGCCATTGCTCAGTGGCTCTACGGAGACTCCCGAACAGCCAGAGCGGCATATTGTCCGCCTGCTACGCCTGATTGTATCCGGTGAGATCGACGCTGATCGCGCGGATTATATGCTGCGGGACGGATTCCACTCGTCCGTGACAATAGGCGGTTTCAACCTGGATCATCTATTGAAAAATCTGCATGTGGGTTGGGATCCCGAGTCTGATTGGATGGGCCTCGCCATCACCCCCAAAGGCCTGGGCGCGCTGGAGGATTTCGTCTACTCCCGCCATCAGATGTATCGCAAAGTTTATGGACACAAGACTTCCATAGGCTTTGACTGGCTGTTGCGGCAGGCGATGGAGGAAGTAATCGGTCAACCAGACGTGGGCGAATATGTGAGGTCCTGCCTCACTGACATCGACGAGTTCTGTTACTTAACGGATAACTACTTTTGGGAGCAATTCAGGCTGCTCGCCAGAAAGCAGCCGAAAAGTTACTCGCAAATGATGATAAACCGAGTTCGTCCTCACCATCTTCATACGGAAGAAAGCACGGAATCGGTTGATCAGGAATCAATCAAAATGATGCTGGCTGAACGCAATAATTTACGGCCGGAACAAGTCGTCTGTTGTGCGCTGAAAGCGCGTTTCTCCAAGATCAAAGGCGCTTACGAAGATATCAAGGTCATGCAAAAGTCTTCTGATCCAAGAACCCCGCGTCCTAGCTACACTCGCATTGGCGACGTAAGCACCTTCTTCCATAAGTTTGAAGACGAAACCATCGCCCACTTTTACCGCAAACCTTGATGACATGGGGAGGCATCGCCTCCCCATCAACCGGCGATACGTCCCTTAGATAGCGTTTCGTAATCCCAAATGAGAGGGATAAGGTTGCAAGTAAGCCTGCTCAGCGAGAAACCCATCTTGCGCCGCAGAGCAGTAGTGTTTAAGCAGCGTCAATGGCGCCACCAGTGGAATGACGCCATCGCGATAGTCCGTCAGCACCGCATCCCATTCTTGCTTCTGCCAGCCATTCATTGTTTTGCGCAGCACTTTGGAAATATTGATAAGGACATGGAAGTGGTTTTTTCTCTGCGCCCGGTGAGACAGACAACGCATCAAAGCGGTTTCGTAAAGCGCAAGAGCCTCCTTCATCGCACCCACCCTGGCTTGAGCGGCAATATTGCCCAATTGAATTTGATCCTGGGGATGGTGCGCCATCAATAAATACTTATATCGGCGGTGAAATAACTGCAATCTTTCCGGTGAAGGACTGGCCAGAACCTGATCTTTCCACTCTCTATAACAGCAGACCCGGACGACGAAGTTTTCCAACAAGGCCGGCTCATTCAGTCGTCCCGCTTCCTCTATCGGCATATTGGGATGCGTCTGCATTACTTTCGCTGCAAATATTCCCGCCCTGGAGCCAATAACGGCGTCGCCGCTTTCATTGTATACCTTCACCCTGAAGGCACCGCAGCTGGGCGACTTCTGCATAAAAACATAGCCGTCCAAACGAGAAATTCTGTCTTCCAGCGATACGGCGTAATTCGCCAGCTTGTCAGTGACATCCAGATCCGCATTCTTCGAGCCTACCGCCCTCACCAGCCCATCACGTTCGATCAGGCGAATGGGACGACGCGGAGCGCCCATACCGATAGCCACTTCGGGACAAAAAGCCTGGAAGTCAAATACATCCCGCAGCCGATCAGTCAGCAAAGAAGACTTCTTATGGCCACCATCAAATCTGACCTGCTCTCCCATTAAACATGCGCTGACGCCAACCTGAGGGCGCTTGCCGTTTTCCACTTTCAGCCTCCAAGAAACAATGAACCTATGAGACGCAACCAGCGGGATAGAAATCCCACTCCCACCTGCATGGTTTATATACGTCCTCCACATGGATTTGGTTCTTCATATAGACAACGTTGTTCGGTATATTGGCCCGCAACATGTAGAAACTATTTCCCTTTTCCGGTAGGTACTTATCATGCGGATCGTCTCATTCAACGTAAATGGCGTACGTTCACGTCTTCATCAGCTGAAAGAACTTATCAGCCAATACCAGCCGGACATCATCGGCCTGCAGGAAACCAAGGTCATTGACGACCTGTTTCCATTGGAAGCCATTCAGGAAATGGGCTATCAGGCGGAATATTATGGGCAAAAAGGCCACTACGGCGTCGCGCTACTGAGTAAACAGCCGGCTTTGCGCTGCTTCAAAGGGTTTGAAGGCGACGGCGAGGAAGCTCATAAACGATGGATTGTCGGCGAGTACGCGGCCGGCGGCCAAACCCTCGTTGTTTGCAACGGCTACTTTCCTCAAGGCGAGAACCGAAGCCATCCCGACAAATTCCCCAATAAGCAACGCTTTTACGCCGGAACACTGAACTTCCTGAAACAACGCTCCCCGGATCAACCGATAGTGGTGATGGGCGACATGAACGTTTCGCATACGGATAACGACATTGGTATCGGCGAAGAGAACCGGAAGCGCTGGCTAAGAACCGGAAAGTGCAGCTTTTTGCCCGAGGAGCGCGAATGGCTGAACCGCCTTTTAGACTGGGGATTGGTGGACACATTCCGTCAACATTTCCCGGACGTCAAAGACCGCTACAGCTGGTTCGACTACCGTAGCCGCGGATTTGAGGACGATCCCAAGCGCGGCCTGCGCATCGACTTGATTCTCGCCACTCGCCCCTTGGCCGCTCGCTGCGTCGACGCCGGCGTATCCTACGAGATTCGGGGAATGGAGAAAGCGTCCGACCACTGCCCAATCTGGGCTGATTTTGACCTGGGATGACGCAACTCATCCCATAGAGTTTGGGGTGTGATTATCGATTTTCGTCGTCCGGAATTGCCTTAAACACACGAAAAGTGAATTATTATCGGGACTTGGAAACCACAGGATGCTAAGAAAGGTTGCATGAAAACAAGGGAGCGCATCATCCACATCAGCCTGGACCTGTTCAACCGGTTCGGCGAACCCAACGTCACCACCCTGCAGATTGCGGACGAACTCGATATCAGCCCCGGCAACCTTTACTACCATTACAAAAATAAAACCGAAATCCTGCATGAGCTTTTCGCGCGCTTTGAACAGCAGATGCTGGAGTTGTTGGACGTCCCCAATGTAGAGATCAGTATTGAAGATCAGTGGCTATTTCTGCATCTGATATTTGAAAGAATCGCCGAATACCGCTTTTTCTATAAAGACTTGGTTAATATTCTGCAGCGCTACGAGCGCATCCGCCCCCGCTTTAAAAAAATCCTTCATAAAAAGACGGAAGCCTCGTTGACGATATGCTCCAGCCTTCGCGATCAAGAGATCCTGATCGGCACCAGTGAAGAACTGGAAGCGCTTTGCAACAATATCGTTCTGACCATTACTTACTGGCCAAGTTTCGACCTCATTCGCCACCCCGCGGACGCGCAGGACATCGATTTATCGCATGGGGTATATCAGGTCATGTCGCTGGTGGCGCCCTACCTCCGCGACGGGGAAAGGCAGGCGCTGATGACTATGAGCCGGGAGTATCTCACCTAGCGCCCAGCGATGGGATTTAAGAGCGCTTCCCACTCTACTCGCCGCTCTTTTTCGATGCCTCCAGCTCGTCGATTTTCGCTTTCAGTTCTTCGATTTCCCGGCGTAACGCCTCGAACTCTTTATAAGTAGGCATGCCCAAACGGTGCAACGCGCGCGAAACCCTTTGATCAAAGACCTGCTCCAGTTTATCCCAAGTGGTGTTGGCCTTGTCTTTCACCTCTTCCACCCGGTCCTCAACCGCCTTCAACTGCTTTTCAAACACCCCCCGGGTTTTCTTTTCCAACTCTTCTCCCTCCTGAACTAACTTCTCAAATACTTTGCCTGCGTCTTCTTCCGCCTTATTGTAGGCGCCCAGACCGGCCAACCAGATTTGCCGCGCTGAGTCCTTTATTTTTTGTGACACCTGCTTTGGAGAATTAGGGTTGTTGTCCTGATCAGTCATAGTCGTGCACTCAATTCGCCGCCGATTCCATTTTCCATTCTGTTTTACCGCGTCCACGCGCCTATTTTTTTAAACGCTTCGCACCAAATAATGCGACATACTAACGTGCGTGAACGCCTTTATTAAATAGGCTAGCCGTGTTATCTAATTAAATAAACACAACTTCAAGGAGCGCTGTTTGCTAAAAGTCGACTACGAGCACCTCAGGCAAAGCCGCCAGGGAATATGGATCGCCCTCGATCTGTTCATGCTCTTCTTGCTGATCATTAACCTGTCCCTGATCATTATTGACGCTCTATTCGATACAGCGGCGATGCAGTTCCTGACGCGCAACTATACGCCTTGGCTACATGAGCCCCTGGTGTTGATGCATGAGAACTTTTTATTGGTGGACCTCGCCTTCGTCTCGTTGTTTATCTCGGAGTTTATGCTGCGCTGGTTTGTCGCCATAAAAGAGAAAACATTCGAGCGCTGGTACTTCTTTCCGTTTCTGCACTGGTATGACCTGCTTGGCTGCATACCGTTAGGATCCACCCGGTTACTGCGCTTCCTGCGCATCTTTTCCATTATCTATCGCCTGCACAAATATAAAATTATCGACATCACCAGCACGCGACTGTTCACGTTTTTCGCCTTTTATTACAACGTATTCCTGGAAGAACTCAGCGACCGAGTGGTAGTCAAAGTTATTTCCGGGATCCAGGAAGACCTGCGTCATGACTCCGAGATTGGACGGCGTATTGCGGAAAAAATTGTTGAACCGAGACTGCCCGTGCTGGCGGAAACCTGGTCGCACATGGTGACCCAACTGTCCGGCAACATGCGCTCCAACCCGGACAATCCTCTCGTCGCAAAACTGCGTCGTAGTCTCACTGACGCCATGCAGTCCCACGCCAATTTCAGACGGGTCAACGCCATCCCGTTTATTGGCAGCAATATCACCGGCAGATTGGAGGACACCATCGCCGACATCGTAGTCAGCACCATCGCCAACCTGCTGGAAGACTTGGAGATTCCCGACAACATTGAGGGCGTCAAAAGCAGCTTTGAGCAACTTAACCTGCGTAGCGGCGGAGCCTTAATGCAGTTGGACAATCAAGTGATAGAGCTCATTGTCGACATTCTTGAGCTGTCTAAAGAACAGGTGGCGGTGCAAAGCTGGAAAAGAGAGCTGCGAGCCGCCCAGAATGCAGGTCCAGTAGATAAAAGCGTTAAAGATATATAAACCCACTTTTTCATTCTATGCGGCGATATAAAGCCCATGCTATATATTTAGTATAAAGTGATAAGAACTGTCACTGGCGACACAATCAACACATAATGGATTTTCACAGGTGGGCGCAGAGTAGAAAAAATGGGCGCGGGCATAAAAACCGGAGTTTTCGACACGCTTGTGGATTGGCTGGTCAAAGAAAAACCAGTCGCTGAGATCCCCTTGAGCAATTTCGACCGCCTGCGTCATGAGATCCGCCCCTGCGACGTCATTCTGGTGGAAGGCCGCTCCCGTGTCAGCGAAGTTATCAAGGTCGTCACCCAAAGCCGCTGGTCCCACGCCGCCTTGTATATCGGTCGCCTACATGAAGTTGAAAGCCCCTTTACGCGCAAGAGAATTTCCGAATACTACGATGGCCAACCCAATGTGCAGCTTATCGTCGAAAGTGAGTTGGGCCGAGGCACCGTGGTGCGGCCGTTATCCAGTTACGACCGTGACCATGTCCGCATATGCCGTCCCAGGGAGCTGAATTATCAGGACGCGCAGAATGTGCTGAATTACGCTATCCGACAACTGGGCGCCAACTACAATATTCGCCAGATCTTCGACCTGTTTCGCTTTCTACTGCCCTGGACCATCCTGCCCCGACGCTGGCGCTCCTCTCTGTTTCGCTCTCACCCTGGATTGCCGACGGAAACCGTCTGTTCCACCATGATCGCGGAGGCCTTTAACTCAATTCAGTACCCTATTCTTCCTCTGGTCAAAAAGACCTCTGCGCAGGGTATCCAGCTTTTCCGCCGCAACCCCAAACTGTGTACGCCCAGTGACTTTGACTACTCCCCCTACTTCGACATCATCAAGTACCCATTTGTGGACTTTTCGCACAGCAAGTCTCGCTATCGATTATTGCCATGGAAAGGCAACGAGAAACTTTCTCCCGAAGAGAGCAACTTTTATATCGATGATCTACCGGGTTATCAGGATAAACTGGAATAATTGATCCATCTGCCTGCCTATATATCATTCATGAAAGGCTTCTTATATTGTTATAAGAAAATATGATTAAAAAACAACCTCTTTCAATTTGTAAATATGTGTAAAAGATCAATACTTAAGATGACTGACTTGCTCAACCCTGCTGGTCAGTCATGTAGGAAGTCTTTCATGGATACTACTCACACCTCTAGCCCGAAGCCTCTCCCTGGGTTTCGGGTTTTTTTGATCTCGCTCACAAACTCATATAACGAAAGTAATTAGCGCCAAAATCAGAAGCTTATGATGCAGCTTCAGATTTCATCAATGCGTCCTTATCGATATACTAGCGTCCCATAAGACATAAGAAAAACGCTGCAATGTCGCCAAGGATAAATGACATGAAATTACGCCCCCTTTTAAGAAGGATTTTTGTTTCAGAGGAACTGGAGCGCCAATATACAAACATCGCAAAACCTGTCGGAACTCTCGGATACGATCCCTGGGGTCTCAATGTAGACACTAACATCGTCGCAATGGCTCTTTTCAAACCCATCTTCGAGAAGTATTTCCGGGTTGAGACTCAGGGCATTGAAAATATCCCCGCATCCGGACCTGCGCTGATCGTCGCCAATCACAGTGGTCAGCTCCCTATCGACGGCGTTCTCATCGCCTACGCGCTAGCCACACGCAAAATCAATCCCCGCATTCCCCGCGCCATGATCGAGCGCTTCTTCCCCACGGTTCCTTACATTGGCAATCTGCTCAATCAAATGGGAGCGGTGCTGGGTGATCCCGTTAATTGCGCCAAGATGCTGGGACGGGAGGAAGCCATCATCGTTTTTCCGGAGGGCGTCCGCGGATCCGGCAAGTTATACAGGGATCGATATCAGCTGAAACGTTTCGGCAACGGCTTCATGCACCTCGCCATGCAACATAACGCACCAATTATTCCTGTTGGCGTCGTTGGCTGTGAAGAAACCATCCCCGCCATCGCCAATATCGCTCCGCTGGCGAAGATGCTGGGCATTCCTTACGCCCCCATCGCAATTCCGTTTATTTTCCCGGCGAAGGTCATTTTGAACTTTGGCGAACCACTACATTTCGAGCCAGGAGATATTACGGAAGACGAAGTGACCAAACGCGTGGATAAAGTGAAGACAGAGGTCAACCGCCTGATCGACAAGGGACTGCACGAACGGAAAAGGGTATTTTAATGGCAGCGAGAAGAAAAAAGACCAAACCAGAGTTACTTGTTACCGGAGCGGCCGGGGCTCTCGCCCAACAGGTCATTACGCGCCTGCGGGAAAAATATAAAGTCATCGCGGTGGATTTCCGCGAACAAGTGTATCTGGGCGATGACGTTCCCAGCTATCGGATCGACGTCAATAAGCGCGGATTCGAGGACATTTTCCGTAAGCACGAAATCACCGGCGTCATCCACCTCGGCAGAATGATCGCCAGTGAAGAAAACAGAATGCGCCGCTACAACTCCAACGTGCTTGGCTCCCACCGTCTTTTGGATCTGTGTCATAAATACCACATCCACAAGGTGATTATTCTCTCCACCTACCATGTTTATGGCGCCAATGCTTACAACCCAGCGCTAATTGATGAAGGCGCTCCTCTCAAAGCTGCGGAGTTGACCATGGACTTGATCGACTCGGTGGAGCTGGAGAATCTCGCCAACATTTATCTCTGGAAGTATCCGGATTTAAACATCACCGTCCTGCGCCCCTGCAATATCGTCGGCCCTGACGTCAGAAATACCATGTCTCTGCTGCTTTCAAGCAAATATTGTCCTGTGCTGGCGGGATTCTCCCCGATGATGCAGTTCATCCATATTGAAGACATGGCGGACGCGATTGTCGCCGTCATCAACAGCCGCGATCATCGAGGCATCTATAATGTGGCGACGGAAGACTGGGTCGCCTATCAAGAGGCGCTGGACCGCTGCGATTGCGTAAAAATCCCAATCTGGTCCATTCCGCCTATTGCGCCAAGACTGATAAGCAATATGCTGCAACTTAAGTCGTTCCCGTCCTATTTGCTGAACTATTTCAAATATCCAGTGATCATCGACGGCCAACTATTCAGGTCGACTTTCGGGTTCACCCCTAAATATTCACTGGATGAAATTTTCAGTTATTACCGTAACTTAAAGGGGTAACGCTGAGAACCTTCGGTAGACCCATACTTGCCCTGTGCGGCTTCTTCACGTATGTACTAGACTTTTTATTTAAGGCGAACGCACACGCGGAGAAGTCGACATGGGGCACTTCGATCTGATGGACTACGCACTGAAGCGATATTACAACCCAGGCGCAGTCATGACAGAAGAGGAAGCGAGCAGGCATCCGAGCCTGCGCCGAACGACAGGGTTGTATAAGTGGAAGAAGAAAATAGTGCGGAATGTCTGGTTAATATCCGGGCTGTTTATGTTGGCTAACCCATCCCTGCCGGTTATTGTCGCCACAGCGATATTTACAGCCTTCATTTCCTTCAGCATACTTGACGAATCCATCTAATCTGACTTTGACATCTTTGACGGGCCTAGTATTGCAGTATGGTTATTAATTTCGGAGCCATCAGTCACGCAACTGGCGCCCTGGTTTACTTTCTTATTACGCTTCTGCTCGCAAGGGGTTATATGCGCCGCCTTGTGGACAGAGCGTTGTTGACCGCTTGCCTGGTCACTTCTATCTGGCTGGGAGCGCTTGCCGCGCAGCAGGCTATCGGGGCCCCCTCTTTCGTCACCCGTTACAGCCTGGAAGTCGTTCGCAACGCAGCCTGGATTGGCGTGCTTTTCATCATACTGGGCATTAATCTCAGCCCCAGGAAGAGCAATACGCCAACCCAGTACTGGCTTGGAATGTCTATCATCGGCGTATTGGCGATCATGCTGGTGGCGGGCTTCACCCGCAGCTTTACCGACGAACCGCTGATTTCGGGCCAATGGCTGCTGCTAGGTCAAATCAGCGTCTCCCTGGCGGGGCTGGTCATGCTGGAACAGGTATGGCGCAACGCCACTGGCTATAAGCGCTCAAATATCCGCTACCTCTGCCTGGGCATTGGCGCTTTTTATATTTACGACTTCTTTTTGTATTCTGACGCACTGCTGTTCAATAAGATCTCCGCCCCGTTCTGGGATGCCCGAGGCGCTGTAAACACTATCTGCGCACCGCTGGTTGCGCTCACCATGGTCAACACGCGCAAGCAACCCATTGACGTACAGATATCCAGACAGTTCGTCTTCCATACCAGCGCTCTCGTGTTCGCAGGTCTGTATCTCCTCATCATGTCCGCCGGCGGCTACTACATCAATACCGCGGGCGGTTCCTGGTCCGAAGCGCTGCTGATTATTTTCTTCTTCTCTTCCACCATCATTCTGGTGCTGCTGGGCAGCTCCGCCTGGTTGCGCGCCCGATTGATGGTCTTCATCAGCCAGCACTTCTTTAACTACAAATATGACTACCGGGAAGAGTGGCTGAGCATCACCCGCTTACTCACCGCGCTAGATTCCGATGAAGCGCTGGAAAAAAGAATTATCCGGGTCATGTCCAACCTGGTCGAAAGCCATGCTGGCGCCTTATGGCTGAGAGATGAGGACAACAGCTTCTCGGCGAAAGCCTTCTGGAATATGGGTGAAATCAAGTTCGACAAAATCGACGTTAGCTCCGAACTGATAGAGTTTTTGAGTCAGGGCGACTGGGTCGTTAATTTGAAGGAGTACCAGATCGACCCTACCCGCTATCACCTCATGGAAATACCTGACTGTATTTGGAACACCAAAAAGCCCTGGCTTATCGTTCCGTTGTTCGTTCGAGAAAGTCTGTTTGGTTTCGTCTTAATCGCAGAGCCCATCGCCAAAATAGAGCTCAACTGGGAAAACTACGATCTGTTGAAGATCGTCGCCCGTCAGGCTGGCGGCTATCTGGCGCTGCTGCAGACTCAGGACAGGCTTTCTGAGTCGAAGCAGTTTGAAGCGGTAAATAGAACTTCCGCCTTCATGGTGCACGATTTAAAAACGATCATCGCCCAGCTATCGTTACTGGTTAACAATGCAGAGAAACATAAAACCAACCCAGTCTTCATTGACGATATGATACGCACCACCGAACATGCCTTGAAAAAAATGAACCATCTGCTGGTGCAAATCAGGAACCCCGTCACCAAAGACGAAATTACCCAGTTTGATCTGGTCGGCCTGATCAAGGAAGTCATCGCCAACGAGTCCAAACGTGAGCCCCACCCATCCTTCAGCGGTGAAAGTTCAGCAATTTCCATCACCGCTGACCGCGATAAACTGAAGAGCGTATTTGTGCACCTAATCCAAAACGCACAGGACGCTACGGACAAAACGGGCGAAGTCAGCATTTCCGTAAAACGTAGCGCCGGCTGGGTCGTCGTGTTTGTACAAGATACCGGCTGCGGCATGACGGATGAATTTATCAAAGGCCAGTTGTTCAAACCCTTCGAAAGCACCAAAGGGTTAACAGGTATGGGTATCGGCGTATACCAAAGCAGAGAATATATACGCAAACTCGGAGGGTCGGTCGATGTGACTAGTCAAGTTGGCGTAGGGACCTGTTTTACGATCAAAATTCCCATTGTTGGCGCAGCCGTTCCTACCCCTGGATTCAGCAATACGAAGGCGGTTAACCAGTAAAGACAAGCAAAGTAGTAAAATATCCTGACAGGCCATTCTTCCTCTGTTGTCTTTGGGGATTTCCCTGTTAACATGTACCGCCAAAAACTACATACCTCCGTTCATGGATATTTAAGGTTCGATCAGTCTGTGAAGAAAAAACTACTCATTGTTGAAGACGACCCGGGTCTTCAAAGCCAGATGCGTTGGTGTTTTGAGGACACAGAAGTCTTCGTCGCCGACGACCGTGAATCAGCCCTGTCGCATCTTCGACGCGTCGAACCGCAGGTCGTTACTCTTGACCTGGGTTTACCTCCCGATCCTGGCGGAGCCAGTGAAGGTTTTGCGTTGCTTCAGGAAATTCTTACGCTTGCGCCGATGACCAAAATCATAGTCGTGACCGGTCGCGAAGAACGCGAGAATGCGGTGAAAGCTATCGGTATGGGCGCCAGCGATTTTTATCAAAAACCTCTTGATGCGGACATTCTGTCATTCGTCGTCAATCGCGCCTTCCGCCTGTATGAACTTGAGCATGAAAACCGGGAGCTTCAGCAAAGCAAATCCACCTCCCGCCTGAAAGGCATCATCGCTTCCAGCACTCAAATGTTGGAGGTATGTCGAACGGTGGAGAAGATCGCTCCTGCTGACGTCACCACACTCATCCTTGGTGAAACAGGTACAGGCAAGGAAGTGCTCGCACGTGCGATTCATGATCTGAGCCCCCGCGCAGACCACAATTTCGCCGCAATCAACTGCGCCGCCATTCCTGAAAACCTGCTGGAAAGCGAGCTGTTTGGCTATGAAAAAGGCGCGTTCACCGGCGCCACTCAAATGAAAAAGGGAAAAATAGAGTTAGCTCACGGCGGAACTCTATTTTTGGATGAGATCGGCGATATGCCAATGTCTCTGCAAGCCAAGCTGCTGCGTTTCCTACAGGAACGCGTCATTGAGCGCGTCGGCGGGATGAAAGAAATCCCAGTCGACGTTCGCGTCATCTGCGCAACTCACAGAGAAGTCACCCAGCTTATCGCCGAAGGTCATTTTCGGGAGGACCTGTACTACCGGGTCAGCGAAATCACCTTAAAAGTTCCTCCTTTGCGCGAGCGCATGGGCGATTCCATTGTTATCGCCAGATCGCTACTGGAGAACTTTACGAAAACGCTTGATAAGGGCGTCATTGGGTTCAGTGACGACGCCATCCGCGCCATTCAATGTTACGAGTGGCCGGGTAACGTTCGTGAGCTGATCAATAAAATAAAGCGCGCAACCATCATGTGCGACGAAAAGAAAATAACAGCCAAGGATCTGGAGCTCGGCGAACAACCTCAGTTCGCCGGGGATATTCTGAATCTTCGCCAAGTCCGCGAAGAGGCGGAAAAGCAGGCTATAATTCAAGCGCTGCAATCTACTCAAAACAATATGGCTAAAGCGGCCAGGTTGCTTGGCATAACCCGACCGACGCTGTATAACCTGACCGATAAGTACAATATTTCGTCCTCCTGATACAGGGTGAATCAAGGAAACAATCATGCTACTTCGAAAAGCAGTATCCCTTAAAATTATAATTATGGCCGCATTCAGCCTCTTGGTTGCATGTAGCGGCCAAGACAACAGCGCCCCCTCCAAGGAAGAAATTCAGTTCAAGAGTCATTTGGATCAGGCTCGCTTTTTTCAAAAACAAGGGCAGCTAAAAGCAAGTATTCGTGAAGCGCAAAACGCTATCAACATCAACCCTTCCAGCAGAAAGCCATTTCTGATCATCGCCGAAACTTTGCTGATTACCGGCGACGCCGTCAAAGCAAAAGATGCTTATGAGCAAATGCTGAAAGTTCAACCGGAAACAGCCTCAAAGGGCGAGCTTAATGAAGCCCACGTTGGTTTGGCGAAGTCCCTGCTGTTGCTCGGAAAAGTTGATGACGCCATGGTCGAACTCGACAAGATACAAGAGCCTAACGCAACTTTGTCAGCTCGAGCAGACATCGTAAGAGGCGATATAGAACTGTCAAAACGCAATACTGACGCAGCTCGCACTCTCTACGACAAAGCACTCCAATCTGACCCGAAATCATTCCAGGCGCTACTTGGCTTATCCAAAGCCTCATTTTTACAGAATGACAAGGATGGCGCGGCAGCGGAGCTGAAGAAAGCCGAGGAGCTTGCGCCAAATGATTCTGACGTTTGGCTCTGGAAAGCCAAAATGTCCGCCCTGGACAAGAATTTCCCTGCCGCCGAAGACGCCTATGTCCGTGCGCTGGAAGACATTGGCCAGTATGACCTGATGACGCTGCAAAAGTATCAGACCATTTCAGAATTAATCGAAGTGCTGCGCGCCCAAGGCAAACATGCCGAAGCCTTCACCTACCAGGAAGTACTGGATAAATCCGGTCCTGGCAGCATCAAGAACAGCTATGTTTCAGCGCTCGAAGCAGTTAAGAACAAGGACTATACAAAAGCTGAAGAGTACCTGAAAGGTATTCTTGAAAAAGCGCCGGGGCACAGAGAAGCAGGCGTTCTTTTGGGCATGGTGAAATATCAGCAAGGCGACTGGGAAGCAGCCGACAAATACCTGAGCCAATTCGCAACGGAAGACGTCAACAGCGCCGTCACCAAAGCCCTGGCAGCCACCAAGCTTAAGCTGCAGCAACCCGAAGCCGCAGCTCGCCTGGTAGAAAAATTACCGAAGGAAGATCCCGATTCGCTGTCTATTTACGGCGTAGCCGAGCTAGAGTCTGGGAATCTGGCGAGCGGCGTAGAAGCGCTTGAAAAAGCGTTGGCGCTGGATTCATCCAACACTGTATTGGTCGATAAACTAGGCAAAGCCTATCTGGCCAATGGTCAAGCAGACAAAGCCATTACCTTGCTCTCAGACAGCAAGGACAAGAACCCCAAGAGCGAAGGTATTCGCGCGCTTCTGGTCTCCGCTTACGCTAAGGCAGGAAAAGGCGACCAGGCCAAGTCAGAAATCGAAGATTGGAAAAAAGCGATTCCAGATAGCGCCTTGGCGCTTAATGCAGAGGGCGCATACTATTCCAGCCTCGACCAGTTTGATAAAGCAGAAAAGGCGTTTGACCAAGCCAAGAAGATTTCTCCAGACCTGAAAACGCCATACCGCAACTCCATTCTGCTGTTCGCAAAGACACAGAACTGGAACAAACTGCTGGACGAAACAAAAGGGGCTGTCAAGCAGTTCCCCGAAGACTTAGCACTAATTCGCGCTTTGTTTGAGGCCGCCAATAAGCTTAACAAGCTTGACGAAGCTACCTCTTACTTAGAGGATATTGCAAATAACGTGACCACCACGGCAGCCCCCAGTCTAACGCTGGCGGAGTTCTATGCTCGCACTGGCGAGTTTGATAAAGCGCGCCAATTCTTGAATAAAGCCAAAGGCCTCGATTCAGCCGGATCACAGCTAGAAAGCACGACACTTCTGGTCGCCACATTAGAAATTCCTAGCTTAATCAAAGCTCAGAAGAATGAGGAAGCTCGCAAACTAGCCACAGAAGTAGCCAAGACTTTGCCTGATCGCATAGAAGCGAGACTGCTACCCGTTAAAACTGAGTTTCTGACGGACAATGAAGCCGCAGGCGTAAAACTGCTCAACGAAATCAAAAAAGAATTTAGCGACTCTTCCCTCCCCTATGAAGTGGAAGGCGACCACTACTACAGTAAAGGCGAATACGAAAAAGCAATCAATGCATTCCAGCTAGCCTGGTATCAAAAACAAAGCCAGTCTCTGGCTATTAAGATGCATGAAACGCTGAAAAAAGCTCAGGCTGGCGCGAAATCACTAAAACCACTTGAGGAGTGGGTTTCCATTGAGCCAAATAGCCCACAAACCATTACATTGCTCGCCATGGGCTACCAAGCTAACAACATGCCCGATAAAGCGATCGAACAGTATGAAAAGCTGCGTCAGATCCGCCCCAATGACGCTGTAGCGCTTAACAACCTGTCCTGGCTCTACTTTGAAAAAGGCGACGCCAGAGCGTTGGAGCTGGCGGAAAACGCCTACAAATTGCAGCCAGAGAGTGCAGCTATCGCTGATACCTATGGCTGGATCTTGTACAAAAATGGCGACGCCCAAAATGCCCTGCCCATCTTAAAGAAGGCAGCGTCTTTGGACAGCAAATCCGAAGAAATCAAAGCCCACTATGATGAAGTGGCCAAAGCGGCTGGCCAATAAAATAACAACCTAAGCTGGCGGCCCAGGACATATCCAGGTCGCTATAATAATTAAAAAGGGGCGCTGTTTAGCGCCCCTTTTTTATGCCAATGACCCGTCCTGAATAGAGTTGACACATTCCAGCCCTGACTTTGAGAGAATGTGATGAATCAACGAGTTAAGCGGACACAACAGGACCACACCCTGGCTTTTAAACAGGCGGCAGTGGATCAGGTGGAAGGCGGTGAGCCAGAATCCTACCATGCCGAGCTCCCCACCCACCCCGGAACAGCGAATCAAGTAGCTTACGGTTATGACTGCTATCAGAACGCGCTGATGGAGCGGGCGAACGGGATCTTGAAAACGCAGTTCCTACCGGTGCGGCCAGGGAACCTGGGCAGGCCCGGACGACGGTCGATGAGTCCGTGGGTATTTATAACCGGGAGAGGCCACATCTGGCCCTGAAATACAAAACGCCCGATGCGGTGCATCGGGCGTTCTGAGACGAAATAGGTGTCAACCTATTTTAGGACTAGACACAATGCAAATAGATTAGATCGGCATCAGCATGCCAACTTTGCCACTGTTTTCACCACATCAATAACTTCATCTATTTCTCCGACAGTTATTCCTTCGTGGCATGGTAATGTTAACAACCTATCCGCAAACTCTTTAGCAGCAGGGAAATCATCTCTACCATTTTTTAGACGCATATTAATCCCTTCTATTTCGGGCAAAGGAACCCGATAAAACGCATTAGCGCCATATCCGAGCCTATTCAGCTCCAACTCCAAATGATCACGCGTCGCACGCGTAGGGGCCAGGATTGGAAACCTCAACAAGCCTTTTCGCGAAACATCATTAGCCTCGCCATCCACCACAAGCTTCCAGCCAGCATTCTGAAGTTCCGCCAACCCTTTAGCGTACGCAGCCACTTGAGCTTCACGAATAGCGTAAAAATGCTTAAGACCTACTGAGACGAGCTGATCCATCCCCTCCCTCACTTCAATGTACTGAAGAGGGTGATAAGTCGTAGCGCCAATATTCAATAAAGGTATGCGTTCCAGCACTCCATACGGATAACGCATTACTAGTGTATTCACGATGAGCGCCTTCAGCTTCCACACCCAATTAACGACAAGCTGTGAACGCACAAGTCCTGCCGTTACACCCGAAATGAGCTCGGAATGGACAGGTTTAAATAACAGCGCACCACCCCCCATCAGATTTACAGGCTTCCCTCTGCCGTAACTGAGTATGGCGAAATCCGCATACGCCGCCTCAGCAGACAAGGGAACAGGGGCCTGAGCCGAGTCTTCTATTAACATAACGCCTTGGGCGTCAGCAATCTCCCTCAGCTTATGCAATCGCTCATACATACCCAGAAAGTTAACAGCTACAATAGCAACCGTATTTCCAGTCAACGCCTGCTGAAGCTTTCCAAGATCCAGAAAAAAAGAACCCGCCTCAAAATCAACCAGAACAGGAGACGCCCCTTGGGCAATTAACGCCGCCACCAAATCTGGACAGGCATACGCGGGTAGAATAACCTCCGGGGCACCAACAACTGATGACGCTTTTGCTTGCATCGCAGCAGCCACAGCCAAGGATAAGGCTGCAGTACCACTATTAGTGTAGATATGCTGATAATTCGCTTTCCATGGAATATCCACCGGCGCATCTTGCGACTGATAAACTCTGCCGCCTACGGGCCTGACTTTAGCTAACACGTTCACTTCCTATTATCGTTTGGATGGCGTCCATACGGTCATTCTCGTCCCTTTGAAGAAATCAATGGTAGCTTTGGCAATCGCCAAGTTTACCTGGACAAAGAAGTAAGGAATTTTCACATACACTTTTTCACGCAAATCTGGCTTGAAATGGCCAATCAATACCAGCAAGTAAAACGCGATCTGCCCTAACAGCACCAAGGAATAGACTCCTCCCTGGTAATTCAGAAGCAAACTAAAAACTAGCAACGCCGCCAAAAACCAGGGAACGGCCCAGCGCATTACTTTATGACTTAACACTTGAACCGCAAACCAACCAAACTGCACAGGACTTAGAACCTGGGGATGACGCGACAACGCGGTAATTCCCCTGATAATTGTCCGCACCTTACGCTGGTACTCTTTCTGCGGATCAGCAACGTCTTTATAAAACCCCAACACATCAGGAGCCGTCACCGCAACCAGATCTTTTTTCACGCAGTTGAGGGCTGTATTAAAGTCGCTAGGGGAGTAAATATCCCATTCTTCACATACCTTCTTTCTTGCAGCGAAGAAAGAACCGCTCAACCCAACCAAACCAAAACGTTCGGACTCCAAGCGACGCAGCCACATTTCGTACTTGACGTACGCTCCTTCTCCCGCCACCTGATCATCATTGGTAATGAAGCGATCCTCACTGGACACCGCCCCTACTCTTTCATCTGCAAAGTAGCTTTCCAACTTTTTGATTGCATCAGCTGGGATCTTTGTCGCCACATCCGAAAACACAAGAATTTCGCCCGCAGCAATAGTGATCGCTTGCAACTGAGCGTACTCTTTCCCCTTGCGCTCATCAGCTCTGGCTAGCCGAACCCCTTTATCCGCGTACTCTCTGACAATATCGTCCGTTTCATCAGTAGAGCAGTCTGACGCAACAATAATCTCCATGTCGGGATAGTCCAGCTCCAAACTGTTTTCTATCTTCTCCCGAATACGATCTCGCTCGTTGTGAGCTGTGATAATGAGAGAGACTTTTCTTGAGGCCGCCCCTTCCGCCCTGACCATTCTTCTTTTTGGCAGCAGCTTCAAAATCAAAGGATATAGAAAGTAACTATACACTGCGCCAAACAACGCCACCCAGAATAGTATTTTGAGCATGGGTCACCTATTCAAAATTAAGCTGAAATTCTTCTCAAACCCCATCCACATACATTAACGCGACCCCATAATAATCAGGTATTACGTCAACACCGTGTTTGGCGCAGGATATTAGCATATCGCCAATCGCAAGTTGGAATTTTTAGCTGTGGATTCAACCATTAAAAAGGGAAAAACAACGGCGTAAGCAAGACCACCATGACACCATAAACCAATGCCACAGGAGCCCCCGCTTTGATGTAGTCCAAAAACCGGTAGTTGCCAGCGGAGTAAACCATTAAGTTTGTCTGGTAGCCATAAGGCGAGAGAAAGCTCGCACTCGCAGCATAGGCCACCACCATAAAAAATGGTTTTGGATCAACATTCATACTCTCTGCCGCCGCCAAGGCAATAGGAAACGCTAGCGCCGCAGCAGCATTATTTGTTATCAATTCCGTTAACAACCAAGTCGCCAAATATATACCCGCCAAAGCCCCCCAAGGGCCCAGTCCACCAAAAACAGACATAATTCCAGTAGACACAACATCAGCCAAGCCGCTTTGAGTCATAGCTTGGGCAATGCCCAGCGCAGCGCCAATTATCAAGATCAGCTCTATTGGTAATTTTCTGAACAATTCATTCAAACTGATGAAGCGCATTGATATATAAAAAAGAAGCAAAAACAAAGCACCATCAAAAAGTGAATAAAGCCCCATCGCACTTCCCAACAGCATCCCCAGAAAACCCAAGACTATTAAAGCGCTATTGAGCCCAGAGAACTTTTGGTTTGTGCGTAACCCCCTAACTACCAACAAATTAGAAGCCAAGTTGGGCATATTCATAAAGTCGTCACCCACAGCCAGGACTAACGCATCACCCGGAAATATCCGAATTTTACCCAGCCCACCCTTTAGGCGCTCATCCCCCCGACGAATTGCAACGACCCCAGCATCAAACATCGCCCGAAAGTTAACCTCCTTTAGAGTCTTCCCTTTCAGTTGTGATGATTGAGTCACCACCACTTCCACCAAGTTTCTCTCAAGAAGGTCCTGCTTATCGTCGAAAGGCACCAAGCCCGGAAAATGGCTCAGTAACTGAACTTGAGAAATATCGCCAGCAAAAATAAGCACATCGTTAGGTTCTATTAGCTCGGAAGGCGTCACTGGCGTAATCAAGTGCCCCCGCCGAATAATTTCTACAAGAAATAGCTGCTCCAAATTTCTGAACCCATTCTCAGACACTGTCTTACCAATCAGCGGCGATTGAGACAACACTGTGTATTCAAGAAAGTACTCTGATTGCAGTGCGGATTTTGTCTTGCCATTTTTAGGCAAGGAACGCACGCTCAAAAACACAATACACGCACAACCACAAATGAAAACCGGCAGCCCAACCCACGCAAAATCAAGCAACGCCAGCGGAGGATACCCCGCCTCACGAACAAAACCATCCACAATAAGGTTCGTGGAGGTGCCAACGAGAGTGAGAACGCCACCAAGAATGGATGCATAAGAAAGAGGAATTAGCAGGCGCGAAGGTGAAATAGAGTTATTATTCTTCAGCGGTGCAATAAGGGAACTAACAACAGCTGTATTATTTGCAAAGCTGCTTACAATTCCCGCCACCCCAATGGTCTTCAGTAAGCTACCTCGCTCCGTACTTCCGACTATCCAGCCCGCGATGCGCGGCAACAGCAGTGTTTTCTCCAGCGCAACAGAACACAGGAGCAACAAAGCCAGTGAGGCCAACGAAGTGTTAGTAAAATTTGCCAGCATCTTCTCTCGATCCACCAACCCAAAAACATACAGAGTGACAAGACCGAAAATAAATACCATTGCAGGGCGCAGAGATGTGACTGCCAGCGCAACAAGGATTGACAAAACCACCAGCGCAGATAACCAGAGGTCTAGTTCGCCGAACACATTATCTCCCATATTATGCTAACCCGCCAAAACGCACATTCCACCACACCTTTGAAATACCTGCAATTTCAGCGACAGCAAAATTAGACGCTTATTTCACGAAACATTAGGAGGGGACCGAAAAAATCATGCCTCACTTTTGGCAGGGCATATATTAGTAACAACACTCAAGAAGTACTACACTCAACCTCAGTAAACAGGCTAATTAAAATTTGAGCGATGAGCATCTATAAGATCCTGCTACCTATTACACAGGAATTTGGGACAAAACCTATCGATAGATAAAAGGGGCGTAAAGAAAACTTTACACCCCTTCTATTTTAGTCTTTAAACTTTGCTGAATTAAGCTTTCTTACGACGAGAAAGACCCAAACCAACCAAGCCCAGACCCAACATTGCCAGAGTGCCTGGCTCAGGAACGTTGAAGCCACCTTCGATAACGTCGTTAGCACAGGTCATAGTCCAACGCAGACCCAGAGCAGTAGATTTGCTCAGATCAGTAATACCCAGGTCAGCCAAGGTAATAGTGAATGACAGAACGCCCAGTGAACCAACTGCAGCGCTTGCACCGCTCAAGTCAGCACTAGAAGTTTCACCAGCAACTAAGCTAGCAGCGTCAGTTTTAACGCCAACTTCTTGATTCACACGAACAGAACCTGGGCCAGATAGAACCAACTGAGACGCGTAGTCTACATCTGACAGGCTATACAAGTCGCCAGTTGCAGAGTCCAGAGCATACTCCCAGTGCTCGCCATTACTGACATCGTCCGTGCCATAACGGTTTGCCGCAGTGCCGTTAGGATTCCAGCCATTGGTGCTGATAAACAAATCACCGAACTTATGACCCAGGCTGTCAGCGCCCTCAAAGAAGTTGGTGTATACGTTCACGTAAAGGTTGTCTGCATCGTAGGAAACTTCCATACGATCCACTTGATAAATCTTTGCGTCGCCGAATACGTCGCCATTGTAGGAAAGACCAGCGCCGTTATAGCCGTCGTTGATCGTTGCAGCATTTGCAGAAGCCGCAGCAACACCGATTGCCAGCGCCGCCAAAGTTGACTTAGTGAAAGAACTCATAACCGATTCCTTTTTTCTTTTGAAAGAAAGTGATGATAAACCCGCCATCACTTTAGCACATCTCATACCATAATTGATATTTCTTTATTTATCATAAGCATAAGAAAGATAGAACAGCCACAAAAACCTTGGAAATGTAAAAAAAACTGACAAGGGAGCTATAAGGTCACAAAACCAGTTGATCTCCGTTTTTATTCTTCTTTATAGTGCGCAATCACTGAATTTTAGTTGTGCGAGCAATGCAGTCAGAGATTAAAAAACTTAACCTGATCACAATTTTTCTAGTACTTTTAGCCATATCCCTAGGTTATTGGCAAGATTGGCTGTCGTTATTTCAGCTTTGGAATGACTCATACGATTATACGCATGGCTTCTTGGTCTTCTTTGTCACCATATGGCTCCTTTACACAAAGCGTGAAGAAATCCTTAAGCTTCAGCCTAACAGTTGGTGGCTATTCCTTACCGCATTAGTAGTTACGGCCTCTGCGCATCTGCTAGCCAAGGCAGCGGATGTTAAAACTGTGGCCACCCTGAGCCTACCCAGCCTCCTAATCTTTAGCGGACTGCTCTTATATGGCAAACAATTCTTCATAAAAGCCGTTCCCACTTTAGCTCTACTCTATTTTGCCTTGCCGGTATGGGACGACATTGCACCATTGCTACAAAGAATTACTGTTTTTACCAACCAAATTCTACTTGGCATATTCGATATCCCAGCGGTAATAAGAGATCTTTATATTACCATTCCCCAAGGAACGTTTTTTGTAGCGGGTGGCTGTAGTGGATCTCGATACCTATTAGTTGCCATGTTCATAGCAAATGTCTATGGAATTTTGTATTTACAAGACATTAGAAGAAGCCTAATGCTCTTTTCTATCAGCATATTTCTTTCGATGCTAGCGAACTGGGTTCGAGTCTTTGGCATTATATACGCAGGATATCAGACTGACATGAAAAGCTCGCTAGTTAATGATCACGAAGTCTATGGGTGGATCATTTTCGCGTTAGTATGCCTACTACCTTTGTTCATATCCGCCCATTACATTGAAAAGAAGACTGGAAGGGGAACCCCTGATGAAAAAGGAACTAGTCCCACGAACCACCCACCTTACCAGCCTCAATTTCGCAGACATGCGTTATTAGTCAGCATCACTCTGTTAATTTTGCTCTTTTCTCCTGCATGGCTGTTTATACTTTCCTTAACAACACAGAATGAATCTGTAAATTCAGTACGTTTCCAGGCCTTACCTGTTGGCGATCAAAACTGGAAAGGGCCCCTTATTAAGGACATGGACTGGAAGCCCGATTTTCACAACACAGATTTAAGCGCCAGCGGCGTTTATATCAATGAAGCGGGCGAAAGCTTGCAACTCAGCATAAACTGGTACTTTGATCAGCACCAAGGCAAAGAGCTGATATACTTTAACAATCTTCTTTTCGATGATAAACAGTGGAGCTTAGTTAGCAGATCTTCGATTAGATTACCCTTCACCACCCCGGAACTAAAAGTGGCGAAAACGTTATTGAAAAGGAAAAGCGCTGAGAGTTACGTGTTAATAAGGCACTGGTATCAAGTTGGCGGATTTATCGCGGAGACCAATATCGAAGCAAAAGTATTTGGAGCCTTCTCCAAGCTTGCTGGCGACGAGTCTGGCGGACTTATCGCAATTGCGAAATACTGCAACTCCGCGCAAGAGTGTAACGCAAATGATGCAGCCTTGGACTCGCTATCCCAATTTGTAGCCAAACACTTTAACAGTAAAATTTAGACCCAAACCCAAAGCTCCTATGTGTAAAGTCTGATTATCACACAGGAGCTGCTTCACATCTTAGGCGCCAAAGTGTTTGTAAAAAGTTCTGTCAAACAAGTATTTCAAATCCTACGCTACGCAGGCTTCTTGATGAAAAATAGAAAGCCAGCCCACCCAACGTTATACGTATTAACCTACCATCGCACGCTTCCAAAGAGCGATCCTCGGAGGGACTACGAACAACCAGGGATGGTGATAGCGCCAGAGCTGATAGCTCAGCATGTAGTATGGATGAGGAGTCTTGGGGCGACCCCAATTTCTCTTGAGCGATGGACACAGGAGAAGGATTCTCTTCCAGCAAATATTTATTTTGCAATAACCTTCGATGATGGCTGGCGGGACAATGCAGAGTTTGCTATCCCCCTCCTTACCAAGGAGAAGATATTTAGCACAATTTTTCTGGTGGCAGACTACATAGAGCACGACACACTGTTTTGGCCAGAAAAACTAATATATCTCCTGAAGCAAACGTTCAAAGATGCGCCCAGTGCATTTGATCAGACACAGTTCCAATGGCTGAAAGACTTGGGCGCAACTCTAAGTTGGAGCAGCCCCCCAGACATAGAGCAATTAGACCCCATTATTAATCTTTGCAAAGCATTAGATGACAGGGTGCTAAACAGCCTAATAGATCAAACAGCCCTAGAGACCTTCAGGGAAAAGATTGATACCTCTCAAGCCCGAAATTTGCTGGGCCAAGAAGATATTAAGGCATTATTAGACGGGGGCGGGGTTGATTTTGGCTCCCACACTTGTCGCCACTTACGACTTGACAAGATAACAAGCGATGATGAGTTAGAATACGAAATAGCTACATCCAGAGAGAAAATTGCACAATCAACAGGGAGGCAGCCCACATTTTTTTGCTATCCCAATGGAAATACTTCAGAAAAAGGCATGCAGGTTGTAGCTGAAAACTATAGCGCCGCCTGCACGACTAAACAGGGGGCAAACACCCCTGACACCCCATTGATGCAGTTGAGGCGCCACAACCTTCATGATGGCAATGCCTCATCAAAAATAAGCTTCTTCGCAACACTAAGCAATGGATAACGTAATGCAGAACTCACGCCCTCACCTAACTCACGTTGCATCAGGGGATGTTTGGGCTGGCGCGGAAAAGCAACTATATGAACTATGCAAGGCTTTAATCGCAACGAATAGCTTGGACTTATCGGCCATATTATTCAACGACGGAGTTCTTGCAGAAAAACTCCGCCAACTCAACATTGGCGTTACTGTTGCCGATGAAGCAAAGCTATCCCCTTTAGCTATGATACGCGGAATTCGCAATCATTTTATTAAACATAACAGCAACATTCTGCATACACACGGCTTTAAAGAGAATATTTTAGGCGTTACCGCAAGCATAAAGTCACCAGTTACCAGCGTAGTACGCACCATTCATGGCGGCTCCGAATCAAATATCTCATGGAAGACGCCCCACAAGAAAGCTATACATATTGCAGATCAATTACTGACAAGACACAAAGTCGACCGAATTGTGGCGGTTTCTGGACCACTATATCAGTCGCTCAGCAAAAGACATCCAAGCAAGGTCGTTAAGATATTTAATTTTATTAATAGCCGTGAGCTTGAAACAATTTCCCCAGGGAAGCCACCAGGTGAGGCTTTTACAATTGGAATAGTTGGCCGCTTGGCTCCAGTTAAACGAATAGATTTATTTGTTGAAACGATCAAAGAGCTACTTAAACAGGGCCATCATGAGATCAAAGGCAAGATAATTGGCGATGGCCCATTACGAAAGCCTATTGAGAATCTCGTGCACCAAGAAAGTTTGACTCAGGTTATTGAGTTCACTGGCTTTGTAGACCCATCTACACCAGAAATAGCAAAACTGGATCTACTGCTAATGACGTCAGATCATGAGGGCTTGCCAATGACGTTACTTGAAGCACTAGCCCTGAAGGTGCCGGTGGTTGCGCACAATGTCGGAGGGATTCCCGAGGCGCTCAATTTCGGCGCCGCCGGCCTATTGGTCGATGAGCATTCCGCTTTAGGTTATGCTACCGCCATCGATAAAGTACTCAACAACCCAGCAGAGAAAGAACGAATGCAAATGAACGGACTGAGTTACTTAAAAGAAAACTTTGATTCAGTCAAGAAGTCACGCGAGTATCTCAACCTCTATTTCCCATTATTAGGCCAGGAACTATCTAGATGACTCAAGAAAATATCGTCTGGCACGATTTTAAGCTAAAGAAGCAAGATCGCGCAGACATAAAGAACCAACAACCATGTCTTGTCTGGTTTACTGGACTAAGTGGATCAGGCAAGTCCACGGTATCAAATGCTTTAGACATCGCGTTACATAAACGCGGCTATCATACATATGTGTTAGATGGAGATAATGTTCGTCACGGATTGAATAAAGACTTAACTTTTTCAGACAGAGACCGAATAGAAAATATTCGCCGAGTGGGCGAAGCCAGCAAATTACTTGTTGATGCCGGCTTAATTGTCATGACTGCGTTTATTTCACCATTTCGTGACGATCGGAAGATGGTCCGCTCTCTATACGTACCGGGCGAGTTCATTGAGGTCTTTGTCAATACTCCTATTGAGGTTTGCGAGCAAAGAGACCCCAAAGGGCTTTACCAAAAGGCCAGACAAGGCGCCATAAAAAACTTCACAGGCATAGACTCCCCCTACGAACCCCCAGAGAGTCCAGACTTAGTTATCGACACCAGCAAGGAAACCACTGAGGAGTCAGTGGCGAGCATTATCGCTTTCTTAGAAGCAAGGAATGTCATAACCCCATCAACTGACAGCGATAAATGACTAAAATTTTAATTTTATATCACTGCGAAGCAAATACAGGCTATGCGATAGGCTCTTTGGAAAAAGTATTCTGGAGAATGGCCTTACGCATAGCTGGATCGCCAGATAACATCCACTTATGCTACCCCGGATATAACAATGGATACCCCGACTATACTCCGGAAGGATTTGACAATTTCGTGGAGTTCTCTGACAGACAGAACGCAATAGATAAAGTTGAATTATTTGCCTCGTACCTGAAAGAAAATAATATCAACGTTATTTTCGGCTTCGACCAACCCGTATCGCTTCCCTACTATAAGGCGGCTCGTTCAGCAGGTATCAGCTCCTTTATTTCTTACTGGGGAGCCCCTATGAGCAGCATCAATAGCGGCCTCAAACTACTATTAAAGAAGCTGGACGTGATGCGATACAGGCATGGCCCCGATCTCTATATATTTGAGTCCGAAGCCATGCGACAGTCAGCTTATCTTGGCCGTGGCGTACCTAAAGAAAAAACCGCCCTTTGCCACTTGGGGGTAGATACAGAAAAGTACCACCCTGATGAGAAAGATCAATACTACGCTCACGACCTATTTGGCATCTCTAGAGATAGGCAATTACTTTTCTATTCTGGACACTTTGAGGAAAGAAAAGGGGTTCGAGTTATAGCGGAAGCCGCCAATATTATCGCCGCTCAGCGTGACGACATAGTCTTCATATTATTTGGAAACCGTAATGATGAGGCAGCCCCTTATCAGGCGCTATTAAACGAGAAGTCATCAAAGCAGGTTATATTTGGCGGTTACCGTTCGGATTTACACAGGATACACCGCAGCTGCAAAGCGGGCATTATCGCTTCTACAGGGTGGGACTCGTTCACCATGTCATCCATTGAAATGCAAGCCTCGGGACTTCCCCTTCTTGTATCGAACTTACAAGGCCTGAGAGAAACAATTATTGATGGAGAGACCGGCCTTCTATTTTCGCCTGGTTCTGCAGCGGAGCTTGCTGAACGAGTTCAGATGCTGCTCGGCAAGGCGTCCAACATTAAGAAGATGAGTCAAAATGCCGTGTTACGCATACAAAGCCAGTTCTCTACCGAGATTCAAATCCAGAACCTAACAAGCCTGACAAAGCAACAACTAACTCGAAGCAAATAGCCTGTATTCCTCTACAGCTTTCTAATTACTCGGAAACAAACCATGTCAAATAGCCTCTACCTCAAGACTATCGAAGGAATAAACAGAGTAAAGCGAGTCGCAACTAAGAAATACAGCTCCGTATTAGGCACTATTAAAGGAAATAAAATTACTGCGTACTGGTGGAATGGTGAAACCAATTTTGGCGACCTTATTACTCCAGAACTGCTAAAATTTTACGGGTTTACCCCCGTCCATGCCTCGGCTTCAAGCTGTGAAGTCTTATCTACAGGCAGCATTCTGCAGTTTTCCTCCATTAACTACAAAGGCCATATCTTAGGATCAGGTTTGATAAAGGACCTTGAGTTTCCTATGCCTGAAGCGAACGTTCTAGCAGTCAGAGGGAGCCTTACCAGAGACAGAATCAAAGCCTCAAGTGACGTCCCACTCGGTGATCCTGGATTATTGGCGCCCAAGCTATTGCGAGGCGAAAGAGCCAAAAAGAAATATATTCTAGGAGTAATTCCGCATTATGTAGACGCAAACGATAGACGTATCACGCAATTAACAAATCGCTATCCATCTGAAGTAAAGCTAATTAGTGTAAAAAGAAAGCCTGAGGATGTATTCAAAGATATAGACGAGTGTGAATATATTCTATCCTCGTCTCTACACGGCATAATATCCGCTGACGCCTTAGGCATACCAAACATTTGGATGTCTCTGTCAGACAAAGTAGTTGGCGGCGGATTTAAGTTCCGAGACTATGGAACTGCGATTGACGCTGAGCCGCAGCCTTATCTCCTAGCTGGAGATGAAGCCCTCGACCAGCTATTGAAAACTGCCAGAATACCAACGGCCAAAGTAAAAGAAGCCCAAGAAAAATTAAACAACGTTTTTCTATCATTAAAAAGTGATAAATCGCCATAAAGGCAGCTCAACACGCCAATTCCTGCTCCTTAGTGATTGGCGTGCTTGCACACTGACTCCTCATGATTTTGGCAGCAGCATCAAATAGTTGAACAATGCCTTAATATTTGAAGGTTTGAAGCTAAAGGCTTCTCTATAGCAACGACTAGCTTCTTTATATGAGTGGCTATTTTTCAGCCCCCACCCTAACCGCTCAAGCCTATCAGACACCGCGGCTCTTATCTGCCTCTTCTTTGCATCGTCAAAATGACTAATATTCAGGCAGGATTTTAAAACTCTTATATCGGATTCTGCACAATCTTGGTGGTTTTCCGTCAAATTATTATCACCTCGGCCCGCGCTAATTAATGGCTCGTCTATGTATACTGCGTTAGCAAGAGTAGATAGCCGGAGGAAAAAATGAAAGTCCTCTGATATGTCAAACTCTGTCGGCCAGCCCTGCGCTGCTTTGTACAGCTCTCTTCTCATAACCAACGTACAGGGAGACATAAAGTAACCTGCCAACAATAATCCAAAGACATCCTTTTGCAGCAAGAAGTATGACTTAGAGGAAATACCTTCAAGGGGGGACTGGGTATAGCGATAAATGTTATTAAAAAAGTACGAGTTTGTATGCTCCAACCTTGCAGAGGGATTCTCAATTTCAAAACGAGAAAAATCGCTAAAAACAAACCCAACATCCGAACGCTCTCGCAGTATTTCCAGAGACTTGCTCAACTTTCCTTGCTCAAACAGATCGTCAGAATCCAGATATGCGATAAATTTACCTGAGCTGTTGGCCGTCCCTTCATTTCTGGCGCTTGAAACACCTCCGTTGCTCTTTTTTATAAGCTTAATTCGCCCTTCATAACTCTTCAGCGCTTCGTCGAGTTGGTCCTGAGATCCATCATCCACGACGACCACTTCAATGCCTCCCACGCCAGTCTGCGAAAGCACGCTGTCAATAGCCCTTCCAACAACGTGGGCTCGATTATATACAGGGATGATGACAGAGACGTCTATATCACTACTGGCCTGCTCCAACACTTTTACCGCCATTGTTCAATACAAGTTAAGGTGAATCGGGACATAAGGGGCTTATCGAAATTTGGAGGTAGCCCTGGCTATGCAGTACATAAACGTCAAGAATATATGATAGCAGCGCCCTTCTATCCCCCCCACTACTCGAGCCTTATAAAAAGACATAAACACAACAAGGGCCGCAGCAATAGAAACAAAAAGGAACGCCATCCACCATTTTGTCAGCGCAATGAAAAGGATAGAAAAAACGACAAGCATAGCAATAGAAAATGAAAATATTGCTACTTTTGACTTCAAAAGCGCCGCCAAGGTCTGCACATCGCCCTTACCATGCCATTGCTCTCGCCGGAAGAACGAACCCACATCTTCGGGATAACCCAAATGAATAGCAGATAGATTGGAGACATATCTAACCGTTGCACGACAAGAATTACGCGCTTTTAGGCAAAAATCATAGTCTTCACCAGTACGTAAATCACGACTAAATCCACCGACTTGGTCAAATAGACGTCGAGAGACCAGCATATTACCAGTTCCCACATAATTGCATTCCCCCTCTTTTTTATTCAAAAGAGGTTGAAACCAATATTTATGGAGCATATTTTCTGGATCAGATACCTGAAGGGAACCGCCAACGATAAGGTTTTGGGCTTCAATCTCGTCCTTAAGCTTCAGAAAGGCTTGACGCCATTCAGGTGTCAAAAGGACATCAGCGTCATTAAACAACAAAATATCACCAGAAGCTTTTTGGGCGCCAATATTTCTCAATTCGCCAATAAGAACACCTGGAACTACCAATACTTGGCAGCCCAGGCTTTCAGCAATCTGAGAAGTCCTATCCGTAGAACCATTATCAACAACTATCACTTCATGAGAAATATCTTGAAGAGACATCTTGATAGACGCTAGAGTCTCTTCAATAACAGCTTCCTCATTGAAAGCTGGAATAACAATACTTAAGTTCACATTATCCTTACTAACTACTGAATGGTTGCTTCCACTCTACTGGGTGGTGATTTATAAAGGGCAGATGGATTGCCTTTTTCACCAATATACAAGTTACCCTCTGCATCTCTATCTTGCGGCCTCAACTCGGCAGTGTCGACAGAGCTTTTCATTACTATGTTGTCAATATATAGAGACTGAGTTTTGGGCGCCTTACCGTTCCAGTAGGTAAAGAAATACAGGGAATCAGCCCAATCGCCCGAGCTTGTTAAAGTTTGCACATCCTTTCCATCCCAAACAAGCTTGTTATCAATCCATAGTTTAAAGTACGCCAAACCACCTTCACTTACGGGAACGGAGTCAAACCTCAAACTGATTTCGACCTTAAACCACTTGTTACGGGGCAATAGCTCATCTTTCTGATCTTTTGTACCGATGTACTTCCAGCCTCGACCAGCGGCGCCTTCTTTGATAAATCTGTACACTGCACCATTAAATGATGGGTCATCCATTATCTGGAAATCATTAAATCCGCCAACGCCATCAGCAGCTGACGCTCTGGTGCGAATTCGAAGAAACTTTAACGCTCCATTTCCTGCCGCGTAAAACTGAAAGTCATCGGGGACATACATGTGGAAAGAAGCCCAAAAGATGTCGCCTTTGTACAGGTTTTTACGGAAGTTCATAGCTCCGCCCCATACACCCCATCCCGTTTCCCCTTCCTTAATCGTCATCATTACATGCTGGGGATCCGCACCATCTACGAGAGGCCTGGGAAAGGCTGTAGAAAAGGTTGTACGTCCAGCAACTCCGTCAAAGGTATCAACAGTTTCAGCTTTAGCGCCTACCACTCCGCTGTCGAAGGTAACCTCCCTAGAAAAATCCTCTGAAAAAGCGCTAAGACTAAGCGTCAATGCGCAAACGGCTGATAAAAATCTGATTTTCATATTTGCCCCCCAACAATAAATTCATAAGCAGTATACTTTCATTCCATTCCGGATACGGTTACAGAAGAGCCGCTTTCTTTTACGGTACGTATTTTTTTCGACTTGGTCACAAGAGTGCTTCCAGGGCTTTAACAAAATCTCTCCAGGACAGTGAGTTGAACCTCTCTCTCCACGCGTTCGTTATCTCCAAGGCTATAGGCATAATTATAGCCCCTTTCCGCCAATTCCGCCCTCTTCTTCCCATCCTTCCACAGAGCGTCTATGGCGCGCCGCATTTCGATCCGATCTTCTGGAGAGACAACCATGGCGAGAGAATCATCCAGGATACCTACCGTCGAGGTTCCCCGGGTGATGATCACAGGCTTTCTAAAAAGCATCGCCTCCAAACACACACTGATACCCGCTGGTTGAATGACGTCTTTTATAATAGGAATGACTACCATTTTGCAATTGGCCAAATAGTCATACCATTCTTTCCTAGGCAAAAAAGCATTTATCCAAGTGACATTCTCAGGGAGATTATTGCTATCAATTCGCGCATTATGTTTACTTATACTTTGCTCCGGCAGCAAAATGGTTAGAGGATAACCAGAATCACGCACTGCCTCACACAACGTATCAAAGTCTCTTTGTGATGCACCGCAAGATAATATGTACTCACCTTCGTTAATTACAAAATCGTCATATATACCAAAGTTGTTGGCATTGAAAGGGACATAAGTAATCTTGCTTTCAGATATCCTGTAGTACTTCAAATAACCTGATGTTTCTTTATGCACACAGATTATCAAGCTAGCTGACTTCAACAAAAAAGATTTAAATAATATCTTGACTTTATCACCCAGCCCCTTTGGCCGACTAAGCACAACATCAAAATAGACTATTTTCACTCGCCCAAAAGTTAATAACTTTGTGAGAAAGAAAATACAAAGCATTCGCAAGTTTGGAGTCCAAGCCAGTATCACATCACTGTCGTATGCCCGACGGATAAACCCCAGCAACTCACCGACTACTTGCAAACCACTATTAACAAAAGGCGCGAAGGTTACTTCCACACCATCCACTTTCGATTTCAGCTTATTTACTGAGAGGATTTTCAACGGCTTAGCCATTGGGCCTCCTCTCGCAAGTATTCATCTCGAACCGCTTTAAAGTGCTCAATTTCACTCATCAACATCTCTTCTAGAATTTCGCGCGCGGCTTTGGGCATTGAAATACTTTCCCTGTCCTCGTTTGAACGCTTATGTAGAGTCTCAGGAATGTAATCTTGACTAATCCCAAGCAAGCTACAAGCATGCTTAAAAAATGCCTCTGGCGAAGCTTTTAAGTCTTCGTAAAACAAAAGACTGAAACGGTCTGGAAAACGCTCTTTCCAGCGGGGAATAATTTTCGAGTACTCAGACCGCAACCGAACTGTATTGGAGCCTATTCTTGCTTTAAGGCCGTCAACTTCTTCTTGAGTAATGTTCTCTCCCGTCCAGCGGTAGTTCATTTTCACCCCGGACCAGGCGCGCTCAACAGGATCTCGGATAATCAACAGTATTCGGCAGTGCTCAGGCACTGTTGACCTCACGAGATCCACTCCTTTCTCATCCAAAGTAGAATACGCTGGCGTCAGCTCGCCTCTGACTTTATCAGCCACGCGAGGAAAAAGATTTCGGTACCAAGAAGAGGATTTCGCGCCAAAGTTATAGCGTAACAGCCATTTTAGCGTTTCCATATCTGGCCGCTGCTTGAGAAAACGCATACGTTCCAGGGGGCTCCCCCAAGGATACCCCTCCTTCCCCACTAAAAGCGCATTGGGCTGCGCGAAGTTGAAATAGTGCAGCTCTTTTATTACTGGCAACCAGACCTGTGGGTGGTGCGCCAACTGATCATAAAGCCAGGTAGTGCCAGCTTTTTGGGCCCCAATGCATATAAAGTCCGGGCCTGCGAGAGTACCGGGCCGATTTGAATTAGTCATCCTATAAGTTCCACGTACTAAAATCTTTACCAGTGAGACGATGAAGTTCCGCCACTTTTTCTTGAAAGACAGGCGTCAATAGCTTGTAGACTTCATCTATTTCCTCTTGGGTAAGCTTTTCGTTGCTTTGGGTCTCGGCAAGCCTGACCCCCATGCGCCTAATACTCTTCGGCACAATTGCTGATACGCCATCCCATACACTCGAATGGCGGAACTTATTCAACAACCCCAAGCCACGCACTTTTTTGTAAGTTTTCGGAGCCTTGTTGGAGTCGACCTGTTCCGTCAGCTCGCAGTCAGCATCCACACCCAACCATGTAAAAATTTCACTCATTACCTTATTTTGATCAGATACCAGATCCTCAAACGTTAGTATGTATATTTTGTCTTTACCGAACAGGTCATAGTAGGGTTGGAGTTGGTATGCATAATCAGAGTACGCAACATACGCAGGATCTCTCTGAATAGCTTTGCTTATACTACGAGATTCCCCGTGCATATATAAATCACGCACATTGTGGTAGTAATGGCTTATTATCCTAGCGATCGGTTGACGCATTACATATAGAATTCTAGCATTAGGGTTGTAGGTATGTATTTTCTCCGGAACCCCTAAATAGGTGGGCAGTTTCGTATAATGCGTACTAGACTCCCCCACATATTTTTTGTTTTCACCAGGAGCCAACAAATCGGCATACTCTTGCTCAGTACGCCTACCCCACAGCTCTGGAACAAAATATCCCGGCTCCTTTTCCTCTGTCATGTGGATATCCGAATGCTTCGCCAGGCAATCGTGTAAAGTAGTGGAGCCGGATTTCATTGCCCCGATGACAAACAAGTTTGCTTTCACACCCATAGTTAGCTACTTACCACGCTTCTTGATAATAGACTGATAGAACATTTTCAAATGCCCGTATGGAATAACCCCTAGCGCTATCGCCAGGACAGGATAAAGCAGGGACAAGGCGACTCTGATGGCGATCGCCCAACCACCTACAGGATCCATTTCCGAGAATATCCAGTACTCAGAGATTAGATAAAAAGAAAGTGCAAGCGAAAGTGACACAATATGACTACGCCATCTAAGTTGCATGTCAAAGTGTCTTTTTGCGAAGTGATGGATTAGCAAGAACCTGACCAAAAAAGCCAGCACTGTTACCCAAGCCGCGCCATACATACCATATTTGGGAATACATACCCAATAGCCCAGCACACAGAAAATCGCCGTTACTACAGAAATCCAGCCAAACCGTCCTGTCTTGCCTGCTGTAAAAAAACCTAGATTGCAATAGTTTGTCCAAGCCAAAAGCACATAGGCTATCAGAACGATAGGTGCGATACTCGCAGCCGCCCAATAGTTTTCGTCAGACATAAACCGCAACACTACTGGCAACCACAAAGCAATTCCAAACGCCATATAAACTAAAATGCCTGAGACAACCCTGAATACAGCATCAAACAGATAGTGACTTTCTTGGTCTTTGTAAATGCGATACTTTTCGGCATCCCACATATTCAGGAAAGGCGTCCACCCTAGAGCGAATAGCATAAAACCAAATTTGTACGCCAAAGAATAAATTCCAACGGAGTCCAAGTCTAAAAATGCGCTAATAAAATAGCGGTCTGAATATGTAATAAAGAACATACTCAAAGCCGCAATAATAATAGGGAAGCTGAAGCCCAACATACTCTTCGCCGTACCCCATTTGAATTCGGGTTTTAACTCACCAACAACACCGAAGGTCAAAGCCAGCGCGGCTAGCGAGAAAGCGATAACAGAGGCGTAGACCGCTCCATACACCCCCATCTCAAGGTATATAAGAAAAAATAGATTAAAAGATATCTGCAGTGTAAGGCGCAGTACGGAATAGCCCAAGAACTTAAACGCTTTTCCATTGGCTCTGAGGTATGCAAATGGAATCTCCATCACAGCGCCAAGCAGCATATTCAAAGAATATAGCTGCACCAGAGTTTTTAAATCCGAGGAGCCAAACAGCAATTCGCTGATAGGACCAGATAGCGTTACTAACGTAAACACCGCCAACAAATGCATGCCACAGGTCATACCTAATGCGCTACCAGTGACTTGATATTTCTCATTATCGGTATTAGCTAGCCCGTAATATCTCAGAAAGGCTTGTCCAATTCTCGCCCCGAAAAATATGCCAGCCAAATCCACCAGCATTCCAAGCAGCTCAATAACACCATATTCAGAAGGTAAAAGATATTGAGTATAAATAGGCAGAAGCAGGAAGCTCGCTAATGAGCGAATAATAGTACCAAGACCATATATAGCCGTATTAGACACCAATACTTTTGTTTGTTTAACAGCTCCTGGGTTAGCCACTTCTGACTGAGGCGTGCTCATTACTTTGCCCCCCCGTTTCCAACAATAGAGGAGTATTCCTCAGCCATACGCAAAGCATAAAACTGGGGATGAAAACGTTGATTAACTTTACACCGACCTTTTTCCGCAAAATTTTTTCTCAACTCAGGCCTATCAATAAGAGTCATTATTCCCGTTGACAGCTCATCAGTGTTCTTCGGGTTTATGACATAACCGTCTACTCCATCTTCCACTAATTCAGGAGCCGCGCCTAAACTGGAAACAATTACAGGACAGCCGCTCGCCATAGCTTCAATTATCACCAGACCAAAAGGCTCTGGATCTATTGAGGCGTGAACAACCAAGTCAGAGATAGCGTAGAAAGGCCTAACATCCTTTTGAAAGCCAGCCCATATGATATTTTCTTCGATGCCAAGAGTCTCAACTCTGTGCTTGATCTTTTCATTGTATGCTTTACTGAAGCCTTCTGAAGCGTCTCCTACAATTAAAAGCCTTACTTCAGGCCAGTGCTCTGCAACTTTTGCAATCGCTTCTATAAGTTCAAGTTGCCCTTTCCAAGGAATAATTCGCCCAAATATTGAAACAACGAAGTTACTATCAGACAAATTGAACTGCGATTTAACGCTCTGAAGCAGAGTTTCATTCAAAGTCCAGTCAAGAGCAGCGGGATCAACCGGGTTCTCAATAACTTTTAGCTTTTCAGCAGGGTATCTATTTTTAACGGCGGAATTGGAGACAAAGCCAGATATTGCCAAGAACAATTTGACGCTAGGTGAAAATAGCCTTTCAAGAAAAGAGAGAGGGCTTTCCACCACTCCGTGTATATGCCAGACACAAGGCTTTCTGGTCAGAGCGGCCGCCATAAGCACATATACACTGTTATTAGCATGCACAATATCAATATCATTATCTCGAATGATTTTCATCAACTTCGTTACATAAGATAGGTTCTTGCATGTCGAATACAATGACAGCGCATATATCAGGATTTTGCGAATCACTTTATTCTGAACACCGGAGATTTTGTGGCTAACTCGAAAATAATCTAGGTAATTGAACGTAGGAGAGCAACTAACGACTTTTATATCGCCGGCATCAATCCATTTTTCTGGATTTTCTTTGATAGCTGTGACCACCACTGGATGAAAATTGTCAGGTAGTGACTTAGCCAGGCTAAGCAACACAACTAGCGCACCACCAAAGGATAAGCCTTGGTCAACCATCAGGACATTACACTTCTTTTCCGAATCCTGCATCACAAGGCCTCACCCGCCAGCTTAGACTCTCGCTCCTTCAGCTGCAGCTCCTTATGGGACCGTTTAATTGAGTTATGCATACATACAACCAGAGCTAAATGTATCCACAAATAAGGATAGTACAGTACAGTTACAAAACTGGCGCTTATCAAAAAACCAATCATGGCGAAGTCAAACCCAAACGCCAAATAATAGTAGAGGCGGTTTTCCATTTTTTTCGCCAGCTTTCGGACTTTATAATCTGTAACAAAGCTGGCCAATATAAGGAGAACAAGAACCGTTATTCCCGCAAAACCCAACTCAGTGCCACATTGAACAAATATATTGTGGACTAACTTACTCCCCTTCACTTCCGACGAGAAATGCCTTGGGTGGTATGTCGTCCATGCTTCGTGCCCGACGCCAAGAACCGGGTACTTTTTCATAGTCTCCCAGCCCTGCTCCCAACGCTCTATTCGATGCAGTGAAGTTCTATCTTCCCCGGAAGTTTCAAATCTCGCTTTAAACTCATCTGGAACAGATACAACGACAATCCACCCAACCAAACCAGCAACAATCGCCGTTTTAAAAAAGTGTTTAGTCTTTGCCAACGCAAGAACGCCCACGCCAATAACCGCAACAAGAGCTCCTCTTGAAGAAGAGGCAATGACAGTTCCAATAGCCGTGAACGGGAAAAGACTAAAGAATATTTTCCAGTATTTATTGATATATAAGCTAATACCTAATAGAAACGCCACGGAAAGAGGGGTAAATATCGCCATCTGAATACCTACTTCTCCTGAGTTTTGAAACCAGCCAGGAGCCCCTGTTACCCCCCAGCTCGCAAATGCGAACCCACGGTTCATCCATGAAATAAATCCGTGCTGAGACATTTTAAAAGAGTAAATCAAAAACGAGAGAAAGAAGATGTAAAACCGCTTTTCATTATTCACGATTGTCACAATCATGAAGTAGAACAAAAACCAGTCAAAAAAGGTCCATAATCGATTGAATGAAGCAGCACTGTATTCGGAGGCGGCCGAAGATATCAATACCACCAGTCCGTAGAGAACCATCAACTTGTTTATTCCATGCCCCGTATCCACTTTCTTTTTCTTTTCCACACAGTGAAAAATAAAAGCAGACATAATAAAAAGCGGGACCCACGGCAATATATTAAGCCACAAGTAGATCGACTGAGGTCGGACATATTCAAAAAATAAATACCCGCAGATACAAATAAAAGCGAATCCTTCCGCTCTTATAGTCTGATAGATAAATTTAATATCCATGGAATACAGCCGCTCCATATCACTGCGTGGCGGCTGCTCACTCGATTTTTTCTGCTTATTAGGACCGGAATAGTGGCCTAACTGGGGAAAGTTCATTACAAGCTTTTCTGCAATACTGAAAGCTTCGACTCAATGGTATCGAAGACTTTATTAAAAACTGAAACTTCCCTGCCGTATGGATCTGGAATGGTAGGCTGTTGATCTGGACCAACCATACCCAGAATAAGAACATGAGACTCCGCATCGTCCTTTCGATATTTATCTAAGGCATGAACCATATAAGGCTCCATGACGATAAACAAGTCGCCTTGGCGCATGCTCATGTCTTGAATTCGCGTACTGCGATGGTCGCTAAGACCCACTCCCCTCTCGGCAGCAACCTCTTTGGCTGTAGGGTTAGCGAGCGTTCCTCCGTCAGTAGCCAGACCACAGCTAACAATCTCAACCTTATCTTTCTGAAGCCTACCCTTGAGAAAGGCTTCCGCATATACGCTACGGCACACATTTCCTTTGCATACAAAAATCACCCTTTGGGGAGAAAATCCTGGGGGAATATCTGAATACCTTTTGTAAAACCCAAGGACCATAAAAAGATACTCTGACAACAACTTCAGTAACTTTTTCAGCTTACCCAAAATGATTCACCTTAACTTTGACGCCGGGTCGGACTTGCTCCACGAGCGCGATTATAGAGACTGCTGGAGGTTATTCAAACCACAGCAGACAACTTTTGACAGTTCAACACTTACCCAATTACTATCACCGGCATCTGAATCACTGCTACTTATCTTTCATCAAGCGACCAACCTACCATGATCAATACTCGCGCCTTGATACTCGACGCTAACCAACGCTCCGCTCTCGCCGCCACTCGTTCCCTGGGAAGTAAGGGCGTCTGGGTCATGACTGCGGACGAAAGTTTTGAAACACTTGCTGGAGCTTCGCGGTACTCAAGCGAAAAAGGCGTCTATGCCTCCCCTTACAGTAAACCTTCAGCATTTTTCGACGACATATTGAAAATAGTCTCTGAACAGCAAATTAACTTCCTGCTCCCTGTGACAGAGGCCTCCACCTACGTCATCCTGGAAAACAGAGACAAGCTGCCAAAAGGCTTAATTCTGCCATTTTCCGAAGCTGAGTCGATAGAGCATTTGGCTAACAAGAACCGCCTATTTCAGCTCGCTCAATCCCTGGATCTCCCCACCCCTCATACCTTGTATATAGAAAGTATAGAGCAGGCGCAGGAAGCGATAGCGAACATTACTGAATACCCAGTTGTTTTAAAGCCATTCAAGTCGCGCATACTTACCGGCGGAGAAATTATTAGCACTACCGTCATCATTGCTCACTCTCGCGAAGAGGCTGAGGCGGCCCTTAAAAGGCGTTATTTCCGCGAGTTTCCCTTCATGATTCAGTCTTATATTAAAGGTGAAGGCCAGGGGTTATTCGCTCTCTACTCACAAGGCGACCCCCTTTGCCATTTCTCTCATCGAAGACTGAGAGAAAAACCGCCGTCAGGAGGCGTAAGCGTACTTTGCGAGTCAAAAGAAGTAGATTCTCGTATGAAGAAAATTTCAGACACCCTGCTTCATCATGCCAATTGGAATGGTGTGGCCATGGTGGAGTTCAAAGTCGCAGAGGATGGCACCCCCTACTTGATGGAGATTAACCCACGATTCTGGGGTTCGTTGCAATTGGCGATAGACTCCGGCGTGGACTTTCCCTATCTCTTACTAAACTCTTTTGAAAACGGTGAAGTCGCACCTATTGACTCATTCACCGTAGGGCAAAAAATGCGCTGGCTGCTTGGCGATCTGGACCGCTTATACCTTGTCTTAAAATCTCCTGCACACCAGTACACACGTGCGCAAAAGCTGCTTGAGCTGCTTCGTTTCCTTCTCCCTAATGGTAATACCAAGCATGAAGTCAATCGACTATCCGACTTCCGCCCCTTTATATTTGAGCTGAAGAAATACTTACGAGATTTGCGTAGCTAAGACTTTACCGAAGAGCTTGTTTTCCATATTGACCCTCGGGCCAATATGGAAAACCAAGCGTTTAGGCAATCAGCCTGTCGTACAAGGCCTCGTATTCGCCAACCATAGTGACCAAGGAAAACCTCTCTATCGCTGACTGTTGCGCAGCCTGTCGCATTTTATCCACCAACTCCCTATCTCGGAGTTTTAATAAGGCTGTTTTAACCGCCTCAGGATCTTTCACAGGAATCAGCAATCCTGTTACACCATCCTCTACAATTTCTTCTGGACCACCACTGCGGGTAGCCACAACAGGCACGCCAGCCATCATGGCTTCAACTGTCGCAATGGAAAACCCCTCGCTCGTTGAAGTTAACAGGAATATATCCGCTTGCCCTAACAGATCCTTAACATCCGAGCGAAAGCCTAAAAAGTGCAAATTAGGCACTCCATCATGAGACTCAATGCGTTTTAGCAACGTCTCATATAAGCTTTTCTTCTGATGCCCGACAACAACGAAGTGATACTCAGGAGCCCCTTTCATTTTGGCGGCTGCATCCACCAGATATTCATAACCTTTTGCAGGCCGAATATTGCCTACCGAGAGCACAATTATTGCACCATCGGGCAAACCAAGCTCCCTATTTAAGGTCTTATCCTGTTTCGAAAACTGATTCGGATCCACTCCATTGTATATAAGTTTTAGCTTGCTACCTTCGAGCTCCCCTCGCTGCTTTAATTCCTCTTCCAACTTCTTTGACACGCAAATAATGGAGTCAGCTCCAAGGCTTATTAACTTAAACTTCAGGTTGATTAACCTTTCCTGCTTCGCCACATCAACCCCTCCATGAAACGTGGCTATCATTGGCTTACGCGTCAACATTGCGACGAGCGCGCCATATACATTAGACCCCATCAAGTGTGCATGAATTACATCTATCTTGTTAGAGCGTATAAATCGCACCAACACCAAAGCATAACTTAAGTTGAAGCTGCCTTTGGAGTCGATGAATATCGGCTCTATTCCTGACGCTCTAACTTGGTCGGCGACCCACCCCTCTCCGCGCAATATGACATGGTGATGGTACTTGTCTTTGGATAGATTCCGTAACAGTTGAATAAATACCGTTTCCGCACCACCTGGGCCAGTGGTGTCGATTATATGTAATACGTTCTTCATAAATTAATTGAAAGATACCTCTTTCGACACTCTATTCTTGCTCCCGGAGAAAACAGGCCAGCACCCGCTTTGCCTCTTCAGACTCCAGAAAGTGTGCGTGCTCAGCATCTACCGTCTCAATTTCTACTCTTCCTGTCAGATGCCTCTCCCAGCCCAGCACGGGCAAGCTGTACGCCCCGGACTCAGTGGAAGGCAGGCGCAACAGCATGACACTCCCGTTGTAAGCTCGTTCTATATGCCTCTCGACAGCAAGACGGTTCGATCTGCGCACCTCAAACACACGCAACGTCTGAGGCATTCTCAAACCAAGCATCCGATAGAGTCTTACTTCTAAAAAGTTCTTGTAATACTTTATTCTGGCCGATGTGCTTTGAGCGACCTTTTGTAAAAACGTGCGCCGATCCTCAGCGAAGCCTTCAGGCAAGTGCTTGGCGGCAGGCCCAATGGTGTCAAGCAATATCACCCAATCGACCTTAAACCCCTTACCAGAGAGCTCATTAGCCAACTCTACCGCTATGGAGCCCCCCATTGACCCTCCCAAGAGTAAAACTTGCTTTTTACTAAGAAGTTCATCAAGAAGCGCCGCATAGTGACGAGCCATATCAAGAATTGAGTATGAAGGCTCACTTACCCCATCCAGCCCGGTAGCCTGTATACCATAAACAGGGCGATTCAAATCGTCGAAGTCCAGTAATGCCTTATAGGCCAGCACATTACCGCCAACAGGGTGAATACAAACCAATGGAGTCTTGGCGCCACCAGCAGACAGTTGCACGATGTTTTTCCACCCTTCAGCTTCTCCTGCGGAATAGCCGCCCCCCTCGGCTTCGCCCCCTGAATAGCTATTATTAATTCGCGCCAACTCACCAGCTAGAGACCTTACTGTAGGCGCTTTGAAGAGCAAAGCCAGCGGCGCATTAATCCCGTATCGCCGATGCAACTGATCAAATACTTGTAACGCCTTGATTGAGTGACCGCCGACCTCAAAAAAATTGGCGTCAAGATCTAGTTCATCCAACCCCAGAACACTTTTCCAAATAGCTCCAACCTTATTGAGCAGCTCTTCGTCATCACCATGATGAAACTTAATCTGGCGCCGACCATTAACCCGACTATTGGCTTGAGAGCCCGAAAAACAATCTATTGAAATATCTGAATTTAACGCCGCCCCGCCAATTTCCATGCTCTCTATAAAACCTTTTAGCGTCGCCATGAACGCAGCAAGCATTTTCCTGCTTGTATCCAAATTAAATAAGGCGGAACTTGTCTGAAAGCGAAATACAAAGTCGCCCCCATAAAAGTCAACGTAAAGAAAGATCTCCCCCTGTGTATAGCCAATATCGACCGGCACAGGATTCAAAACGCCACTACCCGCCACATTTAGCTTGCGATTAGAAAAGTCATTAAATGTTATATAAGCTTGCGCCATGGTGGGCCTTGAGGCATCGCGGGCAGCCTGTACGCTGGAGACTATTTTTTCAAATGAAATCCCCCCATGCAGCAAGGCCAGATTTAAAGCCTGCTCAGTGCTTTTTAGCTGCTCCTGTAAACCGCCATCAACTTCAGGTAATCGCAATGGAATAGTATTAAAGAACATCCCTATGGCGTCATGAAGCCCCTTTTGTCCCTCACGACCGCTCGTAGCCGTCCCTACTATCAAGTCGCGCGCGCCCGTTACTTTTCTCAACCACGCAGAGAAAGCGCTTATTAACACTACAAACGGTCGCGTTCTAAATTTGTTTGCTACGCCAATTAACCTGAGCGAGAGATCTTGACCTAGAACCTCTACAACCTGCCTTCCTTTAAAGTCAAAAAAGTCCGGACGCTCGTAATCAGTTCGCAAGTTTAATAGCGGCAACGGTTTACATAGCGTCTGCACCCAAAATTCGATGCTCTCTTCCAAGTCTCTTTGACGAGAAGAGACAATTACACCCTTAGCCTCTTCCCCATTTTCCTGATAATCAGTTAGAGCCTCTTCCCTCTCATAGAGCTGCAACAAGCGGTCCCAAACTTTCAATTGGGATATGCCATCTAACAATATATGATGAGTCACCATCTGCAGAGCGGAAATCCGCCCTTCCATTTCATAGGCGACAAAGCGAACAAGCAACTCAGAATCAAAATCAAACTCACGCTTGGCCTCTTGGTGCAGAAGCGCCTCTAAAGAGTCTGATGAGCTTGCAATATCCCTCACTTGTAATGGCGTTTCCGCCGCCGAGCACAGCCTCCACGATAAACCAGCTGTATTCAACATCAACCTCAGAGCAGGGAGTTCGCGCAGCAACTCGGAAATCGCCCGCTCCAATCTGCCCATATCCCAAGGCGACTCTAAAATAAACGCCTCAGATTCATTAAATACGCTACTGGAGCCCGCCAACTGACATATAAACCAAATTCTTCGCTGACCATCGCTTAGCTCCGCACACTCTTCCAGCGTTATGAGATCTGAGTGATGCATCGCTTCAGGCGCGGCTGCAACCATCTCACACTGCTCAATAAACACGGGACATGCAATCAACTGATTAACGCCAACCGATTTCCCAAACTCAATCTCAATCTCATTCGAGAGTCTGGCTGCAGCTAGGGAATGCCCCCCAAGCTCATTAAAATGATCGTGAACGCTCTGCGGAGAAACTCCCAAAACCGCCTTCCACGCACACGCCAAACGCCGCTCAATATCAGAAGAGAACGGGTTATCAGTCGATGCAGATGACGCCATCCCCTTTTCCACATCGCTCTTCAACGCTTTCTTATCAATTTTCTTATTCGGTGTTTGTGGAAAGCTGTCATATATTCGCCAGAGGCCGGGAACCATATAAAACGGCAGTGTTTGCCGCAACGAATTCTCAACGCTCCCAAATGCCAAAGCTTCACTGGAAAAGCGCAAGCAACCGACGAGGACGTTGTCGCCTGCGGGGTTAGACACTGCAACAACTGCAGCGTCAGCGATTCCTGGCAAACGCGTCAATGCAGCTTCTATCTCTCCCAGCTCAATTCGAAACCCTCGAATCTTTACTTGATTATCAAGCCGATCAACATAGCGCATCTGACCGCTGGCGACCTGCACAAGATCGCCGGTACGATAATAAGGCTGCGTGAAACCAGAGAAATTGAGGGCGACAAAACGATCCTTATTGAGCTCGGGCCTTCTAAAATATCCAGGAGACAGACAAGCGCCGCCAATTAACAATTCTCCAGTCGCCTCACCCGAAACAGGATTAAGAGCCTCATCCACCACAACTAGATCGACATTAGCGTAGGGCGCGCCCAGCGGTATAAATCCCGCGTCAATATCTTCTTGACATACCTTATGACTACAAACCCATACCGTCGCCTCGGTAGGCCCATACATGTTCCAAACCTCACCCGCCTCCTGGAGGAGTTTTCCCGCCAAATCAATCGGAAAGGCCTCTCCACCACACAAAATCTTGTGCGTATTTCCAGGGCGCCACCCCAGTTCCAACATCAAGCGCCAAGTTGCCGGCGTCGCCTGAAGGACGTTAATATCATTCTTCGCGATAATATCTCCAAGCCGATCTGGAGACAGCGCATCGCTCTTCTTGCAGACATAAACAACCCCACCAAGAATCAGCGGAAGAAACAATTCCAGAACAGAAATATCAAAGGAAATCGTGGTCAGCCCAAGAAAACGATCGCCATCTCGAGTCCCGATAACCTCGTCTACGCCATATAGGAAATTAATAACAGCGGACTGAGCAATGGGAACACCTTTGGGGCGTCCTGTAGAGCCTGAAGTAAAAATGATATACGCGATCAAGTCAGCGGCTTTTTCAAGCGAGCCTCTAAGCTCTACATAGCTGTCTCGGAGGTCATCCAATGACTCAGAACACACACCACCTCCCGCCTCAACTACACTGTATTTATCCAAAAGCGCCAAATCAGGGATGGCTTGCAGAAGATCAAAGGTAGATGATTCAAATATGGCGGCGGAAGCGTCGGCATCTCCTAGAATAATTCGGATGCGCTCCGCAGGAAATGCGGGGTCAACTGGAACGTAAGCTGCACCAACAATACCAACGCCTAAAAGCAATGCAGGCAAATGATGGTCGCGATTCACACAAACTGCGACACGATCACCAACGCCAACTCCTAACGCGTTGAGTCGCTCAGCAACCAATAAGGAATGCTGTAGAAGCTGGCGATAACTAAGCTCACCATCTTCTGATTTCACCGCAGGCTTTTCAGAGAAACGTTCTGCGGAATTAAGAAGGACTTCCGGCAGCCCCCAGCTCTTCTCTTGTGCAATTGCAAAAAGACCAGCGCGGTGATCTCGATGATTGGGAGTATTACTCATCGCCTCAACCCTGCAACATGTAAAGGCCAGACTGTATATCGCACGCTTTTGATCAGGGCAAATACTTAACTACCATGGGACCGACCAAATTAGTCAGCCACACTGGCAGTCTTGTCCATACAGCAATAAGCAGCTTGAACTTGGGGTTATCGGGATTAAGCTTGGGCGCCTCTTTCCCTTCAGCAAGACAGTAGTCCCAATGTAAACGCACTGGCGCGGCGCCCCACTGCTGTTTAAATTTGTAAGTGCCGCTATCTTCCGTACAGCGCCCGAAATCAAAAATTTTATATTTCGCTTTAATGCTGAACCTTAAGATTTCCCAATACATCAGCATATTAATACCGGAACTATTTGCCTCCTGAACTGTTGAAGCCCAGGGGATTTCCATTCGATCGCCACTGCCGATAATAATCGCACAAGCGACTACAGCTCCGTTTAACCTGCCTATGACAACTCTAGCAGATTCTCCGTACGAGCTAAGGAAGCCACGAAAAAAGTTTTTCCCATAAACCGGCGTGCCAAGATCTCTCATATTCCTTGAAAATACAAAATAAAAATCATCCAGTAACTCGACACCACCGAGAGTTATTTCCGCTCCTTCCTTTTGAGGCCGCTTAATTTGTGCTCGAACTTTGGGTTTAAAGCCTAGCCATAAATCTTCTTCCTGATCAGGCAACGCAAGCCAGAACGTTAGCTTCTCGGTACGTTGCGGCAGCCCCAAATTGGATGACGTCAAATGCCTCAGCTCAATATGCCCTGCTCCCACCTGATCTCGCCAACGCACCGCATCTGCGAGGAGCATTTGAGCGACCTGATCGCTATCCGCAAGAATTCCGCCATAGTTAAAATATGGCGCTGAGACAACAAAGTTCCCAAATAGACGGCTCTTCAATTGAATAAGAGGTAGAACGCCGACCACCCTATCAGACTCATCAAGCGCACAACTAAAGCGACATGGATGGCCATACACCGATTCGATGAACGATTTCACCCACAGCTTATGATACGGGGAAGATTGTGGATGTTGGCCAACATAGCTCTCCCAAGACGCCTTTAAGCCTGGTTCTGCATCTATTTCCACAATGCGAAAAGCTTTGACTGCAAGATTCAAAATCTGTGACGTAGAGGAGATATCTTCAATAATCTGCTGCAGCTTCTCTGCTTGCTTGGACTTATCCAACTGACCACTCGAAAGCACTTCGTCATTCGATTGATCGGCTTGTTGACGCTGCGCTTTCTTAAACGCCTTAATTTGACCCGCTACTTCTTTGAACTCGGCTGAAACTGCTCCCATTTCGGCGATGAGCTCATCCGCGTCCGCTCCGTTTTTTTTAGCTTCGCCAATTAAACGCGAGAGTTCGCCTTTACGCGCCTTAAGCCGATCTTCTCGCAACTTCAGGCTGTCTAAATTAATCGCATCATTCATAGCAGGCGTTAAACCGCAACTGGAACGGGGTCAATAGACTGAGATTTAAGTACTTCTGAAACCGTTGTAAATGAAAAGTCATCCAGCAGCGACTCCAGCCTGGAAAAGCACACATCCAGATTGTTGTAATGCCGAAACGTCGACAACATGCTGGCTTTGACCCGTGGTTGCTTAGGATCGATTTCCCAAGGGTGCAAGTAAAAAATAAAGCTTCGACCCAAACTATTAACCCTACCCAACCCCCAACGCGTAAGCCAATAAGGAAACAGCCTGAAATAACCACCGCCAGCAATAGGCAGCCTATACTTGCCAATTGGGCAGGTGGTTAAGGGGAATTCTACAATCTGCTTTCCATTCGGCGCTTGTAGAATATAGGGATCCTCTGGTGTATTTGGCATTCCGTATCGATCATGCCTCACTGGGAAAATACTTGAGTCCCACTTAAACCCCAAATCACACAAAATATCCAGCGCCCACTTGGACTTAGCCGTTATCGAGTAACTTGCCGCGCGATAGCCTTCTACTGGCTGCTGAATGATATTCTCCAGAATATCTTTGGATTTGGCGGTCTCTTCCCTGAATACTGCGGGAGTTTGCGAGTAAACCAGTTGGTGGCTGTAGCCGTGCGAAGCCACTTCATGTCCCGCCCGATGAATCTCAGTAACAATATGAGGGTATCTTTCCGCCACCCAGCCCAAGACAAAAAAAGTGCCTTTCACGCCTTTCTTATCAAACAGCTCAATTAAGTCTCGTGTGTTTTTTTCAACACGACACTCCCGGCTCGTCCACTCATCAACGCCAATTGATTCCGCTAGCGCTGCAACGTGAAAATAATCCTCTACATCTATAGTCAAGGCGTTCTGCAAGACAACCACCTGTATGATTAAAAATTGGGGACGTAGTCTACGCCGACGCCGACAGTCATCGCATCATACTCTACTGCTCCGCCTTCAGAGTCCTTTGACTCGTACTCAACGTAATAACGAGAGCTGAAGTTCTTGTACCAATGATGATTAATCTGTATTGAATGTTCGTATGTGTCCTGTTCAACGTCAGTGCCGCCGAAGTTATTATTGGTATACTCTGATGACGCCAACCAGTTCCATACAGCATTAACTTTATGCGACCAACTAACCGCCACGGAATGCTCTTTATCTTCCAAAGCAGTTGTTTCATTTTCTTCGGTCGTGCTAGAGCCTTTTAATTGAAATACATCTCTAGCATTAGGCTTATAATTTACCCCAGCAACATGCTCTTGCATTAATAAGCTGTCACTTGACCCTTTACTGATTGGGTGTTCAAAGCTCTGAAAAACAGTTTCAGAAGCGCTATCGGTTAACTTGCGATTATAAGAGTACGTCAATCCAACCGTGGCGCTGGCCTGATAGCTCATATTCAACGAGCCAGTAACCTCATCCGACTTTCTGGTGACATTCGCCTGCTCACTGGTAAGCTTGGTCATACCAACGCCCATGCTGGCGAATAGATCGTTATAGCGCTTACTGAGACGCACCTCAGACTCTAAAGTCTCGATGTCTGTCTCGTTATCCAAGTCTGCCCACTCTCCACTGTTGCTCCATGTAAACGTAAGCTCATTCGCAAAACGATGTATATAATCGGCGGTAGCTGTCTTCCTTTTACTATCGATAGCCGTATTACTATCGAAGTCAATTTGCTTGTATTGCCCACTTAGCACCAAGTCATCTTCCGCCGACATAGCAATACGATAGCTAGGTCCAGTGGTAAAAACATTCTTCCGGACTCTTGTATCTGGAGTATTAGGCGTGCTGCTATTTAGCACGTCCTCGGTCAATTCATCCTTAACAAGCCAAGACAGGCTTGGGGTAAAATTATACTTACCGTCGTATACCAACTCAGTGGAAACTTCATCGCCAAAGGTATCGCCCCAGTAATGCTCAAAACCAAAGTCTGCCGAAAGCGAACTCTCAAAAGCTCCTTTCGTAATCGTTTGCCCCAGCTTTAAGCCCACCTTGCTAAGCCAATCATCTTCCTTATTCTGAGTTTTTGTTACGTTATCGGAGTACTCCTGAGTAGCGCTTAATTGCACTTCAAGCGGCTCCGCCTGTACATACAGTGTTGCGCTAATTGCATTTATACCAATCAAGGCAAGCATAGCTGGCCTTGATTTATCTAATAGAAGATGATCCATGAAGGGACAGGTCCTTATGGTAGTTATATAGAAAGACAGTCTCTTTTAGCTATTTTCAGCCATTTACCAAGACTCCCGCGCACTTCTGCGACGGAATCGATGACACAGCGGACACAATCTGACTTTCTGTAACCCTTCCATGAGGTACGACAACTAATGTCAAATCACACAGCTCGGAGATAATCCGCGCATCGGGAGACACTGCAATCGAAGGCGTATCCAGAATAATAAAGCGGTCTGGATAGCGCTTTCTTAATGAGTGCAAAAATTGTCTCATACGGAACGAAGTAAAAAATTCTCCCGAGGACTCTCGTCTACTTCCAGCCGGAATCAGTCTCAGTCTCTTGATGCCGGTTGGGTAAATTACGGAGGCTATATCCATATCTGGATCCTCAATAAAATCCGTAACCCCCAAGTCTGGCATCAAATCCAAAATATTGTGCAGGGAGGGCTCTCTAAGATTACAGTCAATAACCAAAGCCGTTTTACTGCTATCCAATGCAAACGCAGCAGCTAAGTTAATTGCCGTGAACGAGGCTCCACAACCATCAGCGACCCCTGTAACAGCTAACGTGAAGTTGTTACCTTTGCTGATCTCCAGCAAACGAGTTCGCAGTTCTCGAAACTTATCTATAATCGTACGATCAGGAGACTCTGGGTGAATAATGCGCTTTTGATTCAGATCATCAACTGACAGGAGAGAAGGCTCTCGCATCTTGGCGATCTGCTTACTAATTACATAACGCTCTACACTACCAGACTTAACTTCCAGCGAGCTAGGCACCAGCACCCTATCTGCAGTTGAATTAGGCTGGGCCTCTTTGGGATTAATCTGCCCCTTATCGATATCATAAATATTTTTGATATTCTCTTGTTTGTCGGTCACAAGACGACTCCCGTATAACGCATCCACCCATACACCAAATAAACGCCGATGCTGACTAATGCCAGGAAAAGAATGACTTTAGTTCGACGCCTGTCAATTCTCCGTTCCAATGGAGTGGAAATATAGGGAATCGTCGCCAACACAGGGATACCCGTATTTTCCTGCAAAATAGATCCTGTACGTACACGCGGGTCTACCTGACAGAACGCGACAGCTATGCCGATAGGCGCGAGAAAACCTAAAAACAATCCCGCCATAGCAAAGTGACGGAAAGTAAACCCTGACGGCTTAAGTGGATAGGCCGCCGGCTCATGAATCTTATAACTAAGACCGTGACCCTCAACATCAAGGCGCATAGAAACTCGCGCCTTTTCCCTGCGCTTTAAGAGATCGTCGTAGATATTCTTATTAACCTCATAATCCCTGGTTAGCTCAGCAATCTTCGCCTGATTTTCCTGAATGCGCTGCATCCGAGTGCGCTCTTTTTCCAATAAGACCGCCAAGGACTTTTGTCTAGTGCGTAACGTATCTATGTTGGCGAGCGCTTTTGAAAGCTCACTCTGCAGCTCTTGATATATAGGGTTAAAAGAAGACTCTGAGCGCGTAGACGAACCACCGCTGGACACAGCCTCTGCGCGCTGCTTCTCTAGCTCAACTATTTGCTGCTTCAAAGCGATAATGTCAGGGTAGCTATCCAGATAAATCAATCGCAAGGAATCAAGTTTCTTATTTAACTCATCTATGCGAGTTTGATATGCATCATCTGCGACTTCTCTTCTCACAACTCTAGATTGTCCAGACAATTGTGATTGCAGCGCATCTCTCTGAGCCATCGCCTCCTTTAGCGCAAGCTCGGCTTCTTCAATTTGACGCTCAAGAGCGGATAATCTTGACCCCACCGACTCAGCAGTACCGTCCACATTATCCTGCAGAAAGTTCTTCAAGCGCTCTTCAGAAGCCTGTAATTGCGTTTGATATGCCTTAACTTGCTTATCAACAAACTCATACGCGTTGCGACTCTCTTCACGCTTGCTGTTTTCCGTTTCTTCAATGAAGAGCTGCGTCAACTCACGAGTCACATCAAAAACTCGTTGCGCATTAGAATCCTTGTACTCTATCTCAATAAAGTTGGGGGCTCCGGTCTTCTTGACCGCCACGTTGTTACGCACTTTTGAAATAATACCCTCTTTCGCAGCGTCGGATTTTACTGTTCCCCAGATATCCTCCATTTCTGCGAGACGGGTCAGAACTCTTCTCGACAACATGACCTCTTCAACAGAAGCTACATGATCTTTCACTTTTGTGGTCAGGGCAGAGCCATCCATCAAAGGTCGGATTATATTTTGATCATCGACATAGATAACGCTTCGTGAAGTAAACTGCTGCGGCCATAACGCGCCCACGACAAGCGTTCCGAAGCTGACAGCAAGAAAAACAAAGAACGACAGCCATTTCCGGGAGCGAATCTCCCTGTAGGCTTCTTTTGGTAGCTGATCTATTGGAACCGCCATATCATTGCACCAGCATAGTCATAAGAGAAAAGTTCTGTCTCAAATTCAATTTCGCCCCCAACTGCGTCGTATTACAACACCTTTTCAGGAACAGTAATTATATCCCCAGGGTTCAACTCATAGTTGGTGGTCACATCGCCTTCCTGAAAGATTTCATTTAATTTTACAGGAATGATAACGGTCTTCCCTTGATACTGTCTGTACAACACGCTGCCATCTCCGCTGGCGAAATCATTCAACCCGCCAGCCGTCAACACGACATCCATGACGGTCATGCCATGACGGTATGGGATGGAAATTGGCGACTTCACAGCGCCTGTAACGCGCACCCTGCTGGAAAATTCATAGCTCTGCATTCCAGTGACGACAACACTCACCTGAGGCTCACGAATATAAACCGATAGCTTTTGCTTGATCTCCTCAGCCAACTGAGCCGGAGTTTTGCCGGACGCTACGATATCGCCAACCAGTGTCGTAGACAATTTGCCATCCGGCCTAATTGGCACGCCTCCAGACAATTCAGGATTGCGCCAAACATTTATGTTAACCACGTCGCCAGGACCCAGAATATACGACTCCAGCATCTTCGGCCGATCTTTCAGAGCGGCGCTAACCAAAGCATTGTCGGAAGGCTTAACCGTGCTGCAGGCGCTGAACAGCACAGCCAGCAATGCCAGAACGCATATTTTCAAGGCGTTAATTTTCATCATTAGTATCCCAAGTTAATCAGCAGTTGAATCCAATGCGACTCTTCAGCAGCCAGGTTTTCCGGATAGTTTTCCAACATTACGCCCTGCCAAATACTTCAAAACAATGATGCCAATGTTAAAAACCCGAGCGCCCGCTTACCGGGAGCCTTTCTTAAACAAAATAACCTCAACGGTCTGAATTAATACAATCAAATCAAGCAGTAGACTCTGATTTTTAATGTAGTATAAATCATACCGCAGCTTCTCCTTGGTGTCCTCCTCACTATCGGCGTAAGCGAAACAGAGTTGCGCCCAACCGGTAATACCGGGCTTCACTCTATGCCTTTCGTTATAGTAAGGAATTTTTTCCGAAAGCTTTTCCACAAAAATAGGTCTTTCGGGACGCGGCCCGACTACAGCCATATCTCCGAGCAAAACATTAAAAATTTGCGGCAGCTCGTCGATACGCACTTTACGAATAAAGCCGCCAATTCGGGTCACACGAGTGTCATTTTTCTGCGCCCAGACAGCGCCATGCTTTTCGGCGTCGACCCTCATGCTACGGAACTTCATGACAGGGAACGGACGACCGTTTAAACCCACCCGCTCCTGTTTGTATAACACAGGCGCCGACCAACCTTCTTCAAGCTTAATAGCAAGCACCGTCAATAACATAATAGGCCAAGTCACGAGCAGCAGGCTCAAACTGGATAAAATATCAAAGGCTCGCTTGGTGATGCTGCGAGTGGAAACCGCCCCAAATCCGTCTGCGAAGATCATCCAGCTTGGCTGAATCAGGTCCAGCGCCACCTTGCGGCCCTCGCGCTCAAGAAATGTAGGCGCGTCAACAATATGCACGCCTTCCATCTTGCATTCCAACAGATCGTCCAGCGGCAGCTTTTTCCTGCGGTCATCCAGGGCGATAACAATCTCATCGACCGGATGATTCAAAATATAATCTTTGAGAGTTCCAGGAATTCTCAACACTTTCTGCTCAGGCACCTTGAGCTCTTCATCCAGCCCAGGCACAAACCCCATTAACTCAACGCCTCGACGGTCCAGGGGTTCCTTTAAGTCCTCGTATAGGTTGCTTGCGCGATTTCCTGCGCCAAGCACCAACACATTTCGCTTAAAGCTTTGCTCATTGGCGAAAAATAGGAACAGACTGCGGGAAATCCCCAAAATAAAGATTGCGAGGACTGAGGAAAGAGCCAGAACACCCTTGCCAAAATACCATAACCAGGATTCGGTTACGTAGAACAGGAATGACAAGCCCGCAGCGGACATGAGAATCGAAAATATCGTTCTCAGCATCATGCCGGACATACCCTCTTGGGTTTTGGCGGGATAAACCCCCATTGCGATCATGATGATAAGGTTAACCAGCGCGAAGGTCAGCGCCTCAGGAATTGCAACTTGATAGTTATCGAGGAAAAAATTGATTTCGCCGAAATAACGGAAGAAAACGCCACAGTAAAATACTGCGCCTAAGACCACCAGGTCCGCGACGCCCATAATAATGTAGGGCAAATGTATGTAATGCCGGAATATACGTACGTGGGCCAAGCCTTTTCTCCTTACCAACACGGACTTGCAGCCTAGACTTGAGGGCCGCTCATGCTATCAGATTTTTATGGACAACTTAAGTTAAGCAAATACAAAAGAGTATTGTTAAACTAAATTCAAATATCTTGGCGCGTATTTTCCGATATACTTGCGCGGCGACGCGCTTTGGCTAAATTTCTCAAGAGTTCGCTTGATATTGTCACCATTGTCGATATGCGCAAAATCAGTCCAAACGAAGTCTTGAATGATTTAGCCTTAAGCGCATGATCCAACAATGGATGCGCGGGCTGTTTCCTGAGTTTCCACGGAATTGCCAAGGGCTTCCGCGGAGACCGTCTAACGACGGACGCTCATTATAGTTCGATTTTTTAAATAAAATACTACTACTATCTCGCTTAAAGGGTTTCCAATGACAGATTTGAGGAACGCAAAAATTGCAGTTGTGGGCCTGGGTTATGTTGGCCTGCCACTGGCCGTCGAGTTCGGCAAGAAGTTCTCTACCGTAGGCTTTGACATAAACGCCGCCCGTATTGAGGAGCTGAAATCCGGTAAAGACAGCACACTGGAAGTGGAACCCGAACTGCTTGCTGAAGCCAATAAACTCTCCTACAGCAACAAACTAGAAGATATACAATCCTGTAATGTTTACATTGTCACCGTCCCAACGCCTATCGACGACTTCAAAACGCCCGACCTGAGACCATTACAATCAGCCAGCCGCACAATAGGCAAAGTACTGAAAAAAGATGACGTGGTTATTTACGAATCCACCGTTTATCCCGGCGCAACAGAAGAAGTCTGCGTTCCAATACTTGAAGAAGTCTCCGGACTGAAGTTCAACCAAGACTTTTTCGCTGGCTACAGCCCTGAGCGAATCAACCCTGGGGACAAAGAGCACAGGGTCATCAACATTTTGAAGGTAACCTCTGGCTCCACGCCCGAAATCGCCCAGTATGTAGATGAACTCTATGCCTCCATCATTGTCGCGGGCACCCACAAGGCGAGCAGCATCAAAGTTGCAGAAGCGGCCAAGGTTATCGAAAACACTCAGCGCGACGTCAATATTGCTTTAATCAACGAGCTGTCGCTGATTTTCGAGAAGCTTGGCATCGACACACTGGAAGTATTGGAAGCAGCCGGCACCAAATGGAACTTTCTCCCCTTCCGCCCCGGTCTGGTTGGCGGCCACTGCATCGGCGTCGACCCTTACTATCTGACCTACAAAGCCCAGGCGGTCGGTCACCACCCTGAAATCATTCTGTCCGGCCGACGCATTAACGACGGCATGGGCGAACATGTGGCGGAGCGCGTGATTCGCATGATGACGCAACGCAAGCAGCATGTGGCTGAAGCCAATATTCTGGTATTGGGATTAACCTTCAAAGAGAACTGCCCGGACATCCGCAACACTCGCGTGGTCGATGTGATCAACGCCTTTGAGTCATATAACGCCAATGTGGATGTTTACGACCCCTGGGCCAGCCCAGCTGAAGCGGAACATGAATATGGCATTCGCGTTATTCCTGAGCTGAAAGAGAATCACTATGACGCCATTATTCTTACGGTGGCCCACAAGCAGTTCAAAGACATGGGCATAGAGAACATCCGTAAACTTGGCAAAGACACTCACGTCCTCTTCGACGTCAAATACGTACTGCCGAAAGACGCAGTGGATGGACGCCTGTAGCGCCAAACGAAACCAGCAAATAAAAAAGCGCGGATTACCGCGCTTTTTTATTTTAACGCCACTCTCATTTAAATAGAGCGGCTTCAGCTCATGAGTGTCAGATAACGAATAGATCCATGAATTCGTTAACTGGCGTCGCCTCCAGCTTCTTCTGATCCTTACACAAGGCAAAGATTTCCTCGCAACGCTTGCCAGGAAAACGTGTCGCCAGATTGGCGCGGAATTTTTTCTCCAACAAAGGTATACCTTCCTCACGACGGCGGCGATGCCCAACCGGATACTCCACTTCGACCTTGTCCGTGGACGTTCCATCCTTAAAGAACACCTGCACTGCATTGGCGATTGAGCGCTTATCCGGCTCGTGGTATTCCTGGCTGTAGCGCTTATCTTCTACGATTTCCATTTTGTTGCGCAGCTCATCTATGATCGGGTTCGCCGCATGGAAGTCATCTTCATAATGCTCAGCCACCAGATTACCGAACGCCAACGGCACGGCTGTCATGTATTGCAGACAGTGATCGCGGTCCGCCGCATTCGCCAGAGGGCCGACTTTAGAAATAATGCGGATGGCGGATTCGTGAGTAGTGATGACAATCTTATCGATATCCTGCAACCGGTCTTTGACCTGTGGATACAGCGTAACCGCCGCCTCCGCTGCCGTTTGAGAGTGGAACTCCGCAGGGAAAGAGATTTTAAACAGCACATTTTCCATTACGTATGAGCCGTAATCTCTCTGGAATTTGAAAACGCGATCTTCAGGCGCTTTGACTTTCTGATCCGCCACAGTCTTGCTGAAAGACACATCATAGAATCCCCACTGCGGCGCCGTCAGGACACCTGGAATACCCATCTCGCCGCGCATACTGATGTCAGCCAGACGCACCGCCCGAGAGGTTGCGTCACCCGCCGCCCAGGACTTACGTGAGCCGGCATTGGGCGCATGGCGATATGTCCGCAGCGAAGAGCCGTCCACCCAGGCTTGCGAAACCGCCGCCATAATCTGCTCTCTATCTCCGCCTTTCAGCTTAGTCACCACAGCGGTGGAAGCGATGCGCACCAACAGCACGTGACACAGCCCCACGCGGTTGAAGCTGTTCTCCAGAGCAATAACACCCTGGATTTCATGCGCCATAATCATGGCCTCCAGAACATCCCGCATGGTCAAAGGTTCTTTCCCAGCAGCGACGCGCTTCTGAGATAAATAGTCCGCCACCGCCAGAATACCGCCCAGGTTATCGGAGGGATGCCCCCACTCCGCCGCCAGCCATGTGTCGTTGTAATCCAGCCAACGGATAATACAGCCGATATCCCATGCCGCCTTAACAGGGTCCAAACGGAATTGCGTCCCAGGAACGCGAGCGCCATTCGGCACTACCGTACCTTCCACAATTGGGCCCAAGTGCTTAGTGCACTCAGGGAATCTCAGCGCCAACAGGCCGCACCCCAAAGTGTCCATTAAGCAGTTTCTTGCGGTATCCAGCGCTTCCTGGGATTCGATTTTGAAGTTCAATACATAGTCAGCAATGTCCTGAATGACCTTGTCATAATCAGGACGATCATTCAGATCTACATTCGCACCCATTCTCTTTCTTCCTCAACTTGGTTATTCGTATTAATGACGCTGCTCAATCGGAGTCCATTCAGCGGATTCCGGACCGGTATAATCCGCTGAGGGCCGAATGATGCGATTGTTCTCACGTTGCTCTTTCACATGCGCAGCCCATCCAGTCAGGCGCGACATAACAAAAATCGGCGTAAACAATTCGGTGGGAATACCCATGAAGTGGTAGGCGGAGGCATGGAAAAAGTCCGCATTGCAGAATAGCTTTTTCTCACGCCACATAACTTCTTCACAACGCACGGAAACAGGATAGAGCACCTTATCGCCTACTTCTTCCGAGAGCTTTTGCGCCCACTTCTTAATAATGGCGTTACGAGGATCGGACTCACGATAGATAGCATGCCCAAAGCCCATAATTTTTTCTTTACGTTCAAGCATGCCCATAATCTGCTCTTCCGCATCCTCAGGGCTCTTGAATTTCTCAATCATCGCCATCGCCGCCTCATTAGCGCCGCCGTGCAAAGGGCCCCGCAGCGAACCAATGGCGCCGGTAATGCAAGAATGGATATCCGACAATGTCGAAGCGCAAACCCGCGCAGTGAACGTCGATGCATTGAACTCGTGCTCCGCATACAGAATCAGAGAAGCATGCATTACTTTCTCATGCAGAGCGTCAGGCTTGCGTCCGTGCAGCATGTGCAGAAAGTGTGCGCCTATGGAGTCATCATCAGTTTCCGTTTCAATACACACCCCATCCTGACTAAAGCGACGCCAGTAGCAAATGATGGATGGAAAAAGCGCCAACATGCGGTCGATATGGTCATCTTGCTGCGAAAAGTCAGCCTCCGTCTCCAATACGCCCAGCATGGAACAACCCGTTCTCATCACGTCCATAGGGTGCGCATCGGCAGGAATGCGCTCCAGGACCTCCTTGAGGGCCTGAGGCAATGCACGCAGCGACTTCAATTTCGCTTTGTAAGCCTTCAGCTCCGCTTGATTGGGCAGCTTGCCTCGCAACAGCAAATAAGCCACTTCCTCAAATTCAGCTTTGTCGGCAAGCACATCAATGCCATACCCCCGATAGGTTAAACCATGCCCCGACTGTCCCACTGTGCATAGCGCCGTCTGTCCCGCGACCTGACCTCTCAGGCCCGCGCCTCCAATATTTTTTTCCGCCATTGCTAATTCTCCTCTTACATCAGACTGTTTTAAGAGTTCCGCTAAAGCGAAACCTCAATGTTTGCAGCGATTTATGAGTTATTTGTTTTTTCCCGCCGCAAACAGCGCATCCAACTTCTTTTCGTAATCGTGATACCCCAGAAAATCGTAAAGCTCCATGCGTGTCTGCATGGAGTCAACTACTTCTTTCTGATCGCCCTTACTCAAAATGCTTTCATACACGTTCAAGGCTGCGCGATTCATCGCCCTGAAGGCGCTCAATGGATACAGAACCATCGCCACGCCGACGCCGGCCAGCTCAGCCTTGTTGTATAGCGGGGTTTGCCCGAATTCAGTGATGTTGGCCAGAATAGGCGCGCTCAACGCATCGGTGAAGGCTTGATAATGCTCCAGCTCCGTCACTGCTTCGGCGAAGATGCCGTCAGCGCCAGCCTCGAGGCAAGCGCCTGCGCGGTCAATCGCCGCCTGTAGCCCTTCCTGAGCAAACGCATCCGTACGCGCCATGATGAAGAAGTCTTCATCCGTGCGCGCGTCCGCTGCAGCCTTTATCCGATCCACCATTTCTTCCTGGCTGACGATTTCTTTATTAGGCCTGTGCCCGCAGCGCTTTTGAGCTACCTGATCTTCTATATGAACCGCCGCCGCCCCGGCTCTAATCATTTCTTTGACCGTGCGCGAGATGTTGAAAGCCCCGCCCCATCCGGTATCAATATCGACCAACAAGGGCAATTCAGACGCTGCGGTAATCCTACGCACATCCTCCAGGACGTCATTCATGCTGGTCATTCCCAGGTCTGGAAGCCCAAATGACGCATTGGCCACACCACCACCCGACAAATAGATAGCCTGGTGCCCCACTCTTTCCGCCATCATCGCGCAGTAGGCGTTAATAGCCCCGACAATTTGCAGCGGTTGGTTATCTTCTAGCGCTTTGCGAAAGCGACGTCCTGCTGACATATTAGCCCCCTGTTGCATACCATTGAGAGACGGACGACTCACAGCATGCTATAGCTGCAACTCCCCATCGCGATACTTCCTGATTAAATTGTTCCTCGCAGCGGAAATGTGCCGCCGCATCAAGAGTTCAGCCAAGTCGCCATCTCGTTCTTCAAGCGCTTCGATAATACGCCAGTGCTCATGAAACGCCTTTTCAGGTCGACCGCTGAATGTACTGAGGCGATATCGATATAGCCTCAGCAGGTGATATAGCTCGCCTGTCAGCATATTGCTGAGCTTGCGATTTTTGCTGCCGGAGATAATTCGGAAATGGAAGTCGAAGTCGCCTTCCTTTTGGTAATAAGCAAGCCCCTTCTCCTCCTTGATTTGCTCAGCATGAATGTCCATTAGCCGCTTCAAATCATCTATTTCTTCTTGCGACATACGCTCTGAAGCCAATCGAATCGCCATCCCCTCCAAGGACTCGCGCACCTCGTACAGTTCAATCAGCTCTTCGAAGGTCAGCGCCACCACTCTGGCGCCAGAATGAGCTTTGCGAACAATCAGCCCTCTGCCTTCCAACCTGTGCAAAGCTTCCCTCAAAGGTCCTCTGCCAAAGCCAAACTTTGAGGACAGCTCAGCCTCACTAATTTTCTCTCCCGCTCGAATGTCGCCTTTGACAATAGCTGTCTGCAGACGCTCAAAAGCTTGGTCAGCAAGAGTTCGGGAGTCAGGCGCAGCCATATTGTTTACAATCCTCTCCTATATCGCGCCAATACAACCACTGCATAAGCGCACACCATGAGATTGTAAACAATATTGCCGACAAAGAGAAAGAGGCTTCAAGTCGTTTTTTACAATAGCGGAATACCCCTAAAGCACGCCCTGCTTAGCCGTTCAGAATCACAGATATTTATAGAAGAAGAATAAAATCTTTTTATTTCAAAAAGTTATTGAGTATCTAGGTAGCCCTGCCTGACACAACAAATGGCGCTCGCAAACTAACGCCAAAGGCCGGATGGATGCAAAACAAGGCAGAAGAAGAAGGAAACGCCACCCACCCGCTCGACAGGAAGCAGATGACGCGTAGATTGTTTACAAAATGAGGGGCTCGACTTCCAGGGACACGCCAAAACGCTCCTCAACAGAAGCCTGTATTCTGGAAGCGAGCATTTTCACCTCGCCGCCCGACTTATGACCAGGATTGATAAGCACCAGAGCCTGCTTGGGATAAACGCCAACGCCATTTTCCAGAAAACCTTTCCAGCCACAAGCCTGAATCAGCCATCCCGCCGCCAACTTACGGGAGCCGTCCGCCAGCGGAAAAGATACTATTTCGGGAAATTTCTCGCTCAGAGCAAGAAAATGCGCCCCTGACACAACAGGGTTCTTGAAAAAGCTCCCAGAGTTGGGCACTTGCGCCGGATTAGGCAGCTTTTCAGCCCTAATAGCTTCCACTAATTTTGCGACCGCACTGGCGTCTCCGGGAGCGCCCGCAGACTCCCAACGTCGTCTTAATTCAGCATATTCAAGAACCAGCGGCGCATCAGCGGACAACCTGAAAGCCACCTCCCAGATAAGCCATCTCCTTCCCGGCTCCGATTTAAAGTAACTGTCGCGGTAGCCAAAGCGACATTCAGGCAAAGAAAACGCTCTTTCCTCCAGCGTATCCATATGGATCGCCCGCACAGAATGCAACCGATCCTTCAGCTCCACGCCGTAAGCGCCGATATTCTGAATCGGGGCGGCCCCCACTGTACCCGGGATCAGGGCCAGATTTTCCAGACCTACGTAGCCTCGCTCCAGCGTCCACCAGACAAACTCATGCCAGTTCTCGCCAGCGGCCGTCCGCACAATATCGCCGCCTGAATCTGATGCCTCTACGTTGACACCCCGATTTTCCATCTTGATGACAGCACCAGGAAAATCGCTGGCAAAAACGACATTACTACCGCCGCCCAGCACAAAAACCGGCGAAGATGTCGCCCTTAATTCCGACAACACGCGACGAATATCACCAATATTCGTCACAGACACCATACGCTCACCCCGCGCAGGACAGCCCATGGTATGGCGCGTCGCCAAATCCGCATTCAACTCCCAATACATATCAGCCACGACGTTTTAATTGCTCTCGAACGTGGACCACAAGCCCTTCACAGGCGTCTTCTACCAAGTCCAACACGTGCTCAAACCCCTGAGGACCGCCATAATAGGGATCCGGCACTTCACGCTCATCGTTGGACGCAGCGAAGCTCAAAAACAACTTCACTTTATTTTGATGCTTCCGGGGACAGATGTGCTGTAAATTCGCGAGATTATCCCGATCCATCGCCAGCACCAGATCAAACTGCTCAAAGTCATCCGGCGCCACTTGTCGAGCTCGAATGTGATCAAGGGAATAGCCGCGCTTACTGGCAAATTCACGCGCTCGACGATCAGGCTGCTCACCCGCATGCCAACCTCCCGTACCGGCAGAATCCACCGCCACACAATCCGTCAGGCCTGCACGCTGCAGAAGCGTTTCGAACACGCCATGCGCAGTGGGTGACCGACAGATATTGCCCATACACACAAACAAAATCTTGATCATGATGCCTTAGCCATCATTGCGCGTACGCGTTGCAAATCAGCTTCTGTGTCCACGCCCGCCGGCGGAGCCTTCGCCACCACATCCACATGAATGGGCACGCCCCGCCACATGGCTCGCAATTGCTCAAGGCTCTCGATCCCTTCAAGAGGACAACTTCCCCAAGACACATAATCGCGCAAAAAACCAACTCGGTAAGCGTAGATGCCTATATGGCGATAAAAATCAAAAGTAGGCGGCAATCCGGCGTCAGCGTCGGCAAAATAGTCCCGCGCCCAAGGAATTGGCGCTCGGGAAAAATACAACGCCATACCAGCTTCGTTTTTCACCACCTTGACCGCATTAGGATTAAACAGGGTTTCCCTGTCATGAATCCTCTCACACAGCGTGGCGATGCCCGCCTGAGGATTCGCAGCCAGATTATTGGCGACCTGGGCAATCAGCTCCGCCGGCAGCATCGGCTCATCTCCTTGCACGTTAACGACGATCTCATCGTCGTCCAGCTCAAGGATATTCGCGCACTCCGCCAAGCGATCCGTACCGGAAGGATGGTCCGCGCGCGTCATCAGGACCGAGCCGCCAAAACCTTCCACCACTTCGGCAATTCTCGCATCATCCGTCGCCACATATATATGCTTGGCCAAACTCTCCTGCGCCCGATCGTACACATGTGCGACCATGGGTTTACCAGCTATATCCAGCAAAGGCTTGCCCGGCAATCTGGAGGAGCCATAGCGGGCGGGAATAATGACAGTGAAGGCGCTCATATCAACTCAACCGCTCATCAGTCGTCAGCGTACGCGCTTCTTTTTCCAGCATCACAGGGATGCCATCGCGTATGGGAAAAGCCATACCGTCATTCTTACAAACCAATTCCTGTTTCTCCCGGTCATACTTCAATTCACCCTTGCAAACAGGACAGGCGAGGATGGCCAATAATTTTTTATCCATGTTTTTTGTGACTCCGCAGTTCGTTTAGCCTGGCGTCGATCCTCTCATAAAACGCAGAGTTCAACTCGGCGCCAACCTCCAGATACCAAGCATTTTCAAGATTGAACGACTTACATTTGACCGCATCTTTCTCCGTCATCAAAACGGGAAGATTATCGTTGAATTCTATATCCTTCCGGGCGTAACTGTAATGATCAGGAAATGCGTGCTGAATGGAGGCGATATCGAGATCCGCCAGTGTTGCGAAAAAACGCCCTGGATTGCCTATTGCAGCAACGGCATGCGCAGTGCGTCCCGCAAAGTAACTCGTACTTTTTTCTTCACCGCCGGAGACTTTTTTCCAGCGTACGGGGCGCAACTGCATCATGTAATCAGCGCCAACCTGCGCATGCAAGCCATTGCTAACCACCAAGTCCACAGATTGCACACGCCTAACCGGCTCCCGCAAAGGGCCAGCAGGAAGGCAAAGTCCATTACCCCAGCCTCTTTGCGCATCCACGACGACGATCTCCATATCCCTGGGCAACGCCAAATGCTGCAATCCATCGTCGCTAATCACCACATCGCAATCATAAACATCCAGCAGCTTTTGCAACGCTTCCGCCCGCCTGGGCGCCACCACCACTGGACACCCTGTGCGCATATGGATCAGAGCAGGCTCATCGCCAGTTACCTTTGGATCGGGATGACGCTCCACCAAGACAGGATACGACTCGCTTTCACCGCCGTAGCCCCGGCTTATGACACCCGGCTTTAGCCCTCTACGCTGAAAGTACTCCACCAAGGCCACAACCAGCGGCGTTTTACCGGCGCCTCCCACCGTCAGATTGCCCACCACTATCACTGGCGGACGCAAAGACGTCGCATCCGCCTCTGCTGTGGACTTTGTCATTACAAAGACAGCCTTTCTGATTGCGACGATCAACAGGTAAAGCCATGACAGCGGCCACAGTAGAAATTTCCAGCGCGAGCCGCCGTACCAAACCCGCTCGATCCATGCGCTCATGTGTCCGCTTCACTGAATTGCAGCTTGTGTAAAGCCGCGTACGCGCCATCCTTTTCGATCAATTCGCGATGCGTGCCGACTTCTACGATACGCCCTTGATCCATGACCACGATCTTATCGGCATTCTCAATGGTGGAGAGTCTGTGCGCGACCACCAATGTGGTTCGACCTTGCATCAAGGTTTCCAGTGCGCTTTGAATATTCCGCTCAGCATGCGTATCCAGTGCGGAAGTGGCCTCATCAAGGATCAATATAGGAGAATCTTTCAACAGCGCCCGCGCTATAACCATGCGCTGCCGCTGCCCTCCAGACAAACGCGTCCCATTTTCACCCAGCAACGTGTCGAAGCCTTGCTCCAGTTGCTCGATAAAATCTAACGCATCCGCAGATTTCGCTGCTTCACGCACCTGTTCCGGCGTTGCATCAGCCAATGCGCCGTATGCAATATTGTTAGTGACCGTATCGTTAAACAGCACGACCTGCTGAGTCACGATGGAGATTTGTCGCCGCAACGAGCTTAGAGTGAAGTCCTTTAGTGGCTTCCCGTCCAGAAGAATTTCGCCCTTTTCATAATCATAAAATCTAGGCAAAAGGCTAACTAAGGTCGACTTACCGCTGCCGGATCGCCCAACTAATGCAACCGTCTCGCCCGGCTCAATGACGAGATTGATATCCTGCAATGCAGGCCTGCCCTCATCACCATATGCAAAGCCCAAGCTTTTAAACTCCAGCCGGCCTTGCGCCTTGTCAACTATATAAGAGCCGTTGTCCTTTTCTACTGGTTCATCCAACTGCATGAATACATCTTGGGCGGCCGATATCCCCCGCTGTATAACAGCGTTAACCTCAGTCAGCTGCCTGATAGGTTTGGCGCAAGTGGTCGCTGCGGTAATGTACGCCAAAAACTCGCCAGTGCTCATATTGCCGCGAACTTCAGGACTAAGAGCCAACCACACCAACAAGGCAATAAAAACAGAGATAACCAGCTGGATAATCGGCGTCGACAGCGCCTGAGTGAGCGACATCTTCAACGCCTGCGTAATATTGTACTCGCTGGCTTTCATGAAGCGATTGAACTCGTATTCCTCACCGCCAAAAGTGCGCATAACGCGATACCCGCCTATGGATTCAGAAGCCACATGCGTGACATCTCCCATACTGCTCTGTATGCGGCGACTAATACGCCGAAAGCGCTTGGAAACATAGCTGATAAGAATGCCGATAATCGGGCCGAGAACAAGAAATAGAAGCGTCAGCTTCCAGCTCACATAGATCATGTACCCCATCAATCCAATGACGGTAAACCCCTCCCTCAAAATGACAGTAATCGCATTGGTGGCGGCGCCCGTCACTTGGTCCACGTTGTAGGTAATACGCGACACCAGATGCCCGGTTGAGTTGGAATCAAAGAAGCGGCACGGCAATACAGTCAGATGGCGAAACAGCTCCAGGCGCATACGATGGACGATCCCCCTGGCCACGCGCGCCATGAAATAACCACCGCAAAATGAGCCCAGGCCGCGCAAGGCGAATATGCCGATGATCAGCATGGGAACCAAGAAACGCCCTTCCGGACTTGGAGTTTCGATCGCCGCGACGATGTATTTGGTTGCGTCCGCCATCGCTGCACTAGCCAATGCGTAAATCACATTACCCAGTACCGCTAAAGCGAAAACCTTCCATAACGGCTTCAAATAAGACAGCAGTCTGCCGTACACTTGCGCGCCGGCATACTGCTTTGCGACTTTTGACATGTCAGCCCTTAGTCAGGATAACGTTATTCGGCTTCGGTGCGTTGAGTGGTGATGCTCAACTTCTGATACCCGAGCTGACCGGCGACATCCATTGCCCGAACGACATATTCGTGGGGGGTTTTGGCGTCCGCTGTAACGATGAACGGAAGATCGTTCTTGCCCTTGGACAACTGCTCCACCGCCCTTTTCAATGTAGCGATCTGACTATTGATCAGCACTCGCTGATTAACGGTGTACTGACCATCTTTGTTGATCACAACCTCAATCTGATCCACCAGGTTTTCAGATGCTTCGCCTGAAGCCTTCGGCAGCTCCACCGCAAGATGGGTCTCCTTGGTGAACGTAGTCGAAACCATAAAGAAAATCAGCAGCAGAAAAACAACGTCAATCAGAGGCGTTACGTTTACTGACAACTCTTCTCTGGATTGGCGCCGGAACTTCACTTGCTTTTCACTCCGCTCATGTCGACGTCACGATCGCCGTGAACAACTTCAACCAGCTTTAACGCCTGCTGCTCCATTTCCACCACCAGCTCATCCACGCGACGCTGGAAGTAACGGTGACATACCAGCGCAGGGATAGCGATAGTCAGACCCACTGCGGTAGTAATCAGCGCCTTGGAAATGCCGCCCGCCAATGCTTGCGTATTGCCCGTGCCGGCAATTTGAATTTCGGCGAACACGTCGATCATACCGATGACCGTACCCAACAACCCCAACAGAGGAGCAATCGCCGCCACAGAACCCAACGCCGTCAGGAAACGCTCCAGTTCATGCACGACATGACTGGCTTCTTCCTCAATGCTTTCTTTCATGATCTCACGGCCATGTTTGGCGTTGATCAGTCCAGCGGCGAGAACACGGCCCAAAGGCGTGGATTGTTGGAGGTCTTTCAGGGTTTTGCCATTAAGTTCTTTTTTCTTAAGGCGCGCCATCAAATCGTTAACGATTGAGCGCGGCGCAACTTTTTGCGGCCGCAGAGTCCAGAATCTTTCAATAATGATCGCTAAAGCCACCACTGAACACAGCAAAATAGGGATCATTATCAAGCCGCCGGCCTTTAACAACTCGTACACGCATCTGTCTCCTCAAAAAAATTGCCATACTTTACCACAGCCTATAAACAAACCGTAACAGCAAAAGCTTATCGGTAAGTAATCTTAGCCCTTTAAAAGCACGGGGTTGTTCACAGAATCAGCGATTATTACCCAGCGTCATCAGAACCTCGTCAGAAGGTCCGCCAAACTGTATTTTAAACGCGCTGCCGCCCTCTTCGATTGACACCTGAACAGCCCCAACCTGGGCCGTGTTATAGAAAGCTGCGTCTCTGCGCACAAACCAGTCCCGCACCAGTTTATGCGGATGACCAAAGGCATTGAGATAGCCTGCGGAGGCGATGACGACCCGTGGAGACACAGCGGATGCGAACGCAGGTAGAAAGCTGGATGCGCTTCCATGATGCGGCAACACCATAACGTCAGACGCCAGCTTATCATTAGCTTCAGCCAATAGCTCCCGCTGCGCTGACGCCTCAATGTCACCTGTCATAAGTATGGCCAGCTCTCCCACCGTCAAGCGTATCACGCAGGAGCGGTTATTACTTTTCCCGCTCACTTCCCTCAGAGGCCAAAGGACCTCCATTCTCGCCCCGCCGACTTGATAGATGGCCCCGGCGATACAGGGCTTAGTTCCCGCCACTCTCTCCGGCTCACCAGATAGTGCGTACGCTAGAGTGAAGTTTGCGCGAACATCACTCCAACCGCCAGCGTGATCGCTATCTCCATGACTGATGACAGCGTACTTCAATCCTTTGACGCCGACAGACCGCAAATAAGGGTCGACTACGGCGGCGCCGGCGCTCCATCCGTCCGCGAAACCGGGCCCAGCATCATACAAAGCCGTCTCGCCACGACTTTCTATTACTGTCGCCAATCCCTGCCCGACATCCAATAAGGTAAAACGGAACCAAACCTGTTCATACCGCTCACGCATTCCCAGGCCGAGCAGCGCCAGCATTCCGATGAACCAGACAGCGCCAGGCATCCGCATTGCCCCCGCCACGCAGACTCCAACCATGATGAAGGCGACTGCGGCCAGCGTCACTTCCAAAGGCGTCTGCAAAACAGGGCCCAAAGAGGCCAGTTCGGCTACGCGCCAAAAGCCATCCAGACAGATATCCGTCATTCGCAGCAACATCTCTCCACCCGCTGACCAAACCAAAGCAACAGCAAGCGCCAGAAGCCCCAAGGGAACCACGATCAATGTAATTAATGGAGTTGCAACAAGGTTAGCCAAGGGAGCCGCTGACGGAATCTGCTGAAAACTTATCGCCAGAATCCCAGCAAGACCAATGGTCAAGGCCATTTGCGAACGCCACAATGACCCCAGTTTCGAGAAAGATTGCAGCGGCCGGTGACTAAAGGCGACAAAGAGTAGCCCAACCGCCACAAAGGACAACCAAAAGCCCGCACTCCAGGGAGCTAGAGGATCCAGAAGCACACTGCAGGAAAAAACCGCAATAAAGAATGTCGACGGTAGTACTCGGCGACGCAACCGCAGCATAAGCAGCGCAAGACACACCGCCAACGAAGCGCGTAACGCTGGCAAACCATAATCGATCAGAGCAACGTAGGAGAGTATCGCCAATATCGTCAGACCGCACGCAACCCAGTCAGCATACTGTCGCGGGAGCCAGCAAAACATCCAGCGCAAGGCGAACATAACCAGTATTGCTATCAGCCCGACATGGAGACCGGATATCACCAACAAATGCGTCAACCCTGAGCGCCTCAGCGCTTCCCATTGCGACTCGTCCAATTCAGAGCGGGCCCCCAGAAATAGCGCCAAGAAGCTTCGCTGATGCGTCATCAAGCCAGTCGTCGAGCGAACCTGATCCCGAATCCGGGCCCGCAACTCAGCCAACCTCTCCATCGGCCCTCCAGTCCGCCCCATCCCCCATAATTCAATAGAACCCTGAACGATGGAGCCTCTAGCATACAGGCCAGACCTCCAAAGCTTTTGCCAAGCCCATGGTTCATGAAAGTTTTGTAATGGCCGAAGGTCTTTCAATTTCGCTCGAAGGGAATAGCGCCCGGATTCGTGCAATTCCTCCTCACAGTAATAGCAGGATAAACGTACTGTCCTGTTCGCCAACTCAGGCAGCAAAACGCCATTCCTGCGGGCTTCTGCGACACAAAAGGAAAAGGACTGCACATTATCGGCGCGCACGGAACCACATATCTCTCCGTGCAGTTGTAAGGATTCGCCAAGCAGTGACGAAGGCAAGGATTCCGCAATATTTTGTAATCGAAATCCGGCGAAAATGACCCCAAACAGAAACAATGCCGGGGTATAATAGCGACCTCGGCCGCTGAGACTCCCCGCAATAACGCTCAGCAAGGCTAAAATGCTTAGAAGGGAGAAAATCCAGACATACCGGGAAATGAACGAAAGCCAATGATGGCCGAATAAAAAAACTGTTAGCCATCCGGCTGTTAGCGCGAGCATCCATGTGCGCATCGGTTGTTCCCTAAATTTACATTACACTCTAATATATGGCGGCTTTTTTCGGAGCAGCACTCTATACGACTTTCACGCGGTTGTAATCAGCAAATGCCTAAAGATTTCATCAAGAAGTGGATGCCAAATCCACACAAGCTTAAAGAAAACAAGTCTCTGCATTTTTTAGGCGACATCTTACATGAGCCCAACCTCTGGCATATCAACCGCCACGCTATCGCCAAGGCCGTCCTGGTCGGCGTGTTTTGTAGCTTTATTCCCATGCCTTTTCAGATGGTGGTGGCCGCATTCATCGCTGTCTGGGTGAATTGCAATCTGCCACTAGCCGTCGCCCTTGTATGGATTAGCAACCCTGTCACTATGCCGCCTATTTTTTATTTCAACTATCTGGTTGGCGCGCATATTCTAGGCATGCAGAAAGTTCATTTTGAGTTTGAGCTCAGTTTCGCCTGGCTGGGCGAAAAGCTTTATCAGATTGGCTTACCGCTCTATTTCGGCTCATTCATTTGCGGGCTATTCTTTTCCGTAATGGGTTATGTTGTCGTCGAGTACCTATGGCGCCGCAAAATCAGGCATGACTGGCGAAAACGACAGGAAAAGCGCGCAGCTCAGCGCGCGTCAGGCATGACCTGTCAAAACACCAAAGCTCAATAAAGAACATTGCCGCCTCCGCGGCGAAACAATTAGCATCGAATCCGTCTACTCCAAGAATCCATCCCTTACATCAGGAAACCGCTATGCTGATCATTCTTCACCCTGATACAGATATTTCCTCGGAAGCCTATAGAGAAACCCTGAACTTTATTGACGCACTACCTGGCGTCTCCAGCAAAGTGCATGAAATTCAAGGTAAACAGCAGAAGCTGACGGAACTCTATCTTCTTGGAGACACCAAGAAGCTGAACGCCGAAGAGTTAGAAGCCTTACCCGCTGTTGAACGAGTCGTACGTATTTCTGAAGAGTATCGCATTCTTGGCCGCCACGCAGACAGTAAGCGCACCACCGGATTTCATTACAATGGGCTGACGTTTGATCAAGAGAGCTTCCACGTATTCGCGGGCCTTTGCGCAGTAGACAATCCGACTCATGTCGAAGAAATGATGCGCGCTCTTAAGGAAAACGGCCAGCATTGCACCCGCATGGGCGCCTACAAACCACGCACCAACCCCTACACATTCCAAGGCCACGGCAAAGACTGCTTGCCTTATGTTTTCGAGTTGGCCGGAAAATACGACATTAAAGTAATCGCTATGGAGATTACTCACGAGAGCCATATCGAGGAAATTGACGAGTGTCTGGAGAAAACCGGCCGTCCTACAGGCGTTATGTTGCAGATCGGCACCCGTAACACGCAAAACTTTGAACTTCTCAAGGCTATTGGCAGACAGAAAGAATACCCCGCCCTACTGAAAAGAGGGTTCGGCATTTCGCTGAATGAGTCACTTAACGCGGCGGAGTATCTGGCAAGCGAAGGTAACGCCAATGTCGTCTTTTGCCTGCGCGGCATGAAAACGGATGGCGGAGCGCCTCACCGAAATCTGGTGGACTTTGCTCACGTCCCTGTCATCAAACGCCTTACCCGTATGCCAGTTTGCGTGGACCCGTCACATTCTGTTGGCAATCATGAGCGCGCGCCCGATGGAATATTGGAAGTCACTCACGCCACCGCCCAAGGAATCATCGCGGGGGCCAATATGGTTCTGGTGGACTTCCACCCTCACCCATCCAAAGCGCTGGTAGATGGCCCTCAGGCTCTGACCCTGCCGGATTTGCCTGCATTTCTGGAAGATGCGAATTTATGCAGGGAAACCTACCTTAAACGCCAAGCAATCTATAAGAAGTCCAATTAACGGAAACTCAATATGATTATTGTGGGTCATCGGGGCGCCAAGGGCGAAGCGCCGGAAAATACCGTCGCCGGCTTTGTTCATCCCTATCGGGAAGGCATCCGCAATTTTGAGCTGGATCTTCAGCTCAGCAAGGACGGCCACTTGATGGTCATTCATGATAAAACCACCAATCGCACCACCGGTCACGCCGCCAAGGTAGCGGAGCTAACTGCGGCGGAACTGGGCGACCTGGACGCAGGACTACACATCCCGCCGTGGCATGAGCCAGCGGCTGTGCCGACACTACAGGACATACTGGCGGCTTGCCCTGAGTTTCAGTCGATACAGCTGGAGATCAAGACTGACACCAAGCCCAGGCTGAACATACTCTGCAATCGACTGGTAGAGCTGATCCAACACGAAAAGCTGTTTGGGCGCGTCATCGTCACGTCTTCAAACTCTTGGGTGCTGCAGCAGATCAAGCGACTGAATGGCTCCATCGACACGGGATATGTCGCGGAGAAACGCTTTCCAGGCCCAATACAAACCGCACTCAAGCTCAACTGCCGAATGCTGGTGCTATATTACAAGTTGGCCGATGAGGAGCTGATGAGAGAGGCCAGAAAGGCGGGACTGGAAGTCTCCACCTGGACGGTGAATATGATTCCCGACGTACTACGCTTGCAGGAGCTGGGCGTACATAGCGTGATCACCGATTACCCCTGCCACGTCCTCAAATACCTAAAGACCCAGCAGCCGCATCTGACTCACGCGCAATAGTCGCTTTCACGACAGAAGGCGAGAGGGAAGCAAAAACCCTCTCGCCTAAACCAGATCAAAATATCCGATTGAGCCCGTTTAACGCCGCCACCCGATAGGCTTCCGCCATAGTGGGGTAGTTGAATGTGGTGTTAACAAAGTACTCAATGGTATTCAGCTCGCCGGGCTGATTCATGATGGCCTGTCCGATGTGCACAATCTCAGAAGCCTGGTCTCCGAAGCAATGGATTCCCAGCAACTCCATCGTTTCCCGGTGGAACAGCAGCTTCAGCATACCAACCGTGTCGCCAGTAATCTGCGCGCGAGCCAGATCCTTGAAAAACGCCTGCCCCACTTCATAAGGCACTTTGGCTTCCGTCAACTCCGCCTCTGTCCGGCCGACGGAACTAATTTCAGGAATCGTGTAAATCCCTGTAGGCACATCCGTAATAAAGCGGAAGAAATCATCCTTAACAATCTCCGAGGATGCTGAACGCCCCTGATCATAGGCGGCGCTAGCCAGACTGGGCCAGCCAATCACGTCGCCCGCCGCAAACACATGGGGGATCTTGGTGCGGTAATGATTGTCCACCGCCAGCTGACCACGTGCGTTGGGCTCCAGCCCAATATTCTCCAACCCCAAATTATCTGTATTACCAGTGCGGCCGTTACACCAGAGGAAGGCGTCAGCGCGAATGCGCTTGCCGGACTTCATCGTCAATACAACGCCATGATCATCACCGACCACGCTATCGTATTGTTCATTATGTCGCACCAGTACCCCGTTATCCCTCAGGTGATAACTCAGTGCATCGGAAATTTCTCCGTCAAGGAAAGACAGCAAACGCTCGCCGGGATTAATAAGATCTACTTTGACGCCCAAGCCGACGAAGATGGAGGCATACTCACAGCCGATAACCCCTGCTCCGTAGATAATCAGCGTTCTAGGCGTATGGCTAAGCTTGAGAATACTGTCGCTGTTATAGACACGGCGATGAGTGAAGTCTACGTCTTCAGGCAGATAAGGTCTGGAACCTGTCGCGATGACAATCTGCTTGCCATATAAGACTTCTTTGCCGTTCAGACCGCCCCGCACTTCAATACGGTTCTCGTCAATGAAACTGGCGCGACCGCGGTACAGATCAACCCTGTTGCGGGCGTAAAACTGTGTACGAATTTTGACCTGCTTACCAATTACTCGTTCCGCATTCTGCAGGACTCTGGGGAAAGAAAACCAGCGCGGCTCCCCAATATCCCGGAACATAGTGTTGGTATTAAACTGGATGATTTGTTTAACTGCATGTCGCAACGCTTTCGACGGAATTGTCCCCATATGGGTGCAATTGCCGCCAACCTGACTCTTATCCTCAATCACTGCAACGCGCTTGCCGTGCTTCGCAGCATTCATCGCCGCGCCTTCGCCAGCCGGCCCGGCGCCAATTACAACCACATCATAACGATATTCAGCCATGCGCTGTCGGTCTCCTGAAATCCTATCCCGCCGGATCGCAGCCGCCGCAGGCCGCCGGACGGGACATCTTTATAATTAATGACTTAAATCGCGACGCCAGATAAGCGCATCGTCGCGTGCGACAACTCAATCACAACCCGCAGAGCGCCCAATGAGGCATTCCGCAGATTTGCTTATATAAGGTTAAGAGCTCACTCCTTACGAGTGGCGTCGTATGCGAGATCTTCAGCCTGCGCCTGTGATTGCTTGGCGGCTTCCGTCTCTTTTTCACATTTGTTTTTATCGCCTCCGCAAATATCGCAGGCGACCTCCATACCTAAGGCGCTCATACCGCCACAAGAACCCGAAATAGGCTTGCGACCCAGAATGACGCCAATAGACATGGCCAAAACGATGAGCAGCATGACGCCGAACACAACAAGAAACACATACATCGCTCTACTCCTCCAATCGTTTGATTCGTTGCAAAAACGCGGGAGACGTTTCTTCTACAAACTTACCGTCCCGCCGGACAATAAACAACACGGCGATATCGTTTTTGACCGCCACCTCCATACCTTGTTCCGGCCCCATCACCATAAAGGACGTCGCCAAAGCATCCGCGCGCGCCACCGTATCGTCGATGACCGTTACTGAGGCAAGGTTATGGCCAATCGGCCTGCCAGTGCGGGGGTCAATGGTATGGGAGTAGCGCACGCCGTCTTCTTCGAAGTAATTACGATAGTCTCCAGAGGTGGCTACCGCGCCTCTATCCAATTCCAACACGTCCTGAGCCCGTCTTTCGCCTACTACCGGCGACTCTATGGCGATCCGCCAAGGCTGCCCGTCTGGTTTATGGCCGCTCAGCATGACTTCCCCACCAACCTCAACCAGATAGTCAGTGACGCCCTGCGATTCCAGGTATTTAGCCGCCAGGTCAACGGAATATCCTTTGGCGACAGCGGAGAGATCAACGTACATCGCTGTCTCTTTGAGGACTTTATCGCCATCCGCCTGGTATTTGAGATGTTGGTAGCCGACTTTGGACAACTCGCTGGAAAGCGTGGCGTCATCCGGTATCTTAATCGGGCGAAGATCAGGACCAAAGCCCCAAAGATTCACCAGCTTGCCCACAGTGATATCAAAAGCGCCGCCACTGATATCGCTTACGCCCTGGGCAATTTGAAATACTTCAAATGTTTCAGGCGAGAAATCAAACCAGCTTCCGGGCTCAGACTGATTAAAACGGCTTAATTCCGACTCAGGCTTGTAAGTCGACATCAGGCGATCAACCAGCTGCAATTGCGCCAATACGCCCTGCGCCAGTTCCTGCTCCGACTTACTCGAATCAGAAGCCCACTTAACATGATAGGTCGTACCCATGATCTTGCCCTCAGAAGAGTGCAATTCCGGGCCAGAATGAAAGCAGCCCGCCAATGCGAGACTGCTGGAAAGCAGTAAAGCACTGGCGGGCTTTCTGATTTTGAAGAACGCAGAAATAATACTAACCACCAAAGTCGTCTAGTAGAATATTCTCGTCCTCAACACCTAGATCTTTCAGCATTTTGATAACTGCCGCGTTCATCATGGGCGGTCCGCACATGTAGAACTCACAGTCCTCTGGCGCTGGATGGTCTCTCAGGTAGTTTTCATACAACACGTTGTGAATGAACCCTTTGTAGCCCGTCCAGTTGTCATCAGGCAGCGGATCGGAAAGGGCCACATGCCATTGGAAGTTATCATTCTCCGCAGCCAGTCCGTCAAAGTCGTCCACGTAGAACATTTCACGACGGCTACGAGCGCCATACCAGAAAGACATTTTACGGCTGGTCTTAAGGCGCTTCAGCTGATCGAAGATGTGCGCGCGCATTGGAGCCATACCGGCGCCGCCGCCAACGAACACCATTTCAGCGTCAGTCTCTTTAGCAAAGAACTCACCAAAGGGCCCGTATACAGTTACCTTATCGCCAGGCTTCAACGAGAATACCCATGAGGACATTTGTCCAGGTGGGAAGTTGGTGCCTGGAGGAGGCGTCGCAATACGGATATTGAACTTCAGTACGCCGCGTTCTTCTGGATAGTTCGCCATAGAGTATGCGCGAATTACCGGCTCTTTCACGACGGAACGGAAACGCCACAGGTTGTGCTTATCCCAGTCTTCGCGGAAGCGCTCTTCGATATCAAACTTATCGAACGTCACGTCGTAGGCTGGCGTCTCAAGCTGAACGTAACCGCCAGCGCGGAAGTCAACAACCTCACCGTCCGGCAATTTCAATACCAGCTCTTTGATGAAAGTGGCGACGTTATGGTTAGACACCACCTCGCACTCCCATTTCTTAACGCCGAAGACTTCTTCCGGCACTTCGATTTTCATGTCCTGCTTTACAGCAACCTGACAGGACAAGCGCCAGCCTTCTTTCTCTTCACGACGTGTAAAGTGCGCTCTCTCCGTCGGCAACATGGAGCCGCCGCCATCGAAAACTTTACACTTACACTGTGCGCAGCTGCCGCCGCCACCGCAGGCGGAGGACAAGAATACGCCCTCTCCAGCCAATGTTTGCAGCAACTTGCCGCCGGCTGGCGTTTTGATTGTGTGATTGGGATCGCCGTTCACCTCAATGGTGACGTCGCCCGAGCTGACCAGTCTTGCGCGCGCCGCCAGGATCACCGCCACCAGTGATAGCACTATGGCGGTGAACATGACTACGCCCAATATGATTTCAGTGTTCATTTGTAATTAACCTTCACCTGTTCGGACCGATTACAGAGAGATGCCTGAGAAAGACATAAAACCAAGCGACATCAGACCTACGGTGATGAAGGTGATGCCCAGACCACGCAGACCTTCAGGAACGTCACTGTATTTCAGCTTCTCTCTAATACCGGCCAAAGCGATGATCGCCAACGCCCAGCCCAGTCCAGCGCCGAAACCGTACACCAGACTCTCTCCGAATGTGTAATCACGCTCAACCATGAACAGGGAGGCGCCCATGATCGCACAGTTAACGGTAATCAGCGGGAGAAACACACCCAACGCGTTATAAAGCGCGGGGAAGAACTTATCCAGCACCATTTCCAATATCTGTACGATAGCGGCGATAACACCGATATATGTCAGCAACCCAAGGAAACTCAGGTCAACATTAGGCAACCCCGCCCAGCTCAATGCGCCTTCGCGTAACAGGCCATTATAAATGGCGTTGTTAACAGGCACAGTCACAGCCAGTACGACGACAACCGCAATACCCAGACCAATAGCCGCTTCCATCTTCTTGGACAAAGCCAGGAACGTACACATTCCCAGGAAGAAGGCCAAGGCCATGTTTTCAACGAATACCGCCTTGATAAGGAGGCTCAGGTAATGTTCAAACATGCTTAAAACGCCTCCTTAACTTTATGCGCGGATAATTTGTACTCCGGCGCTTCCACCTGATCTTTCTTCCAGGAGCGCAAGCCCCAGATGATCAGGCCAATGATGAAGAACGCGCTTGGAGGCAGTAATAGCAAGCCATTGGGCTGATACCACCCACCATTCGCCACCGTCGGCAGAATTTCCGCTCCAAACAGCTTACCTGCTCCGAACAATTCCCGAACTGTGGCGACTATCAACAGAATCGCACCATACCCTGCGCCATTGCCAATCCCATCAAAGAAGCTCAACACCGGACTGTTTTGCATAGCGAACGCTTCAGCGCGCCCCATTACAATACAGTTAGTGATAATCAAACCAACAAAGACGGAAAGCTGCTTACTGATTTCATATGCATAGGCTTTCAACACCTGGTCAACCACTATTACCAGAGAGGCGATAATCGTCATTTGCACGATAATTCGAATATTGCTTGGAATATGCGAACGGATCATGGCGATAAAAAAGCTGGAAAAAGCGGTTACCAATGACACAGCAATAGCCATAACCAGCGACAGCTGCAGACTGGTCGTCACCGCCAGCGCCGAACAAATCCCAAGGATCTGCAAGGCAATCGGGTTGTTGGAGAAAATTGGCTCCAGAAGAACCTTCTTCGGCGTTACTTCAGACATTTCCTGCCTCCCCGGATCTTACCCTTTCCAAATACGTTTTAAACCCGCTCTCGCTCAGCCAGTAATGAAGCAGATTCTCTACGCCACGGCTGGTGAGACTGGCGCCGGACAACGCGTCTACAGAGTACTTAGCGTCAGACGCCGAAGGATTCACCCCTCCTTTGACAAGTCGTACGGCAACGTCAAAGTTTTCGTCATATACCTCTTTGCCAGGCCATTGTGATTTCCAATTGGGGTTATCAACTTCCCCCCCCAATCCTGGCGTCTCTCCGTGCTCATAGAAACCGAGTCCGACCACACTGTCGCCATCAGCCTTCAGAGCAAGGAAGCCATAAAGAGTGGACCAGAGACCATACCCTTTAACAGGTAAAATCACCCGGGTCAGTTTGTCTCCCTCTTTAACCAGATATACTTTCGCGTAGCGCTCGCGACGCTTTATTCCAGCCAAATCCTCGCCTGAAGACAACGCTTTGGAAAGGTCAGGGTTTTGTGAGGATTTCTTCTGATCGAACGCATCCACACTCTCAAAACCGATGTCTTTGGGCTCGACATATTTGCCGGTATCCAGGTCGACGATCTTAGGAGTAATCTGCGCAAACTTCTCCTCCACCTCTTTCTTAGAGGGAGTCGCGCTTAACATTCCTGCAGCACGCAGAATATTTTCCTTCAGGTTCAACGTTTTATTTTGAACCTGTATAGGCTTCAACAGTACAACTGAAGCAGATACGAAGATTGAGCAGACGATACATAACGCAAGCGCGACGATGACCGTCTTTTGAATAGAATCGTTTGACTTAGACACGCGCCAGCCTCCGTTTGATATTGGCCTGAATCACCAGATGATCGATAAACGGCGCAAACAGGTTGGCGAAAAGAATAGCCAACATGATGCCTTCAGGGAACGCCGGGTTAACAACGCGAATCAAGACTGTCATCAGGCCAACCAATATGCCGAACGCCCACTTGCCAGTATTAGTCATGGATGCGGACACGGGATCCGTCGCCATAAACATCATACCGAACGCAAAGCCGCCCAACACGAAATGCCAGTGTGCAGGCACTTGGAACATCGGATTGGTGTCAGAGCCGATAACGTTCAACAAAGTAGCTGTCGCCGCCATCCCAAGAAAAACGCCAGCGACGATACGCCAGGACGCAATACCCATGATCAACAGCACAGCGCCGCCCAACAGAATAGCCAGGGTTGAAGTTTCACCCACACTGCCCTGCTGGAAGCCAAGGAACGCATCCATCCAGGAAATGTTGGTAGACAACGCATTCAATCCACCGGAAGCTGCTACGCTCAGAGGCGTTGCGCCACTGAAGCCGTCAACGGCGGTCCAAACAGCATCGCCGGAAATCTGAGCAGGGTATGCGAAATACAGAAACGCCCGACCAGTCAACGCCGGGTTCAAGAAGTTTTTACCCGTGCCGCCAAAGACTTCCTTACCGATCACCACCCCAAAACTGATACCCAAGGCCACCTGCCAAAGAGGGATTGTTGGCGGGCAGATCAAAGCAAAGAGAATAGAAGTAACAAAGAAACCTTCATTCACTTCGTGCTTTCTGATCGTTGCGAACAACACTTCCCAAAAGCCGCCGACAACGAACGTAACGGCATAAATAGGCAGAAAGTAAACCGCGCCATAAATGAAGTTATCCCAAATGCTGGCGGGATTATTGCCAGCCAGCATGGCGATAATTGCGCCATGCCAGTCCATATCCATGGTCAAACCATTAGCGGCGAGATAGGTGTTAGACTGGTAACCCACGTTGTACATGCCGAAGAACATGGCTGGGAATACACAGAACCACACCGTAATCATGATGCGCTTCAAATCAACGCCGTCACGCACATGCGTATTGGCGCTGGTCACTTTGGAAGGTGTATAGAAGATGGTGTCGACGGCTTCGTAAAGCGCGTACCACTTCTCATACTTGCCGCCTTTTTCAAATTGCGGCTCAATTTTGTCAAGAAATTCTCTCATTCCCATGCATCAACCCTCTTTCTCAATGCGAGTGAGGCTATCGCGAAGAATAGGACCGTATTCATATTTACCCGGACACACAAAGGTGCAGAGGGAAAGGTCTTCTTCATCCAGCTCCAGACAACCCAGCTTTTGCGCCATTTCTGTGTCGCCGACAATCAGTGAGCGCAGTAGTTGTGTTGGAAGAATGTCCAACGGCATCACCCTCTCATACGAACCAACGGGGACCATGGCCCGCTCGCTGCCGTTCGTGGTGGTGGTGAAGTTGAACAATTTGCCCGGGTTGAGCTTGGAAAGATAAATATTTAATAAGGAGAACTTATTGGAACCCGGCGACAACCAGCCCATGAATTCACGCTTGTAGCCTTCTTCAAGGCAGGATACCTGATTGGCGTAACGCCCCAGGAAAGCTACGCTGCCTTTGGCATTGCGGCCGCCAAGAACGGAACCGGAAATCAGACGCACCTCGGATGATTTCAATTCACCGTCTGTCAATTGGGTCAGAGACGCCCCCGCACGGGTGCGCAACAGACGAGGTTTATTGACCATAGGGCCCGCTAACGCGACCACTCTCTCCACAGACTTACGTCCGGATGTGAACAGGCGACCAATAGCGATTACGTCCTGATAACCTATCGTCCAAACAACTTTGGACGCGCTCACAGGATCAAGGTAATGGATATGGGTGCCAGCCAAACCGGCGGGATGTGGGCCGTCAAACTGCTCTTGTACAGCGTTAGAGCTGCTGGGCAGATCGTAACTGACGCCAGCGCGGGCGCATACGAAGACTTTGCCACGAGTCAATTTACCCAGAACAATCAGACCGTTTTTAAAGTCGGTCTTGGCTTCATTAATAATGACCGCCGGATCGGCGCTCAGTGGGTGGGAGTCCATCGCCGTCACGAAGATGGAATGAGGCTCAGCGTCAATGGCAGGAGCCTTGCTGTACGGACGCGTTCTCAACGCAGTCCAGTCTCCGGAAGCGATCAGGTTCTCGACAACCTGTTCGCGAGACAGATTGAGCAATTCCTCAGGGCTGTACTGAGCGAACTGCTCATACTCATCCCCTTCAACGTCGATAACCACCGACTGAAACACCCTACGCTCGCCTCGGTTAACCGCCGACACGACGCCGCTCGCTGGCGAAGTGTAACGGACGCCTTCCGTCTTTTTATCAGTAAATAGAAGCTGGCCGCACTTGACACGATCGCCTACCTTTACTTCCATGGTAGGTTTCATGCCATTGTAGTCAAATCCGATTAAAGCAACCTGTTTTACAGGCTTACCGTCTTCAATGACTTGTGCAGGCGCTCCGGCTATCGGAAGATCCAAGCCTTTCTTGATCTTGATCATCTAGCCCCGCCTAATCATCAGAATAAATTGATTTACAGCCACCACGAATGCGCTCTTGTGATTGGAGTTTAGGATTGCCCTTGTTGGAGGGATGCACAGGATGGCCGACCAAAAAACGCCATAATTATAGTGACGCAAATCCGGATTTTCTACTACGCTGGGCGAGCTTCTACGGCCAATCCCCTATTTTTTCAGTGAATTCAGTCATTCAGGGGCTCCGCTAAGGTTTATTACCATCTGATTACAATTATTCAGGCGCATTTACCAGGATATACAGCCTACCAGCACACCTAGACTTTAGTATTAGAACACCCAATTCGACCGCTCAATATTTCCACATCGACAAAAAAGGCGGACACCCATGGCCCGCCTTTTTAACCAGTTGGTCAACCTTTCAGGGTCGATCCGACAATGGCTCTTTTACCCCATTGTTTTAGGATAGACCGTATAGGTAACGCCCGCCATTTGGTTCACGACGCGAACCACCTGCGCGCTGTATCCTGCTTCGTTATCGTACCAAACATACAGCACGGCGCGATTACCGTTGACGATGGTCGCCTGCGCGTCGACAACGCCTGCGCGACGGGAGCCGACAAAGTCAGTGGACACCACTTCCGGCGAATTGACGAAGTCAATCTGCTTCTGCAAATCAGAGTGCAGAGACACATCACGGAGATAGCCGTTCAGTTCTTCTACGGAAGTATCGCGACCCAGATTAAGGTTAAGGATAGCCAGCGACACGTTTGGTGTCGGCACGCGGATCGCATTACCAGTCAACTTGCCAGCCAGCTCAGGCAACGCTTTGGCGACAGCCTTGGCTGCGCCGGTTTCCGTGATAACCATGTTCAGAGGGGCGCTGCGTCCGCGGCGGCTGCCTTTGTGGTAGTTATCGATCAGGTTCTGGTCGTTGGTATAGGAATGAACGGTTTCCACGTGACCATCTTTGATGCCGTACTCGTCATTCAGCGCTTTAAGCACCGGGGTAATGGCGTTGGTCGTACAGGAGGCCGCGGAAAGAATGCGATCTTCCGCAGTGATCAGATGGTTGTTGATGCCATATACGATGTTCTTGATCGAGCCTTTGCCCGGCGCAGTCAACAACACACCCTTAACGCCTTTACATTCCAGATGGCGGGACAGGCCGGCTTCATCGCGCCATACCCCTGTATTATCGATAACAATCGCGTTATCAATGCCGTACTGGGTGTAATCCACTGCATCCGGGCTATTCGCGTAGATAACCTGAACGTAGTTGCCATTAGCGATAATTGCGGATTCTTTCTCGTCCACGGTGATCGTGCCCTGGAAGGAGCCGTGTACGGAATCGCGACGTAGCAGGCTGGCGCGTTTTTCCAGATCATTATCTGCATTGCCTTTGCGCACGACAATTGCGCGCAAGCGCAGGTTCGCGCCGCCGCCGGCTTTCTCAATAAGAATTCTCGCCAGCAAACGTCCGATACGTCCGAAACCGAACAACACGACATCTTTGCTTTCTCCGGAAGTCCCCATACTTCCTTCGACGGCGCCTTTCCCAACCACTTCGTCCAGCTCGCTGCGCACAAAATCTTCCAGCGCAACCGTGTCTTTTATTTTTTCGTATTTAATGGCGAGCTTGCCGATATCTACGTGAGCGTGCCCAAGTTCCAGTTCGTCCAGCAACTTTAATATAGGATAAGTATTGTGCACGGACAGTTCATGTTCAGCCACCTGACGCACAAAGCGATGCGCCTTTAACAGGCCGATCACTGAACGGTTGATGATTGGGCGACCATATATGGATGTGATGACGTTATATTTTCTGTACAGTCTTCCGATAAGGGGAATCATCGCTTCGGCGACGGTTTCGCGTTCCTTCCATTCCCCAAAACAAGCATCCAATTTTTCTTGACTCACTTTTATGCACCTCTCGTCTGCGCAAATCGGGCGCTCATTATCCCTTTTCAAAACATCCGAAGCAATTTAGGCTCCTTGATTTTTAACGCATTCCAAGGCGTTTCAGGACTCTTACACAAGTGGACTGGCTATCACGTTTCCGGGGTTTGGTTGTGATTTTACGAAACAATTGTAGAATGCCCCTTGACTTTAAGGTGGAGATATAGAGTTGACAGAGCGGCGCCAACTTCCTTCAAATTCAACGACTATCAAGTACTGGCCTCAAGCAGTCGGACAGTCAGACGCTTACATTCTGGCGCAGGCGCTCAAAGAGCAAAAACGCCTGTTGGTGGTAATAACACCAGATATGCCTTCGGCGGATCAGCTCGAATCAGCAGTAAAATTTTTTTTAGGGGATGCGAAAAAAAATGAAAACACACCCCCAATTTTGACTTTGCCGGACTGGGAAACCCTTCCTTACGATACTTTTTCGCCTCACCAGGACATTATTTCCCAGCGTATTCAGACCCTGCACAAACTACCGACTTGCGACAGCGGCCTGCTTATCGTTCCGCTCAGCACCATCATGGTGCGCCTGGCGCCGAAAGAATTTGTCCAGCGCTCCACCTTGTTCCTGCGCAAAGGGCAGCCGCTCAGGATAGACAGTTATAGATCCGAGCTGGAGCAGGCGGGTTACCGCTGTGTAGATACAGTTTACGAGCACGGGGAGTTTGCCGTCAGAGGATCGATCTTCGACATATTCCCTATGGGCTCCAAAGCGCCCTATCGTATCGACTTGTTTGACGAAGAAGTCGAAACCCTGCGCCAGTTTGATCCAGAGACTCAGCGCTCCGCAGGACAGGTAAATGAAATCAGTCTGCTGCCCGCGCACGAATTTCCACTTAACGACGCGTCCATCCAACTGTTCAAAGACAACTTCTACGAGAAGTTTCCTGGCGCATCGCGCAACAGCCCTTTGCTGCAAGACATAAGCCGCTGCATCGCTACGCCCGGACTGGAGTATTATCTCACTCTGTTTTTCACCGAGACCGCGAGCCTGCTGGATTATGTCGCAAAGGACGCCTGTTTCGCCCTTTATGACGGGCTGCACGAAAAAGCGCTGCATTTCTGGAAAGATCTTGAGCAGCGTTACGAGGATTTGCGCCACGACATTCAGCGCCCCATTTTGCCGCCGGCGGATATCTATCTGCGAGTTGAGGAGTTGTTTGAGGGACTGAAGCAGTTCCCACGCGCGCAATTCAGCGCCAAGTCCGAAGAAACGGACAAACCGTTCTCTCCCCTTCCTCACCTGGCCCTGGACGCCAAGAAGGAAAACCCGCTGCAGGCTGTTGACTGCGCCCAGCAGGACAGCGGTTACAAGGTTGTCTTGTGCGCCGAATCCGCCGGACGCCAACAGGCGCTGATGGATACATTTAAGGAGCACGGCAGACCGCTCAATCTGCTGGAATCCTGGGAAGAGTGCCTGAATTCCGACGCCCCGTGGAATATTACGGTGGCGGAGCTGGCGAAAGGTTTCGCCGATAACGAAAACCGGATTCTGGTCGTAGCGGAAGCCGACCTGTATGAGGGCAGAGTTCTGCAGCGGAGGCGACGCAAGCGCACGCAGGAAAGCCCGGAAAACATTATTCAGAATTTGACCGAGCTGAAGCTTAATGCGCCGGTCGTGCATATCGATCATGGCATCGGCCGCTATAAAGGCCTGCAGTCGCTCGAAGTGGACGGCCAAAAGCAGGAGTTTCTGGTGCTGGAATACGCCAACGAAGCCAAGCTCTATGTACCAGTCTCCTCCCTGCATCTGATATCTCGTTACGCAGGTCTTGACGACAATCTGGCGCCGATTAATAAACTCGGTACGGATCGCTGGTCCGCCGCTAAGCGCCAAGCAGCAGAGAAAATCAAAGACAGCGCAGCGGAGCTATTGGAGATTTACGCCAAGCGCGAACTGCACAAAGGTTACGCCTGCCCGCCTCCAGACGAGCATTACCGCGCTTTTTCCGCCTCTTTCCCGTTTGAGGAGACGCCAGATCAGGCCACAACGATCAACGCAGTCTTGCAGGATATGATGAAACCACGCCCCATGGACCGACTGGTCTGCGGCGACGTGGGCTTCGGCAAAACAGAAGTCGCCATGCGCGCCGCTTTTCTCGCCGCTCATGCAGGACGGCAGGTGGCGATACTTACGCCGACCACACTGCTTGCGCAGCAGCATTTTCAGTCCTTCCAGGATCGTTTTGCAGACACTGCGATCAATATCGAACTGATCTCTCGTTTTCGCAGCGCCAGCGATATAGAGAAAGTCAAAGACAAGCTGTCAGAAGGCAAAGTCGACATTCTTGTCGGCACCCATAAACTGCTGCAAAAAGACATCCAGTTTAAAAATCTCGGCTTACTGATCATCGACGAAGAGCATCGTTTCGGCGTGCAACAAAAAGAGAAGGTTAAATCTCTGCGCGCCAATATCGATATACTCACACTGACCGCCACACCAATACCACGCACCCTGAACCTGTCCTTCCAGGGCGTCCGCGACTTGTCGATTATCGCCACACCGCCGGAGAAGCGCCTGTCCGTCAAAACTTTTGTACAGGAGCACAGCAACAGCATTATTAAAGAAGCCGTGCTGCGGGAAATACTGAGGGGCGGCCAGGTGTTCTTTCTTCACAACGAAGTTAACACCATCAATAAGGCCGCAGCGGAATTACAGGAGATGGTTCCGGACGCGCGCGTAGCTGTCGCCCATGGCCAGATGCGGGAGCGTGAACTGGAAAAGGTCATGTCGGATTTTTACCATAAGCGCTTCAATGTGCTGATGTGCACCACCATCATTGAAACCGGTATCGACATCCCCTCCGCCAACACTATTATCATTGAGCGCGCGGATAAGTTCGGCCTGGCGCAGTTGCACCAACTGCGAGGCCGGGTTGGTCGCTCTCACCACCAGGCATACGCCTATATGCTAACCCCTCCGCCGCGCAATCTCACTGAAGACGCAAAGAAAAGGCTGGACGCCATCAGCAGCGCACAGGATCTCGGCGCCGGATTCACCCTGGCCACCCACGACCTGGAAATTCGCGGCGCAGGGGAATTGCTTGGCGAAGAGCAAAGCGGACACATTCAGAACATCGGTTTCACTCTTTATCTGCAATTATTGGATGCCGCAGTCAAAGCCATGCGTGAAGGCAAAGAGCTGGATCTGACCCAACCTCTCGATCAAGGTTGTGAAGTCAATCTGCGTTTGCCCGCACTGATTCCCGACGACTATCTGCCGGATGTCCATAACCGTCTGATCCTGTATAAACGCGTCGCCAGCGCCAAGGATGAGGACGCATTGCAGTCTCTGCAAATTGAGATGATTGACCGCTTTGGCCTCTTGCCTGACGCAACCAAAAATCTGTTCCGCCAGACTCGCCTGAAATTGACCGCCGACAGGCTGGGCATCGCTCGAATTGATATCGGCGCCAGGGGCGGCGTGATCGAATTCAACGCGAAGACCACCATCGAACCGATCAAACTGGTCAATCTCATCCAGCGTGAACCCAGGCACTATAAATTGGACGGAGGCTCCAAGTTACGCGTCACTCGCTCACTGGAGGACAAGGAAGACCGTATGCAATTCGTGGAAAAACTTCTGAAATCCTTCGCCCCCGCCCGCGCATAACCCTGCCGGGCGGCCCCGGCGCCAGGGAAATGTAGTATACTTTGTGAGGGTTTGTTGATGGATGGCCACTTCCCAATTGGCGCCATCAACCCGCCCTAGCTTTTATTCCCTGGCGCACGCCTTCCAATCACAAAACAAAAGAAGTTGTCCAAATAAATGCTATTTTGCCGAACACCTCAACTTTGCCCTTTTTCAGCGCGAAGCATTGCACTCTTTCTCACGCTGTTTCTTGGGCTTATGTCTTCCAGCCTTCGCGCCTATGCAGGGCTTTATCAAATTGACCTCATCATGTTCAAAACCCCCGTGCCGGAAGGGGAAGAAAACTTTGAATACTATCCCGTCGATTACAATCCCGAAGCGCCGCTTCTGGTGGATTTCACACCGCTGAGCAGTCTGCAGAAACAGGCGCTCGGCGCAAACCAGACATTGTTAAAGTGGATCGCCAACAACCTTGACCGTCGCTCTGGTTATCAGGTTGTCTGGCATAAATCCTGGGTCTCGAATCTCGCGTACAACCAAGATACGCCCGTGCGCATTTTTGATACGGAAAGATTGGGTCAAGGCTATAGCATAGAAGGCGTGGTGAGCCTGTCACGCACTCGCTACCTGCACACTACGATTGATTTATCCCTGGTGGAGTGGAGGCAAAAACAGCCAGGCGGCGCTATGGATGACATGTTTACCCCCTTCCCCGAGCAAACGGGCGCCGCCAATGCGCTCACGCCAATGCCGCAAAACGCGCCGGAAGCAAAGGTCACCGCTCCCGACAGCGAGGAGCCGTTCATGGAAGAGGCCTTCAGAGGACTTGAGCCTGTCGCCCGCTACCGCAACCGACAATCACGCCGCATGCGTAGCGGCGAGGTCCACTATCTGGATCATCCTGTCGTAGGCGTACTAGTGAAAATTATCCCGGTCCGTAATGTGCGCATCCAGACTTCCGTCGACACCGCAGAAGGCAACCTGGCTGGCGAGGACGAGAAAGAGCCAGAAGAAAGCGAAACCGATAGTCCAACGGAAGACTGATATAACACACACAAGTTAGACGGCTTTGAGCATCCAATAAAAAAGCGGGGTAATTTCCCCGCTTTTTTTCATTCAAAGATCAGTATGTATAACGCACAACGCTGAAGGTCAGCTCTCTGCAACCAGCGCCGCAAGCAGCTGCTTCACATACCCCATCCCCTGATCAATCGCCTCATGGATTTCTTCCATGGTGATGATATTTTCGCTAACGCCCGCCGCCGGATTAACGACCAGGGAAATACAGGCATAAGGGACATCCAGCTCGCGCGCCAACGCCGCTTCCGGCATTCCCGTCATACCTACGATGTCGCAGCCATCCTGCTTCATGCGACGGATTTCCGCCACCGTCTCCAGACGAGGCCCCTGTGTAGCGCCGTAAACGCCAAAGTTACTGTGCTTGACGCCCAAAGCCGTCGCCTTTTCACAAATCAGCTTGCGCAGCGCTTCATCATAGGGGTAGCTGAAATCAATATGGGTGACATGGTCGATATCGCCCTGAAAATAAGTATGCTCGCGCCCATAGGTGTAATCGATCACCTGATCAGGAATACACACATGGGTCGCCCCCATATCCGGATGAATGCCTCCCACGGCGTTCACCGCCAGAATGCCTTTGGCCCCCGCTTCTTTCAGCGCCCAAATATTGGCGCGGTAATTCACTTCGTGAGGAGGTATTCGGTGCGGATTGCCATGACGCGCCAAAAACAGCACCTCTTTCCCTTGCAACTGCGCGCGTACGATATCCGCCGAGGGAGCCCCCCAGGGCGTATCGATCTTGTCCTGCCCCTTGATTTCCAGACCGTCCAACTCAGTCAGTCCAGTGCCTCCAATAATGGCGTACATGTCATTCTCTCCGATCTTGTAAACTTTCTGCTTCTTTCAACACTTTCAGTTGGTCCGGCAAATGCACCGTTTGCGTTGGAAACGCCACTTCCGCGCCGTTCTGCTGAATAATATCCATCACTTTGATCAGCACATCCTGCTTGACCTCATGGTACTTGATCCAGTTGGTGGTCTTGGTGAAGGTGTAGATAAAAAAGTCCAGAGACGACGCCGCAAAGGCATTGAAATTGACAATCATGGTCTGGGTTTCATCTATTTCATCGTGCTCCGCCAACATGGTTTTAACCTGTTCCACAATCACCGGCACTTGTTTGAAATCATCATAGCGAACGCCGATAGTCTCGTAGATACGGCGGTGAGTCATTCGGGAAGGGTTCTCCACCGAGATCGTAGTGAAGGTGGAATTGGGCACATATAACGGGCGCTTGTCGAAGGTGCGAATACAAGTCAGACGCCAACCGATCTGCTCAACGGTGCCCTCGATGTTCTTGTCCGGCGAACGGATCCAGTCTCCCACAGAGAACGGACGGTCCAGATAGATCATCAAACCGCCGAAAAAGTTCGCCAGCAAGTCCTTGGCCGCAAAACCTACAGCGATGCCGCCGATGCCGCCGAACGCCAGTACGCCGGACACGCTGTATCCCAGGGTCTGCATAATCACCAGCACGCCGGTAATAATGATGGATGCGCGCAGCAGTTTACTGATCGCCGACATGGTGGTCTTGTCCATGGGCTGCTTCATCTTGTCCGGCGACACCAGAATCTCTTCCGCGCCTTTGACGAAGCGAATCAGGAACCAGATGATCAGCACAATGACGCCGATCGCGCGAATAATATCCACCGCCTCGAACACGACCGCGCCGGTTTCCCGCTGCGCCACTTCCGCCGCCCAGGAAAGCCCGATCAGCCAGATGAATACCCCTATTGGTTTGGCGCCTGCGTCCAGAAGCGTGTCATCCCACAAGTTCCGGGTTTTCGCCAGTTGACGCGCTATTCGCCCTGTCACCTTATGGCACAGATAATTGGCGACCAGGGTTACAAAGACGATAAGAAACACCCGAACAATCCAATGCATGGAATCATCGGCAAACCCTAACAAAGAACTCACTTCACTCCAGGACACAACCTTCCCCCTATCGATTAGTATGCTATTTCATCGCGTCTATTGACGCAGGCTTTGCGCCAGCTCGCGGGCCCGCGCCAGCCTCACCGGATCCACCGCCTCTAGAGGACGTCGCCGCATACTGTTGCGACGGCGCAGCGAATCCCCGGGAAATAATAGATCATCAGGCAGAGCCTCCAATTTATCGGCGACCTTGAGTAAGCGCTCGGGATTGTTGCACGCCATCAACAAATCACAACCCGCCTGCAACGCTCTGACAACGCTTACGCTCTCATCTTCGTCCGCATCCAGATCCGCCCCCTGCATGCCCATATCGTCACTGATAATCGCGCCCCGATATTGCAACCGCTCACGCAAAACCTGCGTGAGCCAGAAAGCAGATTGACTGGCGGGAGCTGGGTCGCAAGCAGGGTAAATAACATGAGCGGGCATTATCGCCTCTACGCCGGCCTCAATCATTTCGATGAAAGGCCGCATATCCGCGCCCAGTAATTCTTCATACGTGCGCAAATCGCGGGCGCTTTCCACATGCGTGTCTTCCGCCACAAAACCATGCCCCGGGAAGTGCTTGCCTACGCCTGCGCAGCCTGCCTCACCCATACCACGCCAGAAAGCTCGCGCCAACGTCGCCGCCATTGCCGGCGTATCACCGAAAGCGCGGTCGGCGATCACTTTGTTTTTGCCATAGTCCACATCCAGCACGGGCGCGAAGCTGAAATCCAAGTCAAACTCTCTCAGCTCCACAGCGGTGAGCCAGCCCAACTCTGTGGCTATTGCTTGGGCGGCAGCTGGATCCTCTTGAAAGCTCGCGCGCAGTCTTCCCGGGGCCGGCAACAAAGTGCGTCCTTCCCGGAAACGTTGCACCCGACCGCCTTCCTGGTCCACACATAAAAGCAGTTCCGGACGTATCGCGCGGATTTGTCTGACTAGCGCGTCCAGTTGCTGAGGATCGGTGTAATTACGTGCGAAGAATATGACGCCGCCCACGATAGGCCGGCTCAGTAATTCCTTTTCCTCCGCGCTAACGTCCAGCCCCTTGAGATCGATAATCAAAGGACCCAATTTCGCTGTCTTGCTCATATGAAATCGCGTATCTGGCTGATTGGATTTAGGCCGCGCGCAATTTAGCCGTTGATGAGAACGGGAGTTCCAGGGCCGACGCGGTCAAAAAGCCGGATAATATCTTGATTTCGCATCCGAATACAGCCATGCGACAGCGGCTCGCCCATCGGCTCGGAGTCAGGCGTTCCATGCAGATAAATGTAGCGACGCATCGTATCCACATCGCCGCCGCGGTTGAAGCCTTTTTGGGTCCCGCTCAACCACAGAATGCGAGTGAGAATCCAGTCACGATCGGGGTAGGCTTCGGCAAGCGCCTGAGAATAGATTTCACCGGTCCAGCGGCGGCCACGAAATACGGCATTTAGCGGCGCCTGCGCGCCAATCTTGGCGCGAATGATATGTTCGCCCCGTGGCGTTTGTCCGCTGCCGTTACGTTCGCCAACGCCCGCTCTGGCAGTAGAAACGGAGAAAGTCTCCTCCGCATTACCTGAAACCAGTAGGGTTAATGTTTGCAATGGTACAGAGATGACAATAGAAAGCGACATGAGGCTCCAGGCGTTAATTGGCGACCGCCCAAGGATATTACATCCACGCCGGGTTTACAGCCGCCCCTGACCTACCCTGCGCTGGCGGCTTCCGTAGAGGTGTGGCGCGATTCGTCCGAAGGCGCATTGATGCCTGCAGCCAGAAATGGCACCAGCTGATTGACGATGCCGATCACAGGGGTCTTTACACCCAATTCTTTCTCAAGGATGCTGCCCAACGCTTCGGAGGAAGACATAGTGAACGCCGTGGCGCCCAGCATAAACTGGATACGCCAGAAACGCTCCACCGCATTCAGTTCTGGCGTGGCGTCTTTCAGCAGGCGCATGAACAAGCGGAACTCAGTAGAGTACTGTTGCTCCAGATACTTGCGCAAATGCCCCTGGGATTGCGTGTAAGCCAGCCCCAGCAGACGCATGAAAATTGACAGACTCTTGCTGTTCCTGGCTGGAATATCGATCACTGAAGAAGTAACGATCTGCAACAGCTCCTCCAATTCGACTTTGCGACTTTCCGCAACGACGCCCTGAAGTCTATCTCGCAATATGCGGGTGAATGGATTAATGAAGCGGGCGAACACGGCTTGAATCAACGCGTTCTTGGAACCGAAATGGTAGTTTACCGCAGCCAGATTGACTTTGGCTTTGCTGGTTATCTGCCGCAGTGATGTTTCCGAGAACCCTCGTTCCGCGAATAACTGCTCTGCAGCATCTAAAATCCGATCTACTGTATCTGACTGAGACATCTTTATTCTTCTGGCGCACCGCTCCAAACAAGTGTTTGAAACATACGTTTGATAGGCTGGAATGTCAAGTCTGACAACGTTTTATATTGTGCAATTATTGCACACGCCTTCTTAACGAACCAGATCAGCGGAAATGCCGATCAAGTTTCCGCTGAATGCAGATAAATTAACAGTCGGAAGTTCCCTTATGCGCCGGCGGGCGCGACTTGCAGCGTCATGCCCACCGACTTCAGGGAACTCAGTCCATGCTGTTGGCGCCGATGCGATGAATCGCCAAGTCCGCCCCCTGGTACTCCTCTTCTTCTGATAAACGTAGTCCAGACAGCTTTTTTACCACGCCGTAGACTACAAATCCGCCTGACAACGCCAACGCCGCGCCGGTGAGCGAACCGATCAGTTGCGACAGGAATGTGACGCCTCCAAGGCCGCCGAATGACTGCAACCCGAAAACGCCCGCCGCCACGCCGCCCCACAAACCACAGACGCCATGTAAAGGCCAAACGCCCAATACATCATCCAGTTTCCGCAGGCGTTTTTGCATGTACTCAAACAGGAATACAAATAACGCTCCCGCCACTGCACCGGTAATAAGCGCGCCAATCGGATGCATAATATCGGAACCGGCGCATACCGCCACCAGCCCGGCTAGAGGGCCGTTGTGAATGAATCCGGGGTCTTTGCGCCCTACCAGCATCGACGTCACAATGCCGCCCACCATCGCCATCAAACTATTGAGCGCAACCAGCCCGCTTACACCGCCCAACGTCTGCGCGGACATCACGTTAAAGCCAAACCACCCCACCGTCAGTATCCAGGCGCCCAGCGCAAGAAAAGGAATGTTGGATGGCGCAAAGGCGACCAATTGCCCATTGCGATAACGACCGTTTCTCACCCCCAGCAAGTACACCGCGGCGAAGGCGATCCAGCCGCCCACAGCATGCACGACGACAGACCCCGCAAAATCATGAAAAGTGGCGCCAAAGCGCTCTTGCAAGAACTCTTGAAAACCAAAGGCGCTATTCCAGGCCATGCCCTCAAATAAGGGATACACTACGCCCACACAGATTGAAGCGGCGATCAGCATAGGGTAAAACTTGGCGCGTTCCGCGACGCCTCCGGAAATAATGGCGGGAATCGCCGCCGCAAAAGTGAGCAAAAAGAAGAACTTCACCAGCTCATAACCGCTGTTTACGCTCAATTCGGTGGCGCTGGAAAAGAAGTTGACCCCATAAGCGATCTGATAGCCGACGAAGAAATACGCCAACGTGGAAGCGCCGAAATCAGTCATGATTTTCACCAGGGCGTTTACCTGGTTTTTATGGCGCACAGTTCCCACTTCGAGAAAGGCAAAGCCGGCGTGCATCGCCAGCACCATAATGGCTCCCAATAGGATAAACAGGGTGTCGGCGCCTTGCAGCAAGGTCTCCACCGCATTATTAGTATCGTTCATTCCATCTCCTGTTACGCTCTTGCATGGTGCGCAATTCAGCATGATGCACACAAATAGTGCTTTTGAATTTGTTATTCTCGATCCGTCTTAGAGTTAAGCAGTCCGTTGTATTAGTTTGTTTTTTCGCTGAGTTACGGCCAAAAATCACACTTGCCGGCCACCACTCGTCGACTAAATCAGCAAATTCCAGACCAAAAACGCACCAACTTAAGGCCATACCAGTCGCGCAGCGCCCTTTAATGAGACAGAAGCAAATAGAAATTGAAAAAACGCTCCATAAAAGCGCACGCATGAATACAAGAAAATCCGCAAGGCGCGCGTAACATACGGAGAGCTCGCCCTGCTTCTCCAGAGAACAAAATCTATGGCGGGAGCGGCGACAAGGGTTGAAAGCCTGATTAGGAGGGATAGGTGAATCGAACGACGGCAGTCACCAATGACCGTAAAAGGGGCTGCACTCAGGCTTCAGAAAGCGCTAAATCCGCGAACTCCGTCTTTATTTTGGCGCTGGCTTCCATGTATTTGTTCTTGGCTATTTCAAAAGCCTGCTGCGCCTCCAGGAGATATTGCAGATAGAGACGAATGGCGGCGACCGTCCGCATAGCTTTGATCAACTGCCCTTGCTGGCTCAGAGTGACCAGACGCCGATAGCGCCTGTCCAGCAGACTTTTACGATAAGGAGACATCATCAGACATTGATACGCCAAACCGTTGCCGCCTTCCAGCATACGGATATGGGTGATCGCGCGAAATTCCAGCTCTTTTCTCTGGCGCACCAACTCACTATACCCAGCATTCTTGATGACAAGACGCCGCAGCGGCGGAATAGCCAGGGCGGATAAAGCGACGAAAAAGCCAAAGGCGATACCAGCGACCCAGGCGTTCAGTCCGCCCTGCCAGCCAATCAGAAACACAGCGAAACTGAGCAGGCACGACAAGAGCCAGAGATCCCTGCGCCGCCGAGCGCTGATCACATCAATCGTCTGCGGATAGTGTTTGATCGCCAACACTTCGTAGTTCATGACCTCAAGCGCCTCACATTCTCGGAGAATCTGAGTAAGTTGATTGCGCTGCGCCACGGTCTCCCGATAGCGGCGCTTACGGTCTTCTTCGCTTTCCGCTGCTTCCGCTTTTTTCTGTTCTGCTTTAGGGGCTCCCTGGGCAGGCGTCACAGCGCTGTTGCTTTTCGCCTTGGCCAGATCTTTATTGGCGCGCGGATCCGACTTCGGCGCTACCTGCGTTTTAGCGGGGGTCTTCGCAGTGGGCGGAGGCTCTTTGGCCGCGGGCAACGTATTGCTACGGTGTTCCTCCACCGCACGCCTTACCGGATCCATATCGCCACGGGCCAATGAGCGCAGCGTCTTGGGGTCCAGGTCAAACTCATTCGGGTTATGTATCTTCATATCGAAAACTATAGAGGAATAACGAGGACGGGTCACCAGCGCCCATTGCGCCAAAACTTCGTCAATTTAAGAGTATTTAGCAATAGACGCGCCAGTCGTCTGAATTCATTAGAAAAACCGACACATTACCGTAATGTCAGTCGGAGTTCGCCCAGAGCGCAAGCCGAATATTTGGCGTATACGCGCCTCCCTTGCAACAAAACGTATAGCTGGATCTTCTCTCCCGATTCGACCCCTCAGAGAAATACGCCTGAAAAGTTAGAAAATACGCCCATGGACGCTTATCATGGCCACCTGCACAAAAAGCATTTACCTCAGCGAAAGGATAAGTCCACCGTGTTTACAGGAATCGTTCAAGGCAAAGCCACTCTGCGCAAAGCCGTACGCCGCGAAGGTCTTTACACCTACGAATTTGAGTTCCCCACCGACCAATCATCAACTGAGATCGGCGCCAGCGTCGCCATCAACGGAACCTGTTTGACAGCGGTGCGCATTGACGGGATTTTTATCGCCTTCGATCTTATGACGGAGACATTACGCCTGACCAACCTTGGCGACCTCAATGAAGGTGACGAAGCCAATTTCGAGCATGCCGCGCGAATTGGCGATGAAATTGGCGGGCATTTGATGTCTGGGCATATCCATGATGTCGCGGTGCTGACCCACATAGAGCGTACGGAGAATAATGTGGCGTTGGACTTTCAGTTACCTCCGGAGCTGCGCAAGTACGTCTTCGACAAAGGCTTTATTGGCGTCAACGGGGCCAGCCTGACCGTCGGCTCCGTCAGTAAGGACGGGTTCAGAGTGAACCTGATACCGGAAACACTGCGCGTCACCACCTTCAGCGCTCTGCAGCCGGGCGACAAGGTCAACATAGAGGTCGACCCGCAGACGCAAACGCTGGTGGACAGCTTAGAGCGACTGCTGCCCCGCTATCTGGAGAACCTGACCGCCGGGTCCTGATCACCGGCATTGGAAGCGCGCCGCAGTGGCGCGTTTCCCGCTTATCTCCGATAATTATTTCCTATGAGTTTTCAATCCGTTCCTTGTGCTTTCCCTGTAGGTAGTTAGAGACCCAAGATGCTGATTATTCCCGCCGAACAGACCATCAACTGGCGCAAGCCCCCGGTCGCCACCCTGCTGTTGATCTTCATTAATTTCGCCATATTCTTTTACCTCAGCGGCAAAGATAACCGGATCTGGCAGGACGCCGCCCATTACTACGATCAGAATCAGATGGTCAAACTGGAGGCGCCGGAATACGCAGATTACCTGCAACGCCACATCGGCCTGGGTCAGGACAATCGTTTCGAACTGTCAGCGGCGGCGCGCAAAGCCGTCAACGAGGGGCGCGGCGAAGAACTGATTCCCTACATGCTGACCGATAGAAAGTTTGTTAGCTATCTGATGCAGAATGGACAGGAGTTTATTGAGCCGGACGCGTTTGAAACCTGGAAGTCCCAGCGCATTTACCTCCAGGAGCGCTACCTGAGCCAGCTCAGTCACTTACAGATGGGGCTCATTCCTGGCCAAATGGAGCTGGCGGACCTGTTCTCGTATCAATTCCTTCACGGCGGCTTCGGACATGTTTTCGGCAACATGGTCATGCTTTTTTTACTTGGATTCGCCATTGAGCGCATTCTTGGCGCCGCACTCTATGTTATGGCTTATCTGTTCTGCGGCGTGGTTTCAGGACTTATTTTCGGCATGGTGGAAGGCGGCAGCCTGACGCCGCTGGTCGGCGCTTCCGGCGCTGTGTCAGGACTGATGGGCATGTATGTGGCGCATTACAGGCTACAGCAAATCCGTTTTTTCGCCTTTCTTTATGTGTACTTCAACTACTTCCGCGCACCAGCGTTAATCATGCTGCCGGTATGGGTGGGCAAAGAGCTTTACGAATACTTCACTTATGTTGACTCTAATGTCGCCTACGTCGCTCACGCTGCAGGATTGGTGGCGGGGGCGGCTATCATCCTACCCCTGGATAGACTGACGCCAAGGACCGCACAGGAAATCACTCATTCCCCGGAAGAACAGGACCAGTCCATGCGTGAAGAACTGGCTCGCGCCATGGAAGCCGTTGGACGCGTCGACTTCCAACGTGCGCGGGAACGCTTCAAAGCGCTGAGGGAAAAACACCCTGAACACATCGGGATTCAGGAGCAGCTATTCCATTTGTATAAAGTGAAACCGGATACTCAGGAAAGCCTGCAGTTCACCATCGCAGTGCTGGAGCACGCCCTGAAGATGCAGGACTTTAATCATGCCTATTTCATCTGGAGCGAGTATCAAAAGTACGCCAAAGAGAACTCTCGTCTGGAAGACAAATACCACTTCCGCATTTTGAACACCTGCCTCAACAACAACCTGATTAAAGAAGCTGAGCAGGTATTTGGCGTGGTAGTGAAAAGCATCAGCAATCCAGAGTTAGTGCGAGAGTGCTACCGCACGTTGATTCAGGCTCTCAAAGCGCGGCAAATGGACGTCAAGGCGCAGAAATATGAGCGTGAACTAAGACAGCTCGAAGGCTAAGAATCTTAAGACCGTATATGGGCGCGCAACGCGCCCTTAAGATGAGAGACCAAACTTGGCGACCGGCTCCGGTAATCTGCCGTTCTTCGCCATTGCTTCAATCCATGCAGGAATTTCCGGCGTTGCGGAATGATCCGGATAGTGCTTCTGCACATAGAGCAAATATTCTTTGGCTTTATCCGCTCGGTGCAGCCCGTTAGCCAGAGTGCGCGCCATAATAATAATCGCGTCTGCGGCATGTGCGGATTCTGGAAACCGGGAGTTGAACCCTTGCAACAGCTTCAAGGTCAGCCTGAAATCGCCGGAGTGATAAAGACCCTGCGCCACATTGTACAACAGCGTCTCATCGTTGATCGTATAGTCGGGGAAATGTCCGTAGAGCCCTCTTAGCACGAGCTTCAGTTCATGAATCCGCCCCGCATCCGCCAACATCTGCAAAACCGGCTTTGACGTTTTCGAAAGCTCGGACCAGGCATTGGTCTCCAGCAGCAGCTTGTACAAACGGTCCAGCACCACCAGATCATGCGGTTTGCGTTTGTACAAATTGCGCAGCAGCCCCGCCGCCGCCTCATAACGCCCTTCCTTGAGGTTGATGTCGATTTCAGCCATCGCCAGCTTATCATTCCGCTGCGCCAGCGCTTCCGGGCTCTGCGGCGGCGCATCAAGGGATTCATCAGGCGTCAGGCCAAGGCGATGCTGATACTGAAACAACAGGTAACCCAGCATGTTGAAGATCACCAGCATGAAGTAACTGGAAATTAGTCCTGCTAAAGGAAAGCCCAGGGTCTGGGAAAAGTTACTCAGCACAAAGTCCTGCGCCGCGCCCAGCCCCAGAAACAGCAGCAGCAAATAACCATAAAGAACAAAATATGGCCAGCCAATGCTGGAAATGAAACCAATCAGTCGCATAGGGTGCACTGAGTCCAGCACATTGCCTTCAATTGCCAGCAACATAATGCTGGCAGGCAGAACCAGCGCGGAAAACGCGACGGCCAGGACCATCAGAAAAGAGCCGCCCCATATTCCGGAGACAACAATGAGCGCGCCAAAAGCAATAAAAATCAAGGTCTGCTGAATGACCAGCAATAACCCGCCGCCGCTGAACGCGGCCAACAGCTCAGGCGGCTTCAACACGCCTTTGGAGGTGGTCTCAATGACGCTATACATGTATTTGACCTGCGCACAAAACAAGGCGATAGCGATGATCAGTGATATCAGGTCTTTACCCAGGGCCAGCGGCACCAGCGTGCAAATGGCCACCAGTATCATGGGGTCCCTGGCCATAGGATAGGCGAAGAAGTCGTTCAACCGCTGCCAGAATGGCGTGACCTCAGCCGCTGAGCCTTCTGCGGAATATCGCATCACTTGTTGACACAAGGGGCAGGTAGCGGCGCCTTTGCCCGGCTTTACCGGAACGCAACTACCGCAGAGCTGAACATGGCACCCCAGGCACTGCCAGTTGGCTCCATGGGTGGGATGGTATCTGCAATAAACATCCACGCGCGTATTTTTCCTTTTGCTAACTTACTACTTAACTCGTTTTCCAGGCTCCAGCTCAAGGAGCGCACGACCCACTTTGCGAGCGCACGGCTGTCGCACACATAAAACTGTCGACCATTTTCTGGCGAAGGCGATTATTTCCTGCGTTTGCGCACGCGCTTGTTCGCCAACAACCAGCTTTCTAACATCAATTGCGGATTCAGGTTGCGCTGTTCCACCAGAGAACGCTTTATTTCGATCAGCTCAGCATAGAGTGAAACCAGCTGCTGCGTATCCAGACGCGCGCTCACGCCCGCCAGGGCCGCTTCCATCTCGCTCCCCTCGCCCTCAGCTATCTGCGTGGCGGTCAGCAATTGCTTCAGCCAGATAGCCAGCCAATCCGCAAGCCGTTCTAGATCAAGCTTGCTCCAGGTTTCCGCCAGGGTGAACGCATCCACCCGCCCTTCCAGGTAGTTGAGCCAGTCGGCCAATACTTCCGCCCGTAACTCCAGTATATCCTGACTATGCCACGCCAGAGCGGTCAAAGGACGACCGCCGGCGCTTTCCGTCAAACTATAGGCGCGCTCTTTGGGCACATCCAGTTGGGCCAGCCAGTTCACGACAGACTCTCTATTCGGCGCGGCCAGTGTATATATCTGACAGCGACTGCGAATCGTCGGCAGCAACAGGCTGATTTGCTGCGAAACCAGCAGGATGACGGCGCTGGCTGGCGGCTCTTCCAGCGTTTTCAAAATGGCATTGGCGGAATAGGCGTTCATCGCCTCCGCCGGAGTCAGCACGCATATCCGGCGACGGGAGATTTGCGGTCTGGCGTAGATAAAATCTCCCAGCCTGCGCACTTGGTCAATTTTTATGGCTTTGGCGCCGTCCTCTGGCGCCACCCATTGCAAATCAGGGTGCGTCCCCGCGTCTATCAGCTTACAGGAACGACAGTCGCCACAAGGGCGTTCAAGGCGCTGAGCCTGTTCGCATAATAGAAATTTAGCGTATTCGGAAGTCAGACGGTTTTTACCAACGCCGCTTTGCCCCGCTACTAAAATAGCGGAAGGCACTTTGTCGTTGTGCGCCAGTCCCACCCAATCGCGCCAGGTTTTGCTGAGCCAGGGAAGTTGATCCAGGGATATTTCCGTCAAATCGGACATCAGTACTCTATTTTGGTGCTATTCAGTTTTATTTATCCGGCAGACAAACAGCATCTATTATCCGCCTGTTATCTGTTCTGCATCAGCAGGGCCAGCACATGTCAGTCCCCGCCTCTGGAGGAATACCGCCGCACAGGCCGTTCCGGCGACTCAAGGATTCAAGGCCAGTTGCTTGATATCCCGTTTCAGGCGGCGCACTCTTTCTGGACTGCCGCCTGCGTCGTCCGCATACAGGTTTTGCTCAAACTCGCTAAAGATCTGCTGCAGCAATTTACGCTGCCGCGGCCACTTTCTAGTCGCCAGGGCCAATGCCTGCCCAGGCGTCAGTCCCGCATCCAGCAACAGTCCCTTCTTATGCATTCGACTCAGCAGAGATCGATACAAACGCACCATGGGATCGCCTTTATTGCGCCGCCACTCCGCTTTGAGGGTCAGTAACGACAGAGCGAGGAAGACCATAACGGAGACGCCGGCGAGTATCATTAGCATCGTCTTCATGTCGCTATCGCCAAACCAGCGTTTGAAGAAACTGCTTTGCTTCTCCTGATCGTAATTGACGACCCATTTCTGCCACATGTAGTTCATGTATTCCAGATTGTTGGTCACCCAGGCGAAAACGCCAATATGGTTGTATCTGGCCAGGGACAGCGGCGTATTTTGCAGGAATGTGCCTTCTTCCGCGACAGCGTCTCTAATGCCCGACTCAACCCTTTGCGGAGCCACCGCCGCGGTTGGGTCGACACGCACCCAACCGCGCTCAGGCAGCCATGCTTCCACCCAGGCATGGGCATCATACTGATGCACCACCAGAAAGCCACCCTGCTCGTTCCACTCTCCGCCTTGATACCCGGCCAGCACCCGCGACGGGATGTTCGCCGCGCGTAAAATAAACGCCATCGTGCTGGCGTAATGCTCGCAAAAGCCGCGACGCGTGTCGAAGAAAAACTCGTCAATTCTATTCGGCGAAGTCAACAGCGGCGGCGATAAGGTATAGGCGTAGGGTTCCTGATTAAAGCGCGTCATTACCGTTTTTATAAAGGTTTCGGCGTCAGGGGTCGTCTCGCGTAATTGTCTGGCCCATTCAGTGGTACGGGGATTGGAGCCTTGCGGCAAGCTGCTAAAGCGGGCGAAGCTTTGGGCGCTTTCTCTATATTCCTCAGCTTGATTGATGACGCGATACCACTCAGGGGACTTCACGTCTCTCATAAATCTCACCAGCTGGTCCGGCGTTGAGAAAGGCGCGCCCCGCGCCACCTTGGCGTCATCCAGCGCAAAGCCCCATTCACGATTATGGGGTTCCAGCAGCACCTCATAATCCCATTGCTCAGTTTGAGTTCTGGCGCCCGGTCTGACCGCGCCTTGGCGGTCGCGATTGGTCTGACTGAATGACCGCTTCCAACTCGTACCGTCGTAGCGATCCAGGATCAAAGCGCGCCAGTATAGGTCCCGGTAGGCCGGTCGCGGTCCATTAAACACAATCCGAAACGCGCGCTCGCCTGACTGGGCAAGATTCGCCACATCTCCCGGCGACATGGTTTCATCAAGCCCGGTAAACGCGGTGGAGCTCTTCAGCGGCATCGCCCACAAAGGACCAAAGCGGGGAAAGAACAGATACATCACGATCAACAACGGCGCTGCAACCGCCATGGAGCCATACACGCCTTTAAAAGTAGCGCCAATGGAACGGGATTTAAGCGACTGGTTCACCGCCATCAGAGCAACAAAGCTCAATCCCATGGCGATGAAAATGTAGAGACTGACGAACAGAGACTGGGTGAACAGGAAGCCGAGGCAGAGCAAAAACAACGTCATGAAACTGAACAGGAAGGCGTCGCGCCGCTGATTCAGCTCCAGCAACTTCAGCGCATAAGCCAACACAAAAAAGCCGACCGCCGTCTCCACCGTAAACTGCGCCTGCGTCGAGAACACATAGGCGACGGAGGTCACCACCATGACTCCGCCTTTCACCCAGGTCGAGGGTGCGGACCATTTTCCTTGATACACTCTGGTGCGCCAAAATACGGACACGCACGCGAATCCAAGCAGCCACACTGGCACATGATTCCAGTGCGCGCCTGCGGCGGCAGCCAGAGAAACCACCATCCATACCAGCGCCCGCGTATCCAGTGCGGGAGACTCCTCAAAACTTCGCTTAAACATGATCAGGATACTTCGCCAGCGCAGTCAGACATTTATTGCGATGCTCAAGACCTGAGCCAGGCCCGCACGCCCAACCGGGCATACGTAATCCGTAAGGCGTCCCTTTTTGCTCCAGCTCCAAAATCTGGGCGCACAGCGTAGACAGACGCAGCTCCGTCTCCATCCCCTGGTAGGCGTCAAAATCAATCCAGTCCGGGTCCAGTTCCGGCTGACTGAATTCCTTACTGTATAACTCCCCCTGCTGCGCATACTTCTTCCAGGCGATACGGGTTAACGGCTCGCCGGGAACATAAGTGCGCAGGCCTGCGAAATCTTCTTGCCCCACGATGTGCGAATCGCCTTTGCCTTCGCCCTCAGCCAGGGAGGCGCTCCACTTAAACTGAGGTTGCGTCGCCGGCCTGGGATAGACCAGCGCCTTGGCGTTCAGGTCCTGCCAGGACCAGGCGCGAATCAGTCCCATCGGATAGGTAGACGTAATCAGCATACGCCCCGGCGTCAGCCAGCCTCGTTTGCGACAGCGATATTCAATCACCGCGCGTCGCTGTCCATGCTGATCCAAGTCCAGGGTGACATAGCTATCCGGCGTCCAGCCGAGTTGCACCGCGGCGGCGCCATGTTCTGACGCCGTCACCAGAAACTCAAACCCCGCCAATTCGTCAGCGAAGCAGGAACCTGCGCGATGAAACCGGATAACCAGCCCCGACATATTACGGTAGGCGATGAGGATATTGACCACGAAAATAGATATAAGAAAGAAGCCCACAGCCAGGATCATGGAGTTTTGATAATTGATTCCTGTGAGGAGAATCAGCCCCGCCAGCATCACGAAGCCCACCCCCCACCGCGTAGGCAATACAAAAATCGCCCGATGCGACAGCGTGGCTTCCTCTACCGGCGGCAGCCGCTTTTCCACCCACTTATCAATGCGGCGTCCGAGTTGACCGCCGATGCGCGCTCCTGATTTTTGCCGAATGCCGGTTGTCATAACACTACTACTTAACTTCTGTCCTTGTCTTTTGCAGGCCAGGGAAATACAGGCTTACAAAAATTAATCAAAATTCGCGCGATACAGTGGCTTTTGCGAATCAATCGGTTGAAAATGTAAGTATACGCAGTAAAACTGGATTCCACCTAAACGCTTGTGGCCGAACGCAATTATTTTTTCTCCACGCATGCTTTCGGCAGCGGGCCCATGAGAATCGGTTGTTGGAAAATTTACGTTTAACACGAAATTGTAAAACACGGCGCTGCTATGAACTACTCAAGGATTTTGCTCGGATTGGCCGCCACCGGCCTTGTTCTGACCGCCCGCGCGGAAGTCAAATCAATGACCAGCGGCGAGTTGACCGACACCTATATTAAAGATTCCACCATCATTGTTACCCCCGCACCCAAAAAGCCGGAGAAAAAGCGGGTCGTCACCTACACCATCGGACCCGGCGAGCCCGTAAAAACAGAAGCTGAAGAGCAGTCAGAACTGAACACCGCGTTGACGGTGGATCAGCAACAGTTTAAAGACTCTTCAGAAGCCGCCGCCCAAGTGATACGGGAACTTGCGTTTATTCCCTATACGCAACCGGAACTGGCGGCGCTGAGCGAACGTCCGCTGCCCCATCCAGACCTAGTGATTCCAGAGGGAGCCTTCACATTCCAGCAGGTTTTGTCTCCGCTGAATCCGGACATGGCGCAACTGCCCTACGGCGACCAGTTGAACCTACAATCCAACGGCCAGCAATTAACCATCACGATCGGAAACAATTTACCCGGCGTGGATAACATCATCATCCCTGAGCGCATCCAGGGCGGTATGATTGATTTAGTTCCCCGGGACAGTGGGGGATTTGATCTGACGCTGACGTTGCCTCAGCAGTAGCCACGCAAAAAGCTCACTACCCAGTGAGCTTTTCTATTTACGGTGTGCTAAGAAACGCCGTTAGGCGGACAACAGATACTATTCACTTCGGCGGTTTATCAGAGCAGGCTCGCCAAGCACAGGCTTCCATCCCGGCCTGACGCAATCAGACATTTTCAGAACATCTTTATCGGCGTCAGTTTATACGCATCTGCGCCGACATTGATTATATCCGTGTTGATCGGGGCGTTGAGAATCACCAACCCCTGTTTGGTAAGAAAAACCTGATCATCGATGTTCACAGAGGTATCGCTCTGCTGAATATCCAGCGGCATAAATCCCGTGCCGAACCCCACATTGGGCTGAAAGCTGAATATCGCCGCGCCGCGATCTTCGACGCCATCTCCGTTGGTGTCAATCTCACCATAACGCAGTGGTAAAACGGCCGTAAACAGGTCAACGAGCGTCCCCGTGCGCGGGGTTCCAAAGGTCATCCCCTGCAGGGAGACATTGTCATCGTGAACCGCCCCGTCGCTGGACGTCTGACCAGGATAGATAACTTCCCGCACCCCGTCGGGGTTGGTGTAGGCGATCGCCTCATAGGTGACTTGACCGTTTATTTCGATAACGGGAGCCGCTTGCCCCACAACTTCGCTAAGCTGCTGATCGTTAATCGGTTTTAATTCGGCCATTACCGCCGTGGAGAACATCGCTGCGCAAACAAACACAGTCTTTTTCATACTCCCCTCCACACTCCTTACATCTCTAGAGCTTTTGTTACTGCAGGCGCTTAAGAGCCTTTCGCTCAGCGCGAGGCAGACGCGACGCCCACTGAAGCCATTGCGTATATCGTCTGTCTGAGAAAGGATGATTTTTACTGCAGAACAAATAGATGCTTAAGAGATATTTGCAAGAAAAGGCATCGGTACGATGCCTTTTCCATCATCAATCGGCTGACCGTCAGGTCCGCCCGGTATTAATTACCGTGAACAACCAGCTCAAGGCCGTCCAGGTTCATACCGATGATTTCAACAGCGCCCATGCTGTTAACTTGACCCAGACCAGTCTGGTTCAGGTAAACGCCCATGTCGCCTACGCGCATGTTGATGTCGGAGTTGGCGAAGGTGATGCCGATACCGCCCAGGTTGGTGGTGCCCAGAGTGGCTGCGTCAGCCAGGGCGTCGATAGTAACGTCAACGCTACCGTTGATAGAGATGTCTTTCGCGATGAAGCCGCCCAGCGCGCCAGTAGAAGCGCCCAGAGTAGAGTTAGAAGCGGAATCCCATGCTTCTACGTCAACTTCCCATTTGAACGCGTCGATGTGGATGCCTGCGTCAGTATCCCAGTCGCTGTCAGCGATTACAGCGATGTCTGAGTATGTCAAGGAACCGAAGCCGGCTTCAATAACCAATCCGCTTTGACCGGAAACGTCCGCCAGAACAGCGTCGTCAACTGCTTTCAGTTCAGCTTGCGCAGCCAGAGGAGCCGCAGCAATAGCAGATACCAAAACTAATTTTTTCAGGCCTTTCATTAAAATTCTCCTAATGTTTATTTTTTTAATTTCAGGAAACTCTCGTGAGCTTCAGATTACCGCTCAGTAATCAAACAAATTGTTTGACAACCGACCGAATAATTCTGAGCGATTGTTAATTTAGTTTACGCTTCATTGGTTTTCCGTGATTACTCTCACAGTTTCCATATTATTAATACGCGCCTAGAATTCCATTTAAAAACAAACAATTAGCGTCTAAGTACAACCGCCTGAGCATTGTGAAACGTTTCGTTTTTGTTTGATTTGTGTTTCACAATCACGAGGCCAGTGTAGGGTTGTGTTACTGACGAATCCGTGAATGAAATCACAGAAATCATGCCGTTTGTTAAGAAGTGTTAACAGGTAGACACTATTTAGCCATCTGGCCTATATACGGTCCGACAAGGCCCGCCCAAACGCGCCTCTCAACCAGTCATTCCTGCTGAAACCCCTCCCTCTTAGACTCAGCTAGCCGGAGAGTTGTGACCGACTTGGAGCCGCAGTCAGAGAACTAAAAGCGTGAGCAACTTCAAATATGCGCGCGCTGACACTACAATTCGGCAGTCTTTTGAGACCAGTCAGACCAATGGACGTAAGACAATAAGAAGTCCGGCCGCGAAACGCCGCCGTCCGAGCGCCTGAAAAATGGATGCCGGAGGGTTAAAATGTCGGATTAATGAGCCATTGGCGCTTATCGGGCGCCGGAAGGGGCGTTTTTTAACCAGGCCAATATTTGTTGATGTCAGTTTTCACCATTCCCTACGCAGACTATAACGCCGTCATTCACTTGCTAGCTTCCCGTCCCGGCTTTTGCTGGCTGGACTGTCGAACCCAAGAAGGTCGCGCTTTTGAAATTATCGCCTGCGATCCGGAATGGATGGCCCGCAGCCAAGGAAACGCTCACTATATCACCCGTTCCAATGAGACGGAGACGCCAATCTCTTACGCCGACCTGCTGGCGCTCGCCCAGCAACCCCGCGCCGTTCGGCCAACGCCCTGCTTCAAAGGGGGGCTGATAGGGTTCATCAGCTATGAGTTTGGACGCAATCAGCTGCTTGGCGACCGCAACTGGCGTCGAGAGTCCGAGTTTCCATCCGCCTGCATCGGGGCTTACGAGCACTATTTGATCGTGGAGCACGATAAAAAGACCATCACCGGTTTTGGCGCATCAGCGTTCCAAACCCTACTGAAGCAACAGCGCCCCGCTACAGACACTTTCAACGTCACTCGCGCAATTTCTCCAGATTGGCGCTACGAACAATACGCAAATGAATTCGCCAGAATCAAAGAGTACATTCTCGCCGGGGATTGCTATCAGATTAACCTGACACAGCGCTTTTCCGGCGCCTATACAGGCGATCCTTTAGACGCTTATATCAAAGTCAGACAGGTAGCCAAGGCCCCCTACTCCGCCTTTTTCCGCAGCGGCCAGGGAGACCTGCTTTGCTTCTCGCCGGAAAAGTTTCTTACGGTGAACGGTCGCGATGTCGTCACCAAGCCGATCAAAGGCACCCGCCCACGCGGAGCCAGCGCCGTCGACGACTTTCGCCACATAGAAGACCTTACGTCCAGCCCCAAGGACCGGGCGGAAAACGTGATGATTGTCGACCTGCTGCGCAATGATCTGGGCAAGATTTCAAATATTGGTAGCGTTAAAGTCGAGAAGCTCTGCGCTCTGGAAACCTACAGCAATGTTCATCACCTGGTCAGCACGGTGACATCCACCCTGCGCGACGATGTTTCGCCTTTCGCCGCCCTTATTTCCTGTTCGCCAGGAGGATCGATTACGGGCGCGCCCAAAAAGCGGGCGATGGAAATTATTGATGAGTTGGAGGGCCATGCTCGTAGCGCTTACTGCGGCAGTGTTTTTTACCTGTCCAATGATGGCCGCATGGATAGCAACATAGCCATCCGCACCATGACCTGTCGGCAAGGCGACATGCATGTCTGGGGCGGTGGCGGCATCGTCGCGGACTCCAACTGCCTTGCGGAATACAATGAGTCCGTTGTGAAAATCAGACACATCGTTGAAGCCCTCGGCGGAGATCTACCCGGCAAACGTGAAGATTAGTTCGTCACCAAACGGCTGGCTTTAATAAATTCCTCGCGTAGTTCATCGTAGGTATGCACTGCCGGAAACTGTGGATATTCAGCAATAACGTTGTCGGGCGCCTTGAACAATATGCCGGCGTCCGCCTCCGCCAACATAGTGGTGTCGTTGTATGAATCTCCCGCCGCAATCACACGGTAATTCAGACTGTGAAACGCCCGCACCGACATCCGTTTTGGGTCCTGCTGGCGCAACGCGTAATTCGTCACTTTGCCGCTCTCGTCGACCTCCAAGCGATGACACAACAATGTGGGCCAGCCTAGCTTTTCCATCAACGGCATGGCGAACTCATAAAAGGTATCAGACAAAATCACCACCTGAAATCGGCGCCGCAGCCAGGCGACAAACTCCTGCGCGCCAGGAAGCGGCTCCAGCGTGGCGATAACGGCCTGTATATCCGGCAACCCATAGCCATGCTCGTCAAGGATTTTCAACCGCTGCTTCATCAGCACGTCGTAGTCCGGAATATCCCGGGTCGTCGCACGTAGAGCTTCTATCCCTGTTTTTTCCGCGAAGGCGATCCATATCTCGGGTATCAACACGCCTTCCAAATCCAGACACGCTAGTTCCACGGCTCACTCCTGTCATCTTTATTCACTTAAAAGTTACAGAAACCAAACGCCTACGCCGCTCGTTTCAGGCGTGACACAGCGCCCCACAGCATCCCAGGCCAGTCCTGCATTTCCTAAAAAACGCCTTAATCATAAGGGTTTAGCAGGGGGTTGCATATTCGATGAATAAAGCTAAAATCGATTAAAGATGTAAACAAGATTTCACATAAGTTTACGAAAAAAATAACAAGATCAAACTATAGAGGAGAGTCCGATGTACATCAGCGCAAAAAAGCTGGCTGGTCTGGTTGCGTTTAATGCGTTAGGGTTAACTCTGACGTTAGTTTTGGCGAATCAAATTCTTTAATCACCTCTTACTCGAATAATTAGCCACGTCCCGGTTTGCTGTCCGGGACGGCTGTCTGACGTCCCTCTATAGCCATAGCCGCCTCCTTTCGCAGAATATCCAGCTTAACTTCCTTCGCCAGCAGGAATGCCTTTGCTCGGATTATGGATTCGAGCGCCTACATTGAATCTTGCCGCGTCATCGACGTATTGCTTTCTTTTAGATCCGTTGATCCGGTTACAAGTCTTTACAGTCAAACATGCAGACACACTTAATCCAAATGGACTATACTAAACTCACGGTGGTGATAAACCCTTGCAGAAGCAGCCACCGACCGAATTAGGAGGCCCTGAACGCCTCCTTTTTTCTTTTCCCCTTCTCTAAAAAAATCCCACAGGTTCTACGCCCTATTCTTTGGGAGGTCTTTGGCCCGCGGTCACACCCAGCCACTCCAAAGCATAAAGTTGACTGTTTTCATGAGGCATTATTTTTTTCTTGGTCTACACTTTTTCTCGTAGTGACACAGACCTGTTGTGTCAACAGCTTAGAATTAAATCTTGGGAGGCCTCTTGGCCTCCTTTTTTTGTAATTCGCTTTTTTATAAATTCTTATCCTTCCCCTTCCTCCGCCGCACTTCGTCCATGGGGCGCGCCTCTATTTTCGTTCTTTAGATATAAGTCTTTATTATTTTTAGCACTATCAACAATTTGGTAGCCTACAGGCGTCTAATTTCTCTGCTACAAGGCGCTAGGTGATGACACCCGACTATGATGTAAAGGAACTCGCCAGGGAGATGGAAGAGTGGAGCCCCAAGGAAGTGATGCGTAAAGCGTTGGAGCTTTACGACAATATCGCAATTTCGTTCAGCGGCGCAGAAGATGTGGTTCTGATAGAAATCGCCCGCAAGCTAAAGAAGAATATTCAGGTGTTCACGCTGGATACAGGTCGCCTGCATCCCGAGACTTATCGATTTATCGAAAAAGTGCGCGACCACTATAATCTGCAAATTGAAACGCTATCGCCCAATGCGCAAGACGTTGAGCGTCTGGTCAAGGAAAAGGGGCTTTTTAGCTTCTATAAGGACGGCCATTCCGAATGTTGCGGCGTTCGTAAGGTGGCGCCGCTACGACGCAAACTTGCAACCGTCGACGCCTGGATCACCGGGCAAAGAAAAGACCAAAGTCCCAGCACGCGTAATAAAGTGGCTTTAGTGGAGGTAGACGCCGCATTTGGCGCGCCAGATCGCCCCCTGGTCAAATTCAACCCTTTGGCGAACTGGACGTCGCAGGACGTATGGAACTACATCCGCATGTTCGATGTTCCCTACAATGAGCTACATACAAAAGGTTTCATCAGTATCGGCTGTGAGCCTTGCACGCGACCAGTGCTACCCAATCAGCACGAACGCGAAGGACGCTGGTGGTGGGAGGAGTCCACCATCAAAGAATGCGGGCTACATGCAGGCAACCTCAAAAGCTGAGGCCCACGCGTCTGCCCGCAGCTGCACCTAGTACGTGGGCAGGCTGATATTCTCGAAAAGCTCTTCGATTTCCGCCTTGGTGGCCTTTTGGGACGCCTGATCCACCAATTCTCTGGTGAGATGAGGCGCGAAGCGCTGGATAAATTCGTACATGTAGCCACGAATAAAAGTCCCGCGCCGAAACCCGATTTTCGTCGTGCTGGGGCGAAACAATTTGCTGGCGTCCAAGGCCACCAAATCGGAGTCCGCCACCGGGTCATAGGCCATACGAGCGATGATGCCCACACCCAGTCCCAATCGTACATAAGTCTTGATGACGTCGGCATCCGCTGCGGTGAACACCACTTTTGGCGTCAGCCCTTTTTCACTAAACGCTTCATCTAGTTTTGAGCGTCCAGTAAAGCCAAACACGTAAGTGACGATGGGGAACGCCGCTACATCTTCTATTTCAAGCTTTTTCTTCTCAGCCAGAGGATGGTTCTTCGGCACTACCACGCAGCGGTTCCAGCGGTAGCAGGGAATCATGATCAGATCCGAAAAGTGCTCCAACGCCTCCGTGGCGATGGCGAAGTCCACGGTGCCGTCCGCCGCCATTTCCGCAATCTGCATCGGCGTGCCCTGATGCATGTGCAACGAGACTTCCGGATATTCCTGAATGAAGCTGCGAATGATGGAAGGTAGCGCATACCGCGCCTGCGTGTGCGTCGTGGCGATGCTAAGGTCGCCTTTACGCTGATTGCTGAATTCCTGCGCGATCTGTTTGATGCCGTCGACCTTACGCAGAATCTCACCGGCGACTTTGATGATGGTCTCTCCCGCCGGCGTCACCCTGGTCAGGTGCTTGCCGCTGCGAGAGAAAATCTCTACGCCCAGTTCATCCTCCAGCAGACGGATTTGTTTACTGATGCCGGGTTGTGAGGTGTAAAGACTCTGAGCAGTGGCGGACACGTTGAGATCATGATGGGCGACTTCCCATATGTATCTCAGCTGTTGCAGTTTCATTGAATTGTCTCCTTGCAGCCCGGCGTTATTATAATTGGAGATAAAAATATAAATAAATATTCTTTTTAAGAATAGATAAATCTAGCTAGATTGGCCAAACAATTCTTGGCTTATTACGCATTTGTTAGTTTAGACCATCTTTATGGAAATTCTTTTATATATTGTCGCCGGGGCTGGCGTCGGCTTCCTGGTCGGTTTGACAGGCGTTGGCGGCGGCTCGTTGATGACGCCATTACTGATTCTGTTCGGCTTTCCCGCGCATACGGCGATTGGCACCGACCTGCTCTACGCCGCTATCACCAAGTCCGGCGGCGTCGTCACCCACGCCCGCAGCGGCACGGTGAACTGGAAGCTTGCCGCCACCCTGGGCGCTGGCAGTATTCCCGCTTCGATTATCACTACCCAGATTCTCGCGCACTACTTCCCTCACCCAGAAGCCTATAAACACCTGTTGACCACCAGCCTGGGATTGATGCTGATCGTCACCGCCGCCGTGCTTCTATTTAAAGACCGGTTGCTGCGCGCCAGCTCCGGGGCGACAGTTATGAGCGACGAGCGCCGCGCCGGAGTTACCGTATTTATGGGCGTCATCTTGGGCGTGTTTGTGACATTGTCCTCTGTCGGCGCTGGCGCTATCGGCACAGCCCTGCTCATGCTGCTTTATCCCGCTTTGTCTTCGTCCCGCGTCGTCGGAACAGATCTCGCTCACGCCGTCCCTCTGACCTTCATTGCAGGCCTCGGACACATGCAGTTGGGGAACATAGACTACTACCTGCTCGGCAGTCTGTTGATCGGCTCTCTACCTGCGATCCATTTCGGGACCGCCCTGGCCAAGCGGATGCCTTCGGCCGTGCTGCGGCCGGCTCTGGCGAGCATGTTATTGATCATCGGCGTCAAATACGCGTTTTTCTGAGTTTGGCGCGGACGCTTAACGCCCTTGCTTCCCCTCCCCCATTAACTGAAAGAGCCTAACGGGGTCTAAAGCGCATATTTCATTGATTTAATTGAGTTCAGTTGACAAGTTTTCAGTTTCCATAAAGACTGAAACCCGCTTTTAGCCATACTGACTGCACTCTGCGCATGATCGTTCTCGAAACCAAACTTTTCCCGCTTCGCCTCGACGACAGCCTGTTAACACGCCAGCGTCTGCTTGGCCGCATCGACGCGCCCGGCAGCGCCCGCTTTATTGGCCTCGTTGCGCCCGCCGGCTTTGGGAAATCCACGCTGGCGCGGCAATGGACGCAGTCTCATCATGCGCTTACCAGTTGGATCTCACTCGATCCCGCGGACAATTCAGCCTCTACGTTCTGGAGCTATGTCGTAGAAGGATTGCGTCGTAACGGTTTGGAGGGTATCGGGGAGCTGCGCACGCAGCTGCAGGATACGGCGCACACCAACGCCAGAGTGCTGGTGACGGCGTTAATCAACCAGCTACACCAGCATCAGGATCGCCACTTTGTGCTGGTTCTCGACGACCTGCATCACATCGCCAACAAGGACATCTTCGACGGCTTGACCTATTTGGTGGACTTCGCGCCGGCCAACTTCACTTTGCTCATCACGTCCCGCAACGAGCCGCCATTCCCTCTCGCTCGCTGGAAGGTGAAACGCTACGCCAAATTGCTCTATTCCGCAGACCTGGTGTTCGACTCGCAAGAGGTTGCAGACTTATTCGCGCTTGCATTGGACGTCAAAGTCAGCCCGGAGGCCGCGGCTCGCGTTGTTGGCTCCACCGGCGGCTGGGCGGCGGCGTTGCAGCTGTTGTCGCAAGCGGATTTGAAACGGGCGGACGGAGCCTTATCTAACGAGAAATTTGAGCAAGCGTTGGCCCAGGCGAAGAGAGAAATCGACGACTACGTCGCCCAGGAGGTATTGGACGATCTACCGTCCCGCCTGCGTGAATTCATTCTGGAAATGGCGGGAGCCCCCCGCTTTGACGCACCGCTATGCGACCAGGTCCGAAGCACTCAGGACAGCCACCAAATATTGCAGGAGCTGGAAGCGCGCAATCTGTTTCTGATTCCCCTGGATGACGCCGGCCAATGGTTTCGTTTCCATGAGCTGTTCCGCGATGGCGCCTTGCACTACTTGAGACAGCGCCAGCCCGAAGTTCATTTACAGCACTGCCGCAACGTCGTGCGAGCCTGCCTGGAGCGCCGACTCTATTTGGAATCCGTGCAATTGATCATGCACATTCAAGCCTGGGACCTGTTGCAGTCCACCCTGGAGAGCATCGGCAACCAACTGGTGCGGCAGGGATACCACCTCTACATCATTGAATGGCTTGACGACGCCCCGCAAGAACTACTTAGCCAGTCGCTGCGTTTGCAGCTGTTGAAAATATGGTGCCTGCTTTACGACAACCAGTTCGCCGCCATTCCCGATCTGGTGGAAGCCGTGAAGAAGCATCCTTTGCTGCCTGAGCAGGATGATACGGTGCGCCATGAGTTGCGCCTGCTGGAAGCGTACGCCGCGCGGAGTCGCAAGGACATCCAGACTGCCAGCGCACTGACGCAATCTGTCTTACAGGATCTCCAGCAGATCAACGCCCCGATCAAATCCCTGGCCTACTTTGGCCTCGGCAACGACTACTATGACCTGGGGCGGCTGGATGACGCCATCGCGGCGCTGAAGGAAGCCGTGACGCTGGGCAAACTGGAGCAACGTTTCTCCACGGTGCTTTCCAGCCTGGGGCTGCTGCTATGGATCATGCAAATCAAGGGTGAGTTTCTGCATGCGATCAATTTGTTCCGGCAAACGGAACTCTGGGTGCAGAGTTATCATAAGGACGGCCCTGAGCCCAACATTGTCTCGTGCTGGTTGAACAGCTCGTTGGTGCTGATTCATTGCGCCCTGGGCAATCAGGAACATGCCGAGCGCTTTCTCAAACCGATGTTGTCATTCGTGGATAACGCCGAGCCGCAACAGAAACTCATCACCTATTACACCTGGGCTGAATTTAACCGTCATTGCGGCGATTACCCGCAAGCGCTGCGTCACTACGAGCAGGCTCGCGAGCAATTGGAGTATAACCAGCGTGAGTTGGCCGCGTTCGCCCCGCCGGTTTTGGCCGGTAAGCTGCACTGTCTGTTGGATAAAGGCGACATGGCCAATGCTGAGTCGGAGTGCACCCTTATTCTGGACAAAGCCCCCACAGAGTCTTCTCCTTTCGAGGGATTGGAAAACCTGTCAGCACAAGCGCGTTACTTTCTACGCAAACAGCAATGGGGCAGTTTGCAGGAAACCGCTGAAGAGATACTAGCCCTCGCTGAAAACCACGGCTCTTCCCGTTATCAGGCGCAGGCCAAACTGCTGCACGCCGTCGCCATGGCGGGACAATATCAGCCAGAAGCCGCTCAGCGGCTGATAAGTGAGGCGTTGACGCTGGGCGAAAGCAACGATTTCGTCGCCATGTTCCTGGCGGACGACGCCTATCTAAGACCGCTGTACGCCAACCTGGATATCGCCAGTACGAGTCAGGATTACCTGGAAAAGCTGCAAGTAGCCTCATCTCCCCAGGAAGCTACGCCAACACGGGAAGAAGAGCCACAGTCCCAGACAGAAGGCTTATTGGAAGAATTAAGCAAGCGGGAAATGGAGGTGCTGACGCTGATTTATGAAGGGCTTCCCAATAAAAAGATCGCGGACCGCTTATTCCTGGCGCCCGCTACGGTTAAGGCGCACATTCGCAATATCTACGGCAAAATCGGCGCGGCGAGCCGTACGGAAGCATTGGCCCGGGCCCGTCATCTGGGCCTGTTGTGATCCATTCCCCCCTTTTTACGCCCTATGGACGATGCGGCTACGCCCCCTCTTTTTTTACGCTAGCCCCATGAATCGAATTCGACAAAGCCTTTCATTTCGAATTCTCTTGCAGGGCTTGTCCCTGCTTTTTTTGTCTCCTTAAGAGCGCAGGAAGTTACTTCTCCTGTTTTGCGCTAGCGGCGACGCCAAGCTAACCAGCTTCGAAATCGCCGCCCCTTTTTCTGACGCGCTCTGCCCTTACTCATAAACCACACAGCGCAATCTGCTGGTGTTACATGCTGCCTGGGCTGCTATGACTCGCTGGGAGTGGACTGACGAATATCCGCCGAGACCACCTTGTAAGGCGGCAATGCGTTGAGAATGATGCGCCCGTATGAGCGCGTCCACAGACGACGGTCCATAATCGAGATCTTACCGCTGTCCCTCTCGCTGCGCAGTAAGCGTCCGCATGCCTGTAGCAAACGTGTGATCGCGTCAGGCAGCACCACCTGGTTGAACGGATTGCCGCCCTTGGATTTCAGCCACTCCGCGTAGGTCGCCTCCACCGGGTCATCCGGTACGGCGAAAGGCAGCTTCGCAATAATGACATGCTTGAGATAGTCTCCAGGCAGGTCCAGCCCCTCAGCGAAACTGGCCAGACCAAACAGTACGCTGCCCTTATTTTCATCCACCCGCGAGCGGTGATTATCTATCAACTGGCCTTTGTTGCCTGAGTCCTGAGTTATGATCAGGCTCCCCAGTTTAGTGTCCGCCAAGGCGCGGGCGGCGAACTGCATATGTTTGCGCGCGCTGAACAGCACCAATGTAGCCTGCTTATCATCGATGATGCGCAGCAGCGCCTGGCTCAGCATTTCCAGATAGCTTTCGGAATCCTGCGGGTCGCGGCCAAGATCGCAAAGCTCAAGAGTGCAGTTGTTGTTGAAGTCAAACGGACTGTGGTGAATTGCAAAAATACTGCCGTCGGGAAGGCCCACTTGTCCCGCCAGTCGATCAAAACGTCCCGCCACACTCAGCGTGGCGGAGGTCAGCACACATCCAAACGCTCGCGACCACAGCCGCTTACGCAACAGATGCGCCGCATTGGTAGGGCTGACATGCACGACCACATCGCTATCCGTTTCTTTAGCCCAAGTCGTCAGCCAGCGGGCGGTTGGCGTATGGCCCTCCTGGACTTCCTCGCCCATGATTCTCCACACGTCTTCCAGATTCTCCACTTGCGACTGATACACAGACAGCGACATCACCGCCTGGTCATAAGCTTGTCGCTGCGCGCCGCCCGGCTGTTCTTTCTCCGCAAGATCCCGCAGACGCTTGAGCACCGCATCCAGCTCCTTGGTCATCTCGCCGACCTTATCCGCCATCGCCGCTGATAGCTTGCGCAATTCTTCAGGAATCACGCCCATGGGATAACGGTATTGAAAAGTGGCGCGCTCGTCGTTTTCTTCCCACTCAATGGTTTCATTCAGAAAACGGGCGACGGCGTCGAGATGGTGGTGCATTTCCTGGGACAACGCCGCCATTGGGCTGACCCGGTTGGTGATCTGCTCGTCGTAGGCGAAAACACTTTGTCCTTCCACCAGAGCGCGACTCAATCCACGCAGCATTTTCTGCGAGGATTTCAGACCAGCGCTGAAGGCGAAATGATTCAGCGCCTTATCCGCCATGTGGTGGGCTTCATCAAAGATATAGATGGTTTCTTCCGGCGGCGGCAAAACAAAACCGCCGCCTAACGCCAAATCCGCAAACACCAAATCATGGTTCGCGACGATAATCTCCGCCTTTTCGGACTCCATCTTCGCCTTGTAATAGGCGCACTGGGTGAAGAACGAGCAACGCTTGTTCAGACACTGGCGGTGATCCGTGGTCACCGTTGACCAGATCGTCTCTTCGATTGGCTCCGGGGCGCTGTCCCAGTCTCCGCTCCACCCTTTGTCCACCATCCAGTTCATAAAGCGCTGGTAGGCTTCCGCGTCCACGTCCGCCCCGCCGCTTTCCTGCGGCCCGTCAAGCAACAGGATGCCCTGCTCTTGGCCGGCCAAATACGAGTCAAGTTTATGCAAACAGATATAACGGCCGCGTCCCTTCGCCAGCGCCACCTTGAATTCAAGGTCGGTATGTTGCGCCAGCAACGGCAATTCACGCTGCACGACTTGCTGCTGCAGGGTCACTGTGGCGGTGGAAATGACGATTTTTTTACGCAACGCCGCTGCGAATGGAATGGACGCCATTAAATAGGCCAGGGTCTTCCCTGTGCCGGTTCCCGCCTCCACAACACATGTGGTGGCGTCGTTGCTACGGCGAAACTCGCCGTCCAGTTCGATGGAGGACAGATAACGCGCTATCTCAGCGATCATATGCCGCTGCCCGGAGCGAGGCTTGATGTTACGGGCGGCGATATACTTTCGATAGGCGGACTGAATCTGCTCCTTTATACCTTCACTAACCATGCTCGCCTAACTTTCGGGAGCCCAGTTACGGATAACGGGAATCCAGAATAGCTGCCCGCCTTTATCCAACACCACGCCGTTCTCGGTAATCTGATACACCTTCAGGCCGGAGAAACGTTGTCCTTCCCGAAGATAGTTATTGTTGATCATGATTCTACGGTCATCCGGACTGGCGCTGTAGATATGACTATTGAATTCCATCGCTGGAATCTGCTGCTGAAATGCCGCGCTAAGCTCAGAAATATTTGGATACTGATCTTCCACGTTCTGCGTCGCTTCCGCCGCGCCGGAGCCAGGGATGATCATCGTTCTGCGTGTTGAGCCATTGGAGGGCGCGATGAGCATGCCGCCATCCGTATTGATCGTCTCCTCTTCCTCGCCGCCGAGGTCCACATAGATATCCGTGTTCGAGGCGGTATCCAGAGGCACCTTATCAACCATAAAGTCCGAGTTATTCGCGCTCATCGGTTGTACGGGAACCGCCTGAGTTGGCGCGTTTCCTGCCACTGGCTGCGCAGACTGAGGTTGCGTCGGCGTCGCTGGGGTCGTAGCGGGCGGTTTAGTAGGCTGAGCGGGATCTGCGTCAGTGACGACTGCCTCCTGAGGCGTTTGTTTTTCAAAGGGGCGATTCATAAAAAAGAAAATCGCCAGGGCGATGGCGTTGAGGCTCAGCAACAAAATGAGAATCAACGCCCAGGGCGCACGCTTCTCTTTACGGGGCATCATGAATGCGCCGCCTTGCACCACATCAGGCAGCTTTTCCTGATATCTTTCTGATTCGGAACGTCTCAGAGCTTCAAGTATATAGGACATGTCGTTTTCCTATGAGCGCTTGATCGGAATAAGCAGAGGCGCTGTGCTGTCAGTCCAGCTGTTTAACATGATCAGGGTGATGGCGCCGGGAATGCCGTCCGGCAATATCCCGACCTCCTGCTGAAACCAACGCACCCGGTCTTTCCATGAGGTGTCGGGCAGCGGCTCCAGTGAAGGCTTTTCGCCTTGAGACAGCCAAACCTCGTTCACCATTTTGATCTTGCCGTCAATCCACTCATTTTCATCCTGCACTTCTCCTGGCTGAATCACCATGGACGCATAGGGGGGCACTTTCCACAAAATGCTGTAATCGCCCTGCCAATGCCCATCCAGCTCCGCCAGAGGAATAGTATGACGTTCGCCATCCAGCTCAATCACCGCCGACTGATCCGCCGATACGGAGATTAGCGCAGCGCTGAAGGTTTCGCCGGTATTATTCATCAATTTCAACACGGCTGGACGATTAAGCTGCAGAAGGCTGCGCCAGTTGCCTTGACGATGCAGACAGCGCAGCCCGCGAGTCTCTACGAATTCACACACCAAACCGCGGGAGCCGGCATTGTCGGCCAGTCCCCAGATATGCATCACCGACTGATAGGCTTTACGCGTATTGTCGCCCTTGGGTCTATAGACGCCCAATACCTTGGAAGCCGAGGTCGCCACAGGCGACACCCAGGCGGCGGGTTGTGCGGCTGCAGTCGCGCCGCTGGCGGCGGCTTCTTTCGCCGCCCCTTGCTCTTCAGTTGGCAACGCGGCGTCTTTGAGCATCCCCTCATCCCGCTGAATCTGACCTTCCCCCTCGCCCGCCTCCGATAAGGCGGACGCCTGCGCAACAGCGCCGATGGTCTTTTCCGGTTGGCGGCGATCTTGGTTGAGCGACAACCCCAACACCAGGGTCAGACCTCCCGCCAACGCCCCAGCCGCGAAGCCTTTGACGATCCAGTTGTCCAACCATTTCATGGTGGTGCGCTTGGCGTTAAGGCCAATCTCTTTGCCCGCCATCTTAACCAGCGCGGGGGTCACGACCTGACTGTTTTCCGAATAAGCGCCTAACAGCGCCCGGTCACAGATCAGGTTGATGATGCGAGGTATGCCGCGACTGAGCTTATAAACCTTATTGATCGCCGCATTACTGAACAATTCTTTGCGACAGCCTGCGACGGAAAGGCGGTAGCCGATATAGGCGCGCACATCCACGGGAGAGAGAGCGTCCAGGTGATAACGCGCCGTGATGCGCTGCACTAACTGACGTAATTCCGGCCGTTGCAGAAGCTCCTTCAGTTCCGGCTGCCCCAGCAAAATAATCTGCAACAGTTTCTTTTTTTCTGTTTCCAGATTGGTGAGCAGACGCAATTGTTCCAGTACATCCGAAGACAGATTTTGCGCTTCATCTATCACCAGGGCGGTATGTTTGCCGGCGGCGTGCGCTTTCAATAAGTGCTTGTGAATAACGTCTATCAGGATCTTGATGGAGCATTGAGCGGGATAAGCGATGTGCAACTCATCGCAGATCGTGGCCAGCAGCTCTCTTGCGGTGAGTTTCGGATAAAGGATGAAAGCAATGTCCGTGTTTTTCGGCACCCGCTGCAGAAAACAGCGACAGGTGGTCGTCTTACCGGTGCCTACTTCACCGGTCAGCAGCACGAAGCCCCCTTCCCTTTCAATGCCGTACAACAAATGCGCCAAAGCTTCTCTGTGGCGTTCGCTCATGTAGAGATAACGGGGATCAGGCGCGATGGAAAATGGGCTTTCTTTTAAACCGAAAAACGCTTCGTACATGGAATCCAAAATTGCGCCTGTTGGCGCGGGCCTAGTTACTGTCAACGCGCTAGTGTAACGCGCCGGACGACGGAGTTAAATTATAGAAACTGCAAATTTCAGGGATTCGTCCATGAATCATACAAATTCCCCGTCAGCGTCGCGGCTGCGCTCCATTATGTCTATTTGGTAACGTTCACCACCCGCAATTCCGCCTTGCGTCCCTGCAGTCTGTTTTTCAGTCGTTTGATTCCCTTCTCCAGAGTCAGACTGATCTTGGAGTGTGTACGGATCATGGATATTTTCGGCCAGGTGGCGCGCTCCCCCTCCAACGCCAGGCGCTCCACCACATCCGGCGAGGGATTGCAGAGCATCCGGCGAAAGTGCCAGAAGCTATAACGGGGCGCGACGGTGACATCGCCGTAGTAACGCTGGGCCAGAATCGTATAGGCCTGACCGCACAGTTGCCGCAATAACTCCGGCTCGGCCTGTTTCCGCAGATAATCGAAGGCGCCCATCCCGTGAAATTGCATTTCCGCCTTGATCACCCGCAACGGCAGCGACGTCAGACTGATTTTCTGATCCCGCTTCTTCGCATTCATAAATGGAACGATATGCGGATTGGTCTGGCTCACTATGGAAAAATTAATGTCATACAAATGCTTGAGTCGCTCTATGGGCAAGTCGCTCACCACGGAGCCATCCACCCAACGCAATTTCGGCATGTAAGGAACAATGCCGCCATTCTCATCCTTACGCATCAAACGCACAGGCGGAAACACGGCGGGCACCGCTGATGACGCCAGCGCTGCGCTCCATACCAGGAGATAAGGTGAGGTGTAACCGCTAAGCAAGCGCTCTTTTTGGTGATGATGCACGGGCGATACAGAGATATTGATGCTGCGGCCAGTACGCTGATAGGCCTCTAAAAAGGAATACTCGCCAATATTCGAACGCAGACATTTCTCCAACTGGCGGACATCCATAAACCCACGCCCCCGCAACCCGTTGAACATTCCCATCCAACGCCAGGCCTTCAGATTGTGGCGATGAGGCTCCAGCATTTCCGGGATTTCCGCATCAGTATGAGTCCCCAGCATGGCCGCAATCACGGAGCCCACGCTGGAACCGGCAATCACCTGGGGCAACAGGCCGCGCTCCCAAAGCGCCTTGATCACGCCAAGATGAAACAGGCCCAATGTCGCCCCTCCGCTCAACAGTAACGAAGGCCGGCCGAAACTGATTGACGTATCTTTGAAAAACTCCAGCTTCTGCCGTGGCGGCAGCTCGGGAATATCATTGTCACAGACATAATTGAGCGCGTCGCAGACTTGATTGACGTACTCCTCAATCAGGTGCTTGGTGCCGATATAACTGTGCTGATACAACAAAGCATTCCCCATATTGCCGAGGTCATGGTGCAACCCTTCGCGCAAACTGCGAATCAGCTTGGAATGATCCCGCCCCTGCATCGCGTTGCGAAGCTCCATCAGGCGGTCATAAATCAGCTCATAATTGTATAAATCGCTGGCGAATGACTCCTTCCACTCCACATGCCCTTCCAGATAGTCCAGCTCCAGCGCGGCGTCACGCCAAGTAGCGTAGTCTCTGGCTTCAGCCATCGCCTTACGGTACCTGTGAAGTTTCGTGTTCATGTATCTCGACATCAGTCCCACCCAGCTATTAAATCCTTAGACTAAATATAGCTTATCGGACAGGGAGGGCCGCAAGTAGCTATACGAGTGAAGGACGGAAAGAGACGTGGCGAGAAAAAGGATGAGGATGAGAAGGAGGCGGCGAGAGACTGGCTCCCGCCCGACAGGATCAATAATCCTCGTCGAAGTCGTCGGAGGTAAAGGGATCTTCGACTTTACCGTCATTGATCAGGAATTCACGCTGCTGCAGATAAGCGTTTCTGACGAAGGTATAACGATCGCCCTGAATCAGATTCTCCGCCGGAATAATATCGGCGCGTTTGTCGACGATGCGGGTTGCGCTGGCGAAATACCTTTCCGGCTCGGGAAACAGATACCCCACCGGATCGGCATAACTGTCAGGAATGCGGCCAATAGTATCGGTGATAGTGCCCGGACCCAGGAACGGCAGCATCAGATAGTTTCCCTGAGGCACACCCCAGTAGCTAAGCGTCTGGCCAAAGTCTTCTTTGTCGACGGAAATATCAAACGCCGTGGCCACATCAAACAGACCGCCGACTCCCCAGGTGCTATTGAACATGATGCGGCTAGCGGTTGCTGCAGTTTCTCTTGGCTTCAACTGCAGAATATTGTTGGCCAGCGTAACGACATCGCCAAGATTGCCGAAAAAGTTAGTAATTGAGCGATCGACGACTTCAGGCGTCACCGCCCGATAGCCTTTAGCGACAGGGCGCAGAAAATAGTCGTCCAGAAATTCGTTAAAGGCGAAAACCTTCCTATTGTAAGATTCCCACGGATCCTGCGGGTGAGACGCCATCGCCCCAGCGGGTGCGGCCATTGACAATAACAAAACGGCGGACAAACGCCTTGTGTGCTGCGGTTTACTCGTATCCATAAATCCCACTTAAGCGCCTTGGAGGCTCTCTGTATTCTTCAGTCTGGCTTAACTTCGGCGGTATTCAAGACTTTCAAAGCCTCCGTCTTCTTGCAGCGACCTCTCATCGTTGTCACTACGCGGAATGCTGAACTGGCCGCGGGCGCTTATTTTTATTGGAAATGGCGGCGAATTGGCTCAAAGGCCTGATTAATATGCGGGCTAACGCACATTTTTGCAACGGCCAAGCAGTCTACCTGACAAAGTATCCCCTTCAAAGTAGGTATTCCTCTGTAGCCCAGAACTTATGATTCACGACCTCTTTTGGCGCAAAATAACTCAATTCCCGTCCGTCACCCTGTATCAATACGACAGCTTTGAATAGTTACAGTTCAATGAAACGGGTTCCGCTGGCGCGCCCCCAAGAAAGGGGGAGTCAGGCCCAGAAATGAAAAAGCCGCGACGCAAAAACGCCACGGCATAACAAAAGAGAGCTAGATTCGAGACTGAATCAAACCTTGCGGACAATAATACTGCCAGCGGAATAACCCGCGCCGAAGGAACAAATCACGCCCAATGCGCCGCTGTTCAGATCCTGTTTATTCAGGTGGAACGCGATGATAGAACCGGCCGAGCTGGTGTTGGCGTAGGTGTCCAAAATGGTCGGCGCTTCCTCGGCTGTTGCTTCCCGTCCCAACACTTTCTTTGAAATCAGTTGGTTCATGCTCAAGTTGGCCTGATGCAGCCACATGCGATTGAGCCTGGAGGCGTCGATATCGTTACTGCCCAAATGCTCCACAATCATCTCGGAGACCATTGGCACCACTTCTTTGAACACTTTGCGTCCATTCTGCACGAAGAGCTTATCTGGTTTGCCAATCCCGGACTCATCGCAACGGTTCAAGAAGCCGAAGTTGTTGCGAATATTGTTGGAGAACAGCGTTTTAAGTTTGGTTCCGATAACCGTAAACTGGTGCTGACTGGTCGCGGCGTCCGCCTTCTCCAGAATAATCGCCGTGCAGGCGTCGCCAAAGATAAAGTGGCTGTCGCGATCCCTGAAATTCAGGTGACTGGAACATATTTCCGGATTCACCACCAATACGGCGCGCGCCGAACCGGATTCAATCGCGTTAACCGCGGCCTGAATGCCGAAGGTGGCGGAAGAGCAGGCGACATTCATGTCGTAGGCGAAGCCGTCAATGCCCAGGGCGCTCTGCACTTCCACCGCCACCGCAGGATAAGCCCGTTGCAGGTTTGAACAGGCCACAATGACCGCATCAATGTCTTCTGGGGACTTGCCCGCTTCAGCCATGGCTTTTCTCGCCGCATCGACCGCCATTTCACACTGTACGCTCGGCTCTTCATTGCTGCGCTCAGGGATATAGGGATGCATGCGATCCACGTCCAGTACGCCCTCTTTGTCCAGAACGTAGCGACTTTTAATGCCGGATGCTTTGACAATGAAGTCAGCCGAGGACTCTTGTAGCGCGTCAACTTCCCCTGACTCGATTTTCTCTTTGTTCTCTTCGTTAAAACGTTGCACATAGGCGTTAAACGAAGCCACCAGCTCCTCATTGGAAATGCTGTAAGCCGGGGTAAACAGGCCCGTGCCGCTAATGACTACAGAACTCACGATTAAGCCTCTACTTGTTTAATTAGTTATTGCACTCGCGTATTGACGAGAAATCTTAGCACATAACGGCGCAGGGGCTGGATCAATTTGCCCCAGGGCGCTCACAAGAAAGTGAGCGTTATGTTAAGAAGCGGAATTAAATTCGGACTTTTTCCCATTGCTTCTGTAGCTTCTTCTCCGACACGCTCATAAGTGTGCCAAGCTTCTGCGCAAAATAGGAAACCCGAAACTCTTCCAGCATCCAGCGGAAATTGGCGAGCTCTTCATCCACATAGCCCTCCCGTTGATGCTTCTCTTTTCTCGCGTTGTATTGCGACCAAAGCGTCTCGAACATCAGTTGGAACTGGCGTTCCTGGGTGATCTGCCGTGGCATCTTGTCCAAGCGTTCTTCAATTGCGGCAAGGTAGCGCGGATACTGCTGCAACCACTCAAGCGGCGCTTCCGTGAGAAACCCGGGGTAGACCAGGTGCTGCAGCTGCCGTTTTACGTCCCCCAGGAACATCGCCAGCGCCAAAACCGTATTTTTACCCAGGGCTTTGGTAATGCGGTGATAGGCCTGCAAAATTTCATGCAGCAACAACGCAAGCTCTTCCGCTTTGGGAATCAAATCCGCCTTATACTGCTGCACCCGCCGGGCGAACTCATCCGCGTTGGCGATCGCAGGTTTATCTTTCAGGAAGACTTCAATGCAAGCGGTCAGAGCAAGTTCGTCCACCAAACCGTCCAGTTTCCCGGTTGGCGCGTAGTACAGCCCAATCTCTTTTAACTTGGGCAAATTCTTCTTCAGATACTTCACCGTATCCGCCAGCCTCAGCATGATCAGCCGCGCCATGCCGAGACGGTGTTGCGCCTGCGCGAACCCCGCGTCGAACGCTGACTTTAACGCCACGGACGCTCCCTGATCCTGCAAATAAGGGTACAGAAACAGACTGGCGCCCGCCTGACTGACGGCGACTTTCTCTTGCAGGACGCCGAAGTTCCACTCGGTCAGGCCTGCCTGCTCCTTGAACAAGGTTCCAGATTCCTGCGCCAACTTTTCCAGGCGCCCCTCAAGCCTTTTAACCAGCTCATGGTAATCTCGCCCCTGATCAATCACCCCGCCCTGGCTGTCCACTACCTGGATATTCATACGCAAATGAGGCGGCAGCAGGGATTCATCCCATTGCTCAGGGGCGACCTGCATACCGGTCATTTTGCGCAGTTGCTCTCCCAACGCCAGTGACATGGGATGGTTATCCGGGACCATAGCGTCACTGGCCGCCTTGGCGAAATCAGGCACTGGCACAAAGTTTTTCCGGATCGCTTTCGGCAGTGAACGAATCAACGCCTCGCACTTCTCTTTGCGCATTCCCGGGGCCAGCCAATCCAAGAGCCCTACCGGCGCTTGCGCCATCGCTGCAGCGGGCATGCGCACCGTCACGCCATCGTCTTTCGCGCCCGGCTCAAACTTGTAGCTCAGCTGGAACTGCTGTCCATTCCAAAGCAATGCATCCGGAAACTGCTCTTCCAACTTCACTTCCGGCAGCACTCGCAGCAATGCTTCAGGAGACAACAACAACGCCTTTTTGTCTCCGTCCGGCAGGCGCTTGTACCAATGTTCCAACGCCTTGACAGTGGTGATTTCCGCAGGCAGTTGCTCATCGTAGAACTGGAACAACACTTCGTCATCGACCAACAGGTCGCGGCGGCGGGCTTTGGCTTCTATCTGCTCCACTTCCTCCCGGCATTCCGCATTGTGCAGAATAAACGGCAGACGGCTGTTGATCTCGCCTTCAATGAGCCCTTCTCTGATCAACGCCTCGCGACTGAACAGCGGATCAATGCGCCCGTAGCTCACTTGACGACGCGGCACGACAATCAGGCCATACAAAGAGACCTGCTGAAACGCCAGCGCCTCGCCACGTTTCTTCGACCAGTGCGGCTCCAGATAACTGCTCTTCAGCAGTTGCGGCGCCACTTTCTCAATCCAGCCGGGCTCCATACGAGCGACTGTGCGGGCGAACAGGCGGCTGGTTTCCACCACTTCCGCCGACATAATCCAGTTCGGCGCCTTTTTCCGCACTTTCGATCCCGGAAAGATCACAAATTTGCGCTGACGGGGTCCGGCGTATTCGCCTTTTTCGTCTTTTTGACCGATCTGGGTGATCAGACCCGCCAACAACGCCTGATGCAGTTCGTCATAGGCCGCAGGCTCCGTGTTTTCCTTATAGCCCTGTTCATGGCAGAGCAACAGAAGCTGGCGATGCGTGTCGCGCCACTCGCGCATTCTCAGGAACGACAGGAAGTTCTTCTTACAGTAGTTGCGCAGTTGATTCGCACTCAACTCCTGGCGCTGTGCTTCATAACCATTCCACAGGTTAAGCAGGCTGACGAAGTCTGACTGCTCATCCGCCCATTGCGCGTGCTTTTCATCCGCCGCCTGTTGAAACTCCATGGGACGTTCCCTTGGATCCTGCACCGCCAGAGCGGAAACAATAATCAGCATCTCTTTCAGGCAGTGCCCTTCCGCAGCGGCCACCAGCATCCGCGCCAGACGGGGATCAATGGGGAAACGCGCCAGGGTCCGCCCTATCGCCGTCATCTGCCGCTGGGCGCTTACCGCGCCCAGCTCTTCCAGCAACTTGTAACCGTCATTGATATATCGTTTGTCCGGCTTCTGCATGAAAGGGAACTTCTGGATATCGCCCAGACGCAATGAGAGCATCTGCAGAATCACCGACGCCAGATTGGTGCGCAGAATTTCCGGATCAGTGAAAGGATCGCGACCGACAAAGTCCTCTTCAGAGTACAGACGGAAACACACGCCCTCCGCCACACGACCGCAGCGCCCTTTACGCTGTTCGGCGCTGGCCTGCGAAATCGCCTCTATCGGCAATCGTTGCACTTTGGAGCGGTAGGAATAGCGACTGATGCGCACCTGCCCCGGGTCAATCACATAACGAATGCCCGGCACCGTCAGGGAGGTTTCCGCCACGTTGGTGGAGACCACTATGCGACGACCGCCATGGGACTGAAAGATACGGTTTTGCTCCTGGTTACTGAGTCGGGCGTACAGGGGAAGGATTTCCGTGTTACGAAACTCTTCTTTACGCAATCGCTGCGCGGTTTCGCGAATCTCCCGCTCTCCGACCATGAATATCAGGATGTCTCCGGGCGGCTTGCGCTGTTCGCGCTCCATCTGTTCGATTTCCCGAATCACGTGCACAACGCCATCCTGCAGACCAATATCCACCTCGTCGTCCATGGTGGTCAAGGGGCGATAATGCAACTCCACCGGATAGGTGCGGCCAGACACTTCCACCACGGGCGCTCCATTGAAGTGTTCAGAGAAGCGTTCCAGGTCAATCGTGGCGGAGGTGATGATAACTTTAAGGTCAGGCCGTTTGGGCAGGAGGTTTTTCAGATACCCGATCAGGAAGTCGATATTTAACGAGCGTTCATGGGCTTCATCGATAATGATCGTATCGTAACGATTGAGGAAACGGTCATTCTGGGTCTCCGCCAGCAGTATTCCGTCCGTCATCAATTTCACCAGCGTGCTATCGTCGGTATGATCGGTAAAACGGACCTGATACCCCACCTGCTTGCCAACTTCGCAGTCCAGCTCCTCAGCGATGCGGTTGGCGACGGAGCGCGCCGCCAGACGACGAGGCTGCGTGTGGCCAATCAGGCCATTGACGCCGCGTCCCAGATCCAGACAGATTTTCGGCAACTGAGTGGTTTTACCCGAACCGGTCTCACCGGCGATGATAACCACCTGATTTTCAGAAATGGCTTTTTTGATTTCTTCCAGCTTATCGACGACTGGCAGATTATCCGGATACCGCACCTGCGGCATCGCTTGCAGACGCGTCGCCCGAATTTCCATAGAACGCAATGTCGCGCGCCAGAACTTTTCAACGTCCTTTTCCGCAACAGAACCCTTTGCGATTTCCCGCCACTGCCTCTGCAATCTAAAACGATCTTTGATCAACACCAGGGACGGGTCAAAACGAGATTCACTCGACATGTAATATACTTTTTAACCAATACTAATTCAGGATGCGGATGTTAGCGGGAAATGGGTTAATAGTTAAGCGGCAAATGGGATAGCGTAACCACGCAACAGCTTGAAATTCAGGCAGTCACACTCGTAATTTGCACTCAGAAATATAACCACTGTCGCGACTATCTACGACATCAAGTTCCATTATCTTATTAATGACACTAGTTGTTCTCTTAACTCTCCATGGAGAATTTAATAAGTCCGGCGCAAAGTCCAAGACAATATTAAGATTCAGCCGCCTTGTTGGCGGACAGCAATAGCGTCACCCAGGAAAAAAACGCAATGCCCGCCACATCCGCCATAACATCAGCGATGTCCAGCGTGCGGGATGGAAAGAACGCCTGTGTCAGTTCTTCGCCCAACGCGAAGATGAGCACACCGAGTGAGCCGATATAGAGAGGAATCGGGCCCAGTTTCAGGTGTTTAGTTTTGAAGGCGAAGTTAGCGGCCAGAGTCAGGACGCCAAACAAGCAAAAGTGCCCCAGTTTATCGCCATAGGGAATGGATTGGACGAAGTCGAAGAAAATGCTCGCTCCCCCGGTATCCGCCAGATGGATAATCCATAGAATAAACGCCAGAAAACCAAGGGCGAACAGGCTGACCGCTTTCTGCATAATCAATTTACAACGCGCTACTACTGAAAGAACCCGCCTTTAATAACACAAAAAGCGGGCTTTCGCCCGCTTTTCAGTAGCCTTAGACTTGCTGCGCAGTGTTACGCCGCTTTGTCTTTCTGCTTTTTGATTTCCTCGTCACGCAGTTCCCGACGCAGAATCTTGCCGACATTGGTTTTCGGCAACTCATCGCGAAACTCAATGGTTTTGGGCACTTTATAAGCGGTCAGACGTTCGCGACAGAACTCTTTCAGCGCGCTTTCAGTCAGGTTGGGATTGCTCTTCACAACGAACACTTTCACCACTTCGCCACTTTTCAGGTCAGGCACGCCAATCGCCGCGCACTCCACCACATCTGGATGACTGGTGACCACATCTTCAATTTCGTTGGGATAGACGTTGAAACCAGACACCAGGATCATATCTTTCTTACGATCCACGATGCGCAGGTAGCCGTCATTCTGCACCATGGCGATATCGCCGGTTTTCAGCCAGCCATCTTCAGTCATGGTCTTGGCGGTCTCATCTGGACGCTGCCAGTACCCTTTCATGACCTGGGGCCCTTTTACGCACAGCTCGCCCACCTCCCCGACGGTAAGATCCTTACCTTCGTCGTCAATGATTTTCACCATGGTATTGGGAATCGGCAGACCGATTGTGCCAATTTGAATAGCGTTCATGGGGTTGATGGAAACCACTGGCGACGTTTCTGTCATGCCGTAGCCTTCCGTCACATCACAACCAGTGACTTTCTTCCACATTTTCGCCGTATCGCTGGTCAACGCCATGCCCCCGGCAGCGGTCACCTTCAGAGACGTAAAATCCAGATCCTGGAATTTTTCGTTGTTGCAAAGCGCCACAAATAGCGTGTTGATCCCCAGGAACGCCGTAAACTTCCATTTGCCCAGCTCCTTGAGAAAGCCGTCAAAGTCTCGCGGATTGGGGATCAAGATACTATGGTTGCCGGTATCCAGCATGACGCCGCAATTCATGGTGAATGAATAAATATGATACAGCGGCAGCGGCGCAATCACTGTTTCAACAGCTTCACCGAGGCGCACCGTCAGCAGCGGCTTCAATTGCGCCACATTGGAAACCAGGTTGCGGTGAGTCAGCATGGCGCCTTTGGCGACGCCAGTCGTGCCGCCGGTGTACTGCAACACCGCGATATCTTCGGGGTTAACGTCGACAGGCTTGAAGGTGTACCGCGCGCCCATAGACATCACTTTAGTAAACGGTACGGCGTTGGGAATATTATAAGGCGGCACCATCTTCTTGATGTACTTGATCGCCGCGTTCATCACCATGCGCTTGATTGGCGGGTGCATGTCTGGGATCTGAGCCACAATGACATGCTCCACGCCGGTATGCGGAAGCACTTCCTGCGCCTGCGAAGCCATATTGGCCAGAACCACCAGCGCCTTGGCGCCGGAGTCGTTGAACTGATGCTCCATTTCCCGCGGGGTATAGAGCGGGTTGGTGTTAACCACGATCAGCCCCGCCCGCATTGCGCCGAAAACGGCGATCGGATATTGCAGCAGGTTGGGCATTTGGATGGCGATGCGGTCGCCGGGCTTCAGGTTGGTTTCATTCTGCAGGTAGGCGGCGAATGCGCGTGTGTACTTCTCCATTTCGCCATAAGTCATGGTTGCGCCGACGGCAGTGAACGCAGGTTTATCCGCGTATCGTTTGCACGCCTGTTCAAACATGTCGACAACCGATTTGTATTTCCCCAATTCAACTTCGGATGGAACTCCGGGGGGATATTTATCCTTGAAAAAATTATCCATACCGCTATCTCCTGGCCAACGCTGTTAATAGGCAATCTGATTTTTATTTGTAGTTGTTGAGAAAACGGGACTGGCTGAGAGATGACCGCGTCGCTTCAGGCGACGGCTTCAAGGATGACGGAGCAATGCCGCAGCTAACTCGACGCCTACGCGCCCGGCGCTCGAACCTGCGCCGTAACCCTTAAAATGAGTGAATTCCACTGCATAGCGCAACATCGACTTCCGCACCTGGCGGCTCCGACGCACCCCATATTAGAAACTCTTACTCGCGATCATATATAAGCCAATCATCGAATCCCTGACGACCACTACCCCATTCTTACTTCTGTCATCGGGCGGCGCTATTTTCAGGAGAGTCACCCGGTCGGGTGATTACCCCATCAGGCCGGAACGGTATAGTGGGCTCGTTTTTATAGTGCGCGATAGAATAGCAGCTTTATTTTGGCTTATGTAGACAAAAGTATTACTTAATTATCGGAGTTTCTTCAGATTCCCTGAGACAATACAGAGCGGGAATACCGCGACAATAACCATTGACGCTGATGCGGGCGATAGCTAAATTGTTGCGAATCAGCGTATAAAACACTAATAAAATCCAATAAATAACAAACATCATGCGCAACCTGGAAGATTTCCTTACCAGCCTGGACGGCCATAAGATCGGGTACTACAGATGGATACCAGACTCCCCCGTCATACGCGGCGTTATTCAGATTTCCCACGGCATGGCGGAACACGCCGGTCGCTACCGGATTCTGGCTGAGCACTTCTGCGCCCAGGGCTATGCAGTCGTCGCTCACGATCACCGCGGCCATGGCCGTTCTATCGCCAACGGCCAGACCGGCCATTACGCGGACCGCGACGGTTGGGACAAAGTCGCTGCAGACCTGCTGTTTATGGCGAATCAAATAAAAAAATGGCATCCAGACGTCCCCCACTTTCTCTTCGCCCACAGCATGGGATCTTTCATCAGCCTGCAGTGCCTGATCGCACACCGCCCGCCCTTCCACGGCGTTATTCTTTCCGGCAGCAATTATGGCGCGCCATTGAAATACCTTGCGGCGGCGGCCATCGCCAGGGCGGAAAAGCTACGCTTGGGCGCGCGCAGCGCCAGCCGTCTGCTGGACCATCTTTCATTCGGCTCATTCAATCATCGTTTCGCTCCCAATCGCACGGAGTTCGACTGGCTCTCCCGCGATGCCGCCGAGGTAGACAGTTACATCAATGACCCATGGTGCGGCTTCATCTGCACCACCGCCACCTGGATCGCATTACTGGACGGCTTGCGTCAGATTTTCACTCCGGCCAGCTTCTCCCGCATCAACCCTAATCTGCCCATTTATCTGATTGCTGGCGATAAAGATCCTGTCGGAGAGTTCGGCAAAGGGGTAAGAAAGCTGGAGCGCCACTTACGCGAGGCAGGCGTACGCGACCTCAGCTGCACGCTTTACCCCGATGGACGCCATGAAATGCTCAATGAGATCAATCGCCAGCAAGTGCTGGAGGATCTGTCCTCATGGGTGACCGCGCACACTCCGTAACAGACGCGTTAGAGGAATTTGGATTACACTAATATATAAAGGAAAGTTAATCCCTGCGTCGCCACTCTCCGGCGTGCGTTGTCAGCAACCCAATCAAGTTATCAGTTCACTATGGACGCGCTAGAAAACATTACCTACGACGAACTTCATGTGGGCGACTCCGCCACTTATACCCGTACACTGACAGAGCAGGAAATCGTTCTGTTCGCCGCCGTATCCGGTGATATCAATCCGGTGCACCTGGACGCCGAGTACGCGCAGTCCACCGTATTCAAGGAGAGAATCGGCCACGGCATGTGGTCCGGCGCATTGATTTCGGCGGCCCTGGCCACCGTTATTCCTGGCCCCGGCACCATTTACCTGGAGCAGCACCTGAGTTTCAAGCGTCCAGTAAAATTAAACGACGTCCTGACGGTTACCCTCACGGTAGCGGAAAAGCTAACTAAAAAGCGCGTGGTTCTGGACTGCGCCATTCATAATCAAAACGGCGTGCTGGTGGTGGAAGGTCAAGCGAAAGTCATCGCTCCAGATGAGAAGATTTCTCTGGAAAGACCAGTGCTGCCCGCAATTTCCATCAGCGACGAGTCCTGATTCGCCAGCGAAAGGCGACTGGCTTCATCGCATCCGCCGCTGATATTTCCCCATAAAAAAAGCGCCCTCTCTGGGCGCTTTTTGTTTGTTCAGGCTTACAGCAAATCGATAGGATATCTGATCGCCTGTTTGCTGGCGTTGGATTTAGCGCCAAAGTTCAGCAGCCTTAAACGAGCGCATATCTTCTTCTCGAAGTCAGGATTATTCAGATTACTTTCCACGATCTTGCATTGCGATACACTTCCATTCGCTTCCACCATCAACTCAGGCACCAGAGTTCCTTTCAAAGTAGGGTCCTGACGACGGGCCCGCTGATGAATGGAAGCCAATGCACCCTTGGCGCTGTCGAACACCTTCCTGATTTCTTCCAACGTGCGCGTTGCACTACGTTGATTGCTGGAACCGGAGCCGGATGTTTTCTTGCTGGAAGAGCCGCCGCCTGACTGGGCCTTTTCCTGCACTTCCGTCACCTTGCGCGAGGCCAGCGCAACCTGCTGGGTCGACTTATCCAGTTTGTTGGCGTCCACGCCTCCACTACCGGAGGTGGAAACATTGTTCACCAGCTTATCCGACGCCTTTTTGCTGATAGGCGTCGCCGTGTACAGCGGTTGGTCTGACGCATCCGCAGTGTCCGCCAGGGCCCGCATGTCAGAGAGCTGATCGCTAAGCGCCAGCAAACCAGAGCTTTGCGCTTTTTCACGCGCCTGATCCACCGTCTGCTGCTTGGGTTGCTCCGCCTTCGGCGTTACCTTTCTCTCTGGTTTTGGTTCAGGTTTGGGCTGCGGTTTCGGTTCTGGCTTTGGGTCGGGTTTCGGCTTGGGCTCTTCTTTCTTCTCTTCCTTTTTCTCCGGCTTCGGTTCCGGCTTTTTGATCTCCGGCTTTGGCATTTCCCGTTTTTCAATCACTACCCGCGCCAGTTGGGGAGGCAGTTCTTCCAGTTCCTGGCGAGTTTTCTCAGGTAATTGCACCAGAGAAATGACCACCGCAACTACCAATAACAGTAATATGGAGAACGCCAAAATCAGGTGAAAACGATCACGCTCCTTAACGTCAACATCCCACGGCAAAGGAAAGCCTACGCTAGTTTTCACCATACTAGGCCTCCTTATCCGCCGCACGTCTTACCGCCAAAGAGATGCTGCTGTAGCCTGCCTCAACACAGGTGGACATAATTTTCTTCAACAGCTTATAGGGCAACTCTTTGTCCGCCATGATGGTAATCGGTCTACCTTCAGGCGGAACTGGCGTGGTGACTCGAGACACCTGATAGTCCAACTCCAACTTGAGGCCATTGATCAACAGTGGTTCCTGATTGGCGGCAACAGCGACTTTGCTGACTACACGCCCGCCAACCAAAATATCATCATCGGTCACAGTGACAGTTAACTGCTCCGTCGGGGGCTGATCTGCTATAGATACAGGCAACTGAACAGAACCACTTTGTTTCAGAACTTGAACGTCAGATGAGTTCACCATCAGGAAGAACACCAGGATAGTGAAAATGTCCATCAGTGACACCAAGTTCAGCGACGCTGTTTTGTGCATCCTACGGTAATGGCGTTGATAGCGCTTGGCGCGGCCTGACTGCTTCATTGCGCGCCTCCTGCTGGAATGATCTCGGGGGCATCGGCAATGGAGATATCCGGAAACAACTCCGCGTTAACGACGCTGCCCGCCACGACGGCTTTGTAGGAGCGCACCTTATCCATCACACTCACCAGTGTCTGATAGGACGTGCTTTCCTGAGGCAGGAGGGTAATGTCTTTTTTATCCGGGACCCGGGCCTTGATATCCTGCATAGCCAATGCGAGCGTCTTATAGTCATGCTCGCCTTCCGCCAGCTTCGGGATCTGCATGATGACCCCGCCCTTGTTGTCCGCAATAACCAACTGCTCCTCCAGGATCATGACCTGTAATTGTATCTGGTCTTTATTGTCCTGGGCGGAGTTGGCGGCGGACTCAGGGAAGTTCAGGTTCAGAACGCTGATTTGAGAGAACACCAGATTGATCAGCAGCACCGGCACCAGGACGATCATGAGGTTCATGAACGCCGTGATGTCCAGGTCAGCAACAGCCTCCGGACGACGGTGTTTACGACGCATCGGTCTGTCCTATGTTCTTTCTGGAGTGGCTTTCGCTACAGGGGCTTGGGCTGGTTTTTCCGAAATCAGGTTCATGATCTTGATGCCGGCCGTCTCAAAACTGTCCACAATTTCGTTGGTTTTAGTTTGCAATATGGCATGCACAAGCAGTAAAGGAATAGCAGTCATTAGGCCAAAAGCAGTAGTGTTCATGGCCAGAGAAATACTCTGTGACAGCAGATTAGCCTTCTCAGCCGGGTCAGCATTGGCAACCGCAGTAAAGGCATCGATCAGGCCGATAATGGTGCCCAACAATCCCAACAGAGTGGCTATATTGGCAAGGGTGGCCAGATATTGCGTACGCTTTTCAACACGAGGAAGGACTTCCATCAGCCCTTCTTCCATGGCGTATTCAATCTGATCGCGAGGTTGACGGCTCAGCAATCGAGACAAGCCTGCTTCTACAATAGAAGCCATCGCGGTTTTGGATTGTTTGGCCTGTTTTAGCGCATTGAGATAATCTTTGCGCCCGATCAGCATGATCAACTTATTAAAGTCTGCGCGATTGCTCAACTTGGCGATGCTGAGATAAACATATCTCTCAATGGCGATAGCAACCCCAACAACGAGCACTATGCCGATTGGAACCATAAAAATACCGCCATCTTTAAAAAAGCGAACGATAGTCTCGAACATATCGCGCTGACTCCTTAATCACTTCTAGGTTATTGCTGGTCTAAATCGCCTATCTTAAGGTTTTTACGATAGTACAGACTTTGCCGAAACGCCTGTCTATCTAGCGGTCTGAGCGCGCCGTCCAATTCTTTTTCCGGCTCCGGAACGTCAATCGCCGGACTATCCGGCGTTCGCCAGGGAACCAGGTACAAGACTTTGGGTTGCTCCTGCTCCCCCCTCAACGCCGTTCCTTCGAGCTCGATCAACTCAGCCGCAAAACCTGCGTTACTGTAGAGACCGCAGAGGCATAAGGCAAGTATTTGAAATCTCATACCTTCTCCGCCTATTGGATACGCCGCTCAAGGTCGGCGATCCACATCGCCACTTGCTCGTCGGGAGCGGATCGAAGTTCCTGGCAGCGCTGGTAATGCTCCAGCGCCCGCACGTAATCACCCAGATACATGTCGTAAAGTATAGCTATATTACGATGATAAACCGGCTCATTCGGCTCCGCCTTCAGCGCTCTTTCATAAAACGCCAAGGCATTCTCAAAATCACCCTCCTCCCGCGCTAAAACTGCCAACTGATTCAAAGCTCTGGCGTCTTTGGGGTTTACATCCAGCGCCTGAGCGTACCATGTCCTGGCGGAAGGCAGATCGCCCTGCTTTTCCGCGATGACTCCCAGATTGAAATAAGGCGCGCTAAGGCTGGGTTTATCAGCGATCACTTGCTTGAATAAATTCTCCGCCAGGGCGACCTGATTATTGTTTAAAGCTGTCAGCGCCTGATCGTACTTCATCTGAGTTTGCTCTCCGGCCAGAGCGGTATCAGCGGCAGCATTCTTGCGCGCCGGCGAACCGGCGCAGCCAACCAGCAACAGGGCCGCCGTTAACGCCAGACCTATGACGCCAAGTTCATTGCAACGTTTGCGCGACATCCACCTTTACCTCCTGCTTGTCATATCTGGCGGGCATAATTTCACGCAACGCCAGATAACTTTTTTTGACCCACTCGTCGTAAACCCCTTGGCGAGTACGGCTTGCATTGAGCTCAAGAAACTCAATGGCTTTTTCTTCGAAGGGAAACGCCTGTTCCTCCAACAGCAGACCGTATTGCTCCCGCTCCAGATCACTCAGGTTACCAGGGCGATTGGACTCAATGATGTCTTTAGCCAATTGCCGATAGACCTCCCCCATCATGTAGGTCGCCGCAGTAGCGTATTCGCTCACGCCATAACCATTGATGCGATTGAGCCGCTGCATGACTTTCTTCAGCGCAGCTTGCTTGGCCGCCAACGACTTGTTTAGCGGCAAGGTCAGGCGTACGTCGTCAAACGCCGCCTTTTCCTTCTGCGCCAGCGTCCAGCTGGCCTCCGCCGCCAGAGAGCGACTCGCAGGAGTCCGATCTGCGCCGCCGTTCTCTTCAAAATGAATCAACTTCTCCCGCCATTGGTCCGCTTGTTGCGGCTGAGCGCTCTTGGCGTAGTAATCAATTAGCGCGCCCCTGACCTGGATGGCGGTCTCGAACGGCGCCGGATATTCGTTTGCATATTGCAGGTACACATTGGCCGCTTGCTGTTCCCGGCCGGCGTTTGCCATCAATTCCGCCGCCTGCAACAGCGCCTTGCGCTTACGTTCAGCGTCTTTTTCACCCGCAGCGATGCGCAGCAACTCATCGGCAGCGGATTCTGGGCGCTGATGTTGTTGATAGGCGTAGACCAGTTTCTCGCCAATGCCCGCTGTCAGCTTGTGATCGGGATAACGCTTACGGAAGTCATTCAGCAGATCAATCGCTTCTTTCCAGCGCCCAAGATCGATTGCGCGCATGCCTGCGTCATATTGAGCGCTGATGCGCACCTGGGATTCCGGCGCTTCGTCAATGACTCGCTTATATTCAGTAAAGGCCGCCGCCACCTCTCCACGCGCCTCCGCCTGTTCGCCCTGGCTGTAAATACTGGCGGCGAAATTCTCCATCAGCACGTCATAATCCTGCGCTTTGCGGGAGCGTAACGACAGCGCCTGACGATAGGCGTGCTCAGAGTCCTGATATTGACTCAACGCAAAAGCGGAATGACCGGCAATAGTCCATGCTGCGTTACGGGTCGCTTTATCTTCCGTAAAGGAAGCAGTCTGGGTGGCGGCATCCAGCGCTGCGCCATACTGCTCCATGGCGTAGAGTTCATTCGCCGCAAATAACAGGCTCTCCGTCGCTCGCGAGTCCCGGGGGAAGGTTTTCGCAAACCGCAGCAGCGCATCCACGCGGCGGCTTCGCAACGTAGAGTCATCCTGATTGGCGTCCACTGCTTTGCTCAGAGCGTTGACGCCAGCATAGGCGGCCTCATGACGCTGAGGAAAGTCAGGATAGAAATAGCCCGCCTTGTCATAAGCTCGCACCGCAAGCTCCCATTCCTCCAGCAAAAAGTACGCTTCCCCCTGCAAATAAAGCGCTTCAGCCGTTTTTCCTTCGGAGGGAAAGATCTCCTCCATGCCGTCAAAATACGCCACCGCATTCTGCAAATGCGTACGCCGCTCCACCCCGGCCGCTTTCAAGCCAAGAGCGTATTCTCTTCGTCCTAAATCATCCAAATATTGATAGAGAGAGGGGCGCAGGCGGGTTTTGGCGGTCTCTTGCTGGGATTTCCAATAGTTCGACGCCAGCCCCAGTTCTCGGGTGAAACGGGCTTTCTCCTCCCACGCCAAAGAAGGTAGCCCGCCCTGATCGTAGGCGGCGATTATGCGATCATGGAAGTCGCTGCGATCCGTGGCCGCCGGATAGGCGACGATATATGCCTGCGCGCTGGCGGCGGCGTCCTGATAGCGTTCGCGCTGCAAGTAATAGTCGTACAAGGCCGCATACAGTTTAGGAGCCAAGGGTCGATAGTCGCCCAATGCGATAGCCGCCTTCAGAGTTTCCGGCCCTTTACCGTAACTGGCCATGATACTGATGATGCGCAGGGCGTCTTCCCCCGCCTCTCGTACGCCGGGCTCCACCTGTCCCGTTGGAGCGGAGTTGAACTCCAAGTGGGACAACACCTGTAAAAAAGTCTGCAATGAAGCGCTGAAATTTTCCTGCTTAAACTGGGTCCACCCCAACATATAACGGGCTTTGGACGCCAGATCGCCATCGCCTCGGTCCGCCAGCACCCGGCTGTATGCCGATTGCGCTTTGACATATTCACCAGCGCTGTAGCGTAACTCGCCGACACGAAACCATGCTTCTGTCGCATAGCTTGAGCGCGGATACTGACCCACCAACCGCTCCAGACTGGTCAATGCTTTATCGGTGCGCCCCAGCATGCCGCAGGCGCGAGCCAACTGATAAAGAATACGATCGTTGTCTTTGTCCCCCGGCTGACGCTGCAACAGAGCTTCGTAGCTCTCTATCGCGATGCTCCATATTTCGTCGTCGATCAGCCCCTGGGGTTTGGCGTCGTAAAACAGTTCTTCCAGATTGATCAGTCGATGCAGCGCTTTGATGCGCACTTCCGGGTCAGAGGCCTCGCGGATCAGGCGACTGTATCGCAACGCCACTTCATTCAAAGGGGTTCGCGGCGCCACTCGATAGCTGAAGTCGATATAGGCGGGTTTCAGTTCGCCGATGGTCTTATCGGCTTCGTCTTTTTCCACGATGACGATCGGCGCCAGCGTGCCCGCCAACGCTTGCAGAGGGATCAACCCGAGAACGCTCACACTAAGGAGCAAGGCGGCCATTCTCATAACGCCCCCTCTCCGGCTGTCGCCGCATCTGGCGAAGCAGGCTGTTTTTTGCGCAGCTCGGCCACAGCCAGGTCGTCATACAAATTCACCAAGGCCAATTGGCTACGTACGTGATAGCCGTCTATTTCACGCCAGTGTCGCCGCAACAACTTGACTGCCAGTTGCGACAGCTTCTTGTCATAATCGTTGATTTTCCCCGCCAGTTCTCGCTGCATGGCGGAGAACTCTTTTTGCAGAGTCTCAACTTTGCGTAGTTGCGCCTTGTAGAGATCGCCGCCCTGGCGCAAGCCGCTCTGTACACTGACAAAATTATCCTTGAGCTGGGTCAACGCCTCATCCAGGTCCCGCAACGCCAGCAATTGCAGCGCCCGTTGTTCGTCGGAAGCGTGAGCGGCGGACTTGGCCAGCGTATTGCGCTCGGACACCAGTTGATTGAGTTGTTGCGGACGCATTTTCTCAAGCGCCCCGGCGGCGTCCCGTTTCGCCTCGCGCGCGCGGCGCTCCAAGGCGGCGGAGAAGATTTCCATCCGCTGCGCGCCATCCTGCAGCGACTGCAGTAAACCATGCATTTGCAGCAACTCCTTGGCGAACGGAAAGAAGTCCGGCTTATCCATCAAATAATGAACAAAGGCGATCTTAGGCGTATTAGTGAGCAAATCCGTGGCCAAATACCATTCCACCTCGCCATTTTGCAATGGCGCCTGCAGCAACAGATCCAATACGCCTTTGTCGTTGATTTCAGCCACCACTTCGTCAACCTGACGCTTTTCCTTCTCATACACGGCGATGGCTTCCAGATAGGCGTCGATCGCCGTGGCGCGTAATTTCTCCTGCTCATAGCCATAGGCGATAGCCTGAAAGGTTTCCGCAACGCCGGAAGACGTGAGGGCGAACTTTTTGGCCCGATGCCAGGACTGAATGGCGGTGCGATAGCGTCCCAATCCCGCGAACGCCATGCCGTAGTCATAGATCGCCGCCGGCGCTCCCGGGCCAGAGGCATGGACGTTTTTCAGGAACGACAGGGCTTTGTTGTAATCCTTGTCCAGCAGCGCGATATGTCCCGCCGCCAACAGGACGCGATCACTCAGCTCGCGCCCCTCATAACTGTCATCAGCCATGGCCGCAGCGACCCGTAATGCGACCAGGGCGCGCGAGGAATCCGGATCATCCGCGGCGTAATTCACCCCCAGGTTGTAATAGCCATGGGCGGCCCACAGACTGCCTTGAGAGGCATCTCCCAGGACCTTGGCCGCATCCTGGGGCCGCCGCAGTTGCAGATAGCTGTTGGCCATGTAGTAAAGGGCTTCATCTTTCCTCTCCCGAGGCATCCCCTTCATCGCTCCGATGAACAGATCCACCGCCTTTTCCCAATCACCGTCGCGATAGGCGAGACGGCCTTTGATCATCTGCGCCTGCTGTTTAACCTCCGACTCCCTGGCGGTGAACTGTAAATGCTCCAGCAGCGACTCCGCATTACGACGCAGCCCAAACTCCAGACCGGATTCGATGGCGAGTATATGGTTCAGGTTATGATATTGATTACCTACATGGTTGGAGCCAAGGTGCTCGTTCTCCAACAGCACCAGGGAGTGCAGAAAGTCATTTGTGTAGTAGTGGAACAGCGCTTCCCGGTGCAGCAATTCATCGGCGGTTTCTTGCGCCCGCACAGCGCCGGCGAGCATGCACAGGCAATGCAGAATCAACAGCAGGACGGGCATTCGATGCATGGTTGGCGTTACATCCCCTTTCATGGCGTTCGACCGTAATCAGCGGCGCTTAGCGCAGCTCTCTGATCAGAAAACGGGGCGCTCTGACGCCATCGCCCTGCACCCGCAATTCCAGGTATTTAGAGCCATTTTCTTTATTGAAAGACAGTGTCGCCGCTTTTCGCAGGTATTTGTCTCCGGCGCTGCGCCCATTGAAAACCGCCACCGCCTTGTGGGCGCCCGCAGGCAAATTCCCCATAAACAGGCGTTGCACGCCGCCTCGTTGCAATGCCTGCAATTCACGAGCGGAGTAAAGGTAAGTGGTTGCCTTGTCGCCATCCAGAGTCAGCTCGACGGAGTCCAATTCAAAACCGACATTTTCATCCACGGCCAGGAAAAACACTACTTGCGTGTCGATGGGATACAGGACTTCTTCCTGCAGTTTGTATAGCTCGCGATTGAGCTCGATGACGCGTTGCTTCAGAGCCTCCATATCCCGCTCGGTCGAATCGCCGGCGGCGCCATAAGCCTGGGAGGTGATGACGAAAGTCAGTATGTACAACGCTGTGATGATTATTCTTGGAATTGTTCGCAAAGCCTTCATCCTCAATACCCTTGTGAGAGCCGAACTCTCGGGTGAACGCAGAAAGAGACGAAAGCCATGGTAGCACCGGGTCGCCAGCGATAGTGTGAACTCGATTCACCAAACTACACAAATGTTTACAAAACGAGACATAGTTAGCGTTCGCCACTGACGCCTGATTCGCCGGCGCCGCGCAAAAGCATAAATAGTAGAAGTGAGACAATGAAGGCGCGCCGCCCAGCGACGGCGCGCAAAGAAAGGAAAAAGGTTTACTTGCTCAGGTACTTCATACCCTGCTCCAGCCCGTCGATGGTCAGCGGATACATATGCTGGTTGACCAACTGCCGGGTGATTTCCAACGAGCCGCCCATGCCCCAGTAGTCCTGGGGATAGGGATTCAGCCAGATCACCTTGTCGAACTTATCCGTCACCCGTTGCATCCAGACCGCCCCGGCTTCTTCATTCCAATGCTCAATACTGCCTCCCGGATGCGTGATCTCATAAGGCGCCATGCTGGCGTCGCCTACGAAAATCACCCGGTAATCCGATGCGTACTTATGCAGGATATCCCAGGTTGGGATGGTTTCGCTGACGCGGCGAATATTATTCTTCCACACGCCTTCGTAGATGAAATTGTGGAAGTAATAGTACTCCATGTGCTTGAACTCGCTGCGCGCGGCGGAGAACAACTCTTCACATACGCGAATATGCGGGTCCATAGAACCGCCGATGTCGAAAAACAGCAGCACTTTTACAGAGTTATGGCGCTCCGGCACCATCTTGATATCCAGGTATCCGGCGTTATTGGCGGTGCTGCGGATGGTATCCGGCATATCCAACTCTTCCGCCGCGCCCTGACGGGCGAATTTGCGAAGACGACGCAACGCCACCTTGATATTGCGGATGCCAAGAGTGATGGAATCGTCCAGATCCTTATACGTGCGCTGCTCCCAAACCTTCACCGCACGGCGGTTGCGGGAGCCGTTTTGCCCGATGCGGATACCTTCCGGGTTATAGCCGTTCGCCCCGAATGGCGACGTGCCGCCAGTCCCGATCCATTTATTGCCGCCCTGATGACGCTCTTTCTGCTCCTCAAGGCGCTTTTTAAACGCCTCAATCAACTCTTCCAAGCCTCCCAGGGATTCAATCTTGGCCTTTTCCTCATCGGTGAGCTGTTTTTCAAATTCCGCCCGTAGCCAATCCTCGGGGATCAGCGCCTCCAACACAGCATTCAGATCTTCCAGCCCTTTGAAGTAGACGCCGAAAGCCTGGTCAAACTTGTCGTAGTGCTTCTCATCCTTCACCAGACAGGCGCGGCTCAGGTAATAAAAGTCGTCCATATCCGCAAACGCCAGCCCCTGTTGCAGAGCCTCCAGCAGGTCGAGCAGCTCCCGTAAGGACGCCGGCACCTTGTTCTTGCGCAGCGTCAGGAAGAAATCAATCAACATATAAGTGTCCTCCTTTGCTCACAGACGCAGTATTGCGTCCGCTCATTGCTGCGATCAGCCTTTTCTGCGCGTCATGAACGCCAGTTTCTGCAATAGGTGGACATCCTGCTCGTTCTTCACCAGAGCGCCGTACAGGGGAGGTATGGCCTGACTGGGATCGTGGTTGCGCAACACGTCCTCGGGAAGATTGTCCGCCATTAGCAGCTTGAGCCAGTCGATCAACTCCGATGTCGACGGCTTTTTCTTCAATCCAGGCACTTTGCGCACATCGAAAAAAACATCCAGTGCATCCTTCACTAGCGAGCGCTGGATGCCTGGGTAGTGGACGTCGATGATCGACTCCATGGTGTCTTTGTCGGGAAAGTTGATGTAGTGGAAGAAGCAGCGTCGCAGGAAAGCGTCAGGCAACTCTTTCTCGTTATTGCTGGTGATGATGACAATAGGACGGGTGGTCGCGCGGATTCGCTCCTGGGTCTCGTAAACGTAGAACTCCATTTTATCCAGCTCCAACAACAGGTCGTTGGGGAACTCAATGTCCGCTTTATCAATCTCATCAATCAACAGCACCGCCTGCTGTTCGGATTCAAACGCCTCCCACAGCTTGCCTTTTTTTATGTAATTGCGAATGTCGTGAACGCGGTCGTCTCCCAGCTGGGAGTCGCGCAGGCGCGAAACCGCGTCATATTCGTAAAGTCCTTGCTGGGCCTTGGTGGTGGACTTGATGTGCCACTGAATCAAAGGCGCGCCCAGGGCCTCCGCCAGCTCTTCCGCCAGCATGGTCTTGCCCGTACCCGGTTCGCCTTTGATGAGAAGCGGTCGCTGTAATCGAATGGCGGCGTTGACCGCCAATTGCAGGTCGTCAGTGGCGACATAGTTCTTGGTGCCGGAAAACTTCATGTGTAAAACCTTGTATGTTGTGTGAATGCGTCATTATTAGAGGAGTTATAAGCGGATATATTACCCGAAAACATTCAAATATTTCATGCCAGCCGCTAAGCTATCCCTCACGCTCGTATTGTTGTGGCCGGGGAAATCTACTTAATCTGCAAGGAGATAAATAATGAACGTCTACGAAGACAACTCCATGTCCATCGGCAACACGCCGTTGGTGAAGCTGAATCGCGTCACCAAAGGCAACGTGTTCGCCAAAATTGAAGGCCGTAACCCGGCCTACTCCGTAAAATGCCGTATCGGCGCAAACATGGTATGGGATGCGGAGAAATCCGGTCGCCTCAAACCTGGCATGACCCTGGTTGAACCCACCAGCGGCAACACCGGTATCGCTCTCGCCTTCGTCGCCGCCGCACGGGGATATAAACTGATTCTGACCATGCCCGCCACCATGAGCCTGGAGCGTCGCAAGGCGATGAAAGCGCTGGGCGCGGAGATTGTACTGACCGAAGGGCCCAAGGGTATGAAAGGCGCCATTGAGAAAGCGTCGGAAATCGTTTCTCAGGACCCGCAACAACACTTGATGCTGCAACAGTTCGATAACCCCGCCAACCCGGAAATCCATGAAAAGACCACCGGCCCTGAAATCTGGCGGGACCTGGAAGGCGCAATCGATGTCCTGGTCGCTGGCGTCGGCACCGGCGGCACCATTACCGGCGTCTCTCGCTACATCAAAAACACCATGGGCAAAAACATTACATCCGTGGCCGTCGAGCCCACCGCCTCTCCTGTGATCACTCAAACCATCAAAGGCCAGGAATTGCAGCCCGCCCCTCACAAAATTCAGGGTATCGGCGCAGGTTTCGTACCGCAAAACCTGGATCTGGACATGGTGGATCTGGTTGAGCAAGTCACCAACGAAGAGGCTATCGAAATGGCTCACCGCCTGATGCGGGAAGAAGGCATCCTCTGCGGCATCTCCTGCGGCGCAGCGGCGGCTGTTGCAGTCCGTTTGGCGGAGCGTGACGAATTCAAGGACAAGAATATCGTGGTTATCCTACCGGACAGCGCGGAGCGCTATCTGTCCACCGCCTTGTTCGACAACTTTTTTACTGAAGCGGAAAACGTGCAGTAGTTAGAAATTAGAGTTTAGAAGTTAGAAGTTAGAAGTTAGACAACGCCGGCCCTCGCGCCGGCGTTTCAGCTTTTGCTGGCGGGATTCACCTTCAGTGAGACACCGCGTCTAGGTTTCAGCAAGCTTAACCGCCCCTTCTTCATACCATCTGGCGGCGACTTCGCCATCTCTAAAAGCGATTAACTCCCCAGGGCGCATTTGTCGCCATTCTTCATCGACGGTCAACGGCTCCGTGACGATCATGGTGACTTTGTCGGTGGGATTGGTGTGCTCTTCGAAGTTCACCCGGATCTCACCATCTTCCAAAGAGGCGCAGCCAAAGGGCGCCTGACGAGTGATCCAGTACAATTTGGTGGAGCAGTACGCGAACAAATACTCCGAGTTGGTGAAAAGCATGTTGAACACGCCTCTCGACGTCAGCTCCAGACAATTCTCATACAGCCTTCCCCCTAAGCACTCCAGACTGGCGAAGTCATTACAACCGCTGGCGACATCCTCCAGCAACCAGCAAAACGCGTGCTCGCTGTCGGTTTCTCCCACCGGACGAAAACGCCCCAGAGGCAGGTCCTGGTAGGATTTCAGTTGGCCATTATGCGCGAAACACCAATAGTAACCGCCCAGTTCGCGAATGAAGGGATGGGTGTTTTCCAGACTGATGTCGCCGACGTTGGCTTGTCGGATGTGGCTGATGACCGTGCGGCTTTTAATGGGATACTGGCTGATAAACCGAGCGATTTCCGAGGTGGCGCTGGGATTGGGATCACGGAACTCACGCAGCCCCTTACCTTCATAAAAGGCGATGCCCCAGCCGTCTTTATGCGGCCCGGTCTGACCACCGCGAAACATCAGACCGGTCCAGGAAAAACAAATATCCGTCGGCGCATTCGCGCTCATTCCAAGAAGTTGGCACATGATCAGAAGTTAACTACTTTTTGTCTTCGTCTTCCGATCCGGCGGGGAGGTCATCGGTATCGGATATATCAAAATCTTCCAGGTTAAACTCATCATCCATGTCTCTGGCTTTCTCGTTGGAAGCCAGAATCTCGTCCGCCAGCGCTTCCGCGTCCGTATCTTCAGCGTCCGTATCTTCAGCGTCGGGTGAACTCATGGGCGGCTCATCTTCCTCCTCTTTTTTCGGTTCCGGTTCCGCTTCCTCCTCCATGCCGAATTCCATATCGTCCGCCTCATTCATCATAGAGGGTTCTTCTGCGACATCAATAGGCTGTTCCAGCTGCTCTATCTCATCTTCCAGATCATGACCGGATTCTTCCAGGGAGGGAACTTCATCAGAGTTATCCAGCCTGGAGGTCTCCACGGGCTCACGAACTTCCTTTTCGATGCGGCGTTTGCGGTATATCCAATAACTGGCCCCCGCCGCCAGCAACAGTATGGTGGCGCTGCTGGCTGCGATGATAATCCACAACATGGCGTTGGAGCTTCCCTCCTCCGTCGCGGCGTCCTGCTGCTCCGTCGCTGCTTGATCCTGCATTTCCGGCGTAATGGGCGGCGCGATGGCATCTTCTTCAGGCTGCTTCGATGGCTCTGGCGCCTTGACGGCTTCCTGCACCAGGGTTTCATTCATTTGTTCCACGCTGCTGTCGTTCACCAGTGAACGGTATTCGTTCGGCGACGCCTCCTGGCGTGGGAACTCGGCCATGACGCTGTCAGGCTCGAAACGGAAGGCGGAGCCGGAATGGGTTTCCCCCTCCACTCTCAACATGACTTCATACACGCCATCGCCCCGGGTAGCGTCGACTTCCAACTCCCAGCGCCCTGTTTCCTGGGTAAACGGAATGGATTTAATCAGGTTGCCGCCATCCGGTCCTTTGATCTTGGCGATAATAGAGGTCTTCGCTTCACTGATATTTGGACTAAGGGGACTGATGACAATTTTGTAGCGGGTATCCGCCCCAGCGCCGGTGGCTTCAAGATCCACCGCCATTGGCGCGTTCAATGTGATCAGCTGCCGCGACTGCCGCTTGAACGTGCGGCCGTCGGCCTGCACCAGCACTTCGTACTTGCCGATCTGTTTGAGCTTGGTAATGCTTTCACGAAATACGCCGTCGGATGGAGGTGAGCCTTCTTTGGAAATCCGCTTGGTGCCGGATTTGTTGTCCTCTGTCCGAATGGTGACGTCCACCGCTACAAGGTCCAGAAAAGTCCGGTTTTGCACCAATGTCCCGTCTTCAAAAAAGCCGATCTTGAGTTCCAGATGATCTCCCGCGTAGAAGTTCGCAGGCAGTGGGTCCACCACCATTTTCAGATTGCTTACGACCGTCACCCGGCTGCCAGACGCCAGCTCGGCATCCAGCTTCCACTCTCCTTCCAAAGGTCTTTGCACGGTAATCAGATCATAGCCCGCCGCCTTGAACCACTTAACGTAGTCGGGACGATCTTGTTCGGTGAAACGCTTGCCGGTGGGCTCTACAATGGCGGTTTCCACATTTTCGCTGGCGCGAAACACCAGAGCGGTAAACTCTTCAATGCTTGAGTCCACATCAAACGCATTGTCTTCCAGAGGCACCTCTTCAGCCGGCGCCGCACGCTCGAAGGCTTGCAGAAAGACACGACTCAATTGATCGGAAGTTTCCGCAATGGCGTTAATGCCATTACTGCCAATGGAAAGTCGTTGCAGCAACATCTGATCCGCATTCTTGGATAGCGCAATGGTGTGAATCTTGGCGCCGAAGCTGGCAATTCTTTTCAGCACCTGAGTCAGGACGCGGTCACGCTCAGCTACATTCTCTCCCGGCTTTTGTGAGATATCCACCACGCCGTCGGTGAGCAGAATGAAATGCGTGTTGCTGTAATCCTTACCTTCAACAAAGTCCTCGGAGGCTTTCTCCAGCGCCGCGCCGATATTGGTGTATAGCGCCGTCGAGCTGATTTCCTTGGCCTTATCCTTGGCCAGGCGACGCCAATTGGGGTCGACGACCTGATGAGGCGCCAGCACATTAACATACTCACCGAATGTCCATACCCCCGCTGAATCGCCCGCTGGCAACAGCTCCGTCACCAGATTAAGGGCCGGCCGCCGCAGATTTTTCGGGTCATTCTTCTTCATACTGCCGGAAATATCGATGAGCACGCGTACGTCCGCAGGCGGAGGCAACTCCATCTGCGCGGAGGCGACTCGCCACAGCATCAAACTACAACACAGGCAAACGAGAATCTGGCGGAAAAGCAATGTCATATTCGAGCGTATTCCAAGTTGGCGCAGGCGAATGTAGCCGCTCAGCAGCCGTCTCCGCTGGAAATATCGACCGCTGGCGGGCGCAGCGCGGCCGAGCCCGCGGCCATCCTTACTTCAAGTTATAGCAGGTTTTGTTGCAACAACAATAAAATACGCAGGAATTGCTTAAAAAAGCGAAGGGACTTAATTGATTTTTAAGTAATTATGTACGTCGTCCAGGCTTAGCAGGCGCTGGTTTGGAGGTGACGAAGAGCTTGCCAAGCACCACTTGCAACGCGAACAGCAGACCGATAACGCACCAGGCCGCCAACATCAGCAGGCCCGCCTGCAAGGCGGCGCTGTCATCATGCTGGAGCCAGTTGTATGCGGCGACGATATGGGCGGGCGCCCACAGGCCTTCTTTAGGGACGGACATTGCAGGAGTAAACAACACCACCGCCAGCAAGCTGCGCAGGAATAGTTGCACGGGACGAGGACCACAACGGTTGAACAACGGCATCATTAATGCGTACAAAGCCAGCGCCGCTACGAGATAAGCAACCCAACCGGCGATATAACCAAAATCTGTCAGCATAATTTTCTACTTTTCAATAACTGTTGCTTCAAGCGTTCAAATCATATCGATAAGAATCAGTTCTTCCCAATCGTCCGGGTCGATGTCGTCTTCGCTTATCGTTCTGTGTCGCACGGACTGCCCCGCCGCCTCCACAGAGCGCGAATCCCCACTGATCAAAGGGTGCCAGGCTGGTAACGTCTGATTTTCAAAACGAAGACGATATGCGCAGGTCTTTGGCAGCCAGTCACTGATTTCGGGAAGATTTTCCGGTGAGATAACCAGACAATCCGGGTTCTTCGATGCGCGCGCAGTATAGCAATTACACTGCACCCTTTCAGCATCCAGATAACGGCAGGCTACGGCGGTGAAGTAAAGCCCGTCGCTTTCCTCATCCTGCAACTTGTGCAGGCAGCACTTGCCGCAGCCGTCGCACAGCGACTCCCATTGCACGTGGCTCAGCCCATCCAGTGGCTGCTCCCACCAGCGCGACTCAGTCATCCTGATCTTTGCGTCCCACCGCAGGACGTTGTTCGCGCGCGCGCACCACATCCATCATGTAATCGTCCTGGACAGACGGCATCTGCAGATAGAAACCTTTTTCGTCAATGGCGCTCATCACTTCCGTCGCGTCCGCCCTGGCCAATGGCTTTTCTTTCGTCAGCAACAGATCAAAAACATGCTGCGGTTTGCCAAAAAGTTGCAGTAACGCTTCCGGCAATGCGCCAACGCCCTGCTTTTTATCCACATAGACATACATTTCCTCTTTCTTGGAACTTCTGAAAATGGAAATCAGTCTGCGATCCGGAGTCATAACCTGTTTTTCCTCAATACCTAACTTCACTCTTTACGAGAATAACCGGGGCCTTACGACGATTGCTGGGGCGGGACGGAGTTGTCGTTCTGCAACCAGCGTTCAAGCGGCGCTGCGCAGATACGGCCGCGCCAGCCCTGTAGCAACTGCGGTTGCGTCCCCACTCCACCCTGGATATGCCAATAAACAAACTCTTCCAGCAATCCCCGGCTGGCGAGCAGGCCCACGTTGATGCGGTGTTCTCGCGCCAGCTTTTGCGTCAGTTTTTTTACTTTCTTTACTAAGTCCTGATATTCCCGCGGAATCGGCGGACGTATCATTTCAAATCCGGCCTCAGGCTCATCGCCTTCGGACTGCATATGCTCACGCACCATTCCCACCAGTTCCGTCCCATACCGGCGTAGCCCGGCGCCCTGAATAGAGGTGATCTCCGTGAGCTGCCCCAAGGTGCGAGGCCGACGTTGAGCGATGGCGATCAACTCGTCGTCAGGGCAGATCTTCTTGCGTGGGATATCCCTCCCTCTCGCCTCCTGCTCGCGCCATGCCGCCAGTTTCGCCAGCAACTGCTGCGCGCCTTTGCGCAAACGCCATCCGCCACGCAACTTCAAATAGTAGCGCCCTACGTCCTGAACCCCGGCGGCGGCCAAACGCATGGCCTCGCCTTCTTCCAACGCAATTTCGTACTTGCCGGACTGGCGCAATCCTTCTTCCAGCTTCTGATAGAGCGGCCACAACACCACTACATCTTCCTGGGCGTATTGAATCTGCTTGTCTGTGAGCGGCCGTTGCGTCCAGTCTGAGCGCGTCGCTTGCTTCTCCAGCTCAATCCCCAGGTTTTGTCGCACCAGCGACTGCAGGCCTTCATTCAGCTCACCATCCAGAAGCGCATTGGCGACCTGAGTGTCGATCATGCCGTAGGGCTGCGACAAGCCAACGCAGTTAAACAACTCCAGATCCTCGCTGCAGGCATGCACCACCTTAAGTATGTCGCGGTTCTCGAACAGTCGACTGACTCCACTCCAATCGGTGATTTTCAGCATATCCACCAGATACACGCACTGGCGATCATAAAGCTGCAGTAGAGCCGGCGCAGGATAAAACGTGGTTCCACGGATAAATTCCGTATCCACCGCCAGCCAGTCGGTCTTTTCCAGGCGCTGCAGGGCATCCTGCAAGGCAGCCGGCGTGTCTATCCAGAGACTTTCATAATCCGGCGGATATATAGCGGAGAGGGGCGTATCGTTAGGCAAACGGTTTTCGACCTTGCAGTGCGTGACTTAACGTGCCGCTGTCGATCATGCCCAGTTCTCCTCCAAGGGGAATGCCATGGGCGATTCGGGACACAGGAATGTTCAAGTCTTTGGCGATATGGGCGATAAAATGCGCCGTCGCTTCACCTTCCACGGTGGGGTTGGTAGCCAGGATCAGCTCGCTGACGGCGCTTTCCTGCAGTAGCTGCTTGAGCTTATCAACGCCAATGTCTTCAGGACCTATGCCGTCTATCGGCGACAAGTGCCCCATCAGCACAAAGTAACGGCCGCTATAATCCGACGTCTGCTCAATCGCCAGCACGTCCGTCGGCGATTCCACCACACAGAGAACGCGATCATCCCGTTTCGGGCTTTCGCAAATCGAGCAAAGGTCCGCCTCGCAAAAATTCTGGCAGCGGGAGCAACGTTTCACCCTGGTGAGCGCATCGCTGATGGCAATGGCCAGATCCGCCGCTCTACCCTGATCTCTTTCCAGCAGATTAAGCGCCATGCGAGTGGCGGACTTCGCCCCCACGCCGGGAAGATATCGCAGACAACGGACCAACTGATCAATAGCGGGCGTCAGACTGGAAGACATATATGGATACTACTCCGTCATTAAAACGGCATTTTGAAATTAGGAGGAATGCCCAGACCTGCAGTCATGTTCGACATTTTATCCTGGTTGTTCTTTTCCACTTTACGCACGGCGTCATTCACCGCCGCCGCCAGCAGATCCTCCAGGATTTCCTTCTCTTCCTGCATCAAGCTGGCGTCGATCTCCACTTTTTTCACATCATGGCGGCCATTCATGACAATTTTGATCAACCCGCCGCCGGACTCTCCGCTCACTTCTGCATTAGCCAGCTCTTCCTGAGCTTTCTGCATTTGTTCCTGAATCTTTTGGGCCTGCTTCATCAAGTCGCCCATGTTACCTTTAATCATATGTCTACTCCTGAATAATAGGCTCAATACTGTTTTCGATGACCGCTGCGCCGAAGCGTCCCGCCATCATCTGAATATTGGGATCATTGCGAATGGCCGTTTCCGCCTGTTGTTGCAACTCAGCCCTGCGTCGCTCCGCATACTGCAGCGGCGTCAACCATTTCGATTCGCCGGCTGAGACTTCGATTTTAACCGCTTCGCCCAGGAATTCCGACACCGCCGCGCGCAAGCGCTCACGTTGAGCCTCATTAAAAAAGTCGAGATGTTCGCGATCAATCGTGAATATGACCAAGCCTGGCGTCACCGCCTCTAAAGCGCAACGTTGCGCCAGGGTGGCGGTCATTCCGCTGATGGCGAGGCGCCGGACCGCATCCTTCCACACCATTCCCTTCATGGTCGGTTCGCCCTCCAATGGCGGCGTCAAAGGACCAGCTGGAGGCTTCTTGACGCGGGTCGACGCCACAACGGGAGGGGCTGAATTCATTGGCTCAGCGCTCCCAGGACTTGCCTGCGGACCCGGGCCAGATTCAGTTACTGGCTTTGGGTGCGGAGCTACTGCCTCCCTTACCTGTTGTTCCTGGACTGGCGCAGTCGCCTGAAGACGCTCGCCATGCGGCTGTGGCTTTGTCGCTGGCGCGACATGATTTCCATCGTCGTGATAACCAGCGTCCGCCGGATAGTTAGAAAAGCCATAATCCGCATCGGAAGGCCCTGGATCATCGGCAAAGTACGCATCGTAATCATCAACTGGCGGCGGTTCTGCTTCAGAATGCTTGGAGGTCGACCGCTCCACGGGGTGGGCAGGCGTTACAGGTGAGGCGTCAATGACTGGCGCATCGCCCGGATTATGTGGTTCCGGCTGCTGCAGCTCTTGCTGAGGAAACGTCTGTCGGGGCGGTTCTTGCGGCGATGGCGCAACGGGCTCTTCTGGAGTCTGCTGTTGCGGCTCCGGTTGCGGAGCCACAGCTTCTTTCGCCGGCTCTGGCGTGGCCTCTACCGCTGGTTGCGCTGCCGCCACCGATTCAGTCTGGGATGGCCCCGGTTGAGCGCTTTCCTTATCGTCGTCAGCCGAGGCTGTCGCCGAAACAGCAGAAGGCGCTTGAATCTGTCTGGCTGATTTGATGTTGGGACGGAAGGCGATCATTCGTAACAGAGCCATCTCAAACCCGGTACGCGGGTCGGGCGCTAAGGCCAGATCTTTACGCCCCATTAATGCAATCTGATAGTAAAGCTGGGTGTCTTCCGCCGTCAGCGTTTGCGCCAACTCAGTGACCTGTTGTTGATCGCCAAAACTGTTGTCGACGCCGCCGGGCACGGCCTGCTCCACCGCCACGCGGTGTAGCAACTCAGCCAGCGCCTGTAGCACATAAGCGTAATCCGGCGCGAACTGGGCCATATGATTCACTTGCGCCAGCATCGCAGCGCAATCCTGAGCGGCGATTGTACGCAGCAGGTCAATGACCACATGCTTCTCAATGGTCCCCAGCATTTCAATGACATCTTTCGCCGCCAACTTACCATCGCCGAAAGCAATGGCTTGGTCGGTAAGGCTCATGGCGTCCCGCATGCTGCCTTCCGCGGCGCGCGCCAGTTCCCACAGCGCCGCCTCTTCCGCAGGCACATTCTCCGCCTGCAACACATGGGCTAAATGGGTGACAATACGTTGTGGCGACAGATTCTTGAGGTTGAACTGCAAACAGCGCGATAGAATCGTGACCGGCAGTTTCTGCGGGTCTGTTGTGGCCAGCAGAAATTTGACGTGAGGCGGCGGCTCCTCCAGGGTCTTCAACAGTGCGTTGAAGCTGGAGTTGGAGAGCATGTGCACTTCGTCAATGAGATAGATTTTATAACGGCTGCGGGTGGGCGCGTACTGCACATTGTCGAGCAGCTCGCGCATATCCTCGACTTTGGTGCGGGACGCGGCGTCGATTTCGATCAGATCGACGAATCTGCCTTCGGCGATTTCGCGGCACACACCGCACTCTCCGCAAGGAATGGCGCTAACGCCTTGTTCGCAATTGAGGCATTTGGCGAAGATTCTCGCCACGGTGGTTTTACCCACGCCGCGAGTGCCGGTAAACAGATACGCATGGTGCAGACGGTCCTGATTCAGGGCGTTGGTCAGCGCTTTGAGTACATGCTCCTGCCCCGCCATTTCCGCGAAATTGCCGGGACGCCATTTTCTGGCTAGAACCTGATATGCCATGCCACTCCTATCGATTCATAGCGATTACGATATTGCTTCAACTTGCTCACCCGGCCCGCCATAGCCTGTAAGGCGCTCTCTTTGGAAGAACTAAAATTCAAACGCATACATTAGCATGCAAGGGGTTTTCTGTCACCGAAACGACAACGCCGCAGACGCTGGAAGACCGTCGCAGAAATCGTGAAATCAACAGGAAAATTAAATACAGGAGGGAGGAGATGGAGGTAGCCCCACCAGCCACACCCCGGCACACAGATCCACCGCTGTGGCTGCTCCCTTCCGGGCCTGACCAGGTTCACGGTTTCTTGTTGCGAGGGGACCGGCAGAGCCACCATAGCAAGTCAAGAACAGCTGTTCTTCACAAGTGGCGCGCATCATAACAAAGTCAGATGGCGGGCTCAAGCATGAAAATGACAGAAATTCCGTCGCTTAGGAATTGTGTTTCTTTTCCGCTCGGCGAATGAACTCCTCGAGGATAATACGGTACAGCTCATCCCCCAGATATTTATCCTCCACGCCGGACTCAATACTTGGGTTATCGTTGACTTCAATGACCGCCGCGCGATTACCCTTCTGCTTTACGTCCACGCCATATAAGCCGTCGCCTATCAGCCCAGCGGCTTTCACTGCTGCACTCAGCACCACTTTGGGCACTTCATAAGTCGGCAACGTCGCCCAGGCGCCAGCGGCTGTCGAGCCTTCGCCGTGCTTATAGATCTGCCAGTGGTTACGCGCCATGAAATACTTACAGGCGTAAAACGGCTTACCGTTCAACACGCCGATGCGCCAGTCGTAGTCCGTGTACATGAACTCTTGCGCCAACAGTAACGCCGATTGCTTGAACAGCGTTTGCGCCTTTTGCTCCAACTCTTCCGGCGACTCTACTTTCACAACGCCCCGGGAAAACGAACCGTCAGGAATCTTCAGCACCATAGGCAGGCCCAACTCCTGCGCCGCCGCCAACAACTGCTGTTTGTCGCCCTTGCTGACTATCAGAGTCTTGGGCGTCGGCACTCGATTGGCCCGCAGTAAATCCGCCAGATAAACTTTGTTGGTGCACCGCATGATGGAAGTGGAGTCATCCATCACTATCAGACCTTCCGCTTCCGCCTTTTTGGAAAATTTGAAGGTGTGGTGATCAATCGCAGTCGTTTCGCGAATGAACAACATATCGTATTCAGGAATGCGCTGATAATCCTTGGGCTCGATCAGGTCCACCGCTACGCCAAGCTGTTTGCCTACTTTGGCCAACTTCTTCAGGGCGCCTTTGTCGCTGGGCGGCATTTCCTCTTTGGGATTGACCAATACCGCCATGTCGTAGCGATATTTCTTGCGCTCTTTGGGCTTGCGCCACACTTTGCGGCTGAATGCGTCCAATGAGTTGGCGAACAGCGTCTGCTCCTGATCGTCGAAGCCTTTCGGGCTTATCGGACGCATAGCGGACAATTTCCAACCGCCTTTCTGTTCGATCTCTACTTCCACCACGGGACAGGGCAGCTTTTCGAACACCAGAGCGCCCAATGGCTCCAGATCCGGGTCGCTGGTTTTACCGAAGAAACAGCGGAAGGTCAGCTCTTGATCAGGCTTGTTAGCCAACTTCTTCAATGCCGACAATGCAGTGTCGTCGTCCAGATCAAGAATCAGCGAATACAAAGAGCGCTTTTCAATCTCGTTCAGTGTACGCACGGAAGGAATGACGTGATGCCCGCGCGCCTCAGCAAGCAATGAGCAGTAATAACCTTTGCTGAGATACTTGTAGCTGCGGCAAAGATTGATCAGTCTGACGCGATCGTTTTTGTTGATGGGTAGAGCCAGGTAGTCTTCAAATGATATTACGTCTTCACTTGGATAATAGGGGGTCCAATCCTTTAAAGACTCAACGACTATGTAAAGACGAGACATACGGCTTGGGGTTCCTCTGGGAGCATTGGGGGATAAGGAGTTATAGCGCTATTAAATGACGAACGTTCATTTTAGACTTGCGCATCTTTGCTAAGTCTTGCTTAACTTAATTAGCCTGTCCACTACATATTTGACCTTACCCCCAACTATTTCAAAAGCATGAATAAAAGCCAGCCGCAAACTGTAATACGCTCTTTGGCTCCCAACTATCGGGAAGCCCACATGGAAGATCTTGATGAGCTGGTGGAGCTTGAAAAATCATGCTTCACCACGGACCGGCTCAGCCGCAGAAGCTTTCGTCACATGATCAAATCCGAGTCCGCCTCAGTGGTGCTTTGCGAGATGGACGAAAAGTTGTGCGGCTATGCGATTACGTTATTTCATCGCGGCACCAGCCTCGCCCGCCTCTACTCTATCGCCATCGTACCTGAGTCTCGCGGCAAAGGCGTTGCGCGGGCGTTGATGGACATGGCCGAGCAGTCGGCGATCTCGCGTCGCTGTATATTCATGCGTCTGGAAGTGCGTACGGACAACCAGGAAGCGATCGGCTTATACAAGAAGCTGGGGTATCGCCAGTTTGGGGTTTATCACGATTATTACGAAGATCATCGGGACGCCTATCGTTTCCAGAAGCAGATCATTCGTTTTGCTCCGCTCAATCAAACGCTGCAGATTCCCTATTACAGCCAGAGCACGGATTTCACATGCGGCCCGGCGTCGCTGATGATGGCTATGGCGACGCTGAATACGGAATATATCCCCCGCAACTGGGAAGAAATACAGATCTGGCGTGAGGCCACTACCATTTTCATGACCTCAGGACACGGTGGATGCGGCCCTCACGGACTTGCGCTGGCGGCGCATAAACGCGGCTTCAAGGCGGAAATCTATGTCAATTACGAAGGTCCGCTGTTTCTCGAAGGGGTCAGGCGCACGGAGAAAAAAGAAGTATTAAAGCTGGTGCACAAGGATTTCATGCACCAACTCGAAGAAACCGATGTGGTCATTCACAACACGGTGCTGACCCAGGAAATCCTGGATCAGGAAATCAAGCAAGGCAAACTGGCCCTGGTGCTGATCAGCACTTATCACTTCGACCAGAAAAAAGCGCCGCACTGGGTGATGATCAGCGCCATCGACTCGGATTTCGTATATATTCACGACCCGGATGTGGATGAGGAGTCGCACCGGCTCGCCATCGATAACCAATATATCCCCATCGCCCGCGCCCAGTTCGACCGTATGTCCCAGTTTGGGCAGAACCGACTGCGCACTGGCGTAATTATTTCGCAACGCCCCAAACGTACAAGACGAAAAAATGCCTGATATTTCAGAACGCTTCCCCACTTCCCGCGCGCAAGCGAGCCGAATAGACAAACTACTGGTGGATCAGGGCTATTGTCGCTCGCGCAATCAGGCCAGGGAGCTGATCAGTCTCGGGAAAATCATGCTGCAAGTCGGCGCAGGTTGGGAGGCGGTGTCCAAGCCTAGTCAGACGGTGCTCAGCGACGCCAAAATAAAGGTTCTCGATAACGAACTGCAGGAATACGTCTCCCGAGGCGGCCTTAAGCTGGCCGGGGCCATTGCGCAGGTAGGCGCGGATTTTAAGGACAAAACGGTGCTGGACGTAGGCCAATCCACCGGCGGATTTACGGATTGCGCGCTCAAGCAAGGGGCTGCCTTGGTAGTCGGCGTGGAGGTTGGACACGGACAGTTGACGCCATCTTTGAGAGACCATCCTCAGGTCCGGGTGTTTGAAGGGGTCAACGCCAAAGAAATTCCCCTCTCCCTGCTTGAATTGACGACTGATTGCGCTGGCTATGACTTTGCAGTCATGGACCTGAGTTTTATTTCACAAACGCTGGTGTTGAAATCTGTCGCCGCGCTTCTCGCCAATAACGGCTCGTTGATCAGTCTGGTGAAGCCGCAATTTGAAGTCGGCCCGGCGGGCCTGGGCAAAGGCGGTATAGTAAAAGACGCGAGTCTTTATAGCGAAGTGGAAGATAAGATCAAAATGGCTTGTGAGGACGCAGGACTCAGAGTGATGGATTACTTTCCTAGCTCCATCACAGGCGGAGACGGTAATCGAGAGTTCTTCGTCTTCGCCTGCAAAGTGGCGAATTCCTGACGATGGACAGTGCAACCGCGCGCCTGCACCCGACGACGCCGGGACTGCGCGGAGAGAGGATCAATGCAGGGCGCGCTCCATCGGCGCAGAGGGCGCGCCAGCGTCCGCAGTGGCGATAAATCCACAATCGAGACATTCGCGAAGTATATCCTGCTTGGCTTCCAGGGCGTTTCTCAGGAATACTCCCAACTGCTCCTTGGTGACGCCAGCGGACACCCATAAGGTATCGCACATAATCACACGAGGCGCCCCATCATCCGCCAAGTCGGCGAACGTCTTGATATTTGCGTAAGCGCCATTCAAGCGCGGCAATTCAGCAACCAGATTCAACAGAGCGGACGCTCTTAACTCTACTTCGGTAGTAAAAATCAGACATTCCTGCTCCAGAAAAACCCGACTTTCCAACACCCCTTCCTGACTTTGCAGATCGGCGATGTGCACACCCTGGCACTGCCCGCAAAGGTAGTGATCAACTTCCAGGTCTTTTAGCCATTTAAGCAGGCTATCACTATTAATAAACTGAATATGGGGCATGTAAACACTACTCTTACGCTTAACGCGGTGGCCTTCAAAGCCGCGGATTATAAAGTAACCATCCCTATATGAGTAGACCTTAACAGCCTATATCACCCCCTGCCGCCAAATGACGGCGAATGAATCCGGTCAATTTATGATCAATCTCTTTGACGGGATTTGGCGTGACGCGTCGCTTTCATTGATACCACTGCATTAAAGACAGTGATTCGGGGGATCAAACCATGAAACTTATCAAAATGCTGCAAAAACTCAGCGCCAAACCCGCTGAAGAAACTGAATCCAACTATAGCCGTAAAGCAGTCAAAGACGTTGATCCACGGGACCTGACCGGACAATGGGGTATGAGCGCAACCGACGCGCTGCAAGTCAACTTCGTCACCCGTGAGTGTGGTAAACGCTAATCAATCCACCGCGCCTATATCGTTCTTATTCCTTTCTAAACAATATTTAACGGCCCGGGGCGCGTCGCTCCGGGCCGCAGCTATTGACTCCCCCTGCGCCTCTTGCGAAAGTTTTGCTTTCCCCAGTTTCCGATGAAGGATGCCCTATGCCTGCAGTAACCCGGTTCTGCAAACAATCCCGTCTATTATTATTTACTCTTGGTCTTTCCCTGCCATTCACCTCCTACGCCGACTTCGCAGAATGCGTGGCGGGGTTGCAGGAAAAAGCGAAACAGGAAGGGATTTCCGAGAGGGTCGTCAACGAGGCGTTAGGTCAAGTCAAACTCAGTCAACGCGTCATGGAACTGGACAGCAAGCAACCTGAGTTCATAGATACTTTCACCAATTACCTTAACCGCCGCGTTACGGATGAAAGGGTGAACAAGGGCCGCGAGATGCTGGCCAAACATCGCCCCCTGTTTGATCAGGTCGCTAAAGAGACCGGCGTTCCCGCTCAATATCTGGTCGCATTCTGGGGTTTGGAAACCAACTATGGCGGCTACACCGGTAAAATGCCCATTATGGATTCCCTGGCCACCCTCGCCTGCGACCCACGCCGCAGCGCCTATTTCACCGGTGAACTAATGGCGGCGTTAAAGATCGTCGAGAAAGGCGATGTGACCGTGGACAAGATGCTCGGCTCCTGGGCCGGCGCCATGGGCAACTTCCAGTTCATGCCTTCCGTCTATCTCCAGTACGCAACCGACAAAGACGGCGACGGCAAGCGCGACTTGTGGGGCAGCCTGCCTGACGCCGCCACTTCCGCCGGCTTATTCCTGAACGGGTTGGGCTGGCAAAACGGCTTTCGCTGGGGACGCGAGGTCAAGTTGCCAGAAAAATTCACTTATGGCGAGGCGGGACTAAAGCGCAGCAAAACGTTGTCAGAATGGAGCAAGTTAGGCGTCCTGGATGCAGACGGACGTAAAATGCCGGATCTGGACTTGCAAGCGTCGCTGATTATTCCCGCTGGCCACCTTGGTCCCAAGTTCCTGGTTTACGATAACTTCAAAGTCATCATGCGCTGGAACCGTTCTGAATCCTACGCCATTGCGGTGGGTCACTTGGCCGACCGTATCGCCGGCGCAGGACGCTTGCGGCAAACGCCGCCAGATCTGCCGCGTCTGCCTTTGACCGCCGTCGCCGACTTGCAACAGAAGCTCACCGACAAAGGCTTCGATGCGGGCAAGCCTGACGGTATTATGGGACCAGCCACCCGGGACGCCATCCGCGCTTTTCAGGAAAAGCAGGGTATGATCGCCGATGGCTACCCCAACCCGGAAGTCTTGCAGGCGCTGGACATCAAGATTCAATCAGAGTCGTGAGCGCCCGCCCGCCCAATAACCTTGGGCGGGCGTTTATCCGCTGACGCACGAATTAGATATGAAGCGGGGTTAGCTTCCCACGTAACGCCAACTTACTTGGACGTTTCAGGCTGCGCGGCGGCTTCTTCTCTGAACATTTCGTAGTAACCTACTTGCCGCACAAACTCTTCACGGTCAATCGGCTTCAACACTTCATCATTGATCAGCGATGCCGCGGAGTCGCCCAGGCCGGCGAGCTTACGCGGTTTCCTCCAGGGCACAATATAAAGCACCTGAGGCTGCTCCTGATTTCCACGCAAGGTTGCGCCATCCACGGTAATTACTTCTGTCTCCGCCTGCGCTAATGGACTGATGACCCACGCCGCTGCGATGAGACACAGACTGATAAAAACATTCTTAGGCCGGGACTGACGGCTCATACCCCGCCCTCCTGTTACTGTATGCGGCTCTGCAGATCAACAATCCAACGATTGACTTCATCGTCGGGTTGCGCCTGCAGGCTTTGATAAATCTGATATTGCTCCAACGCTTCCTGCAATTTGCCCATGTACAAATCATAGGTAATTCCCAGATTCAACCGGGCAGGCGCGTAGGAGCCGTCAACGGCGATCGCCTTGCGGTAATACTCTTCCGCCTCAGTGAACTTACCCTGGCGGCGAGCCAGATATCCCAACAGGGAGTACCCTTCAGGATTCAGCCCGTTGACGCTGACCGCCTTTTCGAACATCGCCTGCGCCTGATCAGGCGCATCGGTATTCATATAAATGATGCCCATATTGATATAGGGGCCTGAAAGCTGGGGATAGTCTTCACTCACCGCCTGAAATTTTTTCAGCGCGGAACCAAAATTACGAGCCTTTTGCTCACGCAATGCGTCCACATATTGACTGCGCGCGCCCTCAGGGACCTGGGAAACGTCGACGCCGCCTGTGGCCCCGCCGACCGATGATTTCTGGGGCGCGCCGGAGCATGCCGCCAGCAACAGAGTCAATGCCAGACCACCAACGCGAATACTGCTTTTACGACTAAAGAATGTTTTCACTGAACTCTGGGATCTCTTCCGATTTTTGATAGCGTGCGGGGAACAGCTTTTTCAGCGCTTCAAAGCTGTTTTTCACCCACTCATCGTAGGTACCGCTCCAACTCCGCTGTGCGTTCGCCTCATGCAGTTCAATCGCGTTTTCCTCGAAGGGGTACGCCTGCTCCTCCAGCAACAACTGATATTGCTCCAATTCAAGTTCATTGAGATTGCGGGGACGCTCAGAATCCAGCAGGTCGCGGCTGAGCTGAGAATAGATCTCTCCCATGCGATAGGAAGAACGCGTGGTAAATTCCGCTATACGATAGTTTGCTGTTTTCTTGTAGGCGGCCATCGCTCGCTTCATCGCATCCTGCTTGGAGCGCAAAGAGTTTTGCAGCGGCGCGGTCAGCTTGATGCTCTTGAACTGAATGAAGGCGTCATCCGCCAGTACGCTGGAGGACTTCGCCGCCAGATAGCGCATACGGTCAGAGCCTTTCGATCCAGCGGCGTCATATCCCTGCACCACCTTCTGCAGCCAGAAACGTTGTTTGATGGGGTCATTCGCCTTGGCGTACAACTCGCTCAGCGTATAGCCAGCTTCCGCCGCCATATCCGCTGGCTCAGGATAGCTGTTGGCGTAATCCCGGTAGGTGTCGATGGCTTTCTGGATCTGGCCGCTCTTCTCGTACAGTTCCGCCGATAACAGCAACGACTCGCGACGGGTTTCGCCGTCAGGATGACTCTGCGAAATCACCGCCAACTCGCCAGCGGCTGCGTCCCATTGCTCAGTGTTGCGATAGGCCATCGCCAACTTGGCGGGCACGTCTTTCGCCAGTTCATGCTGCGGATAGCGCTGGCGGAAACTCTTCAGAACCGAGATTGCCCTGTCCCATTGCCCCTGCTGCAGCATGTAGGTGGCGGCGTCATAATCTGCATTCGCGCGCACCGACGCAGTGGGAGCCGCCTGCCCAACACGCAAAAACTGATCAATAGCGCCATTGACGTCATTGGCCGCCAGCATTAGTTCGCCCTGCTTGTAAATACTGGCGGCGAGCAGTTCGACAATCTCGCCGCGCCGCCTGTCATTCGCCGGCATGAGCGCCAACACGCGGGTGTAGGATTTTTCCGCCTCCGCGTATTGCTTAAGTTCAAACTGGCTGTGACTGATGATCAACCAGGCGCCCAGCAAGGACGCATTGTCCGGCGGCGGCGTGCGTTGCGTCAGGCGTTGCGCCACATCGATCGCGCGCGGGTAATCCTTCATTGCGAACAGCTTTTCCGCCGCCGAAGCCATGACAGCGCCCGCTCTGGGATCGGACGCATAAGATTGGGCGAAGCGAATCTGGCTTTCAATTTTGCGCAACTCAATCTGCGCGCGCTCGGCTTCAGCAGAGTCTGACGCTAATTCATCAAAAGCGGTTATCGCCGCATACCCCGCCTCGGCGCCTTTGGCGAAGCCCTTGTATTCATACGCCGCTTTTTCGTAGGCGACTATTGCCTCTTCGTATCGCTGCACGGCGAATAGGGTTTCGCCACGCAGGAACACCATTTGAGGCGCTTTCGGATCTTGCGGGAAGGTATCCACAAATTCCTGATAGTATGCGGCCGCACTGGCGTACTCATCGCGCATGGCGGAACGCGCCTGTTGTGCGCTTATTTCCTTGCCGTCCAGCCCTTTCGTCCGACCATTGCGGGCCGTGGCGACATTGCGATCCAGCGTTTGCGCAGCGGCGTGATGATGCGTAGCCAGTTCGTCGATATACACGCGCAGCTTTTCCGCTGTGAAGGCTTTAACCTTTTCGTCTTGCTGTCGCCAATAGAAGTCGCTGGTGACGCCATAGTTCTTCACAAACGCCGCCTTTTCCGGCAACACGGAGCTGCCAAAGCCCGCTACGATGAGCGTTTGAATGACGCGCTCCTGATAATACGGCGACCATTTGCTGAGAGGATGCAGTTCGATAAAGCGTCGATAAACGGACACTGCATCCGTATACCGCTCCTCTTTGACCAGCAGTTCGCCGTATTGCTGATAAATCAGATGCTCATAACTACGCGGACCGACTCTCGCAAACAAGCTTGTAACGGTATCTACGCCATCCAGATAATTGAAAGCGAAGCCCATTACCCGCAGCTGATCCTCCACCAGAGTACGGGACTCTTTCGACAACGCGTCCAAATCGTCCGACTCCGGCATCACCAGATCCAGCACTTTGACAAAGCTATCCAGAGAGGTTTCGTACTCTCCTTGCTTAAACAAGCTCCACCCATGCATGTACAGCGCCTGTTGCTCAAAGCCAGTTTTGGCGCCGCCGCCAATGACAGACTCAAAAGCGCGCTGAGAGGCGTCATAGTCGCCATTAGTGAACAATATCTCGCCGCGCCGGAACTGCGCCTCATAGAAATAAGGAGAACGCGGGAACTCTTTCACCAGGCGATTCAACGCTTTGAAGGAATCATCGCGACGCCCTTCCAGATCATAGGCTTTCGCCAACTGATACAACACCTGGTCGTTTTCCGCCCGATTGGGGTATTTCTTTAACAATCCCTCATAGGCGGAGATAGCAACAGCGAAATAAGCCGCCGAGCCTTCGGAATAGTCCACCACTTCCTGGGTCACAGATGACTCTTCATTGCGGATCATCTGTAAATCCGCCAGTCGGTAAAGAATCTTGGTGCGAGTTTCAGGGTCTTCGACAACGGTCAACAGATCCGTGTAATTAGCGATAACTTCATCAATATTGATGTTCACCGTTTCTTCGCCCTGATCCTCAATGATCGCGGGCTTCAAATCGGCGATGGTCGGCTGATCCGCAGCGCGACGACTTTCCTCGGAACCGGAAAACAGCGAACAGCCGCTCACGACGACCGCAATAGCGGTTAACATCAACGCCCTCATAAGCCGCCTCCGTCTGCGTCGAGAAGCTCATCGGACAAGCGAGTGCGCGCCAGTTTTGCGGAGGTCATGTAGTAGTTGACTTGATCTCTTTGCCGCAATAATTCATCTCTGGCCATGTCGCTGACGGTTGTTTTCGCCCGGGTCAGCGCGCGACGCACCTGATCGTTTAACTCCTGTAAACGGGGCTTGGCGCTATCCACCCTTTGTTCAAGCGTTTCCAATTGCTCTGACTTGGCGATGAGATTGTTGATTCTCACGCTGCGCAGTGAATATTCTTTCAGCGCCGTATCCAGCGCCGCCAGTTCCTGCTTGGCTTCCCAAAGCCGTTCGGGAAACTCTTCACTGATAGTCCAGTTCAGAAAACCTTCCATACGACGCAATTTATCTTCATATTCCGGCACATCTTCAGCCCAGTCAGGATCCTGCCGCATCAACTCAATGGTGCGTCTCGAACGTTCAATAATCGCCTTGTATCCCAATTGGTCTTCCGTCAGAAAATAAGGACCGTCGCCGGCGGCTTCGCCTTCCGCTATGACCTGCGCCAACGCGTCGCGCTCGGCGCGAATGCGATCAGCGTCCAGGGACGTCATTTTTTCACGGGTTTCCCGAATGCGCTCTTCCCGCGCTATTCTTCGGGTATCGATCATCACGTCAAAGCTATCCACCTTGCGTAACCATTCGTTCAAGGTGTTTTGCAGCAAAGTCAGTTCACGCAGCTCTTTGAGCACGCGCTGGAATTCTTCCTGGGCGACCAGGTGAGCCAGACTGTAAGTAGCCGGGCGCACATCCAGACGCCCGTATTCATCTACGCGGATGTTGTCATCGTCCAGGCGGGTGATATGCAGCTCCGGATCGCCGCCGAATTCGAGACTGTCGAACAGGCGATCTTCGTCCAGCTCAGCAATATTGGTTTCCAGCAGACGCAGGCTTTCCTGATATTGGGTGACGGCATTGGCGTATGCATTGAGCGCCTTCACCTTCTGCCCAAGCTGTTCATAGACATAGCCAATGGCGAAGTGAGACTCCTGAATAATGGGGTTGGCGGCTTGCTTGCTGCTCAAGGTTTGCAGTGATTGGATCGCCAGACCGAACTCGCCGGAATTGGAGGACGCCAGGGCGTATCCGAACAGCGCCTGATCCGACCAGGGCCCATTAATGCGCACTTTGCGAAACTCCGTCATGGCGCCGGCGTAATCGTTTTGCTCCATTCTAAGTACGCCGGTAGTCAGGCTGATTCTATCGCTTAACGCGTAAAACTCATTAGAGTCATCCTCGTCCCGCGGCGTCGGCGCGCTAACGCCCGCCAATCGACGCAGCGCCGCATCCAGATCGCCAAACTTCCTTTGGTTCAGAGCGAGGTTGTACTCCAGATAGGCGCGCCAGTAGGAGTCTTTCGGCAACGGCTGTAAAAATTCCTCCGCTGCGGTCAAATCCTCCAGCCCCAATGCAGTTTGCCCCTGAAGGTAAAAATACTCTTCCAGCAGACCCGAGTCGGAGTCCTCCAACAATTCGCGATCAACGCGCTGGAATGAAGACTGGGCGTTCTCCCATTTCCGCATCTGGTAATACACTTTACCAAGGTAAAACCAAGCCTGATTACGGACTTCCGGGGTCACCTTGTCTTCCAGCAGGTTTTCAAAAATACGCTTGGCTTCATCCACCATGCCATAAGAAAGCAGCATCCCCCCTTTCAGCACCTGAGGGTGATCGCCATGGTGGGTGATATTGTTACGCAGCTCACCAATCGACAAATCCGTGAGCGCGCCGTAATAACGCTGCTGATAGAACTCGAACAGCACTTTACCGTACTGCAAATCCAGCGCCCGCTCAGGCTTTTTCTCATCCGCAGCGAAGACGCTTTGCCCCAGGCTCGCCAGGACGAGAAGAGACGGTATTGTTTTTCTAAGTATTCTTTTCATTGCCTCAGTGACTACCGGCTACCAGACACAGTTAAAATTATTCCCATTCGACAACGGTGAATTCAGGTTGGTACTTCTTGGTCGAGTCGGTAATGCGCAACTCCAGCGTTTTGATGTCAGAGCCTTTTTCAAATTTTTGCGTGGCGCCGCGCTTATAGTCGCGACCATTGGGCCCTACTCCAGTGAAAAATGCGGTGATTTCATGTTCGCCGGTCTTCAGGTTGCCAATATGCAAACGCTGCATACCGCCTTTGTACAAGGCCTTGGCTTGACGCTGGGTATAAAGGTGACTAGCCACTGTTTCACCATCTATTTTGACTTCCACCGCATCCAGCTGGAAAAACTCGCCAACGTCGACGGAAAGAAACACTACGAACTGCGTACTGGCGGGAAACAGCAGATCTTCTTCCAGAATGAACAGGTCGCGATTCAGTTCAATGGCTTTCTGTTTAAGCGACTGCACCTGATCCACGATAGGCGTGTCAGGATCAACGGAGGCCATCTCTTCATCGTCAGCCAATTGCATCACATCAGCGGAAGCGGCGTCTTCAGCGTCCTCTTCCGCTCGGGCCATGGCCGACAACAGCAGCACAATCAGGAACAATGCATGGGCCAGGCTGTTTTTGTAATTCATACTTTCAATCCCAATTAAATTGATCGCATCCTGTAATGGATAACCTCACCGCTATCAGTACGAAGCGGTGACGAAAAAGCGAATAACGGTGGCGTCAAATTCGTACAAAGGCTCTTCTCCCGGCGCAAAGCCAGTTCGCGTCACGTCGCGGAAGTCCTCGTACTCAAATTTCATAAAGTCGACGAACAAATTGACGCTGCCTTTTTCAATAAACGAAAAGCCCTTATTGAACTCATAAGTCAAACCAACGCCCACGCTGTCGCCGCTATAAGTGCTCAACTCCTTGTCGCGCCCCATAAAAGTACGAACGTCCTCGCCTTCAAACAGGTCGTCGTAAAACTCTGCTTTGGTCTGCTCGTAATGGCGGAACTTGAACTCGGTGATGAACTGGTCGCCGAACGGGTGCACATAGGCCAGCTCATAGTTATAGCCCTTGATATTCCACGAGTCGGAAAAATACCGGAACTCCCCTTTGATAGCAGCCCGATATGGCAGGTAGTACATGCCTCGCAGCGCCACAGCGTTACTGGTGCGCGTCGTGGGATACTTTTCTATTCTGTACTCATAACCTTTCGGGCTGGTGGCGTCTAAAAAGCGGTATACCCGGTATGGGTTATTCAGATAGCCCTCATCCGTGATCGTCTCGATATCCAGGTTGAGCAGTGCGTTCTTGGTCAACACCTGAGTGACGCCAAGCCGGTAATGCTGGCGATCCACTTCCTCGTTAAGAGAAGGGTCTAACTTACTGCGTACATTATCCCAGCCTTTTGAGTACCCCATGGTCAGGGTAGTCAGGTCGCCGAAAAAGTCCTGACTGATATTGAAGTGAATGGACTCAGCGTCAAAATCGTTTTCCTGGCTGTTGGTATAGGCGAAGCTCATGATGGACTTGTTGTACAGATAGTCCACGCCCAGGCCACCTTCGGTCCGCTCTTCTTCATAGGGAGTCGCCCGCGCCAGTACGTCCACGGATGCGGAGCTGACTGAGTCGACATAATAGTTGGCGCTCAAAGAGAAGCTGGCGTCGAAGTTCTTTCTTACCAGGACGGAAGGACCGTCGATCTCCATGCCCCCGCCTTCATAGCGGTGATACATCGCCTCCGCTTTCTCTTCCGGCAACACGGCGGCGCCAGCGGATAACGCCGTCGCCAAGAAACTGAATATCGCTGCAATGCGGTGTACGTTTTTCATATCAGTTACAGCCGCAGCCTCCGCCAGCGCCGCCTTCGGCTCCACGCGCGCCCTCCCGGGCCTGATAGACGTGATGCATGTATGAACCAGCAATGCCGATACGGCCAAAGCTCATGATCGGGTCGGCGAGGTTATTACGCTCATAAGGCATAACCCAGGGTTCGAGACTGCTACAGCCCCCCAAAAGCATGGGAGCCAGCAGCAGGAATATCCACTTTTTCATTGTTGTTTTACTCGCGAATCAGCGCTTTGACTTCTTTAACGTAATGATCTTCGGTACCTGGCTGATATCCTTTGTGCAGGTAACGCATGTTGCCGTTTCTATCCACGATGACCGTTGTCGGCATCGCCTTCACGTCATACAAGCGGCTGACCTTGTTCTGGTTATCGTAGAGAATCGGGAAAGTGACTTTGGTGTCTTTCAGGAATTCGTTAGCCAGAGAAGAGTCTTCATCCACGTTCACTGCAAAAATCGTGAAGCCGAATTTTTCGTACTTCTTGTAGATGTCTTCCAGTATCGGCATTTCCTGACGGCAGGGGCCGCACCAGGAAGCCCAGAAATTGATCAGCACGACTTGGCCGCGGTATTCCTGTAGACGCAGATTCTTGCCAAGAGAGCTCTTCAGCGTAAAGTCCGCAGCCGCGCCCTTGATCTCCGCAGCGCTTGCGCTGACAGTGAGAATGCTGGCGGAAATCATCAGGCAAAACGCCGCCACACTTTTAAAGAATTTGTTTTTCATAGCTTTGACTCCTCAAACTACTCTTTCTTCGACGCCAACTTCAGCGACTGCGATTAGAAGAAAACGGACAGACCGGTCGTCATTTCCAGGTTATGGGTTTTCTTATCCTCGCCCAGGATATCGGTATCGAAAATGTGGTCCCTCATGCCCAGATGCAGGGACAACCAGTCAGTGCCCAACATTTGGAATCCCCAGCCGAAATTGGCCGTCAGGCGATCATCGCCGGCGAACTGAGTGCTGCCCAATCCCCCCACGACGTAAAAATTGGTGTTGAAGGCGTACTTGCTGCCAAAGAATATTTCCCCCGGAAAAATGTTGTATCCGAGAGAAAGGTTGTAATAGGTCAGGTCTCGTTCGTCATCTTTCAACAACTTGGCGGAACCGCTCAGCTTTTCATAGCTGGTTTCGCTGGTGTCGGTGACGCCGTAATTGGCCTCAACAAACAGATCTTCATTGATATGGTAGGCCAAGCGGGCGCCTATCACGAAGTTAACGCCAAAGTCCTCTACACTCATCAGGCCGGTGTAGACGCCGACTTCAAAGTCCTCTGTATCGATCAGGTCTTCCTGTACGCGACGCGGCGTCACCTCCGGTTCGATCAGCGGCTTAACGGCGGTTTCAGACTCAGCATCCACCTCTTCAGCCATCACCTGCCCCGCCCCGACAGAGGCCATCGCACACGCCAATACCGCACTGGCGACAGGGCGTCGCCCGTCGTTTAGAAAAATACGCTTAATCCAATTTTCCATTCTTCTGCTTCTTCGTTTTCGTCGCGGTCAGTGAAGACCACGTAGTCTTTATATTCCATACGGATAAAATAACGGTTGGTCATGTACCATCTGACTCCAAGCCCGTAATGTACGGCTTCCTCAACCCTGTTGTCTTCATTCACCAGCGTCGCTTTCGGCTTAATGAATGCAGCGCCGGTTCCCAACGTAAAGAAAGGGGAAATCCGCCAATGGGGGAAAGGTTGGTGCACGATATTCAGGTCCGCGATCATGATCTGGGAAAAATCCCCCAGGACCTGGGAGGCCCAGAGCTCCGTCGATAAATTGGGAGTGAACAGGTAGCCTACGTACATGGAGTTCACCGCTGCGCCGCCAAAGTCGCCAGTCGCAACGCCGCCTTCCCAGCTACGAGAGGAAAAGTCGTCAAAGCGCGGCTCCGTGAAAGCAACCTGCTCGCCGCTTCCATCCAGAGTCATTTCCATTTGCGCACGGCTTGCCCAGCCTTCCTGTCCTTTGGCGTTGCGCACTTTGAACCACTCGGTTTTCCGTTTGAGAATTTCAATTCGCTCGCCTTGCTCAACGACGAAAAACACAGGATAGCCCCGCCCCGGCCCTGTACGGAACTCAAGGTAGGGCTCTGCGACATCGACTGTCTGATATTCGTCTTCAGCAAAACTTTTCAGTGAAAAGCAACAAAGGATAACCAACAAAACCGGGAAAATTCTTACCGCTAACAAGTGTCTTTAATCCTGTGGAACGTCAAATGGGTTGTTGTAGTACTGCGCTCCAATATCCAGCCACTCGGATATCAACTTCAACTCGACTGGCTCAAGCCATCCTTCATGGCTTCCCCCCGTCTGGAAAGGCGCGAAAAAGCGAGTGCTGGCGATTGCTCCTTGCGGTGTCATCGACCGGTTAACGGCGACCGTAGTCGTCACGGGGATTGGATTGCCATCATCGTCCAAAATAAGATCGCCATTGCCGTCGGTTTCGAACACTTGATTGCCGTCATCGTCCAAGACAGGAATCTGGCGATCCACAAGCACTCCTTCGATAATTTCCTGTTCCGCATCATTGAACAGCAGTTCCCGGTACGACTTAAAGTGGTCCGCTTGATCCGTAGAAGGCCCATCGCCTAAGTCCAATTGTGCTGCTGGAACCTGAACCACCGCTATGGCGTCGGTGAGTCCGTGGCATGTATTACAGGTGTGATCCGCTAATACAGTGGTTCCATCATCATCCAGAACCTGACGATCTTTCCCCCATATAGGGTGAATATGGGTCTCGTAATTAATTACCACTCTACACTTGGCGTCCTTAGGGGAAGCGCACGCGCTTGATACAGGCGCACTACCAGCCAAGTCGGCATAGGCGTAACTGAAACTCTCCGCTTTTGCAGTAATATTAGCGTCGGTCCACTCATCGTCAAATACAATATCAGGATTCAGGTATCGCAAGCCATTGATTCGGGCGTAGGTTTCCGCCATGGTTTCGCCCATATCAGCAAACAGAGCAGGGTCCGTATTGGGGAATGGCAGACCTGTCGTAGCCGCGCCGACATTGATGGATGGCGCCTGAGCTTCCGGACGACCATGAGGAGCCTCGCTATTCGCTGTATGACAACCAATGCATTCCATCGTTTCTCCTGGCTTCACCTGCAGCCAGTTCTGATGCCGAGGACTGGTTCGTTTGCCCGATTTATCCACTACGCTCACCGCAAACGCCACGTTGGCGGGGACAGCAAACTTCACGGAGCCATCCGGCTCAATGGGAACATAACCCAGAATTTCTCGCATTAACTGTCCAGCGCTGGCGCCGAAAGCCGTACCTGGAACATCCGCGATATCCCTGTCAGGCATGGAAACCGCTTTGATAACACGCAAAAATCTGGCGGGCCGATTGTCCGCAGAGGTCTGCACTGGATCCGCCATAGCGCTGACGCCCGCAGGAGTCGTGTCAGTCCCGTCAATGTCGTATACGCTGCGTATATGTACGATGCCGTACCCGCTATCGCCAAGGTCAGCATCCAATCCGTCGCCGTCAAGAATAGAGTCTGGTCGCGTGCGTGTTTGCAGCACGACCGCATCGGTATATAAGACATTTTCGGAAGGAACTACCACGGGCAATTGGGTTCCATCCGCTGCATTGTAGATCCAAAGACCATACAAAGGCGGCGCCGCCTGATAATCAGAGTCCTCCAATCGATCTTTGGTGCAGGGAACAATATCGTTATCGGAATCCAACAAGCGGCATTGGCTCCAACTCACCAGCAATCGCCCGGTGCCATCCATCATGGGATAAGCGGAATTGAATGTCCCGGCGAGGGTTTGCACGTCATCGTCCGTAGAGACATCACTAGGCGTCAGCCTGGTCTGACCGCTCGTCGTCACGCCTCGATTTTCATAAGTAGGCTGATCGTGCTCAGTAAAGTTTTCAACATCAATGGCGACCAATGCTCCACCATAACGGCTGCTTTGATACGGACGCAGACTCACCATGATGCGCCCATCCTCAAGCTCCACTGGTTTGAGGAATTGCACCGCTTCATTACTGGAGCCCGTATCATGACTATGACGACCATATAGATACTCCAGACCCGTCCCATCAGGGTTCACCCGATACAGGTTCATGGAGTTATTACCGCCCATATTGTCCCAGCGCGTGAAAATTATCTTACCGTTCTGAGTGACGAACGGATCCAAATCACTACTCTGGTTGAAGGTAATCTGCTTGATTTCATCGGTATCAGGGCTGATGACGTGCAAGACCAAAGAAGGGTCGCGACGATCTTCATTCAACGCTTCAAACTGAGGCTTACCCTCATCCAATAATATTGCCTGAGACTGTCGCTGGCGGGTGGAGGCAAAGACGATACGTCCATCAGGAAGATAATGCGGCGAGATGTCATCCCCGGCCTCAGCGACATTATCAGAGGCAATCACCCGCTCCAACGAGCGGGACGCCACATCGTACTCCCAGAGATTCCAGGTCGGCTGCTCATCTTCATCCGCATCTTCAATTTCCGGAGCACGCATGGCGAATACGATTTTGGCCCCATCGGAGGAAACGTCCACATCTCTGACGTCGTATAAGAGCTGTCCCTCTTCATTAAGAAACTCCTCTCCCTGAAACGCCTTAGAGCTTATGTCCCGTTCAGGAGCGCTGGGAGAAGCCTGACTTCTCAGATAAAGCACTGCGCCAGGAAGGAAATCAAGCGGCGCACGAGCATCAGCGGTCAGCAGATTGCCGTCTTCATCAGCCAGTAAAGGGCGTTTCACGTAGGCGATAGGAATATCCTGAATAACCGGATCAGGATCCTGATTGGCGCCGCCAATGCCGCCACCGCAGGCGGTAAGCGCAAATGTTAATACGGACAAAGGAATTATTTGACGGAGTCGTCGATATCCAAATACATAAAATTTATTGGGCGGCGTCATTATTTTATTCATAAGCATTCACTGTCGGTAATGCCAAATGGCAGTCAGACCAATTATTTTAAATTATTGTTACAAGCCGGTGAGCTTAATTTATCCGCACGGCTTGCGCCAATATTTCTGACAAACTCCATTCAAACGCTTGTTTAGCTATAAGGCCCAGGGCCAATACTAAGTGGAAAATACTTAATATGCCGTCTCTGAAATTATGTCGCTGACAATTATAGAAGCCAGGGACGATTTGTAAGTAAGTGTAATAGCGTGCGGGCCCGCACAAAACAACGTTAGCCTGTTCTACTACACTATTTTATAAAGAATTATGACTAGTTCTGTGTATAGGCCATTCTTCATAGAACATATGAACATTTAATATTTGTCGTTTTATCAATTAGTATTAATTATCACCTAACCATTCGTTTAAGCGCACTGCACAGAGCTGCAGGAGAAAATAAAGTATGAGTAGTCTAACTCCCATAGATAATAAGCGCAGACAGGTTAAGCGTTGCGTTATATCTCTACTCTCACTGGCTTTAACCCTATCTACTGCAGCAGAGGCAGGCCCCAGGGAACAGGCTAAGAGAATCCATGATCGTATCGCCGGGACGCCTCCCAGCGAGTCCGTACTTAACGACATGGCCAGCGATATAACCTCCGGCGACCCCATCGCCGCCGCCTATACCGCCATGGAAAACAAAAATTTTTATGACGTAACCCTGAAAAATATGGTTGCGCCCTGGACCAATGAGGCGCAGTCATTATTTGTTCCCTTGAATGACTATACCGCCACCGTCGTCGGCATGATTCGCGATGAAGATGTTCTGGGGATAGACTTTCGGGAAGTGCTTTACGGCAATCACCTTTATGTCGGGAAAAGCAGTCTGGGCGCGCCCGCCTATTCTTTAGCGAATAACGCCCATTACGAATTTCTGGAAACTCAGGGCGTCAGCCTGAAAGACGATTTGGTGCACACCACTCAGGCCCTGCCTGCTGAAGCCACCGCAGGTATTATGACCACACGCGCAGCGGCCAAGGCTTTCTTCAGCGGCGGCACCAACCGCGCCATGTTCCGGTTCACCTTGATGAATCATCTCTGCAACGACCTGGAGCAGGTGAAAGACATTACCCGTTCTCCCGACCGCATCCGTCAGGATGTATCACGCAGCCCAGGCGGCGACAGCCGGATTTTTCTCAACAACTGCGTGGGGTGTCACAGCGGTATGGACCCTATGGCGCAAGCCTTCGCTTACTATGAATACGAATACGATATGGACGCCGATCCCGATGGTGAAAACGGCGTGCTGGTCTATAACACGGAAGGGATGACCGACCCGGATACGGGTACCCGCGTACAGGGCAAGTATCATATAAACTCCACGACCTTCGAATACGGCTATGTCACCCCGGACGACCATTGGGACAATTATTGGAGAGAAGGCCAGAACAGTCTGCTGGGCTGGGACAAAAGCCTGACCGGCTCTGGTCAGGGCGCCAAAAGCATGGGTATAGAACTTGCGCATTCAGAAGCGTTTGCTCAGTGCCAAGTGAAAAACGTCTTCCGCACCGTTTGTCTGCGGTCGCCGATTAACAGCGCGGATAGGGATCAGATCAGCGCAATGGTTTCGTCATTCAAAGCCAGCGGTTACAAAATGAAGCGAGTGTTCGCTGAATCTGCCGCATATTGCATGGGCGAGTGAAACAGACAGCCTGTTTCGCCAAACAAGAATTCTTAATCGGATTACGACTGTGAACATCATGAGCTCAATACAACAGCAGATAATAAGAGCGGTCGCCATATCGATCGCCGCGATCAGCATTCTGCTCAGCGGTTGCGGCGGCAATAGCGGAGCTTCCAACGAAAATCTTCCCAATACAAACCGCCCCGGACAAGGCGGCAATTACAGCGGACCCGCGCCCGCGACAGACGACGTGCAACAATTCAAGCTCAGCCTTTGGGACAAGCTTTCACCAACCAATCGGTGCGGCAGCTGCCATACTACAGGCGGTCAGTCCCCCATGTTCGTGCACAAGGACGACATCAATGTCGCTTATTCCGAGGCGAATAAAGTCGTCAATCTTAGCGACCCATCGCAGTCACGCATGGTATCCAAAGTACTTGAGGGCCATAACTGCTGGGAGAACAGTGTCCAGATCTGTGGCGAGCTGATCACAAAATATATTAGCGACTGGGCGGGCGGAGCCTCCGGCGACACCAAGAAAATTGACCTGATAGCGCCAACGGACAAAGATCCGGGTGAAACCAAAAACTTCCCTGCCGATTCCTCCCTATTCAGCTCTACGGTATATCCATTGCTGACCACAAACTGCGCCGGCTGCCACCGGGAAAGCGCTGCGATTCCGCAGTCCCCTTATTTCGCTGGAGCCGATGTGGACTCCGCCTACGCAGCAGCTAAAAGTAAAATAGATTTGGGCACGCCCACCAACTCTCGCTTTGTTGTACGCCTGCGTGATGAGTTCCACAACTGCTGGTCCGGCTCCTGCGCTAACGATGCCGCAAAAATGCTGGAAGCTGTAGAAACCTTTTCCGGCAATATCGACCCAGATCAGGTAGATCCTGAATTAGTCGCAAGTAAAGCATTAAGCCTGACTGACGGTTTGGCGGCGAATAGCGGTGGTCGTTATGAACAAAACGTAATTGCTCTGTATGAGTTCAAAACCGGCGAGGGCGTTACCGCCTACGACACTAGCGGCGTCGACCCTGCATTGAATCTAACGCTGACCAATGACGTCGAATGGGTTGGCGGCTGGGGCATCAAGTTGAACGGGGGCAAGGCGCAAGGCTCCACGTCCAACAGTAAAAAGCTGCATGACCTGATCAAAGCCACCGGCGAATACACCATTGAGGCTTGGGTCGCTCCCGGTAACGTAACTCAGGAAGGCCCTGCGAGAATTATCAGTTATTCCGCAGGCGTCAATGCCCGCAATTTCACTTTGGGGCAGGTTCTATACAGCTACAGCTTGATGAACCGCACCAGCGAAACAGATCAAAATGGCGAACCCGCTCTGGTGACGGACAATAACGACGAAGATCTACAGGCCACCTTACAGCATGTCGTGGCGACTTATAGTCCGGCAAATGGACGCAGAATCTATGTGAACGGCAGGTTTACTGACGATGAAGATATGACTACCGCTGGCAACCTGAATGACTGGGACGACACCTTCGCCTTCGTATTGGGCAATGAGGCCTCCAATAATCGTCCCTGGCAAGGAACCATTCGAATGGTGGCGGTCCATAACCGGGCATTGACTCAGGACCAGATCTCGCAGAACTTTGAAGCAGGAGTTGGACAGAAGTTCTATCTGCTGTTCGGCACGTCTCACCTGATCGACGTACCGCAGAGTTACATTGTATTCGAGGTTAGCCAATTCGATAGCTACAGCTATTTGTTCAACGCCCCCTTCTTTATCAGCCTTGATCCAAACGCTGAGCCTTCCAGTATTCCTGTCAAAGGCATGCGTCTTGGGATGAACGGACGCGAAGTCACCGTTGGGCAGGCTTATAAGAACATGAACATCTCCTTGAACGAGACTAGCTATACTCCGGATAACGGCCAAGCAATGTCTGACAGGGGAACTATCATAGCGCTGGAAAAAGGCCCTGAGGAAGATGAGTTCTTCCTGACCTTTGAGCAGTTGGGATCCAACAGCCATGTTTATATCGAAGCGGACCCTACTCCTCCTGGCCCCCCCGCGGACGGCGACCCGGTTCCTGATATTGGCCTGCGTAATTTCGACGAAATCAACGCAACCATGTCAGCCATCACTGGCGTCAGCGCCTCCAGTCCTGGAGTAAGGTCAACTTTTGAAACGGTGAAGCAGCAGTTGCCTACCGTTGAGAACATCAATACGTTCCTGGCTTCGCATCAAATGGGAGTCACCCAGTTGGCGATCCAGTATTGTGACGCTCTAGTGGAAAGCAACACGCTGCGCAGCGCGTTCTTCCCTGGCTTTGATTTCAACGCCAGCGCATCCAGCGCCTTCTCCGGCGCAGGAAGAGACTTGGTCATTGACCCACTGCTGAATAAAGGCATGGGGGTAAACTTGGCGTCACAACCAGATGGCGCCGATGTTAGAGCCGAATTGAATCAGTTGATCGACAAACTGGTTGCATGCGGCGGCGGATGCTCCGCGGACAGAACCGAAACAGTTGTCAAAGCAAGCTGCGCCGCTGTACTAGGCAGCGCCGCGATGCTGGTGCAATAAAGTTTGACGATCAACGGCAAAAATTTCGATAGAGGTGGTTTTATCATGGCAAGAAGACGTGGACCTTACGGCCTCGACGAGCCGCTGTTTCACCCGGACCACAAGCGCCCGGTGACACGTAGGGACTTTATCGCCCAAGGCTTTCTGGCTGGCGCCGGAACCATGTTCGGCACATCCATACTAGGTCTCTTCGCGAACCCAAGAGAAGCGCATGCAGCGCTCTCTTCGGATCTGGAGTCATTGAAGTCCTCCTGTGGCATCGCCGTACAAGGCGCCGGAAAGATACCTTTTATCTGTTTCGACCTTGCGGGCGGGGCCAACATATCTGGCTCTAATGTTCTGGTTGGGCAACAAGGCGGTCAGTTGGACTTCCTCAGCACGGCGGGATATAGCAAACTCGGCCTGCCCGGCGACATGACCCCAGCAATTGGCAGCTCACCCGGCGTGCCAGGCGGCTTCGTCAGCCAGGAACTAGGGCTGGCGTTTCACTCCGACAGCGCGTTTCTGCGTGGTATTCTAGAGAAAACTCAAGCTGCTACTCGCGGCTTTGTCAACGGCGCAGTCATTCCTGCGCGTTCGGACAATGATACTGGTAACAACCCGCATAACCCGATGTACGGGATCTACAACGCCGGAGCGGACGGCTCATTGGTGTCTCTGATTGGCTCCAGCAGTTCGGATTCCGGCGGCAACTCCATGGCCCCTGCGATGCTGATGAATCCGAAAATCCGCCCCACCAAGGTCGATCGTCCCAGCGATGTGACAGGCCTGGTGGATGTGGGCGATCTCGTCGGTTTGCTCGATCAGTCCGACGCGGTGGCGGTCATGGAGGCGATTTATCGCATCAGCGATAAGAAAACCGGCGTTGTCACCACTGATGAAGTCGTTAAAAAGCTGGTGGACTGTGGCTATCTTAAGAGCGCAGATCTAGCGGATCGTTTCGGGAACCCCGCCTCATTGAACCCGGCCCTCGACACCACTATCGTCGGCCCTTCAGGCATATTTACCCAGGCTGAGTTTGATAGCGATGGAGAGTTCAGAAAAACCGCATCGGTAATGAAAATGGTGCTGAACGGCTATGCCGGCGCCGGCACTATCACCATGGGAGGATTCGACTATCACACCGGCGAGCGCGCCACGGGCGAACGCCGCGATCTACGCGCCGGTCGCTGCATGGGCGCCTGCCTGGAGTATGCCGCACGCCTGGGTATGCCTTTGATGATGTATGTCTTCAGCGACGGTTCACTAGCCAGTAACGGACGTATAGACAGCTCCGTAGACGGTCGCGGAAAAGGAGAATGGACGGGGGATAACTCATCCACCGCCGCATCTTTCTTCCTGGTCTACAACCCTAATGGGCGCCCAGCGCTGATGGGCTCCACTACTGAGCAACAGGAGCGACATCGCCAGATTGGCCACATGCGCGCCGATGCCTCAGTTGAAACCTCTTCAAGTCCTGCGGCGAACAACGTCAACCTATTGGTGAACACTGTTGTGTTGAATTATATGGCGTTGCATGGAGAGCAAAGTCAGTTCGCCTCCACTAAAGGATTTGAACAACACGGACTGGGCTCTTCTTCCGATCTGGACCGTTTGACTGCATTTCAACCTATCGTGAACGGTACCATCGGTTAAGTTCATCGTTCACCTAGACAATATGAAATAAAGGGCCTGCTGGGCCCTTTTTTATGATGACAGATCTTCGATCCGACGGCGCATTTCCAACAGCTACTCCGCCGTCGGCGGTTTCAGTTCCGACGAATAATGCATTTTGCGATTGCGGTCGATAATAATCGCATCAATGCCCGGTAGTTTTTCAATCAGTTCCAGCCCCTTTTCCGCACCGAGAATGAAGACGGTGGTGGAAAGCGCATCCGTAGTCGTCGCATCTGGACCGATAATGGTCACGCTTTGGGATTCCTCCGCCGACTTTCCGGTTTTCGGGGAAATTATGTGGTGAACCCGCACGCCATCGTGCATAAAGAAGCGCTCATAATCCCCAGAAGTAGACATTGCCGTGTTTTCCAGAGGTATCAGGACGGCGTTCTTATCTTCCAGACGCGGATCTTTCACGCCAACAATCCAAGGTCGACCATGTTTATCGCCCAGAAGGCGACTGTCGCCACCGGCGCTCACCAGCGCATATTGGATCCCCATGTCCGCCAGTTTTTCGATAGCCTTGTCTACGGCATAGCCCTTGGCGATGCCGCCGAGATCAATGGTGACCCTCGGATCTTTAAAATGAATGCTGAGCGTCGCCGGATCCATTTCTATCCACCGATAATTAATCGCCGGAAGATTTTCCTCTATTTGTTTATCGTCGGGAGCCAGCCCTTCGCGATAATTATAGTACTTGCCGATGGATGCGAAGGTGATATCAAAAGCTCCATTGCTCAGCTCAGACACCCGCTGCGCCTTTTCAATCAGGTGGAACAGCTCCGGCGTAATAACCACCGCCTGTTTACCAGCAAGTCGATTCACCTTGGACACTTCGCTACTGTCGATGTAGACGCTCATCAGCGCTTCAAGACGATCAAACTCCTGATCCACCGCCGCAAACGCTTTTTCCGCCGCAACAGAACCACCCTCGTCCACCCAGACCTCAGCGCGAATTTTTGTGCCCATGCCATTCCAGTCTTTACTGAACCATTCAGCGGAAGCGGATTGAACAAAAGAAGCAAGCAGCAAAACGCCGCTTATCAGGGCAAATGGTTTCTTCATGGATTAACTACCGCAGCGGATTTGACGCAGAGGTATACCCCAGCCGGCGGGCAATTACAACCTGCCGCCACAACGCTAAAAGGCTTTGTGATCACAGACATAGGCGAAAGGACGTTGGGCTAAAAGCTTGCGCTGACGTTCCCTGAAATTGATCAGAGCCCGACGGCGACGCTTGAATAGCGATTAGATGCGGAACTTGCGCACCAATTGCGTCAGTTGTTCACTCAAGTTGCTTAAGCGCTCGCTATTTTCCGCACTGCGGTGCGCTTCCTTATCGGTTTCCAGGCTGATCTCGTCCACCAGCCGGATACGGTCGTTCACGCCATAGGCAAGCTGCATCTGAGCCGTCGCTGCAGTGCTGATTTCGCTGTTCATATTGCGCACTCTTTCAATGGCCTGCGCCATTTCATCCAGGTGCGCGCCGGTGGCGCGCGCTTCTTCCACCGTGGCGTTGCCTTTCACCTGGCTTTTATTCATAAAGCTGATGGCTTTTTTTGAGCCTTCCTGCAGCTTCTCCGTCATCGCCTGAATATCAGCGGTGCTGTCTTGGGTTCGCGAAGCAAGAGAACGCACTTCATCCGCCACCACTGCAAAGCCTCTCCCCTGCTCCCCCGCCCTTGCGGCTTCAATAGCGGCGTTGAGCGCCAGCAGGTTGGTCTGTTCCGCAATGGAACGAATTACGCTGACAACGGAGTCGATTTGCTCAATCTCAGAGCCTAATTCCTGGATAATCTCCGCCCCCTGGCTGATATCCGTCGCCAGCCCTTCGATAGATTCAATCGAGTCCACAACCAGATTTTTGGTTTTCTCGCCAATTTGATTAGCCTGCTCCGCGAGCAAAATCGAGTCTTCCGAGAACTTCGAGACGGTATCCACCGATTGCGACAGGGACTCCATATCTTCACGCAATGAGACCGACTCGTTACGCTGACGCTGGCTGACGTCCGAGGTATTGTGGGCGCACTTGTCCAGTTCGCTGATGTTATCCTTCATACTCTCGCTAGCAGATTGAATACTGACGATGACATCCTGAATCTTGCAGATAAACGCATTGAAGTATGACGCCAGCACTGCAATCTCACCTTTATTGCCGACCTCCACACGTTGGGTAAGGTCGCCTTCCCCTTCGGCGATATCCATTACCCGCCGCGTAATCGCTTTGATAGGCTTGATCACCACGTTAAGGATAATGATCGACACCAATACAAAAGAAATCAGGGAACCCATGGCGCCGAAACCGATGGCGCGGTTCACCCTATCCACAACCTGGTTGGTTTTCTCACTGGATTGAGCGACCAGATCGCCGGTGATCTGATTAATCTGGGTAATCGCCGCATTCATATCCGCGATGATCGCATCGCTATCGTTGGCGAGCTTTATGGCCTGGTCCCGATTATTGAGGCGCAGCAGGTAGGCGTTGAAGATGTCGTTTTCCTCCTGCAGCGTTTTGATCCAGGCGTTATATTCCCGATAGATGTCTTCGATGTCCGCCAGCGTCGCTTCGTCCTCCACCATGCGTTTGAGAGTCTCTAACGTCGCCACGCCCTCTTTGACGCCATCGTCGAACTCCACCTGCAGCTTCTTCATCGCATTGCGGTCTTTTTCTGAGGTGTAACGCGTCACCGCTATCTGCAAACTCAAAATCGTCTGCTTCAAATTCTGCGCTTCAATCACCACTGGATAATCGCTTTCAAACATGTTGATAAGAGAAATCATATCCGCCAGCATTTTGGAGATCTTATCCCCTTCCGCCCTGAACGCAGCGAGAGCGGCGATATTGCGCTGCTCCAGTTCTATGGCGTCGGTCTGACTCTTGACGATGCTGTCCACCAATCTGTCCAGTTCGTTGCGATGATCAATCAACAGATCCACTTGCTCCCGCGTGCTCGGCGACAGCTCCGCCAACAACGAAGCGTTTTGCATAAACCCAGGGGTAAGCGCCTTGATAGCCTCATGCTTCGCGCGGATCTCGCTCGCCTGGTTGACAGACAGAATATTATTCACCCCCTTGGTGGTGATCAGATAGTTGACCGCCAGTTCGTCAGCCAAATCACCAGAGCGATTAACGTTTTCTATCAGGTGCGTAAACCGGTCCCGCAGCGACGACATGCCGCTCCAGGTAAAAGAAAAAGCGCCTGAGATAATCACTGCAGTGATTAGCAGCAACGCCGCAACCCGGAAGCCTATGCTATTGAAACGAGAGGAGAAGAACCGGGAAATAGCGTCAACCGCCATAACTAACACCTACTAACGACTGTCGAGCCCTTTAAAAGCATAGATCACAGGCCAAATATCAACCATTTTTAAGCTGTAACAGAATCTTAATAAGTGTTAGCGGCTTGATCCGCATCATAAAAAGCGGGCGCCGACGAGCAATCTCGGGAAGGTAGTACTCACCAAGTTAATGGGAAATAAGAGGGATAAATCTGCAGGCTTTGATTATGGCCAGGCAATAAAAAAGCGCCTCTATTGAGACGCCCTGCATGAGGTATGACGAGATTTAATTGCGGGCGTCAATCCCCGCCCAGGTTACGCAGAGACCGCAGGAACAAACCTAAACCGCCTACCGCCAAAACCAAGATCACAATCAATTCAAAAGCAGTCATGGAGCGCATACTGAAATGGATAGAGGAAATAACGCCAAACACCAGCGCCGTCAGTGAACCAATGGTTAAAATCCAGCCCAGAATGTTTTTGGCGCTGAAAAAGATCAGGCCCACGCCGAACATGAAAGGAATCATCACCATACCGGAGGTAATGCCCCAGTGGCCGCCAAACGCATTGAAGCCGTACAAACGCATGCCCATGCCGAAACTCGATGAGACGACGATAGAGTTGAACAACATGTACAACCCGCCGCACAGCATGATTAATCCGATAAAAAACTGCCCTACTCCACCGGAGGTACCGCCAGCGCCTTTCATTGTTCATCTACTCCTGCATCGTCATTGAATATCACGCCTCACGGCGCTAAAAAACTGCGCAACTATACCATAAGCGTAGCAATTAGAAGCCATTAACGCGGCGAAAATCACCGCTTCCGCACACATTTCGGTAGAAAGCACTGTTGTTTAAGCAGTAGCAAGAGCATAGCGTTACCAACGCAGCATGGATGTTGTCGCTGCCTCAATCCGCAACAACAATGCACAACACATATATTGAGGAAATTTCGATGACCAAAGGACAGATCTCTTTTTGGGAAGGCAATGGCGCAACACAAGATCAAGTAGGAAATACGCTGAGCGGTGGAACCAGCTACGATATCAATTGTAAGGATGGCGACCACGGCTTTCAGAACGACGAAGCGCGCTCCATGAAACTGGAAGGTATTCCCGGCCCCACTATCATGTGGGTGTATGACAGCCCATCCGCCTCCAAGGACGATGACTGGGCGAAGATCGTGATAAAAGGCGATATTCAGGATTCTGTCGTGGTTGGCACGTTCAACAGCAGCGGCTCTTACGACAACGGCAATGTCACTGTTGAAAGCCATTATAACAATGGCCTGGATGGCAAAATTTCCCGGATTATGATCGAGTATCTGGGCTAAAACCCTCTGGCAGGAATCATTCCTGAGCTTAAAGAAACCGCGGCGTTGCGCCGCGGTTTTTTCATAGACTTGCCTAAATCCTCGACATCAGGGGCGACTAAAGCCGCCCCTTCCGACTTAGACCATTAAGCGCTTTGCCAGGACGCGGCGATCGCCGCGTTTACCTGACTCTGCTGCTCTTCTGACAGCGTGATTTCACCACCGACCGGCGCGTCGAATGCGGCCATCGCCGACACCAACTGCTCGATCCGCCCTGCATCAATCACTGCATCGTCAGTGCGAACCGCTTCCAGCTGTTGCGAGTTATCCGCGTACCAGCTCTGCACCCGCACTTGATCCTGCGATCCCAACAGATCCATCACCAAGTCGTCGCCATCGCGAGAGAACCAGAGATTCTGCTCGTCAACGCCCGCAGCGAACTGCAGTTGATCCTCACCCGCTCCCGCGTAGTCGTTGATGGTGTCGCGACCATCGCCGGCGGCGAAGTGGTAGGTGTCGTTACCGGCGCCGCCGATCAGGTAGTCATCGCCGCGTCCACCAGTGAGATGATCGTCTCCCGCGCCACCGTCAATGAGGTCGCCATCTGAGGAGCCGAATATCACATCTGCGCCCGCTTCCGCGATGGTCACCGTCCCAAATCCGCGCTCGTCAGGCAGTCCGGAATAATTCGGAGAGCCATCCGGATCAGGATTGCTCATCCCGAAAACACCGAAGATCTGGTCGCCGGTGATTTGACCGCCGCTGGCGAACTCAATGCGGTCGATCGCATGGTCGCCGCCCTTGAAGAAATTCTTCAAGGTGACGGAATCCGACCCTCCGCTCACATTTAGCGTCAAGTGATCCCCGTTGCGCTGCAGTCCGCTGGACACCTGGCCGAAGCCGATTCCCTCAAAGCGCAGGGTATCGAAACCACCCCCGGTGTTATCAATGACATCCATGCCGCCGCCGGCATTAAACACATAGACATCATCGCCGCGTCCGCCGATCAGCAGATCGTCGCCTTTGCCGCCATTAAGGATATCGTCGCCATTGAAACCGCGAACCAGATCGCGACCGTCTCCCGCCGTCAAGGCGCTGTCGCCGTTCTGCGTGCCGTCCACCGTTTGATCGTAATCGCTGGCGGCGGGGATGGACATGCCGAATACGCCAAAGATCTGCTGGGCCGAGATCTGACCGCCGGTTTCGAACTCGATGTTTTCCACCAAGGCGTCGCCGCCCAGGAAGAAATCCGTCAAAGTGACTTGACCGCCGCCACTGACTTTCAGCACCAGATCATTGCCAGCCTTAGTCAGGCCGGAAGACACCTGTCCGAAGGTGATGCCGCCGCCAAAGCGCAACGTATCCACGCCTGAGGCGTCACGCAGCACATCCTGACCGCCGGTGTAGATATAGACATCGTCGCCCACGCCGCCCAGCAGGAGGTCGTCGCCCGCGCCACCGGACAAGGTGTCGTCGCCGGAACCGCCAATCAGGGTGTCGTTAGCGCCGGAGCCATTAATGACGTCGTCCTCGCCCAGTTGCGGCTGTGGGGTTTCTCCATCGCCGTTTCCGGTGTCTCCACCGTTGTTGTCAGTCCCACCATTGTTGTCAGAACCGCCATTGTCGCCACCGTTATCGGTTCCACCTCCGGTATCTCCTCCGTTATCGGTCCCGCCGCCGTTATCACCGCCAGAGCCGTCAGGCATTGGCGTCAGCATACCGACCAGGCTGCTGGCTCTGATGGCGTTGCCGCCGTCAGTCGGCTGGACATAGGCGATAGCGTGTTCGCCGCCCAGGAAATGATCTTTGACTCGCACTTGTTGCGCCAGATCGCCATCGACCAGAATCACCAAATCGTCGCCGTCCTGGTGGTAACTGAGACGAGAACGGTTCAGTCCATCCAGAAAGAACACCCAATCCGCGCCGCCGCCACTGGCGTCAATCACGTCCACACCTTGACCGGCCTTGTAGTAGTAGTGATCGTCGCCAGCGCCGCCAAACAGCAGGTCATCGCCGTCTTCCCCGACCAGAACGTCATTGCCGTCTCCGCCGATAATCACATCGTTACCGGATCCTACACCGCTACCGTTGCCGCCGTAGAGATGGTCGCCGCCATCGCCGCCTTCAATGCGGTCATCGCCGCCGAACGCGAAGATCGTATCGTCGCCGCCCAGACCTCGAATCAGGTTCCGGCCGTTGGTTCCAGCAATCTGCTCACCATCTTCATTGCCTTCCATGACATTGTCGTACTCGCCATCGGAACCACCGTCGTCAGGATCACCCCCCGCCGCCAGTTTGTTAATGTTGGCGGTGTTGATCATGGAGGAGCCATCCGGCTGCACCCAGTCAATGGCGAAATCGCCGCCCTTGAAATGGTCTTTGACCCGCACGCTGTCGTTGACGCCGTCATCAATGGCGATCAATAAATCATCGCCGTCGCGACTGAACGTCAGTCGGCTCTCGTTCAGTCCGCCCCCAAAGAGCACACCGTCAAAGCCGCCGTCGCCGTTGAAGATCACATCGTGACCGTCGCCTGGGCCATAGACGTATTTGTCGTCGCCCTCGCCTCCGGTCAGCTCGTCATCGCCAGCGTTGCCGCTCAATTGATCGTTTCCAGCGCCGCCGAACACTTTGTCATCGCCGGCTCCGGCTTCAAAGTAGTCCTTGTCCGCGCCGCCATCCAGCAAGTCATTGCCGGCGCCGCCGAAGAGACTGTCTTCGCCGTCCTGTCCATACAGCTCATCAGCGCCTTCGTTGCCTTGCAGGCTGTCGTCGCCCAGACCGCCTTCCAGGTAGTCATCGCCAATGCGGCCCACCAGGTTGTCGTCGCCTTCGCCGCCAAACAAGCGGTCGTCGCCTTCATCGCCATCGAGGTAATCCACTCCGGCGTCGCCGTAGATAGTGTCGTTTCCTTGACGACCCCAGACTTTATCGTCACCGCCGCCAGCATGGATTTCATCGTTCAGTTCGCGGTATCCGGTCAGAGTTTCGCCCGCATCGGTTCCCAGCGTCACCGTACGCGCTTCAATGTCCGCGTCACTAAGAGCGCTACCATCCGCGAATTGGAACTGGTTCACCTTGAAGTGGTCGGTGGAGCCCAGATACCAGTTCTTGATAGTGACGCCATCCACGCCATTGCTGTGCTCGATGATTAGATCGTTACCACGACGCGTGAAGGACAAATCAGACGCCTTGACGCCCTCACCGAACTTCAGCGTATCGGAGGAGGGTTCAATGTTGTTGAACGCCTCGCCTTCTCTGCGCTCAATCAGAGTGTCGCGACCGTCACCCAGGTTGAACAGATAGGTGTCGTCGCCAAATGACCCATAAAGAGTGTCATTGCCGGTTCCACCCGCCAGGGTATTCACAGTCTCGGCCCAGGTATTGGTATTGGCGATCAACACATCGTCGCCAGCACCGCCCAGCAGGGTGTCAGAGCCCAGGCCACGCAGCTCGTCGTTACCGTCGCCGCCGTCCAGCGTTCCCTGGCCTTCCAGTATGTCTTCGCCTTCGCCGCCGAACAGTTGGCCGGAGCCGTACAGTTCGTCCTTACCGGCACCGCCGTATAGTTCATCCTGACCGCCATCGCCATACAGCTTGTCATCGCCAGCGTCGCCGTTCAATACGTCATCGCCGGAGCCGCCATGCAGCGTATCGTTTCCTTCGCCGCCAGACAGAACGTCCGCGCCGCTATCGCCGAATAGTTCATCAGCGCCGAGACCGCCGGATAACTGATCCTGACCATCGCCGCCGCGCAGCGTATCGGCGCCTTCTTCGCCGAAAAGCTCATCGTTTCCGGAACCGCCGAACAGTGTGTCGCCGCCGTCGCCACCGAATAGACGATCCTCGCCCGCGCCGCCGTCGAGTCGGTCCGCGCCCAAGCCGCCTTTAAGCAAATCGGCGCCGCTATCTCCGTATAGCTCGTCGTCGCCAACGCCGCCGTCGACGTCATCATCGCCATCGCCTGCGCGGACCTTGTCGTTTCCGTCCAACGTACTGATGGTTTCGCCATTGCTAAAGCCCTGAATCACGTCCGCATCTGCGCTGCCGACAACCGCCTGCGCCATCAATGCAGCGAAATCCCAAGTCACGCCATCACTGAACGTCACGCTTTCCACACTGGAAGCCGCTGGCGTCAATTGCTCGCCCAGATACTGGCCAGTGATCGTGATTTGATCGTCGCTACCGGGAACGCTGATCACCAGATTGCCGCCTTCGCGTCGCACACGTACGGCTGTAGACGCAATATCAGTGAACTCAATGCGATCCGCGCCGTTGACGTCGGTGATGACGTCTTTGCCATCGCCGCGTGCGAAACGATATAGGTCGTCGCCTTCGCCGCCGGCAAGTTTGTCGTCGCCGGCGTCGCCAGCCAGCACGTCATTGCCGGCCCCGCCTTGCAGATCATCCGCGCCAGCGCCACCGGACAGACTATCGGCGCCGTCATTACCCAATAATGTATCAGCGCCGCCAGCGCCGCTCAGGATATCGTCAGTGCTGTAGCCGATCAGGGTTTCATCGCCGTCGCCGCCGATCAACGCCATATCCAGCAAGGTTTCTTTATCCCAGACGGTTCCGTCCGCAAAACGCACTTCATCGATGGCGTAGCCGGTGGTTCCTTCGTTGCGGAAGAAGTCATGCACCAGCACCTGATCGCCTGAGCCGTAGTCCAACTGCAGGTTATTACTGGCGCGGGAAACTCTAACGCTTGAGGGAGTCACACTCGCGGCGAACACTATTGCGTCGGAGCCGCCACTGTCATTGTTGTTGATGACATCGCGCCCATCGCCAGATGTGAACTGATAAATGTCCGCGCCTTCGCCGCCAGTGAGTGTATCGTCACCCACGCCGCCGTTCAGGGTGTCGTCGCCGTGACCGCCAAGAAGCTGGTCATTGCCGGCGCCGCCGAGCAGTTCGTCATTACCGCGATCGCCATTGAGCAAGTCGTTGCCCTGCAATCCGTCGATACGGTTATCGTTCAGATCGCCGTAGATCACGTCGGCCTTTTCCGTCGCCTCCATGGATTTCGCATTGATGTCTTCCGCGGAAAACAGGTGCGACAAACCAGAGCCCGGCAGGAAGAAGCCGATACTGCGACCAGCGATGCCGCCAAAGTCCGGGTAGTAATCGCGAATGGTGATCTTGTCGGTATCGGTCTGTTTGAACAATACATCCAGGTGACGGCCATTACGTCGGAAGATCACGTCATCCAGCTCAATCTCAGAGACGTAGATGGTGATTTTTCCATTGTTATCGTAAATGGAGTCCTTCCCATCGCCCTTGGTGAAATAATAATTATCATCGCCGGCTCCGCCTTCCAGATGGTCATCGCCCACACCGCCAATGAGGTCGTCGTCGCCGTCGCCGCCATAGAGAGAATCATTGCCTTCCTGGCCGAACAGACGGTCTTTATCAGCGCCGCCGTACAGTGAGTCTTCGCCCAAGCCGCCCTGCAGTTCATCCTGACCGTTCTCGCCGTACAGCCTATCTTCGCCTTCCTGACCCAGAATGATGTCATCGCCATCTTTGCCATAAAGCACATCATTGCCTTTCAGGCCGTTGAGCACGTCGTTGGTGGAGAAGCCATAGATCGTGTCGGCGTCGTCGGTGGGCAGAATGGCGCGCTTTTTCAGCTCGTCCAGATCCAATTCCGAGCCATCGTCAAAACGAATGTGGCTCAACGCATATTCGCCAAGACCATCTTTTTCGAAATATCGGCTGACGGTGACTCGATCCTGCATATTCTTGTGGAACAGCACTAGGGAATCGCCGCTGCGGCGCACCCAGAAATCATCTTTGCTGATGCCCGGTCCGAATTGCAGTGTGTTTATGTCGGAACCACTTTGATTGCGGTCGATGATAGTGTCGGCCCCATCCCCCAAATTGAAGTGGAAGGTATCGCTGCCTGCACCGCCGTCAAGGCTGTCATCGCCTTTGCCGCCAGTCAGCACATCATCGCCTTCGTCCCCATAGAGCTTGTCCGCGCCATCGCCCGCGTCGATAACGTCGTTGCCTTTCTGACCCCGGATGACGTCATTGCCCGCCAGGCCGGTCAGGTTGTCATTAGTGGCGTCATAGCCCCAGATCTCATCCTGGCCCTCGGTAGGAATCAGCACTTTCGCCTTGACTGTGTCGATGTCCCAAAGGGTTCCATCAGCAAATTCAATGGACTCCAACGCAAATCCTGTAGAGGCGTCTTTATTGAAGTAGTTATTGATCCGGACAGTTTGCGCGCCGTCATCAATGCTGATCAGAAGGTCCCAACCACGACGCAGCAATACAGTATTTTCCGCCAGGATGCCTGCGCCAAAGACCACACGATCCACCACTGTTTCAGAATACTCTTCCGTGATTGTGTCATGACCGTCGCCTTTAGCGATTTGGTAAACATCCTTACCTGCGCCGCCGGACAAAGAGTCATCGCCACCGTCGCCGACAAGCAGATCATCGCCTACATCGCCGCGCAGATTATCGGCGCCCTCGCCGCCATACAGCTTATCGTCGCCCTGGCCGCCATGAAGATAATCGTTGCCAGCATCGCCGCTCAATGTATCCGCGCCAGCCTGGCCGTACAGCGAGTCATTACCGCTCAACCCTTTCAGGTTATCGTCAACGGCGTCGTAGCCCCAAATCTCATCAGCGCCTTCAGTGGGAACCTGTACTTTCTGTTTAACCGTAGCGACATCCCAGACGGTTCCGTCCGCAAACTCAATAAAATCCACGGCGTAGCCCGTGGCGCCATCTTCATTGAAGTAGCTACTGACGCGAATAACCTGACCTTCTTCGCCAATATGCACTAGCAGATCGCGACCATTACGCGCCAGGCGCACGTCGCTCTGGGTAATGCTGGCGTCGAGGTAAATCCGGTCTTCTCCCGCTGCGTTGGAATTGTTGATGACATCTCTGCCGTCCCCTGCGCTGAATTCATAGCGGTCATCGCCTTCACCGCCTTGCAGGTTGTCGTCGCCAACGCCGCCGACAATACGATCTGAGCCTTTGCCGCCAGTCAGCGTGTCACTGCCTTCACGGCCTTCCAGCACATCATCGCCGCCATTGCCGTTCAGACGGTCTGCGCCTGCGGAACCAATAATGTAGGAGTGGCCTTCCGAGCCGGAGTAATTGTTATTCCAAATGCTGACGTCCTGCAGCGCGCCGGTCAGCAAATCATGAAACACGGAGGCGTTTTCATGGCCCTGCAACTGGGTAACGACTGCGTTTTCATCAATATTCAGCTGCGTGCGGAATGCGCTGTACACCTGCGCAAGCAGCGCCGCGTCGTCTTTGGAGCCGACATTTTTGGCGTACTCCGCCAGAGACGTCTGCAGTTTGGCTGCGTCAGTCACCATCATTTTGTTGCTGCTAATGGAGTACAACGCACCAGAGAAGGCTTCCGCCAACACGGACTGCGCCAAAAAGCGATTGGCGAAGTGCATGCTCAGAGCGTGAAAACGCTCATCCAGATAACTGGTATTGATCCGATTCACATAGGGCGACTTGCCTTCTGCGAACTGGCTCTCAATAGATTCCTTGAATTGTGTCAGACCGGAGAAGCTTTCCAGAATCCACAATTTTTCTGTTGTAGACAAAGGTTTGCTAGTATCCAGACCCGCCTGTTCCCGCAGCGCGGTAAGCCCGGACCAGTCCGCAAGCACTTTTCCGAAGTTGTCATAGACAGTTTTAGCGTCAGAACCGGCCAATGACTGCACCAATGCCAGTGTGGCTTCGTTCTGCGCATATACCGTCTGCAAATCCTTGACGCTGCCGAAACCGCGCAGGAGCGGCAACTGAATGCCTCGCTGCAACAGGTCCTGCAATACGCTTTGGTTCAAAGTATGGGAACCTGGGTCTTTGGTGATGCGGTTATCCAATTGCAGGTCGAAGGCGGCGGCGTACGCCTCTTCACCGTTACGGACAATCGAACCTTCTGCAATGATGCGGTTGCCATTGCTGTCTTTATCGACGGTTTCGTGGTCGAGCTTGATCGCTTCAATCCCCAGATCTTGCAAGGAATGCAGCTCACCTTCCTGACTTAGGCCATCCTGGTTGGTGTCAGTCCACACCTGCAATTTGGAATAAATGGCGTCCTTGGCGTCGATCACACCGTCTTCATTTTCATCACCAGCGACTCGCAGAGCTTCAAAACCATCCACATCCGCGCCGCCGAACAGCTCGTTGATATCATCAATGGAGCCATTCTCATTCAGGTCATTGACCAACAGACCATCCCGCGCATTGATCCAGCCCACCCTTTCAGCGATGCCATCGCTGTCGATATCGAAATAAGTAGTGGAAGCTGCGAGGGCGGAGGTTTCGACCGCACCGCTGTTATCAAGGTCGAACGCCAGCGGATCGCGTCGCACAACAGAGTTATCAGGATCATGCTGAGGCGGATCATCCGGCTCGTCTTCAGTTTCCAATCGAATACCGAGATCGCCGTTGGAGAAATCGTTGATGGTTAGGCCGCCGTTGACGGTAAGCACCGATCCATTCAATTCATAGGTAAAGCGGCCATCTTTACTCTTATAAACATTCTCCGGATCGTCTTCTTTACGGGTTCCACCCACAAGCGTAGTGTCTTCCAGTTTGACGGTTCCATTGCCGTCAGAATCTTTCAGCGTATCGGAACTATCCGAGACATAGGTGTCAAAGCCTTCGCCACCTTCGAGGGTATCGGAGCCTTCGCCGCCTTCCAGGCGATCTTCTCCTTTGCCGCCCTTCAGAGTATCGTTACCACTCTCTCCAAAAATTCGGACGCCATTATCTCCAACCTCTATTTCATCATCGTGAGATGTGCCCTTGATCGTTTCAACACTTCTAACAACTATCGAGCCATCGCCTTTAGATTCTCTTACCGTTATTCCTTCGTTACCCTCTCTTGTTATAACCACGCCGCTAGACATATCGGATATATCTAACGTATCGCCTTCGCTATCCTGCTCTTGCTCTCCCATATCTATATATTCAAGGCCATCTAGCTTTTCAGCATCTACTCCAGATATAACCAATGAATCATTTTGAGCACCGAGCTCAATTCTCTCTATATCGTATAAATAGTCTCGCCAGCTAGAAATCAGCCCGTCTGACTCAATTTTAAAACGGTACTTAAATAAAGCATCTCCTGATAAAGAATCATCAATGGAGACACTGAGAGAATCATTTAAAGCGGTATATTTAACTGTATCAACCCCTCTACCTCCATCAATAAGATCATCATCATCAGATCCAATTATTACATCATCACCCAAGCCTGCGTGAACAATATTGTCGCCTGAATTAGTTTGTAGTTCAGCATCATCACCATAGGTGCCGGCAATATACTCTTCGCCAAAAACAGATCCAATACGGTCACTCATATCGCCGAAAGGCAGGTCATTGCCCAACTCAAATCCATCATCTTTCGTCAAGCCATATGAACGCCAAAAAAAGTCATCCAATGACTTAACCAGATCAGACTGATCGGTATCAAGGACAGCAGGGCCGCCAAATAAATTTATTATAGCCTCCCATCTATTCGAGTTGCCAGCACTCCAGGCAGCCTCCTGGCTTGCCTGAACCATCGCAATTAAATCATAAGTTCCATCAAGATGCTTAACTGTGACACTTCTATATTCGCCATTTAAAGGTATATCTGCGACTACATCTTCAGAACTTAAAAGAAAATCACTAAAGAAATTATCTATGCCTAAATAGGGAAATAATTGCGTCCCAGCCCATGGAGCGTAATCCCCTTCCATATGAGGGATCATACCGCTAAAAACCGTACTCGCAGCGGCTCCTGCATCGATGGCCCCTAGCCCCATTACACCAGGAAGTTCGCCACCATAATTAATCACGTCACCAACTAAATTAAATGCAATCAAGTTAGACGCTTGCTGATTCTTTCTTTCGGCCAGAGCTGGATCGCCACCACGAATTTTATACTGTATTTTAGTATAATCCCGGATGTAATCCGCATAGAATCCCTTACCTGTATTGACACCTTGCGCACCTTCTATCCAGCGCCATACAGCAGGGTCTACTCCTTGCTTAGCAACATACTCACCATCGACATGATCGCTAATCATCTCAAAAATGGCTTTATACAATGGTTCACCCAATCCCACTTCATCCGGCTTAGATTTGTATTTTAATAATTGATCATCCAACATAACCTTTAACGTCTCAACTTGCTCTTGAGTTAAGGTTATTCCACCATGTCCACGCTCATATACAACTTTCTTTGTCATTCCTTTACACCCAATCAATTATCTGACCATTTATAATCAACTACCATAGCCTTTTCTACTGTATCGCGAAGCTCTGCGTCATATTTAACAATAACGTCAATAGGCAAGTATTCCTTATAAAATTTATACGTAATATCAACACGTCCATTTAATACATATGAGACTGTACATTGATTTAGTGGAATAGCCCCTCCTCCCCAACAGTCGACAAAGAAAGGTCGTCCCAAAGGGGTTTTATAAATATTTTCAGGAGCTTTATACCCAACAGCAAGCAAATGCTTTGGGCGCTCATCAGCTGACTTCCAATAGCATGCTTCGAGCCCCTCCTCAGTATACTCGCAGTTGTTATAACTCCCTTTTGCCTGATAAAACTGATTCTCAGATCTATCTTGAAGCATTCCGGAACTATTTCCAGAATAGGTTAGAGAAATACTTTCCGGCATTAGCTTCAAATCAGCACTCATACCACCTGTATCTTTCAGTCTGTAATTCAGCTTTATACCTTTTGTAGCGACGGGATTATCTGGACAACCTTCTGGCTCCGTAGGATCAGGCCTATGAGGTAGATCTTCACTATCTTTAACTGCTCGGAACTGTAGGTTAGTCTCGTAGGGAAACCTGAATACTGTTTTCCCCAAAGCCACATATACATTTCCTTCCGCATTCTTCTTACATAGGTCAGGGCTATATTCAATATTCCCCGCAAAGCTAGCATTCCTATTAGTCTCACCACTCTCTTCACTATCCGCATATCCATGCTGACAACCAGCTATGAAAAACAGTGCAATGCTCCAGTCGATACACTTTTTATATCTTCCCATTTGTCAAACCCTGTTTGCTGTCTCGTATTTATACATCACCACTAATAAGCCATTAAAACAAAACTTTGAATAAATCTTCCTCCTGATCTCCGCTTCAGTATTCCTCCTCATTAAACGAACCAAAACGACAATTAACGCCTAAAAACGCGCTGAGCCAATATGCGCCGTTCTAAAACACTAACCTCTCGACTTACCCATAAGTCAGGTGGGTGTTACTGGGACGTAAAAAATTTAGTACACACTGACCACGTTGAATTTACTCTCAAGGTAGTTTCGCGCCAGATCGTCAATAACGGAAGATTGGTTTTTCTCGATTTTCTGGGGGTAAGGTCAAGATGACCGCTTATAAAACAAACAGTCTTATCCACGGATAACATCTCCTTGTGAACAGTAGCTTCAAAAGGCTTCCTAGCTCTCTCAACATGGCCATAAATTAGCGCTCCCCAAGTCGCCACAAATGTTCCTTGTTACGATAGATTCTCCCAATTTCATCAAATATTGAAAAAAATAATCTGTTATTTTTGATAAAAATCAGACGAGTAGCTCATATTTTCTAGCTGTAGAAGATAACAGACATACGCACTTTTTATATTCAGTTCCAGCACCAAAATTAGAAGTCCAATTCTCTTTAGAGTAACCATCAATCATAGATTTCACGAAAATATTTATCCGAATCAAAATCAATATCCGTTCCAAGTTTTTCCGCAATTGGAGATTGCCACATACTCAGTCCTGATGACAGGAGCGAGGTCAGCTTCCTCCTTAAAGATAACTTTAATATCGACTTTAAGACTTTAACTATGGCTGATGTTGAACCACTATACCTGTCCCAAAAGGTCGGCTTATAGCCTTTAATATTATCTACAACTTCACAGCATTCTGGGTTTAATGTGACAAAATGTTCCACTCCCTGATAAAAAACAACATCACTCTTATCAACCTTATCCATACTCAACAAAAAACCTACTTCTTCTTGATTACAGATATAATTCATAATTACAGGTGGATAATGCTTGAGTGCATATTTTACAGCCAGCCTAATTCTTTCATCATCTAAAAGAACGCCGTTCAGCATAACAGTATCCTGAATAACTAAGAGCGGACCTAGCAATAAAGTATACGAGGCAGCACAACAAAATTATTGATAAAAACATTCTCAACAGCTTCTTTCCATGCTTAGCATGTCCTACCACCCAATTTTTATACATGATCAAATAGCGCAAAACTGTTTTCTAATTTACCTTAAAATTCATCGATCTCCCTAGTTCATCAAGAGCAACTATTACTACCCTCTCCACCAGCTCTCGATCTTCAACATCTTCTATATAAGTTAAGGATTCTAATGTTGAAGCATTTCGAAAAAAACTCTTTACCTCGTATAACTTACCGTCAAAGAAAAGTACAAAAACTGTCATTTCCGGCATCCCAGAATCCAATTGAACCAGCCAGGAATCATTTTCTCTATCTACAACCCAATAGTCCCCTTCGTTTATCTCACCAAGAGGAGTCGCATATATGTAAGGGAGTCTTGGCAAGGCGCCTCTAGTTATCTCTCTTTCACTTTTAGAACCAGCCAAATGCTTTAAAATAGCATCTTGCACCTTCAAGCAATTTTCTGCTGCAAGATCTTCTATTACGTAGTTCATTGCTAATATGTCACCTTCAAATAATCAGCTGATATTTACAAGTACAATTCAGGCAAGTGCGTTACACCAAGGCTCTGAGCTATCCTTAGATATCAACACATTACACCACGTGAAAACCAGCTAGAACTTATAATCAGCATTGTCTACGCGCCAAATTCCTAGCCGTCCCGGACTTCTCCCTCCCTGGCCTGACCCAGGCGATGTCGCAGGTAGAGTCGGCGGTCATCTGTTTATCTCGCTGGTTATCGGAGGTGAAGCCGCTTTGGGTGGGAAATCCGGGGTTGTTTCTGGGGGTGTCGAACATGTGATAGACAGTGACCGCGCTGGATTTTCCGAAAAGGTAGTCCTGCGCCAGTTTGTCCGCGCCGCGGGCGTCTCCGACAACGAAACTGGCTTGATTTTCCAATGCCTGGTCAATAACGGGAGCGTAGTGTTGCTCGAATTCTTGTGGGGTAAGATCAAGATGACCGCTTATAAAACAAACAGTCTTCTCCATGAATAACGTCTCCTTGTGAGCAATAGTTTCGAAAGGCTTCCGAGCTTTCTCAACAGGGCGACGAATTAGCGTGCTCCATGCCGGCGGGAAGGTTCCTTGTTACGAGTGATTCTGCCAATTTCATCAAAATTTTAAAAGCGATTACCTGTTATTTTTCATCAAAATCAGAGAGGTAGCTCACTTTTTCAAATAACTGCAGAATTAATAGGCTGAATTAAGCAGCGACTGAGGCGAAGAGGCCAAGCCCTAAGGCGTATCTGGCCCCTGTCTGATGGCTGATCCGAGCATGGTCAGCTCAGAACAAGTACAGGAAGTTTAACGCGGCGCTCCATACCGTGCTTCGATCCACCAACGGCGAATCCGTGATTTCGTCTCCCAGCCAGCGCACTTCCGCAGAGTGAGAGATACGCCAATGTTCCGACAAGGCGGTAAACACTTCATAGCCGACAAAAGGCGTCAGCGTATCATCGCCTTCATAGGCGCTACGGTCGGAGGTTGCTTCGCTATCAAGAACGCCATAGTAGTAGTCTACGTAGTCACTGCTGCGATAGTAAAAACCTGCTGAAGGCGTCAGATAGAGCGTATCGCTTAACTTTTGCGGCGCGGAGAAACTGGCGCTGGCGACCAGTCCTTTGTATGCGCCGGAAACATCGTGGGCGATGGCGGCGTTCAACGAACCCTGATCGAATGCGTACTCCACTCCCACACCCAAGTCGACGCTGGCGTCTCTATCGTCCATTCCGGCAAAGACAACGGAGTCTGACGCATCATAGCCGCCGTCGCCCATTCCAAGGCTGATGTAGGCGCTCAAACCGCTGTCGCCATCGCCCAATACGCGATAGTCCGCCTCGGTTCCGCTGATACTGAATCGGTCTCCTTCGTAAGAAATCGCCGGATAGACCGCCAGCTCATCAGAACCGCTCACGCCTTCGTACTCCGATTTCCAGGCTGCCGCGCCAACGCCGAGCATGAAATCCCCAGCGCACGCCGGTCCGGCGCTCAGACATAATGAAAGCGCAATTAACTTCCTTTTGCTTACCACAAAATACCTCACTTTCTCTTTGTTATTTAAAAACATAACCTAACCACGAAAGGGCTTGTGCAACAAGCTGATTATTTTGTATCAGAAATATGACACCTAAGCATTGCTCACTGATTACCTTCCTCAAAAAACAAATCCTCTTCGCTTCATTGGTTTAGTTCCCACCCGCGCCTAGAATAAACACAGCACATCCAACGTCGTCGCCTAAAACACCAAGGAGGACATACCGTGCTTACGCCTGATGAACTCAGCCGCTACAGTCGCCATCTCAGCCTGCCGGAGTTTGGTCGCTCAGGTCAGGAACGATTGCGAGCCTCCCGCGTGTTGATCGTGGGCGCAGGCGGATTGGGGTCTCCCCTTGGATTGTATTTAGCGGCGGCGGGCGTGGGTGTTTTGGGGATTGTGGATGGCGACGTGGTGGAGGAAAGCAATCTGCAACGGCAGGTGTTGTATACCGTGGATGATATCGACCAGCCCAAGGCGGAGCGCGCCGCCGCTCGTTTAAGCGCGCTGAACCCGCATGTGGACATACGCCCCTACGCGATGACGCTGTCCTCGGAAAACGCCCTTGCGCTGATCAATGACTATGACCTGGTGATCGATGGCACAGACAACTTTCCCACCCGCTATCTGACCAACGATGCCTGCGTGCTCACTAATAAACCCAACGTATATGGCAGCATCTTTCAGTTCGAAGGCCAGGCCAGCGTGTTTCATCACGATGGCGGCCCCTGCTATCGCTGCCTGTTTCCAGAACCGCCTCCACCGGGCATGGTTCCCTCCTGCGCGGAGGGCGGCGTACTGGGCGTATTGCCCGCCATGATCGCGAGCATACAGGCGACCGAGGCTATCAAAATCCTCACTGGCATGGGCGACACCCTGAGCGGCCGCCTGCTGCAGTACAACGCATTGAGTATGAGTTTTGATGAGTTGCGACTGCGAAGAGATCCCCAGTGTCCCGTCTGTGGGGACCATCCCAGCATCAGAGCGCTGATCGATTACGACGCCTTTTGCGGCGTTCCCAAAACCCTGGCGCAGGAAAGCGATATCAGTCCGGAGGCGTTGCACGCACGACTGCAACAGGGCGAGGACCTAACGCTCATTGATGTGCGAGAGCCCTACGAGCGGGAGATTTGCGCCATCGCCGGCAGCCTGCACATTCCATTGCAAAGCCTGCCGGCGCGAATAAACGATTTCAACAAAGAGCAGACACTGGTGTTCTACTGCAAGTCAGGCGGACGCTCCGCTGGCGCCCGTCAGTTATTCAGCGATGCTGACTTCAAACGCGTCTACAACTTAAGCGGAGGCATTCTCGCTTGGGCGGCCAAAGTCGATCCGGACATGCCGCGTTACTGATCCCGTTCCATGACCGCCAGCGCCTTAGTCGGGGACCGCTGCGACCGGACTAAAAATGCTTATCAAAGCGCACAACATAAATCGGGGGCAGATGTTCGCTCAGGCACTGCCAATGGTCGCCCTGATCTTCACTCACCCACAGCCCGCCCGTGGTGGAGCCAAACGCCAGTATGTCGCCGCTGTCGTCCACATCCAACGAGTGACGATATGTCAGATCATAGGCCGGACCTTGCGGCAGTCCATTGCTAAGCGCCATGAAGCTTTTACCGCCGTCGCGCGTGCGGTTGATGATTAATTTACCGTCAACCGGGACACGGCGCTCATCCTTGATCGCCGGAGCAAACCAGGCTGTGTTTGGGTCCTGGGGATGCACTGCCACTGCGAAACCGAACACAGAGGGAGGAACATCGGTGAGTTCCGTCCAGCGATGCCCGCCGTCATCGGAACGAAAGATGCCGTTATGGTGCTGAATCCACATATGATCCGGTGATGCAGGACAGCTGACCATACGATGAGGGTCCTGAGATTCCGGATTGTAGGCCTGATCCGGCGGCAGAAAGGCGGCGCGCAGCCCTTGGCCAGTTTGCGCCCAGGTTTCGCCTGCGTCCTGACTTTCCCATACGCCGCCGCAGGATATCGCCAGCCGCACGCAACGGGTGTTGTTGGGATGCACGCAGATGGAGTGGATACCGGGTTTGTCATACCCGCCGCCGAACCAGTTAGCGCGTTCCGGCCGGTTCCAGAGCGACTCAATCAGCGTCCAGCTTTCGCCTCGGTCCGTGGATTTGAACAAGCCGCCGGGAATGGTTCCCGCCCACAGTGTATCCGGTTGATCGGCGCCGCCAGGAACCAGTTCCCAGATCAGTTCTACCGCCGGCCCGTCTTCGTCGCCGCTTTTGGGAAATTTAGGGGCGTCAATTTCCTTCCACTCCCGTGAACCGGACTCGGCTCTGTGCAGCTTCACGCCAAAGTGGCCAAGATTAAGCGCCGTATATTGATTGCCGTTGCGCGGGTCCCGCAACACCATAGACACCGGGTCGCCCAGAAAATCCGGCTCGCCACAGCGCCATTGCCCCTTTCCCGTGCGCTCGTAAACAAACAAGCCTTTACGCGTTCCTATACGTAGTTTTTGATTCATCGCCGCCGCTCCCATCAGATTGAAGGATTGGGGCCGCCTTCAACCGCCGGAGAGCGCCTGCAGCACATGTACTTCGGAATCGGGCTGTAACGCATCGGTCAGATGAAGTCGGTCCCGGACCATCTGTCCATCCACAAAAATTGCTATGTTTTTACGCAACCGGTCCTGATCGTCGAGAATATACCCGGCCAGACGCGCGTTATCCGCAAAGACTCGTTGCAGCGCTTCCGCCACGGTCTCCGCCGGAACAGCCTGCGGCGGACAGGACAGGTATCGTTTGAGGTTATTGGTGAAAGTGACCGTCGCCATATCTATTCGTCTTACTCGGCGTGATTGCCGTCATTGGTTGAGACAAGATCCGTGGTTTGATATTAGCACAGCGTCGCGCTAAAACAGTTCCGCCAGACTGTCCGCCACCTGCGCGCCGTCAGGCAGACGCCGCTCATCCTCAGGGAGGTATTTGCCGGTGCGCACCAGACAGGCTTGCAGGCCTGCGTTCACCGCACCCTCCACATCGCCGCCAACATCGTCCCCCACCATCAGGCACTGCTCTGGAGAAAAACCGGTTGTGGCGCGCACCTGATCAAAAAACTCCCGGCTGGGTTTGCCCATGATCACTGCGCTGATGTCCGCCGCCCATTCCAGTGCGCGGATAAAAGGTCCCGCATCCAGCATCAATCCTTCGTCGTCTTTAAAGTATTTATTCATGCCAATGCCGATCAGAGGCGCGCCAGCGCGACACAGACGAAAAGCGCGGTTCAGATTAGGGTAATTCAAACCGTCGCGGGCGTCTCCCAGCAACACACAATTGGGGTCATGGCGATCCAGGTCCGCCAGATCCTCCTGCACTGCGTCGTTGATGATACACAGCGGTCGCAGTTTGTGTTTGAGGATGTAAGCTTTGGCGGCCAGAGGCGCGGTGAATAACTCTGAGTCCTGCAAGCAGAGGCCCATACTTCTCAGACGTTGCAGCAAATCGCGAGACGACTGGCTGGCGGTGTTGGTGACAAACCTTAACGTCAGGCCTTTATCCCTTGCCCGCTCTATGGCGGATACTGCTCCAGGTATGGTCTGACTTCCCTCATAAATCACGCCGCTGAGATCAAGAAACAACGCCTTATAGGAAAGCGACATCGGCGACCTCCTCGTCCATTGGAAAAATAGAGTCGGAAATACCCTGTAAGTGGGCCGAATAATTATACTGACGGCTTATGGCGGGATTAACAACCGCTAAGGCGCCTGACGTCGACCTTTAAACGTAAAAGCGACGCCAAGCGCTTTGGAGGAAGCGGCTTTCAATGACGTGAATATCCGGGCGTTTAGCGCGCCAAAGCGCCGATCATCTCGTCAAAGGTTTCCACGCGAATACTGCGCACCAGATCGATATACAAATCCCAATTCCAGGCGGGATTAGGGCATGTGCGATGACCGGAATGCGGCGCTTCCTCGATATGACCGCGAATGCCTGCGGTGTGCGGCGCGGTTTCATGACGTACGGGAATACCATAGCGATGACATAGCCAAGCCACCAGTCGCGCGGACGCCATGTATTGCGCATCCGTGGGATAAGTCCTTGGATTCGGATCCCAGGGATTCACGTGTTCAATGCCAATACTCTCGCGATTGGTTTGAGAGTGAATATTATCGACATGATTGGCGATATGCGCTTCCCTCACGGTCTGCACCACGCGCCCTTCACGATTGACAATATAGTGGGCGCTGGCGGGGCCCGCCCGAAAGGTGTTTAAGGCGTTGCGCTCCGTCAAAGCAGGCCCGCCAGTAATGTGGATGATAATGTAGCGAATGTCCCGCCGCCCCGGCGGTATTCTGAAATTCGCCGCCGGCGACCACAGCGCATAAGGGTAGTCCACGCGCCGCATATCCACCTGCAATAATCGATCTTCCCAGGGTTGTCCCATGATGACTCTCCACCGTTTCATTGTGAGTGCTTGTTTTCGGTGCGACGGGAAGGCCCGCCGTTATGTCCAAATTAAAACCGCCAAAGAAAAAGCACAGTGGAAAAAGTCACATTTCAAATGTGAGGAAATAAGACTGAGCCGCTTCACTACGTCTTTTATACTTAGTAAGTACGACTTCCCCGCTCCCTGCAGACAATCTCTACTTATCCGCCCAATGCCAGGCCGGCGTGTCCAGAATGCCTTGTCCGATGATTTCTGTCTGGCCCAGGGGCTTTTCCAGTTGCACAGCGTTGCATTCCGGGTGTTCATTAAGAGCGGCGACGAGACGGGAGGCATGGGACACCACCCAGACCTGGGAATGCTCAGAGGCGCGTAAAATCAAACGCGCCAATGCCGGCAATAAGTCAGGATGCAGGCTGGTTTCCGGTTCGTTCAGCACCATCAGTGATGGCGGACGCGGGGTCAGGAGCGCCGCCACCCATAGGATATAGCGTAAGGTGCCGTCGGAAAGTTCCGCGCCGGTCAGAGGCCTGAGCAGTCCATCTTGATAAAACATCAACGAAAAGCGACCGTCTTCGTGCAGCCTTACATCCAGCCTGGCGCCGGGAAAGGCGTCGCTAATGGCCGCATCAAGCGCTTCGCTGTCGCCGATTTCACGAATGGTCTGCACCGCCGCCGCCAGATCGCGACCGTCATGATGCAACACCGGCGTCCGCGTGCCCAACTGAGGTTTACGAGCAGGCGCATCGCGGTCTGTTCGGAAGTGATCATAGAAGCGCCAGTTGCGAATTGTCTCACGCACCCGGAATACCTCCGGCGCAGCGCCAGGGTCGGCCAGCTGATCGAACATACTGGTGAAAAGGCTGAGATTCTGCGCCGCCACGTTCCAACTGCGCCCGTCGCGCACTCTCACCATCGGCCCGTCCCGGTCCACCAGTAATCCTGCGGGACGATAGAATGGCCCGGCCCAAATGCACTCCCGCTTGATCTCTGGGTCCAATGCGAAGGCTGAAGGGGATGGTTTGGGCAGCCCGAGTGATATCGCGTAGCCGAAATCCTCACTGGAAAAGCCGAGCCGCAAGCGCACTGCATCGCGACGTGGGCCGCCCTGGACAGGTATCTCGCCAGTCCGCATCCGACGACTGATTTTCTCCGGCCCAGCCCAGAACGTGGAGCCCAGTCCGCCCTCGCCGGCCAAAGAATTAACCACCCCGCCTTGCGCCGTCTCCGCCAACAATCGCAGCGCCCGGTACAAATTAGACTTGCCGCTGCCGTTAGGCCCGGTAATCACATTCAGCGACCCCAATGGCATCGTCAGCTGCAGTATGGAACGGTAGTTATTGATGGAGAGCGTAGTGAGCATGTTAATGTTCCTGGTCGAGCCGTCTTGTAGAATCGGCAACCTAGCATTTAAAACGACACATGTTTTACCAAACTGCCAACGGAGCCCAATCATTATGGATATAGCCAGAACAGGAATCATTTTAAACACGGAAAACTACAACGCCTGCGTGGCTTTCTATCGGGATCTGTTTAGCCTTGAAGTCCAATTTCAAGAGCAACGCGGCGACTTCCAAATGACCTGTTTTCGCTACGGCGGCGCTTACTTATTAGTGGAGACCGGCGGCAGCGCTCACGCCGGAACCCCGGAAAACCTGATACACCAGCGCCCCGCTAAACTAAGGTTCAATGTGAGCAATCTGGAGCAAGCATTGGAAGAAGTGCGCGCCTTTGGCATAACGGCGGAGATTGAGCGATACGCCTGGGGATCCGTCATCAATATCCAGGACCCGGGCGGTAACCGGGTCGGCATTAGAGATGAAGCAACGTTTTTAGATCAATTAACGGAATACGCTAAAAACCGTTAGTCCCATCAGCTCTGAGCGATGGAACAGGTTTGCCCCGATGTAGCCGCGCTCCGTCGTTGCGTCAGAACCGCCTGCGCGATGCCGGAGCACATGATCAGACCACAACCGGCCATCTGCAAAGGGCTCAACGCCTGATCAAACAAAGCCCAGCCAAATGTCACCACAGCGATGGGCTCCAGATACGCCAGCGTGCCGAAAGTGGCGGAAGGCAGTTCACGCAAGGCGATAACCGCAAACAAAATAGCAAGGAATCCGGGTAACAGACCCGCAGCCAACAGCCAGCCCCACTGCGCCGGCGCAATCACTTCCTGTTGCTGCAGCATCAATGGCGCCATACACAGCGCGCCGATCAGCATTTGATACCAGCTTCTTGCATAAACATGCACATGCGCAGGCGTGGCGCGATTGATAATAATAAAGCCCGCATAGCACAGCATGGCCAGCCCGGCGTAGGACATCCCCAAAGCGTCCTGGGAGCCGCCGAACTCAAGACGAAACTCCATCATCATTGCAAAGCCGAAAAGCGCAGTAAGAATCAGACCTATCGCGCTGGCGCTGAGTTTCTCTGATAAAAACAGGTGCGCGAATACGGAGGCGACCACTGGAGCCAGATAGATGGTCATAATGGCGTTGGCCATGCTGGTATGCTCCATGGCCTGGATATAAAACACAATAAATCCCGCCAGAAAACCGCCGTTGATCAGCACCCGCCAGGAAGGCCAACACCACAACAGATTCGCTTTACGGATGACCAGCAGATACCCCAGCATCATCGCCGCGCCAAAAAACAAGCGATAAAAAGTCACGGTTTCCGCGCCCAACTGCGCGTATTTGGCGATAACGCCAATCGTCCCCATAAACACCGCCGACAACGCCGCCATCACCAAAAATGGCGTAGCGCTGCCTGAGGACGGCTGTATCTGCTTCATCTGATTTCCTTGACTGCAAAGGTGAAAACGTAAGAGCGAAAGTCCATTAATTCATGACAATTGGAACAGGCCGTCATTGAGACTGACGAGAAGAGAGGCTCAATCTTCGCTGAGCTGCGCTCTCACCTCTTCCAGGATGCGGCCCAGCATGTTCTGGCCGCTGCCGTCGCCGCCATCGCCCCAGTAGTCGTCATTGTCCGTGTGTTCGACGATTTTGGCGGAACCGGTGCTGAGCAGGCGTTCGCGCAAGGCTTCGTGTTGGGTGAATTTGGCGAGAATGGCCTCGCGCATGATGTTGAGCTTGATGGTCTCCCAATCATTGCGCAGCTTTCTTTTGCGGTCGCGGCCTTTACGCGCGGCTTCCAGCGGAGACTTGGCTTTGCGAATATCGCTGCGGTCTTTTTCTTCTTCGAATTTCATGGCCTGGAAATAATGCTCGCTGCTGGGCCACACTTTTCCTTTGAGCTTGATCGGGTATTGGGCGAAATTGGAAAACTCTCCAAATTCATCATTTACGCTATAAAACTTAATCACTTCCACGTTTGTACAGGCCCGTCGTCAATTATTTTGCGGCGCTCACAGCCATCTCCATCAACACAGTCTGACGGATGACCGCAACAGCGGACAACTCATTTTCCGTTACAGAATTTTGGCGAAGAAGGCTCACGAGACGAAGCAAATTAACGCAAGCGACGCTTCCGCGCAATGAGGGGCGAGGAAAAACGCCGTCCACGGGAGTGAACGGCGCTTTAAAGGCGAATAACAGGGCTTAGTCAGCGGAGGTCAGTTTCCAACGCGCGCTGAACCAGCCGGGTTGAACCGGCCCTGCCTCGGGCGTCCCGTTTTCAATATGCAGATACTGGTTCGGTCGCCAGCGGTTGCGGATGCGCACCCAGTCAGTCTGTCCTTCCACCGGCTCCAGCTTCCACTGCGCGCTATGCCACCCGCTCTCAATGGCGCCCGCCTGCAAGCCGCCATCTTCAACATTCATGCAGGCCTGCGCGCGCCAGCGGTTACAGATTCGCACATAATCGTCCTCGCCAACTGCTTTGATATCCCATTGGGCGCTCCACCAGCCTTGTTCAACGGCTCCGCTTTCCAGACCACCGTTTTCCATATGCAAAAACTGATCGGCGCGCCAATAGTTCTGCATTCGATAACGGCCACCGACTTCGCCGGGGAACGGCACTTTATGGATACGGTTGGCGGACATCGCCGCAGACCGCTCTCGCCACAGCCGAGCCATATCCTGTGAGTGCGAAGTGCCCAGCACATTGCCTTCGTCGTCCATCACCAAAGGAGATGAGTAGTAGCTCAGGTCATTGCCGCACTGCGCAGTTCCCCGGCCTTGCCTGACGCTATACCCATAGTTGTATCCCGTGTCGCCTTCGGACTTGCAGTGCATCCCACCAACATTGTGGCCGACTTCATGGCGGTAGGCGCCGGGCCAGGGCGCGCCAATCACCACAATGTCTCCTGGCGCATAACCCCAGCCTCCCGCGCTTCCAGGCGCATCCGTCGGCCGTTGCACCAAACCAATAAGATCCGGCGCATAGCGCGCGATATCGTCCTTGAACCACTCTTTGCCGTCCCGTAGCACGGAAGTCACCACGCCGGGGTTCTGCGGCGACACGCCGACTCCCACCAGCCTCAGGTATACCCCTTCTATCTGGCTGTTATTGAGCGCTTCATTCACCGACTCCACGTATATTTGCGCTTCGGTGTTGATATTGCCGACGTCCTGAGCCGCCTGCTCGGAGAATCCGATGAATACGTCAATGACATAACGTCCTGAGGCGTCTTTCTCTCCTGCCGCCTCTTGATTGAAGCGCCTCATAAAGCTCGTGTCTGGATTCTTCAGAATACGATCGTCCATTTTCGGCGGTTGAATTTTTCGCCAGAAAACGTTTTCATTTGCATCCGAAGACGACTGCAGACGAAATTGACCAGAGCCCGTTTCCAGATAGCCCGACATTTCCTGCTTGTCGTGATCCAAAGTGATGATAAAACTGCTGTAGTCCATGAAGTCCGCCAGAGCAGGATCATCCACCTGTGCGCGAATAACCTCGACGCCATTGACCTTCGATCGGGACTTTACGGTATAAAACAAGGTGCGCCCGTCATCGAGATGGATTTCTCCACTCTCGTTTTGGGCGAATTGCAGATACTCTTCCTGGGCTGACAGGGGTTGCCCTTGTACAGCCGCGCTGAACAAACATAAGGCGGCGAATGACGACGTGAAAAACCTCTTTTTACGCATAGCGATATCCTTATTGTCATAGTTGAGTTTCAAGGCCTCGCGCCAGTGCGCCCTTCACTCCCTCAGGTTCGCCCGACGCAATAGGTACAGCGGCCTCAGCGTCGTTTTATGCGGAACGCAGCAACTATGCCGCGACAGCTTCACACAATGAAAACGTTTTCAATATTACTCCAAAAATTAGCGCGACTGTATAACCATCGCGCCGCATTTTGTGAGTGACTGCAAAAATCGTTACGTTGCGCGCAGACTCGACTTAACGTAAGCGGGTCAGTCTTTGCCGAACCACTCCACTTCTTCTTCATACAGGTAGGATCCGGCCTCCTCCTCAGTGAAACCTTTGCGCTCCTTGAAAAACTCAACCTCTTTGCGACTCTGAGGACCGCCGCCAACGCGAATCAGGCAGTCGATATAATCGATAAACGCTTCAGATTCATCGCCAAAATCCTGGCCAACCAGAATCTGCTTATCACATGGAAATATACCGCTACGTACTTTCAACGCTCTTCTCGCGGAGATCCCCACGGTCGTGAGCCCCATGCGCACCGCCAGTTCATAGGCCAGTTTGGGCACGCCGGCGTTAGTCAGTCCGCTGACAATTTCCACCTCACTCTTATCCTTGCCGTCGACCCAGGTCTTGATAGAGCGCTCCAGGATTTCGCTGGCCGCTTGCTGGTCGAACCAGCGCTTACTGAATCCCACTACCCCGATTTTCATTTTATTGTTCTCCACACAGCTTAATTTGTTCGATGTTCGTCATTAGCCCTGGCTTGTCCGCTTCGCGCAGAGCTACTGGAAAGGCCGCTCTTATAAGCTTCGAAACGGCGTTTATTGTCGCGTGGCGCATTGTAGTGATCCCATAGCCAGGATACAAAGGCAAAGTGGTATGCGGCGCCAGGCCATAAAACCCACAACGAAAATGATGAAAAGGCGGCGTGGCGCAATAAGTTGGATAGAATTCGAGCAACGAGTGGCTATTTAACTACCCTGACCGTCTCCATTCAGCCTCCATCGAGCCTGAAAGCCATGGAATGTTAGAAAGTTAGACCGCAGACGCTTACAATGTGCGGCCAAATCAATAGCCGAGTCTTTTCACGCCTGATAGTGCGCCATTTTCATTTCGCGCCACGCGCATTCGGCTATCTTATTTCTTACAGACAAAGCATCAGTAAAATCAGAGGCGAACGAGCATGTTGCTATACATCTACGTCGATGGAACAGACTTGGAAGACATTGCCGGAGATGTTTCTTCAGCGATCGAAAGTTGGGTAAAAGAATCCACTCTGGACCTCACGTTTGTCGATAACCGTCAAATCGACCCGGAAGCCTCTGAAGACATGGATCTGGATGATCCTTCAGACTGGCGTATTGGCGTCAACCTGAGCGTCCGCAACAAGAAACAGCTTAAAGAGCCGCTGGATGGCCTTTACAAAATCGCCAAGCGCCTAAAGTGTGAATTCGTCATCGGCATCATCGACGAGAAGACCGGCGAGCAAGAAGACGTCTGTTATTTCGGCTTTGAAGAAGGCCAGCCGGATATGTTTGAGGTGGGGAATTACTTGGGGATTTAATTATCCCGCGTAGAGAGCCAGCACACCTCGCCCATATCTAAAGCGCCCAATAATTGAACGTCGGGCGTTTTTATTTGCACAGCGATGTATTAAATAGCCTGTTTAACCACTCAATCGCCGCAGGCTCCTCACCACAGTCATAGACAAATTCCTGCCCTCTGTAGACAGACTGCAGGGACACATAGTCATCGCAAATCTCGCCCCATCGAGTGGGGTTTGTATGATAGGAAAGCGCTGCTTTCTTGTCAGGCGGAAAGAAAAAACGCGGGAGTTTCCATGATGATCGTGAGGAGACGTTCGCCTGGGTGAGTTGTAGTATGTCCTCAAAACGAGGAAAACAGCCTCCACCAGGAAATGCCGTTTCTTTGCCGCCGATACTCAGCTTTTCGGAGGCGACATAAATCGTATTGCCGGAATGCTTAAAATTCTCAGCGGCCAATATATGTGGGTGATCGCTAAGCCAGGGCCTGTTACGTACAACCTCCTCAGTATCCTCACCGATCTGAAGAATTTCGCCAATTTGAAGCCAGCCAAATAGAACGTGAAGATCGGCGCTGCCTTCCGCAAATCGCCATCCCTTTTCGGTATTGGCAATCCTTCTAAACCATCCAAAGAAAAGAAACAGATCGCCACAGGCCACTTTTTGATTACGCAAATGAGATTGGGCCGCGCTCACTTGCCCAAATGAGGAACGCCATCCCTCTTTTCTGGTCATATATGTGGCGCATAGATCCGGGTCTATGTGAACCGTCGTCTCAGCCTTGATTCTGCGATCTGAGAGGTCTTCAAGAATACTGCCGATATAGACGCCCTCAATATTGAGCATGCCAAGATTCTGATAGTCGGCGTCCGTTGGGATCGGTAGTGAAATCATGCGGCCATCAGGCATGATCAGGCTAGGCATTCCTCCAGCGGATGAGTCGAATCCCTTTCTGCTAAGTATCAGTCGCATCTCACCAATCCTTTCGGTAGTTATTTCCCACTTTTCTACTCATGAATTAAAAGAGTAGATTAGCGAGGGGCGTATGCAAGCGTTTATTCCAAACCGAAATACCCCATGCACACGCCCACTACGCTAAAGGCGAGTTATACCGCGTGCGACAACTTCCCAGGAATCGCCCGCGCTTCAGGATGTTCCGCCAGCGGCACGAAGGCATGTCTGGAACCGTCGTATGCCTCGATGCCGCCGGATTCAATGTCGTAGAACCAGCCGTGCATGGTGAGACGGCCTTCCTGCAGCGCCAGACGTACAGACGGATGTGTCTGCAAGTTCGCCAGCTGGGCGATGACATTCTCTCGCACCATATCTTCGATCTTCGCCCGCTCATCGGCGTGCTTACGCGCCTGATTCACCACTTTGGCGGAGTCCGCATAGCGCAACCAGTGAGCGACTGCCGGCATGTGGTCGATACACTGGCAAGTAGCGACCGCCGTCATGGCGCCGCAGTTGGAATGCCCACACACGACGATGTCCGCCACCCGCAACGCCGCCACGGCGTATTCCACCGAGGCCGACACCCCGCCAGGCTCCGGTCCATACGGAGGCACAATATTCCCCGCATTACGAATGACGAAAAGATCCCCTGGCTCTCTCTGGGTAACCAATTCCGGAACCAGACGACTGTCGGAACAGGAAATAAACAGAGTACGCGGCTGCTGCTGAGTGGCGAGATCTTTGAACAACTCCTTACGCTCAGGAAATGCTTCGCGCTGGAACTTCAGAAAGCCTTCGATGATATCTTTCACTCGGATCTCCTAATCAACTCTATGGCTTATAAATCAGCGTGAATTAATAATCCAAAACGACCTTTCATAATACCCTCCATAGGTAGCATTAAATCACTTGGCCCCCGAAAATGCTTAGTGCTCAACGTGATCTAAAAGTGCTTCTCTGAAGTCGGGCTTAAAAAGCGATATCCCAGGATATATCGATGTTCAAACACCCTAGCTTGCGCATTATCTCCGCCGTCAGCTTTGGACCTCCCCGGCTGTTGGTATGGTAATAGCAATAGATTTCAATGGAGCATGTCTTTCTTAATACAGATAACGCCATCCCCCGGTATTCCACTGCATCAACCACGGCGCTCACGTGTTCCAAAGGATTAGTCGAGTCCAGCCGCCCTTTGGTGGACCAAAGCCACATATGACGCTGCCGAGACTGATCATCCAAAGCCTCAGAATCACGGAGCAGCACTTCTGTTGCTTCCGTCTTCAGCATGCGGCTTATCACATCAGGTGGATGTACCTCTGAAAGAATACGGAGTTCTGAGTAGGTTTTTATACAAGCCATGATGATATCGCCCATACCTGAGTGGATTTATTGGTGAAATAACCAGAGTAGCCCGTCAGGGCTGAAACTATGCATGATCGCGGGTTATGCTTTGACTTACAATTTCCCCTATTTCTATTTAAAAACACAATCGGGTTCTATTATGTTTGAACGATCAGGCGTCAACTGGAATGGGTATGTCAGCGGCTCCTGCCCAGTCCAAGGTTGCGGTATTGTTGACAACTATCCATGGTACTTCAGAGCGCGCGGCGATTCATGGTCAATGGAGATTGCAGAGGATCAGAGCATTGACTGTGAGTGCCTGCCGTTAGTAGGACATTGGCCGGGCTGGCTTATAGAAGAATCGTGGGGGGAGTGGCCTGATGCTGGCCATATGGAGGCGGCTGTAGCATGGGAGCTAATAGAAAGGGTCTTTGAGCAATTCAGAAACAATGAGCTTCCCTATTTTGCTGGCGAGCAGACTGACTAACAGGCTCATTTTTAGGCTCTCTCTCTTGCCCCGTTCATACAAAGGAGCACACCGGGCCGATCATAACCAGACTTTCTTTTAGCAGAAAACCAGCTACGCGTGAGACATGGTAGATGCCTCAACCCGGCTCACCGAACACACTTTAATTGCCCGCGTAGTTTACTAAACTGAATATGCGCGACGCCTGTAAAAATTTAATCCATCTTCCCCAGGATGCACTTCGGTAGAAATGCTATGAAAGCTCTTTCGGTATTAGGGTTCTGGTTCTGCGCAACAGCCTCCGCCTACGCCGCTTCAGATACGCGGGAGGTGCTGAGAATCGGAGCGAACGATGAGATCGCACAATTGTATGCGCCTTATCAAAGGTTCGTTGAAGCCGCTTTTCGGGACACCCCTTGGAGAATCGAGTGGGTGAACCTTCCTTTGGCGCGCTCAATACGCGCCGCCGATGAAGGCAGTATTGACGGTGATTTCATAAGAATTAAAGAGGTGACGGAGATTTACAGTCATTTGGTGGCCATACCCTGGCCACTGAATCGCCAGCGCTTTTATCTATATATACCGACCTCATTGGACTGCCCCGACACGCAGAACATAGACCAATTAGTAGTCGGAAAATTATTAGGGATCTCCGCGTACGATCACTTTCCTGAAAACATCAAGAGAAACATGGTCTTTTCCCCCAACCTGGAGTCTTACGTGAATATGGCGATGGCGCACCGCATAGACGGCATCGCCATCACCGATGATCACTATAAAAAGATCAAAAGGAAATTCGACGTTGATTTCAAGAAATGCAACGACCACATGCTATATGAAGCCGTTACTTATATGATGCTAAATATTAAGCACAAAGAAAAAATTCCTCAGATAGTAAAGGCTTTTTCAAAACATGTAGCGCTTCTTCCGGCTGAAGATCGAATACACTGAAGCTATCTTTATAAAGTATTCATCGCATTTATTCTTGCGCCAAATATATCCATCTTCCCACTACATACATACCGACTGAGCCCAGTGCTGTTCAGTAATAATCACAATAGGAACGCCGCTCTCCCGATACGTCATAGCCTTCTCAATTTTCCGCCCAAAGTTTTCATGGACCCAGCTATCCTTCACATAGGTTCCTATCACCAGATAATCCAGTGATTTCGTGACGTTCTTGGCGATCTTGCCTCCACGCGCCACAGTCGCTTCCTCACACTGCTCCCGCGTTCCAAGCGCACAAGTTCCGCTAAAAAGGAAAGACCGTCCCTGAAAGGTAATGGGCGGCATGGGCTCGATGATAGGCAGACGGGTTGCCTTGGCGACCTCCCCCAGATAAGACTCATCTCCCGAGATTCTTCTCAGAACACTTAGCAGCTCAGAGGACTCTTCACTATCCAATACACCGTCTTCCAACATAACGCTAACTCTATCCAACAAATTAACGATAAGTGGATTATCGGAAGCACACCTGCTCTGCACCAACCAGGTTTGCAGAAACTCCGCTTCCGCCTGATCGACTCTTCCATCAGCGACAATGCCTTTGCTCAGACCGATCAGTGTATCTATTTGCCTGTCCTTAATTTTATTTAGATTGAATTCGGTGAAAATATCCATAAATATTCCCTCTCTAAAATGATTGAAACTTAAGGCGCGAATATTTTTTTAAACTGAAAAACGGCCATACGCCAATGGATAATATTCAGATTATCCCCTGCACTCGCGATAGTAGTATTCTATCTATCGTAAAGACAAAATATGTCGCCACAAACCAAAAAGAGTAGAGTTGCGCTTTTTTCTAACTCAAAGAGGAAGCCCTATACCCTGGCACCATCAATTCATGTCCAGTCAGATCACTAGGGCGTGTTGACGTTTCGTCATAGGTGATAGATAGGCGCAAACTCGTCATATTGCGGTTCCCACACCAACAACAAGACGAGTTTGCGATGCCCCGATTGATGCTCAGTGACGAGCTTTGGTCGAAGCTGAAAGAGATCATGCTGCAAGAGCGAATCTATAACAAGCCCACACTACGAATGATGGTGGAAGGCATGTTGTACCGAATGCGGACGGGGTGTCCCTGGCGAGACTTGCCAGGGCAGTTTGGCGACTGGAATTCGGTGTTCAAAAAATTCAATTCCTGGTCTGCCCAAGGCAAGTGGTTGAGGATCTTCCGGGGCTTGATCCGCGAGCCGGATTTGGAATGGGAGTTTATTGATGGCAGCTATGTGAAGGCCCATCAGCACAGCGCAGGAGCCTGCACGGAAGAGTCTCAGGCGATTGGTAAGAGTCGGGCGGGCAATACCACGAAAGTGCATCTGGCCGTGGATGCCTATGGTCTTCCTGTGGAATTTGAGATCACAGGAGGCGAAGTCAATGACTGTACGGCAGCGGCGGAGTTGATTGAAAAGCTTCCCTTGTCAGAAGCGGTTGTCGGAGACAAAGGCTACGACAGTGAACGAGTGCGGGCACAGATCGAAAGGAAGGGAGCCAGGGCCGTGATACCGAGAAAGCGAAACTCTGTCAAAGGCAATGACGATATGGATTGGGGTTTATACAAGTGTCGCCATTTGGTGGAGAACGCCTTCGCCCGACTCAAGCAGTACCGGGCCATCGCGACGAGGTATGACAAGTTGAAGAGGAACTATGAAAGTATGGTAGCCATGGCTTGTGGGTATTTATGGCTGCCGATGTGAAACGTCAACAGACCCTAGCTATTTGGTCAATAAAATTATCTGTTGCCTGACTGATAAACTCCGTAAGTAGCCAGTTATGTTGACTTGCAAAGTGTCTTCTCAGCCTTTTCGGGTCATAACGTGTAAGCTCACTTAGTCGGTGCATAGCAACAAATATCAGTGAAGGTGTTGGCCAATGCAATATTCCTTTAGAACGATCATTTCTCTTATAGTACCAGAGCCTTTGTTCGCCATGGATATACTTTATATCTCGTCTTATCTTATAGTGGTAAGACTGAAGCCTTTCAATATTCTTCTTCATCTCATAGCTGTTCGATTCATCCCAGCGGAAGCGCTTATTCCTCCTAATATAAAATCTATCCGAGTTAGACTTATCCAGCTCCCACCCACGCTGCCTGCCTATTACTTTATCAGTGCAATATTTAGCATCCACTATTTCTGCAGTAAACCAAGCCTCAGTCCCATCAACCTGCTTAACAAAATGTGGGTCTCGAATAGGTATAAATAGCTCTTTCGCTCTAACATATGTGCATGTATATGCTCTATGAACAAATGGCATATTATAAATAACATCCTTAAGGCATACTTTTACATTAAAAATATTAGAGCCATAATAATTGCTTAACGAGCAAAACACCCCACGCCCTTTTACACTAGAAACCTCATTCATTAGTGATGTTTTTGAACCAATTGACTCACCAGAAACACCATGAAGATCTGAATAGTCTATTTTCTTCTCCGAAAGCAGAGACTTGGTAGCATTAAGCATACAAAAATACGATGCAATAGTTTGAGATTCTTTAGGTAATACTCTAGTAGCATGATAAAAATTCTCTGCCTGCTGCCAATACAGTTGGGCTTCCTCTGAAGCATTACGTTTCAGCCAAAGTTCAACATAGTCAAACTTATCAGTTACCAATATTGTAGGAGCGTCGAAAGCTGGGTTAACTACAGCTTTATGAGGCCTTATTTTTGACTTATTTATCTCTATCACTCTATAAGCCATAGCGACCACCAAAAGATAGCAAACGATTACAATTATTCAAATTTGCGACATAAAAATAATCACAAAAAAACATCAAAACCGAGAGGCACCAACATATATGAAACCTCTCTTTTAATTACAATATAGAAGATAAATCCAGATAGAGAAAAAGAAACACTATTTATTTCTAATCAGCCTACAAGCCTATGCATCATCCACCTGTACAAAAAGCAGCAACCTCTTGAAAACTGGCGTTCGAATTCAATAATTTACCAGACGTTACTTCAATAACCAGAAAATGTGTTGAACTGCTTTTTGAATCCTGAAGAATCAAACTTCCATCGCAGATTTTAGGGGAAACAGCACGCCAGTTCGCTTCCACATCCCACTGTTTAAACAGCGAATAACAACTTCCTGTTCCTGTGGCGGCTTTTGTCAAAGGCGCAGGGCTGCACGCGATGAGATTTTCACCGGCGGAGATAATGATAGAGTCAGGTTTAAAAGTCAGACCAGAAGGCTTCCAGTCTGTTCCATCGAACTGAAACGCCTTTCCCTCTACATCCAGCACATACAGTTTTTGCTGGTACTCGAAAAACTGGCTTGCCATCGTTTCCAGTGGCCAGCTATTCACCCTCTCCAAATTACGGGATATAAACACAACGAAGGGAAAGTTTTCCCCTTTCCGATCAATTTTAAATCCCGCCAGATAGAGCCCTTCGTCTGTTTCAAACCCTGTGTAGGCGTTTTGCAGCTCTGTCTGGAGCGTTTGCCCCTGGTTAACGACAACGCCGTCATGCCTCCACGAGAAGACTGTTTGCGCGCAGACGGAAAATGGAAATGCCAGCAAGGACGCCAATACGAAAATACAGGGCCTTATCATGCGGCTTGCTCTCAATAGCATGGAGTTCAAAAACAAAGACATCTGTTACCTGTCTTTCACTTTCAAATTAGGCCAACATGAGAGTCCCGTCAGAAGAATCGCAACTGCCCCTAAGACATGCCATACAATACTATCCAGTCCCACTCTCAAAAAGGTATAAATAAGATAAACACCGACAAGCGCAACACCTATTTCCACGGCAAAAGTTACCCCAGGCATACGGTAAGACTTATTGTCGCAATGGCGGCACGTATATGGCTCAACCTTAATACCTCGCCCCTCAAGGGTATTAATCTTTTTACAGTGTGGGCGCCCAATCAAACCTGATATTCCCCAATGATTGGCTTTCCGAACAGGTAAACGGCAGGGCTCGTATGTTCACGGATGGATCGATTGCGGTTCAATAGGTAAGCACTCTCCTTGGACAAGCTTACTTTCCGCAAGAGAGATATGGCAGTTCGCGACGATTTCTTTTCCTTTCATTATGACCATGTCAGCGACATAGCTTATTTGATCGTCCATGGCTTTATATCCGGAAAACTCTATGAAGCTGAAGTCCGTTCTCGCATCAAGCGTTCGATAGCCGTTTAGCTTGATCTCACAGGCGTCAATGGACTGGATTACATCACTCCCACTTGCGCCCAGAAGTTCGAATCTCGGAAAAACGTTATCGATCTCTAACTCACCGTTTGTCAGGCGAACCTTATAGGTTTCCAGTTCGAATATTTTTTCTGGCTTATTCGCAGAGGCATCTTCAACCTCTGCGTTACCCATCACGCTCCCGCTTAAAAGCAGAATGAGAAAGCCGCCAAACCTGCATTTTCTCATTGCGAGGTTCCTGTTGGCTGATGACTATTGAAGACAAGTTTTCCAAAAGCGGACCATTCTTAGACTTCCCCACCCGCCGCAAACCCAGACGCCCAGGCCCATTGGAAGTTGTGGCCGCCCAGGTGGCCGGTGACATCGACGACTTCGCCGATGAAGTAGAGGTTGGGGATGTCTTTGGCGGCCATGGTTTTGGAGGAGAGGCAGTCGGTGTCGACGCCGCCTAGCGTGACTTCAGCGGTGCGGTAGCCTTCGGTGCCGTTGGGTTTGATTTTCCAGCTTTTCAAGGCGTCCGCGACTTCCTGCAGGCGTTGATTGGAGCATTGCTGGAAGGTTTCATTCCAGTTTTTCCATTCGGTGAATATCTGCGCCACGCGCTTGGGGAGTTTGGCGTTGAGGTAGGTTTCCAGGCGTTTATTGGGTGATTCCTGGCGCCAGGTTTTCAGTTCCGCCAGCACATCGTCGTCCGGTAACAGGTCGATAGTGAGTTCCTGGCCAGGTCTCCAGAAACTGGAGATTTGCAGCATGCTGGGGCCGCTGAGACCACGATGAGTGAACAGCATAGGCTCTTTGAAGGTCACGCCGTTAACGCTGACGGCGACCGGGCAACTGACGCCGGACAAAGGCGCGAAACGCTGCAAATCTTCCGGCTGCAACGTGAATGGCGCCAATCCCGCCCGGGTCGGCAATACCTTAAGACCAAACTGCTCCGCGATTTTATAGCCGAAGGGCGATGCGCCCAGTGTAGGAATCGACAACCCGCCGCTGGCGATCACCAATGACTCACATTGGATGGCCCCGCTTGAGGTCTGCAAACGAAAGTGGTCGCCTTCGCGCTCCACCGCATCGATACTGCATTGCAGACGAATTTCAGCGCCAGCCCAGTCGCATTCAGTCAGCAGCATGTTGAGAATATCTTTACTGCTCTCATTGCAAAATAACTGCCCAGGCGTTTTTTCATGATATTCAATGCCATGGCGCTCCACCCATTCCACAAAGTGCTGAGGGGTATAGCGTCTTAGCGCAGAGATGCAGTAATGGGGATTATTGGATAAATAATTGGCCGGAGTGGAGTTCAGGTGGGTGAAGTTGCAGCGCCCTCCCCCGGACATAAGAATTTTCTTGCCCGCTTTATTGGCGTGATCCAGCACCAGGACTTTTCTGCCGCGATACCCCGCGGTAATCGCGCACATCAAACCGGCGGCGCCGGCGCCAATGATGACCACATCTACTTTTTCAACCACGAAAGACTCCACACTGACTGTCTGCAAACCAGCGCATTGTAAGCCTCTCAAGAGCTGTCGACTAATTTATTTATGTAGTCTCAGCGAGGTCCGTATTGACGCAGAGAAGGCTGTCCGTCACGCCTATTGGCACAAGTAACGAATATCCGCCAACAAGGTGCGCTCGCTGTCCAGCACCGTACTGATGGTCTGGCACAGAAAACCGGAGTTCGTGTCGCGATATGGCCGCGAATTGATGACCCGCCTTTGCAACAGACGCTCGATCGCCAGCATCTGATAAAAATAAGGTCTGGCGGCCCAGTTCACCCCTTGATTGCCCATATGCTGTAACCATTCAGCGCCGTCCCAATCAAAGTTGGGCGTGATCTGAACCCCAGTATGGTCGCAGATATAAAAGCGCAGGAAACCTTCTGGCGGATGCGGTAGCGCGCCGAGGAAATCCTCGTTGCGCAGCACAGAGTCCTTGATATCGAGCACGCACTTTTCCATTTGATGGATGTAGTAAATATGCCGGCGCTCTTCCTCCACCTTGCGATGGATAAAGCTCTCCAACAACATACCGACTTTTGACTGCGGCGCGTCTGGCGCCAAAAAACGCTCCAGCGCAGGATTGAAGATGTAACCCTGAATGTAACGGGCGCCGCATTCCATGGCGAAGCGAAACTCGTCTTCCGTCTCCACGCCCTCGCAGATGATCTGGCTGCCCGCACGCTCCGCCAGGTAGCCGACGGACTGCACTACTTCGCCTGAAATACCCCCGCGCGCCGCGCGCTTGAACAGGCGCATATCCAGCTTAATGAGATCCGGCTCCAGAGAAATAATGCGGTTTAATTGCGAATATCCGGCGCCAAAGTCATCAATGGCGATGCGCAAACCCGCACGCCGATATTCAGCCACCTGCTCCACCAGCGCCGCCTCGTCGCCGCCATTCTCCGTGAACTCGACCACCACACGCTGCGGATCGATGCCAGCTTCATGAATCATGCGGATCGTGGGAACCTGCTCTTCCTCGCAGCTTTTACGCATCCATTCAGGGGAAATGTTGAGAGTGAGGAAGCAATCCGGAGGGAGGGTTTGAGCGGTTTCTAGCGCCTGCTTGCGCACCATGCGGTCAATATTCAATAACCGCCGTCGGTCAACGCCGGGATCAGAGAATAAGGGGCCAGCGGACATTACTGTACCGTCATCGCGCCGAATCCGCGCCAAGGCTTCATAACCGGCCACCATTCCCCGGTTAATATCGACGATAGGCTGAAAAAAAGGGAGGTACTGATTGCTTTCTGGTTGGACCCCGTCACAGGGTTTGTCCGAGTCTCCGTCAGGGATTCCATCCGGACCTGTCCGCAAACTCGATATGCGCTTCGCAACCGAATCCATTTTTACTCCGAAAGTAAAGAAGGAGGCCAGTAGTACAGCCGATTAGGTTAGGCCATTTGATCATAACCTACTGTAAAGGTTTGAATATTTAGGTGTACTTTAGTAACTGCCACGCTGTTTGGGCAATTTATACCGTGTAACAACCATATTGCAAGGCGACCCCTCGACTTCCTGAGAAAATGAACGCTATTTAATCCATCGACGCCCCATACATGAGTTCCACTCGCATTCCATCCGGTCGACGATCGATTTGCAGCGTCCAGGCCATGGCTTCCGCAATTTCCTGGCAGAGCTTGAGCCCTATGCGGTTACTTTCTTCACGTTCTGTTTCCTCAGAGGGTCCATCCACCTCTTCGTCAACGTTGAGAACGATCAGGCGGCTCTCACTCAGAGTCACGGTAACGGAACCCGCCGCAGTGTGCTGGAACGCATTGCGAATCAGATTAGCGGAGATAATAGTCCAGGGCGTGATCGCTATCGCCGTGACCAAGGTGTCCGGCGCATCCAGTGTGATTGAGACCTGTTTGCTATGCAGCAGGTAACGATGGAAGTCGATCTGCTCCCGGATCGCCGCCGCCAGATCCTCATCGCGGCGAGGCGCGCCTTCCCGCTGCTCCCGTCCCAGCCACAAAAGCGTTTCCGTCATGCTTTGCATGCCATAAGCGGCGCGTTCGATACGCGCCAGTGACGGCGTCAGTTCTTCCGGCGGGTTGCGGCGTTGCAGCAGCTCGACATTGTTGCGCACCACGGCGATGGGCGTGCGTAGTTCGTGACTGGCGTGACGCAAAAAGTCCTTCTCCCGTTGTAGGGCGGTGCGCAGCCGTGCGAAGGCGCTGTGCAGCTTCTCCGCGATATCTGAAAACTCCGCGAAGCCCATCTGCGGCGGTTTTTCCGTCAAGGTATCGAGGTTCAGGTTATGCGCCCAGTGCGCCAGTCGATCCACGCGTCGCCCCACGTATACCAAAAACAAATGAGTGAGAATGATAACGCCGAGGATCACCGCAAGCGCCAGAATGATCTGGCTCACGCGAATACGCCAGATCTGGTGACGCACATCATGCTGTAGCGCGCCCGGCGTAGGATGCCGGGTAATGTAGAGCCATTCGTCGTTCGACAGATGGAAAGGAAACAGAAAGTAGATATCCCCCGGGGCTTTCGGTTCCGACGCTTCATTGCGGAACAGGACTTCAAGATTGGCGGAAACCAGCTCTGACCGATCAAGCCGCGATTGATAGGGCTCAGGCACCGCGGACCAGTCCCGGTAGGACTGCACATATAAACCTGACGGCAACTCCGCCTCAGGATTGTTGGCGAGGCGCTGATCGTAGTCCTGGGCCAGAAAATACATCTCCACCGTCATCGCCTGCTCCAGGCCGCGCCCGAAATACTCTTTCAGCAACAGGGTGTAGATGATCACAATCAGGGTTGCGATCCCCAACAGGTAATAGCGAAAAACCCGTCTGACGGCGAACTCTTTAGCGAACGTCAAATCGCTTCCTCTCCATCGCGCTCCGCCTCACCGCAACGGACGCCTTGTCCCGGCACGGTATGAATCAGCGCGCTGGCGAAGGGCTTGTCCACCGCCATGCGCAATTTGTACAAATGCACTTTGAATGCATTGCTGTCCGGCGGCGAATCCGGCCATAACAGCTGTTCCAGATCGCTCTTGCTCACCACGCCCGGGCTGTGCCGCATCAGCTTTTCCAACAACTGCCAGCCTGTAGGCGTCAGCGTCAACGCTTTGCCCTCGCGCCGCACCTGCCGCTGGTCCAGATCCATCTGCAACGGCCCTACTGTAAGCAAACGCGCCTGACCGCTACGGCGGCGGGACAACGCCTGCAAACGCACAATCAACTCCGCAAAGGCGAACGGCTTCACCAGATAATCATCCGTGCCGGCGCGAAAGCCTTCCACCTTGTCGTCCAGAGTGTCTCGCGCGGTGAGCATAAGCACCGGGGTATCCACGCCTTCTTCTCTCAGTTTGCGACACATGGCCAGCCCGTTCATACGCGGCATATTGATATCCAGCAGCATCACGTCGTAGGCGTTGGCCCGCGCAAGATTATAGCCCGCCACGCCATTGGCGGCGTGGTCGCAACTCATGTTCTCCAGCGCCAGATAATCCAGCACGGTGGTGGCCAGATCGATATCGTCCTCCACCAGCAGCACTCGCAAATGGCCGCTCATAGTCTTTTTCCCATCATCAAACCGCTTCATCAGGCGCGCCCAAAACCGCGTCAGCCGCGCTTTTCCCGTCCGTCTCACGGCGTCGCCCGCCAACCAGACTGCGTAGATCCTCACTGATAGCCAGCAATACCGGGATCAACACCAAAGTGATGACCGTTGCGAAAAGTATACCGTATCCCAGCGCCACTGCCGCCGGGATGAGGAATTGCGCCTGCACGGACGTTTCATAAATCAATGGGGCCAGCCCTACGAAAGTGGTGCTGGATGTCAGCAAGATGGCGCGCAAGCGACTGGCGCAGGCGTGCTTTACCGCTTCTTTGACCGCCATGCCGCCCTGGCGCGCTTCATTAAATTCCGCCACGATCAGCAAGCTGTCGTTCACTACCACGCCCGATAGCGCCAACACACCGAACAGAGACAGCAGACTCATGGAGATGCCCACCATCCAATGTCCCAGAATCGCTCCGACCACGCCGAACGGAATAGCGGTCATGATGATCAACGGTTGCCCGTATGAGCGTAATGGAATCGCCAGTAGCGCATAGATGCCGAATAACACCAGGGCGAACGCTTTGATGAAAGAGGCGCTGGTTTCCGCCTGCTCCGTCGCCTCGCCGCCGAAACTGACCGTCAACCCTGGGTAATCCAGCTGCAGTTTGCGCAGCTCGCCATTCTGCAACGCCGTGAGGATTTCCTGCGGCGACGTGATGTTTTTGTCTACATCCGCCGTCACCACCGCCACTTGTTTGCGATCCACCCGGGTGATTTCGTTAGCGACGTAGGAAGACTCTAGTTTCGCCACGCTCAGCAGCGGCAACACGCGTCCATCATCGGTGCGCACGCGGGCGTTGACCAGGTCGTCCACATGGCTGCGGTCACCGGAGGGATAACGAATCTTCACTTTCACTTCGTCTTTGCCACGTTGAAAGCTCTGCGCTTCGTAACCCTGAAAGTTCTGTTGCACCTGGGCGGACAGCTGCGCCGTGGTCAGTCCCAGCGCGCGCCCGGAGTCGGTCAGTGACAGCGTAATCTGCGGCTGACCAATCTTGAGGGTGCTCTCCATATTCTCCACCCCGGCGTACTCCTGCAGCGCGGCGATCAGTCTGTCGTTGGCCAGGGTCAGGGTTTGGTTGTCATTGGAAGCCAGCTCAACGCGCAGGTCTTCCGGGCCATCAAACGCGGTGATGAACTTCACTGCCCGCGCGCCTTCCACTGCGCCGACCTTCTTCTGCCACAAGGCCGCCACTTCGTCGATAGTCAAAGCGCGCTGGTTCTGCTCCGCCAGTTCGGCGGTGATGGACACGTCGGTTTCCGACGCCACTCTGACTTGCAGGTTGGCGATAATCGGCGCTTCCATCTGCTTCGATTCGATCAACTCGGCGTTCAGGTCCTGCGCCGCTTGCTCAATACGCAACGCCTCGCGCTGGGTCAAACCGTATCCGACATCATCCTGCATGGTCAGTTGCACATTGATGACATCCCCTGGAACATTGGGGAAGAACACGAAGCGCACCGCGCCGGAAGGTATCAGCCCCGCCACCACGATAAACAACGCCAGCATCGCCGCCAGCGTGGCGTAACGGTATTCCAAAAGTACATGCAAGGCGCGGCGATAGTAGCGATGGGTGAAGTGCTCCAGACCCAGCCGTACCTTCTCCTGCATCGCCTCCAGCCAGCGCGCGGCGAAGTGCTTGCGCCCCTGCTGCGCCCTTTCCCGCACATGGGCCAAGTGAGCCGGCAGGATCAGCTTGGATTCGATCAAAGAAAACACCAGACAAAAGATCACCACAATACCGAACTGGGCGAACAGCTGCCCCATCTTGCCTTCCACCAATTGCAGTCCGGCGAACGCCACGATGGTCGTCAACACGCCAAAGGTGGCGGGAACCAGCACGCGCTGCACGCCGCGGATGGTGCTGGCCACATTGGCGCCGCGCTGGCTTTGCTCGGTATGAATGCTTTCGCCGATCACCACGGCGTCATCCACCACGATTCCCAACGCCATAATAAAACCAAACGTGGTGAGCGAATTAATGGTCATGGCGGACAAACCATCCCCCATCAAAAATACCGCGCCGGCAATGGAAATCGGAATGCCTGCGGCGACCCATAGGGCCACACGGAAGTTCAAAAACAACGCCAGCAGCACCAGCACCAGCAGAATGCCTTGCAGGCTGTTCTTGTACATCAGATTCAAACGATCGGCGATGGCGCTGCTTTTGTCATACCAGGTGGCGCTGGAAACGCCTTGCGGCAGGGTTTCACGAAATGCTTCGGTAATCTGCTCCGCCCGCTCCGAGACTTTCATAATGTCGGAATCGCCGATCATCTCCACTTTCAGCGCGATAGAGGGCTCACCGTTGAAACGGGACAGCACCGGCGTATCGTCATAAGCGTCATTGACCTCGGCGATATCTCCCAAAGTGACGCGTGCGCCGTTGGTCAGTTCTTTCACTACGATACTTTCGAAGTCGCGGCGGCGGTATTTCTGGTCGTCTGCTTTGATGACCAGGTAGCCATCCGCGCTCCGCAATTCACCGCCGCTGCGAATCAACGACGATCCGTTGATCGCATCGGACACTTCCGCCAAGGTCATACCGTAAGATTGCAGACGGCTTTCGCTGACCTCCACCGTAATTTCCGGCGTGCGGTCGCCATAGGTAGTCACGCGTTTGATTTCAGAATCAGCGAGCAATTCATCCCTTAATTGGTCCGCCAAATCCTGCAATACATCCTGGTCCGCATCGCCATAGAGTTGGGCCCAGATCGCATGATCCACACGCTCCGCCTGGCTGATGACGGGCTTCTCCGCCGCCTCCGGCAGGTTCTTGATGGCGTCCACGCGGATTTTGACATCCTGATTGAGCTTATCGAGGTCGTAGTCGCTCTCTTTCTCAATAGTCACTGTCACCGATGAGGTGGAGGACTTACTGGTGATCTGCTTGATGCCCTGCACGCTTTGCAGAGCTTCTTCGATCTTGATGGCGACGCCCTCTTCCGCCGCTTTGGCGGAGCCGCTGGAATAGCTGACGCTGACAGTGACTTCATCTGGCGGAAAGGAAGGAAAACCTTCCTTGCGCAGTTCAAAGGCGGTCACCACGCCAGCCAACAGGATCACCGCCATCAACAAGTTGGCGGCGACGGGATTGCGCACGAACCAGGCGACCCAACCTCCGCCGGAATTGAATTGTTTGGAACTCATTGCGCCGTCTCCCGCACAGGATGAACCTGCGCGCCCGGCGCGTAGCCCGCCAAGGGATTACGCACCACCGCCAGGGTCGCGGCGCTTTCCGCTTTCACGTAGATGGAATCGTCGCCAGTGAACAGAATGTCCGGCGTTTCTCTCACCAACTTGTCGTGCTGATCCACGTACCACAGATAGCCGCCGGCGGTCACCGCAGACGCAGGCACTTTCAACACGTTGTCCATATCCGCGCCGCGAATCTCCGCTTCAACAAACGAGCCAGGCAGCAACGCTGTTTCTTGCTGCAACGGCTGCTTGACCTCCACCAACAGCCCCCGCAAACGCGTGGAGGCGTCGATATAATTGTCCAGCCCCACCACCTGAGCGCTCCAGGCGGCGCCATCCGCTTCGATGGAGCGCAGGGTGACGGTGTCAGGCAAGTCCTGCTGCAATAGCCCCCATTGTTGCTGGGTCAGGGACAGGCGCACCTGTACTGCTTCCACGGAATACAACGTTCCAGCTTCCGCGCCCACGTTGACATAATCCCCCAAGGCAACGCTACGGCTGACCACCACGCCATCGAAAGGCGCAATGACCCGGGTGCGCGCCAGATTTTTACTCGCCTGCTCCACCGCCGCTTGAGCGGCTTCAAGCCTGGCTTTGGCGCTGGCCAGTTGCGGTTTATGCAAGGTCAGATCTGACGCCGGCGTTTTAATGCCGGAGCGACGCCAGTCTCTTTCCGCCTGCTCGGCCTCGCGCTGCTCCTGCTGCAACGCGTAATCGGCTTCGGCGAGCGTCTGCCTGGCGCTGGCGAGCGCTGCGCGATAATCGGTGGCGTCGATAACGAACAGTAATTCCCCTTTGGTGACGTGCGCTCCTGCGGTGAATACCTTTCCCACTTCAGTCACTTTGCCGGCCACATCCGCTTTTAGCTTCAGCTCATATTCCGGCGTCGCTTCCCCGTTCAACCTGAGCTGGTAGGGATAAGCGCCAGGGGTGCTTTCAATCACCGTCACCGCCGGCAGACTTTGATGCTTTTCACTCTGCATTGGCGCCGGCTTGTTGTTGATGGCGTAGGCAGTCGCCCACAACGCCAGCGGAATCGTCGTCAGCCCCAGCAGAGACACCCAGACCTTTCTGCGTCGGCGAGCTTTGGCGTCAGAATTTGCAGCGCTGCGCGCCGTATCTTCAGTGGAGGGTTTTACGATGGCGTTCATAGTGTCAGTCCAAGGGCCAGGCCCAGTGTAATTCGGTTGCTCATACGGTCGCGGCGCGTTTCCAGCAGCTGGGTCTGGGCGTCGAACAGGCTGCGCTGCGCCTGCAGAAGATCAGTGATGTCGGCCAGCCCCTGGGAGTACAACTCCTGGTAATGACTAAGACTGGATTCGGCGTGCTCCCTGGCGCTTTGATAGTGAGTCTGCTGCGCACTCAAACGACGCTCGCTTTCCAAAGCGCTTTCCACTTCATTGAGGGCGTTCAGCAGGGTTTCCCGATAGCTCCACCAGGCCCGCTCCGCCACACTGGCCTGGGCATCCGCGTTGGCTTTAATTTGTCCGCCGTTAAACAAAGGCGCCGTCATTGAGCCAAGCAGGCTCCAGGCCGGACTTTGTCGGAACAGGTCACTCACGCGCTCGCCGCTGTCGGATAAGGAGGCGGACAGGGAAAATCCAGGCAGCAGGTTCTTGTGGGCTGCGCTGGCGCGAGCGTCTTCCGCCAGAATTCGACGGTAGGCGGCCTTCAGATCGGGGCGCGCGCCGATCACCTGCATAGGCGTGTCCGCCTGGGGCAACATCACCTCCGGCAAGATTTCCGCGGTTTGACTCGACGTTTGCGGCAGTCTTCCCAACAGCACATTCAGCGTGCGCAGACGGTCGTGATAGGTTTGGCTCAATTGTTCCAGTTGAGCTTTGGCGTTGGCGGTGGATAAACGCGCCGCATCCAGATCGGCGAGATCGCCAAGTCCGCTCTGAAACCGCTCCAGGATGGTGGTTTCGGTGAGTTGCAGGCTGTCCATACGCGCCTGCTGAATAGCCAGCCGGCTCTTATCAGCGGACAAAGCAATCCAGGTTTGCATTACCTGCGCCGCCAGGGAGGCTTTAGCGGCGTTCAAGTCTTCTTCCGCGGCGGCATAGTCTTCGCGCGCAGCGTTGCTTTGATCGCTGAGGCGCCCCCAGATATCCAGTTCCCAGGACAAGTTCAGGCCGGCCGAGTATGTGCTGTGGGCGTCCACCTCGTCGCTTCCTGAGCGCTCGCCCTTGGCGCTGGCGGACACTTCGGGTATGCGGGAAGCGTTCTGCGCCGTCAGGCTGAACCCGCTTTCACGCAAGCGCAGCGCCGTCTGACGCAAGTCAGGATTGGCCTGCATGGCCTCTTGCAACAGGCCTTGTAATTGCGCGTCGGCAATCAGGTCTGTCAGGCTCTCCAGCGCGACGCCCTCACCCAGCGCCTGATCCCAGGCGGCGGGCGTCTCCATTTTTTCCAGGTTGCTTGCCTGCTTAACCGGCGTCAAACTGCAGGCGGTCAACGACAGCAGCAGCGCAGGAATAATGCATCGTTTAAATTGAAGTACTACGGACAATTTCGTCGACCCCGATATGATTGATACGACAATGGCGACATCCTATCGGGAAACGGGTTAACGGCCGGTTAACGCTGGCGTGGATACCGCAGAAATAGCGGATGCGCCGCCATAGCCGATCAGATTCATCGTTGCAGCGACTGATCAAGCCTTTTTCGAATAAGCAGAAGGATTCAACATGTTATTAGAACTCGCTATCGGCGACGCTTACGGCGCTGGTTTCGAATACGCTTCCAACAAGATTGTGCGCGAGAACAACTTCGGCGAGCAGTACATCCAACACCAGCGACACACCACTATTCTGCCGGGCCAGTACACCGACGACGCTCAAATGGCGATCGCCGTAGCGGAGGCCCTGATCGCCGAACAGCATTGGAACGAGACTATTCTCGCCGGCTACTTTCTTAACGCTTTCAAGCGTGATCAGAGAGAGGGATACGCCAAAGGCTTCTATGATTTTCTCTGTAGCGTAGAGACGGCGGAGGAATTTCTGGCCCGCATCAAACCCGACAGCGAGAAAAGTGGAGCCGCCATGCGCGCCAGTCCCATCGGCGTGTTGGCGGATGAGAAGCAAGTCATCGAATACTGCGCACTACAGGCGAAAGTCACCCATAACACGCCGCTCGGCGTAAACGCCGCCCTCGCCGCTGCATTGATGACGCACTATTTCATTTACGACCTCGGCCCGAAACAGGACCTTGGCGAATACATCGCCTCCAAAGTCCCCGGCGATTGGAATGCTCCCTGGAAAGGTAAAGTCGGCGCCTTGGGCGTGGATTCCACTCGCGCCGCCATCACGGCAGTCATAGCGGAAAAAGACCTCAAATCTATTCTGCTTAAATGCATCGCTTACACGGGGGATACGGACACCGTCGCCACTATCGCCCTGGCTGCAGCCGCGTGCTCAAAAGAGGTAGACAAAAACCTTCCACAGTCGCTTTTCGACAATTTGGAAAGAGGCGCATACGGCTATGATTACATCGCATCGCTGGATAAAAAGCTGATGGAGCTGGTGAAATAAAAGTCGCTTACGCCTGATCGAACGCGCAGGCGTAAGCCTAACGAAATATTATGTGACGCACGGCGGTTTTTCGTTATTTTTTCATTGCATATCAATCGTTTGAAAAGCATAAATGTCGGCTCACAAGAAACGGATAAAGTGTAACGGAGTACGCGCCAAAGATTGCCTCTCCCTGCCCTTCATAGTGTTTCAAACAATCTCAAATGCACACAGTAAGTGGTAACAGGACATGCCAGTTTTTGCATATCAGTCGTTAAACTCCAACGCCAGTAGCGACCATGGCGTCAGCGCCTCAAACTCGCAACATTTTACCCGGATGACTCACGATCATTCCGCTACTAATCATCAGGGCCCCTGGCTGCTGGTGCCGCCGACTAATCCCGCCGTCGAGCCACATGAACTGCTTCATGGCCCTTCTCAGATGATTTCTACGGCGTCAGCAGGGCACATGAATAAAGGACAACACGATAACGCTTCCTTTCGGAGCCTGGTGGAGGGCAAGGCGCGCCTGAATCATCAGCATTTAGGCCAAGCTTTCGGAAAGAGTTGCGACCTGATGGTTTTTGGTGAATTGAACAGCGAGCATGCAGAATGGGCCACACTGAAAAATAGCGCCGGCCCGATATTCAAAACGTCGACGCCCGCCAAAGCATGTAACTGCTTCAGTGTGCACGCCACCAATAACAGCCAGCATCGCTTCGCAGGCGACGGCCAAGGTTGGATCGCTATCAAGAGTTATGGCGTCCTGGCGGTCTTCGTACATGTTCCCAACTCAGTCGCCAAATCAGCAGACGCAGCCAAGGTATTTTACGGCGCCATTCGCAACCAATTACTGCAAAGCAATGCAGGGGTTATCGACATCATCATGGGCGACACTAACCAGGGAAGTAACGACTTTACCCACACCGTAGTCAGCGAAGCCTTGGGCCAAACCTTCGCTGATGCGCACACAGGCTCATCGATACAACCATTCGACGCTCACAATAGAGAGTTTCAGGGCACAAACAGCACGGGAACCAAAAAATACGACGTGGCGGTTTACAATACCCAATCAGTTAGAGTCAATCGCCTGATCTACCTTTCTCAGTTCGCTCCCACCAGCCACCAAAGCTGGGAAGCCGTGGCCATCACCGATCATATGGGTATAGGTGTGGAGGTTGAGCGGATATAACTGCGCGACAACAGCTCGAATAGCTTTCAGATTGGGGACCCCATAAACGGTCCCTTACTCAACTTCCGTGTTCAAACCTAAATTCTCTTCGCTCCTATTTACCCAATAGAGGCTAGTCTCTACGCCCTATTCTTCCAGTTTGTTAAGTTTTGTAACATGAATTTTTCGTTAGTGTGCAATCAAGGTTTGGAAGAAGATGAGCAGAATGGATTTTGATGTTGAAGTAAAACTACTCAAGACATCTCCCGATACCATATTAACCCCTCTATGCATCCCTGATTTCCAGGAACTCAAGTCGAATACCACGAAAAACAAAGACTTTATTACCTTTGAAATACAAGTAAAGAACCAGTCTGTTGATAAGCTTTATATAAATATTTCTGATGGTGATTTTCTCGTATTTCAAATAGAGTTACCTGCAAGTATGCGCGAAACAGGCATCCATAAGTGGGAGTGGGATGGCTACGACAGAGTAGGCACCCTTGATACCAAGATACTTAAAAGCAGCAAGCTTAAAGTAACTGTTACTGCAAAAAAAGATCATAAAACAAAGTTCAGTACTTTGTTTCTTAAAGGGGAAGCCGCCCAAGAAGACTGGCTGGATCTGAAAATTGACAGGAGTGATAGGCGAGTATACGTTGAATTGAGATTGAACTTAAAAGATGGCGGGGCTAGAGGCGTAGGAAAGCTCCCGCCAGAAGAAGCATTCCAAGGAAAGGAAAATATGCATTGGAGCGATGCTTTCACTGAAAGACACATAAGACACAAAAGCTTCACAGACCTAAAACATTTAGTCTTCCTTGGTGTAAAGAAATATTGGTCCAGAAGTGTAAGCATCAATACAGGACACCAATGTACATCCTACAAAGTAATACTGAATCCCATTCCAAATTTAGACAAGGCTATGGATGACATTTCCATATCCTACAACACTAATGGACCAATTCTCAGATCAAGTAACCCAGGAAAAATTAGAGGATTAATTTCACTAATTGGAAATATAGCTCCTGAAGATATCGTTTATAATGTAGGTTGGGTTAAAATCAGTGGAATATGGCGCTTCTATTTCGCCTCACATGCAGATCAAGAGTTTATGTCCACAGCTGCACATGAGATTGGCCATGAGCTATTAAGCGCCTATAGTGGAGCAAATAATTCATACAGTCACAAAGGCTCATCTTTTCTACTGACACAGTCTCCTAAGCCTACTTTTATGGGAGGGAGTTCTTATCCTGAGAGTTCAGAAATAGATTTGATGAAATACTACAATGGCGCAACACCTTCTGATTTTTATGATAGGCAAATTGCAACTGAAAAAGATGTCCGCTCACTAATCTGGATTTCAAGGATAAAGTTCAAATGAGAAAAGCTTTAGTAACCGCAACTGCCATACTAGCCTTATCTGGTTGCTGCCTTGACTCCTCTTACTCAGTCAGAGGAGTAGTTCCAACCAATATTATCATTAAAAACAATACAAATAACACTATTAATATAGAAAAGTTCTATGCCGCACCAGACGCTAACGCTATGTTTTCAATGGAAAGCTTTCGCCTACATCCAAGCGAAGACTCAGAAGTATTACAAATGACCATCTCCTCGTTTGATGCTATCGTCGATAGGAAGTTTTATTTCTTTGGTGCATGCGAGGGATCAGAGAGCCAGTTATCTCCTGGTGAAAACTTTAGACTTGAGAGATCTGAAGGATACTGGCTAGCGACAATAATCATTGATGATTGCAGCTATTTTCACCCACAGGAAAAATTATAAGGAAGCGACATGAAAACCTCGGCAATAAGTCTGCTTTTTCTTTTATCGACAGGTATCACAGGTTGCTGCACAACTTATATTCCGGACGTAGATATCCCTTTAACAGCTGAGCTTAAATTGAGAAACGTATCTGACAGTTCTCTGATCATCAAAAAGCTGCAGTCAAAGGAAGATAAGCAGCGTATTTTTTCCTTCCCACCGACTCAACTGGCCTCAGGAAAGACAGTTTCGTTCCCAGTGTCAGAGAAGACATATTCGCTTGTCAAAGCTGGGGATTTCGAAGTTAGCTATCAATGCTCAATGGCGGAAAGATATTTTGGAAAAGAGTCTGTATCAGTTGCCTCCAATGATACCGCCGCCTTACAAAGTGTGGAAATAGAGTTCAGTCAATGCGCCACTGAGGGTGAGTGAGCAGGGGTTTTCTCTTACTCTTACCTATTCTCCTCGGCGGCTGCTGTCTTGATGGCCCGTATCAATACAACAGCTTTGTTCCTGTGGATTTGGTCGTCAAGAACCAGACAGACAAAGACGTATATATCAGAACTGTCTATAACTTTGATACCAGAGTCGCAGGTTTTACAACCAGAAGCATGTCGTTAAGCCCAGGAGAGCTGTCTGAGACGGCAAGTGTCGCCATAAACAGCTTTGACGCAATTGTGTCTGACCAATATTTTGTTAGCGGCGCATGTGGCGAGTTCGATAACAGTCAGGTCCCCGGGAGCCGACTCCGGGTAGAAGCCTCAACTAAGCCAGTGTATCGGCTATTAATCGTCATTGATAACTGCGACGCGTTTAAGTAAATATGAAACTGACCCACACTGCCTTATTCTTCATTACAGTCATTACGCTGTCAGGATGCTGCAATTACCAACGGCCAAATATTGATATTCTGCTTTCTGAAACGATTGAAATAAGCAATCCATCAGCCATGCCGCTGGCCATTCTGGAAATTCGAAGTACGCCGGATAGCCCTTACAGATTCAAGTTCCCTCGGGTATCAGTGGATGCTGGCGGTCGCATTAATTACCAGATTACAGAAGAGTCCTACTTAGGATTTAGTCAGGGGGAGTTTATTGTACAGGCTCAATGTGGCGGCTCTGAAACGGTGTTCGGAAAAGAGCGGTTTAAAATAGACTCAAAGGCGCTAGATAGCCACCAGCCCATATCGATTGACCCTGTAAATAATTCTGTGTATCTGCCTGGTTATTAAAGATACTCCGTTAAGCGATCTTCGAACTCGATCATAAATCGGTTCAGCGCTGACTTCCAATTCCTGATCGGCATCGTCCATTTCTTCGACGCATCCATGATCGCCAGATACACCACCTTTCTCGCGGAATCATCCGTGGGGAACAGCTTCCGTTTCTTGATCACTTTCCTAATGACGCTGTTAAGGGACTCAATGGCATTGGTCGTGTAGATGGCCCTGCGAATGTCTTCCGGGTAGCGGAACAGAGTGTTGAGGTTCTCCCAGTGAAGCCGCCAGGATCGGCTGATCTGGGGATATTTCTCATCCCATCGTTCGGCAAACCTGTCCAGCTCTGAGAGGGCTTCCTCCTCGGTGGCCGATTGGTAGATCCGCTTCAGATCTGTTGTGACCGGCTTATAGTCTTTCCACGGCACATACTTCACCGCATTGCGCACCATGTGCACAATACAGAGCTGTATCTGGGTTTGGGGATACACGGTATTGATCGCTTCGGGGAAACCCTTCAGGCCGTCCACACAGGCGATCAGAATGTCCTTCACGCCCCGGTTCTGCAACTCGGTCAGCACATTCAGCCAGAACTTCGCCCCTTCGGTTTCCGAGAGCCACATCCCTAGCAATTCTTTGTGGCCTTCCAGGTTGACCCCCAGGGCCAGATAGATCGCTTTGTTGATCACCTGCTTGTCCTGGCGGATCTTCACCACAATGCAGTCCAGGTACACGATGGGATAAACCGCATCCAGAGGACGAGACTGCCATTCCACCACCTGCTCAATCACGGCATCCGTGACTTTGGAGATTAAGGTGGGAGAGACATCCGCGCCATACATTTCCTTAAAGGTGGCCACGATCTCTCGGGTGCTCATGCCTTTGGCGTAGAGGCTGAGAATCTTGTCGTCCATGGTGGTGAAGCGGGTCTGCTGCTTCTTGACCAGTAGAGGCTCAAAGCTGCCCTGACGATCTCTGGGAGTATTAACTTCAAACTGACCGTCCTCGGTACGGAGGGTCTTGCTGGAATAGCCGTTACGGCTATTGTCTGAATTTGAAGATTGATGTTTCTCGTATCCCAGATGCACATCCAGCTCTGCATTGAGCGCGGCTTCCACGGTCGCCTTGGTGAGCATCTGACGGAACTCGTTGAGATCCTTTTCTGTTTTCAGAGATTTGGCTGCCTCACGGGCAAATGCTTCTAATTCTTTCTGGTTCATTGTCTACCTATCCTTAACCCCGCTATAGGGTACTAGTGATAGGCAGATACACAAATTAAATTACAGTCTCTATCGATTACGCTGCTAAACTGCCCTGACGGCTAATTGCAGTTCGTAACATCACAATGACAGCGCCTTCCGCACCGCTGACAATAAGTTTTCCGGCAGTTCTTTATTTTTGGTGAGGATTGCGTCGAATTGGATTTCTTCCGGTTTAAGGCCCTGACGGCTGGTGATGAGTATGGCGGGGATTTTGTGATTGCGGGCTTGCGAAGCGCGTAAGGCGGCGACCACCGCAAGGCTGTTAAGTTCTTTGAGTTCGCCGCCGGCGATAATGAAATCGAAATGTTCACGTAGCAGACGACCCAGTGCGTTCAGGCCGTTCTGCTCCCACACCAGACGCACTGGAAGAGGCTCCAATGCCTGTTGGTAGTAACTGGCCAGGGTTTGCGAAGATTCCGCCAGTAAGCCGGATTTGCGTTTTTCCAGCACCCGGTGGTTCAAACGTTCCAATTCACTTTCGATATCCGACTGCTGCATGAGTTCGCTGCGGTGGACGACGCTGACCCGGCGCAGCAGATCGAGATAAGCCAGCGCATTGTTGGCGGAACTGGCGTCAAGAGCGGCGTTTGCGCCCAGCTCAGCAAGAAAGCTTTCCAATTGATGGCAGATGGTGGTCACCACGTTCAACCCATGGGTGCCACCCGCCCCTTTGACATTATGGATACCGCGATAGAGTTCGTTGAACACTTCCTTGTTCGCGCCATCTCTTTCCAACGACAAAATCAACTCTTCAAGCTTGTTGCAACGTTCATCCAGCTCCTGCAGAAAACGTTCCCGCATATTCGCCAAAATGGCGGCGAAGGTTTCGGTATCCATTGCCATCCAGACCACCTTCTTTAAATAGCATTCGCCAACGCTAATTTTATTTGAATGCTATTAATCCTAGCACTTCCAGCGCAGAGTTATTGTAAAGATTACGATATCGGAATATCGCGCCGGACAATGTGTTTATGTTCGTTCAGGAGGAACGCTGCACATCAGCGTTTGCAACTGCCTTCTACACTAGTTGGGGATACCTAAAACGTCAGACAGTTAAAAGCGTTCCGTCACTTCTTGGGGAGCATTAGATCTACTTGTTTGACCAGACCACATCCTCGCTTAAGCTGGCCCCTGCAGGTTATAGACCCGCCTTTCAGGGCGTCTATCCATAAATCGGAACAGGAAATATTAATAGCGCCGCACTGGGATTACATCTATTCTTAATATGTTCATTCCCGGACGGATAGGACGCCGCCATGTCGACAGAGGATTTGCAGAAAGCGTTCCAGCTCTCTGCGGAGTTGTTGCAAAACCAGTCTTATCACGATTTAACGCAGAACCTGATCAGTCTCCTTCGTAGCATCGAAGGCGTTGACGAAGTTTCCGCTTACGAGATATTCAGCTCCGCGCCGCCAGCCTCCAATAGTAAAAATCCGCGAAGCGATATACTGGTGCGACGCTTTCCCCTTATCTCCAATGATGATTTCGACAATCAAAACGCCGACGTATTGAAGAATATAATCGCCGAATCGCAAGGCGGCGTGGGATATTGGATTGGGAGCGCCGCGCCGACGATTTACTACGATGTCGCCAGCGCTTTGGAGCCCCGGCGCATCATCCTGATAAAAGGCGCTGTCAGCACTTACGATTTTGAAGTGATCAGAGGTCTATATGGCGTCTACAGTAATCAGGTGACGCTGCTCGACGCCAGAGAAAGAGACCCGCTCACCCGCCTGTTGAATCGGGGGGCCATGGATAGAACGCTGGAACAGGTGGTTGACTTCTATCACCTGAAGCAACCTGAGGAAGCAACTCAGTCTTCCTGGCTCGCCCTGTTGGATATCGATAATACAGCGCCCGCTAACGGAGCTAATGGCGATGAGACCCTGCTGCAGGTGTCATTACTGTTGAAAAAGGGTTTTCGTTCTTCCGATCTGCTATTCCGCCTTGATGGCGAGGAATTTGTGGTCATCGTAAATCAGACAGACAAGGAAGGCGTGGAGACCTCTCTGGAGCGATTCCGCAAAAACGTCGCCTCACACCCCTTCCCCGCCGGCAAAATTAACGTCAGCATCGGCTTCACGCAGGTGTCCCCGGAATGTCCCACGCCGCAATTAATCGAAAGCGCGGATCTGGCGCTGTACCAAGCGAAATCCGACGCCGGCGCCGCCATCGTGTACAACGATGCGCTGCGCCAGAAACAAAGTCCGATGGATGATGTGGAGTGCTATTGAGAAAAAACTTCAGCACCGGCGCGGGAAAGAATCACTCATCTTCATCAGTTAAGTCATCAATCCTGATTTCAATGTGGCCGTCCGGCATTTCCGTCGTATAGTTTTCCAGAAACTCCGAGTATTCCTCTGAATTTCGCAATAATGAGCGTCCCGCCTGAATCAGGGTGTCGATTTCCCGATTGCTCAGTTCCAGTGAAGTTGGCAGGCTGTTGAAGAACTCTTTCAGCGAAGGCGATGTGAAGGACTGAAAATTGACTTCGATAAAGTAATAGGGAATCCGCCCAAAGCGCTGAAATCCTCTGACGATACGATCATCCTGATCTTGCAGAATCGCCCGGGACTCCACGTTATAGCGCTGAATTTGCGCATTGGTGACGGCGTCAATGGTGTCCGTAATGGAGGGCTTGTTAGGGCTTTCATCAATACCTCGTTTCGGCCTGACTTCCGCATTGACCAGGATCACCGCCACCCGTTTCACTTTCTTGGTGTGATCCTGGGCGGCGTTTTCCAGTTCAGCCAACTGCAGACCGTCTATCACCCCTCGCAAGCCCAGGTTATCCGAAATGCCGCCATCCACCAGATGAATATAAGGATGCTGCTCGCTGTCGTTATAGGACAGCAGACCGCTGACCAGCTCCCGTTGGCGAATATCCAGTGGCTTGGACTCGTTCAACATGCGAAACATGGCGGATTCGCTCAGGTCGCAGTCACCACCGTGATTTTTCAATACGATGGAAGGAAACGCCACCGGCACCGCCGAGGACGCGGTCACCGCCCGCGCCACATTAAACTTATCCAGGTCCGAGCACAGTAGATCAAAGGTATCCTGATCAAAGGAGAAACGATTCCCCTGACTCAGATCCGTAGCGTTGATATTAATGAAAGGACGGCGGCTCAGCGGGATATCGGCGAAGGTCTTACCCTTGAAGATATAGTTGTCATAATACTCAACCGCCATTTCCGTCCGGTCAAAGCGAGTGAACAGCGAACGCCACCAATACCCCGGACTCAGCAACTGCCACAGTAATGCGCCCTGCACGCTCTGGCGGAGAAATACTTTCTCGTAGTCCGAAAACAGCTTATCGCCAAACAATCCGTAATAGGCGGCGGTGAAACTGCCTCCTGATACAGCGGAGATATAATCCACCTCATCCAGCAAACGGGTTTTGACGCCATCGATTTCAATGCGTGTGTCCTTCAACTCCTCCATGACGCCATAGGACAACGCAGAAGCCCGCGTGCCGCCGCCTGAAAAGGCCAGGATCAACAGGGTTTCCCCCAGGTCGTTGTCGCGCTGGTATGTGCGGAAGCGGTAAGCGTGGTCGCTGTTGTAGGATTTAATCGGTTCGTTTTGCGGCTTGAACTGGCTCGCACACCCGCTGCACAACGCTGCGAGGAGAATCAACACACTGCTGGATCTGACTAACGAATACATGACTCTGATTCAAACGCGTTTAATACCAGGAAGCCGCCGTATAACGACCGTTTTTCGCCGCGCCTTGGAGTGCCTCAACGCGCGGGTTGTTGATAAAAGCCGAAAGCGCCTTACTTAACCCAACGCGCACTATAACCTATTCCACATGGAAATCAGATGAATGCGGCAATCGCCTGGGCCGCCATGTCCACATAGAGCTCCTTTTGTCCCACCGGCGCCGCATAGGCGATCACGTCTCTAGCCGCCTCTTCTCCCAAGCTGCGCCAGATCACCCACATAGCCAGATAGGTGGCGGACAGGCAGCCTCCCGCCGTGGCGATATTACCCGTAGCGTGAAACGGGCCTTCCACCACCTGCGCGCCCAGGCTCTGCAAAACCGGTCCCGTAGTCGCATCCGTGCACACCGGCGTGTTATTCAACAGTCCCAGGCTATGTAAAAACAAAGCGCCGGAACATTGCGAGCCGATAAACTGAATGTCCGGGTCAAGATGAAATGCCGACATAATGCTGTCATTTTTCACATGTTCGCGGGTTTGCACACCACTGCCGAACAACACCGCATCCGCTTCGCTGGCGAACATCAGCGGCCGCTGCGCAGTGATCTTGACGCCATTCATCGACAAGGCGTGCATCGAGGGGCAAGCGAGTTCCGCCCGCCAGCCCGGTTGCTTCACCCGATTGAGCAGGGTGAGCGCCATAAAGGAATCCATTTCATTGAATCCGTCGCATGTGACTATGGCTATTTTCATATCGCCCCACTATTCATACTTTGTTCGTTGGTGTTTGCACTCGCACGACGGACGCGCCAGCACCAATGTCCAATAATCATTTGCAGGCGTCTTCTCGTTGCAGGCGCGCGCCATTCCTATTTCAGTATATTCCAGCGCCATGATATTGCCGCAATGCCCCGGACTGGCCAGCCGGATAAAACGCCTCGCCGCAATAACGGCTTTGCGCTCTGGCGTCGTTGATCAATTGCAGCCACTGCTGCGCAAGATGGCTCATACCCGGTCTTTGGCGAATCCTACTCTTGGGGGGCGTAGAACACAGGTGTCGCCGGCTGATGCCAAGCGCCCATTGCGTCACTAGCATAACCAGAACACCCTCACAAAGCCCGACTAATTTTTAACGCCGGAGAACGCTTCGATGCCGACCGACTTCATCGCCCACCACCATCCTCTCACCGATGTCGAGATACTGAAGGACGGCAGACTTTGTATTAGCGTGCATGCAGCGTCTGACGAAACGATTGATAGCGCCTGGATTCGCTATGAGTTGGACAATGAAGAGTATTTAACCGCACTGGAGCCAGCGGAGACCACCGCAGGCGCGCGGCGCTGGCGGGTCGAGATTCCCACCAACCCTGGCGCTGCAACCACTTATTATCTATTCAAGTTTATCTGCGCAGAGCGGCAGTTTTGTCTCGACGCCGGCGGCGTGCATCCCCGCATTCGTTCACGTTCTTTCCACTTCAAGCATGTGCAGGGGCTACAGACTCCGCAATGGGTATGGAATCAGGTGTTCTATCAGATCTTTCCAGACCGGTTTCGCATCGGCGATAGCTTCTCCTCGTCCATCGCCAAAAAACATAAGGAACATAAGAACCATGAAGAACAGACGCCCCTCAGCGACTGGAACGCCATACCGGATCCATCCCGAGGGTCGTCGGAGTTCTTCGGCGGCGATTTGAATGGCGTCGCTGACGCCTTACCCTATTTGCACGATGAACTCGGGATCAACGCGATTTATCTCAACCCGATCTTCGCTTCTCACAGCAACCATCGCTATGACACGGATGATTACCTTCAGGTAGAACCGCGCCTGGGTGGCGAGCCTGCTTTGCGGCGTCTGCGGAAGGAAACCCAAGCGCGGGATATGCGGTTGATTCTGGACGCCGTCGTTAACCACACCTCCGTCCATCATCCCTGGTTTCAACAGGCGCAGGCGGGCGACGCGCGTTACCGCGCTTTCTATCATTTTGACTCGGAAGGCCGCTACGCCGCCTGGAAAGGTATCGACAGTCTGCCCAAGTTGAATTACGCCAACCCAGACGTGGCGGCCAGCATGTACTCAGGCGACAACGCCATTCTTCGTCACTGGCTGCGACCGCCCTACGCCATCGACGGCTGGCGTCTGGACGCGGTGCATATGCTGGGTGAAGGTCCCAGCGCCCACAATAACGCAACGCATATGCGCGGCATGCGCGACAGCGTCAAACAGGAAGCGCCGCAAGCTTATCTGCTGGGCGAGCATTTCTTCGAAGCGACAGAATGGCTGCAAGGCGATCAGGAAGACGGCGCGATGAACTACTACGGCTTCGCCCATCCTCTGCGCGCCTGGCTGGCCGGTCTGGATATTTCCGGACAGCCGGGAGCCATTGACGGACGCGAGTTCGCCGCCTGGCTGGCGGAGACGCGGGCAGCGATTCCCTGCTCCATTCAATTAAGCCAGCTTAACCTGCTGGATACCCACGACACACCCCGTTTCCTCACTCTGCTGCAAGGTGATCGCGACCTGTACAAATTGGCCCTGGGTCTGCTGTTTACCTACAGCGGCGCGCCTTGCCTGTATTACGGTGATGAAATCGGGCTGCCCGGCGGCGCAGACCCGGACTGTCGTCGCCCCTTCCCCTGGGACCGGGAACGCTGGGATACGGATATTCTGAACTGGTGCAAAACTTTGATCGCATTGCGAAAGAATACGCCAGCGCTGAGCCGGGGCGGACACCTTGATCTGGGGGCGGATAGGGACAGCTATTGCTTCGCCAGAACTGCACAGGAAGGTTCGATGATCATCGCCGCCAATCGTGGCGACGCCTCTAGGGCGTCCCTGGATACACGGTTGCTGGGCGCGCCGGGAAGCTGCTGGCGGGATCTGTTCAGCGGAAATCTTTTCACTGCGGACGGATATACATTGACGCTTTCCCTGCCGTCTAAATCCGTGCGGATTCTGTTGCAAGATTAGGCTTAATCGCTGTTCGGGCCTGAGCATCCTGTGACTCCAGGCCCGACGCGTTGATCAAGACAGGTTATCCGCGGCGATCAAACCATCCCAGCAATCAAACAGATACAAAGCCAGATAAATCGGCGATAACGCCCAGATCAATGGGTCGTCCCAGAACGGATAGGTGGTTCCCACTGCGGCGATCGCAATAGCCATCAGCTCCGTTACGCCGAGATACAGCAATATCTTGGTCAAGTGCGCCAACCAGCGTTGCAGCGGTTTCTCCAACACGGACTTCTGATAAGTGGTCTCGAATATCCCCACAATCGCCGACGCCATCAACAACCCGATGACAGCCAGAATGGCGGACTGATTACCCGCCTCCATATGCTGCATGCTATCCAAGGTAAACAGAATCATCGCCGGCGCAATGACCAGCAATAACACTGCATTTTTCAACGCCAGCTCAGTAAGGAATTTTTTCTTGTTCAGCATGACTCAACGCGCATTCAGAGAACAGGTATCCAGAAAAGACAACGGGAAAGTATAGAGTAGCTTTCTTTTTGAAACTGACGAGAGATGCGCGAATCTACAATTGGATACACGGAATCTCACCCAGACAAGACCCGGCGCAGCCGGATCTTGTCTTTTCAGTGACTCACTTTCAAACACGAGTTCTCAATCACGACTTTTTCAATCACCAGCCGCCACGGGTGGCGTTGACCAGGTCACTGTTGAATACCGTATTGCTCCCAGGTTGCCATTCTATTCCCGCTCCAGGGTTGTTCTCGTCCCGTTTCAGGCATTTCCACTCGACCTGCGTTCCGGCGGGGACGGAGATAACGCCGCTCCACACCGGATAGGCGGAGGGCTCCAGTTTGACTGCGCCTGCGGGGCTCCAGCCGCCCAGTTCGGGCAGATTACCCACGGCGTAGACGCTTTGCCCCCATTGGGTCTGGCCGTTATCGCAGGTAAAAGAAACATCCACCCTTTGTGACTGACACTGCGGGCAATCCGCCACTCTCGCCTCCACATGAATCGCCATGGCGTCGCGACCGGCGACGTTGACGGCTGCATAGCCCGCGCTGTCCACAAAGACCGTGGGCCCCGTACAGACGCCTTTGACGTAATCGCCATGCAAAATGTCGCAGTATTCTCCCGCTGGCAAACCGGTATCCAGTGAGGCGCTCCAGCCCCCTGAGTCATTGTTCAGCGCCACAAAGCCGAGTCCGCCGCGCCCAAACGCCAGCCGATTATCGCCATCGCGAGACACATTGGAGGTATAGGCATTGGCGGCGGTGGCCTGACGGAATTTCGCCATATTACCCATCCCGCCCCAGCGGTGCTCGCATACCCAGTCCACGCCGCAGGCCCCGCCGGTGTGCGGACCGGAATTAGGCGGCCCCTGATCGTGGTCATTGAAGTAGTAACTGGACATCACTCTGGGATAGCCGTAGGGATAAGCGAGCATAAAAATATTGGCGAGATAGTACATGCCCTGAGGATCGTTCCAGGTCAGCGCCCATTCCGGGTGCTGGCGCTGATCGTCATGATTGGCGACGAACACCATGGCGTCACCGCTGGCCACGCGGCCGCCCCACTGGGAAAAATCGATCAGATTCGCCATGCGTCCATTACGAAAATGCCAGGCCAGATCCCGCTCCATTTGAAACTCGGTGACATCGGCGATATGGGTGTACATCTCTGGTTGCACCGCTTCTCCCGACGCCCGAATCACTTCCTGAAAGATATAGGGAGAGCCCTGAATACGGCTGACGATATTCTCTATGTCCGCAGGCGGCATGTGCTTGGCAGCGTCGATACGAAAGCCTTTTACCCCCAGGCTGATCAGATCGTTCATGTAACCCGCGATTTTACCGCGCACGTAGTCGCTTTCAGTCTTCAGATCTTTCAAGCCCACCAGATCGCAATTCCAGACCTGATTGGCGTCGCCATAGTTGATGCCGCCGCAGTTCCAGTTATGAAAGTCATTGACCCCATAGGGGACGTCAGGAAAGTCGAACCCGGTGGACGCCATGTGATTGATCACCAGATCCGCGTACACATCCACACCCGCCGCAGCGCACCGTTGCGTCATGTTCTGGAATCGCTCCCGGTCTCCGCTACGACTGTTCAACACATAGCTGACGGGCTGATATCGGGTCCACCATTGCGCGCCCTCGATATGGGCTTGCGGCGGCGACACCTGCACTGCGGCAAATCCCTTCGGCCCCAGATACTGTTCGCACTCCTGCGCCACGTCCTCCCAGCTCCATTCGAACAAATGCACCATCACCGAGGCATGACGATTAACCTCGCCGTAGCTGTTTCCGGCTACGCACAGCGTTCCCGCACAGACCGAGGCCAGTACGAGCCGCTTCACGCCCCCGCCCAACCTGTTATCGCCATTCTTGTTATTCACGTTATCCATGACCATGTCAGCTCTCCCGCAAGCTTGTTATTGTTTACTCCTTACATGAATGGCCCATCGAGGTTAAACACCCGCGCGCATCCACGGATTAACATTAGTCGCGACGACGTGAACGGACATCCATCCAAGTGGGGTTTAGAGGGGGAATTTGAGGGGGAGATTGGGGAGTCACGAACCATGACTCCCAGGGTATGCGCGGAATTATCAGTCCAGAATGGTGGTGAACTGAGCAAGGACGCCTAACACGACCATTCCCCAGATAGCGAGACCAATAAGGATGAACAGAATATTCCAGGGACTAAAACGGCTGTTGCTCTTCCCTTCGGAATCTTGATTCGCACGGTTTGCATGTGTTTGCGCCTCATACAGCGTGTAAAGAGAGATAGTAGAGGTGGCAAGCAGCACAATATCCCAAACACCAAAAACATCGCTCGTCAATTCACGGTTGATGGCTGTCCCCCCGATCGTCATCAACACATATAAGGTCGCCACAATCTCGTGTGAGCCCCAACTTCCCAGCCCCTGCTCCTGATGGCTATTGGCAATGCGTTTAAAAAGAGAGTGCGTGAACCAGATACTGAATATAGAGCGCCATACCGGCGCGACTTTAAGACCTTCATGAACCTGCAGCGCTTTCCAGTGTTTGTAAAACCAGTAGAGGTGATAAAAACCCAACGTAGCGATATATAAAACAATCAGCTTGGTAATCGAGGTGGTGAAGAAGGGAGTTGAAGATTCGCTGTGCGTGTCCAGCTCAGCCTGCGGCGTTTGATACGGGTTTTCCATGGGACGGCCTCGGAATATCTGAGAATAAAAATTGCGCGGGCTGAGCACGACGGATCAGATTCCGCGCAATTCTATTCATCTATCCCAGCTTGTCCAGCTTTACTCAGGACGCCGGCCTTTTAGCTCTTCCAGGCGTTCAGCTGGACGCAGGGACCTTCAAAGGTAACAGCGGCGACATCCAGCGTGGAAGGGTTGTCATTGATCAACAGACGGCTGCTGTTGGCGATGACTTTCCATTCCGCAGAGGTCAGCGTCCAGTTCTCTTTACCAGAGTCAATCTGTCCCAGGTACACCAGACTGTGGTCATCCATCTTCTCCGCCCACAAATGCAACGGGCCTGAGGGCTTGTCCTGGAAGCGTTTGGACCACTGGGTCACCAGTTCCGAAGTTCCCGGCTCTTCGCCTTTATAGGCGGAGATCACCAGCGCCACTTCGCCGTTGCGACTCATGGGGGCCATATAATCGGCCCCCCGCCCCGGCGCGCCGCCCATAACGTTCCACAACAGCGCCACAGCGAACACGACCGACGCCGCGGTCCCCGCCATGGCGGAAAAGCGCCACATGGCGAGGTTCTCCCAGAAACTGGCCAGCCAGCTGGTTTTGGCGACCTGCGCCTGCGTCCTCGCCGTTTGCGGTTTCGCGACAGGGGCCGTAGCGGCGTCTATTTTCGCCCACAGATCTACCGGCGGTTGTTGCGGCGGCAGACGGTCCTGCATTGGCGTCATCAAATCTGACCAGTAGGCCACCGCCGTATCCATTTCACGATAGTCGCGCATCAGAGTTTCCATGCGTCGACGTACTCGGGCGCTCATCGCCCCCGCCACATATTGACTCGCCAGATGGTCGCAAACTGTGGCGTTTTTATATCTCATGCTTCGAGACATTGTTTTAACTCCTGCAGTCCGCGTCTGATCCAGGCTTTGATCGTCCCTAATGGGCGCTCTAGCCGAGTTTCCAGTTCGCCGTGGCTGTATCCGTGGATGTAAGACAATAAAATCGCTTTACGAGGCTCTTCATTCAATTTTTCAAGGCACTGTCGCATGCCTTCCTGGTCCGCCAGTCCGCACCCCTCGCCAGCCAGATCCGCCATCAACGGCTCTACATCATCCATGAGGTCTTCACGTTTGCGCTGTCTGCTTTTCAGCTTGTCCAGAGCGGCGTTGCGGGTGAGCACGCAGAGCCAGCCCCAGGCGGATCCGGCTCCCGAATACTGCGACGCTTGCCGCCACAGCTTCATATACACTTCCTGCAACAGATCGGCGGCTTCGCCCTCATCTTGCAATATGCGCATGGCGACGCCCATCAACCTGGCGCCGGTTAAATCATACAGACGCTTCAGCGCGGCTCGGTCCTGATCCACGATGCGGCGCAACAGCGGCGCCAGCTCCACAGACCAATCTGTGTCGGTTGCAGTCTTCAACGACGGCTCCTGAATTGAGTTCACCTGATCGATTCCCCCGAAGGTTCCCAGGCATTATATCCAGGTAGCCGCCGCATACCAGTCGGACGTGGCGTTTGCGACGGATTTTCGTTTCTACGCTCCCGCAACGAGACGCCTGCCAGCACGCGTCAGGTCAGCCGATCAATAGTAGCTGCTGCTGTAGTTGCTTTGCTTGTGGCTTTTCGCCGAGTCCATTTTCACCGTGAACCAGACGTCCTTGATGCCGTGACCATTCACGTCGCCAGGCGCGCGGTCGCCAACCCAGAAGTACAGAGGCTTGCTCTCGTACGCCCACTGCTTGGAGCCGTCTGCGCGGGTGATGATGGTGAACTTACCGGTATCATGCGCGGAAGGGCCAGCCATGAATGGAGGCCAGTTTTCCGCGCAACCGCCATTACAGTTGGAGACGCCGGCCGCATCCTTGGTGAACGTGTACAGGGTCATGCCCTGCTTATTGGTCATCACGGAACCGAGAGACGTGTCTCTACTGGAAACCGGCTCGCCGCTATGATTTTGAGAGTTAGCGGCGCAAGCAGTCAGCATCATTGCAGCGGCCAGAACGGTAAGGCTTTTGAGTTTCATATCAGGCATCTCCTCAATAAGTTTTTTGGTTTTCGAATGTCTTCACTTATTAAGACGACGCCAGTTATCAATTTGGATGCATAAAAAGAAAAAATTTTATTAATCCCCGATTAGAGGACTATATTTGTAAATGAGAAGATCTCTCACTATTGGATATTCAAATAAGAAAAAGGAGACTGATCATGACACCCAAGGCCTATTTCGGCATTGCACTCATAACAGCCACACTGGGACTCTCTACCTGGCTGCTGGGAGGCTCTTCCTCCCCGTCTCCATCCGCCCCCCAAACGAGCGCCCCCCAAGAAGCCGCCATCGCCGTTAATGACGCCAACGCATTTCTCCCCATCGGCATGCAAAACTTTTCCGCCCAGGCGCGTCCTTCCAGCCTCACCCAGAACCAGAACACCCTTTTGGAGGACCAGGCGCTGGAGCGTTATGCGGAATACCAATCCTACTTCGACTACGGGCGCGACTATCGCGAGCTGCTGCAGCATGCGGAGCAAATGGACAGCGCCACCCGCCGGGAAAAATTCTCCCGTGCGGAGCAAAATATCGACCGTCTGGAAAAAGAGCACAAGCTCTCCGCGGCGGAAGCGTTGATCATGAAACTGGCGTTATTGAAAATCACCCCCAATGACCCGGAAGCCAAAGCCAGGGGCATGGAGCTGATTCAGCAGTACAAGCAAGCGGGCGAAGCGCGCATGCAGGAGTTCAAGGACAACCCGGACCCGCGTTTCGCCGAGTACAAGAAACGCGAAGCCGAAATAGTGAAGGAAGTGCTGGCCATGACCCATTATCCCAATGGACTCAGTCGCGACGATTATCTCGCCCAACGACTGAACGAAGAGCTCAAGCAGGCCTACGCGTTGGACAACAGCGGGACGACGAATTAATCCTGATCGCAGGAAAACGTCAGCCCTTCCCGCCTGGATCCCATCTCATCAAACAAAGAAAAGCCCTCGGCAGAGGGCTTATTTGCAACGCATCAATTCAGTGGTCAGAGCCGTTTACAGCAACTGATCCAGCAGCCAGTACAGCAGGTTGAAGCCTTTCTGATAATCGCTGACGGAGTCTTCTTCCGAGGCTGACATGACCGGGCCGGAGCCTTCCATCACATTATTCACGAAGTCGCCCAGTTCCAGTCCGTCTTCCTGAATGTCGGCATTGTTGAACTCGATGATGCTGGTGCAGTGGCTTTCATTCACATCGCGGAAACGTGGAATGTAGTAGCCCCAGTTATCGTAGCCGTCCAACGACGTCATCAGGTGGCTGGTGTCTTTGTACCAACGCTGATGAATTTTCTGCTTACGCTTCTCTGCATCGGGCTCGTTATTGATGTCGTCATAGAAACGTTCATAGGAATAGGACGAGTAATTGAGGTCATCCCAGAAGTGCGTATGACCCAGACGATCGTTTGGATAGTATTCGCCCAGGGCTGTGTACAGCGTACCCAGGTCGTTCAGGTCCAGTGACGGCAGCTCGTTTTGGAGGTAGTACAAAGGCCCGTCGCCATCGCCATCCAGACCCCACACATTGCGAATGGTGTTCTGCAGTTTGAGGGAGGGATATTCTTCTTCCGAGCCGGTTACCGGCGCCGGGAAGATAGGGCCGGAATCGTTGATCAGGTAGGCCTTGCCTGGCGCCATATCGCGGCGAACCGGGTGATAGTTGGCGAAAGAACCCGCGCCGCCTGCGCTGCATCCGGTCATCAGCATTTGTCCGGAACGCTCCAGGTTGTTCTTCAACCACGCCACCACTGCGCGCATATTGCGCACGCCGTTATGCCGCCATACCAGCGGGTCATTTTCGCCGGTGGGATCCTCGTAGATCGCAACCTTGTCCCCGGTATAGATATCCCCGGTACAGTAGGGAACGTACACCATGTTCCAGTTCTGGGTTTTGGTGCTGGTCCAGGGATGCAGACGGAACACGAACGGGCTCACCAGACTGGCGGAAGGATTCTGCAGGCTCATATAGTCATCGGGAATGCCGTTGGGATTGCGAGCGCCGCGAATGCCGGTCTGGCCTGTGCAGCTTTCATAATCCCAGCAGGCGCCGCCGCCTTCCATATAAATCACCGTATTGCTGGTGTGCGCCACGCGATTGACGAAGAATTTATAAGGCGAGCCGTTGCCGCAAATTGCGCCGGTGTCCGGGTGTAATTGAATGGTCTGCCATTGCAGATAGGCGCCAGGGCTGAAGCCATCGGCGACTTCGGAGGGGTTGGGCGTCAAGGGATACTGCGCTGCGTTTTGCTGCTCCTGCGTGACCGGGTTGTCCGCGCCCCGGGGCCAGATCAGGTTGCCCAAGGTATCCCAGAATGAGTAATCGCCCATTTCTGCGGATACGCCAACTGAACTGCCAAGAAGACCTAGAAATACCGCTGTTTTTATTTTTGTTCTGGATTGCATTGTCTTTTCCTCCATTAATTGGAAACGCAATTCAATCCAGTCTCTCCTCCCGGCTTCGCTCCTGTTTTTAAAAGAAAAAAGTATTGTCGCCGACCTTGGCTCGCCGGTAATGCAGGGACCGCTAACTGGATAGCTGAAAGGCTAGTCGGGGATCAAGGGTTACGCAAATTTAATTTAACGACGTTTACTTATTTTGCGCGTTGGGAAGCCCTATCTGGCGGGTTGGGGGCCGCCTACAGCCAGGGCGCAGGCCAGCGTTATCGCCTGCCAAACGGGAAAAATCGCCACACTTTCCCAAAAGCCATGCCAGACGGCGCTTTTGGCGATATCCGGCAGACTGTTGATCAGCACAAAGTCCACCACGCCGCCCGCCGCGCCAGCCAGGGTAAAGGACGTCAAAAAGATCAACCAGGCGCGCATGCGCCAGGCGAGGATAACGCCGACTGCGGTGACGCAAGCGCCGACTGCGCCCATCAGCGCCAGTGACACAACTTCCCAGGATGAAATGAAGAACAGAAAGCATAAGCGCCACCCCAGAATCGTGGCGGCGATAACGATCAGCAGACGCAGCCCCTTGCGCTCGGCGTTCCAGCCCCGCCGCCAGGCGCCGAGACAGATAGCCGCGCCGAACACGCCGCCGGGCATCCAGTAGTTCACCCACAGGGCGTCGCTCCATTCCGCCAATTCCAGCAGCACGCCGATGCCAGCGATAAGCAGACCGGAAGCCAGCCCCATGAGCGCGCCGAAACTGAGATCTTTGTTCATGCCAGGACGTCCGTTCCTACTTGATGTAGCGATCAATAATATTCTGATAGACGGATTGACCGTTGTCCTCTATCTCCGTTTTCAGCTCGTCCAACGCAATTTGAAAACGCTCGATAATCCAGTCTGGCGTATCGATATTGAAGGCGTAATAGTTATCGCCAGCGGAGCCGAAGTCATATACCGGCGCGTATTCAGAAGGGTTGAAGCCGTTCTGCTTGATGATCCAGTAAGCGGCGATGTCGCCGTAGGCCCACATGTCCACCCGGCCCGCCTCCAGCATTTTCGCCGCCAGCTCCGGGTATGGCACCGGCTCGCGCTTTTCGGGCGGCACTCCATATTCGTCCAGTACGATTTCAGCAATGTCCTCGCGCACGGAGGCGATGTGGAAGTGTTTCAGGTCCTCCGACGAGCGGACGTTCAGGTTCCGCTCCTTTTTGGCCATCAACACAATGGGCGACGCCGCCACCGGCCCCACCCATTTGAATAGATTCTCCCGCGGGCCGCGTCGGGTCATGACAAACAACACCGTATTCGGCGTTTTCAACGTCAACCGGTAGCTGCGCGCCCAGGGGTGCACCTGAATATCCTTACGCGTCTTTTTTGAACCGAGCTTTTTCAGGATCAGCTCCAGCAAATCAACGGAAAACCCTTTGAGCTTGTCGTCCTGAACGTAATTAAAGGGGGGATAGTCCTCGGTCATAAACGTCAGTTTTTCTATCGCTTCATCCGCCCGACACAGGGATGCGCTCAACAATAACCCAACCAGCGCCATGACAGGACAGGAATACCATCGCATGCTTTTATGCCTCCACACCAAAATGGTTTCCTCGTCCCACAGAAACCAGACACGGGCGTTATACCTTCAATTCTTTACGCGAAGTGCGGAACCGTCAAACTTTCGCCGAATTCATATATGATTCAGATTACTTTTATCGGCAACCATTATTTACGACGACAAGGCGACAACGGTTTCTTATGTCCCAGGCGCTGGCTTTATTTCATCCACTCATCGCGGAATGGTTCGCCGCCAATCTGGGCGCGCCTACGGATATTCAGAGTAAGGCCTGGCCGCGCATCGCTTCCGGCGAACATTGTCTGATCACCGCGCCCACCGGCAGCGGTAAAACCCTCACTGCTTTTCTCTGGGCCCTCAACCGCTTCGCCACCGGCGAGCTGCAACCGGGCCGTACGCGCATACTCTATATTTCACCACTGAAAGCGCTGAATAACGATATCCGCAATAACCTAAGCCGTCCGCTGGCGGAACTGACAGCCTGCTTTGAACGCAAGGGCGAGCCCTTCCCAGTTATCCGCGCGCAGACCCGCAGCGGCGACACGCCCTCTGGCGAGCGCCGCCAGATGCTGCGTCACCCGCCGGAGATTCTCATCACCACGCCGGAAAGCCTCAATCTGCTGCTGAGTTCGCAAAGCGGCCTTACTCTGCTGCAGGACCTGGATACGGTCATCATAGATGAAGCGCATTCCCTGCTTGGCGTCAAACGGGGCGCTTATCTGATCTCCGCCGTGGAGCGTCTGGTGGATCTGTCCGGCGAGTTTCAGCGCATCGCCCTGTCCGCCACCATCAACCCAATCTCCGTCGCCGCGGACTTTATCTCCGGCTACGAACTGGATGTCACCCAGCCGGACTACGCGCGCCACCCGCAATACCGCAAGCGCCCGATCACGCTGGTGGAGTCCAACGCCGCCAAGCAGTACCGGCTCAGCGTCAATTATCCAGCCGCCATCGCCCATCGCGGGGCGGATAAGCATCTCTGGGACGCTCTGGCGGAAACCCTGCTGACGCGAATTCAGGCCAACCGCGCCACCTTGATTTTCACCAATAATCGCGCCCTGTGTGAAAAGCTCACTTACAAAATCAATCAGGCGGCGGACGCTATGGTGGCTTACGCGCACCACGGTTCGCTGTCGCGTGAGATTCGCACGGAGGTGGAGCAACGCCTCAAAGGGGGCGAACTGGCTGCTATCGTCGCCACCAGCTCCCTGGAGATGGGTATTGATATCGGCGCGCTGGACGAAGTCGTGCTGGTGCAGACCGCCGGCTCGGTAGCGGCGGCGATCCAGCGCGTGGGTCGGGCCGGTCATAATGTCGGCGACGTCAGCGTCGGTTCTCTGTTTCCCACGCACCCACAGGACTTTCTGGAATCCGCTGTCCTGGCCAAAGCCATCATGGAAAAAGATCTGGAGCCAGTGCGTCCATTGCAATGCCCCCTTGATGTCCTGGCGCAGATAATTATCTCCATGACCGGCGTCGCAACCTGGGACCTGGACGAGCTGTACGCCCATTTGCGTATGTCCAGCGTCTACCACACGTTGCCCCGCCGCCAGTTTGATCTGCTGATTGACATGCTGGCGGGCCGTTACGCAGAGAGTCGTATCCGCGAACTGCAGGCGCGCGTATCCGTGGATCGTCTGGACAATACCGTCACGGCGCGACCGGGCGCCTTGCTCTCTCTGTATCAGTCCGGAGGCGTGATACCAGATCGTGGTTACTTTCATCTACGTCATCAGGACAGCAGCGCCCGTATCGGCGAGCTGGACGAAGAGTTTGTCTGGGAGGCGAAAATCGGACAAAGCTTCACTCTGGGCGCGCAATTCTGGCAAATTCAGAAAATCACCCACAACGACGTATTCGTGCTTCCCGCCAAAGCTGGCGCCTCCACGCCGCCGTTCTGGAAAGCCGAGTCCATCAGTCGTAATTTCCACTTCTCCGAGCAAATTGGCCTGTTCCTGAAATATCTGGACGCTAACCTGGACGCCGACGATCTGGTCGCCGCCTTACAGTCGCAATACTGCATGACGGAAGAGGCGGCCGCGTCTCTGTTGGATTTTCTGCGCCGCCAACGCGCCCACACAGGACGCCCCCTGCCTCATCGCCACCACCTGCTGGTGGAGATCGTCGACTCAATCCTGGGACACAGCCATGGTCGTCAGATGGTGCTGCATACCGGTTGGGGCGCTGAAGTGAACCGCCCCTGGGGCATGGCTTTGGAAGCCGCCTGGCTGGAATCCTTCGGCGAGCAGCCAGTGGTATATGTCAGTAACGAGTGCATCGTCCTGCAAATGCCAGAGGAGATTCCCGTCGAAGCGATTCTCTCTCTGGTCTCCCCGGAGCGGATAGAAGCCCTGTTACGCGCCCGTCTGGAAGGCTCCGGTTTTTTCGGCGCACGCTTCCGGGAATGCGCAGGTCGGGCGCTACTGCTCAACAGAGGCAAATTCAACGAGCGCCGTCCATTGTGGATGAGCCGCTTGCAATCGCAGAAGTTGCTGAACTCCGTGCTCAAGTACGAAGACTTCCCCATTCTGCTGGAAACCTGGCGCACCTGTCTGCAGGACGAATTCGATCTTCTCGCGTTAAAACAGCTGCTGGAGGAGTTGCGAACCGGACAGGTTCAATGGTCCGTCGCCAACACCCGAACGCCCAGCCCCATGGCTCAGAATATCGCCTGGGAACAGGTCAACCTGTACATGTATAAGGACGATACGCCCACCTCGGACAAGACCTCCAATCTCAGCGAGGACCTGCTGCGAGAGCTGTTGTACAACGATGCGCTGCGTCCCACCGTAAACGCCGAGTTGTGTCAGCGCTTTGTACAGAAACGCCAGCGCCTGGCGCCGGGTTATGCGCCGGACAGCGCGCGGGACCTGTTAGACTGGATCAAGGAGCGCGGCGCGATTCCGGATTCTGAATGGCGCGAACTGCTCGCCCGTATTGAATCAGAGTCCGGCAAGGAGGCGCTGCAAAACATGCTGGCGGCGACAGAGGCCAAGCTCATTCGTCTGGCGCATCGTGACGCCCAGATTATTGTGGCGCGGGAAACCCAAACTTCTCTCGCGCAGGCTTTCTACCCGGAAACCGACGAGGATGCGGAATCCGATGCGCTGTTCGATACGCTGCTGGGCGAATGGCTGCGCTTTTACGCCCCCCTCTCCGCCGCTGAGATAAGCGACTGGCTTGGCGTCGATCCACAACGCCTGCAACGCGCCCTCGACGATCTGGTTGAGGCGCGCGCTATCGTGGCCGGCCCGCTGATCGCAGACGATACTGAGGTGCGCTATTGCGACCGGGAAAACTTCGAAATCCTCCTGCATATGGCGCGCAAGGAAGCCGCGCCGGAATTCGCCCCCCTCCCCTTGGAACAGCTATCCTTGTTCTTACATTGCTGGCAGACCCAGGCGAGCGAGCGTGACGACGATCCGCACGAGCGACTGTTTGATATTTTGCAGCGCCTGCAAGGAACGCCCGCCCCGGCCGCATTGTGGGAGAACGAAATACTCCCTGCGCGCTTGCCGGACTACAGCCCGGCGGTGTTGGATCACCTGTTTCAGGAGTCCGATTTGGCGTGGATTGGCGTAGAGGAAGGCAAAACCCTATTCAGCTTCACCGCTGATCTGGATCTGCTTGACGCCCCCGCGCCTCTGAACGAAGCAAACGCCAGCGAACTGCAGGCCCTGTTTCCAGACGCCGACAGCCGCTACGATTTCCAGGCCCTTTCCGGCAAAAGCGGACTGGACAACACAGCGCTGACGGAACGCTTATGGGATTGGGTATGGAAACAGCGCATCAATAATGACACCTACGCCGCACTGCGCAGAGGAGTGGAAAACAAATTCACCATTCCTGATCTGCCCGCTCAGAGCTCCGGCAGACCGCCTTCACGCCGACGCGCCATGCGCCACTCCTTCGCCCAGTCAAAACAGGCGGCGAACAGCCCCGGAACCTGGCGCCAAGTACGCTGGCCCCAGCGCCAGGAAGACCCGATAACGGAACAGGAGCGCGGCAAAGACCGTGCGCGTTTACTGCTGAGTCGCTACGGCGTGGTGTTTCGCGAGCTCCTGCAAAGAGAGCTTCCGGAGATGCGTTGGAGCGCCGTCTTCCGTTCTCTGCGCCTGATGGAGCTATCCAGAGAGATCATCGGCGGCTACTTTTTCAAAGATATTCCCGGCCCACAGTTCATTACACCCATAGCGCTGCAAATGCTGCAGAACGGCCTGTCGCAGACGCGCATATACTGGCTCAACGCCGCCGATCCCGCCTCTCTTTGCGGGTTGGGGCTGCCGGGCCTGAAACAGCGACTGCCGAAGCGTTTGGACTCTATACATATGACGTTTATGGGGCCGGAGCTGATCATGACCTCCCGCCGCAATGGCAAACAGTTGGACATCATGATTGCGCCAGACCATCCAGATATCGAGGCCTGTCTGGCGCCTTTACGCAACCTGCTGTATCGACCCCATCAGCCGCTCAAAAGCATCAACCTGGAAACCATTAACGGCGAGAAAGCCGTGGACAGCCCCTACCTCGCCCCTCTGAGCCGAATGTTCGACGTGCAGAAGGGATACAAGGACGTCGCGCTCAACCGCAACCTGCTGTGACGCCCGCCATCCAGCGAGCGCCTGGACGTCAACCCAATGCGATGCCGCTCACCGCGAACATAATCGCCACCAGATAAAACAGAAATACCTTCAGATTCGCTGGAACAACCGGATAGGGATGCGTCGGGAGGTGTTTGATTATCATTGCTTCACTCCTCTGTTTATTGTCGGCGTTCTAGCCACGCCTGCAGGGTGAACGGATGAAGCAACACGCAAAAAAGCCGGCCGCGGTATCCTGCAGGGACTCCTCTGGCTAATCAGAGTTCCCTCTGGCGAGCACAACACAGGCACTACGAAGGATACAGCGGACACAGACGGCGTCTGACTGGAGGCGACCACTCTATCCAACGCCCGGCTCGCTAGTAAGCATAGCCACTGTTCACAGAATGTACTAATTACATGTAAATATTTGTATACATGGTCCACCCATGCGGCTTGATCAATACAACGTCCTGATTCGCCGCTAAAATGCCTATACAATAGACGCCCGAATCATTGACGGCTTTCGTCAGGCAATCGCAAGGACAATTTATCCGTGTCATCCAAACCCCGGTTTCAGCAGGTTAAGGACTTTATCGTCAGCGGCATCGAAAGCCAGCGCTATACGGTTGGCGGCCGCATTCCCACGGAAATGCAGTTGGCGCAGCAGTTTCAAGTCAGCCGCATGACTGTGCACAAGGCGATACGGGACCTGGTGAATGAAGGACGCCTGGTGAGGTATCAGGGACAAGGCACTTTTGTTAACGACGCCAAACCCACCTCCTCTTTTCAGGATATCCGCAACATAGCGGAAGAAATCAAAGCCCGGGGGCATGAATACAGCGCCCGCATCGTCAAGCAGGAGCAGTTACTCGCTTCCTCCAATGTGGCGGTGCAGTTGGGCATCAAGACCGGCGTAGCGGTGTTTCACACCTTAATCGTCCATCTGGAGGACGGCGTGCCGGTGCAACTGGAAGACCGTTACATCAACCCTCTGCTGGCGCCGGAGTATCTGGACCAGGATTTTTCTCTTGTCACTCCCAACCAGTACCTCACTTCTGTTTATCCTGTGTCCGATGTAGAGCATATTATTGAAGCGGTGCTGGCGGACCCGGATCAGTGCGAGCTGCTGGAAATCAATATCAATGAGCCCTGTCTGCGCATCTATCGCCGCACCTGGAGCCGTCAGCAGTTAGTCAGCAGCGCCCACCTGACTTATCCAGGCAGCCGCTATCGCCTGCAATCCGACAGCCACTTTTCATAAACATCGCCTCCCTCTCCATAAAGATCATCAATTCAGATTATTTTGCAGCCGCGCCCTCCTGCGAATAACGGCTGCAGGGTCGTCTTTCGCGCAGGCAGGCTCTTGTGGTTCTCCTTATCTTTTCCCCTGATTCCTACCATCCTGCGATAGATCAGGCAGTTAGCGCCCCTTAAAATTTGTATATACATTTAACTTCTTTCCTCTCTCAAAATCTCACTGCGAGTGGGCGGTGCAGGCGCAGAAAATTCTACACTCGCACCAGCTTGTCAAATTCAAAAACAGTCTTAAACCCTCTATTTTTATAGCCATAAGAATATGCGATCGCTGTCAATGCGCTAAGCAAAACCGGTTTTATAATTCGTTATGAGAAGAAATTTTTCTCGCCTCCCCTCTTGCGCAAAACGCATTTTTTGTCTTTAAATGTATATACATTTATAAAGACACTGCGGAGAGCGAGATTTTATGGATTGGTGGATCAACGCCAGGATCGCCACCCTTGATCCTGACGCCCAACACGCTTACGGACTGCTGGAAAACCATGCACTCGGCGTGGCGCACGGCAATATCGAAGCCATCGTCCCCATGTCTGAATGGGATGGCGGCGCGTCCGATAACATTACTGACGCCAATGACCGCCTCATCACCCCCGGACTGGTGGATTGTCACACCCATCTGGTCTACGGCGGCGACCGCGCCGCTGAGTTCGAAATGCGTCTGCAGGGCGTATCCTATGCGGATATCGCCAAACAGGGCGGCGGCATTATTTCTACCGTGCGCGCCACCCGCGCCGCCACCGAGAAAGAGCTGTTGCAGCAATCCGAGAAACGCTTGCTGGCCTTATTGCGGGAAGGCGTGACCACGGTGGAGATCAAATCCGGCTATGGCCTGGATCTGGAATCGGAGCTGAAGATGCTGCACGTGGCGCGACGTCTGGGACAGCGCTATCCCGTCAACGTCCGCACCACCCTGTTGGCGGCTCACGCCTTACCTCCCGAATACGCCGGTCGCTCCGACGACTATATATCCTGGATCTGCGAAGAAGCCCTGCCCATGGCCCACGAGCAAAAGCTCGCTGACGCTGTGGACGTGTTCTGCGAATCCATCGCGTTCACCCCGGAGCAATGCCGCCGGGTATTCGAAGCCGCGCAGAAACTGGGCCTGCCGGTGAAAGGCCACATGGAGCAACTGACTTTGAGCGGCGGCAGCCAGCTCGCCGCGGAATTCAACGCCCTGTCCGTCGACCACGTGGAATACTTGGACGAGGCAGGCGTGCAAGCCATCGCGGCCTCCGGCACGGTGGCCACGCTGCTGCCCGGCGCCTTTTATTTCCTGCGGGAAACCCAGCGCCCGCCCATCGATTTGCTGCGTAAGCACAAGGTCGCCATGGCTCTGGCCACGGACCTTAACCCTGGTTCCTGCCCTCTGGCGTCAATGCGTCTGATGATGAACATGGGCTGCACCTTCTTTGGCATGACCCCGGAAGAAACCCTCGCCGGCGTCACCCGTCATGGCGCCAGGGCCCTTGGTATGCAGGATCGCATTGGTCATCTGGCTGTGGGCATGGCGGCGGATTTCGTTGTCTGGGATTGTCAGCACCCAGCTCAATTAAGCTACGAATTCGGCGTCACCGCTCCGCATCAACGGGTATTTCATGGAGAAATTCACAATGTCTGAGGCAAAAGTCTGGTCAGGTCGCATCGACAGCGCCGACGGCCCCACCGCCATACGCTGGCACCAACAAGTTCGCGCGCCGCAGGAAGACAGTCCGGCGGGCGTGTCGTTGATCGGCTATCCCTGCGATCTCGGCGTCTATATCAACAAAGGTCGCGTGGGCGCGGCGAACGGCCCTGACGAAATCATCAAAGCGCTGGCGAACCTGCCCTGGCATCTTTCCCGCCCGGTTTATGACTGCGGCAACATTCAGTGGGAAGGCGAGCTGGAAGACGCCCAGGCGGCGCTGGCCAACAAGGTATTCAAACAGCTGCAGGCGGGACACAACCCCATTGTATTGGGCGGCGGCCACGACGTCGCCTGGGGCAGCTTCCAAGGGCTGCGCCGGCACTTGGATCAGGCGGCCCCGGACAAAGTGCTCGGCATTCTGAACCTGGACGCGCACTTCGACCTGCGCAGCGACAGTGAAGGCGCCAGCTCCGGCACGCCTTTCCAGCAAATCGCCAAATACTGCAAGAACACAGGCAAGCCCTTTCATTATGCGGTGTTCGGCATCAGCGAATACGCCAATACCCGTGCGCTGTTTGATCGTGCGGACAAGCTTGGCGTCACTTACCTGAAAGATTCGCACTGCGGCTTTACCCAATTAGGCCCCATGTTGCGCGCGCTGGACGCCTTCATGAGCAAAATAGATTGTCTTTATCTCACTATCGATCTGGACGTGTTGCCGGCGGCCACCGCCCCCGGCGTTAGCGCTCCCGCGGCTTGCGGCGTTCCATTAGAAGTGGTCGAAGCCATGCTGGACGCTATCCAGCGCAAAGGCCTGCCAGTGCTGATGGCGGACATCGCCGAATATAACCCCACTTACGATATTGACAGCAGAACCGCTCGCGTCGCCGCACGACTCGCCGCGCGTCTGGCCGGGCTGCTGGGAAAACCAACAACAAAAGCGTAGAAGTAACTCACAGGAGAAACCGATGAAAGATCCTCGCCATGACGACCAGAGAGAGATCCGCGCCCCACGCGGCTCCGAGCTGAACGCCAAGTCCTGGTTGACCGAAGCGCCGTTGCGCATGCTGATGAACAACCTGGACCCGGAAGTCGCCGAACACCCTAAATCCCTGGTGGTGTATGGCGGCATCGGTCGCGCCGCTCGCGATTGGGAATGCTTCGACAAAATCGTGGAAGTGCTGAAGCGCCTGGAAGATGACGAGACGCTGCTGGTGCAATCCGGCAAACCGGTAGGCGTATTCAAGACTCACGCCGACGCGCCCCGCGTTCTGATCGCCAACTCCAACCTGGTGCCACATTGGGCCAACTGGGAGCACTTCAACGAGCTGGATAAGAAAGGCCTGATGATGTACGGCCAGATGACCGCCGGCTCCTGGATCTACATCGGTTCTCAGGGCATTGTGCAGGGCACTTATGAGACCTTCGTTTCCGTGGCCAAGCAACATTTCAACGGCGAATCCCGCGGCAGATGGATTCTGACCGGCGGTTTGGGCGGCATGGGCGGCGCACAGCCTCTGGCGGCGACCATGGCCGGCTTCTGTATGCTGGCGGTGGATTGCGACCCCAGCCGCATCGAATTCCGTCTGCGCACACACTATCTGGATAAGCAGGCGAAAGACCTGGACGACGCTCTGGCGATGATCGAAGACGCCAAGAAGACCGGCGAAGCTATCTCCATCGGTCTATTGGGCAACGCAGCGGATGTCTACGCTGAGCTGGTCAAGCGCGGCGTTACTCCTGACGTGGTCACCGACCAGACTTCCGCTCACGACCCATTGAACGGCTATCTGCCGCAAGGCTGGAGCATGGAGCACGCGGCGGAAATGCGCCTGAAAGATCCTGCAGCGGTGGTCAAAGCGGCCAAGCAATCCATGGCGGTGCAGGTGCAAGCCATGCTGGCGTTACAGGAAGCTGGCGCGGCGACCCTGGACTACGGCAACAACATCCGTCAGATGGCGCTGGAAGAAGGGGTGAAAAACGCATTCGATTTCCCCGGTTTCGTACCCGCCTACATTCGTCCCCTGTTCTGTGAAGGCGTAGGGCCTTTCCGCTGGGCGGCCTTGTCCGGCGATCCAGAGGATATTTACAAAACCGACGCCAAGGTCAAAGAACTGATTCCTGACAATCCGCACCTGCATAACTGGCTGGATATGGCGCGCGAGCGCATCAGCTTCCAGGGCCTGCCGGCGCGTATCTGCTGGGTGGGACTGAAAGACCGCGCCCGTCTGGGTCTGGCGTTCAATGAAATGGTGCGTAACGGCGAACTGAAAGCGCCCGTGGTTATCGGTCGAGACCATCTGGACTCCGGCTCCGTCGCCAGCCCCAACCGGGAAACTGAGAGCATGATGGACGGTTCCGACGCGGTTTCCGACTGGCCGTTGCTGAACGCCATGCTGAACGTCGCCGGCGGCGCCACCTGGGTGTCTCTGCACCACGGCGGCGGCGTAGGGATGGGCTTCAGCCAGCATTCCGGCGTGGTGATTGTCTGCGACGGCACCGAAGCCGCGGATCAGCGTATCGCTCGCGTGCTGCGCAACGATCCCGGCACCGGCGTAATGCGCCATGCCGACGCGGGTTACGACATCGCTCGTAATTGCGCCAAAGAGAACGGCCTCGACTTGCCGATGTTGAAAGACTAATGCGTAGCGGAGTACATAACGTGAACGAGCTGTTAATTAATCCCGGTCAACTTACCCTGGCGGATCTGCGCAAAGTCAGCCGCGGCCCGGTAAAACTGTCACTGAGCGAAGACGCCTACCGCGTCATGGATAAATCCCACGAAGCCGTCGCCCGCGTCATGCGCGAAGGTCGCGTGGTTTATGGCGTCAACACCGGGTTTGGCCTGCTGGCCAACACCCGTATCGCCGAAGATCAATTGGAAGTGCTGCAGCGCTCCATCGTACTGTCTCATGCAGCAGGCACTGGCGACTTCATGGACGACGCCACCGTGCGTCTGATGATGACGCTGAAAATCAACGCGCTGGCGCGAGGCTATTCCGGCATTCGCAGCCTGGTGGTGGACGCGCTGATCAAACTGGTTAACGCTGAAGTTTACCCAATCGTGCCGAAGAAAGGCTCTGTAGGCGCTTCTGGCGACCTGGCGCCTCTGGCGCACATGAGCTGCGTCCTGCTGGGCGAAGGTCAGGCCAGACACGACGGTAAAATCGTCGACGCCATGACCGCCCTGGACATCGCCGGCCTGCAGCCCGTCACTCTGGCGCCGAAAGAAGGTCTTGCCCTGCTCAACGGCACGCAAGCGTCCACCGCGTTCGCCCTGGAAGGTTTGTTCTTCGCCGAGGATTTGTACGCAGCGGCCACTGTCACTGGCGCTATGAGCGTAGAGGCCGCCCTGGGCAGCCGCACGCCTTTCGATCCCCGTATCCATGACGCCCGCGGTCAGAAAGGCCAGATCGACGCAGCCATCATGTATCGCCATTTGCTGGCGGACACCAGTGAGATCGCGCAGAGCCACAGCAACTGCGGCAAGGTGCAGGACCCCTACTCCCTGCGCTGCCAGCCTCAGGTCATGGGCGCCTGCTTGACGCAGATCCGCAACGCAGCGGAAGTCCTGCGGGTGGAAGCCAATGCGGTGTCCGATAACCCGCTGGTGTTCGCAGACGAAGACGACATCCTGTCCGGCGGCAACTTCCACGCTGAGCCGGTCGCCATGGCGGCGGACAACCTGGCGTTGGCGCTGGCGGAAATCGGCTCTTTGTCCGAACGCCGCATGGCGCTGCTGATCGATCCGAACATGTCCAAACTGCCTCCTTTCCTGGTGGATAACGGCGGCGTGAACTCCGGCTTTATGATCGCCCAGGTGACCAGCGCCGCGCTGGCCAGCGAGAACAAGTGTCTGTCCCATCCTTCCAGCGTGGACAGCCTGCCCACCTCCGCCAACCAGGAAGACCATGTATCCATGGCGACATACGCCGGCCGTCGTCTGACCGATATGGCGGACAACACCCGGGGCATTCTCGCCATTGAGATTCTGGCCGCCACCCAGGGCATGGATTTCCGCAGCCCGTTGAAATCCTCTGCGCTGGTTGAAAAAGCGCGCAAGTCAGTACGTCAGGTGGTGCCGTTCTACGATCACGACCGCTACTTCGGCCCAGACATCGAACAAGCCAAACAACTGCTGGCCTCTGCTGTCTTCAACGAGTGGCTGCCGCAAGGCATGATGGTCAGCTTCTAACCCGCCGTTAGAACTGAACTGCAAAAAGCCGGGCGCTGTTAATCGTCCGGCTTTTTCGTATCAAGCCCCTGGACCGCAAGCGCTACTTCATGCCGTATTTCTTCAAGATCTGATCGAAAGTCCCGTCCGCTTTCATCGCCGCCATGCCCTTATTCAAGGCGTTGATGATTTCTTCATGCTTGGCGTTGGCGAGACCGCAGGTGACGTGCAGCGTATTGGCGTTCAACGCATTTTTGGTAAATTCAATCTGATCGATCAACCCCGGATCTTCTTTGGCGATCTGCGAGCGCGCCACCAGTTCATCTTCCAGGGTGAGATCCACCCTGCCGGACACCACTTTCTTCACGTTAGGTAAAAAGTCCGCGGTTTCCGGACGTTTGAAATTAGTGGCGTTGAGGAAGTCATCCCCGTATCCGTAGCCTCTGACGATTCCCACAGACTTGCCGGTCAGGCTGTCCATTCCGTTGTATTCGAACGGATCGCCTTTGCGCTTGATGAATTTAATCTCATTGGTCAGGTAAGGCTCGCTATAAGCAAGGAACTCCGTTCGCTCTTTCGTCCACCAGGTGCCGATAAGTACGTCGTACTTGGCGTTTTTGACGCCGTCAATGGCTCGCGCCCAGGGCATGATATTCATTTCCAGAGTAAACCCGGAACGGGAAAACGTCTCCCGAGCCAGAGAAACGGCGACGCCGCCATCCGGGTCGTTAGGATCAATAAAAGGAGGCCAGGGGTCGCCGGCGGCGGTGACGGTTTCCGCTCGGACGGAAACCGCAAGGAACAAGGCAAGGAAAGTCAAAATGGCGGATTTAAACTTCATCGAAGAAACCCTCAATTGATTAACGGAAAATCTACGCGTCCGTTCAATCAAATTATGGTTGAAGGGGCCGGATTTGCCAGACAATCGAGGGGCTTCAGCTCTCTGCGTCAGTAAAAACTTGTCATTCCTCAATAAACTCCCAAGTATCCGCGCCATCAAACTTTTTGATCGGAGTATTCGCAATCCATTTCGGCTCCAACATACGGCAATTTACCGTCACCCGCTTTTCCTCCCAGTTTTCCGTGGAAGTATGATGCGTCACGCAACCGCAACGGGGGCAATGCTGAAAGTCAATATATTCATCCCCCCAGCGATAGGGTTTCGGCGCTTCCTCCGTCCACACCACATTCACCTCTTCAGGAGCAAAACGTCCCCACAACGCCCCAAGGCGATGACAAATCGAACAATTACAACTCACCAACGCCTCGGGCGCCCGAGGCATGTCTATATTGATATTGCCGCAATGGCAGGAAGCTTTAAGCATATTGAGGTCCTTTTCGGCTAACGTTCCACGCAATAAAGCGCAAATCATTCATCATACAGATTTGGCTGAGTGGATATAGTCGAAATAAATTCAGCCGATGACCACCCGAACTTAAATAACGCCCAATCTAATGTCTATAATTGTATAGGCTCACAGGTAACTACTACGGTTAAGGTTTCAACCTCGCGCAGCTTAGGTCGAGGGAGGTTATATGAAATGGTTTCTGGTCGCTTTTTGCTGCTGGCTTGCGTCCTTGTGCCAGGCCAAGACTCTGTTGGTGGGCATGGAGGCAGCTAATAATTCGCCATTTGAGTATATTGATGAAACGGCGCAGCTTACCGGTTTTCACGTTGAGATTATGCGTGCAGTGGCGGCGCGGCTGGGTTGGGATATCGAGTTTCGCCGGCATCCGTGGAAAAGAGCCATGAAAGAGCTGGAGGAAGGCGGCGTGCATGCAGTGACCTTTGTCGCCATTTCTCCGGAAAGACAGAAGTTCGCCGACTTTTTACCGGACAACCTGCTGCATGTCTCCCGCACCACCATTTATATCAGACGCGACCGCAGTGACGAAATTCGCTATGAGCCGCCGCTGGAGCAGTTTGTCTGGCGTTGGCGCACAGCGGCGGCCAGCGGCTATTACATGAGCGATCAGGTGATAGATCTGATACGCAGAAAAGCGCCTATCGAACAGCCTACCGTTAATCAATCACAGCTTTTCATCATGCTGATCAGTAACCGGTTCGACGCCATTTTCGGCGCCACCAGCGCCATTGAGAGAGCCCGCGCGGAAATCGCCGGGCTGGATGAACAGGTGCAACGCCTGGACGGAGCGCTATTCCCCGGCAAGCGTATGTACGCGGCTTTCTCGCGCAAAGCTCCAGACGGCATGGCGGAGGAGTTCGCCGAAGCCTACCGCTTGTATCGCATGGACAGCGCTTATGAGGAGTTGAAAAAACGCTTCGGCATGGAAGAGCTCGCTCCCAGCCCCACGGAATTTCAATAATCCAAGGGCTCGCCAGACATGGACGTCGCCATGAATACCAAGCACCTTACCAAGTCCCGATTTCTTCAGTTTTGCGGTTGCAAAACAACGTCAAATCCATGCGCGCACAACCCAAATTACCGCTCCACGCGACCTATAATGGCGCATGCAATGGCGCATGCCGATATCCATTCCGCTATCAGGTGATCCATGTCCTATACCCGAGTCTTCGCCACCCCCTTCCGCTCACTAGCAGCCAGCCTTATCGCACCGGCGCTACTCACCGCCTGCTCGAATGAGGACGCGCCGGCGCAGCCACAAAAAGGGACGCACACCGTCATTGTGGAACAAAAAAGCCAGGACAAGCAGACTGTCGATGCGCGCATCATCCGCTCGATTCAGGAAGCGCGGGAAGCCGCCGTCTCCATCAGCGTGGGCGCCAGCGTAGGCTCAGGTTTCTTCATCAACAAAGACTGTCTGATCGTCACCAACAAACATGTAGTGGAGTTTGATAGCCCCGCATTGCTCAATGTTTCCGCCGCCATGGACAGGGCGGACAGAGAAACGCAGGTGATGCGTGAGCGCATCGCCACTTGGGAAAGACAGTATCCCAAATATAAGGGATCGGCCCAGCACAGTACGGATCAGGACAAACTGCGCAGTATGGAAAAGTATCGCCAGGAACTGCAGCAAGCTTACGATAAACTGTCTTCCGAACAGCGAAACGCCAGCGTCCAGGTCAAAACCCTGGATGGACGCACTTTCGCCGCGCACACCGTAATTAAAAGCGAAGACACTGACTTGGCCTTTCTGGTCGGCGCCGTCAAAGACTGCCGATACTTCGACACAGCGGTGAAAACCGATCCGGCAGTGGGACAGCCCACATACACTGTTGGCTCACCCGCCGGACTGGAGTTTACGGTTACATCCGGCATTCTTTCCGGCGTCAGAGACTTTGAAGGCCTCACTCTGCTGCAAACGGACGCCGCCATCAATCCCGGCAACAGCGGCGGCCCGTTGTTGGACGCCAACGCCAAAGTTATTGGCGTGAACACCTTGCGCCTGAGCGGTATGGAAGGCATCGGCATGGCGATTCCTATCGCCACGGTCAAAGAACAGATCAATCGTAATCTGTTATTGGCGAGCGGCGCCCCGTCGCAACCTGCGACGACGACCGCCAGCGCGAAATTCGACTACGACAGTTATCGCGAAAATGCGTTGCGTAACGCCCAGCCAGTCGCTGTGGACGTCAGCAAGCTAAGCGACGCCTGTGAGCAGGATTACAGCAACTCAAAGTATGCGGCAGCCATGACCTCCTGTAAGACCTCCTCCTCCCATGGACACCAACAAGGACATTTTTATATGGGTAAAATGCTGCTGGAGGGACTGGCGGGACAGCAGGACTATTATCTGGCGGCGGATTACATGAAAAAGGCGGCGGAAGCCGGGAACATGGAAGCTCAAATGTTGCTGGGGCAAATGTATCAATATGGCGTGGGCATTAGCCCCAACAGCGCGTCGGCGCTGAAGTGGCTGACGGAAGCCGCCAACCAGAACAGCAAGGAAGCGCTGAACTCGCTGGGTTTGATCTATAAGGAAGGGCAAATCGTCTACCGCTCCTATGAGCAAGCCGCCAACTATTTCGAGAAAGCCATCGCCGCTGGCAGCACCAACGCCTTACACAACCTGGGTGTCATGTATCTCCAAGGACAGGGCCTGGCCAAAAATGAAAACAAAGGCTTTGAACACTTTCTCAAGGCCGCCCAGCGGGGCAACCCGGTCTCCCAGTTGAGCGTCGCCTACTGCTACTACAAAAAACTCGGCGTGAATAAAGACTATGTGGAGGCTTACGCTTGGCTGACCGCCGCCGAACTCAACAAGAAAGGCAAAACCATCACAGACTGGGACCCACAACGCGCCTCTGAAATGAAGCAGTTCCTGAAAGGTATCATGAACAGCAAGCAGCTCGCCCAGGCGACGGCCATGTCCAACGACTACGTTAAACGCTACAGCAATGTGTCAACGGAAACGTCACTAGCCGCCAAAGCAGGCAAACTCTAAGTTCCTGATTCGCGGATATAGCGACGCCCGTCGCGTCGGGATGGCTCAGTCGATCTGGTTTAACGGAATCTTCAGATAACGGACGCCATTATCAGCCGCCTCGGGCAACTGGCCGCCGCGGATATTGACCTGCAGGGACGGCAACATAAGAGCGGGAGCGCCCAGCTTGGCGTCTCTGGCTTTGCGCTGTTGCACGAAGCCCTCTTCAGAGACACCTTCATGGCACAGCACGTTCTCTCTGCGCTGCTCGGCCACTGTGCTTTCAAAGCGCAACTCGCGGCCATTAGGAAGATAATCATGGCAGACAAACAAGCGGGTTTGCGGCGGCAATGACAGGATGCGTCGAATGGATCGATACAGCTCCGTGGCGTCGCCTCCCGGAAAGTCCGCCCGCGCCGCGCCGTAATCCGGCATAAACAGCGTATCGCCAATAAACACTGCATCAGCGACCACATAACTGACGCAGGCTGGCGTATGTCCCGGCGTATACATGACTTGCGCAGGCATCGCGCCAATGTGAAACGTCTCGCCATCACGAAATAAGTGATCAAACTGCGAGCCATCCACCGCAAACTCCGCCCCCAGATCGAAGATACGCCCGAACGCGCTCTGCACCTCCCGGATGTGCTCGCCAATGGCGACTTTGCCCCCCACCTCGCGCTTCAGCCACTGGGCCGCAGACAGGTGGTCCGCATGCGCATGAGTTTCCAGAATCCACTCAACTTCCAATTTGTTCTCCTTCACATATTGGACGATATTTTGCGCCGAATCGGTGCTGACGCGTCCGGCGGCGGAATCATAATCCAGCACCGGGTCGATGATGGCGCAACAGCTATCCCCTTCTCCATGCGTCACGTAGCTGAGCGTGTACGTCGCCCGGTCAAAAAAGGGCCGCACGATTAAATTCATTTCCATCCCCTATGGCTCTCAAACTATTAAGTCCATGACAGCAAAGTTTAGTCACTTGGACATTGCGCAATCGATATAGATTAAATATATTAGCTTAGACTGATTTAGAAAACACTTATTTAGATTAAGCTAAATGAAAAAGAAAGTCGCCGCCTCCCATTCTTCATCCCCTTCTCCATTGGACCTGATGGGAACCGCTTTGAATGCGGAAGCTGCGGCGGCGCTGATGCAGGCGCTCTCCAATCCGCACCGTTTGATGATTCTGTGCGCGCTGTCCGAGGGCGAGCGCCGGGTCAGCGAGCTGAACCAATTCGTGGAGCTGTCGCAATCAGCGCTATCGCAACATCTGGCGGTGCTGCGCCATCAACATCTGGTGCATACGCGCAAACAGGCGCAAACCGTTTATTATTCCGTGGCGGAGGGGCCGGCCATGGCCATTGTCAAACTCCTGCACCGCCACTATTGCAGCAACGCTGCCTCAAAACCAACCATTCAAGGAGAACCCCATGACAGATGACGTCTCTCTGCTGCTGCCCAACTTGCGTCGGCCGCAACCGGAGCTTTTCACTTGCGGCCTGCCGGCTCCGGACGATTTCCCACGCATCCGGGCGGCGGGGGTAAAAACAGTCGTCAGCTTATGTCAGCCTCACGAAACGCCCTTGTTGAATGCGTTTCCGGTCGACAATCAAGGACTGCAGCTGTTTAACATTCCTGTCGCTGGTCCGCAGGATTTAACCGAAGCCAACGCCCGGGCGCTGGCGGACATACTGAATGAATCAGAAAATTGCCCGGTTCTGGTCCACTGCATGAGCAGCAACCGCGTTGGCGCCCTGTTGGCGTTGAAGGCCTTCTTCGTGGATGGCGTATCTGTGGAAGAAGCGCTGGATATCGGCTGCGCAGGCGGCCTGGCTGGCCTGGAGCCGGAAGTACGTCGCCTGCTGACCGCCGCCGCTCCGCAAACATGCTGATAGCAGCGCTCCTGGGGATCACTGTGGGAGTGCTGCTTGGGCTCACTGGCGCCGGCGGCTCCATTATCGCCGTCCCCCTGTTGATGTGGAGTCTCGGCTGGACGCTGCCGCAGGCGGCGCCGGTGGCGTTGCTGGCGGTCAGCGCCGCCGCCACATTGGGCGTGGTGAACGCTTGGCCGCAGGGCTCCGTTCGCTATCGCGCCGCAACAGTGATGGCGCTGGCCGGCATGCTGATGGCGCCCTTCGGCCTTTGGGCCGCCCATCGGGCGCCCGTACACCTGTTGGCGCTAGTATTCGCCGTGGTGTTGCTGGGCGTGGCCCTGCGTATGTGGCGACAAGCTCGCCGCGCTCCCGAGGAAGCCAAAATGGGCTGGGCGACAGTGCAAAGCGACGGCTCTGAACTGAAAGGACCCATCTGCCAGCTCAACCCTGACACCGGGCGTCTGCGCTGGACCCGCCCCTGCTCTATGGCGATCGTCAGCAGCGGCGCGCTCACCGGCTTTCTGTCAGGTTTATTGGGCGTGGGCGGCGGATTCGTTATTGTCCCCGCCCTGCGCATGGTGTCGCCGCTACCCTTCCATTCTGCGGTGGCGACGTCGCTGATGGCGGTAGCCCTCACCAGCGCAGGCACTGTCAGCCTGTTCATGCTCAGTGGAAAAACACTCCCCTGGCTGATCGCCCTGCCCTTCGTCGCCGGCGCCATGGCGGGCATGCTGGGAGGGCGTCGTCTGGCGCCGCGCTTTGCAGGGCCGCATCTTCAACAGGGTTTCGCCGTCATCATGGCGGGAGTCGGCGTGATGATGATCCTCAAGTCCCTGCTATAAACCCATACATCCCTGATCATTACAGAGACTAAAAAGCCCGCAGCGCTCATCGTCACCGCGGGCTTGTTTATCTCAACTTTATCTCCGCGTCAGAGCGCGATCTGAAATGACAGCGCGATGCGAATATCCACGCCCGAGCCTTTCTTCAAAGTGCAGGGAGAATTGATGGCGTAGTCGCCAGCGATGCGCATATACAGCGGCCCATCACTTAATCCATCCGGCACCTGAATCGTGGTCGTCAGCTCATAGACGTCCGTCTCCGATTGCGTCACCTCGCGCAGCATCTCATTCGCACTCTCTTCAAAGTGTCCATCGTTATCCGCATCCAGCCAGATCTTCCATGTGTCGGACGGCGACGCGGCTAACTTAGCGCCTATAACTGTAATGGTCACAGCGTTCGCGTCAGTGATGGCGATAGCGTTCTCGGTGTAATCCGTACGCAAAGGATCTGGCGTCGTTGCTCATCGCCGCACCGAATACCTTGAGACGGCTGATACGCGACAGGCCGCTGGATCATACCAACAAAAATTACAAGCTATCACTAAATTAATCCGAAGCGGCTCGCGAAAGGATCATGGGAAGGATTCCTATTCCATTCATACTCTGCTTCATCCGCCACCCGCTCCGCCGTTTCCGCGCTAACCAGCACTTCTATCAGTCGCAACGCCATATCCATCCCTGCGGATATCCCCGCGGAAGTGTAACGATTACGATCCTCCACCCAGCGCGCCTGTTTCACCCATTCCGTTTCCAGGCTTTGCGACACCGGCCATGCGAAGGATTGTTTGTTGGTGGTGGCGCGGTAGCCATCCAAAAGACCCGCCGCCGCCAGGACACCTGCGCCGGTGCACACCGAAGCCAGAATCCTGGCGCTGTGCGCCTGCCGCCGCAACCATTCAAGCAACGCTGGGTTGGTCGCCTGTTGGCGGGTCCCCGCTCCACCGGGAACCAGAATCAGGTCATAGCTTCGCCCGTCCGCAAGATCATATTCCGCATAGCCGCAAATACCTGCTGAGCTACGCACTGGACCTATCTTCTCAGCCACCTGATAAACAACGAAAAACTCATCAGCCAAGCCGAACATTTCCAATGGCCCGTAAAAATCCAGAAGCTCAAAACCTTCGAATAGAACCGCTGCGACTTTGATTTTTTCTTTCATATTCCGTTTCTCTCCATTAGCACGCTTAGCTTATTAATATTCACAACCCATGCCGTTAAGACTAAGATAACGCAATACGATTAGACATCGCCGACAGGGACATCATTGGTAACTTTCCGGTCATTTTATCGAAAGATGTTGCAACAGGCGGTGACGGCGAATCCCGGAGCATTCATCGCCACCTCCGCTGACTGCGAGTAATCGCCGCTATGACTCCGCTGAAAATAGGTTTTCTGCTCTTTCCCGACACCCATCTTCTCGACTTGTCCGGCCCAGCGCAGGCGCTGCGCGCGCTCAGTGATCATCGACCAGGGCAAGTGGAGCTGCTTTTCTTCTCCTCCACTCCGTCAGTCGCCAGTTACCAAGGGGTCACGCTAAGCGGGCTAGCCCCGCTGCCTGCCGACGACGCTGTCTTCGATTTACTTATCGTCAACGGCAGCAAGTACAAAGATGACATGGTCAGCGACAAGAAAAGCCAGCAGGCCCTGATGTGGTTACAGAACTATGCCCGGCGTCATCCTCAGGCCGCGATCGCCTCCGTGTGCACTGGCGCATTCTATTTGGCCCGGGCCGGACTGCTGCGCAATCGCCACTGCACCACCCATCATGGCCATGTGGACAGCTTGAAGCTGGCGGAACCCAGCGCGACTGTGCTGGAGAACCGACTGTATGTGTGCGACGGCCCTATTATTACGTCCGCCGGTGTCACCACAGGAGCGGATATGGTTCTCGCCTGGATCGCCAAGACCTTTGATGACAATCTGGCGCAGCATATTGCACGGGAGTTAGTGATCTATGCGCGCAGAGACGGCGAGCAGGCGCAAATCTCCGAGCGCAGACGCTACCGCAATCATCTCGATCATAAAGTGCATCGCTTGCAGGATCGCATTTCCGCAGCGCCGGAGTTGCCCTGGACCGCAGGGCAACTGGAGCGGGAAATCAGCTTGGGATACCGGCAGCTGACGCGTCGCTTCCGGCTCGCCACGGGGGTCAGCATCAAGCAGTATCAATTGATTCTGAGACTGGAAGTCGCTCAGAAATTAATGCGGGAGGGACGTCACGCCAACATCGAGCGCCTGGCGGAAACGGTGGGCTTCCAATCCGCGCACGCTTTCCGCAAAGCCTGGAAAAACCGCTTCGGCGCGCCGCCTTCCGCCTATGAAGGAAAAGAGTAAAGCATTCTGATCGACCAAAGCGTCAATATGGTGGAGCCAGACGCCTGAAACCATGCCACAGGACAATGACCAGAAACACCAGATTACGCAGTAGCAGCAAGGGCCCGGGCAGAAGCGGAATCCGCACTGTCTGGCCCTGATTGATAGCGAGATCGACACGCTCCGCCAACACTCTGAAATAGGCGGGATTGAAAGGCCAATCCCTTATTCCCTGCAGCCAGGGCGCAGGTATGCCTTTCTCCCCCACGCCCGCGCCTAATATGCCGCCCAGGATCGCAGCGGTGGTATCGGTATCGCCGCCCAGCGCCACGATCTGAGCAATCCCTGCTGCATAGTCATGTTGATGCTGGAGCCAGACATAAAGCACTATCGGCATGGTGTGGTACATATACCCCGTCACGCCCCGCTCCAACCCAAGCTGTTGCGCATACTGCGCGGGAGACAGACCTTTTTGCAGCGCTAAGTCCAAACGATCCAGCAGCGTATTGAATTCGCTGACCGCCGCCCCGGTCGCCGCAGACGGCTCCAGTTGCTTAAAAAAACGTTGCAGATCTGACTTGTAAGAGGCTATCTCGACCTGCCCCTGGGCCGCCAAATACGCCGCGCGGGCGGCGGCGATAGCGCCGACCAACGCTTTCGGGTCGCGGTGAGTCAACTGGGTGGACGCCTGTAAATACGCCAGCATTCTCTCTGGTTTAGACCCCAGGGTCACGCCGATGATCGGCGCGCGCATGGCCGGTCCGTTGCCTGCAGACCAGACCCCGCTGCGCCCAACGGGAAACCCCAGCCACAACTTGATAAGCGCACGCCCGGTGGCCAGCCCAACTCCTGCCGGCAGACGCGCCAGCCACCAACGCAGGCGCCACGCCAGACTTTTGGCGAACTGATCCACATTGCCGCTGTATCGCGCCAGCGCGGCGGCGGTCATGGCCGCATGCTCGCTATCGTCGGACACCATGCCTTTTCCAAAGATTAAACGTTGCCGCAACGACCCCGGAAACAATCGCGCCAAACGTTTTGGAGCAATCCCCTCGCACGGCAAGCCGAAAGTGTCGCCGACCATCAGCCCCAACAGAGACCCTTGCAGCGCCTCACATTGACGATCATTGTCCTGGCTCATGCGTATTGGCTCCCTGTTCTTTCACCTATTTTCTTCCACTTATTAACCGACTACGGATGACCATCGCGTAACCTGTTGTTTAGCTGAACCCTCACATTTACGCTCAGGCGCGCTATCGGGGTACACTAGGTTTCAGTGTACCCCGATAGCGCAAGGCAGTGTTGATATGAGTTGGAAAGAGATAGCGCCTTTTATTGTGTTTTTGATCCTCGCAGCCAGCGCCGTAGTGATGGTGATGTGGTATCCCAACCAACGTCTCAGGAAAATTCGCGCCACCCCATTTCCAGAAACCTGGGAAGTCATTCTGGAGGCCAACCTGCCGGTCTACAAACGTCTCCCCGAGGCTCTCAAACATCAACTTCAGGGACTGATCAATGTCTTTCTTCATCAGAAAACCTTCTATGGCTGCGCCGGTCTGGAAATTACTGACGAGATGCGGGTCACCATCGCTGGCGAGGCGTGCTTGCTTCTATTGAACAGGGCCACTAGCGAATATAACGACCTGCGCTTTATCCTGGTGTATCCAGAAGCATTCAGAGCCAGGCGCGAGGTCATCAACGACGACGGCGCCACCTCCGTATCTTCTCAAGGGCTATTGGGAGAGTCCTGGCACAACGGCAAGGTGATTTTGTCCTGGGACGATGTCGTCGCCGGCGCCCGCGATTTTACAGATGGCCACAATGTAGTGTTGCATGAGTTCGCCCATCAACTGGATGGCGAGTCTGGCTCCACCAATGGCGCGCCGCTGTTGCGGACGCCCACCAGTTACCGTAGCTGGGCCCGCGTGCTGTCGGATGAGTTCAATATATTGCGTGACAGCGCCTTCAAAGGGGAAAAGTCAGTCATGGATTATTACGGGGCCACCAACCCTGCCGAGTTTTTCGCTGTCGCCACGGAAACTTTCTACGAAAAGCCGAAGGAGATGGCGGAGAAGCATCCTGAATTGTTTCGTGAGTTGCGTAACTACTATTGTGTGGATCCCAGGGATTGGGTATAACTCCAAAGCATTTTCACCTCACACTAACTATGATCCCGCGTTATGCCCAGATACCTCCGCTCTTCGCCGTTTATCCTTGGTTCGCTGTTAAGCGCCGCGCTATCAATAGTCAGCGCCACTATTCAGGCGGAGGAGTCGACGCCAGCGGCCAGTGCGGCCAAATCAGCATTCACAGGACACATCTACGCAATCCAGGAAGATGATTTCCTGAAGTACGTCACGCGGGACGATATCGTCTACACCGTCGATCATGACGCCATTCAAAGGGTGGTGGTTCACTCCAAAAACGATTACTCCGGCGTCACCGTCTACCCTCTGGAAGATATCGTACTGATGTTTCGCCGCAATGGGTCAGAAAAATACTTCACGCAGGTCAGCATCAAAGAGTATCTGGAATACATGGAGAGTCAGGGGCGATGGAGCGTCATGGATTATGATCGCTTCGGCTTCGGAACCTACTTCAATGGGATGCAAAAAAGCAAGGACACCCTCATCGTCGCGCAACCAGATCCGGTGACCTATGATGAACGCCCATGCCAGCAGCTGGACATCACACAGTCGGACTCCATCTCGCCAGAGCTGTACACGACGATCCATTGTGACCACCTGGGCATCCCCAGAGACTGGCTGCAATACACAGAATTGAGAATCCCGGATGAAGTCACTGGTTTCCCATTCAAAGTGACGTTGCAGATGCAGGAAAAAGCGCCCAAACAAGTTGACGAGTCCAAAAAGGAAGACGAAAAAGACGAAGACAGCGGTCTTGATCCCCGCCTGGAGAAAGCGTTGAAGCTAACAGGAAAAGCCCTCGCCAAAACAGCGCACGTGGTCAGCAAAATCAATGAATTCACTTACCGGGTCGTCAAAGTCGTGAACGAGCCCGTGACCAAAACGTCGTTTTTTCAGGAAGAGGATTTTATCCGGGTGGACTCTATCGCAACGCTGCGCAGCTCCTTCTCCGATTTTCCCAAATACCACAATTCCGGCGGCTCCCATAACTGGTTCGACTGACGCCGCATAACGCCCGTCTGGGGGATATAGATAGTCCCCCATATAGACATCCCCGCCAAAAAGGCTAGAATTTCCGCCTTTTGTAAGCTTGAGTCTATGCCGAATGACTCAGTCACACACCTTCACATAAGTAAATTCGATATGAAAAAAATATGGTTAGCGGCGCCCATCGCCGTTGCAGTGGCCGCGGCTCCCTTTGTCATCGCACATAAAGCCGAACAGAATTTCGACGCTGGCGTACAGGACGTTTCTTCATATCTGGCCTTCAACGGCCTGCCTGTTGAACTGACCGTTCAAAAATACGAGAAAGGTTTTCTGAGCTCCAAGGCGATTAATCGTCTGCAACTTTCCCCCGAATTCCAGAATATGATGGGTACTGTCGGCGACCAGCCTGTGTGCCTGGATTTGGTGACAGAAATCAAGCACGACTACATGACCTTATTGAAAGGCGGACTGTTAACCGCAACCACCCGCGTCATGCCTTTACAAAACCAGGCGGACTGCGGCCTCGCGGAAATCTTCACTTCCGAAAAAGAACTGGCGGATCTCTACACCCAACAGTTTGGCGAAGACGGCCCGTTCACTATTGAATCCGCCTTCAAGATCGATGGCTCCAACACCATTACGTTCTCTTCCAAGCCCATCAACCTGGACAAAGAAGAAGAGGGAAAGTCGCTAAAGATTAACGTCACGCCAATGCAGGGCGTTATCGGCGTCAGCCCTGCTCGCGATCACGTGGTGGCGAATATCAACTGGCAGGGCCTCAATATGACGGTTCACAATGGTGAAAAAGTCGGCGACATAAAAGTTGGCTCTTACACCTTGAAAATGGAAGTGAACCAAATTCTGGAACACCTGTGGGCCGGCTCTTCCGAACAGGTAATCAGCGACATCAAAATCGGCAGTGAAGATGGCCAGAACTTCAGCATCAGCGCCATCACGCTGAAAGGCAAAGACACCGTCGCAGAAAATCTGCTGAGCAGCGCCGCATTCATCAATGTGAACGATATGCTGTATGACGGAATGGATGCAGGCTCCATGGCTCTGGATCTGTCTTTCAATAACTTTGAAACAGAAGCCACCAACCGCTTAGTGGGCGTCATCAAACAAATCAACGCCCAAGCCACCACCTCCACTGATCCTGACCAGTTCCTGACCGAACTGGAAAGCCAGAAAGACGTTATTGTGGGCGATCTGATCACCCTGGCGAAAAAAGCGGATATTAAAATCGACAAATGGGAACTTAAGCTGGGTGAAAACAGCTTCAGCGCCAACGCAGATCTGCGCATGGATGGTGTTGATCAACTATCCGCCGACATTCTGAAAGAACAGCCGCAAGTCCTGATAGCGAACGTGCTGCTAAATGCTGAGGGCAAACTGGATGAAGCCCTGGTTAACGCCTATGCGGATGTCATGGTCGCCGCGCAAAGCAAGAAAATGGAACTGACTGACGAAGATAAAGCGCAAATGAAAGAGATGCTGCTCATGCAGTTCTCCAACATGGCGCAAATGTATGTCCAAATGGGACTGCTGAACTACGACGAAGCTTCCTCTCAGTACAGCGCCAAAGTCGGCTTCGCCAAGGGCGGATTAACCGTTAACGGCCAGCCTTTCAACCCGAACGGCGGTTGATACTTAAATACCTTCGTGGTTGATAGTTAAATACCTTCGTGGTTGATAGTTAGCATATCTTCGTGAAGGAATAGCGCCCAAGGGCGCTATTCCGACCCCAAACGGGCAAAATGCAAAATAGCGCGCTCGAAATCACCATCCGTCACCGTTCGTCCCGTCAGATTCTTATTCCTGAAGGTCAGGCACAGATTCACCGCATAAACCGGCGCTGCAAACTCCTGACGATACATTTCCAGAAACTTACCCTCCCCCCGACTCAAATCCTGCAGCACCCAGGGACTCAGCAACGCCACATGGTTCAGCAAGGGGAAACGCACCCGCTCATGCAAATGCGTTAACCAGGATGTGCCGATGGTCACATGACGTAACGCCTCGTCATGACGCACCATCTGTTTGCAGGAGTATCGGTAGAAATCCAGAAACGGGTTATTGCGACAAAAAACGGCGATTGCGTTGTTAACCCGATGGTACCGGTGAAGCGCACCCTCGCTCTCGCTGATCCACACTTCCCGACAAAATGCGAAACTCTCCGAATCTGCAACCTTCAAGCGTTCGGGCGAACCGATATAAACATCTATATCCACCCAAATGACACGTTCGTATCCGGCCGCCAGCAGCTCCGCCGCACGCTCCAGACGCGCCAGATCCGCCATCAAATGGATTTGCCCGCCTGTGCGCACACGATACCAATCAGGCAAACAGTCAAAGAAGCGATCATCGTAAAAGAGATACTCGTAACCCTGGACCTGCGCCCACTGAACCACGCTGCGTCGACATTTTTCCACCCAAGGCGGAACATCATGGGTGCGGAATGATTGAATAACGACTGTTTTCAAGACTTTCGCCCCCTTTGCGCCAACAAAGCCTCGACCCGCTGCCGAATCAACTCAGCGCCTCGCTGCTGTTCTGCGTATTTGCTTGCGCTCTCGCGAGCCCGGGATTGAAGAGCCTCTGAGGCAAGCAATCTCTGCAGGCTGCCGATCAATGCATCGACATTCTCGCCGTCAACAATCTCGCCGACGCCGCTTTCACTGGCGGTCCGACTGTTGAGAAATTGCTCCTGCTGAGTGGGTAAGCAAGCGATGGGAACACCCGCCTTAACGCTTTTCGCCAGCATTCCCATGCCGCCATGGCATATCGATAGGTCCGCCTCACTCAGCGCTTGATCCAAAGCAACGGGATAAGGATAGATTCTCAAAACGTCACTCTGATACTGCGATATGAGATCCGCAGCAATCCCTGGACAGATAACCAGCGCCGTTTCGCCAAGACCTTGTATCCCGTCCAATACGTTTTCCAGATGCTGATAGAAAGGCTTCAGATAAGCGATCACTTTTTTCCCGGTTTCCTGCGGCCATGCCGCGACTTCCCCTCTGAAATCTCCCGCAACCGGACCACAATACAAAGCGTGTTGCCGATGTGCGGCTTGAAAATCGAGCTCCGAATAGCTAGCGATGAATGCCCCGTCAGCCTGAAACAAATCCGACAAGAACGATAATGGCGACAGCCCCATCGCTTGCACTAAAGGATTCATATTCGCCACTACCTTTGACTCAGCCTCATAAACCTGGCTGTAATCGGCGGTTTCGGGACGAATATTAGGGTTTGGTTGCCCTGGAGAGAGTTCACTGAATCCTGCGCCCACGGTAAATTTAGGTATGGATAACGACCGCGACGCCAACATGGCTGTTGGTGCGAAATCAAAAAAAAGTGCGTCAGCTTGTATTAATCGAAACAGCGTCTGCCAGGCGCTAACCAAAGTGGCTAGCCCCTCAACGGATTCGTAGCCTCTCTTCAATAAAATATCGGCGATGCAACTACTAGGTTTTGCGCTTTTCCCCTTAACCGGCCATAAAGGAGCTTGCAGCACCGTTACTGGGATGTCTGTAAAAAAAAACGGGACTTTTGAAAGATCTTTCAATATCACCGTCACCTGATGATTATGACTGACAAACTCGCGCGCCAACTCGGAAAGTGTCGCCAAATGGCCTAATTCTCCACCTAATTCCCAGCAAAATACCAACTTGCTCATGTTTTATAGTAATTCCCCCAGTTTCAATTTGGCGCCCATTTTACGTACAATGTGCGACCCAAAATTCTAACTACATTATTCAGCTAAGGTTAAACATGCAACGGAACAAATTGCCCCTGTATTTTCTTGCGGGCGCTGCAATGGCGCCCTTGGCGAATGCTACGCCCGTAGCTAACGATGACTCCGCCACTACCAAAATGAATGAGAGCGTAGTCATTCACGTACTCGCAAATGATACAACTGATCGCGACGCCCCTCTTAGATTAGTAAGATTTGATAATCGCGCCTCCCATGGCTCTGTCTCTAGAGATGAAGGCTCCACACTTAGGTATACGCCAGATCCTGGTTTCGTAGGCACTGACACTTTTTACTACACTATGGACGATGGTGATTACGACGATTACGGAGATTATGGGGACTACGGCGACGACTGCGACACCCCTACAGTGGTAGACGAGGAAGAGACCATGCTCTCCAGATGCGTCGATGAGCCTGCTACGCGCCCCCAAGCACGAAATATCGAAAGTACAGCTTTAGTCACTGTTACTGTCACTGGACCATCGAGCCTCACAGTGCACACCGAAGGCGAAAACGACCGCCGCGTATCAAGCGTGCTTGATGCAATCTGTAGCACCGCTTCTGTTGAGTCTGAAGGCGAAGAAGGTAAACTCGCACAGCGCTGTTCGGCTCTATACACACTAGCGGAAGAAGATTCCAGCAAAGTAGACGCCATCATCAATCAACTGGCGCCAGAAGAAACCCTTTCTCTGTTGCGCGTCGCGTCTGAAACCTCTCAAGCGCACACTAGCCGTATATTCAAACGCATGTCTTCTTTGCGTCAGGATAACGATAATATTCAAGTAACCGTCAACGGCCGCACCTGGGGCGAGCAGGTCATGACTGGCGGAGCCGCTGGCGACGCCCAGACTTCTCCTTTCGGCGTGTTCCTGAGCTTGCACCGCGAATCAGTAGAGCACGACAGAACCGACCGTGAGTCTGCATACGAATATGACAACGACGGATTTACTCTGGGCTCTGATTACCGCGTCAGCCAGAACCTGTTAGTCGGCGCTGCGCTGGGATGGGGACAGAACGACCTGTCTTTCTCTGAAAGCGGCGGCGGTGTGGATGCAGACGCCTACAATCTGACCGGTTACGGTTCTTACTACATCGGCAATTTCGGTCTGGATATGCAGGTGGGCTACGGTGCAGGCGACTACAACACCAAGCGTCGCATTAACTATACCGAATCCGGTTCTGAGTTTTCCGCCACAGCAAAAGGCGAAACTGACAGCAAGCAGTTGAATCTCGCGCTGCAAGCTAGCGTTATGTTCAACAGCGGCGCGTTGTCCGTACAGCCTTTCCTGCGTCTGAACTACTCTAATACGGAAATCGACAGCTTTGACGAAAGCGGCGGCGAAGGTTGGTCTGTGCATGTCGGCGAGCAAAACCTCGACCAGATGACAACCAGCGCCGGCTTTGAAGCCACCTATCCCGTCAGCTATAACTGGGGGGTGTTGCAGCCTAGCTTCCAGGCCTCTGCAGTCAGTGAATCCAGCACCAACTTCGGCCCGGTCAAGTTCCATTTTATTGGCGACTCTGACGCCACCAAGTTTGAGCTGAGTCCAGATGGCGAAGACAGCCTGTACTACATCTTTAACCTGGGCGCAGTCGCTGTCATGAAAAATGGCGTTTCAGCATTTATCGATTACCAGCAGAACGTCAGCTATGACAATAGCAGCGCCTACCAGATCAACACAGGTCTGCGTTACGAGCTGTAATCCTCGTCATCTTGAACGAAAAAGGCGGCCTGTACAGGCCGCCTTTTTTATGGCGATTGTATGCTATTTGAATTCGAAAGCTTTTTGCTCGCCTTGTTTACGGATCGCGGAGATCAGCGCTTCATCCACCGTATTAGCGTCTGATTTAGCCGCCTTGCGATTCTCCTCAGCAATATAAACCTCTCTCTCGTCGCTCAAGGCTTTAATTTTGTCCTGCAACGCCTTGCGCTCTGTTTTTTTCGTTTCTATATACTCTTCTTTTTCCTTTTTACTCATGCTTACCATGGGCTCCGGCAATGCTTCCGGAGCCACTTCCTCCAATGCCACATCCCCGGCTTCGTAGGCGTCCACTAAATCCCAGCTTGAGTTATCGTAGGCAACGGAAGCTTTGGACTTGGCTCTTTGCGCCAGCAATCCGAGTGAGACATTCTGGCTATTCGCATCCTGCTCGTATTGACGCTTGGACGCAGCCGCGCCCCCCGCGCCATAGGGCACATAGGTCTCATTCAACTTGGCGTTCAAAGCGGCGATTTCTTTATCTTGAGGCGCCTCAATTTGGGCTATCTTTTGATCCTGATCGATGCTCATGTAATTGCCGCCCGCCAGCTGCGCGCCCTGCCTCCAACCGCTTTCGCCGCCTTCGTTATAGGCGCCAGCGAAAATAGTATTGACGGTGATATCTTTCTGTTTGGCTTGAGCAATCGCCTCCCTGAAGGAAACCGGGCCTTGCGTGAAAGGTTCGTTGCCTGCGATAAAGATGGCGCGGATATCATTGGATGATTGACTCCATTGCAGCTCTTTCACAGAGGCGTTGATCACATAACCACAGAACTCGTCGCCGCCATTGGTAGTGAGAGAAAACAATGCCTCCGACACGCGGTCCAGTTCTCTGGTCAGCCCGGTGACCTGGCGAATGTAGCCGTTTTGGGAAGAAAGCCCATCGTTGCCGTATTCGTACACCGCCACTTCCAGTATTGGCGTGACGCCATTTTTCTTGGCCTTGGAGAACTCATCCACCATCTTCCACAGCTGATTGCGCGTCTGATTGATCAGGCCGTCCATGCTGCTGCTCGTATCCAGCAAAATAGCCAATTGAATACGCGGGGCGATTGCCGGTTTGGTTGCTGCCTGCGTAACGGGTTGGGCGTTATCAGACTGGATTTCCGTGCTCCATGCCCATCCGGAAAAGCCACAGCAGGCAAGCATCGCCGTCGCCAGTAGGGTTTTACGGTATGACGGACGGCCACGATAGCCTACAGAAAGTGTTGATGAGATCTGATTAGGACGGGATGCATGGTTCATATTCGGGCTCCTTCAGGCAATGTTGTTGCGTTGGAGTCAGAATACGATTGCAGGCCGGATGACATCAGACATGAGTTTGTAAAAAGAACGAGGGAAGTATTTACATAAAATTTACATCTCTCCGCAGCGGCCGCAGTATCCACGGCCGCATAACAGAGAAATGGAACGATGAGGGTTATGATTACCGCCGCGATTACAGGCGCACTAACAACTTGCCTTCATTGGCGCCGGTAAACAGCAGATTGATGCCATCTATTGCGCTTTCCAGCCCTTTCAGTTCGTGAGTGCGATATTTGATTTTTCCCGCCAGCAGATAAGCGCCGACTTTTTGCGACAGCTCGCCGAAGCGATGCATATGATCCGGCATGGTGAACCCCTGAATGCTGAGACGCTTCTTCACAATCTGCGTCCAACTCGGCGCTGGCGCAGGCGTCGCAGCGTTGTAATCGGCAATAACGCCACACACCACGATACGTCCAAACGCGTTCATATTGGCCATGGCGACATGTTGAATAGGGCCGCCGGTATTTTCGAAATAAATGTCGATACCATTTGGCGCCGCCGCTTTCACCGCCTGAGCCAGATCTTCCGTCTTGTAATTGATAGCGACGTCGAAGCCTAATTCCTCTACCAGCCAGCGGCATTTTTCTTCCGAACCAGCGACGCCGATGACCCGCAGCCCTTCAGCCTTGGCGATCTGACCGACCAGAGAGCCCACTGAGCCCGCAGCGCCCGAAACCAGCAACGTTTCACCAGCCTTGGGCTTCGCCACTTCCATCAAACCGTGGTAGGCGGTTACTCCGGGCAACGCCAGCACGGAGAGTATCGCTTCCGCTGGCAGTTCTTGCGGCATGATGGAAACGCCTTCGCCGCCGCTGACCAAATATTCCCGCCATCCGAACATGCCCGCCACTTTAGCGCCCACCGGGAATTTGTCGTTTCTGGACTCCACGACTTCCCCGACGCCACTGGAGCGCATGATGTCGCCCAAACCTACTGGCGGAATATAGCTGTCAGTCGCTGCGCTCATCCATCCGCGCATCGCTGGATCCAGCGACATATGCGACTGCTTAACCAGAATTTGCCCAGGTTCCAACGCGGGAATGTCGAGCTCCACCAGCTCGAAACAATCCGGCGTGATGTCGGTTTCAGGTCTCTTCACCAACTTGACTGCTTTGTAGCTCATGTCGCGCTCCTTAATTCAGGTGATTCATCAATCAAAAATTCTTGAGCCAGTTTATTTTTGCCAAATCAAAAGATAAATATGCTAAATTTCAAATAACTTTTGTTATTTCAGCAAAAATAGACGCAAAATGGATAAACTCAGAGCGCTACGTTTTTTCGATCACGTGGGGAAAACCGGTAGTTTCAGCGATACCGCTCGATACTTTGACATCCCCGTATCCAGCGTCACCCGCCAGATTCAGGCATTGGAGGAAGAGCTGGGCGCACGTTTACTACACCGCACCACCCGGGTGGTGAAGCTCACGGAAATCGGCGAGATCTATCTCCAGCATTGCAGCCAGATATTGCGCAGCCTGGATAACGCAGATGAACTCATCGCCAATTACCGCAGCACCCCTTCCGGCGTCTTGCGCATCAGCTGCAGCCCCTCTTACGGAGAGAGCCGGATCGTGCCCATTCTGCCTGAGTTCGAGGCGCTTTATCCCGAAATCATCATTGATATCGACTTGACGGATAAGGTGGTCGACATCATGCGGGATACCGTGGACATCGCCGTACGCGCCGGCCAGATTCCAGATGAACGGGTGGTGGCCAAATACATTGATGACAACAACTTCTCCCTGGCCGCCTCCGACGCCTATCTGAGTCGTTACGGAACACCGCGCCAAATAGAGGACTTAAGCGAACACAGGGCGATTTTCTTCCGCACTTCCGAGCAAGTGCTTTACTGGCAGGCCAATATCAATGGTCGCTGGCGGCAGGTGGATATACGTCCGGCGCTGATCACCAGTTCTCCTCGATTACTGCGGCAGTGGGCCAGTGAGGGCAAAGGACTGGCGATGATGCCGAATTGGGCGCTTAGGTCAGGCGCTCTTCCAGCCGGGTTTCACATCCTGGAGCTGGATTACCCTCTGCACGTCAGTCGCGCTACGCAACTCGGCATTTATCTTCTATATCAGCGCCCCAAATACGCGGTTCCCAAAGTCAAAGCGGCGGTGGACTTCCTGGTTTCCAGGCTGGCGCAGGACTAGGGGAATTCGCGAAATCCGCCCTTGCCTGCAATACTGGATAAAAGATAAACACAGCCGTCGCCTTTCCTAATCAGAGGTACCCGGTTTTCATGCAGCTCAGAGACAATAATCTCAGCAAGCTCCGCCGCTTCAGTTTCGATGCCCTGGTGATTGGCGGCGGTGTCAATGGCGCGGTCTCCGCCGCCGCCATGTCCGCACGGGGATTGAAAGTAGCCCTCATAGATCGGGGCGACTTCGCCGGCTTCACCAGTCAGGAATCCTCCAACCTGGCCTGGGGCGGCATCAAGTACATGGAAACCTACGAGTTCGGTCTGGTGCGCAAACTCTGTATGTCGCGCAACAAGTTAATGCGCAGCTATCCCTCCACGGTGCAGGAAATCCGCTTCTTCACCACGATTAAAAAAGGATTTCGTTATCCGCCCTGGTTTCTCTATCTGGGCGGTGTACTGTATTGGTTTATGGGTAACGGATTCACGCGCTTCCCCCACTATCTGACGCCGGAGCGGATCGGTCGTGAAGAGCCAATTGTCAACACGGAGGGCTGCACGGGCGGTTTCGAATATTCCGACGCGTTTCTGCATGACAACGACGCCCGCTTCGTCTTCAACTTCATTCGTCGCGCCATGGATTACGGTTGTATCGCCGCCAATTACGTGGAATCCATCAGCGCGCAATGGGCGGACCGCATCTGGACCATCAATGCCCGGGATAATATCTCCGGGGAAGAATTTCAAATCCGCGCAGGATTGTTGATCAACGCCTGCGGTCCCTTCGTCGATGAGCACAATCGACTGACCGGACAGACGACCAAATATCGGCACGCCTTTTCCAAAGGCATACACCTTATTGTCGACCGCATTACGGAAAACAAGCGAGTGCTGACATTTTTCGCCGATGACGGTCGTCTGTTTTTCGTCATCCCCATGGGGCCGAAAACCTGCATCGGCACAACGGACACGCGTATGGAATCCCCCTATGCGACAGTGACGCCGGAAGACCGCAAGTTTGTGCTGGACAATATCAATGCGCGCCTGCGCCTGCCGCAACCTTTAACGGAAAGCGATGTGGTGGCCGAACGATGCGGCGTTCGGCCGCTGGCGGTGCAAGGCGACAATGGCGCCAAAACGGATTGGCTGCAGTTGTCGCGCAAACACGTGATTGAGGTCAATGCTGAGACCCGCCACATCAGTATCTTCGGTGGCAAGCTCACAGATTGTCTGAATGTGGGAGATGAGATCTGCCAGACCGCCGCCGCGCTTGGGATGTATCCGCCCTACCCCGATAAAATCTGGTACGGGGAGCCTCCCAACCAAGTGAAAGAGGAGTTCATGCATCAGGCTCGACTCATGGATCTCGACAGCCTGACGCCGCCGTCCTCTTCGGAGAAACTGTCTATCCGGTTGTGGCGGCGTTACGCCGCCCACGCCTTTGACCTGTTGGAAACCATTCGCGCAGATCCCAGGCAAGCGGAGCTACTGATAGAAAACGCAGAGTACCTGCGCTGCGAGATTGAACAGGCGGCGCGCCGGGAAATGGTGACCAGACTGGATGACTTTCTACGCCGAAGATCGAAAATATCTTTGGTGGTGCGGCGTGATAAAATAAAAAGCGCCCAAGGTTTGCAGGAAGCCTGCCGGATTCTGTTCGGTGACGAAGCGGATAAAAAGTGGGCGGAATATTTTAAAGAAACAAGCGCTTAGCGCTCATTTTCGCAGCGTTTCACATACATTTTGTAATGGACCGACTGTAACATTAATGAGACACTGGCGCGTCCAATTAGCATGAGCATAAATATAATTCATGAGTACATTTGATGATATTCGTCCCTATCGGGATGATGAAGTTCCTCAGGTGATCTCGCGGCTGCGCCATGACGAGCAACTCGTCCGGGCCATAGAACATTACAAGTTTCCCAGGTTATCCAAATACTGCCGCAGTCTCACCTCGTTCATGGTAAGACGCAATCTGCAGCACAATCTGCGCAGAATCAACACGATACACGACGTTCAGAATATGGTGGCGGGGTTCATGATCAACACCGTCAGGAAAACCACCTCCGGCTTCACGTACGAAGGTCTGGACAAGCTTCCCAAAGATCGCGCGTTTCTGTTTATCAGCAACCATCGCGATATCGCCATGGATCCAGCGCTGGTTAACTTCGCGCTGTATCAATCCGGCCGCGAGCTTGTGGAAATCGCCATCGGCGACAACCTGCTGTCGAACCCTCTGGTTTCCGACATCATGCGCCTGAACCGCAGCTTTATCGTGAAGCGTTCGGTGGAAGGGCACAAGGCCAAGTTGCAGGCGTTAACCCAGCTTTCCGCTTACATTGATCATACGCTTTCCCAAAATCGCTCCATCTGGATTGCACAGCGGGAAGGCAGGGCAAAGAATGGCCTGGATAAAACCGATCCGGCCATCATCAAGATGCTCAATATTTATGGGCGCAAGCAAGGCATGGCCTTCGCCGACACCATCAAACGCATGAATATCGTGCCGGTGTCCATTTCCTATGAATACGACCCCTGTGATCTGCTCAAAGCGAAAGAGCTGCAGGCGCGGGAGCAGTCCGAGTATGTGAAGGGCGAAGGCGAGGACATCGCCAGCATCATTCGCGGCATTTCCTGCCCAAAAGGTCGCGTGCACATCGCCTTTGGCGAGCCATTGCAACAGGATTTTGAAGATGCGGAAGAAGTGGCCGCCGCGATCGACCGGCAGATCACCCGAAATTACAAGCTCTTCCCCTCCAACATTCTGGCGTTTGAGCAGTTGAAGACGCTGAGCGAGTCTTTCGCTCACCTACAGGAAGAATCACTGCATCGTCTGCAGGAGCTGGCGGGACAGGCTAGACAGGCTTGGGATAACCTGGACCGGGATGAGATGGGGCAAAAAGCCTCAGAGTTCTCCGATCGGGTCGGCGGTTACCCTAACCTGCTGCAACGCTACATTCTGGAAATGTACGCCAATCCTTTAATCAACAAGTTCGCCGGCGCCCCGGGAGACTCCGCGCCGCAAACCTGATCTCCCCCACGGCGGCCTCGCGCCGCCGTTCGGTATCTTTTTTTAAATTCAATAAATTAACTTACAACGCCTGATCCACTTTGCAACCTGACAGGAGTTGCCCTGACGCCGTTGTATTTGGTTACAATGAGCACGCGTCGGCGAAGCCCAGGATATTCGACGCCGTCATTGCAGCCGTTGGAATGAATGGAATATAGACATTCCGTCCAGGCCCCAGGATTTATGAGGAAAGCTATGCACATTGAAGTGTTGGGGAGCGGAGAAGCTTACGACCGCGCCCGGGTAAACTCATCACTGCTCGTCACGGAAGAGCGTTTTCAAATGTTGATAGGCTGTGGCCCCAGCGTGCCCCAGGCCTTATGGCGGCGAGATACCGCCATCGAGGATATCGACGCCATTCTGCTGAGCCATTGCGGCCCAGATCACGCCGCCGGCCTTATTACCCTGGTAAATTGGATGCACGCCAAGGGACGCACCAAGCCTTTATTGCTGATTACGCCCCACGGTTATCGCCCTCTGCTGCAAAATCTGCTGAATTACGCTATCTGGCCTGAGCAACGGCTCTGTTTCCTGCTGCGCTGGAAGCAGTCCGATAAAGGGCTCGCTATTGGCCCCTGGAATCTGTCCACCGCCATGACCCAGCATGCCGCACCCAATCGCGCCTTATTGCTGTCCGGGCCTAACGGCGCTCTGTTCTTCAACGGTGAAGGCGTGTTGTTGGAAGCGCCCTTACGTCTGGCTGGAGAAGCGGATTTGATATTTCTCGAATGCCGCTCGATTAAAAGAGACCGGCATGATTTTCACGGCAGTTGGGAGGCCTATCATGACCTGGCTTTCAAACCCGGTAGTCTGATATGCCTGTATCAAGTCCTGGAACAGGAAAAAGCCCGCTTGGGCGACTTGATATATCAGCGCGAGGATGTCTATCTACCGGAGCAGGGACAGTGTTTCCGTCTGGTGCGGGGGGACTGGGAGCTGCTGTAAACACGGCGCCGGCGAACAGAAGCTCCCTGTTCGCCGGCGCTGTTATAAACGGGACGCTGACGTCAGCGCCCTTTGAACAATCATTTATCCTTAATAGATAAAAATTGTCTCTGCGTTGAAGCAACCGTCCGCAATATCTTCTTCTCCGAAGATATTCAACGTGTCCCCCGCCGCCAGGTCGCTAAATGCAGCGGACATATTGGTGGTCTCATCACCAGAGGTGACGACCAGATAGATATTGGCGCCGGCGGCGTCAACACACTGATCGCCAGCGTCGCCGCTTACTGTCAGGCGGAGGTTATCGCCATCCACTGACAGCAGCTCTCCGCTGACGCCTGCTTCTTCGTCGTTCTCGCTCAGCACCAGGAAAGGCGAACGCAGGTAATTATCCTCTCCGGTCGGCAGCACCAATACCGCATCAATCAAAGCGTTCAGACCCACTTGGATATCCGCCTGAGACAATTCGGTTCCCGCATCGTTGAATACGCGGGTTTTCGGGAACAATTGCACGGCGATGGGGCTGTCCGTGGCGATGCCCTGCCCTTCATCCAGAGCGACGTCAAAGCGACTGGTATCCACGTCTACAGTGGACGCCGCTTCACCGGAGTAGCGTCTGAATGCAGTCAACGGGCCTTCTTCGATGGTCAACGCATTGATAGCGAAGATATGAGCGTCGACGACGCCTTGGCTGTTAACCAGAACCGCTCCCTCAGGCACGGCGGCAACTGTTGAGCACAGCTGCGCAGCGGGCTGCTCTTCTACGCTACGATCCAGATACCAGACAATGCAGTAGCCTTCTTCCGGAAGGTTCGCGTCGTCAATATCGGGCGACGTGGTGACGGTCCGAACCAGGCGGCCAATGACCGTCACCTCATCGCCTTCAACCAGGGAGGACGCATCAGCAGGAAGACCGTTGCTGGCGAAGATACCGGTGTCCTCGTCCATCCTCACGCGCATGCACTCCTCGGAACTGGCGGCTGGGGTGGAGTTTGTGTCCGTAACGAACTGAGTACGGCACAGACTGAAGGCGTTGTCGCCCACGCTCTCAATGTCGCCGTGAACCCGCACGAACTTGTTGCTGGGGATCTCGGAGCGGATGTTGGCGAACACGACAGGGCGAATAATCACTTTGCCCTGGCCTGTGGTTGTGAACTTGAGGGCTTTGTTCATATCAAAATCGATTTCAATGAACAGAACAGCGCCAGGCGTGACGGTGAAGCCGCCCTGGTTAACCACTTTTATAACTTTGGAAGGCAGCTTGGAAGGCACTTCGGTTTCACCGCCCGCGCCATCGTCTTCATACAGATTCACGTCTGACGTGGTAATGCGCAAAGAGCTGTATTGGCCAGCAGGCACGTCGGTGGTGTCCAGAAATTCGTAAAAGTCGGGAAGACTCAATAAGTCGAAAGTCTCTTCGCCGCTGAACAGGGTCACCTTGCCCTGCTCGCCTACCAGCTCGACTTTCGTGAAAGTAATCATGGCTCTTGTATAATCGCCGCTGGGTGCGTCCGTGAGGATCAAGCCCACCTTGGCGTCCGCAGCGGAATTGTCATCGCTGCCGGAGCCGCCGCCTCCGCCGCCGCATGAGGCGATTAGCAACGTGAACGCTATGGCAATCCAACGATTCATGACATCTACTCCTATGGGTTGGTTGTGTTCTTTTGGGATAATAAGCCCAAACACAGATATCGTTTTGTGAACCAGTTCACATTTTTACTAACAGTTTGGCGATAATATCCCAAATCATGAACCAGGCATTAAGTCAGGCGCTATACGCCGCCATTTACAAATTACTGCGACCCCTGGCTGCGCTGCTGTTGCGGCGCGGCATGTCGTACAACGAATTCGCCGAGATCGCGAAGCGCGCCTATATAGACGCCGCCACAGAGGAATTTTCCCTCCCTAACCGCAAGCAGAGCCTCTCCAGAGTGTCCGTATTGACCGGCATAAACCGCAAAGAAATCGCCAGACTGGAGAAGCTGCCCAATCCCATTGAAACCGGCGAGGCGCAAAGCGCCAACAGAAGCTCCAGGGTCGTCAACGGCTGGATCAGAGACATCCGCTTTCAGGACGAGCATGGCGCGCCACTCCCCCTCCCCCTGGATGAGGGTGACAACAGTTTCAGCGAGTTAGTACGCCTATACGGCGGCGATGTGCCGGTTCGCGCGGTCCTGGACGAACTGATCAGGCTGGATTCCGTGGAGATCAGCGGTCAGGGAGAAGCGGCGGGCAAACGGGTTGCGCTGAAAGTGGAAGGCTATGTGCCGCAAACTGACTTAAAAGAGAAACTAAGGATTATGAGTACTGCGGTCGCGGACCTGCTTCGCACCATAGATCACAATCTGGAGACGGACCGCACTGAAGCGCGCGTCCAACGCACCGTGGCGTACAACGATATTCCCATGGAGTGTCTGGAAGCGATACGCGGACGCAGTAAAGAAGAGGTGGAAGAAATTTTGCAACGCATAAACCGGTGGTTATCCGGGTACGACAGAGGCGTCAATGCCAAGCTCCAGGGCAGCGGGAAATTTCGCGCAGGAATAGGCGTATACTATTTCGAGCAGTCCTTAACTCGCGAGGAGCAGCCATGAGCAGATTCATATACGCCCTGACGGCGCTGGTATTGACGACCAGCCTGCTCTCAGCCTGCTCCGGCGGCGCGTCCTCTGACGGCGGCATCGAAGGCACTGGCGCGCCAGTGGCTGCACGGGGCGAAGTCAGCGGCTTCGGCAGCGTATTCGTCAATGGTGTGGAGTACGAGACTGATTCAGCGGACATCGTCATCGATAGCGTCAGCGGCTATTCAGAAAGCGCACTCAAAGTGGGTATGGTAGTGCTTGTCGAGGGCGCGTTGGATGCTGACGAAGCCACTGGCGACGCTCATCGCGTCAGTTTTGAGCAAACCTTATTCGGCCCGATCTCCGTGGTGAGTTACGTTGACGACTATAACGCCGAGATTAAAGTACTGGGGCAAACGGCAATAATTCCCGACAGCGCTGTATTTGAAAACCTCAGCTTCAGCGACCTCGCGATTGGCCAGGTAGTGGCGATCAGTGGTTTAACCAACGCAACGGGGGTCGTAGCCACCCGCATAGAGAAAGTCGCGGACGCCCACAGCGATGGCGAGCAGGTAGCGGTGAACGCCGTCATCAGCAGCGTGGATACGCCGAACCGCACGTTCGTCATAGGCGATTTGAGCGTGGATTACAGCATGGCGGATCTGCAGGGCTTCTCCAACGGACAACCGGAAGCTGGCCAATACGTGAGAGTCAATGGGCGCTTCTTTGAAGACAGCGGCGTCATTGCCGCCAAGGTCAAAATGAAAGCCCGCGCCGATATGTCCGCAAGCGGCGTCAGACTGGAGTATGAAGGCATCATCACTGACTTTGCGTCGCAGCAAAACTTCAACCTGAGCGGTCAGCCCGTCAACGCCGCCGACGCCAAATTCAAAAGAGGCCAGAAGCAGGATTTGGCGGACGGTGTCCGTATTGAAGCGGAAGGGCCGATTGATGCGGACGGCGTACTACAGGCGCAAACGATTACCTTCAAGAAAGCCAATGACATTCATGTCGAAGCCGCAGTGGATTCCGTCAGCGAAACCGACAAACAGGTCGTCGTCCTCGGCGTTACGTTCAGCATCAATGAACTGACCGCCTTCGATGACCGTAGCGAAGCACACCAGCTCTACTTCGGTCTGGATGACATTCGCAACGGCGACAGACTGTCCATTAGGGCGGCGAGCGGAACAACGCCATTGACCGCGTCCCGCATTGAACGTCTGCGTGCGGACGATTCTGTCACTGTGGAAGGTCCTGTAACGGCCGTCTCCGGCGAAGTGCTGACCATTCTCGGTGTCGCCGTGGACATTACAGACGCCTCCGGTTCGCAAAACGGACTCAAGGTGGGCGCGTTTGTGGAAATTGAAGGCGACTTGACCGGTGCGCAATCCGTTAAAGCGCAGAGAATTAAGGTGAAGAAGAACAACAACTAAAGGGTCTGCGTAAGCGCTGGCCAAACCAGATGCTTTGCGCAGAACCCCACAAAGAGTCCTATATCAGGGATTGGCGTCTATTACGATTAGAAGGCGATAAACAGTGTCGATTACCAGATTAGCAATTGATTTTTACGTCACCTCCAGCCTGTCGAGCGACGAGCTGGAGGCCGCAGCCCAACTGGGCGTGCGCTCAATCGTCAATAACGAGCCCGACCGGGAGGCGGAATCAGAATCTTTACGCCGCGGGGCTGACGCCCTCGGACTGTCTTATCACAGCGTTCCCTCGCATAGAAATACGGACGAACAAACTCAAATCAGCTCATTTATCGATATCATGGAGCATTGTGAAAAGCCGGTGCTGGCTTTCTGCAGAAGCGTCAGCAACGGCATTTCCCTTTGGGTGATGTCGGAGACCCGGCATAAATAACGCCCGCAACGCGACAGCAAAGAGCTAGTCCACTGGCACATTATGTTCTTTTAAATAACGTCTCAACGTATCTATATTGGCGAGCAACTTGGGCAGCACCTCTTTTTCCATTCGCTCCGTACGTTTTTTCATTTCTTCTGCGCCGTAGTGAGGGGCGTAGGCGCTGCTCTCGATCTTGCCGCGAATGTCTTCTATTTCCCGATAATAGCGTTGAATCTCCAGAATAAACTGGCTGGGCGTCTCCAGCGCCGAGGGAGAATAACGCATGCTTTCCCAAACGAATAAATCCAGTTTCAGCGGAAACATCTTGATGGCGCTGCGACTGGGAGGTGATTTAACGAACTCTGCATAATCCCTGGCCTGGATCAGGTTGCTTTGCAGCTCGCTGGCCAGGGAGTTGCGCAAATAATAGTTATTTTGCCGGGAAGTCAGGTCGTCAAAAATAATCGCCTGGTTCAATCCTTCCTGCGCCGCCAGATATACGCCAAGCACCGTCGCCAAAATCATGAATATCTGGCTGATCCAGAAACTGGACTCCTTGATGCCGCTCCCCTCTTTCTTGGCGTGTGCTTCATGTGTGCGATGACCGTCGTTGGTTGCGGCGGACGAGGACTGCTGCATATCCATAAACCCTTGATGAGTGAATTCAGGGGAAGGATTCTAGCTGCGTAAAGAACAGAGCATCAAGCCGAGAACTGCTCCGTGGAGTACGCACATCTGGATTTTTTGCATTCTTAAGACAAATCCTAAATGATGCGGCGCATCGCACACTTCGCCAACCAAGAAGTCAAACCAGATGCTTAAATATGCCGACTGCCCCAGCTGTGGCGAAAACAGCCTGGAAATATGGGACAAACACTCCGGCGTGATCGGCGCGCCGCTGTATTGCAACAACTGCCACAAGAGTTTCGCCAGATATCGCTTTTTCCACTCCGCCGGACTCATGCTGTTCGAGGCCTGCATCACCACTGCGGTCGTCGTCAGTCTGTTTCAGCAGTGGCTGTCAGTGTCGGTATTGGCGGCCTTCTCCATCCTGGGCTTATATGCTGTATTCAACCTGGATAAGAAAGTTTTTCCTCTGCGCGAGGAAAGCCAGATGCAGAAAGCCCCTCTAAAACAAAAGTTGCTGAACTTCGCCGCGTTTATTGCAGCACTCTCGGTCTATGCCCTACTGTTGCTGGCACTGCCTTTGGGGCCGGTTTTGGATGTTATTAAATTAAACTCAATCAAATAACAAACAATAAGGCGGCCAGTTCCCTGCATTAAACGTATTATGACATCGCTCTAATATATGTGTGTATTATTTTCCAACCTTAGACTTCACCACTTCAACTGCAACTATCACTCCCAGCACTGCACTCAGCGTAAGGGGAATGAAAAAGAATTGCTCAGTAACTAACCCAATTAAAAAAGCCATAGGCGAACCATAACCATCTGCCCTTTCCATTCCTCCATTATCAATAATAAATTTAACTCTTTCGTATGTTCGCCAAAATAGAGGAATCCAAAAAACAAACACCAAGAGAAGAGATGCCCAGAAGGATGCCTTCTTATCAGACTTTAGTAAGTAGTAAACACCCCACCAAGATAATAATATGCCGCCCCAAAAAGCTGACTTATAAATATTCCCATGCAATATGCCTGGTAACAGGAAAAGAATAGAGAGGACCGAAATAGCAACCACACTTATCTTTATTGATTTTTTATAACTAAGCAGGCTCATCCGTCAACATACACCTTATAAGTAAATTAAAAATAGACTTAAGCATATTTTGCCATATAGTGAGGTTTAATCAGAGTTAAAAACAGAAAATAAAGTAATAGGTAGCTCGAGAACTGATACCCTTTCAATGCCACGCCTTTAACGCCTCCTCATAACTCAAGGTCTTCCCCGGCGGGCGTTCATTAAGCTCGGGTTTGGGGGAGCCGGGTTGGTTGAGCCAGTATTCTCTGGAGGACTGGGGATTGAGGCGGGGCGCGCAGGGACCGGGTTCTTCCCGGCCGATCGCCGCCAGTTCTTCATCCATGGCGTGCGCCAGGTCATGCATGACGTCCTCTACCGGCTGCGTTCCGTTGAGCGCGCGGGTCATATATTTCCACCACAGGGGAGAAAGTTTAGGGTAACTGGGCACGTTGGTTCCTGTCGGAGTCCAATAGTAACGGGCGTTGGAGCGATAGAATTCCACCAATCCTCCCAGATAAGGCGCGCGGTCCGTCATCGCCTGGGAGTTGATGTCGGATAACCGAATAGGCGTGAGTCCCACCATTGTCTTCTTCAGGGAGACTGTCTTGGACACCGTGAACTGCGCATATAACCAGGCTGCTTTGCGGCGCTTTTCCGGCGTGTTCTTCAGAAAGGTCCAGGACCCGGCGTCCTGATAGCCGGACTTCATCCCCTCCCGCCAATATGCTCCCAACGGCGATGGCGCAATACGCCACTTGGGCGTGCCATCGGCGTTGACCACCGGCAGTCCCGGTTGGGTGATTTGCGCAAGATAGGCAGTGTACCAGAATACTTGCTGCGCGATCAGGCCAGAGCCGACCCATTCCCCCATCACCTTATCCGTCACGTGGAGGGCCTCTGGCGGCGCCAGCCGGAACCAGTCGAGAAATTTACGAATGCCATAAATGGCCGCAGGACTGTCCAGCGCGCCGCCGCGACGCACGCTGGCGCCGACCGGGCGACAGTTCTCCACCCGAATGCCCCAATCGTCCACCGGCAGGCCGTTGGGCAGCCCTTTGTCGCCCATGCCCGCCATCGCCAGCCAGGCGTCGGAAATGCGCCACCCCAGGGAAGGGTCGGTTTTGCCGTAATCCATGTGCCCCCATATACGATGGCCGTCCAGCTCCCGCACATGCACGGTGAAAAATTCCGCAATGTCCTCGTAGGCGGACCAATTCATCGGCACGTCCAGCTCATAGCCATAGAGTTTGCGGAAACGGACCTTTAAGTCCTTGCGGCTGAACCAGTCATGGCGATACCAATACACGCTGGGAAATTGCTGGTCAGGCAATTGGTAGACTTTCCCATCAGGCCCGGTCGTGAAAGACAGGCCAAAGAAGTCCGCTATATCCAGCGTCGGCAATGTGACGTCTTTACCTTCCCCCTGCATATAATCCGACAACGCCACCACAGCGCCGCTGCGGAAATGGCCGCCAATCAAGTCAGAATCGCTGATAAACCCATCGTAGATATTGTGTTGCGTCTCGATTTGCGCCAGCAGCTTGCGCACCACATCATCTTCGCCCGTAATTTCATGCACGACGCGAATGCCGGTAATATCTTCGAAGGCTTTGGCGAGCGTATCGGCTTCGTACCAGTGAGTATCGATGGGCTCCGACACCACATAAATCGTCATCCCCCGAAACGGCTCGGAGGCTTTATGAAACCACTTCATTTCCTTGAGTTGTTGCTCCCGACTGAGGGTCGAGGGAGTGAACTCCGTCTCCACCCACTCTTGCGCCGTTTTGGCTTGGACGCCTCTGGACGCAAACACCATGCATCCCAGCGCAAAGAGAGATAACAGCGCTTTAAACGGAGTCGATAAACTTTGTTCTTGTTGTCGCTTGAATAACATTGCAGATGCGCTCGTTTAATCCTCAAACCTAGGAGGCCGCGTCCGTCAGCCTACAGACTTAGTGTAGTCAGAAATGGGAATGGCAGTGATGAACGCCAGCGCCGGCAATCCCAAAATCAGCCGATTTAATGCCTATATCCGCTCTACTCCACCCCATTCCCGTTCTCTAGGATAGAGCGTCATCATAAGTTGCCCGTTTACGCCAGGCGAGAGAGCCCTATACCGCTATGTACCGATGTGGATTCAGAACACCAAGACTTTACGTATACAACCTCCGCTGCGTTACCTCCACAGGCGACGGCGATGATCTTTATCGCGACATAGTGAGGATTGTCACACCGAACACAACGCGCTTCGCACCTGACGACTGGCGCCGCATCGTCAATCGGCAGGACGCCAAGTCATGGCTGGATGACCGGTTAGCCGAATCGCCTGTGTTTGTCGTGAAGGAAATTATGTCTTCCGACGTCGTCGGATTCGTGTTTCTCCATCCGATCCCTCTCCCTTTGGAGCTCACCGAGTTGCGCCTGGGCTACATTTTAGGCGAGTCATATTGGTCGCAAGGGCTGGGAACAGAACTCATGGAAGGCATTATTGGTTGGGCGAGGAATAACAAAGGCGTCGCTAAAATAAGCTGCGGCGTCGCCAGGGACAACGCCGCATCGCTCAAAATGCTGGAGAAAAATAATTTCTATCTTGCCTCTCGCGATTCCGACACGCTTTTCTATGAACGCCTGATTGAGCAGCCGGAATTACATACAGAGTAAAGCGAATATCTATGCTGGTATTTGAGCAATCAAGAGTAAAAGAGAACTCACACCACACTCGCCCGATGACGATCGCTCACCTGCCCCACGCCAGCCTTGATCAATCTTTGCAGCAGTGCAGGACGACCATGCTCCATGGACCAGCGCATCTCCTCCTCGGTGATGACAGTCGCGATTAGGATTTCCATATTGCCATTGGAGAGCTTTCCTGATGACGGTAGCGGAGGCTGGGCCTTTGCAATCAGGACATTGATGAACTCAGACTCGCCGGCCTGAATTTCCTCCACCGTCAGGCCGTCATGTTTGCTGACCCGCTCCAATATGCCCGCGTCGTTGAGAATCTCCGCATTGGCGGTCCATTGCAGAAACCAAAGCGGCCACTCCGCTTTTTCCCGGGCGATTACCAGCATCTCGTATCCGTAGCCGGGAACGCCAGCGCTTGACGCCGCCACGTCTTTTCGGGTCAACGTCGCTGCGCTGCTGACCACACGTCCTTGCTCATCAGTCTCTACTTCCACGTTATTCGCCGCAACGCCCGAGGGCATGTCTGGATTGGTGAAGCCAAAGGTCGTGTATACCCACATGCCTTCACCCAATTTGTTGGCGGGAATCATATACAGACCGCCACCGGGCCAGACGCCGAACATATGGCCGATCTTTAGAATTTCCGACGGCAGCGCGCCAAAATGCTTCTCATAGTAATCTGACCGTTCATCGTAGACTTTTTGCCAGAACTGCTCTTGCGGGGTTTCATTCTGCGTGATCGGCGCAGAACCCTGGCCACTCTCAGACGCTCTGTTAGAGAATAATCCGGCCAGTTTGTTAAATAAGCTTTTCACGCTCGCTCCTTTTGACGACTTCCTGTGAGTTGAGGCTCTCAACGCTCCACTGTCGCGAGCTTGACGCCTAATGCGACGAAAGCGCCGGCGAAAGTTTTCTGGGTCCATTGCATCAGTTTGGGGGAGCCCGCGATGTAGTCGCGTACGGCGTTGGCGAACAGGCCATAAAACGTGAAGACCACCAGCGTCATCCCCATGAAAATAGCGCTTAACAGCAGCATGTGGGAAACAGGCGAGGCGGCGTCATGGGGGACGAACTGGGGCAGAAACGCCAGAAAAAAGATGGACAGCTTGGGGTTAAGAATATTGATCAGGCAGGCTTTGATGGCAAAGCTTGTTGCTTTTTTCTCATCCGGCGAGGCGTCAAAGGCGATAACGCCGGATTCCCTCCACATCACCCAGGCGAGGTACATTAAATAGGCCACGCCGGCGTATTTAACAGCCTGAAAGGCCAGACTGCTGGCGTGTAGAATCGCCGCCAAACCCAGGGCGCTGGCCAGCAAATGCGGAATAATGCCTGCGGCGCATCCCACAGCGGCGAACATGGCTGCGCGCCGCCCGCCCATCAGACCAGCGGAGACGGTGTACAACACACCGGTTCCAGGGAGTAACACAACTATCAGGGAAGTCATCAGATATTCGAGGCTAACCATAGTTTATCCCTTGCTTATGGCGTGGCGATAAGTCTTTCCGTTAGTGGGCAGGGTCAAGTTCTAACACTCGCAGAAAATCTGATCAAGCCCATTCCGGACGAATGCAAGCAAGTCTGTGGAAATATTAGACATTTTGAACGACGCCGCCAGCGGCGGGACCTCATTCCCGGCAGATAATACAGGTCTCGCCAATACAGCTCTTTCTAGGCGACTAACCGCTCCACCAGCCAATAACCGCCCATCGCCGCCACGAATAAAGATCCAACCCGCGCCATCCGCAATAGATTCCAATCTTTCATCGCGTAATAAATCAGGGCGTACGCCGCCGTTACGATAGCGATCTGCCCCGTCTCCACACCCACATTGAATGACATCAGCGCCCCAGCCATTTGGTCGCCGAGCCCGATTTCCCGCAGTATGAACGAAAAGCCGAAGCCGTGAATCAATCCGAACGAGAACGTCACCAGTAAACGCCGCTTCCAACGGGTAGCCAGGGCTTTCGCCGTCGGTTCGCCACGCAGCTCCCACAGATTCTCCAGGGCCACGTAGACAATGCTTAACGCAATGCCCGCCTCCACCCACATCATCGGCGGACTGACCCAATTCAACACGGAGGCCGCCAGCGTGATCGAGTGCGCGACCGTAAAAGAGGTGATCAGCGCAGCCAGCTGTTTCCATCCCAAAGGCAGCAATAGCAGGCCCAGCAAAAACAAAAGATGATCAAAGCCAAAGATGATGTGCTCCAGACCCAACATAAAATAGTCGGAATACTGGCTCATGCCGCTGGCGCCGCCCATATCCCCCATGAAATCATCCGTGAGCTCTTTGCTCCATGCCTGCAAGGACTGCGCTACGGGGATTTCCTGGGTTCTGCGCTCACTGTCAAACACCACCGTGGCGGTTCGGTCAGCCAGGACAATACGCACGAAATTCTTGTGCTCGGCATTGTTTTGCAACAGGAGATAGCGAACCGTTAAGACGCCGATATCGCTACCGCAGTCGTAGAGCATGGCGAACTGACGCGAGGCGATTTGCTCCAGGGTCTGTGAACGGGCGTCGATCAGAGCGCAGGCGCGATCGTCGTTATGCAATTGAAAACCTGCGCCAGCCAGGGTCGTCATCGCTTCGCTCCTGGAAGCGATGACCGAATCGGCGGCGAGTTCCGCCTCAGGCGCGGTATACACAACTTTCACTTTGCTGGCTCCGATCTGAACCGCGGTATCGGTGACGCCAGCCTGGTGCGCCCACGCCGGGACACCCAGAAGAACAAACAGCGTTGCGAATACGAGTCCGAAACCACTCATCGCCGAACTCCCTTTATTTGTAGAATGAGCTGTCGGGCGCGCCTCGGAAGCAATTCAGCACCCAGGGATAAGCATCCGTCACGTAGTAGCCGTACTGACCGTCCACCGTCATGCCGTTACAGGCGTCAAGGTCGCCGGCGTTGGTGAACTCCCAGTCGTCAATATAGGTTCCATCGTAGGCGCCGCCCGGGTTACTCGTACTCTTGGTTCCCCGGGAACCCGTCTTTAGGGTGTAGCCGGATACGGCCTTGCGCACCGTTCCTGTGTCAGGGTCCAGAAAATAGCTGCCGTAGATAGGAAAGCCATCCGCCGCGAAACCGATCACCGGCGAACCGTTTGGTCCGGGATTGCTGTCGAACATGGCGTTGGGGTTGCCATGATAATGGTACAGGCCGCCTGGCTGAGTGTGGGCGTTATGAGCGTCCGCGCCGAATTTGCTATCTGTGCCCAGAGGGTCCAACAACCAGTCCGACGTGTCTGGACACCCAATGGCGGTGTTGCCGTCTGCATCCGCCATGGGACTGGAAGGGTTATAGCAGCCTGCAGACAACAGATCTAATATCACTCCGTTCAACATCACGCCATTCACCAAGCGCTGACTGAGCGAGGTGGTGGAAGACGCGGAGGACGGATTTCTGGGAATATTGAAGCTCTGACTGACCTCCGCCACGTTGTTGGCGAAATGCGCGGTGGCGTCGTTAAAGTCGTGATTGGGAATCGAGTTGGAGATCAGTGTGCAACTGTCCGAATCGCTGCTGATAGTCACCGCCGCATCAAAACCAAGCCCGAGCTGGATATCCGTGACGGACGCCTCAAGCGTGTTGTCATAATCGGCGCAGTCGCCGCTGGTTTCGGTGAATATTGCATTGGTGATATCAACGCTGAAGGCGTCTCCAGCATCGCCCGACGTACCGCTTGAGGAGCCTTCGTCTACCACTGTTCCCGAGTCATCGCTGGCCGCCCCGTCGGACACCGCCGCAGAGCCTCCGCAACCGGCCAAAATCAGTCCTGCACTCAAACACAGCGCCGCCAAACCACTTCCGCCCAGCCTAAGCGCATCGTAATACTCATCACCGCTTTTTGTTTTTGAAGAGCTTTTCATACTGCCACCTACCTCTGTTATTTACGTTGTTCTTCCTGATCCGTGAAAAACATAGTAAGAGGCGAATCCGCAGGAACTACGGAAGAAGTGTGTAAGAAATGAGGAAATACGAAAAAGCTATTCTGAATAAGACGCAATTTTAACGCCCAAAAGTCTTCTGGACAGATTGCCTTTATTGGACCATCTTTAATCTTATCTCTTGCTGTAGATTTTTTCGTGACGTGGCGTTTTCTAGTTGTAATGGAAGGTGACGCTATGGATGTTGATAGTGCCTACGAAAATTTCAAGGAGTTAGAAAAAGAGATTGCAGGGATGCCTGAGCCAGTAACTGAAGCAGATATCCGGTTTCAAATCATAGATCGCTTATTAAGGGATATCCTTGGATGGGACACAAAAGACTTCAGCTTAGAGCCATCCTTAGAATCTGGATATGCTGATTATGTCTTGAAGGATAATGGTACTAACCGCCTTGTCATTGAAGCGAAACGCTCCTCCTCAAAAATTTTAGATTCCAAAAATAATTCAATGGGCTTTTATAAGGCTAGTGGCCCAGTGCTCAAGGCTGCCAAAGATGGCATGACTCAAGCGCAGTCGTATTGTTCAAATACTGGAGTAACATTTTCAGCCTTAACAAACGGGCATCAATGGGTAGGCTTCTGGGCGATCAGGGATCATGGAGTTCCACCATTTGATGGCAAAGCGGTAGTCTTCCCAAACTTTTCATCCATAAGTAATGACTTTGTTACTTTTTATAATTTATTCTCAAAAGAAGGCATTAGAAATCAATTATTTAAAGCTTACATTTCAGAACATGAAGGATTGAGAGTAATCTCATCAGAAAAGCTAGAGGCTCCGACTCTACAGTCAGGCATCCGGCTAATGCATCGACAAAAGCTAGCTTCAGATATCGAACTCATATTCAAGCGTTTCTTTAGCGATATATCCGGAGACAACGATCCAGATATGCTAGCTGAATGCTTTGTAGAATCAAAAGAAAGCAAAGAAGCCGAAGTTGGGCTGGAAAAAATAGCACGAAACTTACTACAAAAAATAGAACTTGTTGACTCCGGGAACGCAGATGAGCTAAGAAACAAGATTGAAACATCTATAGACCTAAGCAGTAGTGACTTTGTTTTAATCGTTGGTGGGAAAGGCTCCGGAAAAAGCACATTCATAGACCGTTTCTTCAGGATAATAATTGGCCCATCGCTTAAGAAAAAATGTTTATTTGTAAAGCTTGACTTACGCAACTCAGATGGTGACGAGGGACGCCTTCAGGAATGGTTGTCAAAAAACCTCGTCAACACTCTTGAAACTCAATTGTTCGGAAAAAAAATCCCTAAATATGAAGATTTAGAAGGGATATTTTTTGATGAATATAACAGATGGAAACATGGAGAGCTTCAACATTTATATAAGTCTGACAAAGAAGCATTTAAGATAAAATTTGGCGAACACATAATCAAGCAAAGAGAAAAAGACCCTCACAGCTATGCCATAAAGCTAATAAACACCGCAGCAAACTCTCACAAAAAAATGCCCTGCATAATATTTGATAACACCGATCACTTTTCAAATTCATTCCAAGAAAAAGTATTTCAATACGCCCAATCAATAAACAAAAACTCGCCTTCTTTTATCATATGTCCAATTACGGACAAAACCGTGTGGCAGCTTTCAAAATCGGGTCCTCTTCAATCCTTTGACTCTCATGCATTTTATTTACCAGTACCTCAATCTAAAGAAATACTTAGAAAGAGGGTTAGCTACCTCCATAAGAAAGTCAAAGCCATTTCTGAAGGAGAAAAGAAGATATTAACCACCACAACTTTAACAAAAGGTATAAAGCTAACCATTCCTGATCTAACTGCCTTCGTGACCTGTATAGAAAAGATCTTCATAGACACAGACTATGTATCTAGGATGGTTAGCTGGCTATCAAACCATGACATTAGAAGAGGGTTAAGAATAGCCGAGAGAATCATAACCTCACCACACATATCAATAGAGAGCTTAATTAGGACTTGGGCCAATGGAAAAGAACTAACAATAAGAGAAATGAATATAAGAAAAGCATTACTTTATGGGTCATACACTCTTTTTAACCAAGAGCATAGTGAGTACATACTTAATATTTTTCTAATATCACCAAGAAATATCACCTCTCCATTATTAAAGCCTTCAATACTAAGACTACTTATTGACATTCAAGGTAGCGCCACAAATGGAGAAGAGGAATATTTTTCAATCACAAATATTTTCAGCTATTTTGATTCATGCGGCGTCAGTTCATCAATCACTTCCGAACACTTGTCAGACCTTATAAAATACAGGTTAATAGAACCATACGACCCAACTGACGACTCCATCTACGATACGCAAAGAGTACGAATCACACATAGCGGCCATATCCATTATGAGTTCCTAACAGGTGGGTACATCTATGTTCCTAACATGGCTCTTGTGACACCAATCAGGGATTTTGACACTGTATCCACCCTTCGTAGATTGAGGCTAAGAAGTGACGAGAGAAATTCAAATACTTGGCCAGACATAAGAAAGGAGTTTGTAACCTACCTACTCGAGGAGGACCGAAAGTTCATATCTATACCAAACATGGACCAATATAAGAGCCAGCATATGTTTCGCAGCGAAATATCTAGAAAATGGGTAACAAATACCGGATACAATAGTTACCCTAAGAAGAAAAAGGTAAATAATTACTACAAAGCAAATAGATACTGACATTATCCTCACCACGCCTTCAAATAAGAACACGTCACTTTCAATTGTCCTTATTTCAAATACCGCCCCGGCGTCTTCCCAAAATAACGCCGAAACAGCGTAATAAAAGCGCTGACGCTGTCGTATCTCAGCTCCAGGGCGGTTTGGGTGACGGGGACGCCTTGGGCCAGTAGTTCTAGGGCCCAGGCAAGCCTGGCCAGTTGTCGCCATTGTCCCAGAGACAGGCCGGTTTCTTCGCGAAATTTGCGGGTCAGCGTACGTTCGCTCATGCCGATGTCACTGGCCAGCGTCAGCAAGGAATCGTTGTTTTCCGGCGCGGGGAGTAGCCTATGGCTCAGACGCAGAAGGCGTTTATCTCTTGGCATGGGCGGGTACAGCTTTAATCTTCCCGAGCTGATCAAAGTTCGATGAGACCGGAGCGCCCCACGGCGCTCCGGTCACCTCGGCGGCCGTCGCCTCACAACGTTTTCAAGTATTCCAACAACTCCATGCGCTCAGACTCCTTCATGTCTTTGGCGCCATACTCATGCCCGCTGTTGGCGTTGCCCTTCAGGCTTGTATCGTATTCGAACGTTTTGATCAGCGTGCCGTCGGACAGCGTCATGTGCGGCATGGAGATGTATCCAACTTTAACCACGTCCAACTCCCGCGAGCCCAGATAAAACTTCTTGGAGCGCTGCGACGCCGGCAGCAGCAGCTCATACAGGTTCGGCACGGAGCCGTTATGCAGATAAGGGGCCGTCGCCCATATACCGTTTAAGGGCCGCGCCTTATAGGTTCCCTCACTGATCGGGAGATTATCGCCGCAGGCGACGGATGGCGACTGCTTGATTTTGAACTGCTCCAGAATATCCTGGATTTTCTCCAGGCGCGCTTTCTCGGAGTGCAGCTCAGTGGCATAGTCCACGGAGGCTGCTTCAATAGAGTCCGCCGTGTGCTCCAATAGCCCTCCCACCGCCGCATTCACCAACGGCTCAAGCCCGGAAGTCGTGGCGGGAATGGGGTCGCCTGCGATGCCCATGCTCTTACGGCCTTCATATTTACCGGCTTCATAGCACTTCATCATATTGGTCCATTCCAGCGGATCAGTGCCGACCTGGTTGATAGGCGTCAGTACTGCATTGTAGACCGCCGCTTCACGACTGCGGGGAATCACTTGATGGCAGCTCAGGCAGTATTTGTCGTAGTGCATCTTACCCTGGGCCGCGACTTCCGGATTGACGGCGGGAAGGTACTCCGTTGGCCACGCCGGCGAACGCAAATCCGCCACCCAGGCTTCCAGATCCCCCAATCCCTTGATGTCAAACGAGGACTTGTAACGATACGCCGATTTATCGTCAGGAATATTGATTTGGCCATATACGCCAAGCACTTCGCCCGCATTGCGAATCAGCGCGCCGAAATCAAACGGCCCATTCGGCGCAAAGCCCGTCCACTGCACCACATCCGACTGCTGGGTTCCCCATAGAAACGGATAACTGACCGGCGCGTTGGCGGGATGTCCGTTGTTGGGCATGTCGTTGAAGTACACCATGATCTGGTTGAAGATCTGCCCAATGGCGTCCACCCGCCCATACCCATAATCCGGCTGATGCGGCGCGGAGTGATTGATCAAATTGCGGGTGGCCAGCTCTTCTGTTTGCGCCAGCAGCGCCTGGCGCAATTTGAATTTCGCCTCCGTGTCCGGCTCGCCCAGCACATTGATGGCGAAACGGTCGAACTTGGCGTTGTCCTGATAAGTACTGCTCAACGCATCCACCAGCGCGGCGTTGAAAGTCTGCACATCGCCCAAGGTCGGGCCGCCGTCGATACGAATCTCCTGCCCCCGATAGCTGACTTGTCCCGTATGACAGGCGGCGCAACTAAAGCCCATCCATTGCTCGCCGTTTTTCCCAATATCCTTGACGAAGCCGACCGGGAGGCCGTCTGGATTCCATGATCCCACCTGAGTGGAGGGCAAGTAGCGCATGCGTTCCATATGGTCATCCGCGCGGAATAGCGCCTGACTGTCCTTGCGCTCCAGCACCAGAAACCATTTGTAAGGAATGATGCGCGAACCTTGTGAGGAGAAATAAAACGCCGCCTGAGTGTCGTCGGTCCAGCCCTGATCCAGATCCACCACATTACCTTTGGCGCCAGGAACTTTGTCCCCTTCCTGAATCCATTCGCCCTGTTGCTTTAACGCACAAGATCCCATCAGTCCTGACGCCAACGCCAGCGCAAGCATCCCTATGGGACGCAATCTATAACCCTGCCGCCATTTATCCTTCTCCGACTTTGCCTGTCTTGTAGCCATAGCCTTGATCCTTTCCCTTTGGAGCCTTCCCTTAGAGAATTTTCATTGGTTTATGATTCACAGCCACTTTTACTATAGACAGGGATCGCCGACGGCGCTCAGTCCGTCGGCCAGGGAGAGAGGTTTAATCGAGGTTGACGCTGACTTTCAGCTGTTTGGGACCATTAGCGGACAGAGACACGAAATACACCGTGCCGTCATCCAGGAAAATGCCATCGGTTCCGATGTAGGACCAGCGATAGTCCACGGGTATCCGTTTCTCAAGCGCGATTGATGTCTTGGTGAGCGACAATACCATCAACCGGTCCGGCGCGGCGGGATACACCGCCAACAGTTTGCCATTTACGGATCGAATGGCCGGCTGCGCTTCCCTCACCAGAGGCGGCAGGCTGGTGTTTCTGGCGGTGATGGAGCCGTCGGAGGCGATCAAATAAGCGAATCCGCCGCCGTTGCTGTAGGCGCCAGTGACAAGAAAACGGTCAATCGCGCCGATGTATTGCACATCATAGGTGTAGTATTCCTGGGTTTTGACCAGCTCGGTCTCCCCTTTCACCCATTTATCGCCCACTGGATCATACATGCGATACATCAGGCGGGCGTAGGGCTTATCGTCCACAAAGCGTTGCCACACCAGCAGCGCCCTGCGATCGGAGCCCGCCGCCAGCGGCCACCAGTCCCGGGTGCGGTCGCCAACGGCGACATCACGTTCATGCAGTAATTCGCCATGGGTGTCGTAGACCGCCATCATCACGTCGTCGCCGGAACCAAGGTCGTCGACACCGCCGCCATCCACCCACTCATCTGAATAAAACACCACAAAACGCTTACCGGCCGCCGTCACATGGCCGGAGTGCCCGCCATCATAGACAACCTGCTGATAGGCTTTGATCGGACTCATGTCGCTGTCATACAGTCCGAAAGTCTGCGCCAGAACATTCTCCGCATTCCAGGCGTCCTCCATGGTGACCATGATATGGCCATCGTCATTGATGGCGGAACTGGCGGGCTCCTGGGCCAAGGGCGCAGAGATCAGCGTGACCGGGTCGAGCTGGGGATCTTTCGGGTCAATGAAGGAGTAATAAACATCATGAATCCACTCATCGCCATCCGCTTCCTTGGGATCCAGCGGCGATCCGGAGCTGGACCAGATCAGCACATATTTACCGTCAGCCCGGCGAACGAAATCCACGCCATGCTGAAACTCTCGCATATCCCTTCGGCGGTCGGAGTCCGCTTCAGAGGTGAGACTGAGGTATACAAAATAAGAAGTCACGATCAGCCAGATTATGGCCACTGTCGCGATGATTCCGGTTCTTTTTGAAGTCATTGCCATGTTTGCTTAGCTCTTTGTCGTCAGTCAAATAGTGACCGCAACAAGATCAGTCTCTAGCGGAAAACAGCAGAACAGCGCCGATCTCTTGCGTTTGCACCCGCTTGAACCTAGCTTCCAACTGCTCGATCCAGGCGTCGGCGGTATCCTTCAGGTTGCTGAAAATTCCTTTGCGGTTGTAGAGCATCTTCAACAGTCCGCCCAACCGGGATTCCCCACCGTTATTAATGATCGTCGAACCGAAGCAGACGCCTACCTCCGTCAACACGGCTTTCACGTGATCAAATACAACGCCCTTCTGCTCCGGCGAGCCGGGCATGCAGTGCAGTAAGTAATTCAATCCCACAGAGCCGAACTGATGTGAGTCCAAAGGGAATGGCTCTAACGCATTGTGCCTCAACAGTCTTGGCTGATAGCGCCTGAGGCGACCGGCGGTATAACGCAGGCAAGTTGGATTCAAGTCCAATAACGTCAGCTTTTCGAGCCGAACGGCAGGAGTACAATGATCGAGAAAGTAGCCGGTGCCCACGCCCATCTCCAGATGAGACGCAGACAGGTTCCGGTTATACAGTTCGAGCAGATTCGCCGATGGACAACGCCAAGCGAAATGATTGGAAAAGCCAAGCACCATAGAATCGTAAAAGGGCAAGGTAATGCGGTTATAAACCGCCTGCCCCGGCCTGGCGTCCAACAACACTCTTTCTTGTCCGTTCATCCCTTTGTCCTCAACGCAGATTGCAAAAGTTCGCAAACTTGGTTTCAGTCCTGCCACTAGTATAGAACGCAAGCCTGAAATTGCCGTCGCCAACCCGCATCAGCAAAGGATAAACGCCACTCCATCGACGGAGACGCCATCATATAGGAAAGTGTTTGCAAGAAGGATGAAAGAGTATTAACGTTGACGGTTTTTTGTCAGGGAAAACAAGAAGATATGTAACTTATGGAAGGTATATAAGCGCCATTATACGGCTCATTGACCATCTGTCAACAGCGGGTATTCGATATGCATGCAATAAAAGATTTAGCGCCGGACTTACGGGCCCTGATAGTCGAAGGATTGAATTATCCAAACGAAACAGGCGCAGTCAGCGTTCATTCGCCGCTTATGCGCCAAGGACATGTGGGACTGCCCCTGTCTGTCGCTATCAAAGTGTTCGCACCGCTTCTGACGCCCCGCCTCGTACAGGACAATATCCGCACCCTCTCCTCATCTGTCCTGCCTGAGACCCTAACGACGCTCATGTCGAAGAATCGGGTAGCGATACATTTCCCGGGTTCGCCTTGGCGAAGCTTGAGCCTTATCCCTTGTCTTACTGGCGATCCGACCATCCAGTTATCGGCGCAGGACTACCCCGACAACTATGTGGAATACGGAGCCAGAGTCAGGGTCTATCTGCAAACAGGCGCCCAGATAGTCAATGCGGCTCAACAGTTTGCATGTGACCCTGACAAGGAGTTCAAGTTTCCTGGACACAACACACTGAACGATGCGGATATCATCACCTTATACGAGCTGACCTGTAGAGATGACGCCAAACCAATTCTGGACCTGCTGCACCCTGACGAAGCGGCGCATCGATATGATCGAGGTCTGGCGTCACTACAACAACAAGTGAGAGTCGGTCGCAACCGCACGCTCTCAACGGTGGGTCGTATCTTGGCGAGCCGGAGTCTCTCACGCTGGTTCTCATTAGAGGAACTGAACCGCTGTTTCAACAAACTGTTTCTCGACACGCTGTTCACCCGTGTGGCCCTGGAGTCGAGCTTTGACCTTCCCATGCTTGCGGAGATATTGACCACATTGGCGCAGACTTACCGCCCCCATCTCACAATCTCTCCATCATTCAAAGAACTGGAGACACTGCCGGATCTACCGCGACTTCGGAAGGAGAGTGAGTCTGAGCTGCTGGAGTTCTACGACCAGTATGAAGCAGGACTTTTCACCCAAAGAGATCGCTATAACAATCATGTCGATATACTCTCCAAAACGATCTCTACGATAACCAAACAAGCAAATGCTCTTCATTTAAAACGATTCAGCCTTACTCCACCGACGCAGTGGCACACTGAAGTATGCGCACTTGGAAAGGAGTACGCTTCAACCCGTATCCCTGTGATAGGTGGTTGCGTCGTTACTACTCACCAATCCGAATACCTAGAAATAAACTTTCCAAGCAATAAAGCGAGTGGGCTCAGTCCAATTGAGATTTTGCTTGAAGCAGGGAATTATCGCCAGGTAATGAAAGCGAATATGCGAAAGGAGCACAATGCTGCAAAGCAGTTTCACAACCTGACTCAAATCAACCCATCACTAGTCACGCATATCGAAGACTGCAACGCCGAAGTTGGCTTCCCCATACCTCTATTTGATTCAGAGATTGCAAATAACGCGGCTTTTATAGGGCGAGTAACGTCTCAACCCGTCATATCGCCAACAACTGGTCAGGTTATCCTAGGCGCCAATAAAGTCATCAGACCACGTCATCTTGATCAGATATTCGCCCATCAGGTTCCCGGCATTGTTGTGCGCTCCCCGCTAACTTGCCAATCAGAAGCAGGCGTCTGCCAAGTCTGTTGTGGAGAGTCTCCAACGCATCAAAGCTGGTCGCCGCTCAACACAAATATCGCCGCACTGACGAACATTACATTCGCGCATTTATCTAAAACTATCAAGTTTGCTGCTATCTATTTATTTGGTGGAACGTATCGTACAAACCGCAACGAACCATATATTACCACTCGGGCGGAGACCGCTGGGCGAGTCCAATTTGCAGAGCTCGACACGATTATCAATAAAGCGGAAAACAAGCCTGTGGCCTGCTCATATAAAGGCACAATTAATATCCGAGATGACGCTGGGAATTCGTGGTCCAGTGTCAGAATTGGTTATGGCGATACATTGTTAGTACAAGACGGGGAACACGTCGCAGCTGGAGACGCTCTTTTCAAGGCGCATCATTACGAACAGCCAATTATTGCTCTCGAAGATGGCGTGGCCGCCTTCCATCATTTTATTAAAGGCGCAAACTTCGAAGAGTCACCCAGCTTTGGCGTCGAGCCAATTCACATCAGAATTTTAAACACAGGCGACAAAGATGATCGCACCCAGTCTCCTGCAATAATTATTTACTCCGAGTCCGGTGAACAACTCTCCAAGATTCCACTCTTCCCTGACGACTCTATATTCATCACTGACAAAGCGACCGTATACAAAGGCGATAAAATAGGGGCAAGGGATAAGCAGAGCCCAGACACAGACCACCATCACTGCCCTGACAAACTGGAATACTTTCTGACTGGACGCGCCTCCAAATACGCTTATGTACAAAAACAAATAATATCACCTGTTAACGGGCGCCTTTCATTCGAAAAGGTCCCCCCTACCTCTCGCTACGGTGGAAGTCTATTGCACCCCACCATTACGGAAACGAATGGAAAGCGTCACACACTCGAGCCGAGCTATTTCTATTCTCCAGTTCTTGAGGGAGCGCAGGTCTCTCGCGGCGACATCCTCTCAGACGGAATCCCTTGCATACACAACATATTAAAGTATCAAGGACTGCGTGCAGCGCAGCGATATCTGCTGGAAGCAATCATGGAGGTTTTCATCCAGGATGAAATTCCCATACGTAGCCTATATATAGAAGTATTGATCAAGGCGCTACTGAGCCATGGCAAAGTGACCGACTCTAACAACCCCCGCTTTCGGAAAGGCAAGAAGTACCCGTTGGCGGAATTGTCGCAGGCGGAGGCGGTGTTCTACCGCCCGGTATTCACTGGCGTTGCGCCCTATTTAGCGGCCAATGATTAAGTCTTTCGACGCATTTCTTACTTAATTAGCACAGGTGACTCATGGCGAAACCAGAAATTTATGTCAGTACCGATGTGGAGGCGGACGGACCGATTCCCGGGCCGCATTCCATGCTGAGCTTCGCTTCAGCAGCCTATACAGCGGAAAAGGAATTAGTCGGGACATTCTCCGCCAACCTGGAGACGCTCCCTGAAGCGTCCGCCCACCCGGATACGCAAGCCTGGTGGGAGCAGAATCAGGTGGCCTGGGAAGCCTGTCGCCAGGATCTGCAGCCACCGCAACAGGCAATGCAGCAGTATCTGCTGTGGCTCAAGCAACTGCCCGGCAAACCCGTTTTCGTTGGTTATCCAGCGTCCTATGACTTTATGTTCGTCTACTGGTATCTGATGAAGTTCGCCGGCGAGAGTCCGTTTTCTCACTCTGCGCTGGACATCAAAAGCTACGCAATGGCGGTGCTGAAAACGCCCTTCAGGGAAACCGCCAAACGTAAGATGCCTCAACATTGGTTTGATCCCCTGCCCCATACCCATGTGGCTCTGGACGACGCCATCGAGCAGGGGGCGTTGTTCTGCAATATTCTGCAGGAGAATCTGAAATAAAAAGGCCGCAGTAGCGGCCTTTCTCATGCTTGGATGTTTATTAATCAGGCAGACAAATAGCTTCCTTCTATTTGTCTGCAACGACAGGGCCTGCCCATGTCAGGCTCTGTCTTCCGCGGCCCGCCACCGCGCAGGCGCATCCATACGCCAGGTTATTAACATGCCAAAATCATTGCCGTGTTAATAACGACGACTAATAACTGGCGAGCGCTTTCTTTATGGCCTTGATATCATCTCCCACCACCCGACGGTATCCCACATAAGTCACGGGGTAGCCGCTGATGCCAAGGGTACGGATAAGCTGCTCTTTATTACGCGCCTTCTCCACATCAATTTCCTTGAACGCCATGCCGTCATCCCTAAATGCGCCGCGCAGCTTTTTGCAATAAGGACACCAATCGGCGCTATACATCACCACCCTCGGGGAGCCATCTGCGTTGAAGTGGGAAGACGTCAATTCGCGCTCTTCTGAAGTGAGCAGGCCATCGCCATAGTTCAACGCCAGCGTCGTCGCCACCTCAATGCTCATATCGCCATAGGCGCGCTCTTTACCGACAATCAGCAGAGGGAATGAGTTATAAGGAGAGAAGCTATCCCACAACTGGCGGTTTTCCGCGTTGGCGTCCACCACTACCTCTTCAAAAGAAGCGCCTCTGCGCTGTAAGTCATCTTTCACTTTAGCGCAGGGTTGTTTGCAATCGGAGAAGGTAAACAGCAGCGTTTTGGGAGAGCCATCAGCATAGTAAGCGCCTTCAGGCTGCGTAAACGGAATCCACTCCGGCTTGAACTGATAAATAAGACCCGCGATCACCGCCAGGACGAACAACTTTTTCATGAAATACACCACGACAACAAAAAGGCGCGCAATGAGACCATTTTTTGCCCGTGTGTGCAAACATTACTCAAACATCAAGGCTGCCTGCTTTTTCCGCCGGGTTTGGTTAGCGTGGGAGGCGGGTTCGCTTTTCACGTTTTGCGCCATATCAGAATTCAATTCACCGAGCAGACGAGATGCGAGTTCGGCGCAATCCGGGGCGGCCTCCAAACCATTTCCGAACTTGCTGCGCTGGAAAATCGGCATTTGCGGCGGCGCGTCGTCGTTATACACCAGAAACACCCGCTCCTGGCGCAAACGATCCAGCAAGTCCTTGAACCATCTGGCGTAATATCTTGATTGCGAAGATGGAATGTCTCGCAATGAATAGCTTTTTCCAATCCAGCAGGCTGCGCCGATACGGTCCGGCATTAACATAGTGCGCCCTGCCTCCCGCAGTAATACGCTGGCGTAAAATGGGCTTTCCGTCTTGAGCAGATCCGCTTCAGTAAGGGCGTCTTTCGCTTTCAGTAAAAATGATCTATCGTGCAACATAAAATCAATTTTTATTGTGTTTCAGGGTAAGTTCAATCTAACTGCAATTCCAAACTAAAGAAATCAGCCGAAGGGAATATGCGGAATGGCGGTGAGTAGATTCGTTAATTTTTCAATTCGAATTAATTACATAAGGAATTCGAAATTTACCACTTGTCCGGCCGGTCAGGATTAGGCATCCTAGCCTGCTTTCTTCGTTATAACCAAGCTTTGTTGTTTTTTCGTTCAAAGCCCTGCAGCGCAGCCGACTCTCATGACATCTTCCAGCAGCCACTCACGTCTAGCCTTTATCCTGGCGATGGCGGTCGCCCTTGGCCCTTTCGCCATTGACACTTATCTACCCGCCTTTCCCGATATCGCCAAAGCGATCGGCGCAGATATTCACGATGTTTCTCTCAGTATCAGCGTATACATTCTGGGTCTGGCCATCGGACAGTTAATCGGCGGCCCGTTATCGGACCGTCTTGGCCGCAGCCGAATCATGCTCATCGGCCTGGGCGTCTTCCTGTTCTCCTGTCTCATGCTGTCGCAAAGTGAGAGTTTGGCCTCCCTGCTTATTTGGCGCTTTACCCAGGCCTTTGGCGGCGGTTGGTGCGCGGTGAGCGTGCCCGCCATCATTCGCGACCGCACGGAAGGACAGGAAACCGCCAAACTGTTTTCCCTGATCGGGTTAATCATGATCGCGGCGCCGGCCATCGCCCCGACACTGGGCAGCACTATTCTCGCTTTTGCTGACTGGCGCTGGATATTCCTGTTTCTGGCGTTTTATACCGGCGTGGTGATCGTCACGTTATGGTTTTCTTTATTCGCCGATGCGCCACCGCACTCTCCGCCGCCCAAACGCAATGTGCTGGCGGATTATCTGGAGATTCTGCAAAATACCTCCGCCTTGCGTTTCATCTTTATTCAGTCTCTGGGCTTCAGCGTCATGCTGACGTTTCTGACTCACGCGTCTTTTATCTATCAGGAATGGTTCGGCTTATCCGAATTCGCCTTTTCCCTGCTCTTCGCCGGTAACATCGCAGTCATGGCCCTGATGAGCATGGTCAACAGGGCGCTGCTGACCTGGGTGGAATCCGCTCAACTGCTGCGACTGGCGGTATGGTTGCAGACTTTCGGGGTGATTCTGCTGATGTCCATCGTTTTCTTTTATCCATCACTGTATCTGTTCGCTCCCGCGCTCATGCTTTCCGTGGGATCGCTGGGCGCCGCCATGCCTAACGGCTCCGCCTGCTTCATCCAGTTTTTTAAAAGCAACAGCGGCACAGCGTCTGCGTTGATGGGGGCGCTGCAGTTCACTATTTCCGGCGCCATCAGCGCCTTGTCATCCGCTTTGTCCGACGGCACACTGGTTCCTATTGTCGCCGTTATGCTTATGTGCGCGCTGCTGAACGCCGCATTCGCCTGGGGAGCTCCCGGCGCTGCGCGCAAAGCGTTTGCAGACGCATAAGACTGCAACAAATGGGAGTTTATTTGTGACCGTGCAACCTGCGCAGGACATCGCCAGCGTCGATGATATCCAGGATATCGTCGAGCGCTTTTACGCTCTGCTGTTAAATGATGAACAAGTGGGCTTCTTCTTTACTGAAGTTGCGGCCATCGACCTTCCTGCTCATCTGCCGCGCATCGTCGCCTTCTGGAACTCCCTGTTGTTTGGGGTGCGTGCAGGTTTCCAAGGCAGGGTGTACGAAGCGCATGCGGCGCTGGACGCTAAATCCCCTTTGCGTTCAGAACACTTCGAGCGCTGGCTAACCCTGTGGCGACAGGAAGTGGACCGCCGCCACGCAGGGCCCAAAGCAGAACTGATGAAGACGCGCGCCGCCGCTATCGCCGACTCCATGTCCAAAGCATTTGAGACCGCTCGCAACGCCGCTCCCGGCGACGACGCCAACTTTTACTCCGCGCTATAACCTTGATTTCTCGTCTAAACTGCCTTGATTTCTAGTCTAAACTGAAAGTTAAACAACAGACTGACTCCAGCGCCCCAAGAGTTGGCCTTTCTCTGGTTTCAACCCGCCCCCCGTAGCGACCACATTGACGGCGATGGATGGAACACCGGAAAGTCCAGCAATGAACGCAACGCCCCATGAGAAGACTCAAAGAGCTGCATGTCAGTCTGCTCGACCGACTCATTCCTGGCGGCGCATCTTTATCCGAGGCGCAACTAAGCCGCCGAAGAGTACTCGTCGGCCTGTTGCTCTATGGCTTTATCAGCGCCGCCATGATGGCCATAGTTCGCTACGCCACTGACGGCTGGACCGCCTCCACGTTGGTGGTCGCCTTCGCCACGCCATCATTGCTATCGGGCTTGATTGCACTTTGGCTGACAGGGCGTCCTGGTTTGGCGGCGGATCTGTTGTTACTGTCCACGCTATTCATCATCCTCGCCACCGCCTGGAGCGACGGCGGCCTTACCTCTCGCGTGCTGACCTGGTTACCCACGCTGCCTCTGATCGCAGGCTTTGTCGGCGATAGATATCGTGCGCCGGGGATTGTCCTGCTGGCGGCCATCGGCTTACTGGCAATTCTTGGAGCCCACAACACTGGGCTGATTCAAGGCAAAGGCTGGGAAGACTCACTGGTAGGCCGGTTGTCCGCCAGCGTCGCTTCAATGACCTTTGTCGCCATCATCGCATACATCTACGAGGAAGCCAGACGTCGCGCCGAGATGGAAAAAGACCGTCTCGACCATATACGCCGTGAATGGGTCGCTGTGGTGAGTCACGAATTGCGCACGCCTTTAACCGCGATCCAGGGTTCACTGGGACTGTTGCAGAGTGGCCGCTTTGAGCACAACCCTGAGCAAAAAGCCCATATGCTGCAGATGGCCTGCAATAATACTGTTCGACTGGTTAAGTTGGTAAATGAGGTGCTGGACATTGAACGTATCGAGTCAGGACAACTCTCCTTGGACATAACGCCCTTAAACCCGGCTGATCTGATCCAGGAGGCCGTGGACACAATCTCCCCGTCGGCCTCACTGCAGCATGTGACGCTATGTTATCAACGCCAGGATACGACCTTCATACAGGCAGACCATGATCGCTTACTACAAGTGCTGCAGAACCTCCTTTCCAACGCTCTGAAATTCTCTCCTCATGGTGGGGAGATCAAAGTCGCGCTCAAGGATGCGCCAGAGCGGCTGCACATCGACGTTATCGACCAAGGGCCAGGCATCAAGCCGGAACTCGCCAAACGCCTGTTCACCCGCTTCGCCCAAGGCGACACCGCCGCTAACCGCAGCACTGGCGGCTCTGGACTCGGCCTCTATATCTGCAAAGCCATCATAGAGCAACATCAGGGGAGTATCGGCTTCCAGAACCTGCCGGAGGGAGGGTGCCGCTTCTTTTTGGAACTGCCTCACGGCTGATGAACTTGTTTACCTGACGCTCCCTACGGAGATATGACTCAGGATATTAAGTATGGGCTACAAGTTAGGGCGCCACCCCACGCCCAAGTTAAACCCGTTCATGGTTGAGACTGAGAGGGCTGGCTCTACAATTAACTAGTCAGCCTCGCCCTCCTCCACATCATGCTCTTTGCGATAACGTTCCCAGTCCTCCCAATCGAAGGGTGTTCCTGAATTAGGTCGATGTAAATGCCTGGCCCGTTCTTTCGCGTTTTCCTGCAGACTGTGCTCTTTCTCGTCTTCTTCCACAAAACCGTATTTCTTCATGAATTCATCGGGTTTCATTGGCTACTCCTATTCTGACTGCGCAATGTGTGAAAACTCGCCTTACTTTCTTCCATGTGATCATCTCAAGACTTTTCAAGGGAATAGTAGATCACACCGCCATCACTGAGAGTGCGCCGCCCAATAACGCCCTGACGCGCCAACCCCTCCAGCGCCCGTTGCACACTGTCCCAGGAGTACGCATCCGCTTCCTCCGCCAACCACCAGCGCATCACACCTTGCAGCGAGTCCGCCGCAGAGGGATGACTTTTCAGGTATTCAACAATTTTCCGACACACTTTTAGGATGTCATCCTCATGCTCCATTTCCATAAGCAATGCTCCTTCCCAACAGCTCACCCATTCCAGTGCAGCAAGTTGCGCGCCAGGGCTGGAGGCGCCCTCCCTCCTCGCACCGCCAGGATAAGCCACAGAAAACCGGCTAACACCTCTGGTTGACACAAGACCCATATATCAGAAAAAGAGAAAAGCGGGTCAAAAGCCACCCGGCAAAGCGGGCAAATAATCACCCGATCATATGAGTGCAAAGTTTATAACCCCGGGAAATGAAAAACCCCGCGTAAGCGGGGCTTTCCAATGAGAGTGGGCGCCAACGGGGAGCAGAAAGGCGCATTACTTCAGTGCAAAAGGCGATATTGATGAGATTGATGACTAGGCGAAACGTGATAAACCCAAGGACGGGCCATTGCTGCCTCTCCTGTCCATGCTCGGCTGTAATGAATGCCTCTTTGTTACGGATACAAGGCTAACCCTGGTCTTTATTATTCGCGTCCTCATCGGATTGTTTCTTCTCCTCTTCCGGCGGCAAGTCCATAAATTGAGCGAGTTCTTCGGCGGAAAATTCATCCACGAACGGCTTTGCGTCTGGATTATTCCTCTCATCCTCCATCGCCAGCTCCGTAAGACGAGTAAGTTCTTCCGCCGAAGCGTTCATTAGCCACTCTTGCTGGGCCTTCACTTCAGGACGGCTCATCTCCTCTCTTAATTCCTCGAAACCCTTTTTGCTCTCAGCTTCCCGCCTTTGATATTCCTCCCATTCGGCGTCCTGCTCCGGCGTACTCCATTTAAGGGGCTTCACCTTCTGGCTCAGTTTGGAATCAGGGTAACTCTGTTTTATTTTTTCAATCTCTTCTTTCAAGGACGGAGAAGGCTCTAAGGTGACGCTGTTGATTATCTGCCGAGTCCACTCGTAAACAGGCTCGGGGGAAATCGCAGCGTCCTGTTGAGCGAGAGTGCCTGATTTGTACTGAACCAACCCGAAATAAAATAAAACATAAACGTCATGATCAAGAGGAAATACAAAGAACACTCCGCGAGAATCGCTCGGACCCATAACTGGGCGCGCCTCATAACTTACAGCGGGAACAGGCAGATGGTCGTGAACCCGCCAATCGCATGGCGCGTCGTACGCACTTTTACCATGATAAAAGTTGTCCCCATAGTTTCTTGTAATATCTCCCAATACTCGGCTTTCAAACGAAGCCGGAATTAAAAGCGACTGACCCCCTGTGCAAGGGATGCGCTTCTTGACTGTCACCGACAATTCCAGGTGGCCGACATAGCTGGAAAAAACCGCCTTCCGAAACTTCCCGCACCACGTCAACAGCCGAAAGTATTCAAAATCAGAAGCAATTTCTTTCTTGTATGCCGCGTCGGTAAATATGTTGTAGCTTTGTTTTGGCGTTACTTGTGGCTCAGAAGGCACAACTGGCGTATGCCGGTTCAAGCAAATTGACAACTTCGAGCCGGACAAAAACGTGCTTTGTCGCTTCGCGTTTTTAAAGTTAGGCCCAATGGGTACACATGGGCCAGTCTTTTTACTCTTTCGACGAAATAAGTTCATGGCACCCCATCAAAGATACAAGCATTACTCTATTCAGTCTAAAAACAAAAAAGCCCCGAATTCACAGGGCGCGAATGACTGAACTCACAGATCCAAAATCAAGATCTATACCTATTCCTTTCTTCTTGTGTACTTGGAGAGAATTTTATGTATATATTTTCCATAAACTCATTCATGGCTTTGGTGACAGCACTATCAATATCGTGCATTGGATCAAAGTAACTTCTCAGGTTTCCTCCTGCCTGAAAAGAAACATCTAAAAGGTGATCATCAGAAATAGCTGTACACCAAATCTTTTTAGGTGTTTCTGCAACAGGCTGCCCCGCTTCATAATAGAGCCATTGGTTTCCGTTAATAGTCATTTCTTTAAAATCCTTTCCCTGTTTTGGGTATTTCCATAAACTTCTTTCAGGGCTGAAGTTGCGATAGTTATCACGCTCCTCTAGCATTTCCCTATTACGACTCCCCCAACTCTGCTCACAAGTATCAAGCACCCAACGACTTAGACCGTTAGGGTTAAACAATGAATCATCCTGTCGGTTATTTGGAGCCCTACATTGCAATATCATTTGCATCATAACATAGCCCAGCATCCCATCTCCCCCGAAGAGAGAGTCCCAAAATCCCCACCCAGTTCTCGCCAAAATAAGCGTCATGCCCTTGTTGTTAGGCCAAATATCAAAATTTTCTATCTTGTATATATCTATGTGATCAGGAGGATCTTCACAAGAAAATGGCGCCTCATGGGCAGGATTACGGAACCTGAGTTCCGTTCCAGATAGGTCGATTGAACAGACTGGAGCCCTTTTAAAGTCAGGGCCCAGCGGATTCATCTTAGACGCTCTATACCGTTGCAAAAGGCGCATAGGACTGGGCTCTAATTACTTTCACCAAGTTAAAAAACGACTTCGCTGAGCCATGATGCTTCGAAACATGTAGATTAAGGTAACTGCGTCTTTAAATGGGTGCATATAAAAATTAAGGTTTTGGACAAGACCCCCTTTGCATCTGTCGCGTTCCGAGTAGCCTGTGCGGAATACTATTCCGCTGGTAATCCTACAGCAAAGCAACAGTAAAGCAGGAGAAACTACCTACATAGAAGGGTGGCCACGGCTTCATAAATTGAGACTGTAATTTAATTTGTGTATCTGCCTATCACTAGTACCCTATAGCGGGGTTAAGGATAGGTAGACAATGAACCAGAAAGAATTAGAAGCATTTGCCCGTGAGGCAGCCAAATCTCTGAAAACAGAAAAGGATCTCAACGAGTTCCGTCAGATGCTCACCAAGGCGACCGTGGAAGCCGCGCTCAATGCAGAGCTGGATGTGCATCTGGGATACGAGAAACATCAATCTTCAAATTCAGACAATAGCCGTAACGGCTATTCCAGCAAGACCCTCCGTACCGAGGACGGTCAGTTTGAAGTTAATACTCCCAGAGATCGTCAGGGCAGCTTTGAGCCTCTACTGGTCAAGAAGCAGCAGACCCGCTTCACCACCATGGACGACAAGATTCTCAGCCTCTACGCCAAAGGCATGAGCACCCGAGAGATCGTGGCCACCTTTAAGGAAATGTATGGCGCGGATGTCTCTCCCACCTTAATCTCCAAAGTCACGGATGCCGTGATTGAGCGGGTGGTGGAATGGCAGTCTCGTCCTCTGGATGCGGTTTATCCCATCGTATACCTGGACTGTATTGTGGTGAAGATCCGCCAGGATAAGCAGGTGATCAACAAGGCGATCTATCTTGCCTTGGGAGTGAATCTGGAAGGTCACAAAGAACTGTTAGGGATGTGGATCTCTGAAACCGAAGGGGCGAAGTTCTGGCTTAATGTGCTGACCGAGTTACAGAACCGGGGCGTGAAGGACATTCTGATCGCCTGTGTGGATGGTCTGAAGGGTTTCCCCGAAGCGATCAATACCGTGTATCCCCAAACCCGGATACAGCTCTGTATCGTGCACATGGTGCGCAATGCGGTGAAGTATGTGCCATGGAAAGACTATAAGCCGGTCACAACAGATCTGAAGCGGATCTACCAATCGGCCACCGAAGAGGAAGCCCTCTCAGAGCTGGACAAATTTGCCGAACGATGGGATGAGAAATATCCCCAGATCAGCCGATCCTGGCGGCTTCACTGGGAGAATCTCAACACTCTGTTCCGCTACCCGGAAGACATTCGCAGGGCCATCTACACGACCAATGCCATTGAGTCCCTTAACAGCGTCATTAGGAAAGTGATCAAGAAACGGAAGCTGTTCCCCACGGATGATTCCGCGAGAAAGGTGGTGTATCTGGCGATCATGGATGCGTCGAAGAAATGGACGATGCCGATCAGGAATTGGAAGTCAGCGCTGAACCGATTTATGATCGAGTTCGAAGATCGCTTAACGGAGTATCTTTAATAACCAGGCAGATACACAGAATTATTTACAGGGTCCATAAATTGGAGCGTGAACGCTACTATCCGTTTGAAGAATGTTGGCTCCGTCCTTAGAGCACATATGAATTTCTGTAAAGCACCTAAATTAGCGTATTGATAGTCGCTTCCTTTCTTGCCAGTCCTTATAGTACTCTTCCCACTCCGCATCTTGCTCGGGAGTTGTCCATTTAATCGGGTCAACCTGCCTTAAAGACATATCAAGATACTTACTCTCAATATCCTGTAATTCTTTCTTTGCCGATTCTGATAGTTCTAATTCCACACTATCAATAATTTTTTGTACATATTCATCAAGGGGTTCGGGGAAAATGAGCTGGTCTTGCTCCTCAAGGTTTCCAGGAACGTAACGATCAATATTGAAACTCAACCAGACGCAAACATCATGTCCCACAGCGAATGCCATTACTTTTTTTCTAACCCCGCCTCTATGAGGCGCAGAAAGCACTTCAAATGTAACAGCAGGGACGGCTAAGCTTGAGATAGATTTCCAATTAACAGGTGCATCATATAGGTTTCGACCACTCTCAATTTTGTTTCCATACTCAAAGAGCAAAGTGTCAAGCTGGAACTTCTCAAAGTCTCTAGCATTAAATAGTGAAAAGTCTTCTCTACGAAGCTTAACTCGCTGAACCAATACAGCGAAGTTTACTTTCGCAATATAGCCAGAGAAAATAGGTCCTCTAAACCCCCAACTCCTACACAAAGCCAAAAAGTACCTGCTTGGCTCATTATCTGATTGTTGAGTACAATATAAAGAGTCATCATAAAGATTATACTCTTCACATGGTTCAACTCTGTCATCTCTACCTGCAGAAGGTCCGTGAGAGTTAACAAGCATTTTAAGCCTAGTACCAGATAATATTATCTCAACAGGCCTCGCCCTCCCAAAATTTGGGCCTACTGCCGAGCAGGGTTTCTTAGCTTCTCTCAGCTTTATTGCTAAAAAACTAATGGGGCCCTCCAGAATCTATCCAGACCATATATAAAAACGCCCCGAAGCATTCAGGGCGAATCAATACAATTTGTGCTATATCTCAACACTTTCAAAAGCTGAGAATATGCACAGCTACTTTTCAGTCTGAGCGGCTTTCCTAATGCGCTCTGTGGACTTGTGTTGCTCTTCAACTTCAGCGCAGTATTGTTCCCACTCAGCATCTTGCTCTGGCGTAGTCCATTTGAGAGGTTTAATTTCCTTGCTCAACTTGGCCTAAGGATTGCTGGTACGCGCCTCTTCAAACTCCCTTTTTGCTTCTGGCGATAGTTCTAAACTTACACTATCTATTATATTTTTCGCCAGTTCATACAGTGGCTTAGGGTTAACAAGCTTATCCTGTTCACTAAGCTTACCTACAGCTGATTGCTCAAAATGAAACGAAATCTCAATATAAAATTCATGCCTGATAGGAAAGGCAATATACTTGCTTCTCCAACCTCCCCGATTTGGCCCAGACAACACCTCATACGCTACACAAGGAACTGGAAGCCTCTCAATAACCTCCCAATTCACTGGCGCATCATAACAATTTCGACCAAGGAGAATCTCATTTCCATATTCCGCAGTCAGTGTAGACAATATAGCGCCTTCAAAGTCATGAGGATTAAATAAAGAAAAGTCTGAGCGCGTGGCTTTATGCTTAATAAGGAGAATCGTAGTATGAAGTTGTGCGACATACCCGGTAAACAAAGGCCCACGAAACTTGTTAGACCTCATTAAAACCTGGATGTAATCAAACCCTTCAGATTCTGCATGTTTATACTGAGAGTTATTGAAAAGATCATAACTCTCCTTAGGCTCTATATGCTCCTCATATGCAGTCGCGGGACTATGATCTAGCATCATAGCTCTTAGCACGCTACCTGAAAAAGAGATTTCCAAAGCCTTAGCAATACTAAAGTCAGGCGCCACCGGAACACAGGGTTCACGCAAAGGCCTCAGTTTAAGGGCAAGCAGGTTCATAGTTAGGTAACCCCCTTCTTGAGAAGGGGCATATTACCACACCTTTCTATCGAGATTATTGATACCAAACCTAAGAGAAGGATACTGGTTAAATTTGCTCCAATTGCAGAAAATACGGTACCGCTATTAAATATCACTGTACAAATAGTAGAAAGCCCCCTGTAGCAAGAGCAACACCTAAGGCTCCAGCTCCCATACCAAGAGATGATCCTACCCACCAATGATAGACACCCCGTTAAGCGAGTAAACTACGCTACAGAGGTGAACTATGACCAAACAGAAAACAACAAATTCCAAATCTCGCCAACGTTATTCCAACGAGTACAAGGCGGAAGCCCTGACGCTAGCTCAACGTATCGGCGTGAGCGCCGCCGCAAGGCAATTGGGTCTGCACGAGTCACAACTTTACAATTGGCGCAGTAAAGCCCGACTGGCGCAGGATCGTGGCGAAACGGAACAGCAACTGGCCCAGGAAAACGCCCGCCTGAAGCGTCAGTTGGCTGAACAGGCGGAAGAGCTTGCCGTGTTAAAAAAAGCGGCGGCGTACTTCGCCAAAAGTGTGAAGTGAGGTACGCCTTTATGCACTCTCACACGAGCCTTTTCCGCGTCACTTGCATGGCGAGAGCGCTTCAGGTCTCAAGAAGCGGCTACTACGTTTGGCTCCATCGACAGAAAGCCCCTTCTCTGCGACGACAGCGTCAGCAATCCCTGGACATCCAAGTTGGAGCCGCTTTTGATAAAGCTAAAAAGCGTAATGGGGCGCCCCGGCTGACCAAAGACTTGGCGCAACAGGGAGTCCAGGCTAACCGTAAAACGGTGGCCAGAAGCATGCAACGCTTGGGCTTGAGAGCGAAAGCCGCCAGAAAGTTTAAGGCCACCACTCACTCCAGGCATAGCCTGCCTGTGGCGGAAAACCTTCTTCAGCAGGACTTTAATGCAACGGAGATAAATCAAAAATGGGCGGGTGACATCACCTATTTGTGGACGCAAGAAGGTTGGCTGTATCTAGCCGTCGTGCTGGACCTGTTCAGCCGTAAAGTCATAGGCTGGGCGATGAGCAAGCGAATGAAATCCGAGCTGGTCTGCGACGCCTTGCGCATGGCGTTGTGGCGTCGACGTCAGCCCAAAGGGGTGATCGTCCATTCAGATCGAGGTTCCCAATATTGCTCAGAAGCCTATCAGACGTTGATTCAGGCGCATGGGCTTCGTTGCAGCATGAGCGGCAAAGGCAATTGCTATGACAATGCCTGTGTGGAAAGCTTCTTTCACTCCCTGAAAGTGGAAGCGATTCACGGAGAGCGGTACGCAACCCGACAAGAAATGCGTGAAGCCGTGTTTGAGTATATCGAAGTGGATTACAATCGAACCCGCCTTCATAGCGCAAATGGGTATCTCAGCCCAGAGAGTTATGAAGCATCGAAAGTCGCTTAATGACGTGTCTAATCTTTGTGGGCAGGATCAAGAAACAAGATCTTTGCCGCCGTTATAACCAGCCACGCTATCGAAAGCTGCGTTAATGATTACATAATCCTTTTGCGACCTAAGGCGCTCAGCCACATTCAACATAGGCCAACGCGCTGATGCTATTTCTGGCGGCAGCCGTTACTTAGCCGAGAATACCTCGAAAGAAAAATCTACACTACTTTAGACCACAACGTGATGATGGGTGAAAGCGAATAGGTTAGCTTTCCCCCTTGTCTTTCTCTTCAGCATCTATTGCTTGGTCCATAAGACGAGAGAGTTCCTCTGCCGATGCATTATTTAGTTTCTCCAAAAGTGCTTGTGTTTCTGGGTCATCCATACTCTTTTTTATATCTTGGAATCGTTTTCTGCTCTCTGCTTGCTGTCGTCGGTACTCCTCCCACTCTGCATCCTGCTCAGAGGTACTCCACTTTATAGGTTTAATATTTGGGCTGACTTTAGAGTTAGGATAATTTTTCTTTATTTTATCCAACTCGCTCTGAAGTGATTCAGATGGCTCTAAACTGACACTACCTATCACCTGCCTAGTTAACTCATAAAGAGGCTCTGGGGAAATAGCCGCATCCTTCTCGTCGATATCACCTTGTGCGTATTGGCCGAAACCAAAATAAAAGGTAACCAAAATATCGTGATCAAGAGGAAACTTAAAATGTACCTTTCGTGAATTTCCAGCAAGAGTAGCAGGACGTGCTTCAAAGCTGACAGAAGGAACTGGAAGGTGATCATGAACGCGCCAATCAATTGGAACGTCATGAACACTTTTCCCGTGATCAAATTGATTTCCATAATTTCTTTTAATATCGCTTAACACATAACGTTCAAACTCGCTCGGTATTAAAAGAGATTTATCCTGGGAGCATGGAGAGCGCTTGAATATTGTCGCTGATAGCTCTAAGTGCCCGACGTAACTAGATAAAATAGCCCGACGAAACTTCCAGCTACAAGTCAGCAATCGAAAGTATTCAAGATCAGAATCTACATCCTTTTTATAGCCATTATAGGTGAATATATTGTAGCTTGGCTCCAGCATAACTTGACTTTCTGCAGCCACAATAGGCATATGCCGATTCATACGAAGCGAGAATTTTGTCCCTGATAGGAGCGTGCTTACTCGCTTTGCTTTCTTAAAATTAGGGCCGACAGGAACACAAGGCCCACTTTCTTTACCCTTTCGACTAAACAAGCTCATTCTAAATCTCTCCATGCCTTTAAAGCATTAAGCATTATTTTTAAATTTTGCTATCCAGCTTTGTAGCTTCGGTTTCACCATTTCTTCTACTGCAGTTTGATCATCCGGCCACTGTGCATACGACCGCATGTTATCTTTAAGGAATGGAATAGTCACGGCCGCGCCAGCGCCAACTGCTGTTATCACTGCAGATAACCCGCCAAAATAAGCAGCTACGCCTGAAGTTACAGCTACGCCAATTTTCCAAACATTACTTCCTGATGCAATAGAGCCTAACAGTTCCTTTCCATAGTCATATCCTGTATAGCTAGCATCATGCCTCAGACGTTTGAAGCTTGTAGTAATACCAAATAAGTTACCAACACCACCCGCAAGTTCATTCAAATTATTGAAGTTATTGTTAGACAACTTGGCATTCAATGTCATTCCTAACTGCTGACTTAATGTGTATGCCTTGTCTGGATTAGTCAGCGGGCGACTTAGGTATATCGTTTGATTACTTAGAGTAAGCCCACGACTACGAGCAATGCTCATCGCTTGGGTTAAATATGCAGAGCCAGCTTCGTGAGAGACCCAAGCGACTTTGATGCCTGCTTTTTGAGCTTGTTCCATCGATTCAGCAATGAAGTACGAAGTCTCCATTAATCGTTCAACGTACTCTGGGTTGATGGCTTCGCTTAGGCTAATGATCCCGCCTACTTTGCCCTTATCTCCTGTACCAGGAGTGTACATAACATTGAAACCAAACTGATCAATCTTATTATCACTAAAAGGGCTCTTTTTTATGTGAGACATCCCTAAATTTGCAGCCATTTGGAGTTCTTTTTCAGGAGCACCAATACTCACCAAAGCATAATCAGTCTCATCCACAGAATGTGGATTAGGGAGTCCAGCCTGCAAGTTGAATGTTCGTTTATTAATTACCAGCTGAGACTTATCCAAGTGTTTAAAAGACCAAACATTTTGTGAGTTCTTATGCGCATAATGCATCCCAGGCTTTTTCTTTCCTTCTTGAAGCGCAAAATAGTCATCACTTACCTCAAGATGTGCAATGAAATAACGACCGTCAAGCTCTTTTACCGTCGCATCACATCCTGGTATCTTGAGGAAAAACGTTTCAACGCCTCCAGGAAACATTTGCTTTTTGCAATAGACGTGATTGTGACCAAGTTTCCCAGATGCAAGTCGTTCAATTTCCTTGATAACCATCGTCGCCCAGTAGTTGCCTTCCTGACTACTCTTCTGTATCGAAAGAAACGACTGGGCAACGCGGCCCACAGCGAATACTTGTTTGCCTGCTCCGGGTAAACCAATGCGAACCAAACCTTGAGGTGCTTTACTCATTCTTAATCCCTAAAATTCCGTGATCGTGTTGAAAGATAAATTTTTCAGCCCGGCGGGTCCCAATTCCATCATATAGGCAGGGGTGACCTGTGGCGTAACGCCAGGGGCAACGTTATGTGGCGGCGGCAGTATTTGTAAGCGATGGTTGACGTTTTTATTGTTACAAAACTTAACGGATGAGAGTTTTAGGCTCAACCCACCATCAGACCTATCCCTTTTGACCTATTCCACATTTTGATATTTACTACGTCTTTACGGATGGCCTTTTATTCAACCTAAGCCATTGTATTGACATGTTTTTCATGCCTCTTAAAAAGCGAAGTTTCAGATATGTTGAATCTCTTAATCAAGAGTAAAAAGTTGTGAAATAAGCAGTCTCGCATCTCGGCTCTCCCTCTAGCATTTACCAAAAGAGGTGAAGCGATGCTGCAATAGCTTTAAAACCAAACGCTTTGACCATAGCCACGCGGTATAAAGCGATAGTTTTAGAAAAAATCCGTCATCCAATTTGGAAAAGTTTTTATTCAAACCAACCATCAATTCTCCGGTCATCATGGTTCACTGACAGGCAGGTGAGCTCCCATTTGCTTATGGATATTTTGTAGCTGCTCAGTAGATCAACCGTCGCGCGTCGAATTGCTACTATTCCCGCGTCCTTATTGATAAATACCTCTTTTTTGCAGCGAAATATCTTTTTCTTGATCTCCCTGCAAAGTCGGATTTTCGAACTATACTAAAACTCCCTAGCAGCGCTTCAGGTTAGCGGCGCACTCATTTATAGACGCGTTTACTCAGTGCAGTCATCGGCGGGCGCGTCTCGAACGATAACAAGACCGCCTGGAGCAGGCATATGGAAACCTTAGACTGCATCGCCTTCAGCTCTTCATCACAGCATCATTCTGAGTTCAGCCGGATTCTGCCTGAGCTGGGTTACCGTCCTCAGTTTGTGTCCGGTGACGTCTGGCTGAATCAACCTCAGCCTTGCTCCAACGCTATTACCCTGTTTTTACTGGGGGCCCCATATCCCAAAGACGCCATCCTCGCCGCCCTGACGCCGGAACAGCGCGGCAGAAGTCTGTGTGTGTATAGCTCCGACGCAGGCGAGTGGGACGCGGATTTCATGCAATGCTTCGATGAGTTCGTACGCTGGCCCTGTCATAAGGCGGAGCTGGCCTTGCGACTGGAGCGATTACGTCATCGGGAAGGTGGTGAAACCGAAACGTACGACTCCCATCAGCAGGCCACTTTATGGGAGCAGTTCGATGCGTTGAATATGATCGGTCGCTCCGCCTCGTTTACCGCCACGTTGCGCCTGATCGCCCGGATCGCGGGCTGCGACGCGCCGGTTCTGATCGAAGGCGAGACTGGCACCGGTAAGGAGATGGCGGCGCGGGCGATTCATTATCTGGGAGAGCGCAGACCGTTTCCGTTTATTCCTATTAATTGCGGCGCATTGCCAGAACAGCTACTGGAAAATGAGTTATTCGGACACGCCAAAGGCGCTTTCACCGATGCTAAAAGCGCACAGCCAGGATTAATCGAATTAGCCAACCGGGGAACCCTTTTTCTCGACGAAATAGACAGCCTTTCCGCCAAAGCCCAAGTCGCCCTGCTCCGTTTTCTACAAACCCGTGAATATCGCCCCCTTGGCTGCGCGGGATATCGCACCGCGGATATTCGCGTTATCGCGGCCACCAACGCCAATTTGGCGCAGCAAGTGACGCTGGGAGAGTTCCGCGAAGATCTGTTCTTTCGCCTGCATATCCTGACCCTGACCATGCCGCCCCTGCGGGGTCGTGAAGAGGACATCGAGCTGCTATCCCGATATATGCTGCAACGTTTCAGTCAGCAATACCGCCGTCCTGAAAAACAGCTCAGCCTGACGACCTTGCATGCGCTGAAGACCTACGCCTGGCCAGGAAATGTGAGAGAGCTGGAGAATCTGCTGCAACGGGAGTACCTGCTCAGCGACAATGCGGAGCTGCAGTTTTCTCTGCCCTCGTCCACCCGCATTGCTGCGCCTGAGTTTGAAATCAGCTTCGAAGCACAATCCTTTAATGACGCCAAAAGCGCCGTCGTTCGCCGCTTTGAGAGCGACTATCTGAACTGGTTGATGGAGACCACCCGTGGAAACATCAGCGAAGCGGCGCGCCGGTCAGGTAAAGAACGGCGCGCCTTGGGGAAAATGATCAAAAAACATGGCATCGATAAAACCCGCTTCAGGGCCTCCTCAGCAAAAGACAGGGCTTGAAGTTTACTTTCTCCTCCTGTCGCGCTTCTTCTTCCTCAGGTCTTTCCAACCCACGCTCCAAGGCGTGTTCAACCATTCAAAGAACCGCCCCATCACACCTGAAGGGCGTTTGGGCGGAGATTCCGGCTGAGCAGGCTCATTGGCGTTCGGCTTCTCGTTGTTTTGTGACGACGGGGCCGTCGCTTCGCGAGTTTTAATAAGTTGTTCTTTTTCTTGCGCAAGCTCCTTCTCTTCCGCGCTCTTCATCACCGCGCCCGGTCGCGGTGTTTCCAGCTCAATCTCTTCGATTGGCGTTGGCAAATCCGCCAGACTTTTACCCGCTTGAATATGCTCCAGATTTTCCATCAGGGCGTTGTCCACCGCTTCCAGCACCTGTCTCTGCATTGTCGTACAGGTGGGGTTGCTCAGCATGATTCCAATGTCCTCATGCATGCCGACTATCTCCTCTTCCGCTCGTTTTCGGCAGCTTTTCTCCTGCTCGCAAACCCGGCTCAAACGCCGCTTGATGTCCTCTACAGGAAGGCTGATTTTCAGTGGGGCGATTTTAACGCCACGCCTTTCCAACAATACCCGCATGGCGATGGAGGTGCGCGCATAGCGGCTGAAATCACCCACCACCAGATTGATTTCTTCAAATTTTTCGTCAATTTCCTCCTCGGCGTCGACCAGCTGCAAGGCCATTTCCGTGACTCGCCCCAGATTGCTCTGTACGTGGTCGTCCAGGTTACCGAGACGGACTTTCACCTCGGAGTCAGGCAAGTTACGGACTTTACGCCCTAGTGATTCGAATGATTTGAGCGCGGAGGTGGATAACGTCATCTTCTTCGCGCCCAACTGCAACACCGCCTGGAAGCTCTGTCGCAGCTTTTCCAGGGAAGACGTCGCTCTTACCAAGCGCAATAACGCGGACCGCTTTTTCTCCAACACAGAAATCTGCTTGGTGATAGAAGCGGAGCCGGAGGTCGTGGATTCAGTCACACAGTGTCCCGGATTTCAGTTTTTATGGTTGGTCCTACGTGCGGCGTAGCGGTTGCGCTGGACATAGGCATCGCCGCTTGGAAATGTTCAACGCTTTCATTTTCCGACAATTATCAGTTTAGACTACTGCCAAAATGACGCGAGGCCAGCCGCGAAGACCACTGGCGCGGGCGCGGCGACGGGATACACAACTCGCTGTCGGAGCAGTTTTATAAATATGTAATAAAAATGAACTGCTTGCACTTACGCCAAACAGCAACTATTTGTCTATAGTTATACGATGAGTAGCGGCGCTCTCAACTAGTATGGACATTCTATTTTTCTCAAGGCGGGAGTCATGACAGGAAACCAGTCCACCCGGCTTATTCTGGTGGTCGAAGACAGCATGGATGATTATGCCGCCATGCAACGCGCCTTCACCAAAGCGGGCCTGATCAACCCCATCGTCCACTGTCAATTGGGCGAGGAAGCGCTGGACTACCTGTTTGCGCGCAATCAATTCAAAGATAGAGGCGAATTGCCGGCGCTAATCCTGTTGGATCTGAACCTTCCCGGCATTGACGGGTTTGAAGTGCTGAAGCAGGTCAAAAGCGACCCCGAGTTGCGCCGTATTCCCGTAATCGTACTCACCACATCCAGCGATGAAAGGGATATCGCCCGCTGTTACCTCTCTGGAGCGAACACCTACGTCTGCAAACCGGTCGATCTTTCCGGCTTGATTCGAGCGGTTGGCGAGCTCAAGCAGTATTGGTTTGAAATAGCAGTTCTTCCACGCAGTAATGAGGCATGAATGGAATGCGCGGCGACACATCCCTGTTGATCATCGAAGACTCTGCCGACGACCGCTACCTATACCGAAGACTACTAGCCAAGTATCAAGAGCCTTTTTCCAGCATTGAGGAAGTGGAAAGTGCGGAAGAAGCACTGGAAATCCTACAGCACCATCGACCAATATGCTGCCTCCTCGACTATCAACTCCCAGGTATGGACGGCTTGACGTTCCTGCGTAAGCTTAAGAAGTTATGGATCGACGACATGATCCCGGTGGTGGTGCTGACCGGGCAGGGAGACGAGTCCATTGCGGTCCAATTGATGCGCAATGGCGCTCATGACTACCTGGTCAAAGGCGACCTGACAGCAGAATCCTTACATCGCGCCATCGGCAACGCCGTGCGCACCTGCAGCCTGCAGCACCAATTGAATTACATGGCGCATTTCGACGCGCTGACCGGACTTCTTAACCGCGCGTTGTTTCTTGATCGCCTGCAGCTGGCGATCAAGAAAGCCGAGCGCAATAGCTATGAATGCAGCTTGTTCTATTTGGATCTGGACCATTTCAAGCCCGTCAACGATTCCCTGGGGCACGACGCCGGCGACGCTTTATTACAGGCTGTGGCCAGCCGCATCAAATCCGTGGTGCGGGAAACAGATAGCGTAGCCCGCATCGGCGGAGACGAATTCGTTGTACTGCTGGAGGATGTCGACGTCAACATTACTCGCAGCGTTGCAGAAAAGCTGCTGGAGGAAGTCAATCGCCCTACTCATATATCAGAACATGAAGTGGCGGTTAGTTCCTCCATCGGCATCGCCCGCTACCCCGCCACCGCCAGAACAGCGCAAGAACTGCTCAAGCACGCGGATCTGGCGCTCTACGCCGCCAAGGGGCGCGGACGCTCTACATACCATGAGTTTTCCCAGTCGCAAAAGGAAATCTGGCAACGTAAACAGGCATTGGAAGCGGCGTTGCCCAGAGCGGTTGAGAAAGGGGAACTGCAACCTTATTTCCAGCCTATCGTTGATATCCCCGGGGAGAATCTGCGCGGGTTTGAACTACTCAGCCGCTGGCCAAAGCCGGATTATCCCAACATCCAGGCGATGGAGCTGATCCAGATGGTGGAAAGCCTGGGCTTAATGGAACCGTTCAATGAATGGCTGATCGACGAAGTCTGCCGCAAGGCGGTGCTATGGACAAAGGAGTTCCCGGAAATTTCGCTTTCTATCAATATGCCGGCCAATCAGTTCCATAACAGCTATTTGGTGGATATGTTTCGCAGCAAGTTGAGTCGCTACCCTATTGACCCTTCAGTCATCGAGTTGGAAATCACTGAAACCACGCTGATGCGACAACCCGACGCCAGCATCCGTCTGCTGAATAATCTACACGAATTAGGCCTGCGTATCGCCGTAGATGACTTTGGCACCGGCTACAGCTCCCTGGCGTACCTCACCCGCCTGCCCATCGATATTCTGAAAATCGATAAGTGTTTCTTTTTGGAAGCGCAACACGATGAACGCAACAAGAAAGTCATTGAAACCGTCGTCGCCCTGGGACACCACCTGGGACTGAAAGTCACTGCGGAAGGGATTGAGAGCGACAAGCAATGGAATGACGCCAGGAAATCACGCTGCGACCTGGCGCAAGGCTATTTGTTCGGTAAGCCAACGCCCTGCGACAGCCAGTCTTTAAAAGAATTCATGGAGCACTTCCCGCGTATTCAGCGAAAGGTCTGACATCCTCCTGAATACGCCTTTCAGCGTTTATGGAGCAAACCGCAATGTCAATTATCGACCGGCTTCTCTCCGGCGACTACATGCCTCATGGCCACTGCCTGCTCTGGCAATATGATCTGCTGATCATGCATGTCGGGTCGGACCTGATCATCGCCGTCTCCTATTTCAGCATTCCCCTGGCTCTGCTGTTTTTCATTTACCGCAAGCGGCAATTCGAACTGAATTGGACCCTCGCCCTGTTCGCCTGTTTCATCCTGTTTTGCGGGATGACTCACATCATGGGAATCGTCAATGTCTGGAACGGTTACTACTATGCGGAGGGCGCCATCAAGGTCGCTACGGCGCTGGTATCTGCAATCACCGCTATCGCCATTTGGCCCCTGTTGCCGAGAATGACCCAACTTCCTTCATTCAATGAATGGCGTGAACTCACGGATAGTTTGCAGAACAAACTGGCCTTGAGCAGTTTGCGCAGTGACGAGCTCACTCAAGTGAAAGCCTATCTGGAGGAGCAAGTAGCGCAGCGTACGGAGGAATTACAAAACCTCAACCGCCGCCTGGAGCGAGAGAATATTGAGCGTCGGCTGGCGGAAGAACGCGCCAACACGATTAGCAATGCTGTCGGCTATGGTCTGGTGGTGGTCAACAATGACGGCCTGATCCAATCCTTCAATTCCGTCCTGACCGAAATGCTGGGGTACTCCAAAGATGAGCTTAAGCAACAACCGATAGAACTGTTATTGCCGGAAAGCATCCGCCATCAACACCAGATTCAGCGCAACGCCTATCTGAAGCGCCCGGAAACACGCAAGATGGGAGTGGGACGTGATTTGTGGGCGCGACATAAAAATGGCGGCCAGATACCCGTGGAAGTCGGTTTGACCGCCGTGCATGAGCACGACAGTCATACCATTATCGCCACAGTGATAGACATCACCGAACGCAAGCGCATGCAGGAGCAAATAGAACAGGCGCACCAGAAATACATCCGCGAAACCAACGAAATCCAAAAAGCGCTGAAAGAGAGCGAAGCAAAATTCCGCACCATCGCAGAAACCCTGCCCGGCGTGGTCTGGATGTCCGCCCCCGGTTTGGACCGCATCTACTTCATCAACCGCCGCTACGAGGAAATCTGGGGGCGCAGCTGCCAGTCTTTGTATGAAAACCCCAGAGGCTTCATCGACGCTATCGTGCCGGAAGACCGCGACCGTATCCTTAAGGGTTTGGAACGGCACAAGCAGGGCGAATGGTCCCATAGCTACCGCATCATCGACGCCTGGGGCTCCCTGCGCTATATCGAAGACAAAGGTCACGGTGTGATGGACGACGATGGACGACTCATTTGCCTGATCGGCATGGCGGCGGACGTTACCGAGCAGATAAAGCATAAAGAGGCGTTACTGCGCTCCAATCAGGAATTGGATGATTTCGCCTATATCGCCTCCCATGACCTGAAAGAGCCGCTGCGCGGCATCAGCAACTATGCCTCATTCCTGATCGAAGATTACCAGGACCGTCTGGATGACAGCGGCCGCCAGATGCTGCAGAGCCTGGTGCGCCTGACCAGTCGCATGGAGCGTTTGATCACTGAGCTGCTGCATTATTCGCGTCTGGGCAGAACCGATCTGTCCATAGAAAGCTGTAATCTCAACACTGTGGTGACCGAGGTGATCGAGACGCTGGAGCCGCGTCTGAATGAATTAGGGGTTACCTGCCGCATCGCCAACAAGCTGCCGGAAATAAAATGCGACCGCGTCAGAGTGGCGGAAGTATTCCGCAACCTTATTACCAACGCCATGAAATATAACGATAAAGACGAAAAATGGGTCACGGTGGGCAGCTTCGAGGAAAACGCCCAGCACATCTTTTACGTCAAGGACAACGGCATTGGCATCAGCTCCAATTTATATGAAAAGATTTTCAAGATATTCAAACGCCTTCACCCCCAGGACAAATATGGCGGTACCGGCGTCGGCCTGACCATTGTGAAAAAAATCGTAGAGCGGCATGGCGGTCGAATCTGGCTGGACTCCTCCAGCGGCGAAGGCACCACGTTCTACTTCACTCTGGATAGTCAGAGCTAGCCTTAACGCAGTTCACAAAAACGCGCGCTCTCACCCGTTCGGGTGAAATGTACGACGTTTATTTATGGAATACTTTGTCAGATCCTCCCCGTTGAAGGAGTGCGTTAGCGCGGAAGGATCACTCACAAAACAAAAATAACATGACAAGGATACTCCCCATGAACGTCACGTTTCGATCCGTTCTGTTATGGACTCTGTTAACGCTCGGCTGGTCCAGCCTCGCCAGCGCCAATATCTGCGTCAATTTCGACCTGCCTGATCACGCCGATTATAGCTTTAACGACGACATCAAGGTCACCGCCCACGACGGCCTTTCTCTCGACGCTAACTTGTTCATCCCCAATACGCCGCCTCCGGCGAACGGCTACCCTACGGTGATATTCATCAACAGCTGGGTGTTGGACGAACATGAATACTTCCTGCAGGCGGCCAAATACGCGCAAAGAGGTTATCAGGCTCTAAGCTACAGCTCACGAGGCTGGGGCTGCTCCGAGGGAATGGTGGATGTGGCCGGCCCCAACGACATGGCGGACCTGTCAGCCATGGTGGATTGGCTGTTGGCCAACACACAGGCCGATCCCAACGCTATTGGCGTCACCGGCATTTCTTACGGCTCAGGCATCAGCCTGCTGGGGCTCGCTCACGAGCCGCGCATCAAAACCGCCGTCGCCATGAGCACCTGGGGTGATTTAGTGGAGTCATTGTATGCGCAGCAAACGCCACGTTTGTTCTGGGGCTTTTTCCTGGTATCCAGTGGCCTGATCACCGCCAATATGGACCCGGTTATCGCGCAGAATTACCGCAATCTGGTGGAACATAAAAATATCCCGGAAACCATGGCCTGGGGCTACGAGCGCTCCCCCTCCCGCGTCGTGGATCAGATCAACGCCCGCCAGGCGCCGGTGTATCTGGCCAACAGCTTTGGCGACAACCTGTTCCAGCCTAACAATCTGCTGCGCTTCTTCGAACAGCTCAGCGGCCCCAAACGTCTGGATCTGAACCAGGGCACGCACGCTTCCGCAGAAGGACTTGGCTTGCTTGGCATTCCCAACTACACCTGGGACAACGCACGAGACTGGTTTGACTATTGGCTGAAGGGCGAAGATACCGGCATCATGGCGCGCCCTCCCCTAACGATGCTGACCGATCTCAAACACAAGCGGGAAGAATATGCCGCGTGGCCCATCCCTGGCGCGCAAACACGCACGTTGTATATGCACCCCCGGGGACTGCTCAGCAACGGCGGCTTGTCAGAAGCCCAGTATGATTCCTGGCTGAGTCGGACCAACACGATCTATTCCGGACTAGATTCAGGCGCTAACACCGGCATTCCCCTTCTGTCAGCGCTGCTGGATGGGCTGGGCCTGCCTGTTTACGCCTCCCTGCCGCTGATCAATCGCGTTCACGGCATCGTCTATCAAAGCGGCGCGCTATCGCAAACCCTGAAAATCCGTGGGGCGGCGAAAATACATCTGAATATCGAGCCCAGCTACCACAAGGTGCAGCTGAATGCCTATCTGTATGACGTCGATGCGTTAGGCATTGGCAAACTGATCACCCATGCGCCGGCCACGTTGCATGATGCCACGCCCTGGCAAGATCAGAGTCTGGACATGGAATTGACGGCGGCGGCTTACGATGTGCCCGCTGGGCATCGCATCGCTATCGCGTTCGACACTTTCGACATTCTTTACGGCCCGCCCACGCTAACGCCTTACGCTGTCAGCTTTCGGCATAGTAACGCCGCGCAATCCTATCTGGAACTACCTGAAGCGCCCTGAGGCCGCTAACGCCTATCGCGAACGCATCCGGCTCCTATGGGGCCGGATGCGCAAAAACATCCGCAAATTTCCTACACGATTTCATAGGCCTCGCCTACACTTTCCTAATTAAAAACAAATCTGGCCCGCCAGCGGTAGCTGCTGAAGTCTTGGTCACGGCCGCGATCCGATCGCATTGACAGCTGTAACAACCTCAAGAAAAAGGCAAGGTACGCAACATGACGCTCAGACTCCGATCACTCCTCTGCTCCACGCTTTTTTTGCTACTTAACTGCATCGCTTCACTCTCCCTCGCCGCCACTGCAGTAAGTGATACGTATATCATCGATTCAAACAAGGGACAGGAAAAACTCATTGTTACCTACAATGACGTCATTGAAATCAGCACAAGAGAAGCTATCGAAGCCGCTAAAATTACTAGCGTTTCCGCGCTAAGTGACAGTTCAGCTGGCGTAGTAGCTATTGACGGAGATGATAACCTTTCCGTTAATTTCAACCCCACTTTAGGATACTCAGGCGATGTAACGTTTACTTACATCCTGCAGGATATCCGTGGCACAAGTAGCACTATGGTCACGTTACACATCAAAAGCGAGACAAGTAGCGTAGAAGCGGTGGATGATGATTACCTGGCAGGGAAAGAGCCCATAACAATCTTCCCCTTGGAAAATGATGTCAAACCCAGCGGAAACCCTACTAGTTTTACAATAGACTCTCCCACAATAGGAAATCTTACTCAGCTTAGCGGCATAAGTGGGCTATACAAATACACACCGCCCAGCGATTTAACTGAAGAGACAACTATAAGTCTGTCCTACACTATCGCTTATGAAGGATTTGCAGAAAGCAGAGCTAATGTGTCAATTAAAATAAATCCTGATTCAGAGCCTTTAGCTGCAGGCGCCAAAGATGAGGAGCAAAAGCAGCTTGCAGGAGTGTTGCAAGCCGCCTGTGACGCCAACTCCGCCGGCATTGTCAGAGAGACGGACCCCACCTTCCAGGCCACCTGTAACGCCCTCGCCGCACTAAGCGATTCAGAACGGTCAGATGCGCTTGAACAGATTCTGCTGCGCCAGATCGGCGCTCAAGCCGGCGCAATGAAGGAGGCTGCTGCGTCACAGGTAAAAAGCTTGGGCGACCGTCTCAGCAATCTACGCAACGGATCAACCGGTTTGAGCCTGGTAGGGCTGCGGACTGAAGTACAAGGCCAGAATTTCAGCGTCGGCAAGTTATTGGGCGTCACAGGGACCGGCGGGGCCGCTGGGGATGACGAGACTATGTTCGCCGACAATCGCCTGGGCGTGTTTTTAAGCGGCTCTTTGATTTTCGGCGACGCGGACGCCAACGGCGATCAGCGCGCTTATGAATATGACGCGCAACAACTGCTCGCCGGGGTCGACTACCGCTTCACCAACAAATTGATTCTCGGTATTTCCGCCGGATACACCACAACCGACAGCGAAGAAAACAACTCCGTCACCAAGCTGGAGACCGATACCTGGAACCTTGCCTTCTACGGCAACTACTATCCCCGGGACAACTGGTATTTTGACTGGATCGCCGGCTACGGCGGCGTCTCTATTGACTCCACCCGGGCCGTCAATTTTCCTGGCGTCACTTCGACGTCTAAAGGCGATACCGATGGAGATCAATGGAACGCAGCCATGGGAACCGGCATCAATTATCAGGTTCAGCAATGGCAGGTCGACGCCTTCCTCAATATCGAGTATCGCACTGTCAATGTGGACGCTTATAGCGAAAGCAACGACGCAGGCTTGGGCTTGGATGTGATGGAATACTCTACGGATCTCATGACCGGCACCCTTGGCGCACGGGTCAGTCAAGCGTTGAGTTATGAGTTCGGCGTGCTGATTCCACAACTGGAGTTGGCGTTCGTCAACGAGTTGAAAAACGATCCGACCGAAATTGAAGCGCAATTATCCATATTCCCAGAAGCGGGTTCGTTCAAGCTACAAACCGAGGAAGCGGATAAAACTTACATGAATGCCGGTCTATCACTCACCGGCGTGTTCAAAAGCGGCACTTCCGCCTATGTTCGCTACGGAACCGACTTAGCCCGCGACAATCTCTCCACCGATGTCTGGCAGGCAGGCGTGCGCATGGAGTTAGGCGGTCCACAAGCGGAAAGCGGCGTGTTCCACACTCTTGAAGGACAATCCATCGCCCCGGGCATTATGTTAGGCACCTTGGGCGCAGGCATCAGCGTCACTATTCCACTACACGACCTGAGCTGGAATATGCGCGGCATGGTCAACGGCTTCTCACATTCCGTTGATCGCTCTCTGGACGACGTGGACTACGATATTGATATTGATCTGGAATCGTACGGCCTCATCATGGATTGGCATCCCTTCGAAGGCGGTTTCCGCGTCAGCGGCGGTTTATTTTCCAACCGCAATGAATTTACTGGCTCCGCCACCCCAACAGAGGACGTAGAACTGGGCGATTACACTTTCACACCAGAGCAGGTTGGCACCCTACATGCAAAAATCGATTATGATCACTCCATCTCCCCTTACTTCGGTATTGGATGGGGCAATGCTGTTAGGCCAAATAAAGGCTGGGGATTCAACGCCGATCTGGGCGTGATGTTCACTGACACCGCTCAAGCGCACCTGTCAGCGGACAGCCCCGCCGCAGACGCGAATCCAGCCCTCAAGGCGCAGCTAGAAACAGCTCTGGCGGAAGAAGAAGACAATATCAATAACGACGATCTGGATGGCGTCAAATATTGGCCGGTCATCGCAGTTGGCGTTTCGTATCAATTCTAGTCTGCGCCAGACCCCACACCGGCGACGCGCCCGCCTGCGCGCCGCCGCGTCAATGGGCAGGAGGCGGGCTCCTCCTTGACAAGTTCAGCCCCGCCAACTGAACTTTCCATAAGCATCAATGATCATTCGGCCGTCTCGGCGGCGGCCAGTAACGCATTACAAAGGATGGCGAACATCAGACCTCAATCCGGCAACGCATTTTGGGCCTCCGTCGCCCCTCTGTTCAGACGCCGCCTACTTGCCGCCTGGGGTGTGTTGATCGCCAGTTTGGCCATGGTGGTTCTGGCCGCCAGCGTTATCCGCAACCAAGAACAACTCAGCGCCGAGCGACAGTTTCAACTTTATGTCGATGAGGTCTCCTCTCTGATCACGCAGCGCATGCGCGATCACGAGCAGATTCTGCTGGGCGGCGGCGCGCTGTTCAAAGCCAGCAACGAGGTAAAACGCGACGAGTGGCGCATATATATCGAAAGCCTCAACCTGAACAAAAACTATCCCGGCATTCTCGGGGTCGGCTATTCCGTCGTCATCCCCAGGCACGAACTCGCCAAGCATATAGCAACCGTCAGAGCGGAAGGATTTCCCAACTATGTCGTCAAACCTGAAGGCGATCGGGAAATTTACTCCGCTATTATTTACTTAGAGCCTTTTCTGGGACGCAACCTGGCCGCATTCGGTTACGACATGATGTCCGAGGAAACCCGCGCCGCCGCCATGCGGCAAGCTGCGGCGTCAGCGGAGACCGCCCTGTCCGGCAAGGTCACGTTAGTGCAGGAGACCCATGGAAAAGTGCAATCCGGCTTTCTCATGTACGTGCCCATTTACGCCAAAGGCGTAATCCCGGAAACAGAACAGGCGCGCTGGCGCGCCCTGCAAGGCTTCGTATACAGCCCCTATCGTATCGACGACCTCATGGCCGGCATCCTTGGCCCGCGTCGACTACAGATATCATTTCGCATCTACGACAACAACACCATCAGTGACGAAACACTGATGTTCGAAACTGAAGAAAACGACTTCCACACTGGTCTGCAAGAAATTAAAGGAACGCATTCTCCCCGCTATTCCGCCACACGCACTCTGACTTTTTATCAACATGACTGGACGGTGGTGTTTGAAAACACGCCTGCGTTCGAAGCCGACGCTATCACCCACCTGGATAAATTAGTGGTGGGACTCGGCGGCGTGGTCAGTCTATTGCTGACGCTACTGGTCTGGTTCCTGTCATTTCGGCGGGAGCAGGCCTTGGAGCTGGCCAAGCGAATGACGCAAACCATTCGCGACAACGAAACCCGCCTGCGTCAGAGCGAAGAGCGCTACCAGTTGGCGGTGCGTGGGTCCAATGATGGGATCTGGGACTGGAACCTGGAAACCGGCCACATGTATTACGCGCCACGCTTTCAGGCCCTGCTCGGTTATGAGGAAGGCAGCTTCAGCAACACCTTTACTGAGTTTGAGCAGAAAATTCATCCCCAAGACAAAAACCCGGTCCTGCAGGCCATCAAGGCGCACCTCGAGACCGAGTCGCCCTACGACATTATGCATCGGCTGCTGACCCGCTCTGGCGAATGGCGCTGGTTCCGTTCTCGGGGCGCCGCCATTCGCAACAATGAGAATGTCGCCATCAGAATGGCCGGCTCGATCTCCGATATCCACCAGCAAAAAATGGCGGAAGCGGAGGCGGAAGAGCATGCGCAACATACCCAGGCAATTCTCAACAACATCAACGACGGCATCATCACCGTTGATGAAATTGGCTTTATCGCTTCCTTCAATCGGGCGGCGGAGCGCATTTTCCACTACAACGCGGACTCCGTCATCGGCTACAACCTTAAACGATTATTCGCCAACTATTCCGACGATGACGCTTCAGAAACCATGTCGGACTATCTTTCCGCCTCCATACGCAGCGACGCCAGCGGCGAGGAGCATGAAATTGAAGGCGTACGCCAGAACGGCGAGCGTTTTCCCGTGGGGATATCTGTGTCGGAAGTACACCGCAGATCAGAGCGTTTATTTATAGTGGTGGTGCGGGACATTACCGAGCGCAAACGCATCGATCGCATGAAAAATGAGTTTATTTCCACAGTCAGCCATGAACTGCGCACCCCACTGACCTCCATCACTGGGGCGCTCAGTCTATTGTTGAATGGCGCTGTGGGCCAGCCATCGGAAGAACTCTCCCGCTTTCTGCAAATCGCCTATAAAAACAGCCAGCGACTCGCCCTGCTGATTAATGACCTATTGGATATGGAAAAGATCACCGCGGGAGGCGTGAAGTACAGCTTTTCCGTCGAACCCATTATGCCATTGGTGGAGCAATCCATTGATACTAACCGGGTATATGGCCAACAGCATGAGGTAGAGTACCGGATCACCCATCGTGAAGACGGGTGTCTCGTAAATGCTGACCCATTGAGGTTCCAACAAATACTGGCCAACTTTCTCTCCAACGCCGCCAAATTCTCCCCCCAAGGCTCCACCGTGGACATATCTGTGCAACGCCGGGAGAACTATGTGCGCATCTCCGTCACAGACCGCGGCCCAGGTATTCCACCAGAGTTTTATACGCGTATATTCAAGAAGTTTTCCCAGGCGGATTCATCCGATCGCCGCCAGAAGGGCGGCACCGGGTTGGGCTTATTCATCTCCAGAGAACTGGCCAAAGGCATGCATGGACATATTGATTTCGAGTCTGAAGTAGGCAAAGGCGCGACCTTTTATGTAGAACTCCCCGTGGCGTCAGGCTCGCTCCAGGATGCAATCGCATCAGAACCGGAAGAGGCCTGATCTACTTTTTCAGCTGCGCCGCCAGTTTCGACAATTGCTCGGAACTGGGGAACAACTGGCTGCCCGTAGTAGCTTCCGCCTGCGCCATTTGCAGTTCGCCTTGATCCCGCAACTCGTCTATGCGAGACACCAAATCGTGCTCCAGAGTCTTCAGCCCTTCTTGCGCCACTTGGTTAGTGGGATCAATTTCGAGCACAATCTTGTACGCGTCATAGGCGCTGGAGCCGGAAGGCGTCACCAACCTTCCCTGTAATCGATGGACTTTGGCGACTTTGAGCAGCCGGTCAATTTTGGCGGAGACTTCCGGATTCAGACTCTGCACCTCGGCGCTGGCAGGGCGCACAGGGTTGTCAGCGCCTGCAGTTGACGCATTTTGAGATGTCGAGCCGTTTTGGTCGCCATCAGGAGTCGACGCGTTACCGCTATTTCCATTGTTATCAGCATGCGCCTGAACGCCATTGCCGGACTGGTTGGGAGTCGTTGCCGTCCCATTAACAGTACGCGGCGTCAACTTGGTAGTCTCGACGGGAGGGGTTACTCCGTTCTGTCCCACGGAAGGCATCAAAACGTACAATAGCCCTGCCGCCGCCACCGCCAGCAAACCGCCAGCGCCCGCAAACATGGGGCCCTTTATGTTGCTGCTTTTCTTACCTTCAGCCGCCTGCAGCAACGCCTGAATAAACTCTTCCGCAGACTGGTAACGTTTCTCTGGACTCTTCTCCAGGGCTTTTACGACAACCGCGTCATAATGCTTGGATAAAGTCGGTATCAACATTGAGGGCAGTTCGGGTCTGGCGTGCAAAATCTTCTGCATGATCGCCGTCGGCGAGTTGGCGTTAAAGCAATGCTCATTGGTCAACAGCTGATAAAAAATAATGCCTGCTGCGAACAAGTCCGAACGCGCGTCTACTGGCAACCCCTGGCACTGCTCAGGAGACATGTACCTGGGAGAACCGATGATGGTTCCCACCCGGGTCAGCTCGGATGATTCCAGCTTAGCGACGCCAAAGTCAGCGATTTTCGCTACACCATTCTTGGTGATGAAAATGTTGGCGGGCTTCAAGTCCCGGTGAATGATTCCATGCTCATGGATATGTCCAAGTCCTGAAAGCACATCCGTCATGATTTTCAGAGTCTTGTCGATGGGAAAGCGCTGACCGTCATCGAGCGAGCTTTTCAGCTCATAACCCTCTACATACTCCATGACGAAAAATGGCGCGCCATCCTGATCGCCAGCGTCAAATACATTAATCACATTAGGGTGGGATATCTTGCCCGCCGCTCGCATCTCGTTACGAAAACGTTCGCGAAATTCACCGGTCACATCTGCGCCCAACAACTCCGGCAGCAAGACCTTGACGGCGACGATGCGTTCAAAGTCAGGGTCAAAACACTGATACACCACTCCCATGGCGCCGCGCCCCAATTCGCGCTGCACCTTGTACTTGCCGAAATACTGAGAGTCCATTGAGGCGGGATCGAAAATTTGCGTATCAGACATCGTTCAATTACTGTCCAGCGCTATCAATTAATTCAAAGGGTTAAGTCCGCTTATCCAAGCACTTCGCCTGCTCGCGCAAACGGTATATGGGAAGCGCTATTAATATAACTATAGCGTCAAAACCCGAAGAGCTTAGAGTAAACCGGGAAATCGTCAGTGGAAAAATAATAACGTCTTACTGTCAGTTTCATCCAGCAAATTAATGCTCTACGAAAAAAGTGACGCTTGTGACGGGTCAGGGAAATAAAAAGGGGCGGAAGAAATCCGCCCCGGAGAGAATTAGGCCAATTAGATGGATTTCGCTTTTACGAAGAAGAACTCACCTGCTTCATGGCCTGCGTATTTGATCGCGCCATAATCTGGAATCTGATCAATGCCGAATTGCTGTGAGCGCTTACGCACATCGCCAAGCACAGAGATAAACAAGCGGTTGCCGTCCATCAAGCCGTTATTGCTGTTCAGCGCTTCGATAAACGCCCGCGCAAACACGGAGTGATCGCCGCCGCCGCTATCCAATACCGGACGCACGCCTCCCGATGTCAGCACCGTGCGAGCTTTGATGTCGACCATCAACTCCAGCCACTCTTTTTGCAGCTCGTTTTCCGCCACTGCGCTCTGGCGCGCCACCGACGCAGTGGACAAAGTGCCCGCGTAACAAGAGTCCGCCACCACCATCACATGCTTGGCCTTGAAAGTATTCAACTGGTCGGAAATCGATACATTGGACAACCAGTTCGCCGTATTGCCCGGCTCCGCATCCACCGGCAACCAGTAGCCGCGATCATTCTGCGCGTCCAACTCGCCATGACCTGCATAATAGATCAGCAGGTTGTCATGTTCAGTCAACTTTTCGCGCATTTCGTTCAGCGCGGACAGCAACTCATAGCGCGTAGCGTTGAGCAGCAGTTTAGTGTTGAAGCCGTATTGCTTACTCAACATTTCTGCAATGGTGCGGGCGTCTTTTTCTGGCGTTTCCAGATCCGTGTAGTAAGCATAATCGCGATTGCCGATCACCAGCGCGTAATAGCGGCCAAAGCTGATGCCATCGAATTTGGGCGACTGCGAGCTGGCGTCAAATTCAATTTTCTGAGTACGGGACTGATTCGCCGCCTGATCAAGGAACATGGAGAACCCAAAGCCGACGCGCTGGTCCACTTTATCGGTTGCGTTCATGGCGACGTCTGTTTTACGCCCCTGCACCGGCACCTTGATGAAGAATAAGTTGAATTCATCCACATCGACTCTCTTGCCGTTCACCGTGAACGACTTCAAACCTGCAGGAGACTCCACTTTACCGATAATTTCCTTCTCACTCACCGCGTTGCGCAGCAGGACCGTGGGGCCACTGCGAGTCAACGAAATGGGGGGATCCAGGATTTGGATAGAAGGTGGAGCTAAAGCAGGGTCCAAGCTAGCGACTTCAAGCGTCGCTGGTTTAGCGGCCTGATTAGCTTTGTCACGCTGCTGCTGGGCCAACTGTTCCGCCCTCGCCTTTTCAGCAGCGCGACGTCTCTCTTCTTCGGTTTGCGCCTTGTATTGCTCCAGTTTGTTTACTTCGCCTTGTAGATTGGACAGTTCTTTCTGCAGGGCTTCATTCGCAACAATGGTGGATGCATATTGCAGATTATCGCTGTCCAGGCCTGAGGCGCGACGATACCAGTTCAACGCCATAACTGGGTCTTTATTAACCCCAAGCCCTTTCTCATAGAGGTTGCCAAGGTTGATCTGAGCTCGTGTGAAATTCTGGTCCGCGGCGCGACGATACCAAATCGCCGCCACTTCATAGTCCGGCGCCAGGCCCAGACCTTTTTCATATATCTCGCCGACGTATGTCTGCGCCTCGGCATCACCAGACTTGGCCTGTTCAAGCCATACTTTCAAGGCAGTGGAGTAATCGGCTCTATCAAAAGCAGTGAATTCGCCCCCTCGGATAGCGCAGTCGGAGGCAGTCGTCTTGATCGGACGACGGGCGGTCAAAAAGCGGGCGTTGGCCCCTAACTGGCGAATCTGTCCTGGCAGCAAACAATCCACCACCATCAATTTGTCCGCCTCCGTTCCCTGATCGCCGGCCTTATCCACCGGCTGACTGCTGCACGCAGCCAAGGCGCCCGCCGCGACCATGGCAGGCAGGCCCCATCGGGTACGCTTTTTCAATGACCTGTGCTGTTTACTGCTCATACCTTGTCTGCGTGTCATAATTCATCTCACTTTTATCTACGCTGCTATACTGCCCCGGCGTCATCACAAACAACAACGCCTCCTGCTTATCCGAACAGGCAACAGATAAAGCGACGTTCTCGCCCAAAACCCTGAACGCCGAAGCCCGGCCTTCGCTCGTGACAAAAAATAATTTTTTACAAATAAAGTATTGATCGCATCCAGCGCCCGCGCAACGCGATTATTGTTTATCTTTGTCGGCTTATAGTTGCTTTTAGCTGCGAAATAGCGTCATTAATCTGTGGCCAATAAAGCCGCCAATCGCCATGATTCGTGGCAGGCCCCAGCTGAAAAGTCGCTTGCTGCCGCGCCGCTTCCCTTTCTATCCATCCCGGTTTCACGACTTCATCTCCACTGGCGGCCCAATGCCATTGCCTGACATCACGACTAAGAGGCGGCAAAGCAGCCGGGTCGAGTGATCCCGCCAACTTGGAAAAGTCGTGCCCTGACGTCCACGCCGTGACGTTTAAGTTCCCAGACAGCGTCATCACCGCGGCAGCATTACTCATCCGCGCCGCCAGCAGCATCGCCAGCGTCCCGCCGCCGCTATGCCCGAGCAATAGTAATCGGCGATCGCCCGCCTTCATTCGCAGAACCCGCGCCATCGCCGTCACAATTTCTTCACTGTAACGACCGTGTGTATACCAATAAGCGAAGCAAGGCTGTGTTTCCGGCGGGCCTTCCCTATCCCAGGGGGTAGGCGGAACGCGACTTGATTTAGCGCCGAAATAACAAGGTCTCCCCAAATACAATGCTTCACCCGGCCATTGTCGATACCAGTCAAACATCAGGGGATCTGGAGATGTTGGATCGGAGGAGATGCGCCAAGGACGACTCCAGGGCAGGCCGTCTCCCTCAATCACGACAATCAAGGGCGCTTGCGAGTCGAGCGCATCGAGCATACTGTGCGCATCCATCGCCGTTCCATTCTTGTACGCCAGCCACATATTAAAGTCGTCAGCACTGACATAATCCGCCACTCCCTCCTCCACCTCCGGCGGAGTGGAGAGCCCTACGCACCCAGTAACAAAAATACACAATGACGCCATTAGTAAGATAATGAATTTACCGCGTTTTTCTCCCTTGTTCCGACAATATGGAGTTCGCCGAGCCAAACTATAAACACCTGCTTTTTGCAAATTATTTCAACCTTTAATAAACGTATTTTCGTTCAAAAAGGAGATCTAAAAATTGGATCCGCCAAATGCACGACGCACAAATAAACCATTCGCCCTAATCCCCAAAGGGAGCTTTTAAAACAAAGGGCTAGCGCCAAAAAAGTAAGGGGCGAGCTAGCCTGAAAGCGAATACTTTAGTATATTAACCGGCCTTCCCGGAACCCTGGACAAGGGTTGTGAGAAGCCCCCTGCCAGCCGTGAGAAACAAGACACACGACCGGCCGATGTCTTAAACAACATTGATTTCAGGGAAAAATCGGACATACTCCTCTATTTCCGAGCGCCGAACGATTTTATGGAGTAAATACATTATGGCGTCTGACAATATTATTGAGTTAGAGCCTTTCTTCTCGCCAATCAGTGACGAGAATCCATCCGGAACCGACCTAAGAGACGAAAACGACAGCGACTTCAGCGCCGCCAAGGCCGCGCGTCGCAAAGTCGTATCTCTGGCCAAGGCTGCGCGCTTTGACGCCAACGGTGAACTGGAGCTGGTTGAACAATGGCGGGAAATCCGTCGTCTCGCCCCGACTATTCTTAAACGCAAAAGCAAAGACCTTGAGGTCGCCGCCTGGTTTACCGAGGCGTTACTGAAACTGGAAGGCTTCACCGGTCTTCGTGATGGCCTTCAGATCATTAAAGGCCTGGTCGAAAACTTTTGGGACACTGTCTACCCGCTTCCTGACGAGGACGGTGTGGAAACCCGCATTTATCCGCTGATATCGCTTAATGGCGAGGACGGTACAGGCACACTGGTCCTACCAATCAAAAATACGCCATTGACTGACGACACGGAAAACGTGTTGACCCTGACTTCTTACGGCCGCCTTCAGGACGCCCTGAACATCGAAGATCCTGAAGAGCGTATTCGCCGCTTTGAGGAGTTGAGTCTTAGCGAGGATATCGTTAACCAGCAACTCCTCACCGTGAGTCCCGACAAAGCGCAGAATATTTATGAAGATATTCAGGAAGCGCTGGCGTTATGGCAGGAGATCGGCGAACTGGTCGACGCCAAATGCTCAGAAAGCGGCAGCAAAGCCAGCCTTCCCACCAGCGGCGTCAAAAATGCGCTACAGGAAGTCGAAGAGCTATATAAGCGCCTTATGAAAAACAAGCTGCTTTCCGATGATGAAGTAGCGCCTGTGCAAAGCGATGGCGGCCAAGCGGGCGGAAGCACTGGCGGAGGCGGCGCTCAGCAGATGAGAGGCGGCGTTGCGCACGGCCCCTTCAGAAGCCGCGAAGACGCCATCAATCACCTGTTGGTGATCGCAGAGTATTTCCGCAAAACAGAACCGCATTCGCCCCTCTGCGGAGCCATTGAACGGGTCGCTAACTGGGGTAGAATGTCTATTCAAGAGTTGCTCATGGAGCTGATACCTGACGAAGAAGCGCGCGCACGCTATGCTTTAATGACGGGTATTCAAATTGGCGAAGACGCAGCTCCAATCGGCCAGTTATCGCAAACGGCGAGAGCGGTCACCATTCCTGAGCCGAAGGCGAAAGCCGAAGGCGCATCCGAACCTGCGCAAAGCTCCGGTGAAAACTGGGATAGCGGCGGAGGCGGCGACAGTAGTTGGTGACAAATCAACATATTAAAGGGTTAAAATTTTTTTTGACGCTTAACCGGATACCTACAGCTAAATCAAAGAGGACCTAATAATGTCAGATAGCCTACAGGATAAATTAAACAGAGTCCGCAAACCGCGAGTGCACATTACCTATGATGTGGAAACTGGTGGTGCGGAAGTTAAAAAAGAGCTGCCATTTGTAGTTGGGGTCATGGGCGATTACTCAGGCGACAACACTGACGCCAAGAAATCCCTGAAAGAGCGCAAATTCGTCAACATTGACCGTGATAACTTCAATGAAATCATGGAGAAAGTCGCTCCTACTTTGGACCTCAAAGTACAAGACGAAATTTCCGGCGACCCTGACAAGCAAGTAGGTATGAGTCTCGCCTTCAATTCTATTGAAGATTTCGAGCCACAGAATATCGTTAAACAGATTCCAGCGCTAAAAGAGCTGTTGGAAGCGCGTAACCGCCTGCGTGACCTGCTGAGCAAGGCTGACCGCTCTGAAGAGCTGGAAGGCTTGTTGGAACAGGTTTTATCTGACGCAGACAAGATGGCGGTATTGAGCAAAGAAGTGGAAGAGCGTAGCCCGGCCAAAGATGAAGACGGAGGAGATGCCTAATGAGCGACGCAGAATTACAAGGTCAGGAATCCGGAGCAGCGGAAGAGTCCAGCTCCAGTCTGCTGGATATGGCGATCACCGCCACCAAGCAAACCGAGCCTGAGCAAGCCCAGGACCTGATCGCAAACCTGGCGAAACAAGCGGGCGCAGGTATGGTCAAATGGGACCGCAACCTCACCGTCACCATCAATAAAGCGATTGATCAGATCGATGCATTGATGTCCAAGCAGTTGGCGGCCATCATGCATGAAGACAAGTTCCAGAAGCTGGAAGGCTCCTGGCGTGGTCTGCACCACCTGATCATGAATTCAGAGACCAGCTCCTCGCTGAAAATCCGTATGTTGAACATCGGCAAGCGTGAGCTGTACAAAGACCTGGACAAAGCGGTTGAGTTCGACCAAAGCCAGATCTTCAAGAAAATCTATGAGTCTGAATTCGGCACCGCAGGTGGCGAGCCTTACGGCGCGCTGATCGGCGACTTTGAATTCTCTAACCACCCGGAAGACATAGAGTTGCTGCAAAACATGGCGGGCGTTTCAGCCGCTGGTTTCTGCCCCTTCATTTCCGCTGCTGGCCCACAGATGTTCGGCTTTGATGACTTTACCGAGCTCTCCACCCCGCGCGATCTGGAGAAAATATTTGAAACGCAGGAATACATCCCCTGGCGCAGCTTCCGGGATTCCGACGACTCCCGTTTCGTCACCCTGGTTATGCCGCGTGTATTGTCTCGCATGCCTTACGGCAGAAACGGCAAGTCCATCGAAGACTTCAACTACGAAGAGCTGCCGATCGACTCCAAAACCGGCAAGGCTGCTAATGTCGAGCACGACAAGTTTGCATGGATGAACGCCGCATACGTTATGGGCACCACCCTGACTCAGGCATTCGCTGAACACGGCTGGTGTGTGGCCATTCGTGGCGCGGAGAATGGCGGTAAAGTAACTGGCCTGCCTTCTCACTTATTCGTCAGCGATGACGGCGACGTTGACCAGAAGTGCCCGACCGAAGTGGGCATCACTGAACGCCGTGAAGCGGAACTGTCAAAACAAGGCTTCCTGCCTCTGTTGCACTACAAGAATACCGACTATGCCGTGTTCTTCGGTTCACAGACTTGCCAGAAAGCCAAGAAGTTCGACAAGGCCGATGCGACCGCAAACGCTGCGATCTCCGCAAGACTGCCTTACATCATGGCGACCTCGCGCATCGCTCACTACCTGAAGGTAATGGCTCGCGACAAAATCGGTTCCTTTATGGACGCCAAAGGCGCAGAACGCTGGTTGAACAACTGGATCAACACCTACTGCAACAGCAACCCTGACGCATCGCCCGAATCCAAGGCGAAGTATCCGTTGGCTGAAGCGCGTGTTGAGGTTAAAGAGAACCCAGAATCTCCTGGCTCTTTCAGCGCCGTCGCTCACTTGCGTCCATGGCTGCAAATGGAAGAGCTCACCACTTCTTTACGTCTGGTTGCGGAAATTCCTAAGTCTGGTTGATAAAACCGCTCAGGAACAGTAAGCGACATGCTTGGGCCGGGCCTGCTCTCTCAGAGTGCAAGCCCGGCTTAAATTTTAGAATTAAACCAATAAATAAACGTTCTCCGGGCAGACTTACGCAAATCCAAGATGCAGAATAAAGTATCTCCAAACGACACCCCCATGCCGTTTACCTACGGAGTTGTGCAGAAGCGCACGCAGGGGCCGAGCTCCGCCGAAGTGATCGCGCTCAAGAAGATACTTCAAATGATCAAACTTCCAGACTGGTGTTACGAGGACAAAGCCGCCGGTAAGCCGCTGGATTACGACTACCTGATTCTTTGGCTGCAAAGAGCCGTCGCCCAGATCGACAACAAGATCATCAACCAGGTCAACCATATACTTCACCACAGCAAGTTTCAGGATTTAGAGCGCGCATGGCGCAGCCTGTATGACGTGGTGAGCTATTCATATGGCCGCAAACTGGTGAAGATCCGCTTCCTGGATATCACTTGGTCGGAAATCACCAAGGACGTGAATCGCTCCGTGGAGTTCGACCAGAGTCAGTTATTCCACAAAATATACAGCGAAGAATACGACGTACCTGGGGGCGAACCCTACGGCATCATCGTGATGAATTTTGAGGTGTCCCACAAACCCTTTGCGGGACACCGTTTTAATGACATTCCCACACTGGAGCGTCTGGCTGAAATCGGCGCAGCGTCTTTCTCGCCGATACTTCTTAACGCTGCGCCCCAGTTGTTTGAAATGGGGAGTTTCCCGGAAATCACCAGTCCGATCAGCCTGAAGCAACTTTTCAGCGAGCAGGATTATATTGCCTGGAACAGTCTGCGCGACCACCCTGACACGCGCTTTTTAGGACTGACAATCCCTCGTGTGCTGATCCGCAACCCCTACTCCATACAAATCGCCCCGCACGGCGGTCTGCTTTTCTCAGAAAAGCGCGCACAGGCCTCCAATGAAAATTACCTGTGGGGATACGCCAACTTTGCGTTGGTCAAAGTATTGATACGCGAATTTACCGAAGTAGGCTGGTTTTCACACATTCGCGGCTTGCTTCGCGATCACATGGCGGGCGGCGCCGTTGACAACCTGGTGGTGGACGCCTTCGCTACGGACGCCAAGAAAATCGCGCACAAGCCGATCGTTGACGCCGTTTTTTCCGACGAACGCGAGCGCGCGCTCAGTGAGCATGGACTCATTGCACTCTGTCAGTGCTATGATGTGCCCATGGGCGTGTTTTATAGCACCCCTACCCTGCACCGTCCGAAAGTATTGCAGGACCGGATCGCCAGCGCCAACTCCAGGCTGTCCTCCCTGCTACAGCATGTTTTGTGCGGCTCCCGCTTCGCCCACTATATCAAAGTGATTACCCGCGATATGATCGGCTCCGTCAGGCGGGCGGAAGATTGCGAACGGGAATTACAGCGCTGGCTGACCCAATACGTAACCTCCCAGGAAGATGCGGACTGGTTCATGCAGGCGCGCTATCCGTTGCGTGAAGGCTCGGTGCAAGTCAAAGAGATTCCCGAGAAGCCCGGCTCCTTCGCCACGACCATTTACTTGCGCCCGCATTATCAGGCCGATCGTCTGGTGTCGGAGCTGCATCTGACGACAGAGGTTAACACCGCTAGTTAAGGGATTCGGATGTCGAAAATAAGTAAGAGCCAAAAACTGCGTCCTTCGGTGCTGGACCGGCTGATAGATGAAAGGCCGGACCTGAAAGTTGAACCGGAAAAGAATCGCCATCAGGTGCTCAACGAGCTCCGCGAATCCGTGCGCCGCGATCTTGAGGACCTCCTCAACACGCGCTATCGTCCTATCTCCGCATCCGACAATCTGCGTCAGTTGGACGAGTCGCTAATCAACTACGGCCTGCCCGACCTGCACACTATCAACTTCCTTAGTGCGGAAGGTAAAAGTCAGTTCTGCCGCACAGTGGAACAACATATCGCCATGTTTGAGCCCCGCTTTAAGTCGGTCAGGGTCATCACCCTGGATGAGGACTGGGCGGAGGGCGCCACCTTGCATTTCCGCATCGAGGCGGTGTTGTTCGCCGAACCTGCTCCCGAGGAAATCTCCTTTGATTCCTCACTGGAGCCGATTTCGGCTATCGTCAACGTTCAGGAGGCGCGTTAATGAGTGACGAATTATTACCCTATTACGAGAAGGAACTGGCTTACCTGCGCCAGTCCGGCGCGGAATTCGCCCGCGTACATCCCAAGATCGCCGGTCGTTTGCGCATCTCCGGCGACGTGGTGGAAGATCCCCACGTTTCACGCCTGTTGGAAGGCGTGGCGTATTTAAACGCCCGTATTCAATATCGTTTGGAGGATGACTTCTCCGAACTTTCAGACGCCCTGCTCGACCAGCTCTACCCACACTACCTGCGCCCGATACCCTCTATGGCGGTAGTGCAGTTCAGAGCGGCGAAAGACCTTGACGGGCCATTGCATGTCGCGCGTCATTCACGTTTGGAGAGTGACGTTTTCCAGAATAAGGTGTGTCGATTTAGTACTGGTTACGACCTGGATCTGCTACCTGTCGAAGTCACCAAAGCGAGCCTCAAGGAGCGCCCTTTCATCGCACCGGGATCGCAGACCGTGCAAGGCGCCTCCGCGGTGATTCACGTACGCCTGGAAGGCTTTGCGCCGGAAATCGATTTGGGCCAATTGCCGCTGGATAAAATCCGCTTTTTCCTGCGCGGCCAGTCGCAATACGCCTATTCGCTCTATGAGCTGCTGATGAATCACTGCGTGCAGATCGTCGCCGCCAAAGGCGCCGACGACGTCAACCCCATGTTCCTGCACAGCAGCTGTCTGCAACCGGTTGGTTTCTCCGAAGATGAGGCGCTGATTCCTACGCCGCCGCAATCCTTCCCGGGGTATCGTCTGCTTACCGAATACATGGTGTTCCCGGAAAAATTCCTGTTTGTCGACCTGACCGGACTTGGCGAGCGCCTGAATGAAAAGTTCGGCCCCAACCTGGATTTGTATTTTTATCTGAACAAATCCCATGCGGAGCTGGAGCGCAATCTGGAAGCCAGCAACTTCGCCCTGGGTTGCACGCCGATCATCAACCTTTTCAAACACCGCGCTGAGCCCATTGATATCGAGCATGATCAATACAGCTATCCGATCATTCCCGACGCGCGTTTCCCGGACAACTATGAAGTGTATTCCATCGACCGCGTCCAAGGGTTAACCGGCGATGGCAAGAAAAAGGAATATAAACCCTTTTATGGCTTAAGCCACTTTGATATCGGTCGAGAAACCCAGCTTTTCTGGCATGCCCAGCGCTATCCAAAAATCGGCGGCGAGCTTGGCAACGAGCCCGGCAGCGAGCTGGAAATATCTCTCGTAGACCTGAATTACGCGCCGGCGAATTTATCCGACGAGACCCTGACCGTCGACGTGATGTGTTTCAACCGAAATACACCGGAGAAACTGCCCTTTGGCGGTGGACAGCCTCGTTTTACCTGTCTGGACGTAGGCGTTTCCTTACGCGGCATCGACTCTTTGACCCACCTGACGCCAACAGTACGACCGCCGTTGCGGGATGGCGCGCGCTGGCGCCTAGTGTCGCATCTGACATTAAACTATTTATCGCTCGATAGTCCGGAAGCCATTGACGTACTTAAGGAAATTTTGGCGCTATATGATTTTCAGGACAGCGCGGCCTCACGGGCGATCATCGCCGCCGTGGTCAACGTACAGACCCGACCGATGACGGCGCCGATCACTATCGGCGGCAAAACCACTGTGTGCCGTGGGGTGGAAATCGAAGTCACCTTTGACGACAACCTGATGTCAGGCAACAGCACCTTCCTGTTCGCCTCGATACTGGAAAGGTTCTTCGCCATGTATTGTTCGATTAACGCGTTCACCCGATTAATTGCCCGCATCAAAGGGCGACAGGATATTCTCAAGAAATGGCCACCGAGAATCGGCTCCCAGCCTCTCATTTAGCCAAACGGCTGCAGCAGGACCCCTGGCGGTTCGATTTTTTCCAGCTGGTGCGTCTGCTGGAGCATTTCGACTCGCAGGATACGCGACCTCGCACTCCCCTGGGCGGATTTTACCCGCCCAGGAACGAACCTGTGCGCTTCGTTGTGAATCCCAGCATGGGCTTCGAGGGCGGCGCTGTAGACAAGATCACCCGCGGTGGAGATAAGTCGCTGGCGTCTCGCGATCAGTGGTCAATGGCGGTGAATTTCTGGGGACTGGTCGGCTCCCGCGGCGTACTGCCGTTCCATTATCGCGACCTGATATTGCAGCGTCTGCGGCAGAAAGATAAGTCGATGAAACACTTCTTCGATTTACTGGACCACCGTACGCTATCGCTGTTTTACCGCTCCTGGAAAAAGTACCGCATTCCGCTGACTTTCGAGGCCAATCACCAGCTTGATCCCAAATATAACCGCGACCGCCATGCTGAGATGATCAAGGGGCTGATGGGTCTGGCCAGCATGCGCAGCGCCAAGTTCTATCAGCCTTCCGGGGATATCTTCAACGTCGCGGGTCTGATGAGTCGCGGCGTGTGTTCCGCTGAAGCGCTGTCGCAAGCTATTCGTCAGCATTTTGGCTTGAAGGTGAGCATCCTGCACTTCCGTGGACAATGGCGACGCATGCCGGACGACGTGCAAACCCGTCTCGGCGGCAGCCGCTTCCCCGGCGTGAATCACTGTCTGGGGCAGCAGGCCATTCTGGGTGAAAAGACCTGGTCAGTGCAGAACCGTTTCACCGTCCACTTCGACGACATCGACTACCCACGTTTCCTTTCCATCGTTTCCGGCACGGAAATCCTGGGGGCCATGTACAAGCTGATTCGAACTATGGCAGGGGTTGCTCTAGACTTTGACTTATCGCTTAAAGTCCGACAGGACCGACTGCCAAACAGCCAGCTTGCGCACCCGACCGCGCCGCCGTTGCTGGGCTGGAACTCAAAACTGTTTTCAACACGACAACAAGATCGGTTCATTACCGTGTCTGTATCCCGGCACGCAATGCAGCGAACTATAGAAAGACTACAAAAGAAAAGGGAAACCTTATGATTGAGTTAAACTTACGCCAACTCATTGAACCCACCACTTCCGTCGTACGCAAATCGCTGGAAGATGGTTTGCGTCTGGCCCAGCAGGAGCGTCACAGCTCACTGGAAATCGAACACGTGCTGCTGAAGGTGCTGGAGCAAAGTGACAGCGACCTGGACCGAGTGCTCGAGCAACTGGGCGTCGACATCGGCAAAGTCAGCAGAGAACTGAGCCAGACCATAGGCAAATTTCACCGCGACAACCCCCGGGATATGGTTCCCTTTTCGCCATTGGTGGTGGATGCGCTGAAAGCCGGTTGGCTGCTGGCGTCAGTGGAAATGGGCGTAAATTTCATCAGCTCCGCGCATCTGTTTGCAGCGATCATGTCGCACAACACCATGCGCAACCAGTTGCTGAGCTCAGTCAAAACCTTGCAGGAAATCTCCCTGGAAAAAGTATTGCCTGCGGTGAAAGCCGTCACCGGACAATCCTCCGAGAGCCGCGCCTACCTGAAGGCGGCCGCGGGCGGCGGCGCCCCAGCCGCGCCAACAGCGCAAGGCGGCGCGTTGCAGAAATATACCGTCAACCTGACGGAAAGAGCGCTGAACAACGAAATCGATCCCGTACTGGGTCGCGATCCGGAAATCCGCCAGTGTATCGACATCCTGACCCGTCGCCGTCAGAACAACCCAATCCTGACCGGTGAAGCCGGCGTCGGTAAAACCGCCGTCGTTGAAGGCCTGGCGCTGCGCATTGCGCAAAAAGACGTTCCAGAGCCCCTGCAGGGCGTACATATCCATGTTCTGGATCTGGGCTTACTGCAAGCCGGCGCCAGCATGAAAGGCGAATTCGAACAGCGCCTGAAATCCGTTATTGAGGAAGTCAAAGCATCTCCTGTGCCCATCATCATGTTTATCGATGAAGCGCACACCATGATCGGCGCAGGCGGTAAAGAAGGCCAAGGCGACGCCGCCAACCTGCTCAAGCCTGCGCTGGCGCGCGGCGAGCTGCGCACCATCGCCGCCACCACTTGGGCGGAATACAAGAAATACTTCGAACGCGACCCTGCTCTGACCCGCCGCTTCCAGGTGGTGAAAGTCGAAGAGCCGTCTGAAACCGTCGCAATCGACATGCTGCGCGGCATTTCGAAAATCCTGGCGATACACCACAATGTGCGCATCTCCGATGACGCGATTATCCAGGCGGTGAAACTGTCCGCCCGTTATATTCCTGGCCGCCAGTTGCCGGACAAAGGCGTGAGCCTGCTCGACACCGCCTGCGCCCGCGTATCCCTAAGCCAGAGCGCCACGCCGTCATTGATCGAGGACACCCGTCGTCGCATCCAACAGATCGACACTAACCTCGACCTGATTTCCCAGGAAAATATCTCCTCCGGCGAATATCACGAGACCTTGGATCTGCTCACCGAAGAGAAAGCCGTTCTGGAGGCCTCTCTCGCCGCCCAAACCGAGCAGTGGGAAAAGGAAAAAGACTTGATCGCCAAGATCCTGGAAGTGCGCAACAGGCTGGAGCAGGACTACCAGGCCAAGAAAGGCGCTGAAGACGCTGGCGACCGCCTGAGCGACGAAGAAGTCGCCGAATTGCAGGTGGAGTTCAAGAATTTGTTCGCCGCCCTGGCGTCCGCACAAGGGGACCAGCCATTAATGATGCCTCATGTGGATGGGCAAGCTGTGGCGGAAGTTGTCGCCAACTGGACCGGCATCCCGGTCGGCAAGATGGTGAGCGACGAGATCAACGGCATTCTGAATCTGCATGAGCAATTGGAAAAACGCGTTATCGGTCAGTCCCACGCCCTGGAAGCAGTCGCCCAGGCGATCCGCACCTCACGCGCGGGTCTGACGGACCCACGCAAGCCCATCGGTGTCTTCCTGATGGTTGGTCCCTCTGGCGTAGGTAAGACTGAAACCGCTCTGGCGTTGGCGGACACGCTGTTCGGCGGTGAGCAGAACCTGACTGTCATCAACATGTCCGAGTTTAAAGAAGAGCACAAAGTTTCCATGCTGTTGGGCTCTCCTCCCGGCTATGTGGGCTATGGCGAAGGCGGCGTGTTGACGGAAGCCGCCCGCCGGAAGCCCTACTCTGTCATTTTGCTGGATGAAATGGAAAAGGCCCACCAAGGCGTGCAGGACGTGTTCTACAACCTGTTCGACAAAGGCACCATCAAAGATGGCGAAGGCCGCGACATCGACTTCAAGAACACCGTCATCATAATGACCTCCAACGCTGGCGAAGAAGCGATTCGCGCTATCTGCGCGCAGTCAGAAGAGAGGCCTGAGCCGGATGTCATGCTCGACAGCATGCGCCACGAGCTGCTGAAGTACTTCAAACCCGCGTTTTTGGGTCGCGCCAACGTGATTACGTATTATCCGTTAGACGACGAGAATCTGTTCAAAATCTGTCGCATCAACATGGATCGTATTGCGCGCAGAGTACGCAATCACTACGGCGCCGCATTCACCTACGACGAAGACGTGCTGCTCAACATCGTTGCACGTTCGCAGGAAGTGGATACCGGCGCGCGTAATATCGAACACATACTGAACCGCACCGTGCTGCCAGAACTGTCCACCGAATGCCTGAGCAGACTGGCGAACGGGGAACATATCGAGCATATCCACATCAGCGCCACGGAAGAAGGTAACTTCGGTTATCTGTTCAATGCAGACGCCGCTGCGGCAGCGTCTGCGGAACCGCAGGCGGTGGTGGATACTGATGTTGATGCAGACGTGGATGCCGATGCGGACGCAGCCGAATAATTAACAGGAGTGCAACTGGACGCGCATGGCGAGAAAAACACGATTTAATCTTACCGGCCATCCACAACTTATCATGCAGCGGGGGCACAATCGCCTCCCCTGCTTCTTTGATAAAGAGGATTATCTGTACTTCCTTGAATGCGTGGGCAAGGCGTCTGAACAATATCAGTGCTACGTGCATGCGTACGTGTTGCTGAAAAATGAGTTCAACTTGCTGGTCACGCCGCACATTGAAAACGGCATCCCTCAGATGATGCAGTCTTTAGGACGCCGTTACGTGCAGTATGTGAATCACCGCTACCACCGTAGCGGCACGCTGTGGGAAGGCCGTTATAAATCCAGCCTGATTGATTCCTCCGGCTATATGCTGACGTGCTATCGCTATATCGACTCCCTGGCCGTGTTCCGCGGCCTGGCGCCGAATGAGTCGGAATACCCCTGGTCAAGCTATCATGCTCACGCCAAGGGTGAAGACGAACTCGGTTTGATTCGTAACCATCCCATGTATACCGATCTTGGGGATGACGCGGAAGAACGTCAGCAGTCGTTCCTGGATCTCATGCAGTACGAGATGGAGCCCTGGATACGCCGGCATATCGAGCAGACATTACTTAATGAACTGGTACTAGGCGGAGACCGCTTCATCAACCAGATTGAAGATCTGGTGGACCGACCTGTCCGGCCGATGAAACGAGGCCGCCCCCCGAAAGACGCAGCGAAATCCTGATCGGATTCGCTCACTCCCAATGTACATGGAGGCGCAATGAAACCAAGAATAAGCATGATCACACTGGGCGTTGAGGACTTGCAGCGCTCCGTGGACTTCTACGAGAACGGCCTGGGTTTGCCCAAGATGCCAACGGAAAGCGCCAATGTGGCGTTTTTCACGCTCAACGGGACCTGGCTGGGCCTCTACCCTCGTCACTTGCTGGCGGAAGATGCGACAGTTCCTGACGATGGCTCAGGCTTCAAAGGCGTCACTCTCGCCCACAATCTGGCGTCCAAGGAAGAAGTGGACGCACAGATCCAACAAGCCATCGAGGCCGGGGCCAAACTGACCAAACCCGCCGAAGACACCTTCTGGGGTGGCTACTCCGGCTACTTCGCCGACCCTGACGGCCACCTGTGGGAAATCGCCTGGAATCCTCACGCCTGGGTTGGGCCTGAGGATAAGTAAACCTAACGGTACACGAGGATAAGCCCGCTAGGCCGTGAAGGCTGATAGCCATCCGATAGCGGGTTATTTCTTTGCATACCGATTGACTCCACACCTGCTTTCCACCTCAGTTCATCCTCTCCATTTCAGGCAATTCACCAAGCAAACTCGGTATGCGCCGGGTTTCTTCCGTCAGGAAATCCAGTAACAGCTGGGTGCGTCTAAGCAGGATATTACGGTCGTTCCATACTACATGCACTTCCCTGTGGGCCCCTTCCCAATCACTCAGTATCTGTCGCAGGTCGCCGCGTTGCAGATCCTCCCAGACCAGGGAGACAGGGCATAACATCCACCCGCCACACGCCTTTAGGATATCGACCGCCAGGGAAAGATCATTGATGTGAGCGCGTGGACGCCAGTCAATATCGATCTGCTCACCTGTACGGCGGTGACGCAGACGACGCATACTTTCGGATATTGAGGCCACCCAAGGCCAGCGCGCCAGCTCTGCAGGGTGTAAGTCCACGCCTTGCGCTTCGATTTGCGCGGCGGTATCCGGTGTCGCCACCAGTACCGTGCGAATAGAACCAAGGAGTCTTTGTCGCAATGCGGAATTTGCTAGCGGCCCGACACGCACTGCGAGTTCCGCTTGTGAACCGGTGAAATCTTCCACCCTGTTATTAAGCTGCAGCGTCAGCTGAATGTTGGGATAACGGGACATAAAATCCCCCCACAAAGTACGCAGAGGTCCATTGGCCAAATTCACCGGGGCCAGCACTCGGACTTCGCCCTCTTCCGCTGAAATATCCTTCTTTATCAACGCCATTTGTTTATCGAGACAGGACAGGTGCAGATACGATTCATCAAATACCTTTTGTCCCGCAGCAGTCAGTTGCAACCGTCGCGCGGAACGATGTAACAGCTGGCACCCCAGTTCGGCCTCCAGCTTCTGCACTCGCCGCGTCAGCGTCGGCGCAGGAACTCCGGCAGCCGCAGCAGCTTTAGAAAAGCCGCCAAGTTCCGCCACTTTTATGAATAACGCCAAGTCATCAAGCATGATTTCAAATTTGGAATTTAAGATTTAATTTATGCCGGTATATTCTATTTTTGAATAGCAATAGCATGTCCGCCTTAGTGAATAACGTCAACCCACCGCAACAAGTAAGAGGCCGAACATGCCCCATCATCTAACCGCCCACATTCGCACTACAGAAGGAAGCGATCCGGATTCAGTCCGCCGGGAGCTGGCGCAGCTGCAGGCAGACACACAGAAAGAAGCTGGCTGTCTGACCTTCCAGATTTTTCAGGACGCCGCCAATCCCACTCACTTCGTTCTTTGGGAGTCCTGGACAAGTCCAGATGCGCTAGACCAGCACTTCGAGCATGAACACACTCAGCGCTATATGGCTCTCAATCTGACGCAAGTTGAGAAAATAGTTGTGCATACGCCGGTCAATCAAAGCACAAGTTGACCAGAAGATTTGATGCTCCGTTAGTAATCAGTAGGAGAACTTTATGTCGGTAAAATTTCGTTTTTTCTACAGCCTGACGATGTCCTTGGCGCTCAGCTTTTTGATGAGCGCATGGGTGACTTTTCTCAACCTGGGTTTACAAAGGGATTTCACCGCGCACTGGATGCACGCATTTCTGTTGGCGTGGCCGACCGCCTTCACCATCGCCTTCGCAATGGGACCCACGGTCAACAAAATAACCGAGAAACTGATAGCGGCGAGCGCCACATTGGGTCGCAAATCGGGTTCTTAATTAATGCAAAAGCGCAAACACTGAGTATCAGCACATGGAAAAGAAACCATCGATCCGGCGCCAAAATTACGCGGCGCTAGGGCAGCCTGTTGGGCCTTATTGTCACGCTACCGCGTTCAACGGCATGCTATTCATCAGCGGGCTGACGGCGTATGACGGCAGTGGCGCCAGCAAGCCTATAGGACAACAAATCGACGCTATTTTCGCTCAAATCACGCACATTGCTGAAGCAGAGGGCGTCGGTTTGGACAGGATTTTAAAGGTGGCCGTCTACATCAAGTCCACTGAGCATCTGGCGGCAGTGAGGGAAGGCCTCAGCAGGCATTATCAGGGCGCCTTTCCCGCCAGCACTCTGATGGAAGTGAGCCGCTTTTTCTCTCCGGAGGTGGACATAGAGATTGAAGCGGTAGTGGCGCTTTAACAGCGCCGCCGCCTTTAAGCTATGAGCGTCATTCAAGGTTTATCGTATTGCGCGGCTTTCCTTTCAATGGCGTCGTAACTCTCCACCAACTTCAATTCCTCTGAGGTAAACAGGCTGTTGCGCAACTGTGTGAGCCCAGCGATGGTTTCCGCATCGGTGCGCGCAGCGGCCTGGATATCCTGTTTGCGCCGTTGGTAATCACCCAGACGAGCGCGCCACTCCTCTTCCCTCTGATAGTAAGTAATAATCTTTTCCGCTTTCTCGTCGCTAAAGCGCCCTCGCAAAGCTTGTCGTACACTGTCGGCGCTGTACCCTTCCCGGTACATGCGTCGCGCTTCCCGAGTCAAACTCTCCCGCTGCGCGGCCTGGCGATGGGCGTCGCGCATCTGCGCGGGCAACTTTTGCTGCAAGGCTTCCACTTGGCTGGCCTTCTCCTTGTCGCTCAACTGAGCGTCCGCCTTCACTTGCATAACCGCCAGCGCATAACCGGAATAGGCTTCATCCAGACCAAAAAATGCGTCGACTACATCCGGGGCGAATATTTGCCGACGTAGAGACTTCAACTGCTCGAATGTACTCTCCATCACTGATGCGTAATATTCATAGTTCTGACTCTCCGCCGGCGCCAACGGCGCCGCCATCAACTCTCGTATACGCTCCTGATAGGAGATGTAATCGTTCAGCAAACCCATCGCCTGGTCCGCAGCCGGGGCCGGCAATCGGTCATAGATACGCCGCTTAATTTCCGCAACCACCTCCTCCGGCGTACGCTCTCCGACAGCGAGGAAGAAGTAATCGAAAAAGTCCTTCACCTGTATGTCCATGATCAAAAGACCATTCTCATCCACTCGCAAATCACCGTCGATATCCGTCCCAGCCAGGGCGCGGGCGAAGTTTGCGCCATTCCATACTGGCGTCGTCATTGGCGGGTCGGATTGACGAGGCTTGGACGCCTGCTCGTCGCCAGACGCATCAGACTGCGCTGGCTGGAGGCCTTCTGGATTCACTTCCGCGGCGATGGGTGACTCGGTCAAGTCAGGTTGCAAGAGCAATAACGCCGCTGCAGTGAGAGCTGCGACGCACAAGGCGAGGGAGAGTTTCTTCATGGCGAGGTTCCTTTTTATTTTTATTACGTCCTGATTGTTATAACGTCCTGTTGCGATTACTCCGGTGGGCAAATCGCAGCGCACCCTCACCGCATGTCATAGTAAGGGCGCACTGCTCAAACTACTGATCAGAGTCCGATATTTTTCAGACGGTTGGCCTGCACGCGGTACAGCGACACCGGGTTGTGCCAGATGGAGCCCACGCCCATCACGTGATTAATCACGTCGATATGGTTGGCGTCATAGTCGCCCAGGTACTCGCCCAGTTTTTGCGAACAGACGGAAACCATACCGTCGTTGGCTTCACCGCCGAACGCCAATGAGGTGGTGAAGAGAAACGGGTCCAGCAGATCCAGAATGTTGGTCATCACGCTTTTTCCCGCCCAGGAGTACAGATGGATCTCATTGCCGCGATACGTTACGACCGTATCGCGGTCCTCCACACATTCCCCAGATGCGGTCCCATAGGGGTGACGGCTGTTGAGATCCGCAGTACCGACTGAAGTCAGCGAATCCAGCGCCGCAATAGAATCCTGCGAATGCTCATCCCCCGAAATCCAGGCGATCAGGGAGCCGAATGCATTCGCCACCGCAGCGACGCCGCCCTCAATCGAACTGTCCGCAGGAATGACGCCGCGAATCATATCCGCCACCCGTGAGCCGTTGTTGACCCCATCCACGGAAGTCAGCGAGGCGATATGCCCCTGTCCTTCCGCATTGGCGTGAGCGTCAAAAGTGATGGCGGCGCGAGTGGTGGGAGAGCCCTGGCTATGGGCGAAAACATTGTATTTCACCGCATCGCCGTAGACGCCGCTATTAATATCGTCCGCCAGGAACAGGCCACGCTGTTCGCTATCATTGAACGGCGATACGCTGGCGATGACCACATCAGCGCCGCTGCGGCACAAATTCATGGGCACTGTGTGAAAGTATCCCAACAATCCGCCGACAGTATCGAAACCAGTAATGCCATGCACCATCAAAAAGGGATGTTGGGTATCGGTATAACCATCTGAAGTACCCGCCCAGGCGCTGCATCCATCAGCGTGTGAGAGGGTGGAGAATGAAGCTGCCACGACCAAACATACAGCGTGCGTTATTTTTTCCATTACGCTACCTTCTGCTTTCGTTAATGTTTATTTTTGTACTTCTCAACAGCATTTTCAGGTTAATAAAGCGACAAACGAAAAAGAATCACCTGTATGGGTGACTCTTCCTGACAACACACGAAAAAGAAATTTTCCCGGTCTCGGGATCAAAGGAAAGCGCCCTTGCGGGATACTGTGACAGGACGGGGAAACCGGAAAGACTATTGCGCCGCCGGCTGCGGCGGGTAGCGCTCAAAGATGGCGCGCACCTCTTCTTCCAGGTTCTTGATCTTTTCTTCAGGGGTCTGGTCGTAACTCATACGCCTGGATGAAGAGCCCTGCCATACGACGCGATTGGTATTGGGCTCTATCATTTCTACTGTGAGCACGCCCATTTGATAGTCATGCGCCACCACATCGCGGTCATGAGAAAAGAAAGGCCGCCAGAACCCAAACCCAGGCTCCTGACGATACTCCTGCCGGTTATCAATGCGGTATAGAACCCGCACCAGCACATCCGCCGTCTCAGCCGGAGACAGACCTTCGTCTTGCAGCGCCTGCTCCACGGTCTGACGCATCCGCTGCTCGCGTAATCCCACTACACCCTGAGCGTCGCGATTCTCCATCGCCCAGCGATAGGTATGGATGCGGGAAAAGTCGAACTCCTCGGCGTAATCGCCACGCACCTGGTAACCGGCGCAGCCGCCCAACAGCAGCAGCGCGCACAGCGTCGCCACGCGACTTAGCAGATTCAATTGTCCGCACAGGTTCATCGAAGTCTCCTCACCCACATTCCACATACAGCGTCAGTCTGACGCCCAATCTATCACTCATGCCTTCAAACGTCTTTCGGTGGAAAATTCTGTAGCATTTCTCCCACCTGTTTGCGGATTTCCGCTTCCTTCGCCGCTGGCGAATCGTCCTCGCTCAAGGGACGAGCGGCCTCCGCGCTCCAGATAACATTGGCATTCTGCGGATCGATCATCTCCAGCACTAACTTGCCTCGCATCACTTCTTCCGCCGGCGGTCGAGTCCCCAGGCTGATGCCGACGCCGGTGCGCCCGCTCGCGATGCCATAGCCAAAACCATAGCTGATTCCATCGCGGCGGATTTCCTTTTCCTCTTTGATCCGCCAAGTGCTCCAGACATCCGCCTTGACCTTGTCGACCATTTGAAAACCTTTGTTCTGCATGAACAGGCGAATGGCGTTTTCTATTCGGGCGTCGCTCAGCGTGGTCGCGCCGCCATTGACGCTGGGCGGCGTCAGGGCATAGGTTTTTAGAGAGGAAAAGTCTCTGCCGGGCTGATAATCATATCGCGCCGCTTTCGTGGCGCAGCCGGACAGGTTAGTAGTTAAGGTCAAAGTAACCAGAATGGCGGACACTCCGCCAATAATTCGCTTGTGAAACATAAAGCGCTCCCCATGACGCGCCCGTTAGAGGAACGCAGCCAGGGCGCCTCCAGCGGAATTTGCAACTTATTCCTACAATATTGCCCGGCCTGGGTATTTTCCATGAACAATTGGTAATACGCTCTTATGGGTCCCGGTTCTATGCGACACAGGCTCAAGGGTCCGTCCGGTCGATGACGAGGCTTTCCTGCAAATACTGCAGTAGCACGCGATAACTAAAAGGCTTGGTGATGAAGTAGTCGAATCCCGCTTGATCGATGGCCTCCAGATCGTTTTTCATGGCGTGGGCGGACATGCCGATGATTAACACAGGCCGTTTCCTAGCTTGATTCCGCTGTAGCGATTCCGCTTCTCGGATCCGGCTGGCGGCGACTATACCGCTGACGCCTGGGAGTTTGATGTCCATAAGTATCGCCTGGGGCGACAATTCAGAGGCCAGCCGCACACCCTCTTCGCCATTATCCACGGCCTGGCACCGATAGCCTGCATTTTCCAGGATATCCAGCAACAAACGTCTGGAGGCCGGGTCGTCTTCAACAATCAGAACATCTGTCGTTTTGATCATCGCCGCCTCCACAAACCTTTCACCCTGCCCTGCGTACACCCTTTCTCAGAGCCTCGCCCAAGCGCCTTTTCAACTCACCGACAGAAAACGCTCGATTTTTTCCAGCAGGCGAGGGAAATTCACCGGCTTGGTTTCGTAATCATCGCATCCCGCCGCCAACGCCTTATCACGGTCTTCCGACAGAGCATGGGCCGTCAGCGCAATAATGGGAGCGTCGCATCCTCCGCTCTCTTTTATTCTTCGGGTCGCCTCATAGCCATCTATAACGGGCAAGCTCAAATCCATCAGGATCAACGCAGGCCGACATTCCTGCGCCATGGTCACCGCCTCGCCGCCGTCGCAGGCAAGCGCGATTTCGTATCCTTTCCGACGTAGTCGACGCGTGAGCATGTCCGCATTCATATCGTTATCTTCGACAATCAGCAGCAATGTCATGACTCTCTCCCCTAACTTACCGGCATCCTTTCCTCCAGTACTTCCTTGATGCGGCTCAGCAGCGCGCTCTTGTCATACATGCCTTTGCGCAGCACCGCCTGGGTATGCTGTTGCAGCAAGCTGCGTTCCGCCTGGGTCAAATCCCTGGCGGAGATCACGATGACCGGGATATCCGCGGTTTTCTCATTGCGACGGATTTGCTCAAGAAATTCGAAGCCGTTCATTCCCGGCATGATCAAATCCAACAAAATCATAGAAATATCCGGGTTCTTACTCAGTTTTTCCAAGCCTTCCCGACCATCCTCCGCCATGATCAGACTCCACCCGGTTCCATGCATGTACGCACGCACCAGTTCCAGGCTATGCACATCGTCATCCACGTACAGCACTTTCATTCCGGTATCTTTTTTCTGATAGCGCTGCAAGATCGACAACAGGCGCGAGCCGTTGATCGGCTTCACCAGATAATCCGCAGCGCCAAGCGCAAAGCCTTTCTCCGCGTTGGACTCAATGGTGTGCATGACGACCGGAATGTGGGCCGTCGCCGCATCGGACTTCAGCTTTTGCAATACCTGCCAGCCATCCTGCCCAGGCATGAAGATATCCAACACAATGACGTCAAAATCTTCCTGTTTCGCCAGCGCCAATCCTTCAGCGCCAGAGAGCGCGGAACGGACCATGAATCCATGCTTGTTCAGTTGATGCTTCAGGATGTCATGCACCGTTGGATCATCGTCGATCAGCAACAGCCTGGCCCCTGTCATCACATTTGGCGCAGGGAGCGGTATGTCTGACGTAACCAGTGGCGGTCTGGAGGACAGCGTCTCTCCGCCCTCGATGCGCTCTTCCGAACCGTTGATTTCAGCCGTAGTGGGCAAGCGTATGCAGAACTCCGAGCCTTCGCCTTCTTTGCTGGAGACGCTGATTTCTCCTCCCAGCATCGTGGCGTAGGAGCGACTGATCGCCAGTCCGAGGCCGGTACCGCCGTAGCGCCGCGTAGTGGAGGGATCCGCCTGACTGAAAGGTCGAAACAGCTCCTTTATCGCGCTGTCGCTGATGCCTATTCCCGTATCACGCACCTTGCACAGCATCCAGTCCTCCCCTTCTACAGATTCCCTTTCGCATATCAACTCTACGACGCCGTCCTGGGTGAACTTGACCGCATTGCTCAACAGGTTGAACAGGATCTGCCTGACCTTGACCAAATCGCTGTGCACCACGCCAACTTCAGCTGCGCCGCGCACAACCAGTTGATTGCGTCGTTCATCCGCCAGCAGCCGCAACGCGCCTGCCACTTCATCAACCAGATCCTCCATGCTGAACGCCTCAATGCTGATCTGCATCTTGCCGGCTTCAATCTTGGATATATCCAGAATATCGTTGATCAGACTCAGCAGGTGTTTACCTGCGGAGCGCACCTTGCCGATATCATCGAGAATTTCCTCTGTCTCATAATCGTCCTCCGCCACGACTTCCTGCAGCATTTCGCTATAACCGATGATGGCGTTGAGAGGCGTTCGCAGTTCATGGCTCATATTGGCGAGGAAGCGGCTTTTCGCCTTATTGGCCTCCTCCGCCCGATTGCGCATGGCGATTAAGTCTTTCTCCACCACTTTGCGCTCCTGAATCTCCCGTTCCAGTTCCCGGTTCAGCGAGACGATAGTTTCCTGCCGCGCCAACTCTGACAACATGACATTGAGACTATCCACCAGATGCCCGATTTCATCCTCATTGCGCTTGCTGGCGCGAGCGTTGAAGTCCTTGTGCTTGGAAACCTGCATCGCCCACTCCGACAGAGAAGCCAGCGGCTGGGTAATGTGGGACTTCAGCCAGTAAGACACCAACAACGTCAGAGCCAGCATACCGACGATCAGCACCAGAAATAGCGTCAGCAGCTTCTGTTTGAATTTATCCCACTCTTGCAGATTCGATTTCAGCACCAGATATCCGACTGTTTCATCATTCACCTTCACCGGCGTCGAGGTGATGTAAAACTCCCGCCGCAGCCAAACGCCGCTCTGGCCCGCCATCGCCGCCAAGCCCACCGCAGCGCCTGATTGCGGATACTCGGCAAAAGCCACGCCGCCGCCATTCTGATACAATGCAGCCGCCTCCACGGAGGTGTTTTCTTTCAATGCAGACAACACCTTGCCCGCGGAAGACGCATCGTTGAAGGTCAGCGCCGCGCCGGTGTTCTCCGCCAGCACCTTGCTAAGCATTTGCAGGTCCTGGCGCATCTTCTGATGAAAATAGAGATTCGCCATCACCGTCAGAGTGATAGCGCAGATAACTAGCAGCAACAGCGCAAAACCGAGAACGCCTATCTGCATCTTGGCGCGGATGCTAACCCGCCGCCACCAGCTCACCTCTGTCGTTTGCGCATCTTGCATGTTATTCCACTCCCAATTGCACCAACTGCGCCGCCACCTTGAAATTGGTCTCCGTGACTAGCGACGCGTTGACTCTGAAGCGTATGCTGTCATCTTTCTGATACAGCTCAATCAAGCCGCCATAGGCAATAAACGGGGAGTATTCGCTTATGGTCAGCACTTCGCGCACATCCACCAGTTTCAGGATGCGTTCTGTTTCTCTCTCTTCCGACGAAGACAGGAACAACACATTGCAGCCATATATCGGTAGATTGGGTCGATATCGTCCCAGGCTACTGACGACGACCGTACCCTGTGGCGCTTTAGCCCCGTTTACTTCGTCTAAAGCATCGCCAAAGCGATTTACGCCGACGATACAGACCTTGATCTGACCATCGTGGACTAAAGACTCCTGCGGAAAACTCACAAACTGCATAAAATTGTAGAGATAGGAGGCTTTGATTTGATATTCGACATCGGCCGCGAACACGGCGGCGGAAAACGCCAATATTATCGCCGTCGCCATGCCGCTCGCCCAATTCCAGCACATCTGTCGAGAGGACATCCGCTAAAACTCCCAGCCCAGATAGAAGGCGGCGTCAGATTCCACCTCGCCATTCGGGCCCACTGACTCCGGGTGCGGATCCCCCAAATGACGGATAACCCACTGCGCGCGCAGATCTTTAGTCGGCTTCCACACCACGCTGAGGTCCGCCACGAGAAAGCTGGGGATATTCGAAAACTGAATCCGATCCACGTAGCGCAGATAGGCGTTTAAACTCCAGGCGGGCGATATGTCCCAGTAGGAAATCAACTGCGCCATATCTCTGGGAGAGGCGTCTTCGAGGCTCTCCGCGCTGATCACCGAGTCGCTGGATGAGTCCAGCTCCAGATCCATTTCCATGTGACTGGCGTTGAAACGTAATCGCCACACAGGATTTGGCTTGAAATCCAACGAGGCTTCAATGCCCCGGACGTCGCCGGACATCTCGTTGTCGATAACGCCGCCTCCAACCGTTCTCAGGTCATCATACTCGCCGTAGTAGGCGGACAGGTCCAGCGTCCACTTCTTCCAGGATTGGCGCCCCCCAAGCTCGTAAAATTTAGCGCGTTCCGGTAGCAGGCTCTGCGCCCCTTCCAGCCCCGGCGCATACAAGTCGTGCTCCAACCGCGTCGGCACACGCACCGCTTTGGACCAGGACGCCCAGACGATAGCGTTCTGGAAGTCATAAGCAAGCCTTATACTGGGTTGCCATTCCTCACCGGAGTAATCATTCACTTCATATTTAGTTCCTGCAATGACACGGAAATTCTCACCGAAGGGCTTGATTTCATCCTGAATAAACAGGTTCTTGACCTCATCATTCCGCCTCTCTGGCCTCAAACCGGATATCTCAGAAGGCGACACAACTTCATCATGCACCACCCGATAACCAACTCCCGCCACCACATCATGAAACCCGAACTGGTTGCGCAACTGGTATTCCAGGTTCCAGATATCACGCTTATCGTCGAGGCCTGTGGTTTCCAGCACAGTGTTATCAAAGTAAAGCAGCAATTGTTGGCTAAGCTGCTCAGAGAAGGTATGACTCCAATTGAACATCAGATTGCCGCCGTGGAATTCTTCCGTCGGATCGGCCTCACCTCGATAATAATCCCCCTGCAAGGTGAACTCATCCTTACGGCCGCGCCCCAGATCCACCCTGAACCCGGTTTGCAGATGTTCACTGTCGTCTTCCGTCCCCAGGCCGCCGCTATTATCCCGATAAACCCCTTTGCCATAGATGCGGGCGAACCCCTCATCGCCGACTCTCCAGCCATAGCGCTGCTGATACAACGCCCGTTCTTCCAGACCAACGCCGGCGGTGACCGCGCCACCCTGCGTTTCCTGCGCATTACGCGTGATTATGTTGATGACGCCATTGACCGCATTGGCGCCCCATAAGGTGCCGCCAGGTCCCCGCACCACTTCGATGCGATCCACGTCTTCCAGCATGACGTCCTTCTCCTCCCACAACACGCCGGAATACAGCATGCTGTAAATACTGCGGCCGTCGATGAGCACCAGCATCTTGTTGGCGTTAGTGGTGGAGGAACTGAATCCGCGGGCGCTCACGCTCCACTTGCCCCCCTCGAAACGATTCACTTCGAGCCCGGGAACATAGCGCAGCGCTTCCGCAATGTGGGTGACGCCCATGCGTCGAATCTCGTCCCGGGTAATGACGTAAACCGCCGCCGGGGCTCTGGCGAGTAATTCCTGTTTGCGGGACAGGGTGGAAATCTTAAGCCCCATAAGCTGCTCCAGACTGGCGCCTTTAATATCCAGCACCAGATCATCTCTTGCAGCGAATGAAGTAGCGGAATATAGCGCCATTAGCGAACATCCAGCTATTTTCGCGAGGTCGGACGGTCGTTGTTTCATATCCTCGAAACTCCCTTGAACCGTTAAACTCAGTATAGAAACAAGCTGGGAATTAACAAAAAAACACACATAGTCTGGGTTGGCCTCACCAGCCAAAACAACCTCCTCCCCGTCGCATCAGAGAGCGCCCCCTATTACAAAAAGTCCTGATTTGAGACGTTAAATTTGCTGGAATTCTTGACTAGACTTTAAAGATCAAGCGATGGAAAACAATTTATGCTCCAGCTCGAGGGAAGCAGGCTGTTAATAGTCGACGACGAACAGCGCAACACCAGACTGCTGGCGGATATCTTCCGCGCAGAAGGTTGTGACGTTCACGAGCTGAACAACAGTTGCGACGCGCTGAAAACCGTCGCCAGTTACGAACCGGACCTGATTATCCTGGACGTAATGATGCCGGGTAAGAACGGCTTTGAGCTAACGCGGGAAATCAAGTCTCATGAAGCCTGGAAACACATCCCCATTATTTTGCTGACCGCGCTGGCGGACAGGGACTCCTGCGTATCGGGACTGGAAGCCGGCGCAGAGGACTATGTCAGCAAGCCTTTTAATCGTCGGGAGCTCTGCGCCCGCGTCAACAACCTGCTGAAACTGAAAAAGCTGCATGACTTTCAGAATCAGAATATTCGTTTGCTGGAGCAATACGACCCGGTCACCGGCCTGCCGCGCAAAGAAATCTTGTTAGAGATCGCCAGCACTCTGTTTAAGAAGAAAAAAGACAGTTCCTTTTGTGTCGGCGTATGTGAAATCGACTTGGATCAAACCCTGATCGGCCTGCTCAACAGTCTGGATCGCGATATGTCCGAAAAGCAGATCAGCCGTACAGTGGTCGAACGCATGTCTGCGATTTTTCCACCGGGCATTCTGATGGGCTGCCTCGGGCCCGGAAAGTTCGGCGTCGTGCTGGAAGCCTCGGAAAACGAGGCCGCTTCCCAATTGCGTTTGTTGCAGCATCGGCTGCAACAGCCGTTTATGATCCACTCGCAGGAGTTTCTGCTGAAATTCTCCATCGGTTACATGCCACCCAGCCTGCCTTCGCGGGAATGGCGCACCCTTTTCAATAAAGCGGAAATGGCGCTACTGGAAGCCAAAAAAGAAGGCGGCAACCTGCTGAAAAAGTTCATCCCGGAAATGGACGCGGAGAACTACGAGCGTTGGTGGCTATCTCAGGCGCTGTTTCAGGCTATGCGCGATCAACAGTTTGAGGTGTACTTCCAACCTCTGGTGGACATACACAAAGAGACACTGGTTGGATTTGAAGCCCTGTTACGCTGGCATCACCCGGACAAGGGCTTTATCAGCCCCGCGCGCTTTATCCCGCTGGCGGAAGAGAATGGACACATTTACGACTTGAGCCTGTGGATGATCGAGCAGGTCTGCCAGCAGATCGTCGCCTGGCGCAGGATCGGGCCGAGGGTGCGCATGGCGATTAATATTTCGCCGGCGCAATTGTATAGAGACGACTTTACCGAAGACTTTGTCGACATTTTCAGCCGCTATCATCTGACTCCGAATGACTTTGAACTGGAGTTGACCGAGAGCAGCCTGATGGACCCCAAAGGCGGCGGGCAACTGCAAGCGCTGTGGCGACAGGGATTCGATATCGCTATCGACGATTTCGGCACGGGATACAGCAATCTGGAATACCTGAAAAAGTACCCGTTCAACCGCCTCAAAATCGACCGCTCCTTTATCAGCAATATCTGTGAATCCAGCGACGATATCGCCATCGTCAAAGCCATTCTGGCGATTGCGGAACACATGGGCTTCAAAGTTATCGCAGAGGGCATCGAAACCGTTGAGCAACTGGAAAAGCTGCGCGAACTGGGATGCCATGAGGCTCAAGGCTTTTACTTCAGCAAACCGGTCCCCGCCACGGCTGCGACAGACATGTTGCGCCACGGCCTGAAACCGTCAAAACCCTGATCCGCCTATTTGCCTCTATTACTTCCCTCAGGCTCCGTAAGACACGCCAAGGCTCGTTCTATATTGGCTCTGGCGGTGGATTCCCGTTCATTGCGGAATTTATCTGTCTGATAGATGAAGACGTCGCTCAAAAAGCCTTGCAGAACCCGACGGCGACCCGCGCAATACTGCGGCCAGGGAATGTCTTTATATTCCTGCCTGATCCAGGCTTCATATTGATCATATAAAGCCGGAGCGGCGCCCAGTATCGCCAGGTCGATATCCACCAGCAACGCGGCGTCATGGCAATCCGGTTGTGACGGATGGCGGGTGTGAAGAATCAAGGCCCGCACCTTCGCCGTCATATCGGGTGTCTCACCCAGCTGGCGCAGCTCAACGACCGCACGTCGGGCGCTGTCCGCTTCGCTATCCGCGTTTCCTATCTGGTAGACAATATCGTGATACCAAAGCGCCAACTCCACGGCTCGGGGATCTTCCAATTCGCCAGGAACCTCATCGAGATGGCGCAGGCAGGCCTGTATATGATCCAAGGTATGGTAATGGCGATGCGGTTCCGTGTAGGCGCGCCGCAATCCATCAAAGCAGCGCTTGACGGTTGCAGGGTCCACCACGGGGAAAAGCCGTCGCCAGCGAGTAAACAAAGGGTCTTCCGGCATTCAGTGCGTCCTTGTTAAAACAGAGGGTCGACATCAAATGACGACGTCGTTTCGTCGCATCATACCTTCAGACACACTAACTAAAAACCTGATCGCGGCGTCAATATCAACGATAGCCGCGAGAATTGTTCAAACATTGAACTTTTTACCTAAACCATTGTTGTACCCCCACAGTTTCATTGCCTGACGGCAGCTTTCGGAGTATGTTTCCCGGTTACACGTGGAGTACTTTTGTTGTCATTCGGTCCCTCTCAATGGACAGGGTCGGATTAAGAAACGGACGGCGTAGACATGGCAACCTCAATTTCAGACAGTCGGCTTCCTATCGAAGCCCAATTAGCCTTTATTCAAGATAATCCTTTGATGGATCTGCTGGACAGTTTTTGCGAAGGCAGCATCATTGTCGATCAAAAAGCCCGAATTCGCTGGCTCAGCGACAAATACCGCCTTCTGCTGGAACTGCCGGAAGACGCCGCGAAGTATGTCGGCCGCCCGGTGGAGGAAGCCATTCCCAACAGCATGATGCGTCAGGTGGTGGAAAGCGGCCGCCCTATTCTTCTCGATCTCATGCGCATTCGCGGCACCTGGATGGTGGTGACCCGTATGCCGATCCGGGACGATCAGGATCAAGTCATTGGCGGCATTGGTTTCGTGTTTTACAAGCAGTTGGATTACATGAAACCCCTGGTGGAAAAGTTCGGTCGCCTGCGCGGCGTGCCCACCACGGCGGAAAAACAGCTGGCGGACATGCGGCAGGCGAAATATTCCTTCGCGGATTTCATCGGGCAAAGCCCGGTCATCCGTGAACTGATCCGTCGCGCGCGCCAAGCGGCGGAGCTGGACACCACCGTTTTACTGCTGGGCGAGACCGGCACTGGCAAAGAAGTGCTGGCCCACGCCATCCATCACGCATCGGTGCGCGCGGAGCGGCCGTTCGTTGGCGTCAACATGGCGGCGATACCGGAAAGCCTGTTGGAAGCAGAGTTTTTTGGCGCAGCGCCTGGGGCTTACACCGGGGCGGATCGCAAAGGGCGAATTGGAAAAATCCAGCTCGCGGACGGCGGCACTCTGTTTTTGGACGAAGTCGGCGACTTGTCTCTGAGCCTGCAGACCAAGTTATTGCGGGTGCTGCAGGAACAAGAGTTCGAAGCCCTGGGCTCCAATCGCATCATTCGCGTCAACGTACGCATCATCGCCGCCACCAGCCGCAATCTGAAGCAAATGGTGGAGACCGGAGAATTCCGTTCTGACTTGTACTATCGCTTAAACGTTTTGCCTATCGAGGTGCCTCCACTGAGAGACAGAGAAGGCGACATCGAGCTACTGGTCGGCAATATGCTGCGACAGTTCTGCGACGCTTCCGCGTTGCCATTTCGCAAGCTCAACGCAGAAGCGATGCAATTACTGCGAACCTACCACTGGCCAGGGAATGTGCGAGAGCTTCATAACACATTGGAACGCGCGTTTATTTTCGCAGAAGGAACGGAGTTAACCGTGGCGGATTTCGCCCATCTGCAGGGGGCCGGAGATAAAGAAAAACGTCGCGAGGCCGTCAAGCCGCTATCGGAGGCCATGGCGGAGGCGGAGCGCAACTTTCTCAAGCAGGCGATGTCCGCCTGTAATGGCAACCGCTCCGCCAGTGCGAAGGCGCTGGGGATATCCCGCGCCACCTTTTATGAAAAATTGCAGAAGCATGCGTTGATTTAAGGCGTCGCAAGACGCCTTTTCCGAGCGTTCATGTGCGTAAAGCATGCAGAAAAAGGTGCAAAGAGCATATTTAACCAGCTCGCACAGATAAACTTGTACTAATAATTTTATAACTAACCTCCCCGCCCTTTTTGTCCGATTCCTCATACATTGTCTGAAAATATGGACAACTCCACGGCCTCATTAATGTCAGCGATTACAAGCTCCCGGAGATACCAGGCCGCCCACCTGTCCGGCCTTCCGTACAGCCACCGGAGAACAGGTCATATTTGATACGTATCTATATGAAAATCAAGGAGTTTAAAAGCTGGCCCAATATATGTATTCTGCCTTCCGATAGTAGTCGGCAATAAAAAGAAATTTAGGGAAATACTATGCATTTACATGGAACCTCATCATCCTTATCTTCGCGCACGCTCGCCAAAGTTCTCATTGTCGCCACACTGACTTGCGCAGGAGCGGCGCAGGCGGCCGACAAAGTACGCTGGAAAATGCAGGCGGCGTACGGCAGCAACCTTCCCGCCTTGGGCGACACGATTCCCGGCGTCATGGAGTCGCTTAACAAAGCCTCCGGCGGCCGCATCATGATCAAGCACTACGAGCCCAATAAACTGGCGCCCACACTGGATATCACCGAAGCCGTCAAAAGCGGGAAAATCGAAGCCGGCTACACTTGGCTGGGATACGACCAAGGCCGTATCGCCTCCTCCGTACTGTTCTCCTCCGTTCCCTTCGGTATGGAGCCCTGGGAATATATCGCTTGGTGGTATGAAGGCGAAGGCCGCCAGATGGCGGAGGAAATCTATCATCGCGACAACATTCATCCCCTGCTGTGCGGCCTGACCGGGCCGGAAACCGCAGGTTGGTTTAAAAAAGAGATTAACAGCCTGGAAGACGTCAAAGGCCTGAAAGTCCGCTTCGCCGGTATCGGCGGTCAAATCATGCAGGACCTGGGCGCTTCTGTGACGGTATTGCCTGGCGGCGAAATCTTCCAGGCGCTGGAGAAAGGCGCTATCGATGCGACGGAATTCTCCCTCCCCGCCGTCGACCAGAAACTGGGTTTCAACAAAGTCGCCAAATACAACTATTTCCCCGGCTGGCATCAGCCGCATTCCGCTTTCCATTTGGTAGTCAATAAACAGGAATGGGACGCCGTCTCCGAGAACGACAAAGAGATGATCAATCTGGCGTGTCAGGCCGGCGTCACACGCGATTTGGCGCGCAGCGAAGCCATTCAGGGCCGCGCCATGGAGCAGTTGGAGGCTGACGGAGCCGCCGCCCGCAGATTGCCGGAAAGCATACTGCGCAGTCTGCAGGAAGTAACCAAAAAAGTACTCGATGCAGAAGCCGCCAAAGATGCGGATTTCAAGAAAGTATACGAAAACCAGCTGGCGTTCGGAGCGCAGTATAAGCGCTGGAAGCAGTTGGGATATCTGCCGCGCGACTTCTAAAGCTGCTTGGCTGGACGTTGCGCAGCGGTGTCTGATTTCCTTGAGGTAAGCAGTACCCATAGCGTTCTAGGGTGTCGCTACGACACTTTGTGGGGGCCCGGCCCCCACCTTTTTCGGCTGGAGGCTATCCCGTTCCGCCAAAGGGACGCCCGTTTTATAGGCCGCAGTGAGAATAATAAGCAGGAGTTTCCATATGCAGGCGCATCCTATTAAGGCTGACAGCGCCAACACCGACGCACTGAGCGACGCATCATCGTCTCAGAGCGAGCTATTGCGCCATAAGCGCGGTCTCGACGCATCCCCACAAAATTTCTCTCCCTCATCTTTTGAACATCATCACGCTTTCTCCAACCTAAACGCCGCAGCGAGCCCGCCGCCAGAGCTGCCGCACACACGACTGTCCAGATTACTGGACATATGCGTGCGTCGAGTCGGCGAGGCCAGCGCCTGGATCTGGCCCATCCTGATGCTGGTGATCATGACCAATGTCGTGATGCGCTACTTTTTCGGCGAAGGGCGCATTGAGTTCGAAGAGTTACAGTGGCATCTATACGCCATTGGATTCCTCACCGCACTGGCGTATTGCTACCAGTCCGACGACCACGTGAGAGTGGATGTCGTCCATGAGCGTCTTTCTCTGAAATCCCGGTGCTGGATTGAGCTTCTCGGCATTCTGTTTTTGCTGATTCCGTTCCTTACGTTACTGACCTATTACGCATATCCCTTCGTCTATGGCGCCTGGCTCAGTGGTGAACGCTCTTTGTCTCCCGGCGGGCTGCCTTATCGATGGGCTATCAAGGCGGCGCTGCCCGTTGGCTTGTTGCTTCTCTCTATCGCGACGGCGTCCCGTTTCAGCCGCGTGTTCGCCTATCTTTTCCTGAAACCGAGGTAATGCGATGGAGCTGAATGAAGTCCTGGCCATCGCAATGTTCGCCACATTCATCATTCTTATTTTTTCCGGCTTTCCCGTCGCGTGGTTACTGGGCGGAGTCGCGGTGGTATTCACTGGCGTCGCCCTGTTCGCGGACACCTACCTGGACGCATTTATCGGCATTGATTGGGACTACACCGCGCTATCGGTGGATCGAATCTGGGGCATCATGAATAACTGGGTGTTAGTGGCGCTGCCCATGTTCGTCTTCATGGGACAAATGCTAGACCGATCCGGCGTCGCTGAAAACCTGATGAATGACATATCCAAGCTGTTCGGCCGCATGAACGGGGGAACCGCTGTCGCGGTGGTGATCATCGGACTGCTGCTGGCCGCATCCACCGGCATCATTGGCGCATCGGTCGCCCTGCTGACCTTGCTGGCGCTGCCGGTGATGCTGAAAAACCACTATCAATCGGAGCTGGCGGTCGGCTCAGTCTGCGCCGTCGGCACCCTGGGAATCCTCATTCCTCCCAGCATCATGCTGGTGATGATGGCGGATCAACTGGCCATGTCCGTCGGCGACCTGTTTCTCGGCGCCGTAATGCCTGGCGTACTTCTGGGCTCCGCATACATCCTTTACATTGTCGCCCGCGCCAGCTTCGACCCCAGCATCGCGCCTGCCGCCGCAGACGCAGAACCTCTCAACGGCAAGATCGCTTTAGCTGCATTACGTTCAATCATGGCGCCGGCTTTACTGATCCTGGCTGTGCTGGGCTCTATTTTCTTCGGCCTGGCGACGCCCACAGAGGCCTCCGGCGTCGGCGCTTTCGGGGCCACCTTCCTGGCCTGGCGCAACAAAAAACTTAATGTAAATATGTTGCGCGATGTCTGCCGTCAAACCAGCAAAACCACCGCGTTTATCTTCGCCATACTCATTGGCGCAACCGCTTTCTCTTTGGTCTTGCGAGGCCTGGGGGGCGATGAGCTGATTGAGAACGCTCTGACCGGCCTGCCATTTGGCCCCAACGGCGTCATCATATGCATTCTGGCCTGTGCTTTTCTGCTCGGCTTTTTTCTGGACTGGATCGAAATCACCCTGATCATCCTGCCGCTGGTGGCGCCGGTGGTGCAGCAACTTGGCTTCGATCTGGTGTGGTTCACCGTCATGTTCGCCGTCTGTCTGCAAACGTCTTTTTTGACGCCACCGGTAGGATTCGCCCTGTTCTATTGCAAAGGAGTGGCGCCGCCGGAAATCAGGGTGGGGACTCTCTATCGCGGCGTTACGCCCTTTATTTTCCTTCAGCTGGCCGCCCTGGTGCTCGTATTCATGTGGCCGCAACTGGTCACTTGGCTACCCCAGCAAGCCTACGCCAATCCATGACTCCGAGGTTGTTATGCACCCGAAAGTAATTAGTGCCGAACAAGCAGCTTCCCTGATTGAAAACGAACGCACCGTCGCCACCGCTGGCTTCGTCGGCATCGGTTTTCCGGAAACTCTCGCCGTGGCGTTGGAAAAGCGATTCAAGGAAACGCAGTCGCCGCGGGACCTGACTCTTGTCTATGCAGCGGGACAGGGGGACGGCAAAGAGCGCGGACTGAACCACCTTGGCCATGAAGGGTTAGTGAAACGGGTGGTCGGCGGACACTGGGGCCTGGTGCCGAAACTCGGCAAACTGGCCTGCGAAGGCAAAATCGAAGCCTATAACCTGCCCCAAGGCGTCATCACGCATTTGTATCGCGATATCGCCGCTGGCAAGCCCGGCGTCGTCACGCATGTCGGGCTGCATACATTCGTCGATCCCCGCTATGACGGCGGACGCATCAACGACAGCACGCCTCCGGGACTGGTAGAGCTGCTCAATGTGGCGGGCCAGGAATATTTGCTGTACAAAGCCTTCCCCATCCATGTGGCCCTGCTGCGTGGCACCACCGCCGATCCCAAAGGCAACATCACCATGGAGAAAGAGGCGATGCCTCTGGAAAGTCTGGCCATCGCCCAGGCCACCCATAACAGCGGCGGTCTAGTCATTGTTCAGGTGGAAAGGCTGACCGCCCGTCACAGCCTGCATCCCTCCCGGGTGCGCATCCCCGGCATTTTGGTGGACAAGGTCGTGGTGGCGCCGCCCGAACATCATCAACAGACATTTGCGGAGAGCTATAACCCGGCCTACAGCGGCGAAATCAATCTGCACTTATGCGACCACAAAGCGGCGTTGGATATTCGCAAACTGATTTGCCGCCGCGCGGTGATGGAGCTGCGCCCCGGCGCTATCGTCAATCTCGGTATCGGAATGCCCGAGACCATGGCCACCGTCGCCACGGAAGAAGGCCTGATGGATGAAGTCACGCTGACGATCGAGCCAGGCGGCATCGGCGGATTTCCCGCCGGCGGCCTTAGTTTTGGCGCGGTAATGAACGCCGAGGCGATCATAGATCACCCCTCCCAGTTCGACTTTTACGATGGCGGCGGTCTGGATCAGGCGTTCCTGGGCATGGCGCAGATGGATAGCGAAGGCAACGTCAATGTCAGCCGCTTCAGCCAGCGTATGTCCGGCGCCGGCGGCTTTATCAATATCAGCCAGAACGCCAAGGAAGTGTACTTTCTCGGCACCTTCCTGGCGGGCGATTACAACATCCGCATCACCGGCAATGGCTTGGAGTTCGGCGTTGCGGACGCCACCATGAAACTGGTGAACAACGTCGAACACCTCACCTTCAGCGGCCGCTACGCCTTGGAGCGCGGTCAAAAGGTCACCTACATCACTGAACGCTGCGTTTTTCGTCTGAGACCTGACGGCCTGGAGCTGACGGAAATTGCGCCCGGAGTGCAGATCGATCGGGATATTCTCGCCCATATGGGGTTCCGCCCACGCATTTCCCCCAAGCTTAAGATCATGCCGATTGAACTGTTCCGCAGCGGCCTAATGCATCTGAGGCTGCCTTTCTCCGGCAGCGCCTCACCGCCAGAGGTGTCTCCGCTCCCCTTGGGAGACACGTATGCGGAATCAGTCGATGAAACCATTGAGCGCCATTACCACAGCGCGCTCAACATAGAGGCCTCGCGGGACTGATCAGACGGATATTGAGCCTTTTCGAAAGTCCGAGTGGTCCAGAATCGCATTGATCAATACCGGCCTGCCCTGACGCGCCAAAACTTTCGCTTCTTGCAACACAGGAGCGATATCGGCTGGCTTATCCAGTAGAAAGCCCACCCCGCCATAGCCCTCGGCGACTTTATGATAGTCCGTGCGACGCAGCATAACCCCCACATCGTCCTGCAGTATTTCCACCTGATCTCGGGCGATCTGGCTCCAGCAGGCGTCATTACCGACCACGGCTATCACACCGATGTTATGACGAACGCAGGTATCGAATTCTGCGAGGGAATAGGCGCAGGAGCCATCGCCGTACAGCAGCCACAACTCCGTCCCTTGCGTCGCCGCTGCGGCTCCCAACACAAAGCCGCCGCCAACGCCAAGCGTCCCGAACACACCAGGATCAAGCCAGCTCAAAGGGGAGCGAGGACGTAGCGTGTAGGCGGCGGTGGCTACAAAGTCGCCGCCATCAGCAATGATCGCGCTTCTCTCGTCCATCGCCGCGTCGATTTGCAATAGCAGATCCAGCGGATTAATGCGCCCGCCCGCTACCGACGCTTGCGTGCGGATGTCTTTTTCCCTCTGCCGATCCCTGTCACGTAATGATTCCAGCCAATCAGCGTCCCATTGCATCGTCTCTCCACATGACTCCGCCAATTGCACAAGAAAAGCAGCGGGATCTCCCCAGACCGGAATGGTTGGCAGACGATTTTTGAACAGATCCTCGCGCTGCGTATTCACTGACACTAACGTCGCTTTTCGGGAAATATGAGAGCCATAATCGAGACGAAAGTCGCAAGGCGCTCCAGCCAATAAAACCCAGTCCGCCTCGCGCAATGCCTGCTTGCGATGATGCCTCAGCTGCAGTGGGTGATCCGGCCCCAGCAGGCCCCGCGCCATGCCAGAGAGATAGACTGGCGCGCCCAATCTTTCGATCGCAGAGGCGAGCTTGTCCGCCTGTTCAGGATGACGCAGCGCCTGGCCGCCGATCACCACAGCGGGACGCTTCGCCTTGCGCAGGGACGGCGCCGCCACGGTCGCCAACGATTTATTCTTTACCGCATCGATCACATCCAGAGACACGTCCGTCGCAGTATGGCGCAGGGCTCGTAACGTGCTCCGCTGCGGCGAATCCTGAGCCCCTTTGAACATCTGTTCAGCATGAAAGTCCAGATACCATTGCACCGCCTTCCCGCCGAGACCGCCCTTCCCCTGCTCGCCGCCTTTCACGCCATACCATTCTCTTACCACCTGCTCTGGATAAAGCAGATCGATGGGAAGTTCAACGAATATGGGGCCGGACGCGCCAGCGCACGCAACTCTGAACGCCTCCTGTAATGTCGGCGCAATGTCGCGAACCTTCTCCACCGCAAAGCATTGCTTGACCGTGGTCGCCAGCAGCCCGGTCTGATCGATATCCTGCAATGATCCACGCCCGCGCAGCACTGTCGCGCTGGCCCCGCCAAGCAGAATTAACGGAGACTGCGCCATCTGCGCATTTTTCAGCGCCGTTACAGCGTTGGTGACCCCAGGACCCGCCGTCACCGCCGCCACGCCGGGTATTCCCGTCAGGCGCGCATAAGCGTCAGCGGCGAATACCGCACTCGCCTCATGCCTCGCGTCAATCACCTGCATTCCCGCCTTGCGGCAACCGGATAGAATGGGCGAAATATGCCCGCCACATAATGTAAACAACACCCCGACGCCATGCTCCAACAAGGCCTCAGCCACCAGATCGCCACCGTGTTTCATACGCAAGTCCATTCCCTGTTCCATGTTTGACTATTGTTTCAGGAACCTTAAACCAAGCTTCCATCACTGGCCAACTCAAACTGTAGCGGCGTCTTACCTCTACCCTTTTTATCTAACGCGATTCGCCGCTTTACGCCCCAAGCGCACGGCTGACAATTCACTCAGCCTTATGGCGGTAGTCAGGTCCAGTGGCCTCATGTATCCTTGCGACACACTCAATGTGATACAGAATATGCGATGTCCGACTTCCCGATAGCCTTGTCGTCACAAGGAGTTGGAGTTCAGCGGAGCAATTGGAATTTAGACCGCTGTCGGCAATCGCATGACGGTTTTCGACGTCAAACGTCGCTTGATTATTAAGTTTATTTTCAACACCAAAGGAAAGAGGCGCGACCATGGGTGCAGTCAACGAGTTATTTGAATCCGTAGCGGAAACCGCCGCAACCCCAATTATTGGAAAACTGGTGGAAGTGGACGCTAAAGGTCGCGCATGGATTGACTTCCCCGGCAACAGCGAAGGCGCGCTGCTCGCCAAAACCACCATCACACTCCCCCCCAGCCAGGCCGTTCCAGGCCAACAATTGCTGATGTTATTCGAAGGCGGGCGCAAAAAATCTCCCGTCATTATCGGCGTCGTCGGCGAAGCGCTGGTTCCCAATGAAAGTCAGACGGTCGTGCTGCCTGTTGGTAAGACAGATGGCGCCGTTATAGATGGTAAAAAAGTACGTTTCGACGCGCGTGATGAAATTCAATTGGTGTGCGGCAAAAGCAGCATCCTGTTGCGAGCTGACGGCAAGGTCGTCATCAAAGGCAAAGATATTCTGAACCGCGCCATGTCATCCAACAAAATCAAAGGCGCCAACGTCGCGATCAACTAAGAACGGTTGCGTCGAAGACGACGCTGGGCGAATATACACGAGATTTCAAGAGATTAAGGAATATAGCAATGGGCGTTACAGTCGGCGTAAATCATATGTCCGTGGTGCACAAGGACAGCGGTGGAGTGACCATCTGTTTCCCGGATGTCTGTAAAACCCCCACGCCGGGTGGCCCTGTTCCTATCCCCTATCCCAACATCGCCATGTCCAGCAACTCGGCCAAGGGCGCCAAAAAGGTTAAATGCGACGGCAATCCCGTCTGTCTGAAAGACTCAAACTTCTCAACCAGTACCGGCGATGAAGGCGGAACGGCGGGGGGCGGGGTCGCTTCCGGCACTATCAAGAACAAGGCGGAGTTCTCCATGTACTCCTTCGACACCAAATTCGAAGGCAAAAACGTGCCGCGCGCCTTTGACATCATGCTGCACAACAAGATGAATACGCCGCCCTTCCCTGTGCTGCAGAAGCCCATCATAGCGATGCCGATCACTGAAAAACCAAAATGCATCATTTGCAAAAAAGAACTTTAATCTTCGGTCAGTGAATAACGATCAACAATGCCGCACCCGGAAATAACCAATAAAACCCCTTTTGTTGTTGAGCCCCTTTACCTGAATGATGAAGAGTTCGTCCCCGTCCTGACACTGGTTGTGAAGGCGACTTATGACATCGTCGGCAACCAGCAGCTACGACTGGCGGACGAACAGGCGCCGCTTTGTTTAGCTGGCGAATACTGGGGGGAACCTGGCGAGTCCAGCCTGAAATACGAGCCTGAATGCGTCTACTTTAAACCTGCCGCCGATATTGTTCTGATCGGCCACGCCTATCCCGAGCGCAAAAACGACGCCAGCGTTAAAGTTGGCATCCGCGTAGGCCCGGCAAGAAAAATTGTGCAAGTGTTCGGAGACCGGCACTGGACAATGGGACCTTCCCACCCCATCGCCACCGCTCCTGCGCACTTCGAGAAAATACCGCTGATCTACGAGCGCGCATTCGGTGGCAAAGATCCCCGTGGCGACGATGGCGAAAAAATCAGCCAGGAATCTCGCAATCCCATGGGAGTGGGCTATCGCGATCCGCTGGAAGATTTCGAAGAAGGTACTCCTCTGCCAAACCTGGAGAATCCGGACGATCTGATTCGCGCTTACAATGATGCGCCAGCGCCCGTCGGTTTCGGCTTTATCGAGGGCCACTGGGAACCGCGCATAAAATACGCGGGCACCTACGATGAAACCTGGGAGAAAACGCGTAAGCCCTTACTCCCTTTTGACTTCAACAAGAAGTTTTACAACGCCGCATCGCCCGGACTGGTGTTGGACGGCTATCTGGCAGGCAACGAAGAAGTCACTATAGTGAATGCTTCCCCTCGTGGCCGCCTGCAGTTTTTCCTGCCCAACCTGCCTGCGCCGGAATGTCACGTGCAGCTTCAAGGCGGAGCTGGCGTTCTTAGGGACAAAGGCGAACTGGATACGCTCATCGTCAACACCGACGAACATAAGGTGTTCCTGATTTGGCGCTGCGTCATACCGCTTAACGGCGGCTTTAACAGCGTAGCGGAAATAAACGCCCAGATCCCCGGCGTCGAAGTCATGAAACACGTGAAACTGGAGTCTTAGATACATGGGAGCAGGACCTCTTAACTTCGCTCCTGTAGACGAGTTTTGTCGTCAGCTATATTTGGAGCACCTGGAAGAAGCGTCTTTTCTATACAACAGCTATCTCGCATGGAGAAATGACCCGGAAATAACCTGGAGAGATCTTCAAGATCTGGAAGACCGGTTGGATGCGCATATTTTCGCGCTCACATCAGGCGGCGATGCGGCCAAGCAAACCTGTCTGAAGCATTTGTCAAAAGCCGACTCAGGCGAGATCTACGCCATCGCCAGATTTTTCTGTCAGGCGCATGACGGGCAATGCATTTCTCTGTTGTGGGAAACCTTACTGAAAGGCATCGACGATGAGCTTGAGGAAGAGTCTGAAGAATATGACAAGGTAACCGCCGCCGCACGCGCACTGCGCCAGGACTACCCTCAAGAGTGGCGCATCAAGCTGGCGGCGATTTTGGAAACCACTCACCATAAGTTGTTTCCGATTATCGCGTCAGCTGTAGCGATCACCCGCAAAATGTCGGACAAGGGCGCTAAAAACCTTCTTGAGAACATGCCTTCTCCCTTTCTTTCAAGCGCGCTAGAAAATGTAGCGGAGAACCATACGACAAGCCACGCCAAGCTGCTTTATCCGCTGTTAGAACATGATTCCAACGCAGTGCGGCAGTTGGCGGCGGTGGGGATGTTGCGACTCGGCGAAACCCACGTTCTCCCTCAGTTGCTCAATCAGCCGCTGGTGTTTGCGATCCCTATTGCTCTGGCCGGCATCAGGCAACAAATGCAGATTGTTCTGCAGGCCATCAATAAAAAAGAACTGAATATCGATCTGATTGCCGCATTAGGCATCAGCGGCGATCTCAGAGCCGTGAACTTTTTATTGCCTGCCCTGGCTGACGATGAATTGGCCTATCACGCCGCGCACGCGTTGAATCTATTGGTCGGCGCCAATCTTTATGAAGAAGCCTTTCATGAAGAGCGTTTTTTTGAAGAAGATCTGTTTGATCATGAAATTGCGGACTTTAAGAACGGTAAATCTCCCCAGCATCCAGGCGGACGCCCCTATGGCGAGAACATAGAGCAGCTCTCCCGGGACCCGGCGAAATGGCGCCAATGGATGCTGGATAATGAGAGCCGATTTGATCCGGCTTTACGCTACCGTTATGGGGAACCCGCCTGCCCACAAACTATCGGCAGAAGTTTGGCCAGCCCTCGTACGCCCGACTTCCTGCGCCGCTGGATTCAGTATGAACTGTGCATCCGGTTCGGACTCGGCGCGCCGTTCTCGGTAGAGAACCCCGTCAAACAGCAATATAGACAGTTATCCGGCATCGCCCAGTGGGTGCAAGAGCACGGATCAGCCCATACTCCAGGACAGTGGTAAGAGAGCCTTCCTATGAGCACCCCACAGGACTTTAATACTGAGCTTCCTATCGCCGTCAGCGAAGTCGGCGCGATCACTTCCGTAGGAAGAGGTATGCAGGACAGCTTCGCCTCGATCCTCGCCGGCATGTCCAGAAGCACTGAAGTGAGCGGGTTTAAAGTGTTCGATGGCGATGAGCACGACATGGTTCCGTTAATCGGACACCCGGTCGCCGCAGTCACTGAGGGCTTTTCCGCCCTTGCCCGCTGGCGCCTGTTGGCGGACCACGCTCTGGGCAATCTTATCCAGCGTGGTAAAACGCCCGGAGCCAAACTGACTCAGACGCCCACCGGCTGCGCAATCGTCTTGCCGACCCTGGAAGGCGACCGCTTCTACTATGACCGCAGAATACGCCCTCCTTACAGCTCTGAAAGCCTGCTCAGCGGCTTGCTGATCAAGCACGAACTCAACATACCGCTGGAACAGCGGGGATATTTTTGCAGTGGCCATGCCGGGATCGGTGAGGCAATTCTCGCTTTAAAAAGTAAAATGGAAGCTGGCGCGATTCACCGGGGCATTATCATAGCCGTCGACTCGATGCTGGATGGCTTCTCTCTGCTTTGGCTGAACGAAGCCGGGCGTCTGAAAACGCCTGACTCCGCCCACGGCCTGGCGCCGGGAGAGGCGGCAGTAGCTTTGATTCTGGAGCGGGTCGATGCCCTGCAGCAACGCGGGGGCAAGCCGATGGTCTGGCTGAAAGCCACTGCCTGCAGCGAAGACGATTATGGATTCTGGCAAATTGGCCGCACCCAGGGGCGCGGATTGATCAATGCGTTGAATCAAGCCATGCAGAACTTCGGGCCGGACTTCCAGACAGAACTCTATACCGATATTAACGGAGAGCACTGGCGCAGTACTGAGTTAGGCATGGCGATTCCCGGTTCATCAATTGGACCAAGCCTGGCGGGCGGATTCAAAGCAGTGGCGGAGTCAGTGGGCGAAACAGGCGCCGCCAGCGGCGCGCTGAATATCGCCATCGCCGCCCAGGCATTAGCCTTGGGACAATCCCAGGCGCCCTACGCGACGATCCTGTCCAGCTCGGATTACGGCGACACCTGTGCGTGCATATTACAAAAGGCGATGTTATGAGCAAAAAGCAAAAGTCAGAAGGACCTCATGAGTGTTACACCGATGGCTATGGCCCGCACAAAACGGTGCAAGGCATGGAGGGCGGTTCTTGCCTGGCTCGTCATGAACAGTCTTACAAGAAAAACAACAGCTGCTCTTATCGTTGGCAGGGCGTAGAAAAAGCCAAAACAAAACCCGGCTGCGACGCCTACAATGCACACCCAAACACAAAATATCACATCACAGGCAGAGGAACCGGCCCTGTCGCCACCTCCAACCTGTCTAACTACACCAAAGACGGCAGCGGCCACGACGGCGTAGCGGGCAAAAGCTTCACCAGCAAAAAAGGTGATGCACTGACTTTAGTAGAAGTAAATAACTTCACCACCGGCTTCGCCCCTTACGGCAATCAGGTGCATCATATAGTTAATATCAGTTCGGTAAGGAACGGTATTGAAGAAATAGCGAAAGATCTACCCGACCTTAGAGTATTAATCGTTAATGGTTTGCTGGATGAAAAGTACAATATTAACTATAAAGACAACAGCCTGATACTGCCGACACAAAGAAGCGCTTCGGCCAAAACCGGCCTTCCCTCTCACTACGGGAGCCACCCTTCTTATAGCAAGGACATATTGCAGCATGTGAAGCAGGCTTTGCAGCCCTACAAAAAAATCGCAAATGAAATGAAAAAGAACAAGCCTCACAGCAAACCCGACCCAGTAGAGCTGAAGAAGAAATTAGAAGACGCATCAAAGAAACTTTATAAAGAAATTATGGGAGATGCGGCGGCTAATCGGGCAAAAGCTAAAGCGACAAAGATTAATGATGTATCGCCAAAAAGCTTGCTGGCCCGTTAAAGCTATAGACCTTCTTCCAATCTACTTTAATACTCTCAATTCCAAGGAAAGCATATGAAATACTTTCTATTCGATTTCTTAGGCGATAAAAAAGAAGAAAAATACTGCTTTACGTCCAAAACTCCTGATGGCGGCATTGACTCGTACGACCTAATCGCAGGGTTCCGCTTGTCGGATGAATACCCTGATGGCATAGAGGAAGTAACTCTGAGCTTGGAAGACCAATTTCCAGGCGTTGAGCTGGCTTCCTTCATCGGCAATACTGATAAAATGCTCGCTTTCAACAAAAAAGCCGCCACGCTCATCACTTCGATGAGCGAGTCTGAAATAGAGGTAGTTCCATTTATCCTCTATAACCAAAAAGGCAAAGTACATAGCACAGACTATGTCTTCCTTAATCCAGTTGGAGATAGAGACTGCATCAATTGGAAAGAGTCTATCTGCACTCGTGACTCCGAAGGGGATATCTCTACCTACGACAAAGTTGTCTTTTCAAAAGCAAAACTAAATGAAGCGCCTCACATATTCAGAGTGAAAAATCATATTGGTTACTGTTTGTTCAGCGAAGATTTGGTCAAAGCCCTACTGGATGCAGGCCACACAAACTTAGTATTCAAGGATATTGAAGTCGCCTGATTTAAGCATGAAATACTTTCTCTTTAATTGTTTAGGGTATAGAGATAAAGAAGAGTATTGCTTTACAGTAAAAACGCCTGATGGAGGCATTGACTCCTATGACCTAATTGCAGGATTCCGCTTGTCGGATGAATATCCAGATGGAATAGAAGAAGTTACCTTAAGCCTAGATGATAAGTTTCACGGTTTAGAGCTTGCATCCTTTATTGGAAACGCCTGCAGAATGCTTGCGTTTAGCGTATCAGCCGCTCAAATAATTACGTCCATCAACCAAGCCGAGACTGAAACCATCCCCTTCACGCTACTCAATAGCAAAGGCAAAGTACACAGTAACGATTATGTATTTATTAATCCTGTAGGAAGCTGGGATTGCGTAAGCTGGAAAGAGTCGCATTGTGAACGGGATGAAGAGGGAGATATTGAGTCCTATGATAGGCTTGCATTCTCCAAAGACAAGCTAGTGGGCGCTCCACATCTCTTTCGCGTAAAACACAAAACCAGCTTATATTTATTTAGCGAAATTCTGGTTAAAGCGTTACTAGACGCTGGCCATACAAACCTAATGTTTGAAGATATCGAAGCAGTCTGACAGGCTTGATATGAAATATTTCCTCTTCAACACCCTCGGCGACAACAGCAACGATGGCTACTGTTTCACCTCTGACACACCCGAAGGAGGCGTTGATTCCTGGGACTTAATCGCGGGATATCGCATAGCTGACGAATATCCAAATGGAATTGAAAAAACCGTGCTGAGACTGGAAGAAGAATATCCAGGCCTTGTCCTGGCTTCCTATATTGGAAACGCTGATCGTATGCTTGCTTTTCGCAACGATGCTGCGAAGGTCATTATAGATATCAACCAGAATGAGACAGAAATCATCCCCTTTACTCTACTTGACTACAAAGGCAAAGTTAGAAGTGAGGATTATGTCTTCATCAATCCTGTTGGCGCTGTAGATTGCCTTAACTGGAAGAAATCTATTTGCACTAGAGATAATGAAGGTAACATTGAAACTTACGAAAAGTTAGTTTTTGCAAGAGAAAGTCTAGAGCATACTCCTCACTTATTTCGCATTAGATTCAATAGTAGCCTCTACCTATTTAGTGATCTGTTAGCAAATACTTTGCTGAGCAAAGGTCATACAAACCTAATATTTAAGGACATTGAAGTCGCCTAAATAATGAAATACTTTATATTTAATTCTCTAGGTGACACTGATAACGATAGTTACTGTTTCACCTCAAAATCTCCTGAAGGTGGGATTGACTCTTATGACTTAATTGCCGGCTTCAGACTGTCTGATGAGTATCCGGACGGTATCGAAGATGTTTATTGGCATCTTGGAGATAACTTTGTAGGACTAGAGCTTGCATCTTATATCGGAAACACGCACAGAATTCTCGCGTTTAATAAAAGCGCAGCAAACCTGATAACCTCAACTACTCAATCTGAGATCGAAATCATCCCATTTACCTTATTGGACTATAAAGGAAAGGTGCATAGCAGAGACTATGTCTTCATCAACCCAGTAGGTTCCTTTGACTGTATTAACTGGAAAGAAACAGTTTGTAACCGTAGAAAGAATGGTGACGTAGCCAACTATGAAAAACTAGTCCTTAACAAAGAAAAAATCCGATAACCTCCCCCATATATTCCGTATTAAATATTTGACCGCTGAATATATATTCAGCGAAACTCTGGTTAATGCACTACTAAATGCCGGACATACAAATTTGGTTTTTAGCGGAATTGAAATCCATTAAGATAGAGCAAGCCAAACTTACGGAACCTTTATTATGAGCTCACCCTACCTCGAAGATTATAAGGAAAACGCAGAGTACGAACTGGAAATAGCCCTTCCTATCGCAACAAAAGAAACTCTGACCAACATGCAGGCGCAATCGGTATGCATGTACTTTCGGCAGCGAGGCGCATGCGAATTACTGCTGACCGGTGAGCCAGACGCCTTGTATGTCAACCTGATGCAAAGCGCCGCACTACATCAGCACTACCTTCACTTTGCGCCGGAGAACGACAAAGTCACCAGCCGGGCAATGCCTTTCTATGACGCCATTGGCGGAGGTTATTGGGAGTGTGCGGAAGATATCGCAAAACATAGTCGCCTGACCTGGAATCAAAAACATGAGCTGGAAGAGGACTTTCTTTTTGTCCTGTTCATCATCAAACACTTTTTCCTTGGCGCAGACGAAGATGAGTGTAGAAGTATTATTGAACGTCACGACGAAGCTGCGGAAGGCGCAGACTCAGAATACAGAGATGTTTGCGAAGCTTTTCTCGACGAAGACAGCGATGCCTTGCATGACGCCATCTGCGCCTTATTGGATGTGCGGGCGGCGAGACTGGATAAAATGGCCGAAAATGAGTCGCTTCCTGATGAGATATTGGCCTGGTCCCGTTATTTTTCCATTGAAGCATTCGCCTTGCTGCGCTTAGCAGAGAAAAAAGGGATAAAGACGACAATAAACTACTCCCAGATCCCAGAGGTCGCCAGAAAGTCTCCTGGGTTTAAGTTTGAGCCCGACTCTTGGAAGTCGCTGCGCTTCGCGCCTTAAGACTGCTTAAACGCCATTAGATTGTTGATCCGCGAATGCATGAGGGCTTAACAGCCCTCTTGATACACATTCTTCCGGTAAACCCAACCACCAGAGCCCCTTCGCAGTACGCAGATATTTATTAAGTCTAAATCTGATGGGGCCTTGATAAACTCATCGGTTAGAGGCCGAATCTGGTCACTATGCCTTTTAAATCAGAGTCAGGCTTGCGCAGCGACCTAGACGATCTACTCGACCGTGACACTCCAGCTATCCAGAATCACGGGCGCTTTATAGGTTTTCCCATACCCCATGATAGTCAATGTCCAGTCTCCCTGAAGCTCCGCCAGATCCATGGGACCGATAATATATTGCTTACTCACGGAGCCCTCCCCCGTGCCCACCTTGCCGGTATAGCGTCCCAACTGTGTTCCGGAAGGACCTGTCAGCACAGCATTGACATACTTAATATCAAGGAAGTTCAAGGTGACGGCGGCGCTTTGCGCATTGTTCTCAAAAGGCACATTTAACTTGAACTGCTTCCAGGCGCTGCCCTCTGCGCCACGATCGATGCGGTTGGCTTTATCAAAGGTATAAATAGAAGGCCCATCAGTTTGATCGTCGTCACCGTCGTCTCCGGTAGTCTGCTTGCCATCGTCGATGGTAATGCTCCATTTATCCAGAGTAACTGGCGCGTCCAGGCTTTTACCGTACGCCAAAATGCGCAACGTCCAATTTCCACTGACCTCAGGGACTGACGTATGGTCAATAACGTACTGCTTACTCAAGGACCCCTCTCCTGCGCCAACGACGCCAGCGAAGCGCCCCACCATCATTCCACTAGGATCGGTCAACACGGCGTTAATGGATTTAGCGTCAGTTAAATTCAGGTTCACGCTGATGCTCTCTATGCTATCCACATAAGAGACAGGCAATACGATCTCTTTCCAGGTCGCAGAACCCGCATTGCGATCAATGCGAGTTGGGACGTCGTATTGAAAGGTGTCAGCAAGCGCCAGAGGAGCCAAACTCAGAGCCGCTAAAGCCGGCAGTAATAATCTTCCCAGTAACGCCATAGGATTCTCCCAGTTATAGATAGGTAGCCCCATGACAAGCGACGCTTGCTAAGAGCCTGTTTACACTGAAAAAAGAATACTAGAGGCGCACAACAACAGCACTCCTGCAAACACCCTATCAGCGCTGGTCATAGGTACTACGCAAATTGGAGAAGCTCACTACTTTGAGAGTGACTGAGTAAAAGTTCACCGCACCCGCCCCCATTTTCGTGAAGTCGATCACATTACCCTCAAAAAAGGAGGCGAAATAGGAAACCGAGTCACTGATGCTTCATATAAGAATTCATATTAATTAGTGTCAGAGTGACTTAATAAAAATGGTGTCAGAGTTAATCTGACCTGCGTCGTCTATATATGTATCTAAGGCGAAATAATAAGCATTTTAATAGTGCCAGAGTGAAGCCGAAGTACAGTTTAATTATCACCCAGAGTCACATTAAACCTCGGCTTAAATTAGTGTCAGAGTCGCTTTAATTTATTGAAAAACATGAAATTTTAACCTTGAAGATCAAAGTATATCCGCTCATACTGCAACCACGCTTTAGGTAACCCGATGCAGTAAAAGCGATAGAAATTTTCTGAAAAAATTTTGAAGGGTTTCCAAAATCTTCGACGCTTTATATCTCGAAGATGAATTAAAACAGATAACTCAAATAGAGGAATTTCAACATGGCTATTTACATGAACTACGACGGTCTGAAAGTTAAAGGCAACGTAACTGCTGAAGGCTACAAAGACTGGATTCGTCTGGACAGCTTCCAATTCGGCGTTGGTCGCCACATCACTATGGAAGCCGGCCACATGTCCAACCGCGAAGCTACTCGTCCTAGCATCAGCGAAATTTCCGTTTCCAAACTGATGGACACCGCTTCTTCCGGTCTGTTCAAAGAGTCTTTGACTGGTACTGCTGGAGTTAAAGTTCTGGTTGATATCGTTCGCACTCAAGCTGACAAAATCGAGAAGTACGTTTCCTACGAAATGGAAGACGTAATGGTAAGCAGCTACAGCGTTTCCGCTGGCGCTGAATCCGCTCCAGCTGAGTCTATCTCCCTGAGCTTCTCTAAAGTAACTATGTCTTACACTGCTGCTGACAAGAAGCACGCTGGCAAGACTCCAGAGCGCGTTGGTTACGACCTGGAAGCTGGCAAAAAGATCTAATTTGGATCTGGAGTCGCTCCTTTGCGAGCGACTCGCCAAGCAAACAAAAAAGGCGAGTGGGATTTCCCGCTCGCCTTTTTTGTTGTAGTTGAAATATATAACTGGTTAGCTCAACCCAGACCGTCACAGGACGGCCCAAATTCGAGTTAAAAGCGAAATGTTAGCGCAGGATAAGATAGAAACCTGCGACACCAGCCGCCACGCAGCAAGACGCCACCAGCGTCAATAGAATATTCCTGAAGCGGGATTTGGTAATTGCTGAAACTTTATTGACGTGCGCTCTCTCTTCTAAAAGCTGTTCCAAAGCCACACGTCTCAGGCGACGCACTTCTCCCCGACCGATCTGCCCCCTTAGCTGCTGATGATTGATGCTCATCAGATCAGGATGCAGCTTGCTCCCGCACCCTTCAGTGCGCTTGGAGGGCGATAAAGGTGACATTATCTTTCGCATCCCCGTTTAAGGTTTCTGTTAGCAGCGTGTCGGCCGCCTCGCTCAGACTTTTAATTTGCATAGCTTTCGCTAAACCAGCTTCTCCAACTTCGTTGTACAGGCCATCCGTGCAAATTAAAAACCGGTCAGAAGGCTCAACCAGTATAGCGTTAACATCCACGCACAACTGCTCATGCACGCCAACGGCGCGGGTGAGCATGTTACGAAAGCTGCTTTGCTCCGCCTGTGCGGGCGTCATATCGCCCTTATCAACCAGCTCCTGCACCTTGCTATGATCATGCGTGATACGATGCAGCTTATGATTTCGCATGAGATATACGCGGGAATCACCAGCCCAAACCGCAACCGCCACTCCATATCTGACAAACAGGCAAGCTACCGTCGAACCAACTTTGCTGCCGTTCAGTTCTTGCTGCGCATAGGCCAGCAAGTCATCGTTCGTTTTGATCAAAGCGTCTTCAATTTGCTCAACCACATCCACCAAATATGCTCGCAGCGGCAGATGATCAAGCTGCTCGACAATCTTCTGACTGGCGACCTCGCCGGCATGATGCCCGCCCATGCCGTCAGCCACCGCCCACAGCCCACCTGCATCCCGGGCCAGCGCAGCATCTTCATTATGTTTTCTAACATTGCCCACATGCGTGCGCAGCTCAGACTTCCAGTTAAGGTGGTTCGCCATGAAAATTACATCTGTTCACAGGTCGCCGGACGCTGGTAGCGCCCGATGAAAAAGGTCCGATTTTCCATTCCTATTTATCGTTCCATCCCCACTGCTGCCATTTTCCATCGAGGAAAGCTGTAAATCCTTGAAATTTAGGCAATCTTTCTGCTGTGACAAATCTGGGCGACACCCAGGTGGACCCCTGAGTCCACCAAAAGCTATGCGGCTCTTCCTGCTTCATAAGCATGACGTCCAACGCCCCAATCGCCACAGGGAAAGTGGACTCATCCTCTTCAGGAATCTCCAGGCTGAGGCTTTGAATAGAACCACCCGCCAGAGACTTCTCAAGCGGCGGCGTCATGGCAGCAAGCTCCGACCGAAACTCTCCAAAATCAATAATCTGCTCAAGCAAACGCCCAATCAGGGTTTCCAACGTTTCGTACCACTCGCCATTGCTCAATAAGGTATCCACATAACTAATACGAGAGCTCAGCGGATGCAGCACAGTGAACGGAAAATATCGACCGACACTGTCAACGCTCGGACACCACAAACCAATCCACGCTTGCTCATCGAGGACTTTGGGCATAATCATGAAGCGCCACCAAGGCGCCACCAGATAATAGTCCAGCCAACGCTGCCCCAAAGATTGCTGACTTGCGTACAGACTGTTCTGCAGCCATTTATCCCACGCTGAACCAAATCCGCCAGGCAGGTTCAGCTGGATGAAGTCCCCCGATGACGGCAATTTGCCGAAATAGCCAATAGACGAGTTATTCACTTGCTCCCCATATTCGCTTATCAAGCCTTACCATCCCAACCCAATTAGAACAGCTAATTAGTTCTGTTTTCACTACGTTCAACTCTCTATAAACTGCTCGGACAGTTGTATCGTTTTATCCATCCAGGCGTGAAGGGATTAACCGTACTACTGGCGAAAAGCTCCATTTCTCCATTGCGGTGATCCACACTGATCAATACGTTATACAGACGGGAATTGCTTCCTTTATTCACCTTGTGAGCGTCCAGCAACCGGAACAGCCCCCAATCTCCTTCATACGCATCTGTGTGCAGAGTTTCATTCAAGTCTTCGAAGACCACTCTGGCTCCGCTCTTATCCGCCGGCCAGTCCATACTCATTTTCAACTGAGGACCATGGGTGTAGCGCAATCGCTGACTGCCAACCTCGAAATCGAAACGACGAACGGTGTTATCCAGTTTATGCGGTTTTACCTGGAAGCGTACGTGCGGGTCTTCACCTTTATCACCAAAGAACACGCGGCGGATAGAGTCAGCGACTTGCATCTGCTGTAAGGCCTGGCTGCTAATGCCTATGCCACGCCCATCCACGCCCTTGGCGCGCCATGAAGAGGTAATGAACGGCGCAATATTCGCCTTCACAAAGCTATCTTCAGTCCCTCCAGGCTTAAAGAATGCAGCGAAGTCGCTCAATGAAGCGTCACTGGAAGATTTGGAAGAGAACGGGTAGTTCTTCGCCAGCGTCTTTTGGAAGACGGAGTACACTTCTCTGTTCCACGCTGCGCTCAAGTGCGATCCGCCTGCGCCCAACAATACCTTCCAGCTTTGGTCGCCCATCGACTCCAGCCATCCTTTCAAATAACCAGGCGCTCTTGACGCCGTGACACGCAAAGCTTTGACGGGATCTTCGCCGCCGCTGAAGCGAGCCAGCGCGAACTTGAAAGCAGCCTCAGATGAATTTGGCGCCAGCGATGTCTCCTCCAGCTTGTCGAATATGCCGCGCAGCTTCTCCCAATAACGGTCAATTTCTTTATCTTCCATCAGCCTGTGCAGCGACTTGAAGGCGTCATCCACCGGCGTAGGCTCACGTTGCTGCGCCACCAGATTGGCCGCCGCATCCAACGCCTGTCCAGTGCGACCGCTAACATTTGCGTCTGGAATTGGGGGCGTCAGCAGTGTTTCTTTGCTGGCGCGGTTCAGCAGAGTCAAAATTGGAGATTGAGTACGGTCCAGATTATTGGCCAGCTTGTTGCGAGCCACATCCATAGAGCCGAAATCGACCACTTTGGGTGAGTTCAACGCCCTGTTCCAAACATCGATATAGTCGGTGAAATAGAGCTGCTTGATCTTCTCTACAATGTTCTCAACATCTTTTTCAGAGAAGTCTTCTTCGACCTGCGCCCCAAGAATCCATTGCTCGCTTGAGTAACGTTTCACCAGATTGGAGTCAGGAGATAGATCCAGCTTGCCATATCCCGCTTTGGTATATAGACGTGGAATTTTCAGATCCGAGCTTACTTGCGAATCCACAACGAACGTACCAGCGAAATCCACGCCCAAGTCGTCACGCAAATTCAGGAAACCTGCAAACTCAGGCTGACGCTTGATTTGCTGATAGATACGTCTCTCGATCGGAATGGTTCTCAGCTTTTCCCGACTACGTTCAACAACCGTATCCTTCAGCGTCAAATCCGTGAAATTGCTGTCCAGCACTTGGTTCAAATGCGTTTTCAGAGCACTCTGTTCAGACGCCTTACCAGGAAGCTTCTCTTCCCAATAACGCGCAAACCAAGCCTTGATTTCATTATTGTCGCGAACTCGGCTGTTCCCCATCATCAGATAGACACGAAGAGCCTCATATATGGCGTCGTTGTTATCCTCCGTGACCAATACGCCTTCTAGCCTTTGACGCAACAGCGGCGTTAAAAAGTGGCGCAGCGAAGCATCGAAAGTATTTTCGGTTTCTGCGACAACTCCAGAGTCATAAAGACCTAAATTGCTCAACCAGGGATGGTCCACTTCAGAGTAAAGCTGCTTAGCGTCTTCCAATGGCTTCAATATATCCAACACTTGCTCGAATTCATTCGGTTCAGGATTGGCCGTCGCCAATTGATTATGCTTATTCAGCAACTCCTGAATATCCGCCATCATGTTCTGTGTGCTCACCACACTTGAAGTCCACGCGGCAAGTGCGCCGCCAAAGGCCAGCAAAAGGGTGATGAAAGCGACGCGACGCGTCCACTTTATACGGCCTTCGTAGCGGGTATTTAATGTAGCAATTTCCGCTTCGGGGAAAATAACCTCTTTCAACAGTTTATTCAGGAAGAAGCTTTTGCCTGCGCCTGGCGCATTAGCGGCGACGTTATAGTTGATGCCATAGTTTGAAGAGAGGTTCGCCAGAATCCGGTCGATCGGGCGTCCTTCCTGGGTGCCGCTGGTGAAATACACGCCGCGGAGCAAGGATTGTTTTTCGAAGCGGCTGGTTTTGAAAACAGACTTGATAAAGCTATCAAGCACTGAGCGCATGTTTTCCACTTGCCCAGGAAAAGCGAGAATCTTAGAGCGGCGGCGGGTGTCTCGCTCTTGATGCGCCCGCCAAATCACTCTCTCATTCAATCGTTTGACCAATGCCTCGAATTCGGGAGCGAAATACTCCGCCGTTTGAGATGCATTCTGATCTTCAGTGTTGGGGAAGGTCATCCCCCAAACTTTTTCACGCTCTGTAGCGCCAAGATTCTCAAAAAACTCATTAAAGCCGGAGATAAGATCCGCTTTCGTGAAAAGAAAATAAATGGGGAAGCGGACCTGGAAATTCTCAGCCAGTTCCTGAATTCGATTGCGAATACGCTCTGCATGTTGCATGCGCTCCGCTTCGCTGGAGCTCAACAAGTCCTGAACGCTCACCGCCAGAAGAACGCCGTTGATCGGCCTGCGCATACGGTGTTTTTTCAGCAGCGCGAGGAAGTTACGCCAGCCGGTGCGATCCTGGGCCGCGTCGCTGTCCTGAGTTGTGTAACGACCGGCCGTGTCTATTAACACGGCTTCGTCAGTGAACCACCAATCACAGTTACGGGTACCGCCAACACCGCCAATTTGCTGTAATCCCAGCTTTTCTTTCAGCGGAAAATGCAGTCCGGAGTTGATCAGCGCAGTCGTTTTACCTGCGCCCGGCGGCCCAATGATGATGTACCAGGGCAACTGATAAACTGAACGCCGGCCCGCCTTGGTGTCGAACTTTGCGGTGCGCAGGAGACTCATCGCCTCACGGAAGCGCTCGCCAACCACTCTCGCTTCCTCATCAGATGCAGAGGGTTTGGCTTCTTCTTGTATCGCCTCCACCATGGAGTTGTTTTGCTTACGCTGTCCCAGCATTTTGATCAAGAAGATAATGGTGGCGACAAACCAGACGCAAAGTATGACGACCAGTCTGACCGCCCCTGAAGCGGGCTCCGCCTTTTCTCCGAAGCGGACGTAATCGGCCCCGAACCATATCACCAGAGAAAGCGCTATAAGTCCCACTACCGTCAAAAACCGTGGGTCAATCATCCATTTAAAAAAGCGGGACATAAGTCTCCTCATGCAACCGAAAAAGAGAGTTCAAACTACAAGACCGGGTATCCGATTCGGGGAGCAGTCCGATCGATTCATCAACTTAGGACTGATACTTCTGCGTCAGTTCCTGAAGCTGCTGTTCCTGCGCGTCGGTCACCGTACCCAGCCAATAGCGGAAGCCGCTATAACTCAGCAACAATGCCGCGGCCATAATGGAAGCGACAACCCACAGCGGCACGTATTCCGAAATACGTTTTTTCGCAGGCGTGGAACCTCGCCAACGAGGAGACAGGTCCCCGTCGAACTCGCCGCGCTGCATCTGAATGGTGCGCACCAAGTTATCGCGAATTGTCTCCAGATAATCTCTGCCGCGAGGATCCAGCTTATATTTCCCTTCAAAGCCCAAGCTCAGGCACACGTATATCAGCTCAATCAGATCGATATACTTGGCCGGGGTCGCCAGTATCTTGTCCAAAATCAGGAATACTTTCTCACCGCCCACGTTCTCGCGATGGAACGTGCTGAGAAGAGTCGCTCGCGACCAACCAACCTCCGCTCCCCAAGGGGTATTCATGATCGCCTCGTCCAGTGCGGAGCACAAAACATAGCGAGCTGAAAGTACTACATCAGAGGCGACGCCCTTCGACTGCGCTTCGGACTCAAATCGGCGGATCTGCTGAATAACCTGCTGGCGTAACTGATTGGGGTTTTGCACCTGAACGGTCTGACGCAACTCTCCCAGTAACGCAATCAGCTCCGAAGCGCTGGCGGTAAGAGGGTTCAACCCCTGCTTTACATCCAAGCCCTGCCCGCTGTCCATAGAGCCGGGAGGAGGCGCAGGCGCCTGATGGGGCGCAAAAGCCGTCGGCGGAGGCTGTGTAGACAGCCCTCCTGAAGAACGCCCGCCGGGAGTGGGTACAATAACTGTACGATCACCGCCGCCAGCGCCACCGAAAAATGTTTTATCAGAATCGTTGCTCATGACTTCTAATCTCGCTCAAAGCCGTCCATTTGCTTCATATTAAAACGCCGCGTCTCGCAATGAAACGCGGCGAGGGCTAAACGCCTCTCTTCGAAGCAAAAAACGATTAATCCCTGATTGCCCAAAACTCCATTTCCAAACCTGGGAAATCCGCGCCAATGTGCACGGCAAAACCGCTGGATTGCGCCAAAGCTCGCCAGTAATCGCTATTGCGATCTAACTGGAAGTAGGTGAAACCGGTATGGAATGGAATTTGTCTCGGAGCCACTGGCAAGGCTTGCAGCCCGATACCTGGCAACGCAGCATTGATCAAGTCGCGAATACGTTCGACCGGCGCAATTTTCACCTGGCTTGGGAAGCGACTGCGGATCTGATCCGACTTCATCTGCGCTTTGACCGCCAGTATATACGTCGCCTTCTCCACCAATGACCGGTCCGTAATCGGAGATACATAAATACCATAGCGACGCTCAACCAGATCCAAAGACACGGCGGAGGTTTCGCTCACCGTATTCATGTACTGATTCAGAATCTGCATCAACTGCGGGATGGATTTCTCCAACTCGTCATGATGATACGCAGGCATGGTCGCGGGAGGTCGGCGCTGAACACTGGTGAACGTCGAAAGCTCACCGGCTATTTGCATTAATTCGCCGAACACGTCCACAGGATGTAGCGGGCGAATTTGCGCCAAGTGCAGCAACCACGGCTCAACCCGGTTGATCATTTGCAGCATCAAGAAATCCGCAATCTCGGAAGTGCCCTGTCTGCCGCTGTCTCTCAGTCGGCCAGCCAGCGCTTCCGCGCGCAGATTCAAGCTGCCCGCCACTTCCTGCAACAGGTTGGCCAGACGTGGATGCGCTCTTACATCCAGCATGGGAGGGATAAACTGAGAATCGAGAACAATTTCTCCATCGTCCCGTTTATCCTGTATCCGTGCGATAGGCAACACGGCGTAACCACTGCGGTCTTCTCTTTCCAACAGGATACGAAAACGCAGTTGTCCAATCTGAATTTTGGAGCTGTCGCTATGCTCGGAGGTGGAGTCGAAAGTCTCCAACTCACGGGCGTTAAACCGCACCAGAGTCTGATTGTCCTCTTCCAGATGCGTATCTGGCGAGCCTGGACGCTTAACGGGGATACCCAGATAAACAGTTTGATTCTGGAGCCCTTTCTCAGGCTCCAGAATATCAAGCTCAGAATCTATGTCTGGAACGTTGAACGGCGTTCCATCAGGAAAAATACCTCGGCAGCGATTAATGGAGAACTTTCCAAGCTTTAGGACTTGGCTATCGATTTCCAGATCGTAAAATCCCCAGAAAAAAGCCTTTAGAGGCTTGCAACGAGCTTCCAACAACGATTCATGGTAACGATCCTGTTGCTGAAAGTGCTGCGGACGAAGGAACATCCCCTCCGTCCATACGACGCGATTTTCAAATGACATCGAATAGCCCCGGATTAATCCTTGATGCGCATGCCAAGGCGGTCAACGAACAGATCCAGTTTGTTGCTGGTGTTCTGGTCGATTTGGAAGACCACTTTGGTGGAAGCGTCGTCGTAACGGATATATTCCGCCATGACGCCGATATAATGAGTGCGCTTATCGAAGGTGAAGGTCTCTTCCCTCAATTCGCCCGGGGTCAATTCTTTCAATTTATAAGTCTTCACCAGATCACGGCCCAATACTTCTTTGGCGCTCTGGAACAAAGCTATGAATTCTTCCTGATCAAACTGACGATCATTTTCCAGCTCGAATATATTCAGAATAACAGGAGAGGCCCGACCGTCTTCATTCGGATTGACGTCGTTGGCGCCGTGAATCCTCAAAGTGACGGTGGTTTCCCGTCCGGTCCATTTGCCTACAGTCGTACACCCGGCCACCGTCAAGGCCAAGAGCAACAACATAGCCCAATTTCTGAAAGAAGCCTGGCATCTCATGAACAAAAGTCCTCCATATTTATAGATTCGCGCCATCTAAACTATGTAATCAGCCCAAGCGCACTATCAAATGCGCCCAGGCAAATCTTATAAATTATAATGCTCTACAGGACAATTTCTGTCGTCCCGCAACTGTTTCCCTTTAATATGAGAAAGAATGCAGCCAAACGCCGCACTCTCATCAAGGGGGTTTCTAGGTACAGTAATCAATTTTAAAGTGCAAGCGTCATTTTTGACGGTTTGCCTTCAACTCATTGAAACTGCGCTCATAACTTTCCGCAAAGGTCTCGCCGAATAGACGTTTGAATGTCTTCTCCGCGTCTTCATTCATTTCTTCGAAGAAGTCCTTGTACGCTTCCCAGTTTTTACCAGCGCCGCCAAACAATGACTTACCACGCTGCTTTTCAAAACGTCGCTCCAGCTTTTCGGGGTTAAACTGACTCATAAGATAGTCGTATGCCGCACGAATGCCATTAAAGAGCGCTAACTGGTGGTCAGAAATATCGGCGAAGGCTTCTTTTGTCGCCTCCATGGGCGATAAGTAGGCGCGCCCGGACTTCGTAAACAAGTTGTCCAAAGCGTCCTCAGCCGACACTGAGAATTTCAGCGGGTTGTTCTCAGCCGCCTGAATCATGGTGAGATTCATACGAAACTCATTTTTGATAGTCTGACGGGCTCTCAACGCCTTCATCAGACCGTCAACCGTTTCCCGCACCATATCGGCGATAACAGGAGTCAGATTAGCTTGCTGTTCTGCGGTTAAACGCGCCAGCCCCAGGGCTTGCGCCAGTCCAGCGACCTGTTCTGGAGAAACCTGAATCGGCGGCGTGGAAACAGGCGGACGCTCAGGCTCCCGAGGCGTTTCTAGCACAGACTGTTTTACAGGAGGCGCGTCTCGTTTGACCGGGCGCTGCTCGACCTGCCGTCTGGGCGGCACGACTTTTCCTGGCGCTTGCCCGCCCGAGTTTGCAATCGGCAAATCCGGCTCGGGGTTCTGTTTGACCGGCTTTTCAGCTGGCTTAGGTTCAGCAGCCGGAGCCACGTCATTCAATATGTCTGCGAGCGAGCCACCGTCACCAGACGGCTCCTTGACGGAAGGCTCAACAGGAGGAGGCTGTTGCCCCCACAGAGATGACTCCGATGGCGAGGTGGATTCCAACGGATCGGACTTGCTCGCCCCCGCCCCAGTCAAGTCTTGTATCGGTTCAATCTCTTTAGGAAGCTGGTGCGGCTGATCCATTCCCGCCAATTGTTCGGAGGGAGTGTTCACGATATCCAACAATGAATCCGGGTTGGACTTGGGCGGCGGTTCGCGGCGCGGCTTCTGTTTGGATTCAACGGGAGGCGGAGGCCTCTTGGGCGTAGACGGGATTTCCGGCTTGCGAGGCTGAATAAGGGACTTATCCCAGTCTTCAGGAATCACATTGGGGATATCCATGCGGCCACTCTCAGCAGAGCCTCCGCCAAGCCCAAAGGAATCCCCCAATAAGTTGTCCGCGGGAGGCTCGTCTCCCGACACGCCCAACCCCAAGCCTTCATCATATAAAGAAGATTTTTGCGATCCACCAATCGCGACCAGGGGATCTACAGAAGAGTCGCCGCCAGTTAATCCCGTGTCGCCGCCAATAAGTTCCCCATTCAACGCGCCCAAAGAAGGTTTGGGTTCCGGCTCCGACCCAACGCCAGTCAGCCATTTGTCCAAATCGTCCAAGCCTGGGGAAGCAGCAGCGCCCGCGCCGCCTGGAACGTCATCAATGTCGGATGTGATAGACGTTGACTCGCCGTCATCCTGCGGCTTATCCCCTTCCACCAGTAATACGAACGGCCCGAGCAAAATCTGGTCGCCCTGGTTGATAGGGGTCGGTTGCCCTTTTACCAAAGCCTGACTCAGGTTGTTTAGAAATGTGCCGTTGGTGCTTTGATCGACAATTTCAAAGCCTGTTCCGTTAAATTGAATCTTCGCGTGAACGGATGATACGTAACGGTTGGGGTCCGGCAGCACCCAGGTATTCGAATTCGCGCGACCTATCGTCGCCCCTTCTTCTTCAACAGTTACGACTTTGCCCGCCATCTCGCTCTCAGGCGGACATTGAACGACTCTAAGCTTTACCTGCATGGTGATTTTCAAGTCCGAAGGAAATATCCAGTTAGATTAACTAATTATGCTTACCAGTTAAAGCGATGCATATACTCACAATGGCTTTCCGGGTTTGCGTCCCTGACTATATGCGACGACACTGTGATACGTCGCCAACTGCCCTTAGGATAATCCTTTAGGGTTAGACAGCAACAGAATAAAACTCAAAACGATAAAAATAGACCATAAAGCCTATACTTATCGACCGGTACGCCTATATTTCATAGGCCTAAAATAGGGTTGCTAAAATTAACGCCAAATGAATAATCTGCAATCTAAGGTAAAAGCGTCATTATTTGGCATAACAGCTTCATTATTCGGCTGTTGCTATATTAAAAGTTATTAAGATTATTGGACGGCGTCGAATGTCGGAGACGCTTTCTCGTCCGACGTATTGCAGGCCTGCTCCTGCTGAAAAGACAGGCGATTAAGGAACATTAAATGGCTCAGAAAACTGCTCTCATCGTTGACGACTCAGCGACAGCTCGAATTATGCTGGCCAAGGTCCTTAACAGCATGGATGTTAAAACCCGTCAAGCCAGTTCAGGGGAAGAAGCCCTGAAACTGGTTCCCGCAGAACGCCCGGATCTGATCTTTCTCGATCATCTTATGCCGGGCATGGATGGTTTCCAGACACTTAAAGCGTTAAAGCAAAATCCGGAAACCAACCAGATTCCCGTCATTATGTATACCTCCCAGAACGCCATGAAATATCAGGAGGAGGCCAAGGCCCTTGGCGCGGCGGGAGTCATCACCAAGCAAGTTGACCGCGAACGTTTATATCTGCTCGTTGAACATGTTTATATGCAGCAGGAGCTGGCTCGTACGGAAGCAAGCGTCAATACCGTGGCGGAGGCGATCGGTCAGACGCCTATGTCCACCGAGCAGCCCGCCGCTCCACGCAAGGTCGTCCCGTTACGTCCTGGTCAGCAGAAAATGGAAGATCACGTGGAGCAGCGCATCGCAACCCTGCGCAGCGAGCTGGAAACGCAGCAAAACGAGCGTTACTGGAAGCCACTGGAAGAATTGAAGAAACAGAATGGCCGTCTGCGTATTGCGCTGTGGGGGATGATCGTCGTGTTCATTCTGACTGGACTGAAACTGAACTCTCTGGATTCCGCCTTTGACGCCATGCAAAAAGAGGTGAATTCCGCCAGACAGGTGCTGAATGAACTGATCGCTATCATGGAAGAAACCTGATCAGCGAAGAATATCCATGACAGAATCAGTAGTCACTATGCATTAGAGGGCGCTCATGCGCTCTCTTTCTCCCCCCCTTGTTCTCGCCCGCTCCCATTACATACCTCGCCAAGCACAACGCCAGTAAACGCCCTATCGCAGAAGCATCCGCCCGTTTCAGGCAAGAAAATAAATATCCGTTACACTTACTTAAAGTAATTCTTTAGAAAGTGAGCATTACACCGATTGTTTTTCTGGGCTTTCATCAAAGATGTCTGCTGCGCAGTGCGCCTGCTTAATAAGGAAAACCCAAGTTCATCTCAGTGAGCCAATAGCCGGGAAATAGCGCAATGCTGTTCAAGACTTATCAAAAGAAAAAGTTTCTGCTGGTTGATGATTTTGACAACTTCATCTTCTCACTCAAACAAATGCTGCGCCGACTTGGCGCGGAAGACATCGACAGCGCACGCAACGGCGAAGATGCGGTGCAGCTGTTTTTACGCAAGCATTATGATGTCGTGTTCTGTGACTACAACATGGGGGAGCACAAGAACGGACAACAAGTGCTGGAAGAATTGCGCTTCCGTAAACTGCTGAAAAATACAGACATATTTTTGCTAGTCAGCGCTGAAGCGGCCAAAGACATGGTGTTTGGGGCGCTGGAGTGCCAGCCTGACGGCTACATCACCAAACCCATTACACAATCCATACTGCAAAACCGCCTTGATAAGTTAATGGAGCAAAAAGAGGCCACCGCGGATATCAACCGCGCGATTGATCTGGAGGATTACTCCAAGGCGATTTCGATATGCAACCAACATCTCAAGGCGAACACCAAGTATCGCTCCTGGACCGTAAAAACCCTGGCGAACCTGTACTATCTCAGCGGCGACTTGGTTCACTCCAAGCAGATTTATGAAGATATTCTGCAAAAGCGCCGTCTGGACTGGGCCCGCCTGGGACTTGGCAAAGTGCTTCTGGCGGAAGGCAATGCGCAAGAGGCGGCAGTTAAATTTGAGGAATTGATCGAAGAGCAGCCCCTGTTAGTGGAAGCTTATGACTGGCTGGCTAAAGCCCAGCGTCATATCGGCCACGGCAAAAAAGCCCAAGGGACGCTGCAGCAAGCGGTGGAGATATCCCCTCGCGCCCTGCTGCGCCAAAAAGAGCTGGCGGAGATCAGTCGCTCGTTGCATGACTTGGAAACCGCCTCCAAAGCGTATCGGCAAACCAACAAGTTGAGCGAGCACTCCTGTCACGAATCACCGGATTTGTATCTGGATTTCACCCGCTGCCTTTCCGACCTGTCGGAGGGAGACACCTCGTCACAAGGCCAGAAGCTGGCCTCGGAGGCCAACGCGGCGCTAGAACGCATCCGCAGAAAATATAAAGACGATCCGGCGACACAGCTGAAAAGCCATATGGTCGAGGCCAGAGTCTGGTCGGGTCAAGGCAAAGCTCAAGAAGGAGCCAAAGCGCTCAAGCAGGCGCAAACCTACTTTGACGATGCCGCCAAGGACAACCCGGATCTCACACTGGAAATGGCGCAAACGTTGTACGCGCTAAACCAAGAGAAAGAAGCCGAGCTGCTGCTGACCGAGCTTGCCGCCAAGTACCCGGATAATGAGAAACTGCAAGACCGGATAGAAGAGTTGCGCGACGAACCGGTCAGCCTGAAACAGCGAATCAAAGCTCGGGAACTCAACAGAAAAGGCATACAGCTATACGAGGAAGGCGCTTTGTCGGATGGGGTGGCCGTATTCAAGGAAGCGATGGCGATTACGCCGGCTCATGTCGGCCTGAATCTAAACCTGCTGCAGACGCTGATAAAGTCCGCCGCCCAGTCCAAACTGAATGCAGAATATCAGGGTCTGGCGCAGCAGTGTCTGAGCCGACTGCAACGACTCACGCCACAGCACAGACAGTACAAGCGCTATCAACACTTGTTGCAGCGATTCCAGCAAATTCAACGAGGTTAATGCACCGTGACACAGAAAAACAAACTGGACTTCAGCTTTATCATGGCGGCCAGCGTTCACGATATGAAGAACTCTTTGAGCATGTTGCTGCACTCTCTGGACGAAGTGAATCACGAAATCGCGGAACTGGACCTTCCTATTGCACAACGCATGGCCACATTGCAGTACGAGGCTGCGCGGGTAAACAACGATCTGGTGCAGCTGCTAAGCCTTTACAAGCTGGACTCAGACATGCTGACTGCGGACATCGATGAACACTTCCTGCTGGACTTTCTGGAAGAGCAAGTAGCGCGCTACCACCCCCTTTTCGCCGCTCGCAATATGCGTTGCGAAGTAGACTGCGACGAGAGATTGACCGGCTACTTCGATAGCGATCTGGTGTCTGGCGTGGTGAACAATATTCTCGCCAACGCGATTCGATACAGCCGTAGCCAGATCAGGGTGTCAGCCAGAGCCGTGGAAGATGGTCTTTACATCACGATCGAAGATGACGGCCAGGGATTTCCCGCCAAAATGGTGGAAATCCCGGAGCAGTTGTCAACGGAAGTGGACTTTGAGTCGGGCAGCACCAATTTGGGGTTATATTTCGCCCACCGCATAGCGCAACTGCACATGCAGAAAGACAAAACAGGCAAGATTTCACTGCGCAACGGCGGCGCACTGAATGGCGGCGTCTTTGAAATGTATCTGCCTTAAATCTCTCCGCCCGCCGCCGGGCGCTTTCCGGCGGTCAGGCCTCAATTCACAGGCAACACTTCTTGAACTTTTTACCGCTCCCGCAAGGGCAAGGATCATTACGACCGACTTTGGGCTCTTCCCGCACCAGCGGATCATGATGCTGGAAGTAAACGGATAAGCCCCGTCCCGCTTTGGCGTATCGCATCAGGTACCCGTTCAGATCCTCATGAGCGCCGCGCAACTCCTCGCGAAAGTCATCCTGCTGAGATGCGCTTTCACGCTCCAGAATCTCCAGGGCGGCGTCCACATCCTGAAAGACTTTCAGGATTGAAATGGTGTCATCCAGATCCCGTGACATTTTCTCATAGCCGCCGGGGTCGCGTTGCGCCAACATCTCCAGGGCGCGCACCCAGTTTGGAGCCAGCCACTCATCCGCCAGGATAACGCCCTCGCACCAGTTTTCGAAGCTGCGGCGCTCCTCGGTGTCCCAGCTGAACAGGCAGTCCGATGGCAACGTCGGCGCGCCGGTTTCAATTTGTCCACGAATTTCCTGATACAGCGCCTTCATGTCCTCGATCACCGTCGAGTCACTTCGGCACAGTTCCTCCTGATAGCATTCTCCCAATGCGACGGGTAGCCAGTCTTGCTCGTCTATTTCAACGGGGCAGCAGGCCAATCCGAACAAAAAACCGTGACATTGATTGTAATTAAGCAAGTCCTCACAGCGTTCGGCGTCACACAGGAATGCGCGCAGGTCAATAAATCGCGGATCAGATTCATAGCCCGAAGCGACTTGTCCCCTCGGGTATACGGAAGGAAATTCAACTCCCATACCACTCGATCCTTTTAATAATCTGTTATTCATTCAAGTGTAAAACGAAACAGGCAATATTGTTAGTAGTTTAGTATGGCCCCGGCGCGTCCTCACGCAGGTCCCAGGGCGCGCCAGACCAGCCTCGCCAAAGTACGCCCCCTTCTACGCCCAAAGAAAACGCCGACTACTCCCCCACTCATCCCCATCCCCCCCCCTTGAGCGGCTGTTTACCCGTATTTTTTACCCCCATAACATTCCAGGTAATAACGCCGCTGACATGCCTATTGCACATAACAAACAAAGCGGCCCATAACAAAAATAAACAGCCGTAACGGTCAGCGAGAGGCCGTCGGCGGAGCACCCTATGACAACGAGCGACGCACCTGATGCAAGACCGCTGATTCCCAGCAAAATTTCACCACCGCAAATCAGCCCTCATGTTCTGAGCCGTCCGCGCCTGGAGGCCACCCTGCTTGAAGCCGCCAATAAGCCCTTATGCATCATGCGCGCGCCGGCAGGATTCGGAAAAACCACTTTAATGTCCCATTGGCGTCGCCGCCAGCCGGGACGGGTCGCCTGGTTCAGCCTGGATGAACTGGATAACGACACAACCCTTTTCGGGCGCTATCTGGTGGCGACACTGTCTCACCAGGCGCCGGAGCTTCAGGGACCACTGTCGCGCGCTGCAGAAGCGCTATCTGACTATGATCTGATCTGGCTCATCGGAAAACTGTGCAATGAATTAAGCGCCCTGGATCAACAGCTCACTCTTGTGCTGGATGACTACCATCGCGTGCATAGCGAGCACATCCATGAAGCGCTACGGTTTCTTATTCAGCATCAACCTCCCGCGCTACGCCTGTTTATCCTGACGCGAGCTGAGCCGCCGTTAGGCTTAGCGAATTGGCGCGTACGCGGCATGTTGCACGAAATCGGAGCTGATGAACTCGGCTTTACGCTGGAGGAAGCGCAGCAATTTCTGCATGAAAAAAATGACCTGCGAATCGACGACCCGCAAGCATTGCAGGAAACGTTGCAGCGCTTGAAAGGCTGGGCGGCGGGGCTACAGATCATTGCGCTGTCGGCGCCCCCAAAGGATTCATTTAATGATTACCTAAGACGCTTTAATGGCGCCCACGCGCATGTGCTGGATTTTCTCGCGGAGGAAGTGCTCAGCAAACAACCGCCAGAGCGTCAGGCGTTTTTGCTAAAAACCAGTGTGCTGGAGCGTTTCAATTCCGAACTGGCGCAAGCGTTGACTGAACAGAAAGAAAGTTTCGGCATGCTACAGGATCTGGAAAAAAGCGGCATGTTCATCGCCCCGCTGGATGAATATCGCACCTGGTACAGCTATCACCCATTTTTCGCCGAGTTTCTGCGCCATCAGCTACAGCTTCAGGCGTCCCCCCAGGCTATTTCCGACCTGCATCGAAGAGCATACGAATGGTGGCTGCAAAAAGCCCAGACGGCGGAAGCGCTGACTCATCTATTGCAGGTGGGCGATCCCGCGCTTATCGCCGAGACGTTGTCTGTCCACGGCTGGGCGCTGTTTGAACAGGGCCGGCTTAGCCTCATCGAGCAGTGTCTGGACGCCCTTCCCGAAGCCGCCATCGCTAACGACAACAGACTCGCCCTGCTGCGAGCCTGGGTATGTCTGACCCAGGCCGATCCCGGATCGCTGGAGGAAGCGCTCAATCAAGCGGAGCAACGTTTGCCGGACCGGCAAGAAGAGACGCAATGGCGACGAATCAGCGCCGAAATCAGCGCACTCAAGGCCCAGTTATACGCCACGGTCGAAGACATTGAAGCCGCGCACAATCACGCGCGGCAGGCCTTGGCGATCAGCTCCAGCGCCTCCAACGCAGCCGCCATCGCCCTGTCCGTTCTCGGTGAAACTCACGTGTGCCGCGGAGAACTGGACCAGGCGCGAGAAGCTTTTATTCAGGCGGAAGCTTCCGCACGCGCCGCCGATTCCATGCACGGACTGCTCTGGACGCTTGGACAACAGGCGGATGTTCTGCGTCATCAGGGAGATCTGTTGGGATGCCATCAACAGCAGACCATCGTCTTGCAACTGGCGCGGGAACACCATCTCGCGCAAACGCCAGTCATGGAGTTTATTCACCGGCAACGGGCTGACCTGCTCATCGAGTGGCTGCAATGTCATGAGGCCGCCCAGCATTGTGACGCCGGATTACGCATCGTGGAGCATCTTGAACCCCATTGCGCCATCCCTCTCAACGCATTGAAGGCCAGCATTGCGTTGCAACAGGGCGAAGCAGGCGCGGCGGAAAATTATCTACGCAAAAATACATTGTTAATGCGTGAACATCGGTGCCACTCGGACTGGCGAGCCCTGTCAGCATCCATTCAACTTCGCTACTGGCGACAGCAGCGCAATCTATCCGCCATTAACGAGTGGTTAAGCGCCGAGCCAGCTCCCAGTCCGGCTCCAAGTCATTTTCAGCAACGCCGGGCGCGCAACCTCGCCTTCGCGCTGCTCAGCCTGGACAGATCCCTCGAAGCGCTGCAAATACTGCAACCATTGACCGCTCAGGCGCGCCAATTTGGCCTGCGCCTCTGCGAGATGGAAAACCAGATTCTTGCAACTTGGGCCTGCCTGCGCCTGGGGAATGAGAACGACGCCAGCAACGCTCTGCTGCGCGCATTGCAACTGGCGGAGCCAATGCGCGCAATCGCCAGCTTGCTGCAAGCGCCGGAGTGGCTGCTGGAGTTCTATGGCGCTCTGCTGGACGACTCTCGCCTGTCCAGCGCCGAACGCCGACACTTGCAACGGGTTTTAGAGCTATCCAAGCGGCAACATAGGCCGCAGAAGAAAACGCGCAATATGCCTGAACAAGCCAGAGCGTTGGCGCTAACCCCAAAAGAGTGGGAAGTGCTGCGTCTGATTGGCGAAGGCAGCAGTAATGAGCGCATCGCCGAGCGTCTGTATGTGGCGCCAAGCACCGTTCGCAGCCACATCAAACACGTGTACCAGAAACTAGGGATTTCCAGCCGGGTGGAAGCCCGACGGGTTTCCCTCGACTTATCGCAGGGCCGGGTCGCCGGCCTTGGCGAACAGGGGTAGGCCGGCGGACCTAAACGCTGAAAATCCCCCCGTAAATCCCCCATTTGCATGGAAGCGTCCCAAGCTCGCCTTGGTTATGATCAAAGGGTAACGTACATCCGAAGCGGCCATGATGGCCGCCGCCAATTTCACGAGCTTGGCGCACGGATGAACCAATATGGACTTCAGAAAAAATACAATACCGGAGCTCATTCATTATGTTGAAAGTTCATCGTCCAACCCGAATTTCTCTCGTCATCCGACACGCCGCCGCCTGCGCGGCGGCCGCTGTGCTATGCGTTTCCACAACGACCGCGAACGCCGACAGTTTCGGCAAAAGCGACGCCGGCGTCCGCTTTCACGGCGGCGACGAAATCATCCTGCAAGGTTTCCACTGGAACGTCGTACGTACTGCGGAAAACAACTGGTACAACATCCTGCAAAGTAAAGCCCAGCAAATCAGCGACGACGGCTTCACCGCCATCTGGATGCCGGTTCCCTGGAGAGATAACTCGTCCTGGCAAGCATCCAGCGATACACGCTTCGGCGGCGAAGGCTACTTTTGGGCGGACATGGATAAAAACAGCCGCTACGGCGGCGACGGCCAATTGAAGCAGGCTGCCTCCGCCCTGAAGAACAAAGGGGTCAAGGTCATTTACGACATCGTGCCCAACCACCATGATCGCGGACACAGCAATGACTCTCTCAATTTCCCCTCCGGGCAAGGTTATTATCGTTCCGACTGCAGTTCCTGCGACGATGGCGACCCATTCATGGACGGCGGCTCAGATTTCAGCACCGCCCACCCGGATGTATACGATCTGTTCAAGAATGAACTGGTCAACCTGAGAACCAATTACAGCGCCGGCGGATTCCGATTCGATTTTGTCCGAGGCTACGCGCCGGAGCGCATTAACGCCTGGATGAGCGCTTCTCTGGACAGTGGGTATTGCGTTGGCGAGTTATGGAAAGGCCCCAGCGAGTTTCCATCTTGGGACTGGCGACACAGCGCCAGTTGGCAGGAAATACTGAAAGATTTCACCGACAATTCTGACTGTTCCGTCTTCGATTTCGCACTGAAAGAGCGCATGCAGAACGGCTCCATTTCTGACTGGCGCTATGGTCTCAACGGTAACCCCAGCGCCCAATGGCGGGAAGTCGCGGTTACGTTCGTCGACAATCACGACACCGGCTATTCGCCCGGCCCTCTCGGCGGTCAGCATCACTGGGCGTTGCCGGATTGGAAACGTAAGCTGGCGTACGCTTATATTCTCTCCAGCCCCGGCACGCCAGTCGTGTACTGGCCGCATATGTACGACTGGGGAATGCGTGACTTCATCCGCAACCTGATCCAGCTACGCAAATCTGCTGGCGTGAAAGCTTACTCTGGCGTGCAATTCCATAACGGATTCAGCGGATTGGTGGGAACAACAAGCGGCAGTAATGGCAAGTTGCTGTTCGCCATTGACTCTAACTTCAGCGCGCCAAATCAAGTCGCGGGCGGCTCATGGAGCCTGGCGGTCAACGAGGATAATGGCCGCATCCGCATCTGGCGTCAGTAACGCCGGCCATCCCCCGGGCGGCTGACGCCCGGGATTCTCCCGCTCTATAGAGACAATTTCAACGCACACCAATAACAAAAATCAATCAAAACGTTATTAACTATCAATTTTCCTCCTCACACCGCCACGTATAATCTAGGTCGCAATGTTTTACACGCGCCTACGGAGGTATCAGTCATGTATACGGTAATTTTCGGTCGGTCAGGGTGCCCTTATTGCGTTAGAGCCAAGCAAATTGCAGAACAATTAAAAGATCAGCGACAAGATTTCGATTTCCGCTACATTGACATTCATGAGGAAGGCATTAGCAAGGCTGATCTGGAGAAAACCGTCGGCAAGCCAGTCCAGACCGTGCCGCAAATATTTATCGATAAAGAACACATCGGTGGCTGCAATGAGTTCGAAAGCTACGTGCGTCAAAACCTGGCGCACTGACCAAACCGCAGCAGCGTCAGCATGAACTGCTGAATCCGATAGACAGCACAAATTAAAAGAGGCCGCTCAAGGCCTCTTTTTATCTTTTATAAATCACGCAGCGCTTACAAGCTTGCTACTGAAGTCGCCGAATCAGCTCAACGCGACGATTGCGTTTCTTTCCAGCGTCGGAAAGGTTATCCGTTTCCGGCGCCACCGGGCCTACTCCGTAGGGAATCAAACGCGCTTGCGCAATACCGTAGTCTTTTATCAGACGCTCAACAACCGCCTTCGCACGCGCCGAGGACAACTCAATATTGTGCTGGAACGCCCCTGTGTCATCCGTGTGACCTGTCACATAGAGCAACAGATCTGGACGTTTCTTCAGCAAGCCGGCAATAGCATCCAAAGTAGGTTTGGATTCGTCTTTGACGACAGCTTTGTCCGTATCAAATAACACCCCGTATAAAAGCGCTTTTCCGGTCTCGTCGATATCACGACTCAGACTGTCCACATCCACCGTTATCAGATCATCCTCCAGCGCTTCCGATTCCAGAATGATCTGCTGCACTGCCGCTTCATCTTCATAACCGCCGATAAACAAGGCGACATACACCTTGCCTTTGACTGCGTCTTTTGAAGCCACCATAAAGTAGGGATTACGGTAATTGTTGTAGACAGATTCTGTGAGCGATATCAGACCACCAAGGTGCGCTGTCTTATATTCATCGCCACATTGCTGCAGCTCACAGGAATAGATAGTGGTAAAGCCGCCCTTCGCCAGCGCCGCTTTATAGTTTTCGTACAACTTTAACGTGGAGACATTTTCCAGTTCATAAAAGTGCCTGGACAAGTCCCCTACTAAGTCCAATGTTTCAAACTGATAGGGTTTGTCATCGCCCAGCGCGGAAACTGGAATGCTAATGCGCTCATAATCCACCACTTTGCGTTGACGCAAATCCGCACCGGGATAGCGTGGCAACAGCGGATGATCTTCCTTCGTCGCGTCCGGGTCATTCGCTTTCATCACTGTTGCAGGCGGCTGCGCCCCAAGATATTCGACATTCATTGCGACAAGGTCGTTCTGCAACGGCTCTTCTTCAACGATAACCTGCTGCACGGCGACCTCGTCTTCATAGCCGCCAATGAACAGCGCCACCGTGACTTTACCTTTTTCCGCCCCCTTCTCGTAAACCATGTAGTAAGGTTTGCGGTAGTAGTTATAGACGCTGTCATTCGACGACACCAAAGCGCCCAGCTCCGAGACTTGATATTCCGAGCCGCAGTGCTCCAACTCACACAGGTAAACGGATTTGAAACCGCCTTTTTCCAGCGCGGTCCGATAGTTCTTATAAACCTTTAGCGTGGAGACGTTTTCGAGGTTATAGAAGTGTTGGGTCAAGTCGCCCGTCAGGCTTAACTTTTCATATTCGTAAGGCTTATCTTCGCCGCTGAGTTTGCTGGCGGGAATCGTGAACGGCGCATAATCGATCTGCAGATAGGTTCTTACTGTGGCGTCAGGATAACGACTTAACAACGGATGATCCGGATTGTCGGCATAAACACTGGCGGCGCTCAACACACCAATCAAAGCAGCGGTAAACCTTCTAAGCATGGAACTCCCCTAATTTTGGACGTAATTACAGGAAATATAAGCGCTTTCCGTGGTTAATTTCCGTCACGATAATGGGGAGAAACGCGTCCGCCCACTTAGGATGACGCGTTAGAAAAGACCGGGAAAAGAGTTTCAAAGTGCGGTTAAGAAGGGACCTTCAGCCTTTCAATTCCGAAAGCCTTTAATATGTAGCGCTCAAAGAGCGGCTCTGTAGACCCTTTGCGTAATTTGAGAAGAAAGTACTTTTCGAACGCCACTTTGGCGACATGCACCCACTTGCCTTCACGCATCCAGTTCACGTTGCGCGGCGGCATCTGTGGAATCGCCACAAAGGCGATTCCGGTGTCCCCCATATCCGCCAGACACACCGCATTCCAGGTTGCTTCCGCTTTGGGATCCGCGCCGGCGAGGGTCGCCTGGATATTTTTCGCCACCGCCGTCGCCATACTCTCAATCATATAGCCAGTTTTGGGGACGCCGGTCGGAACGGGTGTCTTTTCCTTCGGCGTAATCGCCACCGCCACACCAATGCCCCAAACATTGGAATACGTAGGATTGCGTTGATGCTTATCAATCACGACAAAACCTCGGGGATTCACCAGTCCCTCGACACCTCTTAACGCATCAATACCAGTAAAGGCGGGCAGCATCATGGAATATTTGAACGGCAATTCGCGGCGTTTCTTATCCTGTCCATTCTCATCCACTTCCATGACGGTCATAAGATTATTGTCGACAGACTCAACCTTGGCGTTGCAAACCCAATCGATGTGTTTTTGGCGCAGTTGAGACTCCAGCATGCCTTTACTATCGCCTACCCCACCCAGACCGAGATGACCAATATAAGGTTCTGAAGTGACGAAGGTCATTGGCACTTTATCGCGAATACGCCGTTTACGCAGGTCACGATCCATAATAAAGGCGAACTCATAAGCGGGCCCAAAACAAGAGGCGCCCTGCACCGCGCCAACGACAATGGGGCCGGGATCTTCGACGAACTCGCGCCACTTCTGGTTGGCTTTTATCGCGTGATCAATATGGCAAATGGATTGGGTGTAGCCTCCAGGACCCAGCCCCGGAATCTCTTCAAACGCCAGTCGAGGACCTGTCGCAATGATCAGATGATCGTAGGAGATGCTATCTCCATTTTTAAGCTCTATGCGGTTAGCGTCCGGGTCGACCTTTTGCGCTGCGCCGACCACCAACTCTACGCCTTTGCCGGATAAGGGGGATTGCAGCGGAATTTTAATCGCTTCTGGCTCCCGCCATCCGATGGCCACCCAAGGATTGGACGGCACGAAATGAAAATAGTCTTTATCACTCACCACCACTATGCGGTGGTCTTTACTCAGTGTTTCCCTTAACTCAAACGCCATGGGCATTCCGCCCAGGCCCGCGCCTAAAATAACAATAGTCGCCATGCGCTTCCCTCTTTGTCGTCAATTCCACTCTGACGCGGCTCAATCCCGCCGCCGCCTTGTCTCCAGTATTTCCTGAGACCCAGCAGAATAATTCAAAGCCGCACCACTTCGCTACAGCTGTAAACCGCGCATATGCGACTTAGACGACAAAAAGGCCCGTCAGGATGCGACGGGGCTTTCCTGAATCCTTACAGCAGCGCCGTTATGCCCTCTTTTGACGCTTGGTCCAGAGGGTTTGCGGAAAGCGTGACGAATACGATCCAGCTCCGACACCAACAACGTGCGCTCAAATTCGGTTGTGCGATCGTAAAGATCCAACCAGGCCTGCTTCTCAGGCGGCAGTTGATAGACAGGACCGTCTTCTTCCATACGCACGCGATACATGGGGCCATCGCCTGTACGCAGCCATTCGAAGTTGCCATCCCATTTGTCAGCAATGGTAATCAGGTAATCCGCTCCCACCTGATAAATATCTCCGTTAAACCATTGGCGCACTGTTTCGTAACGCACGTTACAGGCGACGGAGATTTCCCGTTTAATTTTCCGAGGATGCACTCCCCGATCCAGTAGTAGTCTTTCAATTCTTTTTGTAACACTCATATGCAAGCCAGCTTTGTTAAGATTTGTAAATTGTATCTCGCATTAATACAAGCTTGCATGCCTAATTCCAAGATTTTTTATTACATTGACAATGATTAATAAAAGTACAACTGGATTTCGCCGTTATTCCACACCCTTCCATTCCCTCAGACAGGCCTTGGGCGCTAGGCGCGACGCAATTTCGCTAAAAACGCAAACGCAATCGCTCAACAAGCGAAAAAGAAGACAAAATATTAAGAACAGGTAAGAAGAATGATCGATTCTTGGCGAGAAACTGACTTTCCGATGTGAAAGTCAGTCAGAGACTTGGACGGAAGTACAACTTCCAGTTAAATGCCAACAAGTTATCAGCTTTTAACTTTTTCTTCCTTTTTTGAGAAAGAGGCCGGCTCCAACCCCTCATATGGATTTTGAATAGACTTACGGAACCTTTTCAACTCATTGAGCATGTATGCGCGCTCAACGTCAGACGTGTTATCGAACAATTCTAACCAGGCCCTTTTCTCTTCAGGCAAATAGGAAGCGGCCTCTTCGCTGATCTTGGGCTTTTCCATAGAGCCCTTGCCCGTGTATAGCCAATCAAAGTTGGCATCCCATTTGTCGGCGATAATCAAAAGATAATTCGCGCCTACTTCAGCAATCGTGCCGTTAAACCACTGACGTACAGTTTCATAACGGACTCCGCAAGCGTTAGAGATTTTCCGCTTTACCTGACGGCGATGAACGCCCCTTTCGAGTAGTAGTTGTTCGATTCTTTCGGTTACAGACATATGCAAGCCAGCTTTGTAGTTTGCCGCATTGTAACCCGCCTTGCTACAAATATGCTTGCTTTATTTAAGCAATTATGCTTGTATAACGCGCGATGTAAGGAGGCAGCTATGACGAAAGCGGAAGTACTTGCTTACTTCGGTTCGGTGGCGAACGTCGCCAAAACGTTAGGAATCACCACCCAGGCTGTTTATGAGTGGGGAGACTCGGTGCCTGAGCCGCGACAATGGCAATTACAGGTTCTGACCGACGGCGTTCTTAAGGTTTCATCGAAGCGAGGTGGACAAGGTAAATCATCCACTCAAACGCTAAAGAAAAATGTAAAGGTTGGACAGAAAGCCAAAAGCGACAAAACCGGCGATGCGGACAAAGTTACCAAGGGAATATAGAGGAATAGCAAAGGGAGGCCCATGCTGTTATTAAGCCTGACCGGAGCCATATTGATTATGACTGCATTGTGTTTGCTGTTCTTCATCAGAAATGCGAAAGCCTCGGAATTGCGGCTGCGCCTGATGAAAGAAAACTACGAAGCATTCAAGAAGCTCCCCAGCTATGAAGACATGCTTTACCGGTTTTGGATCCCCCTCATTCGATTTGAGGAAAAAGCGACTGGCGAAGAAAGGAAGGAGGAAAGTTGAACCCAGATTTATCGACCTGAGTCATCGACAGATGTATTTAAAGAAGGTGAGCATTGCGCTCACCTTCTTAACTTAAGACTGGCGTTATTTACGAGGAAATTTAAGCCGCAGCCAACCCAACGCCGCCAGCATCAACCAGACCGCACCGCCACCGCCGGAATCGCCACCGCCGGAATCGCCACCGCCGGAATCGCCACTACCTGAGTCGCCACTACCTGAGTCGCCACTACCTGAGTCGCTACCACCTGAGTCGCTACCACCTGAGTCGCTACCACCTGAGTCGCTACCACCTGAGTCGCTACCACCTGAGTCGCTACCACCTGAGTCGCCGCCAGCAGGCTCTTCATCATCATTAGATATCACGCCTGACGCAGTCGCCTGACTGACAATCCCAGAGGATGGATTGCTTATTGTCAGCGTGAAAGTCTCATCCGTCTCGAATGTCGTATCGCCAGAGACATTAACCGTAAACGTCTTACTGAACTCACCCGCCGCCAAGCTCACTGCTCCAGAAGGCAAGACGCCTCCGAAGTCTGTCGCGTTGGCTGGATTAGCTCCCGCCCCCGCTACATTGTAATCCACTGTCATGTCGACAATTGCGTACTGACGGGAAACTTGAAAGGTAAAAGCCGTCTGACCGCTATTCCCTTCAACTTGGTTCGCACTGACCGCGCTGACGGAAATATTGCCAGAGGTATTCACGGAAACCAGAGAGAAGTTCGCAGGGGAAATGCTAAAGAACACGTTGTCGCTACACTTCACCCGAATTCGTCCATTTGTGGTATCCGTGTTGGGAGCAACCACTCTCTCGAATCCATCGTTGGAGGCGCCGGCTTTAATTATCGTAGTAAACGTGGAGCCGCCATCTTTCGATAATTCGATATCCACCTGGCTGCAACTTACTGGGGCCAGATTTGTATTCGCTACATTCCAGGCCACATCCATCTGTTGTCCGCCGGTATATGATCCGGCGCCTGGAGCAGTTACCTTAAATGGGCCAGAGTCGCCATCAACCGTCAGCTTGACGTCATCCTGGTTTACACCGAAATCGCCAGAGCGAACGGTAACCCTGAAATTAAGATCGCGGTCGGTCGTAGGCAGGGTTTCCCCTAGAGAGCCGCTTAGATCACCAGAAAGAATTACGTCCAATTTGGGGAAGTAACGCGTAGGTGAAGTCGTTCCTTGAAAAGAACGGAACAAAGGACGCTGTCCATCATCGGTGGCCATTTCAACCGCATCCGAAGTTCCACCGCTATCACTTTTGTCTTGCTGCTCCCATGTGTAGGTTAATCCAGATAAATCGCCTGGATCAGTATCATTAGCCGTCGCAGTGAGCATGAAAGGTGTCTGGGCGGGAATCGTGTAATCTGGCCCTGCATTCACAGTGGGAATTGCATTCCCTGTATTGACCTGCGTTCCGCAGCTAGCCCCACTAACCGTCAGATGATTGTGGATTTGCTCCAGACTACCTCCGTTAAAGTAGTCGTCTGCATTATTCTGTATATTTTGAGGAGAACATAATCCCGAGTAAGACATTATCGTCGAACCAGACCCAACTTCCCATGCGCTGCTGGCTGAACGACGACCTCCGCCGCAATCACCACTAGTCGCATTGAAGGTGTGGCCTGCACCAAACTGGTGTCCAAGTTCATGGGCCAGCAAGTCCGACACAAAGTATTCAAAGCGGCCATCAGGGTTTCCAAGGCCAGTCCGCCCTTGCGCCTTATGAGTGCTGCTACAAACCACCCCGACATAGGCTAGCCCGCCCCCCACTTGATTGAGAAGATGACCAACATCGTAATCAGCAGTTCCTATAACGCTGTCAAGGTTGGACTGATTTTCCGGCAGCATGTTTGAGGAGCTAGAGTAAGGGTCTGTTGACGAATCTGTGTAAATAATGCTGTCGTTGTCCGCAACCAGCTGAAAACGAACCGCAACTTCCTTCTCGTATATCTGATTAAGGCGGTTAACGACAGAAACAATAAATGCCTGAGTTTCCGCTACAGAAGGATTGCTTGAGTCGCTACTAACTGATGCCGAGAACTCGCCAGTAGCAGCCATCGCCAGTCGATATACTTTATAGCTGTCGCCAAAACTTACTCGTTCCGCCAGCCCAGGCATTTCAAGAGACTTCAGATAACCATATTCATTACCGCTCTCTATGGAGTGGTCATGCTCCGCCGTATCGCACTGCAAAGGCTCTTTACTTGGCATGTCCTCTTTGAAAAAACCGCGATACTGGCTGGCGCTCTCTGTCTCGCTAAAGCTGGATTCCGGTTCAATCACCATCGTGGCTTCCGGGGTATTCACATAACCATGAAATCCACGCGGCGTTGTGTCGATACGCCCACTGACGCCTTTGTCCTCAACGCCAAATACTTTGTAGGTGCGCAGTTCTGGATACTTGGCCTCTAACTCTGGGGCCATGACAGGAGAGTAAAACGCTTCCAGCAGTAAAAAGCCGCCATCAGGTTTGGGGTAGTAAAACGGCAATCCTTCTAACGCTCCTTCAAGGGGGGCGTCTTGCAGATAGACTTTAAGGCGCTCAATATCCGCCGCTATTCCGCGATAGTGGAACGCCGACTCAGTCTGCGCCTGCGCTTTACCCGCCATGTCCAGCCACAATCCATCGGGAGACTGGGCATGGGAGACACTGGCGATAGCCAGCGCCAACTGCGACGCCACAAAAAATGCTGCTTTATTCATGCTCATCAACTCAAATACCTGATAATAATCTCTGACGCCTGTCCCCTGAGAAAGCAGGGGCTTTGGCTAGTTCACCGGCGGTTAAAACCAGCTCTTTATGGATCGCCACAACCGTGAGAAAAACCCAGGCTCCACCGTTTCTTCATGGCGCTCGACGCTATTCCCGGCTTTTTCCGGTATGAGCGCGCCTTCCGGCTCGATGGGTTTGGGGATGTATGGCAGATCCTGCTTGAAGAAAACCCGGTAGCGATCCTCCGTCTTCCTATCGGAAAACCGGCTTTCAGGCTCTATCAATACACTACGGCCATCCATGGTGAGAAAAGCCTTGAAGCCTGCATCGGTATAATCAATGCGACCTGACAAGGTGGGGATATCCACGCCATGAACTTTGTAAGTTCGGATATTGGGATACTTTTCAGCGAGCTCAGGCGCCATCACCGGAGAGTCATACGCTTCAACCGTGACAAAGCGCTGATCCGGCATCGGCAATGTCAAAGACAGGCCATCGGCGGTGCCTTGTTGGGGGGCGGCTCTGAGGTAGGCGCGTAGCTCCTCGCCTTTCAACACGACAGCAAAATACGGAAATTCTTGTGTTTTCTGCGTCTCCGCAATGGGCGACCAGAATGACGTCTCAGCACTTGCGGTCTGGGACATCAAAACGATTCCTCCAATCAATGCAAACTGCTGCGCTGACTTTATGGACTTGCGTAACTGCACTATACCCCCGAGAGAAACCGCGGTCAGTTGCGATCAAAAAACGAACACAACCAAGTTAATCCTCAATATATAAACGGATTCGGGGCGGACTACTATATAGTTTTTGTAAGAATGAGAAGGAAGACCGCCTCTAATCACAACAGGTCGCCGCACCTCAGACATGTCACGCTGAATCTAAAATTGACTCATGCTTAAAGAGGTGCGACAACCTATTGAATTTATAGGCAGTTTAATGGAAAAGAACGATTGACGCGCCGGCCATTTGGCTTAGTTGTGAGTTAATTGGGACTCAGTTGGCGCCGTTACAAAAGTACTGTTTTCTTTCCGTAATTCTCCTTTTAACGCTCGGTTCACCCGCCAGTTAAACAGTGTGGTAAGACATATTGCTGTAAACCCGAGACCCACGCCCAAGCCCATCCAGACACCGACTATTCCCCACTGACCTTTCAGCAGCCACGCCACAGGGAAGCCAACCAGCCAATATCCAACCACCGTAATCAGGGTCGGCGCCGCCCCCATACGCAAGGCCCTCAGGGCGGTCATCATGATGACCTGAGCGCCATCCACCACCTGGAAAACCGCCGCTACCGCAAGCAGGCTGACGCCTAGCGTCAACACGTCCTGATCCAAGGCCCCTTCTCCGCCAAGGGTAAAGAGACCAACGATCTGCTCAGGAAGTAACAGAAACACAAGCGCCGACACCAGGCAGAACAACCCGCCCAATGACAGACCCGTCCAGGCGTAACTCTTCAATTCTCCCATGCGACCTTCTCCGTAACATTGCCCTACACGGATAGAAGCGCCCTGAGCGAATCCAATATAGATATTGAAAGACATGGAAGCTGCCTGTAGGGCAATCTGATGCGCCGCCAACGCCACTGCACCCATGGCGCCCGCCAATAAGGTCGCAGCGGTGAACAGTCCCGCCTCCATCGTCCAGGCCAGCATGATCGGCAATCCCAGCGAATAGAACGGCTTGAAGTCCACCAAGCGGGTTTTGACTTTTGCCAGACCGCCCAGCACCGCACGGACTTCCGCATAACGGTTCAAGTCCAAGACAAGCATGACGCACATGAACACACACACCAATGCGGTTCCAATCGCGACGCCGGCAATGCCGAGTTCAGGGAAAAAGCGCCAGCCGGTCATCAGTGCATAACTTAATGGCACGTTCAGCGCCACTGCTGCAAAACTGATTCGCATGATGGAAGTGGTGCGTGACATGCCCGCAGCCAACCCCCGCAGCACCATGAATGTAAACGCCGGCAAACTGATCCAGGCGGCCTGCCCCAAGTATTGCGAAGCATACGCCACCGCCTGCGGCTCCTGGCCCATACTCAGCAACAGCGCAGGCGTCACTTTCATCGCCAGCGCCACCATGGCGGCGATCACCACGACGAGAATCAGGCCCGCCTTGACAATACGAATGATGTCCTGCCGCGCGCCGCGGCCAGTATGAAAAGCGACCTCATTGGCGACCGCTGCGAGCAAACCGCTGATCACCACCAATATGAAGTTGAATATCGCCGCGCCCAGCCCGGCGCCCGCCAACTCTTCCACTCCCAAAATCCCAAACATAACGGAATCGCAGAAAATCATGGCTGACTGCGCAACCTGGGCCGCTGATAACGGAAGGGATAATTTCAGAACTTCTCTTAACCTGCTCATTTTTCCTTGCTCACTCTTCGGCAACGTCTCACGACGAGCCTTCGCCACACACCTGTTAGTTAGTTTCACTCAATAAATTAAAACTGTCGCTCGGAATCCGCCTCCTGCAGGTCCGTATTCATTCCAAGCATGGCCAGTAAAAGAACGCCAGTCACAGCGTCTTAACAAAGCTGTTGCCTAAATTAGGTTGGAGCGGCAATATTCACAAGCGAAACATTCGCCGTTACACATGAGTTTTATTCATGCCAATCCGTCCCAGAAAATTACCACCGCTAAATGCGCTAAAAGCCTTTGAGGCCAGCGCCAGACTACTCAGCTTCTCTGTCGCTGCGCTCGAGCTGAACGTAACGCAAGGCGCAGTCAGCAAACAGGTAAAATTACTTGAGGAATATTTTGAGCAGCCTCTTTTCCTGCGGCGGGCGCGCCATATCAAATTAACGGAAGCCGGAGAAAAACTCTTTCACAGCCTGGGGGATATTTTTGATCAGTTGGTCAAAGCCTGTGACGCGGCGTCTTCCCATCAAAAAGATATTTTGCGCCTGCAAGTAACGCCTTCCCTCGCCGTTCGCTGGTTGTTCCCTCGCCTGCCTCAGTTGCAACGAGAACTCAAAGACGTCCAGCTGAAAATCACAACCATGTGGTTGTCGGCGGAGAAAGAGGCGGACCTGGATCTGGATCACTACGATATCGTATTGCATTGCGGACGCCGGCGGGATAACGGCTCAGCCAACCTGCTGCGGGAAGAGCAACTTGTACCAGTATGCCATCCCTCTTTGCTGAAGCAGCACGGGAATGACTGGGACCGCCTCATTCGCAACTTGCCGCTACTGCACCCTTCCGTCACTCATGAAGACTGGCGCAATTGGTTGACGAAAAATCCCGTGCCCGGCGTGGACCCGTCTTCAGGGCTGATATTCGATACCTTGGACATGCCGGTGACCGTCGCCATTCAGGGGCATGGCGTCGCGTTGGCGGACCCGCTGTTCATTATGGATGAATTGAAAAACGGCATCTTGACCACACCTCGCAATCATAGCCACGACAGCGGCTGGGGCTATTATTTTGTGCATCAGAAACTACGCGCTTCCGACCCCAGCATTCTTACATTCAAGCGCTGGCTGATTGCGGGTCTGCAGGAGGATATGGAGCGACTGGAAACGATCAGGCTGCTACCTTCCTTGACGCCTCTGAGCAAGTAGATTTAAAGCTCCGTTTCGTGGCGCGCATGGGCTGGTTCGCTCAGTCCTGAGGCGTTATCCTTGGACCATGTTAATCGCCGTTGAGGCCGCCTGCAGACAGGCTTTATGCGCAAAATCATCCACATTGACGCCGACTCATTCTACGCCTCCGTAGAGATTCGCGATAACCCCTCGCTGCGGCATCTGCCAGTAGCGGTGGGCGGCAGCCCTGACAAACGCGGCGTCATCGCCACCTGCAATTACAACGCTCGCGCATTTGGCGTCCGTTCCGCCATGTCTTCAGCAAAAGCCGTTCTGCTATGTCCTGATTTAGTGTTCATTCGTCCCCGCTTTGAGGTCTACCGCAGCGTATCCAAAGACATTCATAAAATATTTCGCGACTACACCGACCTGATTGAGCCTCTATCATTGGATGAAGCCTATCTGGACGTATCCGAATGCAACGCCTGCAAGGGCAGCGCTACACTCATCGCCGAAGAAATTCGCGCCCGCGTAAAACAAGACTTGCAGCTGACGGTATCGGCGGGGGTCGCCCCGAACAAGTTTTTGGCCAAAATAGCCAGCGACTGGAATAAGCCCGACGGCATCTTCGTCATCCGGCCGCAAGACATCAAAGACTTCATCCCCCAACTTTCCGTTCGCAAAATTAACGGCGTCGGTAAAGTGACCGCGGCGAAAATGGGGGCTTTAGGCATCACGACCTGCAGCGATTTACAGCAACTGTCCAAGGACGATCTGGAGCGCCATTTCGGCAGCTACGGCGAACGCCTCTACAACCTGTCACGGGGCGTGGACAACCGTCCCGTACAGACAGAGTGGGTGCGTAAATCCCTGTCCGTTGAGCACACCTACGACCACGACCTGCAAAATCTCGACGCTATTCTCGATCATTGCGAGCCTTTGTTCGAAGAGCTACTAGAGCGTTTCAATCGCATCAGTGACGCCTACCTGGTCAGCAAGCGCTTCGTCAAAGTCAAATTCGCCGACTTCACTCAGACCACCCTTGAAGAACTTCTACCGGGTTACAGCGGCCAATGGCGAAGTCTTCCCGACTACCTGCGCCTCATGAGCGCCGCCTGGGCGCGCCAGAAAAAACCTGTGCGTCTGTTGGGCATGGGAGTCAGACTGAAAGATCCTAAAAATAACAATATTGGGGAACAGCTATCGCTGTTTTGAGGCCCGCTTCTCATCGCATTCATAAAGTAAAACCTTGGCCAACACAATAATGTCTATTTACGGCGCTTTTGCATCCCCTCAACATTACCCAGCCAACCACCGGCGCAAATCAGCACAATATAGGTCCAGGGCGTAAACAGGATTATGTTACCGAGCAGGCGTCTCATCAGAGGAGGCCAGTTGTGGATGGCGTCATTTTCCATGACTTCAAACAGCAGCATGACGCAGGCGACGCCCAGTAGGGTGATGGAGGTCAGTTTGACCAGCGCATCGTGCAAGGGAGGCGTATTCTTCAGATAAGGATGAAACGCCCAATAGACGCATCCACCGCCAATCAGCGCGCCAACCGCGATGCCGGCCCACTTAAGCGTGACAGAGACTTCCATGGACGTTTCGCCCATGAACAAAGCAGTGGCCCATCCAAGAAATATTTTACCGCAGATTTCCAGCGCGCCTTGACCGCTCACCGTATGGAAACGCGCAATCCAGACGATAATCGCCAGGCTCAGCATCAGACTGGGCCCCAGGCGAAACAAGTGATAGTAAGTAAAGTCCCGTCCAATCGCGTCGTCGATCAAAAAACAGAATGCGCCGTTACTCACCCCAACGCTTAACGCCAATACCAGTGGCGAAAACAATAAGGATGTATGGGAGACGCCAGCCGCATATTTGAAACTGTGCAAGTGTAAGCCCATGCACTGCCCTCCATGTGAGCTTAACCCAACCTTTCTTTATTCTAATTATTGGTCCGACAAACTATGACGGCCTCTCATCGATCGTTACTCCCTGTCAGCTTGTCTGGCCCCTTACGAGATTGTATATCACGAATAGCGTCAATAAGTTATGCGCCGATTGTTTAAAAATGTTTCTCAAGCCACCTTGAAATTGGAAACCATTTCTTTCAACTGCGCCGCTCGGTTGCTGAGATTTTTGGAAGAATCGAACAATTTGCTTACTACCTGCTCGGTATCCCTAACTGCGTCCCGCACATGGGCGAGGTTAGCAGTCATCTCGCCAGCCACACTGCCCTGCTGCTCCGCCGCAGTAGCAATCTGCAGACTACGATTGGTGATTTCCCCCATTTCCGTCACGATGCCATCGAACATGTCTCCTGACTCGCCCACTTTGGAGGAACCTGTTTCCGCCACTTCAACGCTGGCGCCCATCAGTTCAACTGCGTCCTTAACCTGCTTCTTCAACGCCTCAATAGTGCCGTTTATTTCACCGGTGGCGTCTCGGGAGCGCATCGCCAGTTGCCTTACTTCATCCGCCACGACGGCGAAACCGCGTCCGCTTTCTCCCGCTCTCGCCGCCTCAATGGCGGCGTTAAGCGCCAGCAGGTTGGTCTGCTCGGCGATGCTTTCGATGCTGTCGGTGACAGAGGAGATGGTATCCACTTGATTGGCGATGTCCGTCACCGCCTTGGAGCAATTATCCAGATTGCGTGACAGGTTATTGATGACGTTAACCGCATCGCCCACCAACTCGTTGCCAGTGGACGCACGCTCGTTAGTAGCCTGGGTTGCGGCGGAAGTGGTGCTGGCGTGTTCCGCCACTTCTCTCACTGTCGCCGCCATCTGCTCCATGGCGGAGGACAACTGCTCAAGCTGAGAGGATTCATCGTCAATCGCTCGTTTAGCGGTCGCCATGCGGCTGGAAAGCTCTTTCGACTCATCTGACAGCGAACGGCTGATCTCCATCTGTTTTCCGATCAAATCCGCCAACGAACGCCGGGTGGATTCAATGGCGCGACTGATATGGGATACCTCATCGCGTCCGATACAGTCCAGATGAAAGGTCAGGTTACCCCGCGCCAGATTCTCCATCGCCGCCACCACTCTAGAAAAACTGCGCTGCATCGCATTAACGACGAAATGAGACGCTGCGAACATGACCACAAGAACGCCAATGCTGACCCAAACCAAGCGGGTCAGTGTTTCCTGATACAGCTCATCCGCATCGTCAAGGTATATCCCTGAAGCGATGATCCAGCCTTGTTCCGGCCAGGGCTCGATATAAGTAGTCTTATCGACCAGCTCCTCTTTTCCCGGCTTGCGCCATTGGTAGGTCACAAATCCAGACTTGCCGGCGCGAAACCATTGCGTCGCCACATCCCCAAAGCGCCCGCCTTCATTAAGGTCAATGTTAGGAACCGGCTCCCCCACCCATTCAGGTTTAGGGGGAAACGCGACAAACTTCTGGTCGACGGAAAAGGCGTAAACATAGCCGTCCAGGGACTCCCCCCAACGCAAACCGCCAAGCATCTCACGAATGTACTGATTCAATTCTTCCGGGTGTTTCGCCTTATACTGCTTCAGGTTATGAAGGGCCGCCTCCACCATGTTCATTGCGCTCTCGCGCAGGGCGTCACGTTGGGATTCACGGGTTAAACTGGCGTTATACCAGCTGGAAGCGATAAACATGATCATGATGACCACACTGAGTCCTAGAAATTTTTGTCTCAGGGTCAACTGGGCGAAGAAACGGTCAATAGCGGTGGCAGGATGCGCTTCCCTCATGAAATACTCCCTTTTCGCGGATGCTTGCGTCGCAAATCAGTTCAACGGGGCTTAGACTTTAAAAGTGTAGTCAAGATTTAGCCTTCCGCAGACAGTCCGCCTCAGGAAATTTTCATTCAGCCAAAATCCCCTTCACGCCAACCATGGAACCCCATGCAAAGCCCCTCTCCGTCCGGAGCCAGCTCACTTTCTTCCAGCATAACGCCCTCATCATCGCGAATACGTTGAATCAGAGCATATTCAGCCCGGTGTTTTTCATCAATTTCGTTAAGGAAAATCCCGTCCAGCAACTGCATCATGGCGTAAAGGGTTGCATCCACCGTCTCCTCCACTAACTCGCGGTCTCTGTCGCTCTCATACGATCGCATGCTATGTAACGCCTCTTTTCGAACTTTGTTGAACAAATGCTCGCCAAAGGCGTGAGACGCCGAAACTTTGCGACTATATTGCTCTTTCGGCCAGTTTTCATAAGGTTCCATTGGTCCTCTCCTTGTGCTTATAGACAACCGTTACGGCCCAAACCGTTTTATCAATGAACTATTGAACCATATCGTTGCGACAAACTGATGTTAACCACCGCGCCGCTATTGAACTCAATGGCGTCGCTGATCATACCGTCGCTGAAAATAACGCCGTTTTCCGGTACGCGGGATTTGATAGTCAGCGCCTCCCCGCCGGTAATTTCCCCATACACCAGTTCGGTTTGCGTCGTATTACTGGGGAAAGGTTCGCGAACGGAGAACAGTAGCTTTTGCGCGTCCCATGAGAGCGGCTGATAGGCGTCCGCGCTGTCGCCTTGCGCGCCGCGGGCTCGCGCTACGCCCAGGGAGCCGGCGATGACGCTGCGCATCCACCCGGTGGAACCGAGTCCTGTAGAGACGATCACACCGCTTGAGCTGTGCATTTCCGAAGACTCGCGAAAATCAATTTCGTAGCGTAACGAGGTATGGTTCTTCGGCCCGATGAAGAAGTCGTTCACAGCCACCATTGTCTGGCCATCGTTGAGGCTGGCTTCCGCCATGGATACCCGTTTGATCGGCCGTTTGGCTTTCAGCAGCTCCTTCAGCACCGCATCCAGGTCCGCTACTTGAAATGGCAGCAATACGCCATCGATGCGAGCTGGATCGGGGTTAACCGCCACGACGGGTTGGCCATGCAAATATTTCAGTGTATTCGCCACCAGCCCGTCTTGTCCGAGCACGACAACCACATCCTGAGCGCCGAAGATGAAATTGCTAAGGAAATCTCGATCAAGGGTCTGCACGCGTCCTATGCGTGACAACGTCGTCTCTGCGGCGGCCAATGATGCGCGATAGCTTTGATCCTCATGAATGTAGACATCAAAGTCTTCGCCGCGGCTCTCTATATAAAAGCGCGCCTGTTCTTCAGTGTTATGCCGCCAGGCCAGCTCTTCCAACCGCGTTCTGCGTTTCACCAGAATCAGCTTGGTTTCCGTAGCACGCTCGCTCATCGTTTTTTACCCAGTAACTCGCGCATCAGATCCGGGCTGATATTCAATTGACCAATCTTGTCAGCGCCGGTGGCCAACTGGCGGAAGGCCTGGGCGATCAGTTGTTCTGGATTCATCGAGCTGTTGGTGATCGCCTCCAGAATGCGGTTATCCACTTCCGCCATCGCCTTCATGCTGGCGGATATCGCATAGGCTTTGACATCCGCTTCTTTGCGGCTGTTTTCCGCGCTGACCGTCACCAGTTCTTTACGCTTGTTCTCCTGCTCTATTTCATTCTCCAATACTTCCCGCTGCAGCTCCTGGGTTTTACGTTGCACCGCCATACGGGCGTCCATTTCCGCTTCCTTGACCTGCTGCTTCTTCTGTTCGACGGAAATTTCCGTCTCCAGCTCGTTCTCCTTGATCTTACGCTCCTGCTCAATGGCTGCGTTGCGGCGTGTATAAGCCGCCTCGTCCGCATCCTTCATCATTTGCTCGCGCACTGTGGCTTCAAGCGCGCGGGCGGTTTCCGGGTTGGGCTTAATCGCCAGAATGGAAACATCCAGGATTTCCACCCCCAGTTTTTCCAGCACAGGAGCGGAGTCAAGTGCGGCGGCGAGTGTCCCGGCCAGCGTTTCCGAAGCCAGCAGGCTGTCTTTCAAGGACAGGCTCTGAATGCTGTTGCGAGTAATGGACTGCAGCAGATTGAGAATGCGCGCTGGCAGCTTCTTCGGCGCGTCCGAAACATAGGATTTGCCGTCATCAGCCAGGGTGAAGTTCATGGTCGCCGCCAGAATCTTGGGGCTTTTTACGCGATAGACCAACTGACCTTGCACGGTAACTTCCTGAAAGTCGCTGGTGCTTTCCTTGAAAATAAAAGGCAAGTCCGCCGAGCCAATGGGAATCGAAACCAGTGACGTCGTCGGCGCGAAATAGAAAAAGCCCAGGCCAGCGCCTTCCCGCTTAAGTTTGCCTTTGTTGAATTGCATGATGTAGGTGGTGGGTTCGGTTTTTATATATCTGAACATCTGAGACCTCTTCCTTAATTTCAAATAGTGGCTCAAAGCCACCATAGACAATTAAAGGCTCTGGGCCACTATTTGTCAACCCGTAATTTCCTCATACGCCGGAATGCCTTCCGGCCCGCTACTTTGTAGACTGATTCCGCATGCACTATCTTTAATACAGTGACTCTCATCGATAGAGACTTCAACTATACATGCGGCGCCGATTTACCCGGTTTGTACTTGCGCTGTTATGGCTGCTTATCGTTCAGGGCGTCTATGCGGCGGAGGCGGAGCTGTCCTTTGTGAGGATTTGCGACGACGCGGGAGAATGGCCACCCTATACGTTTTATCGAATGGAGAATGGTAAGAAGGAAATTGCCGGTTACGCCGTGGATGTGGCGCGGGAGATTTTGGAAAGCAACCATATCAAGTATTCCATTGAACTTCCTTCCTGGAAGCGCTGTTTGCTGGAAGTCAGAAAAGCGCGCCAATACGACATGCTGCTCAATGCGTCCTACACCGAGGAGCGCAGCAAACAATATCTGTATTCACTTCCCTACTACTGGACGCACCTTTACTTCTTCTACTTGCAGCAGCGTTTTCCCGAGGGCTTGGGCGAGGTAGAAAAAAACCTCCTGGACACTTACGTCATCGGCGGACTCTCTGGCTACAATTACACCTATCTGGAGCACCCGAACGAATCCATGGATACTGACTCCGTGACCTATGACCACCTGTTCCTGAAGTTGCGTAGCGGCAAGGTGGACCTGATTACCGCCGATTATGAAATCATGCTGGGTTTCGCCCATAAAGGTCTGGATTTGATCGCCACGCCGGGGATGCAATACACCCCGATTCCCAACTCTCCCCCGCAGGGCTATCACATGCTGTTTCCCCGCACTGAGGAGGGAGAATACCTTAAAGCGCTAATGGACGCAGGCATCGCAAAAATGCAAAAAGAAGGACGCTTACAAGAGATCCTGGACAGTTACATCAACCCGACCGAGCAGGTCACGAGCGATCCCTGACATGGAGGCAAGTCTCCCCGTCAAACGCGGGAACAGAACTTGGAAAAACGCGGGGCGACATTTCAGCAATCGAACCGTCATTGGCGTCGCCGCGCTTACGCTCTCCCTGTCCGCATCCCTGACCTTCGCCGCCGGAATCACCGTGCGTCTGGCCAATGGCGAGTGGCCTCCTTATCAATCGAAAACGCTCAAGCACTATGGCGTGGCCAGCCATATTGTGACGGAAGCTTTCGGCATCGTGGGCGTGAACGTGCAATATGTGTTCTTTGACTCTTGGAAGCGCGCCTACGCTGAAGCGCTTTCAGGAAACCTGGACGGCAGCCTGCTATGGAGCCCCTCTGTCGATCGAGAAGCGCAGTTTCACTTCAGCCAGCCGGTCGTCATGGGCGAGTCGGTGTTTTTTCATCGTGTGGATTCGGATTTCACCTGGACCAGCTTCGCCGACCTGAAGCATTATCGCGTTGGCGGCACCCTGGGTTACTCTTACCAATTCGAGGGCACGGAAGGGGTGCAGATTGAGCGGGTGTCCACTGACGAGGTGAATTTCACCAAACTGCTGCGCGGTAGAATTGACGTCTTTCCATCTGATAAAGACGCAGGCTACGCCCTGCTATATGAGCTGTTCCCGCCGGAAGACGTAGCGCAGCTGACGATTTCACCCCATGTCTATAACAGCACCACCTATCATCTCATATTGACCCGCGCTCTCCCGGCGAACAAGGAGCGCGTCAAACAATTCAATGAAGGCCTGCGACAGCTGAAAGAAAGCGGTCTGCTCGACCGCTATCTGGAGGACTCTCGGCGCGGCGCCTATCGACTGCCGCAAGCCGTCACCGAAGAAGAAAGCAAAAAAGTCGCCGCGCCTTAACCGAAGTCGTGATGAATGACTTCCGAGTCTATCGGCTGGCCGTTTTCATCGAATTTGAAGATCTCTTCATACATCAACGTCTTCTCGCCAGGCCTGCCAAAACTCATCTTTTTGATAGGACGCCCTTCTGCGTCAAACACCATGCATTCGGACACTACCTGTACGCCTTTCAACGTATAGATAGAGCTGTGCAGCTTTGACTGCCCAGCCTCCAGAGGGACCGCAGCGGTTGATTCCTGGGACAGCGGCTCATACAGCACGACATAGTGCGTGGCCCTCAATCCATCCAGAGAAATGGCTTCCTTACTGGCGTGAACCCGGCGCAGGTAGGCGTGCAAGGTTTTCTGATGCAGTGCCTGCGGCACATTGATGATTTCCGTGTGGGCGATGCCCCGCGCCGCGATCAGCTCGCTCATCGCCAGGGTCTGATCGTTATGGAACCAGTGACGCCGATAATCGGAATGCTCCATGATTTGATCATGCTCTATGGGCACGCCTTCGAGATCCACGAAGGCGACCAGCTCCGGCGTAACGAAACGCGCGACTTCCTGCAGTCGCGCCTGACAGTCCACTGGGAAAATGACCTGCCCTTCCTCATCCCAGTCATCGTCCTCATCCTCAATAGAACGCATGGCCTGAATACCGTGTTCGGAGAGTTCCACGAAGGAAAACGGGCCGCTAAAACCATATTTCTCATCAAACCCCAGCAAGGGATACTCTATGCCCAGTACGTCCTTATCTTGATTGAAGAAAACATGTTTCACCGGGATAGGATGGGGGCCACGATCGGTGACTTCCATACGGAAAGCATTATCCGGATTCGGTTTCAGCACCCCTTCGCCATTTTCAGGATTCACGTCAACCCGGTATTCCGCATGAACCTTATACTCTTCCAATTCACCGATGGGGATATTGTGAGGGAACGCATCATCGGGAACTTCCACTGTGACGACCACGTCAGGGCTGATTTCCGCCCCATTTTCCAGCGTGGACGCATGTTCCCATATCGCCAGGGCTCTGGCCGCGTAATCACCGTCTTCAGCGGGTCCAAGAAGACGAAATACTGTGTTGTGTTCACAGAACATCATGTACTCAGTAACTTCTTCGTCATTGAGCAGAAAACAGGTGTATTCGGCTCCGGCCGGGATTTCGTCTGCATCGACAGGCGCGCCTTGGTAGAAATAAACAATGGAATGGACGTCTATAGAACTGCTCGAATGGCTCATTGGATACCTGACTGAATTGCAAAGCGGAATTCGGCGCTTCGCTCAATACAAACGGGAAACGCCAACCAAACCCAATACCCTACCCCATATCTACGTTCGGGTCAGCCTCGGGTTAACCCTTTGGCGTCAATTTGGCGTTTCAGGACCTTTCTGCGAAATGCGGGATATCTTCCTGCAACAAATGCCAGGGCGCTTTCGACTCACAATAGATCTGTTTCGAAGGCTTGACGCCGGGGTCGTCGTCCAAAGCGCCAGCGGCGACGCCAATGTCATCCCGCCCATCGCGCATAAATTGAATAGTCGATCCACAGTCTCCACAGAAGGTCCGACTAACATTACAGGAAGAGCGATAGCTGCGCAGGCTCTCAACGCCTTCCAACATCACAAAACTGTCCTTGCCGGTCACAATATATGCGCCAAAGGCAGAACCATGGACCTTGCGACACATGCTGCAATGGCAGTAGGTCAGCGCTTTGATTTCACCTTCTATCTGGAATTTCACCGCGCCACACAAACAAGAGCCCTTTACTTCAGTCATACTAATTCCCCCCTGCACCTTTAATTAATCGCTTTTTTCTCCACGCCCTTCGACGTTGCGATCACCCAGTCGCCCAATGAGTCAAGAAAGCCTTCCGCAAAGGCGTCCGGTCCCAGTATTAGAAACATCGCTTCTGCAGATAATGTCCATTCCTCAGGCGTTTGGAAGTCAAAGTACTTCGCTTTTAACAAACTATGCGTCGCGTCAGGAAACAACTTCAATCGGTAATCCCGCCAGTTTGAGGATTGAAAAGCGCCGTCTATTGCCTGCATGCTCTCATGGACATCCACATTACGGTCTTTCTCGCCGAACAACCCCAGAAAAGGAACCTTGACCTGAGCCAGCCCCGCAGTCATATCGGCTTGTATGTTGCGCATGACGAAACGATAGCGTTCGGGGGACATAGGTTCCGTTAGTACGCCTGCTGGCGCAGCGCTGTCGCGCAGCCACGCTAGGTACTGATCATAGGAGAGATTATTTTGCGCGAGATAGCGATCTGATTTTTCGCTGAACGCCAATGCCGTTCCGATTTGTTCTTCGCTGTAACCCGCGCTGAGCATGCGTTCACGCTGCAGATAAAGTGACTGCCTGCGCCAATTAACCGCGACGCCCACCGCCACCATGAAATCGACGTTTGACGCTCCTTTTGCGCCTCCCGCTAATTCCGACAGCACCCAGCCTCCCTGCGAAAAGGCAATGACGCCGACCGCGCCCACATCAACGCCCGACTGACGTTGCAGCGCCGCCATGCCCGCTTGCGCCTCCTGCGCCCGGTCCAACATGCTTTGCGCCAGCCAGTCGCCACTGGATTCGCCAACGCCCTGCTTATCCCAACTAAGGCAGGCCACGCCACGCTCCAGCAACTGGTTCATGATGCCGACATAACCGCCATTGGCGAAACGGTCCACCGGACCATCGCCGTGCAGAAATACAAGTACAGGAAAGGGGCCTTTTCCTTCCGGCGTCAACAGAGTCGCCCCCAACTGCTCACCGTCATAGTCAAAGGTAAAATCGGTTCTTTGCGCATAGTTCAGGCTGTGTTGGTCCAACACACCCAATGTCGCCACAGCCGCCAAAGCGCACACAAATAGCAGACCCGCCACAACTTTCATCTTCTCTCCCTAACCCATTGTGAAGTCCGCTACATTAAATCCGGAGCGACCTTAAGATCGTCTTAAGAATGCGATGTCGAAGCCCAGATCACACTGACTTGCGCCCCATCCTCGGTCAGATCAACCGAAAAACGCCACTCCAGCTTGTCGCAGATACGCCGCACCAGCTCCAGCCCCAAACCGAACCCTTCTGCATTTGTATCGGCGTCATCAGGATTAACCGGATTCGTCAAACGTAAACTATCGCGATTCGCCGTCAAGACAATCTCACCGTCGGAGGAATGCTGAAAGGCATTGCGAACAAGATTCGCCGACACAATATGCAACAGACTTTTTTCGATTTTGACCACGTCTGCGTCCAGCTCCAGCCGCACCTGCACATTTCTACCCGTCAACAAATATCGGTGATCGTCAATGATGGCGTGAAAAAACGTATCCAGGGTCACCCGCTCTTTCTTTAACGTTTGCGGCGACTCCCGCGCCAGCCATAGCAAGGCGCTGGACAGCAACGCCATATTCGCCCCCGCCAATTGCGCCCGCCGCAGCGACGCCTTACCCGCCTCGCCGGTTTGCAATTCCAGGGTGTCCAGACTGGCCTGGATAATCGCCAGAGGGGTTCTCATTTCGTGACTGGCGTGCTTTAGAAACTGCTTTTCGCGTGCATTGAACGCCTCTATACGGGCGACGCCTTCCTGCATTCGCTGCGCCAGATGATTGAGTTCCTCAATTTCAAAATGCGGCGCTTCCACCCGCGCCTGAGTTCCCAGGGTTTGCGCCCAGGCGCTGAGCGCAGCGATGGGCTGGGTGGCCCGCCGGATCAACCAGAAAAACAGTGCAAACAGTAGCGCGAATACAGCCAGTGTGGTGAGCAATGAATGCAGCAGTGCGGCGCTGAAAAACTCCTCTCCCAGCGTTTCGATATCCGCGCGGTTATGGCGGCTTAATAAATACCGGCGCTCGCCACTTTCAGTCTGAAATGGCAGCAAATATAAAAACGCCTCTTCTCCAGCATTTTGAACCACCGCCTCCAGTACTTCGCCATCGCGAGCTGGCTCAGCGCCAAATTGCGATCGCACATGCTCTGGCACCGCCGCCCAGCTTTGATACAGACTCAGATATCCATCACTCGCTGGCTGCGCTCCCGCCGTTCGCTGCGACTGCCGCAACAGAGCCTGCGCCTCCAGTTTCATCAACGTATCGCCAGCCCAGTCCATATTGTTCCAGGAAGAGATAAAAGCAAGAGTGAGACTCGCCAATAGCAACCCCGCTCCCATCCACCACAATTGATCTCTGAGACTTCGAGCCAATGTCTTGGCGCGAGCGCGCGGCCTTTCCCTGTGTGAGTTAAACATCATGTCATTCTCTGGAGACTGTTTGCTGCAAACAATACCTGTTAATCATTCTCATTATTAATAAGCCATAGGGCTCAAGTATTTATACCTATTTTCTGAGGCGTTATCCAATCATTTGACGCCTTTGCAAATAAGCCGGCCTAAAACCGAACTAAACACTGAAAACACCAATCATTATTTAAATTAAACATCATCTCGTTTCGATCAATCAAAATCATAATCTATCAAGGAACAAGGATACTATCATGACCATTATCAACACCGTTTCTTTACATGAAGCCATGAACAATGAAGTTAAAAAAGGCGGGAAGAAGCTCGCGTTATTTGTCATAGATGAACAAGGAAGACAAGCGCCCGGAAATCATGCCGCGCTATTGGCGACTATCACTAAAGCGCAAACCTTGCGCATGCCGATTTACTTAATAGAAATTGATCACGCCGCACTCAGTGAGGGAGCGCAACCTATCGTGATTGGCGGCGCCCCGCCAGTGGGAGTGAGAACTTGGAGAGACTACTGCGTGCGCGGCGCCAAAGTGGTTAAAAAGCCGCACATTAGTATGTTTAATCCTGAGACCAATCTGGATATCGCAGCGGAAATAAAAAGACAAAACATTACCGGCGCAGTCATTATCGGAACGCAAACCAACCAATGTGTCAAAGTAAATGCTGTAGGCGGCTATGTGGACAGGCTTAACACCAAGAAGTTTGACGGACTGAATAAGCTCTGTAAGGTTTATACATGTGGTGCGGTATTAAGAGGCACGGAAGAAGCCACCTGGAAAAATGAACCTAATGTTTTCTATTACAATCATTTGGAAGTAGCTCCCCATCCTCATCGATAGGCTTCGCTCCTATCACGGCATCAGCCCCAACGCGTCAGCCCTGAACCTTGCAGAAAGACGGCTGACGCCTAGACGCTACGGGTCCGGCCAATCCGGGCCCGACGCATGTATATCAACGTCCAGAGCAGCTCCAATTTCCCCCCAGCAAAGCCATCTGCTCTGCTGACAGCGCTATTCCTCCCATCCAGTCTTTGTAGCCGTAATACAACACCATGACCTTAATATTCGCCGACTCACTGAGAGTGCGTAGACTTTCTCTATTTTCACCGATGACTGATATTAATTTATCCAACTTTTGTTCCAGGGATTCCGGAATGTCTTTATCCAATTCAAACGCCCATCCTTGATGACGATAGACGGATTATACGGATTGATTTCGTTTCTCCTCCTGCAAATAGCTATGCGTTGGATTTAAACCAAGGAAAGCGGATATCTTTTCAGGAATTATCGATGCGAGTTGAATGATTAACTTTACCCTGAAATGAAGTTCAATATACGCTCACTTAATTCGCCACTGTTCAGTATTTCGTTTTAGCGCAATGACAAAACAGTAAGGTTTTCCCACCAAAGCATAATAGACATTACAGCAATTATTCTCCGCTTTAATATCCACTCTTCTTGGCTTCGGCGCGACGCTATGATTGGCCAAAAACCGTTCGAAAACGCCTAGAAAGGACGCATCTATTTCGCTGGTGACAATACCGGTGATGAGTTAATTCAAGCCCTGCACTGAGCCCCAAAATAAGTATGATCGCCACCGGCTTTTTTGTTTAAAGCGCTATTCATGAAAAATCCCCTTGAGGAAACTTTTTTAGAATCTGGTTATCAAACTCATTAAGCATACTAATTATGCAGAAGTCACTGCAGCTTTTATTGTTACATGCCAACAACAGACGGTTTTTGAATTTCATCTTTATAATACTTTCTCAACGACACTTCAGGACTATATATGGCGAAGAAAATCCCATTAGGCGACAAACTGTATTTATTCACTGACGCCACTGGCATGATAGCGGACAACCTGCTTATTACCTCTCACGGCGGCTATATTTCCCGCCCGGATTTCGGCAAGCAGACTGGCTGGGCGCGCAATATTCCTGGTCTGGGTGGCTGGATCGGCGTACCGGAATGGACCCAGCTTTATTTCTATGGCCCTCACACTCAAGCATTGCTGGACCCGGGCCTGAGTTCCGTCATCAGCGGTAAAACCAAGTTTTTGCAACATCTGGCGCCCAATACAAAGGTCAGAAATTACAGCCTGAGTAAATACCAGGGAGAAGAAACCGGGGAAACCTACGACAGCATCAGTCGGGATATAGACAGCAACCGGACATTCATCACTTTGCGTCAGGACGCCTTAAACAGCGGCGACGCGAGAATGATGGCGGAAGTCCAACGCCTGTGTCCCACCCCGTTTCCCAAGTTTGATGTACTGACCGTACGCAATCGGAAACTGATGGGCGGCGTCAACCTCAAGCACGCCCTGGACATGCTCGCCAGTAATGGTTACCGCTACAACAAGATTCACTGCGTCTTCTGTCGTTCAAGAATGATCGGCCCAAGCGGCAGCTGGGACGCCCGTAATAACCCTTAAGGTTTTACAGCGCCGGGCAAGGGACGCTCAGGCGCTGTCTTCCCGAATACATACGCCGACGCCGACAACGGTATGAATCAGAGCCTGCGCAAAGGGCTTATCCACGGCTTTACGTAATTGGTGCAGTTGTACGTTGAAGTTACCTGGGTCTACTTCTTCCCCGGGCCAGGCGGCGCTTTCCAGCTCCTCCCGGGAAACCACGTCGGGACTGCGTCGCATCAACGTCACCAACAGCCTCCAACCGGTTGGCGTCAATTTTAGCTCGCGCCCCTCTCGCATCACGCGATGTTCTCCCAAGCGCAGCTCTAACGGCCCCACCCGCAGCGTCTCCCCCTGCTTCGACGCCCGTCGCGTCAGCGCCTGTAAACGCGCCCACAGCAACGGCATAGCGCAAGGTTTGGCGACATAGTCGTCGACGCCACTGCGAAATCCCTGCAACTGCTCTTCATCCGCATCACAAGCGGTCAGCATCAGCACCGGCGTAAATATCCCCTGCCGTCGCAGCTCCAGGCACAGATCAAAGCCGTTCATTTTCGGCAACATCAAATCCAGAATGATGACATCGAACCTGTCTTGCGTCGCACGCTGCAACCCGACAGCCCCATTGAAGGCGAAATCGCACTCCGCCTGCTGCAGCTCAAGATAGTCGGCGATGGCAGCGGCCAAGTGACGGTCGTCTTCAATGATCAGTATGCGCATGAGAGTCCGGTTTCCAGCCAGGGGGCTTGATCAAAAACTGTAGCCGATCACGCCATGACAGCGCGCTTTGGCAATCCGAATATAACGCCGCCACTTCATGAAACACCAGTATAAAGGGATTGCGGGACGCCAATGGCTCAGTCAGGCCATAACGCACCGGCGTGACCTCCGCCTGATAGGTCCCGAACAGGCGATCCCAAATCATCAGCACGCCGCCGAAATTTTTGTCCAGATAGGGATGGTGAGAGCCATGATGGACCCGATGCGCAGACGGCGTATTGAAGACACGATCCAGCCAGCCGAGCGTCCCAACTTTTTCTGTGTGAATCCAGGATTGATAGGCCACAACCGCAAAAAACGCCACAATCGTCTGTACCAGGTCAAACCCGAGCAACATCATGGGAACCAGAAAGATCCACTCCACCGGACCCTCCAGCCAGGAAAGACGCAAGGACGTACTGAAGTCAAAGCGCTCCGAAGAGTGATGCACGCTATGGACCGTCCAGAAAAATCTGACCTTGTGTTCGATTCGGTGCATCCAATAGTAACTCAAGTCCGCCGCCAGAAGCGCCAACAGCCAAGTCCAGCCATTCATCGGTATACGCCACAACGCCAACGGTTCCACCAGCCACAGCGCAATCAGAAAAACCGCGCCATATAGCGTTCTCTCCAACAGAATATTACCGATGGCGACAGTGATATTGGCGAACTTCTCACGCAAAGGCCCCCATCGCTTTCGCGCCATATCCCAGCATACCCCCGCCGCCACGACGCATAGCGCGGCAAGCACGCTCAGGTCAATCACTTCCAGCCAGACACCCACCGCATCAAAACGCGCCTGTAAATTCTCCATTCTCACCTCCCACAACGATATTCACTACCACAGCGCCTGCTGCGGCCTGTCTCATTGTGGGAGAGCTTAAAAAAGGTGGGGTTAAGAGCGCATTAAGACAGCAGATAATGACGTATCAGCGCCGCGTGAGACAGAGGCTTACGCGGGTCGTCGATATTCGCCCAGACGCAGGTCTCCAGAATAGCTCATCAGTTTTCCCAGCACGGGAAGACTCAGGGTCACGGCAAACCGATACTGGTCGCCCACTACAGTTTTATAGGCGTCCGTCCGAGGAACCAGCCATAAAGGCAAAGGGACGCCATGCACCTTGCATCGCAGTGGGACCCAGCGCCAGCCGCCTTCGCGGATGTCCACGCCCAGACGCAATTCCACGCCACTGGTGGATTCGCTCCAGTAACCGTCAGGAAACGCGCCATGTGGGCGAAATAGCGAGTGCATCTGTGCGCCGGACTCAAAGGTGCGGCTCCACACCAACGCATCGCCGGTATGGCGGATTTCAACACAAAAACCGACCATTCCTGTCGTCTGCGGCGCGCCGGTCTTCCCTGCGATGCGACGCCCGATCCAACCCGCCAACCCCGGCCCGTATTCAACCTGCACCGGTCCTGTCAGCGTTCCGCCTTCGCGATGTAGTTTATGCAGCAATGGGTGCAGGTGCGAGAAAGCGTCGCCAAACCATTGCGTCACGACATTTTCCATTGACGTCAGGCCCTCCGACCGCTTTCGCCGGTCATTACCGCCGAACCAATAATATGCGCCAGCCTCAAAGCCTCTGGCACTCGGCCTTTGGTGGTCAGTCTTACCAAGGCTTTACTGGCGGTTTCCGGGTCGCAGCCCGCAACCTGATAGTGACAGAAATCGTTATTGAAAATGGTTCCCGCCGCGCGAATCAGATCGCGCCGCCGCTCATAGTCGTCAAAGTTGCGCAACGCCTTGTCAATCGCCTGCAGATCAGGGTGCTTGCGCATGACCGCGATGCAGGGACGCTGCACGCTTTCGCAAAACCTGGGCAGATCAATGACATTGAATCCGCCAATAGCGACGCCATCCGTCAGCACCACACCGACCTGATCATAAAACTTGCTGTTCGTCAGCATGGCGATCAGGCAGTCCGTGGCGTCATCGCCATCTTTGGTCGCCGTTCCCCAAAGCATGCCTTCAAATTCGCCATCTGCGCAGATAATTCCCGCCACGTTGACTGGCGATCCTCTCCGCCGTGAAAAAGGCGCGTCGTCAAATCCGGCGACGCGAATGCGACGATTGCCTTTCACCAATTGATCCAATGATTTCATTAAGCCATTACCAAACCGCAGTTAATCCGTCTCACCATTTTCAGTTTTACTTGCCGTTTCCTGAACGCCCTCTTCATAGAAAGCAGGGAGATAAGGATGCCAGTTCCATAGCGCCGGACATCCGCTGTTTTCTGGAAGATAGGCCCCATCGGTTTTACCATGACGCACGAATTTACCTAAAAACAGCACCTGCTCTCCCCGCTCCAGACGCCACACGGCGCCTTCCGGCGCGTCCACGCATCCGTGCGCGCCATCGCCCAATAGCCGCAGCGCCTCATCAATGGAACAGGGTTCGCCGACATGGAGGGTGTGAGCGGGGGTGAATCCTGCTCGGGTTACGCGTCGCAGAAACTCCGCGTGGGTCAAACGTTGATTGTCCGCAGTAAAAATATCGAAGGGAACAAAGGGTTCATGCATCAGCCGGTATCGGGTTCCATGCACGAGGGCCAGCCATTCGCCAACCAGCCTTTCGCCGGGCTCCAGCACATCAAGAAAACGAGCTTGATGTTCCTCCACCCATTCCGCCCACAGTCTTCGCGCGGGATTGGGGGACTCATCCGCCAGATCGCCATCGCGTCCCAACGCCAGAACCCGGTCATCCGTTCGCAAGGCCGCCACGCAGGAGCCGTCCAGCTTTTCCTGCACGATAACCACATCGTCGGGATAACGTTGTCGAGAGGTCAACATGTCCGCCTTATTGACGTCGATATGTTTATCCGCAAGGCCAGTGCGCGACCCTGGCAGATGGGGGATGGACGTATAGGCTTTGTACGGCAGCAGTTTGCGTTTCTGCTGCAGGGTGCGCAGCTTCTTGCGCGCCGCTTCCGAACCGTCTTCCTTCAGCAGTTTCACGCGATAGGTGATCACCTCAGACTGGGTCAGCAAGGTACCGTCATTCTTCAACTGCAACACGGGGTCGAGATAAGTCTGCAGCCAGTCCAACACCAGCTCCATCGGCTCAATCCGCTGATTCGGATATTCCGCCATCAGGCTGCGCCAGCTTCTACGGGATTTCTTGCTGCGGCCAAAATCGCCGTATAGCAGACGACGCAGAATCGCCAATGGATCCATGCGACTTTCAAAGGCGACATGAATAGCTTCCCGCAGCCGTATGGGGTCCAGCGAGTTGTGTTTGCAGAACAGATAGAGGTCCCACAGGGTCTTCGACATCCAGCCGCCATGCATATGCTCAAACAGCCCATGCAGCTTCCAGGCGGCGGCGATCTCAACAGCAACAGCGGGTACAGCGATCATTGCGCCTCTATTCAGCACAGAGGGAATCTCAACGATCCTTGGAGGAATCGTCAACGGATCGCCAACGGCGATATCTACCTGCAGCGCTCCTTCAACACCGTAAACCGCATACTCGCAGGTAAAGCGAATACCGGGAGAGATACTGTCCTGCCAGATTGGGTGCGCCAGCAAAGTATCCGAGTTAAAGCAGCAGGGAGAGGCGTCCGCCTGCGTCATGAGCCGCCCCATCAACATCGTGAAATAGTCCGGGGCATAGTCCCCCAGATACAATAAATCCAGGTCCTTACAGGCTCTCGGCTGCGGTCCGCTCCAATAGCGCGAGACGAAACTCCCTCGAACAACAAAACGGTCAGCCTGCGCCAGACTGCGTAAACGCGCCAGCACAGTTTCAATAGCGATAAGAGTTCGCGCTTCTTCCGTCAGGGCCATCGGCGTCTCCGTCATGAGCGCGTTCCTGTGTTGGCCCCATCCCAACCAACGTCAAGCCCGATGTTACTGTCATAGATATTGAATTCGCGGATGTCTTTCACAATCTCTACGCCATTGTCCAATAAAAAAGTGCGCAAGGCGCCCAGCACATCTCCCGCCTTGCCCAGCCCCCCGCGTATGCGTTGAGTGACGAACTGCTCCCTATGCTCCTCATCGCGCCAAAATGCATTGGAGGAAAGTCGTCCACGGTACTCACGCACCGTCTCACGCAAGGCGATGAGATCATAATCCGCCGGCAGGCGAAGCTTTAGATGGTGTTCGAAGTAACAATAATCAGGCAATTGCGTCGCCGCTTCGTCATGCTGAGGGACATTGGCGTTGCTTATCGCCGCCTCGATTTTCAGTCGCTCGATAGAAAATCCCTCACTCGCCATCCCGTCGCAAAGCTCCTGAATTTGCCCCCACACCCACTCCGGGGCCCCGCTCAAACGCTTGCACAACATGGGCTGCGTACAATGCTGACCGGAAGACAACTGAATAACGATGGCTTTCGCCTCTTTCGCGGCGCAAAAGTCGACAAAACGCTGCAGCACGACTTGATCGCGAGCGACGACGGTAATGTGGATTTCATACTTTCCAGGAAACGCCTTGAGCGCATCCAGCGGCGTGTGGAACCGATACTTCATGAGATAAAAACTGCCTAAAGAAAACCCGATGATACAAATAGCGGACGGATTGATTTCAAATGCGCATCCATCGCGCGACGAATAATTAATGAAGATATGTTTGGAGCCGACCTCAAAACAGGACGTCAAAGGATACCACAGATATCCCTTCCTCCGTTCGGCGACTCCGCCCTTTCTGAAACCCGAAGCGTTCATACAGGGCGATGGCGGGTGCGTTCGCTTCGGCGGTGGACACCCGCGCTCCTATTGGACGCCCAAACTGATCGCTATGCGTAAAAACATATTCCAGCAACCCTCTGGCGTATCCCTGCCGGAACATATCAGGGGCGACCGCCAGGCTGTCAATGCTCAGCCACTCACCCTGCTGCTCCAGCTCCATCGCCGCAACCAGCCGAGCCTCCCTTCGATACCCCAAGAACTGCGTAGAACTTGCCATGAAATCAGCAGTTGTTCTGCGCAATGGCGAAAACAGGTCAACGCCAATCAGATCCGCCTCTACCCGGTAAGCGGATTGAAACAGGTCGAACAACTCCTTGGCGATATCCGCATCCGTATGCTTCAGACATAAAAATTTCATCTGTTCAGCTTCGCCGCTCATATTTCTTCATCCGATTTTTTTGTCCGACTTTACGCCGCTTAGCTTAATTAAGCGCCCCGTATATTTTGTTCAGGTATTTCAACCGGATTGCCGGATTTTTTTATAAACCCTAGTCTTCATTCCTGTGCAAAAGAGGACGCCTATTCCTAACGATTAAATGAACGGCTGGGAGTTTGAAACCATTCCCAACCCGCGTCCGACACTTGCAACTGATCATTTTTTAGTCTTCATTTATATCTGTCTGAGAGTTGTTCTCATTTGAGAAACAGACCGCTCGGCTGCGCTTCCTAGCGCGCAGCGTTTAAACCGGCCAGCCTTTGCTAGCTGCGTTCAACTCATTAACTTTAAAGGGAATTTATATGAAAAAGAGTATCGGATCTATCTTCGTCTGCGCGCTTTCAGCACTCCCCCTCCTGGCGCATTCCGACGATAGCAGAGATATCATTTCGGACGAGCAGTTTATCTATTCTTATCAAGAGATGCTGACCTTCGATGTCGCCGCCTACCTGAAACGGAATGCTCCTCATTTACTGGATCAGACCGAAGTCATTACACACTGGGCCGGTTATAGCACCGTGAGCCCTAAAGTGTTGTTAACCCTGATAGAAATGCAGACTGGCCTGGTAAGCGGCGCACGCACCGCCTCCCTGCAACGTCCCCTTGGGGATTTGTCTGAGCGGGATGGCTTCAGCGCTCAGGTTGAAGATATCGCCATGCGTCTGGCCAGATCTTATTACCGTACGGTAAACCAGGAGCAGAACAGCCTCTCCATCAGCGGCGAGGACATCGCCACACGCGCACTCTCCCGCGCGTTGATGAACAATGCCGCAGGCGACGCCGATGAATTTGCAACCGTCTACCAGCGCTTGTTCCCACAGGAGCAAGAAAGCGCGGAACCTCCCGGCGTCAGCCGCTTCTCCGCTTACTCGAAAAAGCTGGTTCCTCCGGAAAATATGCTTCAGCTCCCCTTCCCGATCGATCAGAGCTGGTGGTTTGGCGGCGCGCATACCAATACAGGCAGCGGCAACTATCCGTTGTCTTCCCTGGATATGAACAACGGCGGCTCCTGGGGCTCGGATACGTCCACCAAGTGGGCGGTGGCCTCCGCCGCGGGTACGGCGGTGCGGCATTCTTCCTGCTTCGTGGAAGTACTGCACGACGGCGGTTGGTCAACCACGTACTACCACCTGGACAATGTCCAGTTCCAGAATCGCACCAGTGTCTCGCAAAACCAGAAACTGGCGAACTACGCCAATAACCGCTCTCAGGCGCTCTGCAATGGCGGCAGTTCAACCGGCCCCCATCAGCACTTCAGCCTGAAATATGACGGCAGCTTCTATCATCTGGATGGCGTTTATCTGTCCGGCTACAAGGTGAAAACCGGCCGGTATAGCTATGACGGCAACTGCAATTATTTCTGGATGAGCAAGAACGGCTCAAAATACTGCACTAGCAATAAACTCTATAACCCAGGTACATCTGGCCCCACCGATCCCGACACGCCGGATACGGAGCTGGAAAACGGCCAGGTTCTGAGTAATCTAAGTGCGGACAAGGAGGACAAAGACTACTACGTGCTGAAAGTCGATCCTGGCGCGAGAGACCTGGTGTTCCGCATCTCTGGCGGCAGCGGCGACATGGACATGTTCGTCAAGTATGGCGGCCGTCCCAACTTCGATTCTTACGACTGTCGCCCCTACAAAACCACCCAGGAAGAAATTTGCAGCTTCGGCTCGCCCCAGGCTGGCAATTACTATGTCATGTTGCATGCATTCTCCAGCTATTCCGGCATTACCTTTGAAGCTGGCTATAAAGCCAACTCCGACAGCAGCCAGGAACTGATGAATGGAGAAGCGGTGACGAAGCTTTCCGGCAGCAAGGATGAGATGGACTATTACTATGTCGACATTCCGGAAAGCGCCCGTAACTTAAGGATTGAAATGTCTGGCGGACAAGGGGATGCAGACATGCATGTCAGATTCAGAACACCGCCCACGTTGAACGAATATGACTGCCGACCATTCAAAACCACGCAGCAAGAGACCTGCTCATACGACACGCCGGAGACAGGGGTTTACCACGTGATGTTGCATGCCTTCGATCCTTACTCGGACGTACAGCTGGTGGCCCGTTACGATGACCGGATTCAGGGCAAAGAAGTGGCTGTCGCGCTGACGCAGGCAAGGCGGGAATAGTCTCGCGCCCGCATCATAAGCTTTTTTAACGAACGCGGGGCTCGATCCCCAATACGGCTGCGAGTCGAGCCCCGCTTAGTCATCTCAATGCGAGGTTTATTTTTTCCGCGCCAGACTGACGCCATCCGCGATGGGCACCATGGAGTAATCAATACGCTTGTCGCGCATCAGCTTCTCATTCAAAGCGCGAATCGCACAGGTATCGTCACTCCGTTCTGTCGGATCGGCGACTTTGCCATCCCACAATACGTTGTCGATGGCGATCAAACCGCCCGGACGCATTAACCGCAAGCAGGCTTCGTAGTAGTTGTCGTAGTTGGTTTTATCCGCATCGATAAAAGCGAAATCAAAAGTGCGCGCGTGGCCCTCATCCAACAGCTTGTTAAGGGTTTCCATCGCAGGAGCCAGCCGCAGGTCAATGCGGTCCGTCAGCCCCGCCAGACACCAGTAGCGTCTGGCGATACTGGTCCATTCTTCACTGACGTCGCAGCAGATGAGTTTGCCGTCTTTGGGTAAGCCTTCGGCGATACAGATGGCGCTATAACCGGTAAAGGTTCCCACTTCAATGGCTTTGCGGGCGCCCGTCAGCTTCGTCAGCAAGGTCAGGAACTGCCCCTGTTCTGGCGCAATCTGCATGCGCGCCATTTCATGTCGGTTGGTTTCGTCCCGCAATGCATGCAGCACTTTGTTCTCCCTGACGCCGGTGACTTGCAGGTACTGATAGAGGCTGTCGTTCATATTTAGAGTTTGTTTTGACATATTGTGTGATCTCTTTCAAATCGCCGCCGCGCCGATCACCCCAAAGGGGCTGCCAATTAGCGGGAGACTTACCTATCCTTGAGTTTACCAAGGTCTGTTGGCGCCTCGTCATTCACAGCGAAAGCGAAGCCTCAACGGAGCCCGGCGCAAACAAAATAACAAAGATATTTCGCAGGGGGTAGCTCATGAGCGAAGCGGCGCGTCACCATGTCATCATCATCGGGTCCGGTTTTGCGGGACTCTGTATGGGAATACGGCTAAGGCAGGCCGGCATTGAAGACTTTGTGATTCTGGAACAGGCCAACGACATTGGCGGAACCTGGCGCGACAACACTTACCCTGGCGCCGGCTGCGACGTTCCCTCACACCTGTATTCATTTTCCTTCGCACCCAATCCGGACTGGAGCCGCATGTTCGCTTCGCAACCGGAAATCTGGGCCTATATGCAACAGTGCGCCGACAGATTTGGCCTGCGTCCCTTTATTCGCCTCAATCAACAAGTCACTCGCGCGGAGTTCGATGAAACCGAAGATCAATGGCGCGTACAAGTAAACGGCGAAGACTGGTTGCAAGCGCGCTTTCTGGTCTCGGGCGTCGGCGCGCTCAGCCGCCCGGCGCAACCGGATATACAGGGTTTATCATCCTACACTGGCAAGATCTTTCATTCCGCCCGCTGGGACCACAGCTACGATTTGACCGCCCAAAAAGTCGCCGTCATCGGCACAGGCGCCAGCACCATTCAACTGTTGCCAAATATTGCGCCGCAGGCCGCCCACACCACTGTCTTCCAGCGCACCCCTCCCTGGATACTGCCCAAACCGGACCGCATGATCAGTCCAATGGAAAGGTCATTGTATCGCCGCTATCCGTTCTTACTGTGGCTCAGTCGTCAGGTGATTTACTGGGTATTGGAGTGGCGCGTCATGGGGTTTGTGCTGCATCCCGGCATCATGAAACTGGTGGAGAAAAAGGCCCTCGCGCACCTGTCGCGTCAAACGCCAGACCCAGTGTTGCGAGCCAAATTAACGCCGCAATACACCCTGGGTTGCAAGCGGGTTCTGATCTCCAATGACTATTATCAGACGCTGGGGCGTCAGGACGTCACTCTGGAGACCACGCCTATCGACGCCATCACTGCAACCGGCGTCAGAACCCAGGACGGAACAGAGTATGATTTCGACGCCATTATCCTCGCCACCGGTTTCCAGGCTGCGGAAGCCGTCATTCCTTTCGACCTCATCGGGCTTGGAGGCGTCAGCCTCAATCAGGCCTGGGAAGACGGTGCGGAGGCGATGCTGGGCGTCACCATCAGCGGCTTCCCCAACTTCTTTATGGTAGTCGGCCCCAATTCCGGCCTCGGTCACAGCTCCATGATATTTATGATCGAGTCACAGGTTAACTACATTCTCGACGCCATGGACAAAGCCCGCGAGCTGGGAGTCAAGCAGATTCACCTGCGCTCCCGGGCGCAAAGACTGTTCAACGAGTCGTTGCAACAGCGCTTGCAACGTTCGGTATGGAAGTCCGGCTGCCAGAGCTGGTATCAAACCAAAAGTGGTAAAATCACCACGCTCTGGCCCGGTTTTACTGTGGAGTACCGTCGCCGCACTCGCAAAGTAAACGAAGCGGACTACGAGTGGCTATAGCGTCGCCTATTCAGCGACCCTCACCACCGCTTTGCCCACCAGCCTGCGCTCCGCCATATCGGATATGGCCTGCGCCGCCTGCTCAAATGGATAGACTTCGCTGACCCGCGGTTGCAAACGGCCCTCCTGCATCCACTGGAACAGGCGTTGGAAGTTCTGCAGATTGTCCTGCGGCTGGCGTTGCGTGAAGGCGCCCCAAAAGACGCCCACTACTTCGCACCCTTTCAGCAAAGTCAGGTTGGCCGGCAGTTTGGGAATATCTCCGCTGGCGAAGCCGACAACCAGATGTCGCCCCCCCCAGGCCATAGAGCGAAGCGCCTTATCCGTCAGAGCGCCGCCGACCGGGTCATAGACCACATCCACGCCGCGCCCTTCCGTCATCGTCTTAATGGCTTCCTTCAAATCCGTCTCAGCATAATTGATAGTCTCATCCGCGCCCGCTTCCTCAGCCGCCGCCAGTTTCTCCATTGAACTTGCCGCAGCAATCACCTTGGCGCCCATCGCCTTACCGATTTCCACCGCAGCCAGCCCGACGCCGCCGCCCGCGCCCAGCACCAACAGCGTTTCACCGGCCAGTAGTCGGCCGCGCTGAGTCAAAGCATGCATAGAGGTGCCGTAGGTCATGACAAACCCGGCTGCGACAATATCGTCTACGTCCGCAGGGACTGGGATCAGGTTGGACTCGGGAACCGCTACTTTTTCTGCAAAACCGCCCCAGCCCGTCAGCCCCATGACGCGGTCGCCAGGTTTTAGCCGCTTCACCTGATCTCCGACTGCGCTCACCAGGCCGACCACTTCTCCGCCAGGGCTGAAGGGCATAGGAGGTTGAAACTGGTATTTGCCCTGAATGATCAGGGTATCGGGAAAATTAAGACCGGCGGCTTTGACGTCCACCAGAACGTTGGCCCCACTTACTTCAGGCTCGACAGTGTCTTCAATGACCAGCTTGTCCGCCGGTCCATGCTCTTTGCACAGCAGCGCGCGCATGATGATCCCCTTTATCTGATGAATAGACTCAACAACCGGGGTTTGATTCGCTCATTTTATGGTTTCGTCGCCGAATGATTCGACGCGGCTCTTGCGGCCTTGGGGAGTATGAATCAGGGAAGGAGGTAACTCAACCGCATTGACCTGGGCGCGGTTGAGTTCCAGGAAAGTGTTCGCGCATCTTTTCGCAGTGATAATCAGATCATTTGGTTATCAATCATGAAACACAGATTCTGTGCGCAGACAATCGCGGCGAAGGTCAGTAACGCCATGCCATAACGCATGGTTTTCGATTGTGTTGGCGAGTTAGAGGCGTTTTGAAGTTTCTCGCTCATAGCGTATCTCCTCTTGGGTACAGCAGTGATGTTCCGGTTAAGCGACTGCGGGACACTCAGACTGTTTCTGTCAGTTTAGTAACCGTTTTGTTGCAGTCGTTTTACATTTCACTCAAAAAATAAGCGGTTTATCTGCTAAAAAACCGTCAAAGCGTCGATCAAAAAATGACGAATTGTGGCAATACGCGCCGCTTCTCTTGAGCAGGGAAATTCAGGCGTGCTCTAATAGCGCCATTCTTTGTCGATAGGTGTGAAATGACCCGCAGAATTGCCTTAGTTGAAGACGAGCCTCTGATCCGCGCCAATTACAGTGAAGCGTTGAAGAAACACGGCTATCAGGTGGAAACCTATGATTCCCGCCCTTCCGCCATGGAGCGCTTTCGCGTGCAACTGCCGGATCTGGTGATTATTGATGTGGGTCTGGGCTCCGATGTGGAAGGCGGATTTGAGCTGTGCCGCGAAGTGCGGGGGCTGTCTTCACAGGTCCCCATTATCTTTCTGACAGCCCGGGACAGCGAGTTCGATCAGATATCCGGTCTGCGTCTGGGCGCCGATGATTATCTGACCAAAGACATCAGCATCCCCTATCTACTCACCCGCATTGTCGCCCTGTTCCGCCGTCTCGACGCTTTGCAGGCCGCCAATCAGAAGCAGGACGAACTGATCACCCGCGGTCAGCTCAAACTCAACATTGACCGCATGCAGGCGTCCTGGAACGATGAGCCCATCATGCTGACAGTCACCGAGTTCTGGATTGTGCATGCGCTGGCGCGCCATCCCGGGCATGTCAAAAACCGCACCCAGTTAATGGACGCCGCCAACGCCGTGCTCGACGACAGCACCATCACCTCGCATATCAAACGCATCCGCAAAAAATTCCAGGCGGTAGACCCGGATTTCCGGGCGATTAACACCGCCTACGGCATGGGATACCGCTGGGACTCGACACAACCTTAGGCTGACGCATGAAACTACGTCGCCAGCTTATCCTGATCGCCTGCGTCATGCTGTTGCTGCCGTGGGCGGTCATTCAGTTCGCCAAGCAGATAGAACAGAGCCTGCGGGAATCCCAGCAGCAGAATCATATCCAATTGGCTGGTTTCATCGCCTCCCTGCTGAGGCCGGAATGGCCGACGCCGGCATCTATAGGCGGACGCATTCTCAATGTGCGCCAATATGATACGCCTATCTATCTGGACGGTTATCAGGACGACTGGGCGGAAATTCCCGCCCTGTCAGGCCCGAAGCCGGATTCCATTCGTGCAGTCAAGGCCGCCACTGACGGGCAGGACCTGTATCTGCTGGTCGCCGCCAATGACGCCTCTATTCAATACGGACAGCCCAACGCCCGCAGCCAACCGGCGGACCATTTAGAATTGATCACGGGCTATCTCGCAGGCGGCAAGGCGGTGACGATGCTGGAAACGGAAGGACCCGGACAGATCAAGGCCCGCCTGGCCGGATCATGGAGCAGCGTGCATGGCATGTGGCAGGAGGATGGCCCTGGCTTTATCCTGGAGCTACGCATCCCCCTCGCCTCCCTGCAGGACGGCTTCAGTCTGCGCTGGATCGACATAGACAAGTCCGCCGCCTGGGTATTCAACCGCAATACGCTGGATGTGCTGGGCAGCGACGCAGAGCCCATGTTGCTGAACTTCGCGCCGCCGGCGTTGATTCAAAAGGCTCAGGAATTAACCCCTGAGTACTCCCGGTTACGCTTGACCGACGCTCAGGGCGCCACCCTGCTGGAATACGACAACGACCTGATGCGCGACATCGTCATGCAGGACGACGTTTGGCGCGTGACCATGCGCCGCCTGCTGCGCTGGGCGGTAGATGGAGTCTCCCATGCGTCTGAGCCCAAACCAACCGCCGCCGACGCGCCGCGCTCCACCTGGGACGCTAGCGCCACCTCGGAACTCGCCAACCTGAATACCCGCTATCCCGTTAAAAGCGAGACAGGGAAAATATTAGGCTGGGTGCAGTTGGAGCAACGCACGCCACAAATCGCCGCCGTGGCCAACGACGCCTTATTCACAGCAGTCGGCGGCTCTGTGGCGCTATTGATCGTCATCATGCTCATCTTGTTCGGTTACGCCTCCTGGCTATCCTGGCGCATCACCCATTTGAGCAAAGGTATTGTTTCCGCGCTGGACACTGAGACCAAGTTCAGCGGCCGCTTCCAGGCCTCACGCCTGCCGGATGAGCTGGGCGATCTATCACGCAGTTTCAGCGAAATGCTGACCCAATTGCGCAGCTATTCGGAATATATGGAGTCCTTCGCCAGCAAGCTAACCCACGAATGCCGCACACCGCTGGCTATCGTCAGCTCCTCCCTGCAATTGCTGGAAAGCGCCGACAACGAGCAGGAAAAGCAGGAGTATCTGGCCCGCGCCCGCGCCGGAGCCGAACGCATCAGCGCCTTGCTCACCGCCATGCGGCAGGCGTCGCGCCTGGAAGCCACGATTCAGTCGCAAAGCCTTGAAACGTTCGATTTGAGCGAGCTTATCAGTGAATTGCAGCAGTCTTATCGCCCCCTTGTGGAGCCGCGTCGACTGGAGCTTGAACTGCCGGACACGCCTATTATGGCGGACGTATCCGCCGAATTGATTGCACAGGCGGTGGACAAATTACTGGAGAACGCCAGAGACTTTACCGCGCCGGACGGGGCTATTTACATCGGCGTCGAAGAAACCAAACTGGAGCGCTGGATCTACGTTGAAAACGAAGGAGCCCCCATTCCGGAAGACATCAAAGAGAAGCTGTTTACGCCGTTTATGAGCGTGCGCCAGGACGGCGGACAGGAATTGCATCTGGGCTTGGGGCTGGTCATCGTCAAACTGATCGCCGAATTCCATCAGGCGCGGATCAAAGTGGAGAACACCGCTCGCGGCGTGCGCTTCGCTATTGGGCTGCCCCGTTCTTGACCTTCGAAATCAAGCGCGGATTTCCCGACAACGGGCGGGTAAACGCAGTGTAAAGCAGCTGCCTTTGTGCAGCTGTGATTTGACGCTGACCCCGCCGCCCATCTGCTCTATCAACGCCCGCACAATACTCAGCCCCAGCCCTGTACCCGCCACGGCCTGGCGACCGGTGGGCGGCGCCTGGAAAAACTTATCGAAGATGCGCGCCTGATCTATTTCACTGATCCCCACGCCTTCATCCACGACATCAATAAACACCTCGCCGCCGCCGGATAATCGGCTGCGAATCGTGACACGCCCCTGTGCAGGGGAAAACTTGACCGCATTGGAAATCAGATTGCTCATTACCTGCTGGAAGCGGCGTTTATCCACCCCAACAATAACGTCCCCGGCGCCATGCTCAAGCTGCATCGTCACATTTCGGGCTTTTGCATAGGGCCCGTTCATGTTCATCGCCTGCTCCAGCTCAACCAGCAGCTCCGTTTCCTCCAACGCCATATCCACGTGGCCCGCTTCCAGCTTTTCGATATCGAGGATGTCGTTGACCAACACCAGCAGACGCTCGCTGTTGTTGGAAGCGATCGACAGCAGCTTCGCCGCCGGCTCGTTCAGCCCCGCTCCCACGGTAGCTGAAAGCAGGCCCAAAGCGCCTTTTATGGATGTCAGCGGCGTACGCAACTCATGACTGACCACCGCCACAAACTCTTTCTTCATCGCCTCCGCGCGTTTGCGGTCGGAAATATCCGCCACGCTGCCGACCCATCTGGTCGCCCCGCCCATGTCTACCTGCCGGAAACTGAGCTGCGCGGGAAACGACTCACCGCTGCTTCTGACCAGTTCCACCTCCAGACGATGGATGCCATCCCGAGTGTCAGCATCGCCTTCCTGCCCACGTTGCAATAGCTCCAGCAGCTGCGCGTCGTTCTTCAACCATTGGGAAAAATGAGCGCCATTCAACTGCTCGCTGGAAACCCGCAACATCTCCTTCATCGCCTGGTTGGCAGCTTCAATGACGCCTTCCGCATTCACCGTCACGATGCCCTCTACAACAGCCTGCAGAATGGAAGTGAGGTACGCCTCCTGATGGGCATTCATGTGCGAAAGTTCCGCCAGACGCAGCATATGCAGCTCTCTTTCCACCCAACCGGCCAAATCCTGCAAGCGTTGCAATTGTTCCGGACTGAAACGACGGGGACGCACATCAATCAGACAAAGCGTGCCGATACGGTGCGTATCATCCAGGCTTAGCGGGGCGCCGGCGTAAAAGCGAATATAAGGCGGTCCGCTGACCAGGGGGTTGTCGCTAAAGCGGGGATCTTTCAAGGCATTGGGCACATACAGCACTTCCCGTTGCAGGATGGCGTGCCCGCAAAATGATATGTTGCGACCGGTTTCCGCCGCGCTGAGCCCTACCTTCGATTTGAACCACTGACGTTCGGCGTCGACCAGAGACACCAGCGCAATGGGCACATTAAACAGCGAGGCCGCCAACCTGGTGATGCGGTCAAAACGCTGCTCCGGCTCCGTATCCAGAATGCACAGTGAGTGCAAACAGGCAAGCCGTTGCGTTTCATTCTCTGGGATGATGGGTTCCTGCATAAATTATACGCGCCATTGGCGAAGATAAATTCTGCTCTCGCGGTTTCGCGTCCCGCTGAAAAATCGCCCTCCCCTGATAAAGATAGCAGCCCGGGAAGGAATATCATCCTCCCCGTATTCGCCTGCGCTCAGAAAATGGCGCGGCGCAGGCGACAATTATTGCAGTTTGCGCATTTTTTCCGCATTCGGGCGTAATACCACGCCGCGCTCGGTGACGATGGCGTCAATCAGTTCCGCCGGCGTTACGTCGAAAACAGGGTTGAAGGCGTTGGCTTTTTCCGGCGCCAACGGCGTTCCCTGCACGAACTTCAGTTCATCGGAAGTGCGCTCTTCAATAGGAATATCCGCGCCACTGAACAGTTCGAAGTCAATAGTGCTGGACGGCGCCGCCACCATGAACTTGACGCCGTGATGACGCGCCAGAACCGCCAAACCGTATGTGCCGATCTTGTTGGCGACGTCGCCGTGAGCAGTAATGCGGTCAGCGCCGACGATCACCCATTTCACCGCGCAGGTTTTCATGACATGCGCCGCAGCGGAATCCGCGATCAGTTTGACGGGGATATCGTCCTGGCATAACTCCCAGGCGGTCAGTCTGGCGCCTTGCAGCCAGGGACGGGTCTCATCCGCAAACACTTCCGTCACCAGATCGCGACGGTACGCTGATCGAATCACGCCCAGTGCGGTGCCATAGCCGCCAGTGGCCAGACTGCCGGTATTGCAATGCGTCAGCAACGCGCCGCGACCGCTTTCTGCGATCAGATCGGCGCCCAACTCGCCCATGGTCAGGTTGGCTTGCAAGTCTTCTTCATGGATACGCGTCGCCTCGTCCACCAACAGTGGAAACAGGTCCGCGTCGGAGCAGCCGTCAATCAGATCCCGCATGCGACGCAGGGCCCAGAACAAATTAACCGCCGTCGGTCGTGAATCCGCCAGCGTTTCCAGAGCGCGATGCATGCGATCCCGGTCAGAGCTGAACTCCGCCGCCGCCAACGCCACGCCATAAGCCGCCGCGATACCGATTGCCGGCGCGCCGCGCACCACCATCTGACGGATGGCGTCAGCCACTTCAACGTGAGTGGCGCAGTGAACATAGGATTCCTGCAGCGGCAGTTTGCGTTGATCTAGCAGAATAAGTTGATTGTTCGCCCAGCGAATGGCGGAAACGGAAGATTGCGACATGTGGCGCGCCCCAATAAGTTGATCAAATGGTCAGAAAACGGAACCGGGCGAAAATCTGCTGGTCCGGGCCGGCATTATACGTCATTTAAGCCCCGCGCCCTACTTATCCCCTTGTATTATAGGTATACTTGGGCGCTGATTTTGAATAGATATAGGAAGTGTAGCTGTGGCTCAAGAAAGCGTTGATTTATTGATAAATGCGCGTTGGGTTATCCCCGTCAGACCAGCGGGAGTCGTTCTTGAAAACGCCTCCGTCGCCGTATCCGAAGGCAAAATTGTGGGCGTTTGCGACGCCGCCGAGGCGACAGCGCGTTTCGCCGCCAAAGAAACAGTCGACCTGCCCAACCACGTCGTGGCGCCTGGCCTGATCAACACTCACGGCCACTTGGCCATGTCCCTGTTCCGCGGTATGGCGGACGACCTGCCTTTAATGGAGTGGCTGAGCCACCACATCTGGCCGGCGGAAGGCAAATGGGTCAGCGACCAATTCGTCCGCGACGGCTCCAAACTGGCCATGGCGGAAATGCTGCTGGGCGGCACCACCACTTTCAGCGATATGTATTTCTATCCGGATGCCGTGGCCGAAGAAGCAACTCGACTCGGCATGCGCTGCCAGATCGTGTTCCCGGTCATTGACTTCCCGGTTCCCGGCGCGGCGACGGCGGAAGAATCCATCCATAAAGGCCTGGCCCTGCACGACGAATACAAGCACAGCGATCTGGTGCGCATCGGCTTCGGCCCCCATGCCCCCTACACCGTCTCCGACGACAAGTTCGAGCAAGTCGTGACGCTGGCTAACCAACTGGATATGCCAGTACAGGTGCACCTCCACGAAACCGCTGGCGAAGTAGAGGAAGGCCTGGAGAAAACAGGTAAGCGCCCGACCGAACGTTTATACGAACTGGGTCTGCTGACGCCGAACACGCAATGCGTGCACATGACCCAGATTAACGATCGCGACCTGGAAATTCTGTTGGAAACCGGAGCCCATGTGGTTCACTGCCCGGAGTCCAACCTGAAGCTGGCCAGTGGTTTCTGTCCTCTGGACCGTCTGCTGAAAGCCGGCGTGAATGTGGCTCTCGGCACCGACGGCGCCGCCAGCAACAACGATCTGGACATGCTGGGCGAACTGCAAACCGCCGCGATGCTGGCGAAAGCCGTGGCGCAGGACGCCGCCGCCGTCAGCGCATTCCAGGCGCTGGAAATCGCCACCATCAACGGAGCCAAGGCGCTGGGCATGGAATCCGTCACGGGATCACTGGAAGCTGGCAAGTGGGCGGACATCATGGCGGTAGACCTGAGCGGCATCGAAGTGCAGCCGGTTTATCACGTCGCCTCGCATTTGGCGTATTCCACCAAATCCAGCCAGGTCAGCCATGTCTGGACCTCCGGCGTAGCGCAGGTGAAAGAGCAGAAGCTGCTCAACATGGATGTCCGCGAGCTACGAGCAAAAGTAGACGCCTGGCGCGAGAGAATCGCCAATACTGCCGAAGCCAATTAAAATAGTCCGCCGAAGCGAACGCGTGGGGCCACATCACGGCCCCTTCCGACCAATTCAGAGGAAACGGATACATGACTCCCGTTGAGAACGTCGATCTGAGTGAAGTGAAAAAGTTTGAGGATCTCGCCCATCGCTGGTGGGATGCGGAAAGCGAATTCAAACCCCTGCATGAGATCAACCCGCTGCGACTCGACTTTATTGACGAGCGCGCCGCCCTTCCCGGTAAAAGAGTGTTGGACGTAGGCTGCGGCGGCGGCATTCTCAGTGAGAGCATGGCGCGTCGCGGCGCACATGTGGTCGGCATCGATATGGGCGAAGCGCCGTTGTCCGTAGCGCGTCTGCACGGACTGGAGTCTGGCGTCAGCGTGGATTATCGCCGCACCACTATTGAGGAGCTGGCGGAAGCCGAAGCGGAGTCTTTCGATGTGGTGACCTGCATGGAAATGCTGGAGCACGTTCCCGACCCGGCGTCAGTCATCGCCGCCTGCGCTCGCGTCGCCAAACCCGGCGCCGACCTGTTTTTCTCCACGATTAACCGCAACCCCAAGTCCTTTCTGTTCGCTATTGTCGGCGCGGAGTACGTACTGAAAATGCTGCCGCGTGGCACCCATGAGTGGAAGAAATTCATCAAGCCCAGCGAGTTGGCGGCCTGGCTGCGTCGCACCGATCTCGACCTGTGCGAAATGCGGGGCATGACTTACAACCCGCTGCTCAAAGAATACAAGCTGGGCGACGACGTAGACGTCAACTATCTCATGCACGCGGTCAAACCGCTCAAGGACGCCTGATGACGGATATGCGACTTTACCGTCCGGAAGCCGTGTTCTTTGACCTGGACGGCACCTTAATCGACACCGCCCCCGACTTCTTTCGGGTGATGAACATGCAACGCAGTCAGCGCGGCATGCCAGACATGGCGTATGAAGCCGTGCGTAAAACAGTGTCTGACGGAGCCCGCGCCATGGTGAAACTGTCTTTCGCCATGGAAGAAACGGACGCTGATTTCGAGTCCCTGCGTCAGGAGCTACTGGACCTGTACCTACGCCACATCGCCGTCGACAGCCGTCTGTTCGCGGGCTTTGAAGCGCTGCTGACGCTGATGGAGGATCAAGGCGTTCGCTGGGGCGTCATCACCAACAAACCCAGACTGTACAGCGAAGCGCTGCTGGAAGCGTTGGACCTGAGCCCCCGCATGGCCGCACTGGTATGCCCCGACGACGTGTCCCGCACCAAGCCGGATCCCGAACCTATGTTACTGGCCTCGCGTCTGGCGGACTGCGACCCACAGAAATGCTGGTATGTCGGCGATCACATACGCGACATTCAGGCGGGCGCCAATGCAGGCATGTTCACCATCGCCGCCGCCTACGGCTACCTGGACGAGCCCGAGGCGGCCCTGGCCTGGAATGCGGACCACGTGGCGCACTCTGTGGAGGATGTCGCCGCCCTGCTGAAACAAGTGCTTTGATTTCCCCTCGGGCGTTATAATCGAAAGTCACTGCACACTAAAGACAGATCACGACGAGAGAAAACACGCATTATGTATTCCTACCAAGCCCCCGCCGACCTTCTGCACGACCGCGTCATCCTGATCACAGGCGCGGGCGCGGGAATTGGCCGCGCGGCGGCGAAGACCTTCGCCCGACATGGCGCCACTATTATTCTCAGCGGCCGCACCACCAAAAAGCTGGAAGACGTCTACGATGAAATCGAAGCGGAAGGCGGCCCCAAACCAGCGATTTTTCCAGTCAATCTGGAAGGCGCTGTGGCGAAGGATTATGACGATCTGGCCAACACTATCCGTGAAGAGTTTGGCCGACTCGACGGGCTGCTGCATAACGCCGCCATTCTCGGCCATCGCACCCCGCTGGAGCATTACGACCCGGACAGCTGGGCTCGCGTAATGCAAGTAAACGCCATGGCGCCCTTTCTGTTGACCCGGTCACTCATGCCCGTGATTCGTGAATCCGAAGACGCCTCGATCATTTTCACTTCCTCCAGCGTCGGTCGCAAAGGCAAAGCCTACTGGGGCGCTTATGCGGTCTCTAAATTCGCCGTTGAAGGCATGATGCAGGTGCTGGCGGACGAACTGGACGACGATGACAAGCGCATTCGCGTCAACAGCGTCAACCCCGGCGCCACCCGCACCGCCATGCGCGCGCTGGCCTATCCGGCGGAAGACGCTACGAAAAACCCAACGCCTGAAGAGATCATGAACGTCTATCTTTATCTGATGGGTAAAGACAGCATTGGCGTTACTGGTCAGGCATTCAACGCACAAGGCGACTGATCTTACAGCTGTATTTCACGCCTTAATCAAGGCCTGCGCCAACGCGCAGCGGAGAAGGAGCGATGAGCAACACAGCAAAATGGACAATCTTTGTTATCGCCGCAGGCCTCAGCGCCTGCGGCAGCAAGCCTCCTGCGGGGTTGGGAGCCCATGACGGACGTCTGACACCCTGCCCGGAAAGCCCCAATTGCGTCAGCAGCTTCAGCGATCCCAGCGACGCGGAGCATTTCATTACACCTCTTTACAACGACAAGGCCGCGCAGATGTGGGATCAATTGCCCACTGTTTTGGAGAACGTCGGCAATATCCGCATCACCCAACAAAAGCCCAATTACATCCGCGCGGAAGCCACATCATTCGTCTTCCGCTTTGTGGACGATGTAGAGTTTCTATTGGATCGGCAAGCCGGAGTGATACATCTGCGCTCGGCGTCCCGGCTGGGTTATCGGGATTTCGGCGTCAATCGGGAGCGGATGGAGGAAATCAAGGCGGCGCTGCTGAGCGAGTAGCGCCACCGACGCATTAATTATTGCACCAACTGATCAATCACCAGATTGAGCGGCTCACTTTGCGCGCGTAATTGGATCGGACCTACAATGCCCTGCAGGTCGCCTGGCTGAGGCTGTGGCGAACCGGATTTGGACACGCGCGCCACCACTTCCACCGTTTCCGCGGAGGATAGCTTCGCCATCGGCCCCATGGCCATTGAATCGTCAAGGGTGACGCTGACAGGCAATTCACCCACGGTTTTACGCACCACCGCCAACGGCATGCGCGTACCGTCTGCTGGCCGCGCGAGGATAAACACGGTATCGCCGGGCTCAGCCTTGCCGTTCAGACTTTCACCCAGACTGACTTGCAATTGCAGACTGGCTCCGCCTGCCGTCTGCGCGGGTTGCTGATCCGCTTGCTCCGCAGCCAATTGCTCCGCTCTCGCTACGCCATTGCGAATCGCCGCGGCATTCGGGTCGTTCGGGTTCAGTTCAATAATACGGCGCCAGAACTTAGCGGCTTCAGCATAACGTTGTTCCTGAAACGCCGCCACGCCAAGAATACTCAGTGAGCTACCTTCATTGGGATCGGTTTTCAGAGCCTGCTCCAGAGCCGCCCTGACCGGAGCGCTCAAACGCCCTTCCTTGAAGAACAGCGCCTGCGCACGCAGCCCATGAGCCCCAGCGGGGTTCTCGCCCTCCGCCGTCAGCAGCTCCGCCAATTGGCGAAACGCCTCCTCTGCTTCCACGTAACGCTGCATGGTCATCAGGGAGCGACCCAATAGCGCCCAACCTTCGATATTATCCGGCTGCTCCAATAGACGATCACGCAATCGACGCAAAATCTCTTCAGGATCGTTTCCCGCCAGAGCCAACTGCAGGCGAGTCTCTTTCATCCACTCCACCTGACGCAGGCCTTTATAGTCGCCGAACTGCTGATACATCAGCAGCGCTGTCACGGGAACGCCCACCACCACCAGAACCAGCACCAGAATCTGCCGCATGCGGCTGCTGCGATACGCTGTATTCTGCGCGCCCGGCTCAGCGTCGTTCAACAGCGACTTTTCCAGTTCAATATGCAGATCGTGAAATTCCGTATCGCTGATTTGTCCGGCCTTCAGCTCCGCACGCAACTCGGTTAGACGATCTTCGAACAACGCTACGTTGGCGGTGTCACGACGCGCGCCAGCGCCCTGTGAACCGGATTTCAGGATGGACAACAAAGGAACGGCGATGATCGCTATCGCCAATACCGCAATAAGGACGATAGCCAGCCAGAATACTGTCATTCGGAATGCCTGTTATTTCTGCTCAGATTCTTCGGAAGAGGTTTGCTGCAACAAGGCGCGCAAACGCGCCTGTTCTTCGTCGCTCAACTCGGTGGACTCTCCCAGAGAGCGACGTCTGCGGCGAGCGACATACAGCAAAATGGACAAACCCAGGGTCACCACTGTCACGGGCCCCAACCACAAAGCGGCGGTTTGCGCGTTCAGCCGCGGCCGATACAACACGAAATCGCCATAGCGGTCCACCATGAAGTCAACAATGTCGTCGTCGCTCTTCCCTTCTTCAATCATTCGATGTACTTCACGACGCAAATCTTTGGCGATGGGCGCAGTGGAGTCAGAGATATTCTGATTTTGACACAAAGGACAACGCAGCTCGTAAGTCAGTGTCTGATAGCGCTCGCGGCCTTCTTCGCTACTGAACTGGTAGTCATCAATCGCCCAGGCGACAGCGGACATCCACAGCGCAGCCAGGGATATCAGTAATCTTTGCGCGATCATGAGCCAGGCTCCTCAACCCCATTGGCGTTCGCCATCTTCAAATTACGCAGCATCGGCGCCAGGGTCTCCCGCCAGACTTTTTCATTCACCACGCCCACATGGCGATAACGAATCACGCCGGCGGCGTCGATCACATATGTCTCAGGCGCGCCATACACGCCCAGATCCAGCCCCAAACGCCCTTCCTGGTCGAAAATCACAAAGCGATAGGGGTCTTCCAGCGCCTCAAGCCACTTCTTAGCCGCGTCGCGATCGTCTTTATAGTTCAGACCGATTATCGGAACGTTGTATTCCTTAGCGAGTTTAAGCAAGTAGGGGTGCTCCACCCGGCAGGAAGGACACCAGGTCGCCCAGACATTGAGCAGCATGGGTTCGCCCTTCAGGTCCGCTGGCGTCAATTCCCGATCAGGGTTGTACAGTTCGCCCAGCTTAAACGCGGGCACAGGCTGATCCTTGCGCGCCAACTCCAGCTTGGAGGGATCGTTGTCCATGTTCTGATTGAACAGAATGACTACCGCAACAAACGCCAGCAGGGGAACAAATAAGAATAACCGCTTCATCACGCCTGCTGTCCTCCCAGCGCATCGGCGTCGCCACGCGCTGGCGCCTGACCGTCTCCGCTGTCCATGGCGTCCGCCGTTGACAGCTTGCGTTTCAGCTTGATGCGATAGCGTCTGTCCGCTACCGCCAGAAAGCCGCCCCATGCCATAAACACGCCGCCCAGCCACAGCCAGCGAACAAAAGGCTTGTATTGGACACGCATGGTCCAGGACTCATCTTCCAGGGATTCGCCCAAAGAAACGTAGAGATCCCTGAACAGCCCCGGATTGATGCCTGCTTCCGTCATGACGTTACCGGATACCTGATAGCGGCGTTTTTCCGGATGCAGAACATGCAGTACATCACCATCGCTGTCGAGGATCGAAACTGTCGCGCGATCACCGATAAAGTTGGGACCGCGACGCTGGGTTTCTTCATCGAAACGAAAGGTGAAACCCGCCAGCTCGACCGATTGTCCCGGCGCCAGACGCACGTCCCGCTCCTGCGTGTACTGCGACACCATGGTCGCCCCAACGATGGTCACCGCCAGGCCCAGGTGGCCCAGCACCATGCCTTTGTAGCTCCGCGAGGTGCGCAGCCAGCCACGCAAACGCCCTTGTGAGGAGGCGCTTTTGAGCCAGGCGTCGCGCAGAGTCGCTGCAAACAGCCAGACGGCGATGAAAACGCCAATGACCGCCATCAAATGGATTTCCCCATACATCCAGGGAATCACAACGGAAAGAACGGTGCTGATCGCCAGAAACATGGGAACAGGACCAAGCAGCTGCGCCGCCCTGGTGTCCTTCCAATGGCTGTACATGCCCACTCCCATCACAATGACCAATAAAGGAACCAACAGGGAGAACATCAAATTGAAATAGGGCGCGCCCACGGAGATTTCTTTATCCATCCACTCCGCCACCAGCGGAGCCAGTGTGCCAATCAACACTGTCAGCATGGCCACCACCAAAATGATGTTATTGACCAGCAGGAACACTTCACGGGATGTTTCGCTGAAACCGATGCGGCTTTTTACCACTGGCGCGCGCAGGGCGTATAGCAGCAGCGAGCCGCCAATCACCACGCCTAGCATCATAAGCACGAAACGCCCCCGTTCAGGATCTGAGGCGAAAGCATGTACTGAGGTCAAAATGCCGGAGCGAACCAGAAAAGTGCCCAGCAGGCTAAGCGAGAAAGCGAATATCGCCAGCAGTACTGTCCAACTTTTGAATACGCCGCGCTTTTCCGTCGCCGCTAATGAATGCATTAACGCAGTGCCCACTAACCAGGGCATAAAAGATGCGTTTTCCACCGGATCCCAGAACCACCAGCCGCCCCAGCCCAGCTCGTAGTAGGCCCACCAACTTCCCAAAGCGATGCCCAGAGTCAAAAAAGCCCAGGCGACTGTTGTCCAGGGACGCGACCAACGCGCCCAAGCCGCGTCCAGGCGACCGCCCATCAGCGCCGCCACCGCAAATGCGAAAGCGACGGAGAAGCCAACATAACCCATGTACAGCATGGGGGGATGCACTATCAACCCGAAATCCTGCAGCAATGGATTCAGGTCTGCGCCATCCTGGGGTGAATTCGGCAAATAACGTAAGAAGGGATTGGACGTCATCAAGATGAACAACATAAAACCGATGCTGATCATGCCCATGACGCCCAGTACGCGCGCCACCATTTCCAGCGGCAGTTGCTTGCTGAACTTGGCCACGGCGGCGGTCCAGCCAGTCAAAATCAACGCCCACAATAACAATGAGCCCTCATGGCCGCCCCATACGGCGCTGAATTTGTAATACCAGGGCAACAGGCTGTTGGAGTGACCCGCCACGTAACGGACGCTGAAATCGTCTCGCAAAAAACAGGCGGTCAATGCAGCGAACGCCACAATCGCCATCAGAAACTGGGCGCCCGCAAGTGGACGAGACAAACGCATCCAGAGACGGTCGCCAATCCAGGCGCCGGCGACAGGAACAACCGCCAATAGAATAGAGAAGCAAAAACTTAAAATCAGTGCGAAGTGACCCAGCTCAGCAATCATACGTCATTCCCTCAGTAAGTCTGCGCGGGCGCCGCGTCCTGCGCCTTGTCGAGCGCACGCTGCACTTCTGGCGGCATGTATTTTTCATCATGCTTGGCCAGTACTTCCTCCGCCTGGAACACGCCTTGAGCATCCAGTTTACCGGTAGCGACAATACCCTGCCCCTCTCTGAAGAGGTCCGGCAGGATGCCAGTGTATTTAACGTCAACGTTGTTGTTGTAATCCGTCACGGAAAAAACGACCGCCAGGGATTGGGCGTCTCTGTTTACGCTGCCGTCAACAACCATGCCGCCCACACGAATGCTTTTATTCACAGGGGCGGCGCCCTGCACCACTTCGGTAGGGTTATAAAAGTGATTCACATTGTTGCTGAGCGCAGTCATGATCAAACCGACCGTCGCGCTGACGCCGATCACCAGAAATGACACGATAATTAAACGCTGCTTGCGCTTGGGATTCATTGGGACGCCTTCTCCCTTCTATACTGCTGGGATAATCTTTTGACGAGACTGCCGCGCTTTAGTTTCGGCGCAGCCAGGTTATACAGGAACACCAGTCCGCCCGCGCCATAGGCCAGCCAAACGTACAGACCATGGCCGCCCATTGCGAAAAATTCATTGAGGCTTTCGAAGTTCATGCTTTCCCCTCTTTCGCCAATAGCTCGCGGACCCATAGGGTACGGCGTTCGCGTTCGATTATCTCATTACGACTTCGTAAGAAAAGCGAATAGCCGAAGAAGCAGTAGACGCCGATCACCATCACCAGCAACGGCGCCCACATTTCCACCGGCATATCAGGCTTTTCCGTCAGCTTGAAGGTGGCCGGCTGATGCAGGGTGCGCCACCATTCCACGGAGTATTTGATGATGGGGATATTCACCACTCCCACCAGACTCAACACCGCCGCAGCTCTGCCCGCGGTGATTTTGTCTTCGATGGCGGCTTCCAGGGCGATAATGCCGAAATACAGGAAGAGCAATATCAGCATGGCGGTGAGACGCGCATCCCACTCCCACCATGTTCCCCAGGTTGGCTTACCCCAGACCGCGCCGGTAAATAGAGCCAGGAAACAGAAAGAAGCGCCAATCGGCGCCGCGCATTTCAACACCACATCCGCCATTTTCATTCGCCAGACCAGGCTGACGAAGCCGGCGACCGCCATGATCATATAACAGGACTGCGCCAGGATGGCGGCGGGCACGTGCAGATAAATAATGCGGAAGCTATTGCCCTGCTGATAATCCTGGGGCGCAAACGCCAGCCCCCAGACCATGCCGACAGGCAGCAGGATCAAGGCGCCCCAACCGAGCCAGAACGACCACATCAAACTACGCTCGTAAAACCATTTGGGCGAGCCCCACCGGTGAAACCACTGTTTAAATGCTTCCCACATAATCGCTTCTGTTATCTGTATCCAAGCTTTTCAGTCCGCCGCCGCCTCGCCCATACGAGACGCTGCGCCAGCCTGTTCTATTGTCTCAGTTGGAGACGCTGATTTTAAGCGCCGCCGCCGCGGCGAAAGGAGCCAATGTCAGCGACAGCGCCAATATCGCGCCCAACATGGCCAGCGTGGCGGTGTAATCCATGCCGGCCGCCGCGCTCTGCACCATGCCGGTTCCGAAGATCAGCACGGGAATATACAGGGGCAGCACTAACAATGAAATCAAAACCCCGCCTACACGCAGCCCCACGGTCAAGGCCGCGCCAATGGCCCCAATCAGACTGAGAACCGGTGTGCCCACCAACAGCGACAACATCAAGACGCCAAGCAGACTTTCATCGACGTGCAGCATCAGCGCCAGTACCGGACTCAGCAACAACAAGGGCAGCCCTGTCGTTAGCCAGTGCGCGAAGACCTTCGCCAGAACCAGAATAAACAGGGGCTGAGGAGCCAGAGTCAACTGTTCCAGCGATCCATCTTCATGATCCGCTCGAAACAAGGCATCCAGAGAAAGCAAGGTCGCCAACAACGACGCCACCCAGACCACACCCGCCGCCGCCGGCGCCAAAAAGCTCTTTTCCGGTGAAACGCCCAGAGGAAACAGGCTTACCGCCATCACGAAAAACACCAGCGGATTAGCCAGTTCCTGCGGACGCCTGAACGCCAGCATCAAATCCCGTCTCACCACGGCGCAAAATCCCGCCCATACGCCTATTTCCGTCAAGACGCAGCCCCCAATTGAATGCGGCGCACTTCGCCGGACAAATGCAAACTGTGATGAGTGGTCAAAATCACCGCGCCGCCTGCATTGGCTTTTTCACGCAGTAGCACTTCCAGCTGGGCCACGCCTTTTTTATCAATGGCGGTGAAAGCTTCATCCAACACCCATAAAGGCGCTGAGGAAACGTGCAATCTAGCCAGCGCTGCCCGCCGCTGTTGTCCAGCGGATAAACTGTTGCAGGGCGAATACTCATAGCCGGCCAGGCCAACCGTTTCCAAGGCGGCCATCATGCGCGCTTCATTCACGTCTTCACGCTGGGCGCACCAGGCGCGGAGATTCTCCAGCGGGGTCAACAACGCTTTAACGCCGGTTTTATGGCCCAGGTAAAGCAGAGATGAAAGAAACTGCGGACGCGCCTGCGACATGCGTTCGCCGCGCCAGAACAATTCCCCCTGACGCAGTGGAGCCAGTCCGCATAAAAGTTTGAGTAAGGTGGTTTTCCCAGCCCCGTTGGGGCCTTCAATCTGTACGACGTCCCCTGGATGGACGGAGAAGGACAGGTTTTCGAACAGGATACGGTCATCTCGCTCGCACTGGAGATTCTTGGCCTCAAGCAGAGGAGTTTGACCTGTCATAATTACTAAAGCAGCCTCTTGTGTGCGCCTCTGTCGTGCAGAGCAACGCGGAACAACCGGAGTAAAGCGGCGCAAGAATAACAAATTGGCGATTTTTCTGAAAAGTCGTCAACAATAACGGAAAAGAGTTAGAAAAGTGGCCCGCTCGCGCTTAAGCTTTGTAAAAACGGGCGCATTATAGCCCAGCTTTCCCCGGATGGTCAGTGCATAGCCCTGATTAAGATCATTTTATTGTGGGAGAAATGTTAAAAAGCGATGAAAGTTCAGCCTGACGCCACGGCGACGCCCACTCGCACCAGCTCGCTCCCTCCTAAGATTCAGGCGGAACTGGCGGCTATCGTGCAGAAAGTCGGCAATCTATTCTCCGCCCGCATCACCGACATCTCCCCTTCTCCCAGCACGGCAACGCCCAATCCCAACCCCAACCCCAATCCCAACCCCAACGCGCAAACCTCCGCCACGCCGTCCTGGCGTTTGATATTGAGCGCCGAAGGCCTGCCGCAGCCGCTACAAACAGACATCCGTACAGCGCAACTTCCTCAGGACTGGCTGGTCGGCAGGATGCTGCAACTACAGGTCACCGCACTGGGCCTGAAAGTCGTCGACTCTCTGGCTCCACCGCAAACAGAACCCGCTCAGGCGCTCCTCGCCACAACATTGCAAACGTTATCCAAATGGCTGCCATTACAGGGGGATCTTCGCCGTAACCTGGAGGCGTTAGTTCGATTATCCTCTGATACCCGCTTACCCAGAGACCTGGCGCAAACACTCAACAAACTTAATCAGGCGCTGCCAACGCCGCCGCGGATCAGCGAAGCTGGCGGACTAAAGCAGGCTATCCAGCAGTCCGGCGTAGGACTGGAGCGTCATTTACTACGAACGTTGGCGGAAAATCGCGCAGCGGCTCCCGACAAGTCCGCCATATCCTCTGGCGCGGAACCACGCCTGCTGAGCGCTGCGCCGCAGGATATCAAGGCGTTGCTGACAGTAGCGCTGGGCGCCACGCTGGCGCAGCTCAATCGTCTCCCCAACAGCGCGCTTCCCGCCAACTGGGAACAACTGGTCAGCTGGCTGACCCGACAGACAGCGGAGCAGCCGGGCATGGCGACCGGCGGACATCCACTGCAATTTCCACCGCCAATGGGGCGCGAAGGCGGACGGCCTCCTCTGCCCGCCAACTTGGACGCCGGCGAAATGTTGCGCGCTCTGGCGCAGGCCACCGCGCGTCTGCACAGCCATCAATTGAACGCCTTGCAGCAAAATCTCAGCGCTGGTCCTGACCAAACCGGAGCGCAAGTGTGGTTTGTGGAGGTGCCTGTCGCCGCCCCACGCATGGATAGCATTCAGATGCGCTTTGAAAAGGAACAACGCGGCGGAGCCAAAGACAACAAGAAAAGCCACTGGAAAATCGTACTCGCCTTTGACCTGGAGGGGCTCGGCCCCATGCAAAGCCAAGTCCTGTATACAGAAGGAACCGTGTCCGCCACATTCTGGGCGATGGAGCAAAGGACGCTCGGCTTGGTTACGGAAGAGTTGCCGCGCCTGCGCAAAGGTCTGCAGGATTGGGGCCTTGAAGTCGGCGACCTGGCTGTGCGTAAAGGCGCGCCGCCAACGCCTTCCGCGCCGATTTCCCGCCAACTGATCGACGAACGCGCATGACAAAGAAACAGCAGGATACACATAACAATCACTCCCAGGAAACGTCTCAAAGCGACGTTCAGCAGGCCATTGCCCTGTTTTACGATGGCAAACAGGCTCCCAAGGTCTCCGCCAAAGGCGAAGCGGACCTCGCGGAGGAGATCATCGCCATCGCCCGGGAGCATGGCGTTCCCTTGTACGAGAACCCAGAGCTGGTGCGCTCTCTGGCGCAACTGGATCTCGGCGATGAAATACCCGAGTTGCTGTATCGCGTTATCGCGGAAATTATCGCCTTCGCCTACCACATTCAGGGCAAAACGCCGGAAGGTTTTCAACCGCCGCCCAATTCTGACAGCGACGCGCCATAGCGAATTGGAGTTGCGATCTTGCGCCGTACGCTCTCAACGAAGCGGAATCAATCGTTTACACTATCAATCCGGCAGACAAATAGCGTTCCTCTATTTATCTGCACATATTTTCTGCGAACTGCACCGTATCTAATGGATATTGATCTGCGGTTGAACTTGCCAATGACTTGCCGAACTGCCCTATTGACGGCAGCCAGGCAAATAGAGCGTTGGGAAGTACGTTTTACTTCACTGAGAACAAGGCTGAATTATGGACTCTAAAACCCAAACCGAAATCGAAGCGGCGGTGTTTCGCCGACTGGTCAAACATCTGCAGGACAACACCGAGGTTCAGAATATAGATCTAATGAACCTCGCTGGTTTCTGTCGCAACTGCCTGAGCAAATGGTACCGCGCCGCGGCGGAAGAACGGGGCGAACAGGTGGAAGACGCTGCGGCCAGAGAGATTGTTTACGGTATGCCTTACGATGAGTGGAAAGCCAAGCATCAGAAACCTGCCAGCGACAGCCAGCTCAAACAGTTTGAGCAAAACAAACCCGAATAGTTCTTCCCTCGACTCAGGCTCAGGCCGACGCCTACGGGCCTGAGTCGCCCTCCTCAGGGAAAGTTTTGCAAAGCCATTGCAAAACTTGCAGGCGCAGCGCGCGCTCTTCTGAACAAAACTTACTCTCCCAATGTCCTCATACACACATAACCATTTGATATATAAATAATTTAAAAATATTTTCAAAACCTGGCCCGGTTTCTGCTGTATTCAGGGAAAGCAACTAAACCTAGGAGAGGTTATGAATCAGCACGCTAAAAAACTCGACCTGACTGCTACATCCCCGGATATGGGCATTAAAGAGAACAAGGCGGACTCAGTCGCCGACAAACTGGCGCGCGTGCTCGCCGACACTTACAGCCTGTATCTTTACACCCAATACGCCCACTGGAACGTCCGGGGCATGAATTTCTTCGCGCTGCATGAGCTGTTTGAGAAGCAATACAAAGAGCTCGCTGAAACCATCGACGATATCGCTGAGCGCATGCGCGCCATCGGCTACAAAGCCCCCGGCGCCCTGTCCCGCATGGCGGAGCTTTCCACGATTTCTCCAAAAGAAGAGCGGACAGCGACGGCTTTGATTAAAGAATTGATTACCGCCCACGAGGGCACAGTCGCAAGCTGTAGAAAATGCATCACCGCGGCGCAAAAAGCCGAGGACTTTGCGACTGAGGACCTTATGGTCAACAGACTGGCTTCCCACGAACAGGCTGTCTGGATGTTGGGCAGCCTTCTTGAGGAGTAATCCTCACCCTATCCCACCCAAACGATACCCTCCGCATTTATCCTACCTTCCTTTTTTTTGGCCACTCCGGTGGCCTTTTTTATGAGTAGAGGACAGTGGAGCGCTGCGCCGTCTCAGGGTTAAAACCGGCACGATTTCTGCGTTACTGGTTAGGTTTGCAGGACGTAGAGGGGCTTCGCCCACATCGTTGAAGTTGTTGTATGAACAGATTAAGGATTAAGCAATGGACATAATAGAATTTGAAAAAGCCGTCGACATTGTATGGTCTTCCATTCAGGAATGGGCGGAAACCGCACTGGCCAACCTGCCCAGCGCCATCGTCGCCCTGGTGTTTTTCTTCCTGTTTCTATACATCGCCAAAGCCCTATCCAACCTGACCCGACGGGTGCTGACGCGTTCATTGGACTCAGTGGAAGTGGCCAATCTGCTTTCCACCATCGTGCATATTGTATTGGTTGCGATCGGCGTCTTCGTCTCACTGGGCTTTGTAGGATTGCAGGGCACTGTCACCTCGCTCCTCGCCGGGGCCGGGATCATTGGTCTGGCGCTGGGTTTTGCGTTTCAGGACCTCACCGAGAACTTTATCGCCGGGATATTTATGGGCGTTCGCAAGCCATTTCGGGTGGGAGATATTGTGGCGACCGCAGATATTATGGGAACCGTAGAGGCGATTAATCTGCGTAATACCCATATCCTGACGTTTTCAGGGCAAAGGGTCATTCTTCCTAATAAAGCCGTATTCACCAACAAACTGACAAACTACTCCATCACCCGTCAACGCCGCCTCGAAATCCAGGTCGGCATTTCTTACGCCGACGACATCGACAAAGCCGCCAAAGTCATCACCAAAGCCATCGACGCTCTGAATTTCAACCGTAACGGCACGGAAACCCAGGTATTCGCCACCGGGTTCGGCGACAGCAGCATCAATTTAGTCGTGTGGTATTGGATCGATTATCCCACCGGAAAAGTGGACTTCATGACCGCCCAGCACAAAGGCGTCGTAGCGGTGAAGAAAGCGCTGGACGAAGCCGATATCCTCATCCCCTTCCCGATCCGCACACTGGATTTTGCGGCGAAAGGCGGCTTGCAGCTTGATCAGATCATCAGCGCTCGCACTGAAGAGATGGAGTCCTCGGCGGCTTAAGTCAGCATGCAGGGAACAACTTAAAATTGATAGCCGTCCTCTTGAGCCTCTAATCCACTGATATGAGGACGGCCGACTCAAAAAGCAAACTCAAGTATATCTTCACTGCCTTGATAGATTTGTAATAAGCCCGATTTCAATTCCTCGAACCTGTTGAAGCCTTCCTTGAAGTAAAAGTGCATCGATTTACCATCCGTCATCTCTACACGAATACCATCGTTGGCGACCACGCATTTCTTTATGCAGTTAAATCCGCCATTAATTTGATCATCAAACTCAAAATAGATTCCATCCTCGGAACCAGTATCCTCAGTCAACCCTCTCTGCCAGAGAATATATCTATCACCATAACCCTCTACAGCCACAATTAGGACATCGTTTTCAACCGTAACAATCTCATATTGGTTGCTCATGATGTAGCCCACCCTTAATTCATTGACTTACTTCCAACAACCGGCGCAGTTTATGCTCCATGCCCCGGCTATATTTATCTGTGTATGCTTTAAACTCCTGAATATCAGCAAGCCATTTTGCTATATACCCTGCATGAGCCTTACTGGATTCCGTTTCCATCAACCACAACCTTTCATACTCACGAATCCTTCCCTTCAGTGAATTATATTTTTCGTAGCAGGGCTCACAGAGAACTTTTCCGTAATAATCTTTTTTCAGCACCTCTATCTCGTACTTTTGTTGCTCCGCAGACCAGATAGTCGTCTTTTTACATTTCCTGCACACATACTGACTGTCGTAATAAAAATCAAATAGTGGGTTATGGAAGTCATGAGAGTTTTTTATGGTTTCAGGCCAAAGCTCTTTATTCGCCTTTACTCTATTCGGTTTTATTTCAGACATACTAAAAGCACATACAGGTTACTATGCATATTGATCATCAACCAGATATTAGGAATCAAGCAGCAGCTCAGCCATAGAGTATTTGCATTCATACCCCATTTCGACAGAGTCCCATCGTATAGAGCCGCGATGCATCCACAGATAATGTTCGGTATTACACGGGGAAACTCTCTCTCCATTGACGAAAGGAAAGATATCTATTTCTTCAATCCTTTCGCCATTTCGCAGTCCAAAATAATACGAACCAACCACTTCGACCTTCATTAGCACAGTATCGGCGACCAAACCATAAAACCGGAAATAAAAGCCTGGATTAAACTCATCCGGCCAGAGCTTTCGTATTTCGAGCTTGCATCCCAAACGCTCACTTAGCTCGTCCAGCTTTTCTTTAGCGGTAAGTTCAATGTCCACTTATGTTAATCCGTCCTATTCAGCATGATTGTTGCCAGAAAGCATAACGACTCGCACGCTCACTACCGTTACGCATTACCCAAAGCGAACGTCTTTCACTCTCTTTTTGAGGTTACCCAGAGCAAACGGTGCTTGGAAATAATCGCATCAATCTTACCTTCTTGCGCCAATTGCTTTAAGCCGTGATTGAAGTCTTGGGAGGTTTTCATAAAGTTCTTCGTTTTCCTGGAGAACATCAGGTATTGATTTTCCACTTTGATCGGAGGGTCGAGCCAGATGAACTTGTTGGCGGAGTCGGGAAATTCCGTGTTGATAATATACTGCCCCATAAACTTATCAATCAGCACAAGATCAATCCAGCCGCGGGAGAGGCTAAGAAGATTCTGGCGATCTTCGGTGACCTCTATGGTATCCAATCTGGCCTGTTCAAACTCAGGGGGATTCACATAGCCCCGCACCACGCCAATTTTGTATGGCTGTAAATCAATCAGTGCGTCATAGGAAATATGACGCTCTTTCAGTGCGTAAAAGCCTAGTTCGTTAGCTGGAAGAGGGTCTGAATACTCAAACCACTGCTCCCTGTTTTTTCGATACCACCCAGTGTAGACCCCATCAAAATCCCCCGCCTGCGCCATACCATACGCCCTTTTCCAGGGTAAAAACTTCACTTCCACGTCATACCCGACTCGTTGAAAGGCGGTGAAGATAATCTCCGTAATAAACCCCTTACTCTCTAAATGCTCACCGTAATAAGGAGGGTACTCGGTCGCGGCCAGCACCACTTGGCGCTCCGCCGCTTCAGCGACGCGGAATAAAGCAAGACAGACTACTAGCACGATAACGCTATAGAACAGATTATTAGGCCTCACTCGATTAAAGCAGCGCCGCAAACAGGAGTCTCTTAGGAATAAAAGAGGCTTGCTGTGGCGTTTGGCTATGCGCTGATTACTGAGTGGAAGGGTCATACCAGAGGGCGTTTTTCGCTTATGGTTATTATCACCAATATAGCAGTAGTGGCGATTTTTTCGTACGCGCCTGACACCGACACAACTGATCCGCCAAAGCGATACCAAGCGCCGAAGTCGGCTTTACTCAGGTAATTAGCAGACCTAAAAGAGGCGCTCGCTCCAGTCGATCAAGCTAACCCAATACTTTGTAAGTTCTGCAAGCCTTTTACCCAAGATTACCAATCAAACGAGAGAGTTGCGCAATATTGCGACAATATGCGCATAAAAAGCGCTAAAATCCGTAAAAATAACTTGGCACGCTTCTAGCAATCTCTTAAGTGACAACGAGGCATAGAGACCTGTTACCCGGTCTCGAAAGAGAACCGGGACTTTAAAAGATAGAAAAGGAGATCGTTATGAAGACGCCAAAAACTTTTACGAAGAAACCTGCTTATGCTGCTCTTATTGCTGCGACCCTGGCTGGCGCGATGACCGTGGCCCCCGCTTACGCAGCTGGCGATAAAGTTAAAACGGAAGAGACTGTTAGTCAGCAAGCGGAAGAGATGAGTGCAGATGCGAAGAAATATTTCAAGGACGGTTGGACTGAAGGCAAGATTGAAACCGCCATTTTGTTCAACGAGAACCTGAGCGCGTTCGAAATTGACGCATCCGTAAACGGCTCCAACGCGACCCTGGTGGGAACAGTCAGTTCAGAGGTGGAGAAAGAGCTGGCGGAACAGATCACCCTGAGCGTAGAAGGCGTCAAGGATGTGGATAACCAGTTGCAGGTAGCCTCCACACCGGCCAAGAAGGAAAACGCGGATAACGAGAGTTTTAAAAGCTCCGTGGCTGACGCCACTATTACCGCTAAGGTAAAAATGAAGCTACTGGCCAACGAGTCGGTCGCCGGTCTTGATATAGATGTAGATACAGAGGGCCGCGTGGTAACGCTGAATGGCGCGGTGGATTCAGAGGCTGAGAAGGACCTTGCCGAGAAACTCGCCAGCAATGTCGACAATGTGGATTCCGTTAAAAACAAGTTGATGATCAACTAAATAACTGCATTCCATGCGCATAGACGTCAACAGGGCCCGAAGCCTCACGGCTTCGGGCTTTTTTCGCTGTCAGAATGATAACAATCAGATTTGCTTCAAAGCCCATATTGGACGACAGTTCCGCGTCCCGGCTTACCACCGGACCGTTGCGCCTCGCACATCCACATGGATAAATGGCCCGTGGTAGCTATTGGCGGAATATACGCCCAAACCGCCAATGAAGGATTTGTACTCCGGCGTTTCGGCAAACTGCTCAATCAGCTGCGCCAGATATTCTGCGTCGTTCTTGTCGACTTTACCGTCCTTATTCAGGTCATCCATTTTACCGTCTTTGGGGTCCTCATCGATAAAGACGTCCGCCGCTCCACCCCACTGATGGCGACTGTACATGGCGTTGCGAATGGAAGTGTTGTAGTACGGAGTGCGAAAGCCGCTCATAATAACGAACGATGAAACCGGCACACCCGCCACATTCACCTGCTCTGTCAAATACTCCAGCTTGAGCAGCAGCTTTTCCCTCAGCACCAGAAACTTGGGGAACTCTGAGGGTTGCCGACATAGAAACTGTTCCAAACGATAATTTGGCGTCAGTTCGATATCCAGCATGTCCTTGGTGACTTCGAGATAACCGGGAGGCGGAAGATAGATAGCCTGATTGAGATAGGCCTCACTAGGATAGTGACCTATCTGATAGCCATTCAACATCCCCTCTTCAACTTGGTTCGCCGGCACCAGAACAAACAGGTTCAAGGTGATTTGCGCCCCAGTGGATGGCCTGCGAATGGTCAAGCGACTGACCCCGGGATGCGCAGGAGCGTTCCAGCGATAACGATCGCCCGGCTCCTTGACGACATCGCCCTGGCCGCTTATTTCAATCTGCTCGCTCTCCGGCAGATTAATTTTGAAGACAAATTCTTCTGACGCCTGTAGAAATGCGGACATAACCCGATAGTCACTGGTTTCGCCTTTGAAGCTGATACTGAAGTCGACTTTACCGGGTTCAAATCCAAAAGCACGGGTCATCAGCAGACAGAGCGTAATGACCGTTAGTGCTCTAACCATTCATTATCCTCCGGCGCCAGCGTCTTTCCTTCAAACGCCATCTGCAGTCGGGCGTCTCTTCCATATACATCCTTACGGAATTGCGCTACGCCGGAGTCATCCATCCAGGCGGTCCAGTATTGCAGATGCACTGGAACCGGGCTCGGTAAACGCAGTGTCGTCGGCTCTCCCGACGCGAGTATTTTGTCCAGCTCAATGCCGGTTTTTCTCTTACTGCCGATCAAGGCAGCGGCTAATTCCAGGGGCCGCTCCAGACGGATGCAGCCTGAGCTGAAGGCTCGTTGTGATTTATAGAACAAGCTTCTGCTCGGCGTATCGTGAAGATACACATTAAATTCATTGGGAAACATAAACTTGATACGTCCTAACGCATTCATCGGGCCCGCCGCCTGTTGCAGCCGATAGGGGAACTTGCCGCCTTTGACTTCTTCCCAGTTAATGGTTTCCGGGTCGAGCGCAGCCTCTTCCCGTCCCCAGCCTTTGTATACCCTGAATCCCATTTTGTTGATAAATTCCGGGTCTTCGATAAAACGCTCCAGCATATCTTCTTCGGCAATCTGGGTGGGCACCTCCCACAGTGGGTTCACCACCAGATAAGTCATCAAACCACTGAAAGCGGGCGTGCGCCGGTAAGGCTTACCCACCACCACACGCATGCTTAACTCGGTGCGGCCGTGATCCACCAGATCCAGGCGGTAATCGGCGATATTCACCACCACATAACGGTCGCCCAGATTCGTTGGCGTCCAGCGACGACGCTCCAGATTGCTGCGCACCTGTTCGATACGCTCGGAAATCGGCGTATTCAGCATCGCCAGGGTTTCTTTTCCTACGATAGCGTCCGGTTTCAGGCCATGACGCTGCTGGAAAAAGCGAACGGCTTTCACCAGGCCCTCATCAAAAAGGGTCTCATCATCGCCCGCTGAGGTATCGATCACAGGCCGTTCCATGTCGCCGCTGGCGATCAAGCGACGGCGTAATTCAATGACTCGCGAATCAGATTGTCCAGGCCGCAGCGTCGGACCGTAGGACACCATGGGCCAACCGCCTTGGGCTTCCGTTTCGCGCAGATCCGTCAGCAGTTGCGACAGACCTTTGTACACTTCCGGCGTCGGCACCATGGCGTTCATATCCTCCAACAGACGATCCTCTGCAATCGCCTGATAGAGGCGAGGCGCCAGTTCGCCGGTTGTGCGCTCTTCACGCCAGACGGAATCGATCGACCTGGGGTCGAAGCGGCCGGTCAGACGGTCGCTGGACAGCGCCACCATGGCGTCCGTCAGTAATAACTCCAACTCAAATGCGCGCCCAAACGTTTCTGGCGCAGCCCGATATTGACCCAACAGCTCTGACAACACCGAGGTGTGGTATCTTTGCGACGGCAAGCCTTCCTGATCGGTATGCTCCAACGTCCTTACCAATGCATAGGCGCGCTCCGTCAAGGTTTCATCCGCAAACCAAACGGGCTTGTATAAACTCATATCGTAAATCTGCCGGACTTCGGCGGGATGCAGCATTTTTTGCTGAGAGGGAAAAGATAATGGCTGGCCGGCGGCCCACTCCAACAATTGCGACGGCAAGCCTGCGATCGGGCTCGCCTGGGTCATCGTCACCCACAGGGACAAGATGCAACACCATGTCCAGCGTGGTAATACAGACGTCACTTGGTTCTACTCCTTAAGATTCAGCGGTCTTACCAGATAGATATTAAAAACCGGGGCCGGCTTTATAACGGGCGCCATTATAAGCGGTTGAATGAATACTATCTATATTAGCTGATTCAGCAGGAGGTCGCCTGAACCTGGCGCGAGGGTTCGTTCGCCCAGGGTGAAAACTTCAAGGCGACGCGAAAACGTTCTGTCGCAGAGTCATAATCCCAACGCTCAAGCAGCGTTAGACGACGGTCACGTCTCACCACTATGCGATTGAAAGAATTAGGTTTTCCGCTGCGAATACGGGTCGACGTCGCCGTCCCCGCCTGCATGACGAAAACACCCGATGGAGCCTCTGGAAAGCTTTCTCGCAGAGGCAAAATGAAGGGATAGTGAATGTGGCCGCCAAGCACCAGATCCACCCCAGCTTTGATCCAGGATTTCAACGCATATTCGCGGCCAATGAGAAGGTTTTTCTGGTCGGACGGCAGCACCACCTGACAAGGGTGATGCGCCACCACAACCCGCAGTTTGTCAGGCGCGGAGGCCAGACGGCGCGCCACGGCGTCCGCTCTTTGCGGGCTGATTTCCCCATCCACGTGGCGATATTTATGAGTGGTGTTTACTCCTACGACCAGCGCCAGATTATTCTCAAATTCCGGCTCCAGATTAGACCCAAAGATTTCACAATATTTTTTATATGGGGCCGTCAAACGGCTCCAGAGATTAAACAGAGGGATGTCATGATTTCCCGGCACGGCGAGTACATGTTCCGCCTCAATTCTCTCCAAAAAGGCCCGCGCGGCGGCGAACTGAGGGCGGGTGGCGCGCTGGGTAATATCGCCGGAAAACAGAAGCAACTCGGGGCGCATGTCATTGAGGGTCTTCACCAACGCTTCCTGTACGCTCCAGTCTTCCGTTCCGAAATGGGGATCAGATAGCTGAATAATCTGCATAACGAATCATTTGGCGTTTTTCTCTGGTTTCTGCGGGGCCACGAACAGAGCGGCGCTTGGCAGCGCCCGCATCCTCACGGGCGTCGATACTTTACGAATCTCACCGTCCACCACTATCCGCAACGACTTGCGGTGAGAGCTGATTTCCAATTCCCGACAAACCATATATTCATAATACTCAGGACTCTCCGGCATGCCTAACGCCATACGCCCCAGCAACTTCATCAACTGCAGACGCTCCTTGGCTTTCAGCACAATGGCGACAAAACCCTGATCATCCGCCGCTTTCACATCCTGCAGGTTCAACAGCTCCAATTGCATATGGCTGATGGTGCTGAACAGCAGCGGCGTATTGATGGCGCGGGAGAGACCTTCCGACGTTAATTTCATCCGTTGCGGCCTGGCCTGGGTCAGGCAGGTCCACACGCCTGACAAAAACGCCACCCAGCGAAACCGCCCAAATCGCTTCTGATGAGATTCACGCGCCTGAATAATACGAGGGTACAGTCCCAAGCTGGCGTTAACCGCGAACAGTATGTCGTTGACCTGGTATAAAGGAATCGCCTTAACCACGCCATTAAGGGCGACGTCCAGGGCTTCCGCAAAGTTCTCCGGCAACTTATGCTCTTTCGCAAACAGGTTGAAAGTGCCGCCGGGAACAACGGCGAAGGTCACCCCTTGCTCCAGGATGTGAGGCAAGGCGGCGTTGATCGTGCCGTCTCCGCCAACCACGACCAGAACGGCCTGGTTCTGCCTCGCTTCCTGCGCCGCCCTGCGGATGGTTTCCTGCAGGCCGATGCCCTGACGAATGCTGTGCGTAGACAGTATCCGATCTCTTACACTCGCCGGCGCTGACTCCAACTGCGCCATTGAATCTCCAGAACGTCCCTTGCCGGAGCCGAGGTTAACCAGCATCACTAGCTTACGCTCTACCGTAGGAACGTTATGTCTCTTTATTTCAGCTACTTGCATAGTGGTTACCATTTATAGCGCAAAGGTTGCGCCTCCTGAAAATCCCGTTATCCCAATCCGCTTCACAGCCATAAAAAGGGCCGCCGATCAGCTCACTTACGAGTTCATCGGCGGCCCCACTCCGCCAGGACTCTTTACTACGTCATAGGCTCTTAACAATCCTGGTCTCTTGCGTTGACGCCCTCTTTAACGCTTTCACATGCGTCTTCCAGTCTGTTGCCTGCGTCATTCAGAGCTCTGTCCACCTCTTCGCCGATTTGCTCCGCTTCGCCATCGCCCGCATCACAAGCGGTTAGTGAAAAAGCCAACGGGGCGGCTATAACCATCGCCTTCAACAGGTCGGTGAATGTAGTCATCGTCATCTCCTCGTTTCCTAACAGTTATTTTGTTTCATTGGCGGCGTCCTACCGCTGTCTTTCCTCAGGTTCTCAATACAAGCCTATAATCGGTTTCTGCGGAATCCTCCGGCGATAATGCTGATCACGAAAAGCACCAGAAAGATAACGAACAGAATTTGTGCAATATCGGCAGTCGCTGCGGCAATACCGGTAAATCCAAGTACGCCTGCTACCAGCGCTACGACAAAAAATACAATTGACCAGTACAACATATCCTTTCTCCTTACTTGTTTCCGAACTCAACAGGTAATAATCAGGACTTGGACCAACTTATATTTTTATTTTAAATATCAATAAATTAAAGAAATAATCCGGTGTTGGTGGAGGAAGTAAGACGAGGCAATCACATGTAAAGCTTACAAACCCGCTGCAATTATGGGTGGAGCGCAAGAATCCCATGAGCGTGGACGTGGACGTGGACGTGGACGTGGACGTGGACGTGAAAAAGCATAACTAAACACCTGCAATCGTACTCGAAGGCGGATTGAACAGTTCTACGCTGCAACAATAGGAGTGTAAGAAGGGAATCGGCATGCAGAAAAAGGCGGGGCCGTCTGCGGTCACTAACAGACGGCCCCTATAGCAGAACCGGACTAACGTACGGAGCAGCTAATAAGGCGCAGCCCGAAGGCTGCGTAAATCGCTTTTCTAAGGGGATAAATCAACTTTCGACGAATGCGCGCTCGATAACATAGTGTCCCAGTTCGCCTTGGCGGGCCTCAGTGAAGCCGCGGGAATCCAGGATGGCGCAGGTGTCTTTCAACATGCTGGGGCTGCCGCACACCATGAAGCGGTCATACTCAGGGTCCATCTCCGGCAAACCAATGTCGGAAAACAGCTTGCCGCTTTCCATCGAGTCAGTGATACGGCCCTGTGTGGGATAATCTTCACGGGTGACAGTGGGGTAGTAAATCAGTTTTTCCTGTACGAGCTCACCGAAGAATTCGTTCTGCGGCAACTCTTCGCGGATCAGATTCTGATAAGCCAGCTCGGAAACATAACGCACGCCATGGGTCAGAATGACTTTATCAAAGCGCTCATAGGTTTCCGGATCTTTGATAATGCTCATGAAAGGAGCCAAACCGGTGCCGGTGCTGATCAGATATAAATTACGCCCTGGCAGCAGGTGATCCACGATCAGGGTGCCGGTGGGCTTGCGGCTCATGATGATTTCATCGCCGACGCTGATTTTCTGCAAACGGGATGTCAAAGGACCGTCAGGCACTTTGATGCTGAAAAACTCCAGTTCTTCTTCGTAGTTGGCGCTGGCGATGCTGTAGGCGCGCATCAGCGGGCGACCGCTGTCTTGCTCCAGGCCAATCATAATGAAATGTCCGTTTTTAAAACGGAAAGACGGATCGCGACTGGTGGTAAAGCTAAACAGAGTGTCGTTCCAATGACGCACGCTGGTGACCGTTTCTTTACGCATTCCTGACATAATCTGCATTGACTCCTGATAAAGGCGCTAAAGTTTTCATTGATCGATATTTAACCCAAGTATAATCTATCTGTAAAACAGGATTATTCAATAACTCTTATCGGATTTATCGATAATGCACTACACCCTGCGACAATTGGAAATATTTCTGGCCGCCGCGCACTTCGAGAACATCACCCAGGCCGCGAAAAGCCTGTCTATGTCTCAATCCGCAGCCAGTGACGCGCTGCGTAATCTGGAGTCCCAATTCAATATTCAATTGTTCGACCGCATCGGCAAAAGCCTCCAGCTCAACGAACTGGGGCGCATGCTGCGTCCCCGGGTGGAAGCGCTGATAGAGCGCGCTCGCGACCTGGAGTTGGACTTTCAACAGCATACGGATATCGGATCACTGAAAGTGGGCGCCACGCTGTCCATCGGTAACTATCTGGCGGTCAGCATCATGGCGGATTTCATGCAGCAACATCCCGGCGCCAAGGTATCCCTGGAGGTGGCCAATACCACCACTATCGCAGGCAAGGTGCTTAATTTTGAATTAGATGTGGGCCTGGTGGAAGGGGAAATCAATCACAATGAGCTGGAAGTGATTCCCTGGCGCGACGATGAGCTGAAAATCTTCTGCGCTCCCGACCATCCGCTGGCGCAGAAGAAAGTGCTGAGCGACGAGGATCTGGTGCGCGCCAGCTGGATATTAAGAGAACGAGGATCGGGAACACGGCAGGCGTTTGAATGGGCGATGCACGGCATTCTTCCTGACCTCAAGGTCTCCATCGAGCTACAGCACACCGAGGCAATAAAACGCGCCGTGGAGGCCAAGCTGGGCATTGGTTGTCTGTCGCGGGTGACACTGGTGGACGCATTCAAGCGCGGTAGTCTGGCGCCGTTGGAGGCGCCGCATCGGAACTTCCAGCGCCGCTTCTACTTTATTCTGCATAAAGAAAAGTACCGCAGCGCCGGCATCGAAAACTGGCTGGAGTTATGCCGCCAGCTTACCTGAGACAAGCCAAAAGCATCAAAAAAGTCAGGAGAAGTTAACGCCATACAGAAACAAGTCGACATCGTCATTGGGAAGTCGGGTGGTCTTCTCCATCGCCATGCCGATTTTCTCCAACAAGCGAATCGAGCTGGCGTTACTCTGGTCCACAATGCCGACAATGCGGCTCATTCCCAGTTTAGTCGCGCCGTAATCCAGCACCGCCCTGGCCGCCTCGTAGGCGTACCCCTGCGAACGGAACTGAGGCATGAAAGCGAATCCTATATCCACATCATCCAGCCCTTCCCGCTTGATCAATCCGCACATGCCGACTGGAGCGCCATCCTGCTTAAGCTCCACCAGATAGAGCCCGAATCCTTCCCTTTCATACATCGCCAACGGACCATTTTGGATATACTGACGCGCGCCCTCCCGCGTTCTTATCCCACGGTCGCCGATAAAGCGTATCCATGATGGATCGTTCAACAGCGCCAAAATAAAATGGTCATCCTCCAGCTGCAGCCACCGAAGCGTTAAACGCTCTGTCTCCAATACCTTCATAGTTATAACCGCCTGTTTACTATTAATCCTATCCAGGTTCCCTTTCCGCCAACGCCGATAGCGCCTGACGTCTATCTCCCGTGCAGCCAAGTGAGCTTATCTACACACTGCTCAGTAATGCTGTTGGGCGCTGGCCAGTACCTTTTCCACCCACTCTGGGTCGTCAGGAGCCACGATCACGAAGCGACATCCCTGCCGCTCACACTCAATTCCCACACCGGGCAAGTCGTCAATCATCAGGTCAATGCCAAACAGCCTGGGGGCCTTGCTGAAGCGAGAGTAACGCTGATTAGCGGCGACCGCTTCACGATGATCGTCCTGGTTGACCACTTCCCCCAATCTGACGCCCCACAGACGAAACCAAGCCTTAACAAGCCAGGGCTTACGCAGAGAGGTGGTGTATATCCAGATTTCATGATCTTTGGCCAGGGTTTGCATGAGCGTCGGCGCTCCGGTACGCAAGGCTTCACGGAACCATAATCCTGCTGGCGGTCCAAGTCGACGCTCCCCAACCACAAAGGGGCCCGTGGTGGGAATCAGGGTGTCATCCAGATCAAATGCGATACGCACGTCATTGCCCCGCTGCAGTAAAACGTTTGCGAAAACCTTGCGGCGTCACGCCTTTATGCTTCTTGAACAAACGGTTGAAGTTGGAAAGATTATTAAACCCGGTCTGTTCTGCAATAAGCGCTATCGGCGCCGCGGTATTGATCAGTTTTGAACAGGCCTGCCCCAGGCGAATCTGGGTCAAATACTGATTAAAGCTTTGATTCATGTGCTTACTGAAGAAGCGGCTGAATTTGCTCACGCTCATGTTGTGTCGTCGCGCCATATCGCCAATCGTCAGCTTATCGGCGAACGCCTGATGGGCGGCCTCCAAAATACCGTCCAGGATATCCTGTTCACGCCGATTAGTGGCGCCGGAATAAAAATTCGCCGACGCCAGCGGGCGATAAGGCGTCTGCGCCAGATCCCCCAGTAACGAAAGCAAGGTAAGCAGACGACTCCGTGGGTCTTGCTCTGGAAGCCCTTTAAACAGTCGATCCACCACTGAGTAGTCCGCTGGTCGAAAGCGCAATCCACGTCGACTTTGCCTGAGTAATTCGCCCACATCGCCATATTCGGGAAAACTCTCCAACAAGCGATCCACCCACTGCTGATTGAACCACAGCACGTAAACCGTATGCGGCGCTTTTTCATCAGGCCGTTGCGAGGAGCGCCAGCTATGGGGCAGATTCGGCCCTATCAATACCAGATCGCCGGATTCGTAGCGATCCACATGATCGCCCACATAACGTTGACCGGCGCTATTCAGAGTGTAGGTAAGCTCGTATTCAGGATGGTAATGCCACTGAAACGGCAGTTCGTCCAGCTGACGCAGAAAAAAGCGCCATGACGCGTCCTCCGGATATCTGACTTTTTCATAGAGCGCTTTCATAGCCTTTCGCCGCACCGCTGAACTGTTTGGCCATCATCGCAAAACAACCATGAGGGTCATACTATTCTGGCCATATATTTAATTAGAATGACCGAAAAGTATCATTCTCCGCCCTATTTCCACAACCTGCCCCGGGTTACGCCAAGCAGAATAGTCCTATTCCCAATCAGCATCAGCGTAGGCAAGAACAGGAGATAACAATATGAAACAGCGTGATGAATATAAAGCTCCCGGTAATCGCAGCGTTTCCGATCCCTGCGGCGTGCAGCTGAAAGATATTCGCAAACAGCTTCCTTTGCGCGTGCTCAGCGAATCCGATTTTGAGTTCTGGCGCGCCTGGGGGTATGTCATCATTCCCAATGCAGTGGATGCGGAACAGGTGCGGGCAGTGCAATCATTGCTTTGGGAGTTTACGGAAATGGACCCAGAGGACGCCGCCACCTGGAGCAAACCGCAATTACGTCAGCATGAAATGAAGGAACTCAATAACAGCGGCATGGTGGAGTGTTACCACCATCAGGCGTTATGGGTCAGCCGTCAGACACAGCGTGTTTATGATGCATTTGTGGATATATGGGACCGAGAAGATTTATGGGTCACCATTGACCGCGCCAATCTGAATACGCCCAATCGCGATGGCCGTCAATTCAGCGGATTCATCCATTGGGACGCAGATTCGACAATGGTTCCGCCTCCTATTGGCGTGCAAGGCGTGCTGGCGCTGTCCGATACGGACGAACGTTGCGGCGGCTTTCAGTGCGTACCGCAACTTTTTCATGACTTCGAGCGATGGAAACAAAGCCAACCTGCCGGCCGCGATCCCTGGGTTCCCGATCTGACGGGCTATGAGCCGGAGTTCATCCCAATGCGCAAGGGCGACTTGCTTATCTTCAACAGCCTGTTGGCCCATGGCATTCGTCCCAACCAATCTGACCGGGTGCGTATGGCCCAGTACATCTCTATGGCGCCGGCGAATGAGTCTGATGAAGAAATGCGGCAGTGGCGAGTGGACTCATGGCGTGAGCACACGCCTCCTCAGGGATTCGCATTTCCCGGCGATCCCAGAGAGTGGGAGAAAACGCGCTACCCGCAAGCCCGCCTGTCGCCGCTTGGCGAGAAATTATTGGGCCTGAAGTCCTGGCGCGAGAGTCATGTCGAGCCAGCTTAATCCGCTTTGGCGAATTCCGGCGGCGGCTTGATCAACTCAAAACCGCTGTCGGCTTTGCCTTCTTCGATGAAGAAGTCATCGCTGTCCTGCGGGAAATTATATTGAAAGGTGTCCTCGGTAATAGAAATCACCCGGAACGAGTTGGACTTGCCGTCGTCATAAGTTTCCAAATACATACCGCCTTCGTAGTCCCATGCGCCTTTCTCAAGCGCCAGCGTGTACTTTTTCGCAGATATATCCATGGACAGATATTCCTGCTCAAAACGACCGTCCGCTGTCCGCGTAATTTTCCAATACTCCTCCAGCCCCGAATAATTACCCTCGTCATCCGCGCTGCCATCGCCCTGCCAAACGCCCACCAGAGCGGCTTTAGCTTTGGTGGCGTCCTCCTTCAACTCAACATCCGCATGACATGCACTCAGCGACAAAGACGCCGCCAAAAGGGAAATGAAATAGATCCGTTTCATAAGGGAGAGCCAATCTCTTTGTGATGTGTTCTTGTCATAACCGAGGCCGTCGCCATCATCCTGAGCGACCACGCATGCTTACGCACACCCTATTCTTAGATGGCGATTGGGGGAAAAGCAAATTAGATCAGCTATTAGTCTCTCACAGCGGGTCTGTCAGATTCAGACTAGCCAACCCTATGCGCTAAAAGGCTTTTTCGAACAACTTCCGGGCCATCTCAGAGCTCATTCCAGCCTAATTTGTGAGGAGATTAAAAGCTTGGAACACCAAAAGATTACCTATATTGAGCGTCCGTCGCAGTGAAACCAGCAATATCATTTGCTCCCAGACCTTCACGAAGCTCAGCTATTAATCCGTTGGCAGCCTTTACTGCATCAATAGAGAATGCCTTGTCGTCTATGCCAGGAAATGAGAATCTGAGTAAATCCAAACCGGTAAGCGCTTTATCTAAAGAACCAAATCCAGAAATCTTATTGTACAGTCGAGCCGCAAGGTTTCTTCGGTAGGCTATATTTATGTCCAATACAGGCTCAACAGCTTTATCACCAACGATTACAAGTCCTTTCGGTGGAAGCTCGCGATAATCATGGTCTTTTTTTGTATAAATCAGAGCTCCACCTGAAGAAACAGGGCTGTAAGTTCGAGCTTTTTTAGGCAGTACGCGCACGACATCAGAAACGTTTCCATCCCCCACTAATAACTCAAAAAACTCATCATTGCCCATTGTAACGAGCTTATCTAGTGGAAGATCTACCGCTAAATTTACTATACTCCCCCATACCTTATGATCTTTACCTTCACAGATAACATCTTCAACAAACTCTTCCAAATGAACTGACTGTGAATGATCACAGATGCTTTTCAGATACATACAAATATTAAGCTCAGAAACCTTTGATACAACCTGCCTCAAATCTTGTATCAGATCATCAGGAATTTTTCTTAAGTCCATAATAGAGTTTGGCTCGCAATAAACTTCCTTACCTAACTTTTCTTCTATCTTCAAAACCACGCTACTTTTCATTCTTTCCTCACTGAGGCTTTTTTGAGATTATCCTAAACTTAGAGGGCACATCTTCAACAATTTCGACACTACCGTCTTTCATTTTTATATATACATCCTCTTTTTTAAATACCTCAAAGTCAAACTCAGAATACCCTAATTTGTCTCTCGCCCTACCAAATGACATTTTCTTGATTGCCTCCCTCATGGCTTCACCCTCATCCAGAAAACCTTCATTATGGTTTAGTTTAATTGCGATATACTCTCTCTTAAAATTATCACTATTTTTACTCATCAAAGATCCGTTCATATTTGGAGGATCAACATCAACCCCCATAACACTCTTGTATTTATCAATACCCAACTCTAAAAAGAAATCCGTTATAGACTCACCATCTTTCAGCCGGATAACCTTTTCATCGTCAGTAATATTTTCAATTACAAATTCAGGACCATAATCATACACCGCGATACTCCCAAGCACATTTTTATCGTCTATCTTAACCTCAATATCTCGTGGATCTCCCATTTCTTTTATTACAAGATCCTCCTTGGAGACCACTATTGATTCAAGTTTAGACGTATCCTTCCCTTTTTTATGAAGCAACTCAAAATCTTTTGTGGTGATTTTATTTTGAGGTGGTGTGCCTAGCTTATTGCCCCCCTCCTCCGATCCCGAGCCATATATCAAGTCAGAAGAGGGCTCAATCCCCGAGACTTCCACAACCGTCTCCCCGTCCGTCACTTCGCTAATAGATGGAGCCTCAACACTAGCAGGTTTATTAAGCTTGGCTTCGACGGAGCCATTTGTACTGCCTTTCTTTTTGATAAAGCGGTACTTTTTCTTAAGCTGTTTGGCTAGATTACGGAGTAACTCACCAAGCTTGGCGAGTTTTGGCATTAAGCGCGCTTTACTGACAGCCATCCCTGCCGCCCCCACACCACCAGTTGCAGAAGCTAACAAAGCGGCCAGCACAATCTCAAACGCACCACCTCCAGCGAACTCCGCCAGCTCGGTGATATGTTGTGACGTGGCGAACTCTTTTGCAAAAGACGCCAAAATAGCCTGGGTTTCTTCATCTTCGTATACAAAGGAAGCGATTTCCTGAGCCTCAGCTATCAGCTCAGGTGTAATCATATTTGGATCAAAGCCTAAGGCTTTAACTAAAGCGTCATGATTAGATTTATCAAAGTTCTTTATAAAGTCAGACTTCCAGTCATCAGTTTCAGTGTTATAAGACTCCCATGAGGTTTTGATTGCCCGATTGAGCACAGCGTTGGGACTAGCAAGATCAAGTACATTGTCAAGGAACTCCAACATTCCAACGCCAGCGTCAAAAATGCCCTTTGCAACACGGTTCTCCAGATCTGTTTTCTTCTGGAGAATACTCAGTTTCGAAAACGCCTCATCTCTCCTAGCAGCCTCTTCCTTTTCTTCTATAAGAATACCCTCAAGCGCTGAGGCGATCTGACTCCTAGCAGCATTAATTGCCCCCTCATCCGGCGCCTCGCCAAACTCGGCCTCAACGTCACTGGCGGGCAAATCCGAAAGCTTGGCCGCACCCCCACCATCCAAAACGCCTGTGTATACAGAGCCATCTGCGACTACCGTCACTTTGTACGGCAGACCAGCGGCAGGTTGGCTATTTTGGAGTTCGCAGACCAATTCAAGAGTATGTTTATCCTCCGAAAACTTCTGTAGTGGACAGGAGCCCGCCAAGTCATCCACATTACCAGACTGGTTCGCAGCCTTAGCGTCTATAGCATCACTCTTTCCACTCATGAAACCATATCCTCTATTTGCATATTGGCGTTGCGCCAGTGGTCGTAAAATGCTTTAAATCTGTCGCTGATCGAGCCTAATGTTCGTTTCTCCAGAAAGTCCCGTTTGATCCACTGGTTGTCTGGTTTATCCATGAAATCCCATCCCAAAAAAACGCACGTTTTTATGTAGTAATAGGCGTCGCGACGCGCTTGCAGACCTAAACGCTTAAACTGAATAAGGGCGTCGCTTATGCGGGTGCGCAATTCGAGTTCTGAGTAGTGCTGTAATCTTTGTGGGTAGGCTTCGCGAAAGTCGTTTTCCAAAGTGCGAATAAAAGACTTGTAGACAGAGCTACGTAGCCTCTCTATCTGATCCCGCCTGATTTTAAATGTGGAACTAGAGAAATATTCCACATGCCGCCGTTGCGCATTGATCAGCGTGGGCCGGGAGCGTGTAAGTTCTTCATCCTCGGAGACAGGTGCTCGACTTGTTATAAGATCATTTCGATCCCGTTCAAACTTAAGCCAGAAATTCGCATCTTCGTCCTCCATCCAAAACTCGCCAATCTCGCCCATCAGCTTTTCGAGCTGCCCCTCGTCGCAAGTTGGGAGAAACTCACGCAAGATGCGAGGGTCATAATAGCGAAAGTACCAGTTCTCATGATTGGGTCCACGTACTTTTGAAACTCGTCGAAAGTGACGGACAACTTCTTGTAAAGATTTATCGGAAGCGAGATATATGCCCCACCCTTTTCCCCATCCTTGCTCAAATACCCATGAAGCAAAACGGCTGGTTAAAGTTACAACATGAGGCGAGGCGGATAACAATGTTTCACTGGCGTGTGGCCAGAACAGGCTGGAATGCTGGCAGCCACTGCGTTTAATGGCTGGATAAAGCCGACTATCGATCGCGCAATCAAGAATCGCATAGTAGTAGCAGAATTGCGGACTGCGCCATCTGAGTTGCTGCAAATAGGGTTTAGCCGTCATCAACGAGCACCAAACGTCAAAACCGGACACAACATAGCGACAAAGTGATAAAGCATGCCGAATACATCCCTTGTGATACTTCAATTCCGGGCCAATCTCAGAAATAGCGGCTCTGGGAAAAAGAGTGAATGGTATACAAAAAGATACAAAGCGCGGGATTGTATTTTATTTAGCCAATCAGACAATTCTCTGATTGGACTATGCCTAACGGCCATTCACCAAACTATTACAATCCTCCTCAGCATTGCATCCCTGCAAAGCTCAATCAAAGCCGAATATCACCCGCCATGATAAATAGACAGCGCCATACGCCTTACATGAGCGGGAAATTCCGTTACGTAGTTGCTCCAGTCGTTGTATTGGTCCAGTTTCAGTTCTTGCGACCAGCGGGGGATGTTATCCATGACCGCTCCGGGGCCTTTTGTCGCTATGGTGTTGGTAATCTGAGTTGAGACCAGTTGATAGAGATCTTCCACGAAGGTTACGTTTTCCTCCAGTGCCTGCACGGAAGTAGAGGTTGAATGTGCGTTTACCGCAATCTGCGGTTTCAGGTCCTGCATCATTCTGAGGGCTTTCAGTACGCCCAGATAGTTGTCGTTGTCCATCCACACGCCGGGGATAATGTACCTGTCCGCGTATAGGTCTGCGCTGTAGACGATGCCGTCTTCGGGCAAGTGAATGATGGTGGAGGCGAAGCCGTCCGCCGGCCCGACGTGAATGAGCGTCACTTTGCGTCCGCCAAACTGAAAACTGTGCCGGTCGTCAAACACTGCATGTACCTTCTTTGGCGCCATGCCTCTGACGTCCAGATCAAACACGGCTTTACAAGAGATGTGACAGATCACTTCCGCACCGGGAAACGTCTCTGTACCGCCAACATGGTCCAAATGCTCATGGGACAGGACGATGTGGGTCACCGGACGGTCGGTGAGCTTGGCGATTTCGGCTTGCAGCGCCTTCGCTCTTTCCGGGGATGCAGGGTCTGTAATCAACACCCCGTCTTTGGAGAGCAACACCAGACTGGTTATACCAGCTTCAGAAATTGCGTACGCGTCCTGCTTAAACTTAACGACTTCCGCCGCCTCGACCTCACCGATCATCAGCGTCGCCGCCAAAAACAAAAAAATAATACTGTACATTTCAGTTTCCTCATTTTTTGTGGTTTTAATGCTCCTGTACGGCAAAAAGTATTCGCCGAAGAAGTGGTGGGAAGCCTAGGAATCAATTGGTTAATGGCAGGTTAACGCCAATTCATATCGGCCGAGTGACGCCACTGGCGTTTAGCCTCGCATTCATTCAATTCCTGTGCTTTAATGCGCCCGTTTAAACCCACGTAAATATGAGGAGACTGCCATGGCACGGGCTAGCGCGCGTCACATCCTGGTAAACAGCGAAGATCAGTGCAACGATCTGAAAAAGCAGATCGAAGACGGAGCGGATTTCGCCGCTCTGGCCAAAGAACACTCTCAGTGCCCCTCCGGCCGCAATGGCGGTGAGCTGGGCGAGTTCGGCCCAGGTCAAATGGTTAAAGAATTCGATCAAGTGGTTTTCAGTGCGGAAGTCGGCACTGTTCAGGGTCCAGTCAAGACTCAGTTCGGCTACCACCTGTTGGAAGTCACTAAGCGCACTGACTAAGAGCGCCGAGGGCGATGCGTCTTAACGTCGCCCTTATCTCCTCCTCAACCGTCTTTATCCTTTAATCTGCTTCTCTTTTTCCATTCTCCCTCTTTAAATTTCCCGACTTTCCCTCCATAAATAACTTCAACCTTTTATCCGACCACCTCACAACGGTCCGCCCATGCAGCAAGACGTTTCTACAGCCCGCATCGGGGCGCTCAAAGCCACGCTTGAGTTTATTCTTCCTTACAAACGACAAATTGTATTCGCGCTCTGCGCATTGTTTTTCACCGCCGGCATTACCCTGTCCATTGGTCAAGGCATACGACTGCTTATCGATCAGGGTCTGGCGACGCAGTCCGAGCAGATGCTGTCCCGCTATGTGCTCATCTTTCTAGGCCTGATCGTCGCGCTGGCGCTCGGCACCTTCACCCGCTACTACTGGGTGACCTGGTTGGGCGAGAGAGTGGTGGCGGATATCCGCCGCAAGGTGTTCGATCACCTGATCGAGCTGCATCCCGGCTTTTTTGAAAGCAATCGCGGGCTGGAGATTCAATCCCGCCTCACTGCCGACACCACCCTGCTGCAATCGGTCATTGGCTCCTCCGTCTCCGTGGCGCTACGCAATATCATCATGATGATCGGCGGGATCATCTGGCTGTTCATCACCAACGCCAAACTCACCGCCATCGTCATGATTTCCGTGCCCTTAGTGGTGTCCCCCATTCTGATATTCGGACGGCGCGTGCGAGGTCTGTCCCGACGCAGTCAGGATAAAGTGGCGGATGTCGGCTCCTACATCGGCGAAGTGCTTGGGCAAATCAAAACCGTCCACGCCTACAATCATCAACAGTTGGATAAACAACGCTTTTCAGAGCATGTTGAAGACGCCTTCAGCGTCGCCAAGGAGCGTATCGTGCAACGGGCCATTCTGGTGACGGTCGTCATCGTTCTGGTATTGGGCGCAGTGGGTGCTATGTTATGGGTCGGCGGCCTGGATGTGATCCAAGGACGCATCAGCGGCGGCGAGCTGGCGGCGTTCGTATTCTACAGCGTACTGGTAGGCGCGGCGGTAGGCTCCGTCAGTGAGGTAATAGGCGAACTGCAACGGGCGGCCGGCGCGGCGGAGCGTATTGTGGAACTGCTGCAGTCAAAGAATGAAATCGCCGCGCCGCAATTCGGCGTGAAGAGCCTTCCTGAGCAGATCCCCGGCAATCTGTCGATTCGCAATGTCAGTTTCTCCTATCCGGCGCGACCGGACGCCAACGCCATCGATCACCTGAACCTGGACGTTGCGCCTGGGGAAACCTTGGCGCTGGTCGGCCCATCCGGCGCAGGCAAGTCCACCCTGTTTGACCTGCTGCTGCGCTTTTTTGATTGCAAGGCCGGAGAAATTCGTCTGGAAGGCGTGGATATTCGACAGCTTGAGCCTACGGATTTACGTCGCTGCTTCGCGTTAGTGTCGCAAACGCCAGCTCTGTTTTTCGGCTCCATTGAAGACAATTTACGCTATGGCAAACCAGACGCCACACAGGAGGAAATCGAAGCCGCCGCCAAAGCCGCCAACGCGCATGAATTTATCGCCGCGCTCCCACAGGGTTACAAAACCCGGTTGGGGGACGCCGGGCTTGGCTTGTCCGGCGGTCAAAAGCAACGCATCGCCATCGCCCGCGCCATACTCACCGACGCCCCCATTCTTCTGCTGGACGAAGCTACCAGCGCGTTGGACGCACAAAGCGAATATCTGGTGCAGCAGGCTCTGGAGCGCCTGATGCAAGGGCGCACCACCCTGGTGATCGCTCATCGTCTGGCGACGGTGAAAAACGCCGACCGCATCGCCGTGTTGAATCATGGTCGCCTGGAGGCTTTGGGCTCCCATAGTGAACTGATCCGCGACAGCGAACTCTACGCGCGTCTGGCGGATCTGCAATTCAATACGGAATGGGAAGAGCCGGTCGTCGATTAACTCGGGGCCGGTCAGTTGACCTGGGATTCGGGCTCGCCTGCGTCCTCTTCACAAGTCGGCAGACGACACAGGTATAAGGTGGTGCAGGCGCCGATACCGCTGAGCATGATCAGGCTCCACAGTTTGCCGACAACCACCATGGAAATGGCGAGTCCCACCCACAGACAGATCAACGCCCGTACTCTCACCTTGCGGGTGACGCCGCGTCCTGACTCAAAGTTCTTCACGATTGGCCCCAAATGGCGATGAGACACCAGCCAGTGATGGAATTTCGGCGAAGAACGCGCGAAGCAGGCGGCGGCGAGCAGAATAAAGGGCGTGGTGGGCAATAACGGCAACACAATGCCGATGACGCCAAGCACAACGGAAGTCCAGCCAACGACGACCAGCAGTATGTGAAGAGATTGTTTACGCATGTCGCGCCAGTCATCCAGAAATTGAAACCCAGAAAAACTCCGTAAAACGTCAGCCAGATCATTTTCAGGAGGTCCACATGGCCAATGCTAGTTTCAAATACGGAGCATGGCAAATTCAGGCCTCAAGCATATTGACCTGCGCCGACGACCGGTACACTCTGTTGCGGGCCGTTGTTGAAGACAACGATTCCCTAAACGATACAAATAGTTAGCCGCCCCTAATGGGGAATGACGCTAACCAGCACAGAGCAAACCACTCCTTACGCGCAGCGGAGAGATCCATGAAACAAGAGACCATCGCCATTCACGGCGGCTTTGCCGGCGACCCTACCACGCATGCCGTCGCGGCGCCGATCTATCAGACCACCTCCTACTATTTCGACAACACTCAGCATGGCGCTGATTTGTTCGACCTGAAAGTGGAAGGAAACATATACAGCCGCATCATGAACCCGACCAACGCCATATTGGAGCAACGTATGGCGCAACTGGAAGGCGGCATTGGCGCCTTGGCGATGGCCTCAGGCATGGCGGCGATCACCGCCACAATTCAAACGCTGACCCGCGCTGGCGACAATATTATCAGCGTCAATCAGCTCTATGGCGGCACTTACAACCTGTTCGCTCACACGCTGCCGCAATCCGGCGTCACTGCGCGCATGTTTAACAGCGACGACCCTGCCTCCATGGAAGCGTTGATCGATGCAAACACCAAAGCGGTTTTTTGCGAATCCATCGGCAATCCCGCCGGAAACGTGGCGGATCTTGAAGCACTCGCCGCAATCGCCCACAAACACGGCATACCGGTGATTGTCGATAACACTGTCGCCACTCCCGTGTTGTGCCGTCCATTCGATTTCGGCGCCGATATCGTGGTGCACTCATTAACCAAATATATCGGCGGCCATGGCACCACCATTGGCGGCGTGATCATTGATTCAGGCCGTTTCCCCTGGAAAGACAATCCCCGCTTTCCCCAGCTCAACGAGCCTGATCCGTCCTACCACGGCGTGGTGTATACCGAAGCCCTGGGCGACGCCGCCTTTATCGGTCGCGCGCGGGTGGCGCCGTTGCGCAATATGGGCGCAGCCCTGTCGCCATTCAACACGTTCCTGATTCTGCAAGGCGTCGAAACCCTGTCGTTGCGGATGGAGAGACACGTGGAAAACGCCATGGCGGTATGCCAGTTTCTGGCTTCCCACCCCAGCGTCAGCTGGGTGAAATACCCCGGCCTGGAGAGCAGCCCGTATTACGAGCTGGCGCAGAAGTACATGGGTGGTAAACCTTCCTCCGTACTGAGTTTCGGCATCAAAGGCGGCAAAGAAGCAGGCGGCCGTTTTATCGACGCCTTGCAGATGGTCAAGCGACTGGTGAATATCGGCGACGCCAAGACCCTCGCCTGCCACCCCGCCACCACCACGCACCGGCAGTTGGATGAAAAAGAGCAAGCCGCCGCCGGCGTTTCTCCAGATATGGTGCGCCTGTCCATCGGCATCGAGCACAAGGACGACATCATCAAGGACCTGGAGCAGGCATTGGCGCAGGCGACGTTGTAACAGCTGCAATAACAAGACGTTATTTGTATCAGCAGGATGATGATTAATGTAGCGCGCCGCCGGTTATCCCGCGGCGTTCTACTCCTCTTTCAATGAATCACTTCCCTTCCATCAACGTTGCGTACAGTAGCGGCAGCTCCCGCGGCAGACGCTCAATATTGTTGATCAGCGCATAGCCTTTGTCGCCAAACAGGTACGGCAGGTATTCCTCCGCCTCTTTATCCACCGTAATACAGAATGGAATCAGCCCTTCTCTTCTCGCTTCCATCACCGCCTGACGGGTGTCCTCCAGCCCATAGCGGCCTTCATAAAGGTCAAGGTCGTTGGGTTTGCCATCAGTGAGAATCAGCAACAACCTTCGCGACGCTTTCTGATCTCGCAGGATCTTCGTGGACTGACGCAGTGCGGCGCCAATGCGGGTATAAAACCCTGGCCGCAGGGCGACTATCCGCCCCCGCACCGCATCCGTGTAGGGCTCTGCAAAGTTTTTAATGACGTGAAAGCGAACATGCTGGCGTTTGCAGGAAGAAAAGCCGTACAGAGCAAAGCGATCGCCAACGGCGTCCAGGGCTTCGGAAAACAGCATCAACGCATCGCTGATGACGTCAATCACACGCCTATCGTTATCCACATAAGCGTCCGTGGACATGGACAGATCCGCCAGCAACAGACAGTCCAGATCCCGCAATCGTCCGTTAAAACTCTTGAACATGGGCTGTTCGACGGCGCCGCCGGCGATTCTGTCAGCGCAGAACTCGTTCCAGCGCTCCATTTCGATCTCTTCGCCATCCGCCTGATTGCGACGCCAAACGCGCATGGGGCGCATCATCTCGAAGCGAGCGCGCACCTCTCGCACCACTCTGCGCAGGCGCGACGGCGGCGCGCAGGGCGGCGCGCGATGATCCAACATCGGCTGTAGCAGACAATGATCTGGAAGCAGTCGTCGGCTGCGGTAGTCCCATTCAGGCAGATGCAAACCTGGCCCCAATGGCGTGTCGTCTTCGCTGGCGGAAGGTAGATCCAGATTCAGCTTGATGCGCTGACCACCGCCGAACTCCTGGGTGGACAAACTGAGATGGTCCAAATCTTCAGCAACGCGCGCCGCATCCTCGTCGGGGCTATCGTCCGCGGTGCGATCCAGCTTCAGGTATTCAGACCAGCTGAACAGATTCTCCAGACGAAACACCAATAATCCTTTATCGCCGTCGTGATCCTGCACATATTCTCCCCGCGCCTTTTTCTCTACTTTCTCTTCTGGCGCAGCCGGTGGCCGCCGCATCTGCGCGCCCGACGCCGCATCTCGCCGCACCGACATCTCAGAAGTCCGCAAGGAGGGATACAACCAGAACGGGGGCGGCTGCACGCCATCTATATCCGTATCCTGGATCAAGGCGGTTTCGGGAGATAGCATTGCAGCGCGCAAACGAACCTCCTTGTCCTGCAGCGTCGGCGGCAGGCTCTCAAGTGTCCCGCGTAAGGGAATGTAGGCTGACACCATGGCGTCATACCGCGCGCGCACCGCCGGATAAGCAGCGCGCAGAGCGGCGTATCGAAGGCAGGCGTTTTGCGCCCACCCGGAAACGCCCGGAAGCGACTGCGCCGCCACCGCCGCCAACATCCTGTAGATTTCCCGATTCAGCTCAGCCTTGGGAAACAGGGCGACCTCCTCCGGCAGCGCCAGCACTTCTTCATCGAGATAAGCCAGCGCCAGACGTCGATGACTGCCCGCCACGCGACGCCAGAATGAGCGCGGCAATGTCACGGGGCGCTCGGCGGCGGCCTCGATGCGCACCGCGCGCTCGCCGCCGAGGGCGCGGTACAGAACGCCGACCTCCTTACGCATCTGGGTCAAGGTCACCGCCGCCTCCTGAAAGCGGTCGTCCGCATAACGGGTTACCGCCCGATGCCAAAGGCCTCCCACCCACTCTTCCACTTCGAACATAGCGACTGGCTCAGGTGGATTGGGCTTGCGGACCTTTTACAAAGAAGCTGGCGAAGTAGCAGACCAGCCCCACCAGGAACACCAGCCCCGCGCCTTCCCGCAACCAGTAGAAAACGGCGATTTTTTCCTGGGTCACCATAAACGGCAGCGCTCCCGCCGCCTCAGGAATACGCTGCAGCCATACTTGCAGAATGCCGGCGCCAGTCAAAAACAGCGTAATAAACACCATCGCGACGGTCATCAACCAGAACCCCCACATTTCCACGACCTGTGAGCGATTGCTGTTGCCCTCCGTGCGTCCGCTCAATATCGGCATTGCATAAGAAATAATGGTCAGCACGATCATCGCGTAAGCCCCATAAAACGCCATATGGCCATGGGCGGCGGTAATCTGGGAGCCATGAGTGTAATAATTGACTGGCGCCAGCGTATGCAAGAAGCCCCAGACGCCCGCCCCCAGAAACGCCATCACCGCTGTTCCCATCGCCCAAAGGGTGGCGGCTTTGTTGGGATGCGCCCGACGTCGACGATTGACCATATTGAAGGCGAAAATGGTCATGGCGAAGAACGGCAATGGCTCCAGTGCGGAGAAAACGCCGCCCAGCCAGTGCCAATAGGGTTCCGGTCCAATCCAGTAGTAATGATGGCCAGTGCCGATAATGCCAGTGATCAGCGCCATGCCGATAATCACGTATAACCATTTTTCGATCACCTCTCGATCCACGCCGGTCACCCGGATCAGTACAAAAGCGAGAATCGAGCCCATGATCAGTTCCCAAACGCCTTCCACCCAGAGGTGCACCACCCACCACCAGAAATATTTGTCCAGGGCCAGATTGCTGGGATTGTAGAAGGAGAACAGAAACATCACCGCCAGCCCCACCAGCCCGGTCATCAACACCACATTGATCGCCGTTTTGCGGCCTTTGAGCAGGGTCATGCCCACGTTATACAGAAAGCCGAGGCACACGATCACAATGCCCACTTTGGTCAGCGTGGGCTGTTCCAGAAACTCCCGCCCCATGGTAGGAAAGAACTTGTTGCCGGTGATCTCCGCCAGCTTGGCGTATGGGACCATGAGATAGCCCAGAATCGTCAGCACGCCGGCCGTGGCGAAGACCCAGAATAAGATCAACGCCAGTTTGGGACTGTACAACTCAGTTTCGCACTCTTCCGGGACCAGAAAATAGGTCGCGCCCATAAACCCGAACAACAGCCACACAATGAGCAGATTGGTATGCACCATGCGGGCGACGTTGAAAGGAATCTCGGGAAATAAAAAGTCCCCGATCACATATTGCAGGCCCAGGATCAATCCAAACAGGATCTGCCCGGCGAACAGGATCAGGGCGAAAATAAAGTAGGGTTTGGCTACCGCCTGTGACTGGTATTTCATGCCTTTTTCTCCGTGCTGTCCCACTTAGCCTTCAATATTGGGCGGCCAATTGTTGTCATCGATTTTGGAGGTCCATTTGAGGAACTCCGCCAGATCCTCCACCTGCTCGTCACTCAGGTTGAATTGCGGCATTTTGCGACGCCCGGGAACATCCAGCGGCTGCGCCGCCATCCAGGCTTTCAGAAACGCAGTGAAGGCCTGTTCGCCGCCGCGGCGATCGAACACGTTGGCCAGCTCCGGCGCAAAATACGCGCCCTCGCCCATCAACGTATGGCATCCAATACAGTTATTTTCTTCCCAAATTTCCTTCCCTCTGGCCACCGCCTCAGTCAGCTGATCCCGATGATCACGCTGCGGTAGGGCCTGGGTGGTTTGATAGGTCAATGCGAGAAACAGCAGAATAAAAAACAGACTGCCGCCGTAGTAAATATTACGGGCGGCGCTCTTACTGAATTTTTCCGGCATGGCTTGCTCCCTGACAAGGTTGATGATGAGGCTGAAGCCCGGTGCGCCGGACTTCGAGGTAAACTTGGCTGTGTTACGGCGACAATGGAAAGCGCTTCACTCTCGCCCCCGAACAAACAGCGGACGACCGGCGTTTTCGCGGGTCAGCGCATACACGCCCCAGATTACGCAGGCGCCGTGCGTCGCCACCCAATACACAATGACCAAAGTGACGGTGATCGGCCCCCTGTCGCTCAACCACAAAACGACCAGCGGAATGACCACCAGCAGAGCGCCATTGATAAGCCCGCCAACCAGTGCAGTCATCTGCGCCGCCAACAACGCCGCAGGCGCGCTCCGACGACGACTGCGCCAGTACCAGCCGAACAGAATCAAAAACGATGCTCCCGGCAGCGCCAGCAGGTTCACCAGGTACAAAATATGCGGCCATAAATAAGCTCGCTGCGACATGGGATCATCCATCAGAAATCCCGGTCAGTCCCTGCCGAAGTGAATATCGACCACCTGAAGCAAGGCGCGAAGCGTCTCTGCATCGTCGGTCAACGGCTCCACCAGGCAGGCCCGGCAGGCGTGCGCAGGATCCACGCCGCTGGCCATCAAACGCGCGGCGTAAATCAGTAAACGGGTGGACGCCGCTTCTTCCAGATCATGTTGCTCCAGACGCCGCAAAGCCGCTCCCACATCAACAATGCGCCGCGCCAACGGGGAACTGACGCCGCCCTCTTTTTCCACGATCAGGGCTTCCAGTTCCGGCGCGGGGTAGCTCAGGCTGACGCCGACAAAACGCTGCCGGGTGCTGGGCTTCATCCCTTTGAGTGCGTTCTGATAGCCGGGGTTGTAGGAGACCACCAGCATGAAGCCCGGCGCGGCCTGCAACTGTTCGCCAGTGCGGTCGATGGGCAGGATGCGGCGATCATCGGCCAGTGGATGCAATACCACAGTGGTGTCCTTACGCGCCTCCACCACTTCGTCCAGATAACACAACCCGCCTTCCCGCACCGCCCGGGTCAAAGGGCCGTCCTGCCAAAAGGCCCCGTCTCCGCCGATCAAATGGCGCCCCACCAGGTCCGAAGCGGTCAGGTCGTCGTGACAGGCGACGGTGTATAGACGCCGGCTCAATCGATGGGCCATGTGCTGCACAAAGCGGGTTTTGCCACATCCGGTCGGTCCCTTGATCAGCACTGGCAAACCGTGACTGTAGGCTTTTTCAAACAGCTCGATTTCACCGCCTTGGGGAAGGTAGAAAGGGGCGTCCTGAGGTGCGTTCATAGGTTGACGATCCTGTGCTTGGTCCTGTCCGATCTCTGTTTTTTACCCTACCCGAAACCGGTTTTCGCTCATGTACCCACGATGGGGTATTTGCCCTTGCCGCTCGCAAAACATTGATCCTCATCAACTTTGCCCGGCCGCCGCTGACCTACTCTCGTTGCGCTCAAGGAAATTCACCCAGCAGCAAAAAGGGGACAGCCATGGGAAAATTCAAACCTGCAACGTTAGTGTGTTTAGTCGCCGCCTTCCTGTCAGGAAACGCTCTCGCCGGAGATGCAACGGCAGGTAAGGCGAAGGCCGCCACCTGCGCCGGTTGCCACGGTGCGGAAGGAGTCAGCGGCAACGGCTTATGGCCGAATCTGGCCGGACAGAAAGAGGGATATCTGGTCAAGCAAATGAAGGATTTTCGCGACGGCAAACGCAACGACCCGATGATGTCCAGCATGGCCAAGCCATTGTCGGACGACGACATCGCCAACCTCGCCGCCTACTACAGCCAACTCAAATAGGAGTCTTCACCACCTGAATCTTCGTTAAAAAAGCGCCGTAGTTTCGCAAGGCGCGTCCGGGATCGGACGGTTTTGCGTCAGTAAAGAATCGAAATAGCAAGACTCTGATGAGAAGGACAGTGCTATGCATACAGACAGCGCTCCAAAACGCAGCCAACGCTCGCCGTCCAGGCCATTGCGCCTGCGTTACTCCACCCTTTCCCTCGCCCTGGTCGCCGGCTTATCGAGCCATGCCTGGGCGGACACTAAAAGCGACCTTGTTAATTCCCCTCCCGGACAATACGAAAGCGCCCCCACGGCGATGACCGGGGAAGGCCTGCGCATTGTGCGTTCTCCCGGCGCCCCAGACCTCACGGAAGAAGAGTTCCAGAAAGCGACGCGCATTTACTTCGAGCGCTGCGCCGGTTGCCACGGCGTACTGCGTAAAGGCGCCACTGGCAAGCCTCTGACGCCGGACATTACGCAGGCCAAAGGATTGGACTATCTGGAAGCCTTCATCAACTATGGCTCCCCCGCCGGCATGCCGAACTGGGGAACTTCCGGCGACTTCACCGCCGATGAAGTCAAACTCATGGCGAAATTCGTGCAACATGAACCGCCACAGCCGCCGGAGTGGGGAATGGCGGAGATGAAGAACAGCTGGAAAGTCCTGATCAAGCCGGAAGATCGTCCCACCAAGCAGCTCAATGCGCTCAACCTGAAAAACCTGTTCTCCGTCACCCTGCGGGACGCCGGTCAGGTGGCGTTGATTGATGGCGACAGCAAAAACATCGTAACGATTATAAAAACCGGCTACGCCGTACACATTTCACGTTTGTCGTCCTCTGGACGCTACCTGTTCGTCATCGGACGCGACGCCAAGGTCAATATGATCGATCTATGGATGAAAACCCCGGCTACGGTGGCGGAAATCAAAGTCGGCCTGGAAGCGCGCTCCGTGGAGACGTCTAAATACAAAGGGTTTGAAGACACCTACGCGATCGCCGGCGCCTATTGGCCGCCGCAGTATGTGATCATGGACGGTGAAACCATGGAGCCGCTGAAAATCGTCTCCACTCGCGGCATGACGGTGGATACCCAGGAGTATCACCCCGAGCCGAGAGTCGCCGCCATTGTGGCGTCCCATGAAAAGCCCGAGTTCATCGTTAACGTCAAGGAAACCGGCAAAATCCTGCTGGTCAACTACGAAGACATCAACGCCCTGAAAGTCACCACTATTGATGCAGCGCGCTTCCTGCACGACGGCGGCTGGGACAGAACCCATCGCTATTTCCTTACCGCCGCCAATCAGTCCAACAAAGTGGCGGTCATCGATTCCAAAGACGGCGCGTTGGAGGCGTTGATCGATGTCGGCGCCATTCCTCACCCTGGACGCGGCGCCAACTTCACGGACGCCAAATTCGGGCCGGTCTGGGCCACCAGCCACCTTGGCGACGGCAGCATCGCCGTGATCGGGACGGACCCGGATAAGCATGGCGATTACGCCTGGAAACAGGTGCGCTCGCTGTCCGCCCAAGGCGGCGGATCGTTGTTCATCAAGACGCATCCAAACTCCAAACACCTGTACGTGGATACGCCCCTGAACCCGGACGCCAATATCAGCCAGTCGGTGGCGGTATTCGACCTCAGCGATATCGAGGCCAAATACAAGGTGCTGCCTATCGCCCAATGGGCGGAGCTGGGCGATGGCCCCAAACGCGTGGTGCAGCCCGAGTTCAACGAAGCTGGCGATGAAGTCTGGTTCTCGGTATGGAACGGCAAGGAACAGGAATCCGCCATCGTCGTGGTGGACGACAAAACGCTCGCTCTGAAAACCGTCATCAAGGACCCGCGACTGGTGACGCCGACAGGCAAGTTCAACGTGTACAACACCCAACACGATATTTACTGATTCATGACCAGGAGAACGCGCTCGCGACGAGACCGCCTCGCGCGAGCGGCGTCGGGATGTACCCACTCATGAGAAAACCGGTAATCGTCATCGCAGGCGCATTGGCGCTGCTAATCGCCTGCGCTTCGCCATTCGTCCGCGCTGTGGACGACAACCACAGCGCGGCGCAATTACGCAATCTGGTGCGCCAGGATTGCGGTTCCTGCCATGGCCTTACCTTGCAAGGCGGGCTGGGACCTTCGTTACGCCCGCAACCTATGCAAGCGTTAGGCGTGGACGCCATCCGCCTCATCATTGCCGACGGCAAACCGGACACCGCCATGCCGCCCTGGCGCGATCTGCTGACGGAGCAGGACATTCGCCAAATCGCTCAAGGCCTGCTGAGCGGCGCTTACATCAGCGACAACCATAGCACTCAGGAAAGCCCATGAAAGAGAAGCCCCCCCATCTGTGGTTATTCCAACGCCTTACCCTGCTGCTGATTATCATGGGACTTGGCGCCTGCGCGCACTTCGACGCACGTGATGATGCGAGGTACCAGGGCGGCACGGGAGACCTTGGCCTGATCATCGAACGCACCGAAGGCAGCGTCCTGCTGATCAACACCAGTCAACGCCAGGTGATCCAACGCATTTCAGGGCTTGGCGACCTTTCCCACGCATCCATTGTCTACTCCCGTGATCAACGGTTTGGCTATGTGTTCGGTCGCGATGGCGGCCTCAGCAAAGTGGACCTGTTACGCGGCGCAGTGGTGAAACGCGTCATCCAGGCCGGCAACAGCATCGGCGGCGCTATCAGCCAGAATGGCGCTTATGTCGCCGTCTCCAACTATGATCCCGGAGGGGTGAATATTTTCAACAGCGAAGACCTGGCGCTGGTGGCGAGTATTCCATCCACATCACTCCTTAAAGACGGCGTCGCCAAAGGATCAAAAACCGTCGGGCTGGTGGATGCGCCGAATAACCGTTTTGTCGTCAGTCTGTTCGACAGCGACGAAGTCTGGATACTGGACATGACGGATAGCGACCCGGCGCCCGGTTTACAACCGCAGATCGCCAAGTTCACGGCGATTGGCCGCCAACCTTACGACGCCTTGATTACCCCCGAGGGCCGCTATTATCTCGCCGGATTATTTGGCGATAACGGCATGGCCAAGCTCGACTTATGGCGACCACAGGAGGGAGTCACGCGCATCATGCCGACCTATGGTCCAGGCGAGCAGCGCTTGCCGGTCTACAAAATGCCTCACCTGGAAGGATGGACTCAGGCTGGCCGCTACCTGTTCGCTCCCGGCGTGGGTCATCACGAAGTCATCGTGATTGATTCCTACGACTGGCGCATCGTGCGTCGCATCCCCACTTACAGTCAGCCTGTATTCGTGATGGCGCAGCCGGATGCCCGCAGAGTCTGGGTCAACTTCGCCCATCCGGATAACGACCGGGTGCAAGTCATCGATGTGGACAGCCTGCAGGTCATTAACACAATAGAAGCCGGAAAAGCCGTGTTGCATATGGCCTTTACGCCGAAAGGCGACCAACTCTGGATTTCACTGCGCGACGATAACCGGGTGGATATTTACGACCCGTACAGTATGCAACGAATCAGCAGTCTGCCCGCCCGGCATCCCAGCGGCATCTTCTTCACCGACAGAGCACACAGGATCGGCCTATGAGTAATCTCGCCACTCCCGCTTGCACACTTGCAACGTCGACAGCCGTCACTGAACTCAGCCCGCTGGAGAAAGCCATTCTGAGCGACTATCAGAAAGGTTTCCCGCTGACGCCGCGCCCCTTCTTCACACTGGCGAGCCAGCTTGGCTGCACGGAGGACGAGGTGCTGGCCTGCCTGCAACGCTTGCAACAACAGGGCGTCATTTCCCGCATTGGCCCGGTATTCAACCATCGACGCGCCGGCGCCAGCACCCTGGCCGCCCTGCGGGCGCCTGTCGAGCAGTTGCAGGACATCGCCGAGCTGATCAACACCTATGACGAGGTGAATCATAACTACCTGCGCGAGCACGACCTGAATCTGTGGTTCGTCGTCACCGCGCCGGATACTGATCATCTGGACGCCGTGATACGCAATATGGAGACGGCGACAGGACTGAAAGTCTGGCGCTTACCCATGGTCAGGCCTTACCACATCGACCTGGGTTTTCGTCCGGACTTTGATTGAAGCGCATATGATGCAGGAGACGTCGACATGCATGTAATTTCGAGCCCTCCCCCTGATCAGGCCTCAGCGCAGGAACGATTGCGAGTAGCGCTACAGGATGGACTTCCCCTGTCGCCACGCCCTTACCAAGCGCTGGCGCAGCAGTGCGGAATCAGCGAGCAGGACGTAATCGACGCGTTGCAAACCTGGGAGCAGTCGCGCCTGACGCGTCGTTTCGGCATCGTCATCAATCATCACAAAATCGGTTACACCAGTAACGCCATGGTGGTGTGGGAAGTCGCCGACAGCGAGGTGAACCGTCTCGGCGCCGCCATCAGCCGCACGGGATTGGTGTCGCTCTGTTATCAGCGCAGGCCGGACGGCCCTGACTGGCCCTACAACCTGTACTGCATGTTGCACGGTAAATCCCGGGAGGAAGTGCTGCAACGACTGCAGCGTCTGAAGACGCAGTGCGGACTGCAGGACACGCCCTGCGCAGTGCTGTTCAGCTTGCGGCAATACAAACAGTGCGGCGGCCGCTACGCCCATAAAAGACCGTCCGCACCGGTGAAGGAGGCACTATGACCGCCCAGCCAACACATCCCCACGCCACAGGGCGCATTACCCATGACTCCAGCGATTATCAACTGGACCCTGTGGATCGTCGCCTTATCAATACACTGCAGATCGGTTTTCCCATTTGCGACGAGCCTTACGCCGCAGTCGCCAGTGAATTGGGCATCAGCGAAACGGATTTGCTGGAGCGCCTGCAACATTTGCTGCACACCGGTTACCTGACCCGGTTCGGGCCGTTCTACCACGCCGAACGTCTCGGAGGCGGGCTGACCCTCGCGGCGATGCAGATCCCGGCGCATGACGTCGAACGTGTAACGGCGGCGATCAACCGCCACGCCGAAGTCGCCCATAACTACGAACGCGACCATGCCCTCAACCTTTGGTTCGTCGTCGCCACGGAAAAACCGGAACACATTGACGCCGTGCTCACCGCCATCGCGCTGGAGTCTGGATATCCTGTTCACAATCTGCCGAAACAGAGGGAGTTTTATGTTGGCCTTCACTTCCAAGCCTGACGCCGGCCAGAGCGGCGCTCCAGAAACACTGGCGCCGCTGGATCGTCAGCTGATTCTGTTGACCCAGGACGGCCTGCCACTGGTTCCACGCCCATTTGACGCCCTGGCGACCACGCTGGGCGTTTCAGCGGATGAAGTCAAAGCCCGTTTCGAACGCATGCTCGCCAACGGCTGCATTCGCCGCATCGGGGCCGCGCCCAACCATTACCGTCTGGGATATCGCGCCAACGCCATGACGGTCTGGGATGTGGATGACGCCCGCGTTATGGCGTTGGGCGAACGTATCGGCGCGCTGCCCTATGTCAGCCACTGTTATCTGCGCCCCAGAATACCGCCGCAGTGGCCTTATAACCTGTTCGCCATGATTCATGGTAAGACCCGCGAGGATCTGGATGGCTACCTTACGGAGATGACCACCCTGCTGGGGGATGCGCGCCACGCCAGCGATTTGCTGCTCAGCACTCGAATCCTGAAGAAAACCGGCATGCGCTTCAGTGGAGGACAATGATGTTCAGGATCAGTCACTACATGCGCGCCCTCGTAAATGAAGAAGCTTTCAAACCACGCCCGAAACCGTCAGCTCCCGTGGTGATCTGGAACCTGATTCGGCGTTGTAATCTGACCTGCCGCCACTGCTATTCCATCTCCGCCGATATCGACTTTCCCGGCGAGCTGACGACTGCACAGGTGTTCGACACACTGGAAGATCTCAAGCAGATGGGAGCGCCAGCAGTCATTCTATCCGGCGGAGAGCCTTTGCTGCGCAAGGACATATTTCTGATTGGCGCCTACGCCAAATCGCTGGGTCTCTACGTAGGGTTATCCAGCAACGGCACGCTGATGAATCGCGACACCGCCGCGGCGATCAGCGACACTGGTTTTGACTATGTCGGCGTCAGCATTGATGGCACAGAGGCTACTCACGATGAGTTCCGTCAAATGCCGGGGGGGTTCAAAGCGGCGTTGGCGGGGGTGGAGCACTGCAAGTCCGCGGGCGTGAAAGTGGGCCTGCGTTTCACCCTGACGGAGAACAACGCCGCGCAACTGCCCGCTATGTTGGACCTGATGCGAGACCGGGATATCGATAAGTTCTACCTGTCTCATCTCAATTACGCCGGACGCGGTCTACGCCACCGCAAACGCGATGCGTTCCACCAAACCACCCGAGACGCCATGTTGCTGTTATTCGAACGCGCTCATGAAGACGCTCTCGCCGGCAGGAACAACGAATACGTCACCGGCAACAACGACGCCGACGGTCCGTTCCTGTTGAAATGGGCGACGCAACGCTACCCGCACAGACTGCAGGAGCTGCATTCCCGACTGGCGCACTGGGGCGGCAACGCCTCGGGAGTAGGCATCGCCAATATCGATAACACGGGTGAAGTGCACCCGGATACATTCTGGTGGAATCACAACCTGGGCAATGTCAAAGAGCGGCCTTTCTCAGCAATTTGGCGGGACACTGAAGACGCCTTCATGCTGGGATTGCGCGCCCACTCCCGTCCGCTCCATGGCCGTTGCGGAGACTGCGCCGTCCGTCATCTATGCAATGGCAACACCCGCGTGCGCGCCTACTCGCAAAGCGGCGATTACTGGGCGGAAGATCCAGGCTGCTACCTGACGGATACGGAGATCCGCTCAAACGCCTGCGCGCATTTTTAACATGACGAGGACGCCAGCATGCTAACCATCAGACACCTGCGCGGCGATAAGCCATAGGCACCAATGCCTGATCTGCGCAGGGCCTGTTGTTTGCGGATAAATTAATATCAGGGAACGCCTGTATGAAGCTATCGCCCATTCTCCTTTTCATCACTCTGTGTCTGACCGCTTTCGCCATGCCGGCATTCCCGGTGGACAAGCCTTCAGCCAGCACGCCGGAAGCGCTGTATCAAACTCACTGCGCCGCCTGCCATCACCCCCAACGCCTCGGCGGCGTCGGCCCGGCGCTATTGCCTGAGAGCCTGGGGCGCTTACGTCCACAACAGGCGCAGGACGTCATATTACATGGCAGGGTGGCCACGCAGATGCCCGCTTTCCAGGACCGCATAACGGAGAGTCAGGCGACGCAATTGGCCGCTTATCTGTTTCAGCCCGCGCCGACGCCGCCGCAATGGACGCAAGACGATATCCGCGCTTCGCATATCATTCATTTCCCCAAGTCCAGCCTGAGCGACAAACCCGTTTTCGAGGCGGATCTGATGAATCTGTTTATCGTGGTGGAAAGCGGCGACCATCACGCCACCTTGCTGGACGGCGACGCCTTCAAGCCCATCCACCGCTTCAAAACCCGCTACGCCTTGCACGGCGGTCCCAAGTTCTCGCCGGACGGACGCTATGTGTACTTCGCCTCCCGGGACGGCTGGATCAGTCAGTTCGATATTTATAACCTGAAAACTGTGGCGGAGATTCGGGTCGGGCTGAATACCCGCAACCTGGCGTTATCCGCCGACGGGCGTTGGGTGATCGTCGCCAATTACCTGCCGCAGAATCTGGTGCTGCTGAATGCTGACCGGCTCAGCCCGGCAAAAACCTTCCCCGTCAACAGTGACGGGCAAGGCTCAAGGGTGAGCGCCGTGTACACAGCGCCCCAGCGTCACAGCTTCATCGCCGCCATGAAAGATATCCGGGAGCTGTGGGAGATCGATTACGATCAGCCGGATTTCCCCGTGCGCAAAATCGCCACCGAAGACTATCTGGATGATTTCTTTTTTGATCAGGAATACCAGCATCTGATCGGCGCTTCCCGCAGTGGGGAAAGCGGTCAGGTTATTGAGCTGAACTCCGGCGCAACCATCGCCACCCTGAACCTTCCCGGCATGCCGCACCTGGGATCGGGCATCAGCTGGGAAACAGAGCAAGGTCCGCTGATGATGACGCCGCACCTCAAAGAAGGCGCCTTGTCTGTGATCAACATGAAAGACTGGAGTCTGGTGAAAACTCTCTCCACTCTGGGTCCGGGATTTTTTACCCGTAGCCATGACGGCTCGCCTTACATCTGGGTGGACGTCTTCTTTGGACCCAACAAGGACAAGCTCCATGTCATTGACAAAAACACCTTGGAAATTATCGCCACCCTGACGCCTGAACCCGGTAAGACCGCCGCCCATGTCGAATTCACCAAAGACGGCCGCTTCGCGCTGGTAAGCTTATGGGAGGACGATGGCGCCTTGATCGTCTATGACGCACTGACGCTGAAGGAAGTCGCCCGACTGCCTATGTCCAAGCCGTCGGGCAAATATAATGTGTACAACAAAACCCACTATGTACGCGGGACGAGTCATTAACAGGGAATCAATTGATCATCATTCGCTGACTCATACTCAACAATGAAGGCGGCGCTTAGTTAGTCAGCGCCACCTTCAACAAATATTCGTACAGGTCCGCATAGCCAGAGGGCTTCCAGGCTTCTTCCTGGTGATCCCAGAAACACAGTTCAGACTGACATACGCCGTCACGCACGTCGAAACCGAAAAAGTCCCCGTTGCTATTCTCTGAAATCAACACGCGGCCTGCGCGGAGATGGGAAAACTCGGCGTTGATATCAATCAGATTCCACTCGCTGCCTTCCTCCAGGGAAAAGACATTGCCGAAGGCGAAATAACCGCCGCCATACTGCAGTAAAAAGTCTTTATATTCCTGCGGCAACCGGGCTTCCAGCAACCGCTCGGCGCGAGTGAGACTATCAAGGTCCGGTGCGTCATCCGGCTCAAAATCGAACCAGAAAGGATGCGCGCTTTTCGCCTCACAGACATACTTTTTAAAGTCTTCAAAATTCATTGTTTTTATTCCTTTGAAGTCATGAAAAGAATGCCGCTGATAATATCTCAGCCTTCATAGTAAAGCATCTTGTCCCAGATAACTCTGACACGCTGGCGAACGCGAACGCCTGTTTCCGTTCAGAACCTGTCTGGGGAATCAAGCTATCGTATTTATAGGTTTATCAGTCCACATTTGACCGCACTCTCACATCAACTTAGATTGAAGGATTGTATGACTGTACTCAAGTGTGTAAAAAATGAACCATACTCCTATCAATTTAAAAGAAAAATTCTCCAAGTTCAGTGAATGCTGGTCGCCGCGGGTGATTGCGGAGATGAATGACTATCAGTTCAAGGTAGTTAAGATCCAGGGTGAGTTTGTGTGGCATCGCCATGAGGACACGGATGAGGTGTTTATGGTGATCGAAGGTGAGATGTGTATTGAGTTTCGAGATGGAAAAGTGAGGCTGGAAGCAGGAGAAATGTTTGTCGTACCGGCAGGCGTGGAGCATAAGCCTTTCGCTGAAAACGAGTGTTGGGCCATGCTGATTGAGCCCAGAGGCGTGGCGAATACCGGCGACGCTGGCGGAGAACGAACGGCGGAGGACAATGTCTGGGTATGACCCAGGCACTATTTCTGCTTACTCCATTCAACGAAAACAAAGACGAAAGCGAGCGCCATGATTCAGGACATTACCGCCAGGCTGTATTCAGACATTCCCGTCGATACGCTGTACCACTACACCACGTTCTCGGGTCTGCTGGGCATAGTGGAAAGCGGCAATCTGTGGGCCAGCGATATCCGCTATATGAACGACTCCGCCGAGCTGAAACATACCGCAGATCTGATCGGCGCCGAGGTGGATCGCCGCATCGCCGACAGCCACCCCAAACCCGGCCTGTTACACCAGTTCCGGGACTGGATCGCTCATCGCATCACCAACGGACACATGCTGTTCGGGGCCTCGTTTCGCTCCAACGGCAACCTGTTGAGTCAGTGGCGAGGCTACAGCTCCATGGGTAAAGGCGTCAGCGTGGGCTTCCCCGCCGCGCATATCCTGGAGTGCGCCAGTCAGCAATCGTTTCAGGTAGGCAAATGCATTTACAGCCACCAGGAGCAAACCACTCTCATCCGGCAAGTGATGGATGTGGTGGAGGCGCTGGCTGAGCAACACGGCGAGCATGCAGGCCCCACGCAATTTCCGCCATCGCAGTCATACCATGGCGTGTTTGAGATGATCGAATCAGACCTGTTGCGCATCGCCGCGATTTTAAAACATCCCTCCTTCCAGGAAGAGGAAGAATGGCGCATTGTCTCCCCCGGCGTCACGGACTACCTGAATTCACCGGTGAAGTTCAGGGAAGGCGCTTCCATGCTGGTGCCTTACTTCGAGTTCAACCTGACCACCCTCAGCAGTGACAACCACTATCTCGAACACATTTATCTGGGACCGACGCCCAACATCAACCTGTCCATGAACTCACTCAACATGTTCCTGACCAAACACCGTCTGAGGCCGAAACACGGCATCACCTATTGCCAGATTCCCTATCGGCAGCGGTGACTGGCCGATCAAACAAACCTCTCAGCGATCACTATCGCTTTCTCGCGGTTATTGCGGTCACGTTTGAGTAATGCTGTCAGATAATCCCTGTGCCGTTGTTCGCGGCAGAGTGCCGGCAACATTTCCAGCAGGTCTTTCTTGGTCAGTTCTTCGCCATTGTATTGAGGCGTGGATGCGTCGAAACTGGAAGCTTCGATATCGTCGAATACGGTCACGTCCAAGGGATCCGCCAGAGTGATGGGGAGTTGTGGCAGTCTTTCTTTGCGCAGCTTCGCGGCAACCAGGTATAGGGCGCTGAAGATAATGAACTCATTCATCTCTCCCTGGTCCTCGCTGACGTCGTCTTCCTCTTCAAACGGCGACCAATCAATCAACTCGTAGCGGATCATGTCCAATAGTTCGTCGCCGCGGGTTCTGTCCTTATCCAGGTATTCCGCTACATTGGACAAGTAGCCGCGAACGGACGTGTGCTCGGCAGTAGCCTCACCACAGGCGAAGTTCATATACCAGTTCTCCTGCTCTTGCCCTATCGCGATCCAATCGAGCCTGTCAGGCTCGCTCCATAAGCTTCTCCTGCTCTCTTTGACGGGAAGCGCATTGGAGAAGGCGTCGCTGTATAACGCGTACATGGCGTCGAGGATTTCTTCGTAGGTTTTCACACTCGTCTCTCCATTGTGTTGCAAGAAAACCGCATTCATAACAAACGCAGAAGGACTATCCAAGTGAATAACGTTCGCACGATGGCGAAAATGGGAGAAAAGCCGACGCCAAGTACGTCGGCCCCCTGAAAAAGAAAGCTAGTCGGAATGCGTCACAGGCAGTTCATGAGGTTCAAAGTGGTCGACCTGGATTGCATCATCCACCGCTTCCTCCGCTTCGCGATAACGCTCCGCCTCATCCGTGGTGAGAATCTTCTTGTTCACCGCCGCCTCCAACATAGCGTGCAGATCGTCATCCGGTATATCCCCGGCTTTGATCGCCTTCTTGATACGCTTCTCCACATTGGCCACGCCAACTTTCTTCAGGAAGGCATTTTCGATTCTTCCCACCGGATCATCCGGACGAGTGTTGCGGTAAACGCCCTCCACCAACCTGTCACGGGCCTCGGAGGGCTGCAGCAACATCTCCGCAATCTCACGGCAAATGGCGTCATCAGCGCGCTCGAAATGACGCCCCAAAGGAAACACCAGCGGTCTCAACAGCAGGCCCAACGCCTTCACCGGGTAATTGCGCAACACTTCATGCAACGCATTCTGAATTTCATACTGGCAATAGCGCATCGCCCAGTGCATCAGCGGGGCATCCGATTTCGGACAACCATCATCATGAAAGCGCTTCAAGACACTTGAGCCCAGATAGAGATAGCTTAAACAGTCGCCCAGACGCCCTGAAATCATTTCACGCCGCTTCAGCTCTCCGCCCAGGGAAGCCAGCGTCACATCGCTGACTAAACCAAATGCCGCAGCCAGGCGCGACATATCACGGAAGTAAGGTCTGGTCTCCCGCGCCGGTTCAGGCACGGAGGCGAAACAGCTTCCAGTCAGGCCCAACACCAGAGACCGAGCGGTCAGCTGCAGGTTTCGACGCACATGCTTGAAGAAAATGTGGTCGAATTCATCCAAGGCTTTTTCTTTGTTCGGATTCTGCGCCGCCTCCATTTCCTGCAACAGGTAGGGATGAGCGCGAATCGCCCCCTGCCCGAAGATCATCAAGCTGCGAGTCAGGATATTTGCGCCCTCCACCGTGATGCTGATGGGGATCGCCTGATACACCCGCGCGATGTAGTTGCGCGGCCCTTTGATCACGCCGCGTCCGGCATGCACATCCATGGCTGCGCCGACCACGCTGCGCATTTTTTCCGTGTTGTGATACTTCAGAATCGCCGAGGGCACCGCAGGCTTTTCGTGGTTATCCAGTAAACCCGCCGTCATCACTCTTGCGCTATCCATTAAATAAGTCAGCCCGCCAATTCGCGCCAAGGCTTCCTGCACGCCCTCAAAGTACCCGACCGGCAGATTGAACTGCTCACGAATACGGGCATAGGCGCCGCTGGTGAGACTGGACAGTTTGCCTGCCCCGGCGCTCAACGCCGGCAACGAAATGGCGCGCCCCACGGAGAGGCAGTTCATCAACATCGCCCAGCCTTTACCGATGTATTTCTCGCCGCCTATCAGGAAGTCCATGGGAATAAAGACATCTTCGCCCCATGTCGGCCCGTTCATAAACACGGTATTCAGGGGTAGGTGGCGTGCGCCGGTTTTTACGCCCGGCGTGCTGGTGGGAATCAAGGCGCAGGAAACGCCACGCTCGACTTCATCGCCAATCAGGTGATCCGGGTCATAAACTTTAAACGCCAATCCCAACACGGTGGCCACCGGCGCTAAGGTGATGTAACGCTTGTTCCAGGTCAAACGCAGGCCAAGCACCTCCTTACCTTCCCACTCGCCTTTGCAGACAATGCCTTTATCGGTGATGGCGCCGGCATCTGAACCCGCCTTGGGCGCCGTCAGCGCAAAGCAGGGAATTTCTTCGCCTTTGGCCAGGCGAGGTAAGTAGTAATCCTTCTGCTCCTCCGTGCCGTAGTGCAGCAGAAGCTCTCCCGGCCCCAGCGAGTTGGGCACCATGACCGTTACCGCGCCGGTGATGCTGCGGGTGGCGACTTTCATTACCGCGGTGGAATGCGCCAGTGCGGATAGCTCCAGTCCGCCATACTTTTTGGGGATGATCATGCCAAAGAACCCGTTTTCCTTGATGAACTTCCACGTCGCCGGGCTCAGGTCATAGCGCTGGTGCGTGATCTCCCAGTCGTTGAGCATTTCGCACAACTGCTCAACCGGTCCGTCGATAAAGGCTTTGTCTTCCTTGGTCAGGGTGGGTTTGCTCATCGCCAGCAGCTTGTTCCAGTCAGGCATGCCGGTGAACAAGTCGCCATCCCAACTGACGGTGCCCGCTTCGATGGCTTCTTTCTCGGTAGCGGAAATACCGGGTAATGTCTTGCCCACCCAGGCGAGAATCGGCGCGGTGATGTAGCGCCTTCGAATGGAAGAGGAGTTAAGCAATACCGCCGCCGCGATAAACAGCCCCCAAACCACTAACAAACCGGCGAAGCCAGGATCGGTGAATGAGAAAGCCAGTGCGGCGATAGTGAAAAGGACTGTCCAGGACAACGCGCCAGCGCCGAAATAGGCCAACGCCAACGCCGCCAATAACAGAAGCAAAACGGTCATGTTCTCCTCCTTGGGGTTTTGCGAACTCAACCAAGGACAGAACGCCGGCGGGATGGGTCATATATCCGCCATCAAAACGACGTTTATGCCGTTCACAGTGCGTTCAACCACGTCCTCTAATCTGGAAATAATCCGGAAATTCATTTAAAAAACCAGTACTTCCGAATAAATCCTATGTATTAATTACCGTATCACGTAATACTCAGGAGATAATGTTTTAACTATCAATATTTCCTTACAGATAGGTAATATACGCGGAATTTTCATGGATAGAACCCGAGATTGAATAAATATAAAACATTGCGGAAATTACGAGGTCATTATGCAGTCCCTGACTGGATACAGGGTTGGCGGTGAAGGCCAACCTATATTGCTCCTGCACAGCTCAATGAGCTCCAAAGCTCAATGGAAAATGCTCACCAGCCAGCTACAGGAAAGCTACCGCACCCTGGCGGTGGATTTATGGGGTTATGGCGAAGCCCCCTACCCGGACCACCTGGCGGAGCGTTTCTGTTTACAGGATGAGGTGGATCGCGTTCTCGCTGTATTGGAGCAAGAAGCGCCGGATAGCGCGCCGCTGCATGTGGTCGGTCACTCCTATGGCGCAGCCACGGCGTTGAGGTTTGCGACGCAATACCCCGAACGCATTCTCAGCCTGACCATCTACGAGCCGGTCGCGTTTCATCTGCTATCGCCCGAGGAGCCGGCATTTCTGGAGATTGTGGAAGTCGTAAAAGGACTGGAGCGGACTCTCGCGCAAAACGACGAAATGTCAGCGACTCAGCAGTTTATTGATTACTGGTCCGGCCCGGGCGCATTCAAACGCTACCCTTCGGATATTCGTAACGCGCTAAGCGGACAGATTAGAAAAGTGGCGCTGGACTTCAAGGCGCTAATAGAAGAGCCCACCCGACTGCAGGATTACGCCAGCTTTCCATTCAACACCTACCTGATGGCGGGCGAGAAGAGCCCGCTGTCATCCCGGCGCATCAGTGAACGCCTGAAGGAAAGTCTGCCCAACCTGGAATTCAAGCAGACGCCCTGGGGCCATATGGCGCCGATTACCCATGTGGCGGAAATCAACGATCTGATTCTGGCGCGCTTTCTGGACTAAGCGTTTATCAGCCGGGTTGCTTTGCTTAAGACAAAAAAATCCCCGCATTCGCGGGGATTTTTTATAAGGCTTAGCCAGATGAAGCTTATTGGCCTGCGCTGGTGATAATCCAACGCTGGTTATTAGCGCCAACCCAATCCCACTGACGCAGTCTTGCGCCATTGTAAGTGCCGCCTGCAGCGTCTACGTCCAGCGCTTTGCCGCTGTGAACCGCGATCAGACGATAAGTTCCGTCGCTGTTCTTGAACGCCTGCCACTTCTGATTGTTGGAGTTGTTACAGGTCCACTGGCCGGCATACGCCCCGTTGTACTGGCTTGCGCCGAACAGATCCAGACACTTGCCGCTGTTCACAGATTTGATCTGATGAACGCCATTGCCCAGATGAATGAACTGCCAGCGTTGATTGTTACCGCCGTGACAGCTCCACTGAATGACGGAAGCGCCATCGCGACGATCGCCACCGTAAACGTCCGCGCACTTGCCGGAGTTTTTGGCTTTCATAGTGTAAATATTGGAAGCGCCATTGTTGTTGTCGCCGCCGTTATTATTGTCCCCACCGTTATTATCGCCGCCGTTGGGGTTGCCGCCGCCGACTTTTGTCGGCATGAAGCCCGCCATTTCGCTGCGCACGTTGTTAATAGCGCGCGCGGCGTCCGCTTCGTTGGAGTAGCCTGCCGCGACACCACAAGGCAAGCCGTTGCATTGCAGGTTGGGGTTGGAGAATTTGGCGATTTTAGGGGCGTTGAACAACCATTCGTAGGTCATGATCGTAGCGAATACGCCGTCAACGCCATGGCCCAGACCGTAACGATAGCGCGACCCGCTCTGATCGCCCTGGCGGCGGGAGTGGTTCAGGCCCATGGTGTGGCCGAGTTCATGCGCCAATGTAGTGGGTCCGCAGCTTGGTCCCACCACGCCGTATGACCAATTGCGGTCGACAGCGACATAAGCCACGCCGCAGGAGCCGGTGCGATGCAACTGAGTCACATAGTCCGCGCCCACTTCCTGACGCTTCTGATTCACCCAGGAATCCACCCTCAGATTGCCCAACACTTCCGTCATGTTGGAACCTGTCTCTTCGTGAGCGTATGCGCCAACCAACCGCAATTGCACGTCAATCTGGCTGTTGGTGTACATGTTGTTCACCTGACTGACCCAGTTACGCACAGCGGTATTTACATCGCCTTTAAAGTAGTTTGAGGTATAAGAATCATACACCACCATCAGATCGACGGTGACGGCTTGGGAAGTGGATGCGGTCGCCGCAAGTACGCCAGCGGCCAGAATTTTTTTGAGGCTGTTTTTCATTTTTTATACCAACTTTCCTGCTCCATTTATGGGAGTTTCCCGATAACGAACTTCGTTATTATCCGGATAGGACTTCCGCAGCGTGGAAAACGGAAAATAGATCACAAACCAGAACTCGACGGAACGTCAACGGCGCAGAAAATCTATCATTGAAGCCTCTTATCCACCATCGCCTAAAGCAGCTAGTACTTAGAGCCTATTATTTTCATAACTAACTGATTAAAAACAAAATTAACCATATAAACCCATATAAGCCTATTAGTATTCGCGTTACAAAAAGATAAGTTAATTCGTTAAACTGAGGAGACAATCACAAATAATAAGTATTTGCCGTTTTTTTAGACAAAACGAAGAGACTTATCCCCAGTCGACAGTGACGCTTTAGAGTAAACGCTAGCCGAGCGCATCAACCTATAATGACAAGTACTGGTTAGTGAAAATATGGATAAAAGGCGCACTAAATATGTTCGAATTCTTTAAACGCATAAGAACAAGCAAACAGCCGGAGAAAAAGAGCGAAGCCGAGCATATTGATACCCGCTCTTCTGAACAGCCAGTCTGGTTCGAAGTAGGCGAAGACAATCCATTTGACGCACCTGTTTTGGATATTCGCTGCATCACTTTAAAAGTTATCGCCACCACCGCTGACAAATCGATCGCGGAAAACTATGTAGCCAGCCGTACCGATGATGGCAGGCGGTACATTGACCAAGAAATCGCAGGAAGCGAAGAAATTCCTTGTGACATTCATTACCATCATGGCGGAGAAACGCTCGAAGGCGTTGTATCGAAAGCCGAATCCATGGATGTGAAATGGGATATCTATGCTTACGGCGAGTGGATTTATTTTGTAAGAAGCTGGACCTCTGTTCTCATGTACAAGGTCCACTATCAGAATACCGGTTCAGAACTGATACTCGATCGCATCGTGGCCGCGGATATAGACGATCCCAACCTGCTCAGACAAAACATTCATTCCATGATAATGACCCACGCCCTGAACAGCCCTTGGCCTTACACCATTCCCGCGAGTTTAAAGTCTGCCAGTGAGAGCGATATCGCACTCGCGCTATTTTCTAAGTTTGGATGCAAAGCCACCCTCGCTACTTTCGCAAACTCAATGGATATCCACTTGGTTGGCAAGTAGCGATCATCCCAAGCAATAAGACAGGCGATCGCCCGATAACGAAAAATCCCCCAGCCGCTCGTCAAAGCGCACTGGGGGATTTCTTCAATAATTGGCTATTAAAACACTTACTTCACGCGCTTCAGATACCAGCGCTGGTTGTCGCCGCCAACCCAGTCCCACTGATGGATAGCCATACCGCTAGCCGTTGAGATTTCTTTCACGTCAAACACTTTGCCGCTTACGCCGGATACCAGCCGGAACGTGCCGTCGCCATTGTCCACCGCTTTCCATTGCTGAGCCGCGCCGCCATGGCAGGACCATTGCTGAACCGTAGCGCCGTTATTTCTGCTTGCGTTGGATACATCCAGACATTTACCACTGTGTACGGCTTTGACTTCATAGTACCCATCTTTGATGTGGGTGAAGTTCCAGCGCTGGTTGTTGCCCTGGTGACAGCTCCACTGAATGACAGGCGTACCGGCTTCCTGCTTGCCGCCGTATACATCCGCACACTTGCCGGAGTGTTTGGCCTGCAGCATGTATACGCCGTTATCAACCGGCTGCGCTCCGCTCTGACCGCCGCCGCTGCTTTTCTTGACGATAATAGAGGAAGTCGTGTCGTTCACGCCGGATAGTGGGAAGCCCGAAACATCCGAGGTATAAACGGTTTTCGCACCGCCGAAGTTATCGTGCTGATACAGTTCCAGCACCATGCCGGATGGCACGCGGGCCGAAGAAAGATCGTCGTTACGGACACCGCGAGCGGTCAAATCGCTCAGACGATATTGACCTTCGCCTAACGCCGCGCTGTAGCCTGCGTAGTTGTAATGCTGGAATACAGACACTTTGTCGCCGGAAGTGTTGCCGCCATCGGTTTTAGTCGGCTTGAACGCGGCAATCTCGTTACGCACGTTGTTGATCGCCTGGGCCGCATCCGCCTCTTGCGCCTGGCCCGCCGGAACACCGCAGGGAAGCCCGTTGCACTGCACCCTCGGGTTGGAGAATTTAGCGACTTTCGGCGCATTAAACAGCCACTCATAAGTCATGATGGTGCCGAAAGCGCCGTCAACGCCATGACCCAGACCATAACGATAGCGCGAGCCACTCTGATCGCCTTGACGACGGGAGTGATTCAGGCCCATGGTGTGTCCGACTTCGTGGGCCAGTACCTGAGGCCCGCAATCTGGACCAGTGACGCTGAACGCCCAATCCTTATGTACAGCGACGTATGCGACGCCGCAGGAACCGGTTTTATGTACTTGCGTAACGTAATCCGCGCCGACTTCCTCACGCTTCTGGATAACCCAGTTATCCACCCGCAGGTTGCCCAGCACTTCTCCCATGCTGGAACCGCTTTCTTCGTGAGCGAAAGCGCCGACCAAACGCAGTTGCACGTCTATCTGGCTGTTTTGATACATGGCGTTAACTTGGTCCACCCAGCTACGAATGGCCGTCGCCGGTTCGCCGCCAAAGCGTCCTGCGGAATAGGCGTCGTACACCACCATAATATCTACTGTCACCGCCTGCGCGCCCAGGGGAACAGCCGCCAGAGTCAAGCAGGACAACCATTTAGACATACTTCCGGTTAATTTCCTTTTCATCGTTATTACTCTCTCTGTCTGTTTTTTTTAGCCAGCCACGGTGCGACCTGGCCTCCTACCCCGGGCGCTAACGCTTATCCTTATTGAGCGATAGGCCCGCCGGTGCTTTGATCCGGAGACGCCGTTCCTTCATCGGCCTTATTCACATCCGCCAATTCGGGTACTTCAACGTGCAAATCTTCACCTTTGAACAAGGTGCCGCTGTTAACGATCCATCCTTTGTCGCCACGGGCCTCGACGACATACAACCCTTCCGGGGTGGTGACGCCGCCATAGGTAAGATTTTCTCCGCGGGTAAAAGAAACCTGATTATCCTGTTCGAAATCCTTCAGATGCCCGTACCAGGTAACGTTGCCGTCGCCATGGGACTCCACCCGATCCACCACCATTTGGTATGTCGCGTTTTGCGGCAGCACAGGCACTTCCATTTCATCCCCGGGCATCAGGGACTCCAGCTTCATTGGGCTAAAGCGAATAAATTCCCGGCCGTCGAATCGATCCGCGTCGCTCAACTCGAGCTGGTCGGCGATACTGTCATCGCCTTTCCAGGCAGAGGGCTCCCACATCGCGCGTACGACTTCTTCCTGATCAAAAGCGCGACCATCGCGACGCGCTTCAATTTCCGTCATACGAAATTCAATGGAGGGATATTCTTCGTTGTTCATGGCGTAATCGGGGAGCTCCGGCTCGGAGTCCCTCGCTGTGTCTGGCGCCGACTTGGAGACCGCCTGTTGTGAGAACTGAGTTGATTGCGCAGTCGACGCTGTGGGGGAATTCTGAGCGCCAGCGACAGCTTGTTGCTCCTGCGCCGTCGTCGCGCTTTCCCCGCCTGGCATAAACTGGTAAGTCACAGCGCATAAACCGCCGATTACCGCGCCCCAAACTAATAACTGTGTTTTTTTCATGGTCGATTGACTCCTGATCAGTGCGCACAGCCTGTAACCGAAATGACGACGCCTCCCCGTCGGGAGGCTTGCAGTACAGGACCAAAAACCTTTCAAATCAAAAATTTGCGACGCGCATCACATTCATTTTTATGAAAGCGCTTTCATATTATGATTCAAAGCAGGCAGATGACCAAAGTGAACGGGGGGATCCACTCGGAAATCTGCCGCAAGAACACATAACAACACTCGCGCAGTCGGGATGCCGTCGTGATACGGAAGAACTTATCACTGGTCAGAGAGGATGAATATCACCCAAATAAGCTAGGACTTGTAGGCGAACCTCTTTGACCTAGGCCTTACGAGTGAAGATGGAAATGTGATGTTTGCGGGGATTACAGACTACCGGGATGGGACAGATGACAGGACGCTCCGTCCCCTCTTTCGACCTGGACAGTGCTATGGCCGATACGGAAACGCTCGTTCAATTGAAGCGCCAATTCGCCAAGAAAGGCGTCATCCACAGTTTGATTGGGAATAAGTAAATGAACGGTTAGCGCGACTTCCGTGGTGCTCATCGCCCAGATATGAAGATCGTGGATATCCGTCACGCCAGCATAGCTGCGCAAGAACGTCTCCACTTCATCAGGATTGATATGAGAAGGTACTGTGTCCATGGCGAGATTGAGTGAGTCCCGAAACAGCCCCCAGGTTCCAAACAGAATAATGGCGACAATGACCAGACTGATCACCGGGTCAAGCCACAACCAGCCGGTAAACATGATGGCGACTCCAGCCGCCGCCACTCCAAATGAAACGCCAGCATCCGCCGCCATATGCAGAAATGCGCCTTTGATATTGAGGTCGTGCTTTTGACCACTCAGAAACATCAGCGCAGTCGCGGTATTGATAGCTACGCCAATCAGCGACACGACAATCACGGTCTTGCCATCCACGCTGACGGGCTGATTGATTCGGTAGGCGGCCTCCCAGGCGATCGCTCCTAACGCCAGCAATAAAAGAATCGCGCTCAACAAGGAAGCCAGAATCGTTCCTCGACGAAAACCATAAGTGCGTCGAGAGGTTGGCGTACGCGTCGCCAGATAGGAAGCGCCCCAGGCCAAAAGCAAACCCAGCACATCGCTTAAGTTATGCCCTGCGTCAGTGATCAACGCCAGGGAGTCGGCGATAAGTCCATAAATCACCTCCACCACGACAAACCCAAGATTCAACGCCACGCCCCACGCAAAGGCCTTGTTATAGCTCGGGACCGAGGACGATCCGGAAGAGTAGCCATGGTAATGCGCATGATTACCACTATGATTATGCTGATGAGATCTTGAGTGCGACATATCCTTTCGCCTTAACGCAGCAGAAGAATCCACCACGCCTGCATCACTTCGCAATGGGCTGACAAGATGACAGCGACTGAACCGCGATAATGCCATTCGACACCAGTAAATCCAACTGATTACCGTTTACTGGAACAAGTGGATAGTTTCAAGATAGAGAAGTACGAATTTTGGAAAAGGCACAAAAAAGCCCTGCATCTTGCGATACAGGGCTTCAGAATATGGCGTCCCCTAGGGGATTCGAACCCCTGTTACCGCCGTGAAAGGGCGGTGTCCTAGGCCTCTAGACGAAGGGGACGGAACACCATCTCGGTGAGATGGCGCGCATTCTATGGAAGCCGCTCACACATGTCAAACACTAATCTTACTAATGTTGGCGCGGATGCCTCAAAGCAGCTCTACAAGCAGAGAGGCGGGAGATTCCATAACGAAAAACAGGCTTAGCGTTTGAATAAAAACAAAGGGAGACTTCGAAAGAGAAAAGCGTTTTTTTGAAGGACACAAAAAAGCCCCGCATCTTACGATGCAGGGCTTTCGAATATGGCGTCCCCTAGGGGATTCGAACCCCTGTTACCGCCGTGAAAGGGCGGTGTCCTAGGCCTCTAGACGAAGGGGACGGAACACCATCTCGGTGAGATGGCGCGCATTCTATGGAAGCCGCCCATACCTGTCAAACACTAATTTCTAATTTTTTCATGAGGGGCGATTTTATTTCCCTTATTCGGCCATATCCCTGTTCTTCTGTGCGAACAACCTCCCATTGCGGCGACAGGAGCGGGTAAATTTACGCAGTCGCAGCGGCATTTAGTCTACACTTCAAGTAGGTTTCCCTGTTTTCTGATGTACCCGCTTTGGGAGCGATGAATGACCGTTGAGCAGATTCTTCTGGCGCGCCAGCCAATTGTAAACGCAGCAAAAGAAATAGTAGGTTATGAGCTGTTATTTCGCTCAAATGAACAGCCGGCTCAGTTCGACGGCAATGCCGCCACCTCTCAAGTTTTGCTCAACGCCTTTACAGAAATACCTATCGGAGAGGTGACCGGCGGCGCGAAAGCGTTTGTAAACTTCACCGAAACGCTTTTACTGCAACCTCCTCCCTTCTCTAAAGAACTCCTGGTAATTGAAATACTTGAGACAATTGAGCTTACCGATGAGATCGTGGCGGCGATCATCCGTCTCGGCAAAAACGGCTTCACCCTGGCTCTAGACGACTATATTCCAGACACCAAGTACGACGAACTTCTGCCGTACGTTTCTATCGTTAAGCTTGAAATTCCCGCCATTTCCAAGGAAAAGCTGGAGCAGACGGTTACTCATCTAAAAAGCCTGAACATCACCCTTCTGGCGGAAAAAGTGGAGACTCATGAAGAGTTTGAATATTGTCGTGACCTCGGATGCGACCTGTTTCAAGGGTATTTCTTCAGCAAGCCGGAAATTGTCACTGGACGCAAACTGGCGCATAACCGCATGGCGGTGATGGAGTTAATCGCCAAAGTGCAAAACCCAGCGCTGTCCATAGATCAGATCATCAAAACCATCACCAGCGACCCTTCTCTAAGCGTAAAGCTGTTGCAGTTGGTGAATTCAGCCGCCTACCGACGCCCGCGCACTATTGAATCCATCCATATGGCGGTCATGCTGTTGGGAATTAGCCGTATCAAGTCCTGGGCGACGTTATTAGCGCTGTCCAACATTGAGGACAAACCTAAAGCGTTGATCACCATCGCGTTGATACGGGCCCGCATGTGCGAGCTTGTCGCCCAGTCCATTGAACCCCAGGCCGCCGATCTTTATTTCACAGTCGGCTTGTTTTCCTGTCTGGAAGCCTTTTTTGACATGCCCATGGAAGAAATTCTGAACAAGCTCCCTCTTTCTGAGAGGGTCAGTGATGCGCTGGTAAAGATGAAAGGCAAGCCAGGGTTGGCGTTACATACCACTTTGCAATACGAGCGCTGCAAATTGGACACGATCCATTGGAATCTGCTGGAAAAGATGAATATCAACAGTGGTGAAATCAGCGCCACCTATCGACAGGCGATTCTTTGGGCCAACGAGCAATCCGCTTTTCGAGCCTGACCCTCTTCCTCCCTCTCATCACACGTGGAAAAATCCCTCCTCGGCGCTTAATATGGGCGCTTTTATTTAAAGGATTTCATTAAGCATGTTTGATATCGGCGTCAACCTGACCAATGGCCGCTACAAAGGAAAGTTACAGCAATTGCTGGACGACAGCCGCGACCATGGGGTCGGGGGAATGATCGCCATCGGAACCAGCGTTAAAGAAAGTCTCGCCTCCGCAAAGATCGCCGAAGAGCATCCAGGTTATGTCTTCGCCACCGCTGGGGTACATCCTCACGACGCCAAGACATTAAATCAGGAAGGCCTGAAAACCCTGAAGTCCCTGCTTCAGCAACCTCATGTAGTCGCCGTAGGTGAAATGGGACTGGATTTTAATCGCAACTTTTCCACTCCCGAAGATCAGGAATGGGCGTTCGCCGCTCAGCTTGAATTGAATCGCGATTTCCAAAAGCCGCTTTATCTCCATGAAAGAGACGCATACACGCGGCAAATGGAGATACTCAGGGCGCACCGGAATTGTTTCGAGCATGGCGTTACGCATTGTTTCACCGGAACCCGGGAGGCGCTCTTTGGCTATCTCGACCTGGGATTGCACATTGGCGTCACGGGCTGGATATGCGATGAACGCAGAGCAGGCGATCTGGTGAATTTAGTGAAAGAGATTCCCCGCGACAGGCTTCTCGTTGAAACGGACAGTCCATTTCTTATGCCGAGAAGTATTAAACCGCGTCCGCGCAATAACACCAATTTCCCATGGTTTGTGCGAGAAGTGATTCGTATAGTGGCGCTGTATCGCGGCGAGACAGAAGAAGACGTGCGCGGCTACACAGCGGAAAACGCCCGCCGCCTGTTCCAAACGGGTTAAGCGGCGGCGAGTTGTCCGCTATGCGGTTCCGCGTCAGCGGGAACTCGTCAGGACCGGATATCGATAACGGTGCCCAACGCCTCGTTAGCGGTCCGGTCAAACTGTCGGGTAGTCTGCGCAGCGCTTTCACGGGGAGGCGGTGATTGGTCCTCTTCCGTGTCCGCCAAATTCGCCGTTGGAGCGGCGTTTTCAGCAGCGCCTTGAGTTCGTTCCGACTCAGTCGAGGCGTTAACCTGTTGACTGTTCGCCAGACTCAACTCCCGGCCTTCCTGAGAAAGCTCCACCTCAACGGCGGGCGTCTCCCGGGCCTGGGTTTGCGCATTATCGACATTCTGACGGGTTTGCTCACGTTCTCGCGACCGGCCTGCATCAAGCTGTTGCAAAGAACTGGTCGCCAAACTGTTTACAGTATTATCAGCCATAGAACGCACCTCCATTATTAAGTATTGCACAAAGTGGTCATATTTTGAACAAAACAATTGCAACCAGGGCCAATAAACCGATTTTGCCTTATTTGACGCTTTGCGTGAGGTGGAAAGCTGGGCTAAGTTTATAATGTTTAATATATTCCAATGCTGCCAGTCTGTTGCGCCATGAAAAGACTTTGAGCTGCTTTTTTACCTACATGAAAGAAAAAAGAGCACCCGCGAATAATGAGTAACCTGTTTCGCAAAGTCTGGAATTTTCGCGAGACCTCTCCGCTTTCTTTTCGCATGTTGGGCTATATCCTTGTGTGTAGCTCCCTGTTTACGCTGTTCGCCACAGGCATCCAGGTGTATGCGGACTATCGGAAAGACGTTTCGTTGGTCGATCAGCGCATGAACCTGATCGAAACCAGTTACCAGTCATCTCTGGCGCGCAGCCTGTGGTCCCTCGACCAGAAATTACTGCGCGTGCAAATGCAGGGCATATTGAACCTGCCTGACATCGTGCATCTGCATCTGCAAATTTATCCGGACTCGGAAATCGAGATGGGCGAGATCCCCCCGCGGATTCCGACCATCAAGCATAAAATCAAGCTACAGCATTCTTCCGACGATCTGTATGAGCTTGGAGAACTAACCATTACCGCCAGCCTTGACGATATATATCGTCAGTTGCGACAGCGTATCTTCGTCATCATGACGACCCAGGCGTTTAAGACCTTTTTTATTTCCGTACTGATTCTATGGATATTCCAGTACCTGGTGACGCGCCACCTATCCAAAATGGCGAACTACGCCCGCGGCCTCAATATTCACCAATTGGATATGCCTTTAGCCCTGGATCGCTCACAAAAAAGCGGCCAACCGCCGGATGAGCTGCAGCGGGTCACCGACGCCATCAACGAAATGCGCCTCACCCTGCTTAACGATATTGAGAAGCAAAAGCAGGACGCGGCGGAAATCCGCAAGTTGTCGCTGGCCATCGAACAAAGCCCCTCTTCCGTGCTGATCTGCGACAAGCGCTGGAAAATCACCTACGCCAACCAGAAATTCAGCCAGCTGACCGGCCACAACTTGAACTCGATCATCGGCAAGCATCCAAAAACCCTGACTCACATCAGCCCGGATGAGTCTCAGAATGAGCAGCTCTGGCACAACATCGAGATTCAGGTGGAGCGCGCCGGCATGTGGCAGGGGGAAATGCACAGCACCCGTCATGGCGGCGAGAAGTTCTGGGAGCAAGTGGTGATCACTCCCATCCGGGATACCGACGGCGAGTCGTCTCAGTATCTGATTCTGGGCGAAGACATCAGCGTACGTAAGCGCTATGAACAACAACTGCTACGACAAGCCAATTATGATCTGCTGACCGGCTTGCCAAACCGTATGCTGGCGCTGGATCGCCTCAAATTGGCGCTGGCGCAATCCCGCCGTGACAAATCACAGGTGGGCCTGATGTTCCTGGACCTGGATAACTTCAAGCACATCAACGACACCCTTGGCCACGACAATGGCGACACCCTGCTGATTGAGGCCTCGCGCCGCATCGCATCATCTCTGCGCGGCAACAGCACAGTGGCCCGTTTGGGTGGAGATGAGTTCCTGATCATTCTGCCGTCGCTGGAATCGCCCGAAGATTCCGAGCTGGTCGCTGCTCGCATCCTGCAGGCGTTTTCATCTCCCTTCCTGCTCAACAATCAGGAAATATTCGTTAGCACCAGTATCGGCATCGCCATTTATCCAACAGATAGTGAAAACTCCAGCACCTTGCTGCAACAGGCTGACGCGGCGATGTATCAGGCCAAGCACAAAGGCAAGAGCGCCTACCACCGCTTCACCCCGGATCTCAATCAGCAGTCCAGGGAGCGCCTCAAGCTGGAAACGCAATTGCGCAAAGCCATCGAGCAAGACGAATTGCTGTTGTATTACCAGCCTATCGTCGAAACCGCCAGCGGGCAGTTGGTCGGCGCAGAGGCGCTGATTCGATGGGACAACCCCTTGCTGGGACTGGTGGCGCCGGACAAATTCATTCCTCTGGCGGAGGAAACCGGGCTGATCACCTCCATCGGCGAATGGGTGCTGCATACCGCTTGTCGCGATGTGAAAAAGTGGCATGAGGACACTGGACTGAAACTGACAATCGCCGTCAATGTCTCTCCGCGTCAGTTCCGCGACCTCAAATTTATCGATACAGTGCAAAAAGCGCTGGAGGTCAACGACCTGGCGGGCGAATACCTGGAGCTGGAAATCACGGAAAGGCTGCTGCTGGATGACTCTATTGAGACCTTTGAGATCTTACACAAACTGGACGCAATGGGCGTGAAACTGTCTGTGGACGATTTCGGTACTGGTTATTCCGCGCTCAGCTATCTGAAGAGCTACCCCTTCGACTCTCTGAAGATCGACCGCTCCTTCGTCAAGGATGTTAACACCGAGGCGGAAGACGCAGCGCTGGTGACGGCGATCATCACCATGGCTCACAGCCTGGGCCTTAAAGTCATAGGCGAAGGCGTGGAAGATGCGGCGCAGATGCAGTTCCTGCGCTCCAAAGGCTGCGACTACGCACAGGGTTACTATTACAACCGGCCTGTGGCGGAGAGCGACTTTTGTAACTGGATATCGGAAAACCGGCGCGCCTACGCCACCTGAACGTCCCTTGCGCTCCCAGGCGCCAGTCGTCATCATGAGCCATACTTGAGGGGCGAGTCATCACCCCGACTTTTAGTCACCGGAAAACAAGCATCCAAGGCAGGCATGACAGGAAAACTTATTCTGGTGTTGAACAGTGGAAGTTCCTCACTCAAATTCGCCATTATCGAACCCGAGCAAGACGCTCCCCTACTCACCGGCATCGCCGAACGTCTGAGTTCCGCCGAAGCCAATTTTCGCATGCGCTGGCGTAACGAAGAAGACAGTCGCCAGCCCTGCCCCAACGCAGACCACGGCCGTATCATCGACCACCTGTTCCAGTATATGCATGAGCACGGCGTCGACGCTGCGGACCTGACAGGCGTCGGACACAGAGTCGTCCATGGCGGCGAGAGCTTTCGCGACTCAGCTATCATTGACGAGCAGGTTATCGCCAAAATTGAACAGTGCGCCAAGCTGGCTCCCTTACACAACCCAGTGAACTTGCTGGGTATCAAGGCGATTGCGCGGAAATACCCGAACTTACCGCAAGTGGCGGTGTTCGACACGTCTTTTCATCAGACCCTGCCAGATTACGCATATACTTACGCCCTCCCCTACGAGCTGTATCGGGAGCATGGTCTCAGGCGGTACGGTTTTCATGGCTCCAGCCATCGTTTTGTCGCAGGACGCGCCGCCGACCTGCTTGGCAAATCGCTGAACGATTGCAGTTTTATCAGCGCCCACCTCGGCAATGGGTGCAGCGCCGCCGCCATTAAAGGCGGCGTCTCGGTCGACACCAGTATGGGATTGACGCCGCTGGAAGGCTTGGTAATGGGATCCCGTTGCGGCGACCTCGATCCCGGCCTTGTCCTGCATTTGATGCAAACGTTGAATTACACGCCCGATCAACTGTCGCAACTGCTCAATAAGGAAAGCGGGCTACTTGGCGTCTCAGAAGTCAGCAATGATATGCGTGAACTGCTGCGCCTAGGTGATGAAGGTCATCAGCAAGCAGCCCTGGCGATCGATATCTTCTGCTACCGGCTGGCGAAAACGATCGCTGGCTACTATCTGGCGACGGCGCCGCTGGACGCTATTATTTTCACCGGGGGCATAGGCGAAAATGCTGCGCCGATACGCGCCAAGGTATGCGCCTGGCTCAAGCCCCTGGGCGTCTATTTGGATGAAGAGGCTAACCGCCGCCACGGAGAAGACCGCAAAGGACGCATTTCCAAGGACGACTCGCTAAACATTATGGTCGTTCCCACCAATGAGGAACTTCTTATCGCCCAGGACACCCTGGCGTTGATTAGGCGCCGTCAATAATCGCAATAGACGTCATCTTCTTTTCACCGCCTTAACCAAGAGGAATCATCGTGGCCAAAGTTCTCTTTATCGCCCCCGCCTCCGTCGCGGTAGGCTTGACCTCCGTCTGCCTTGGCTTAATCAGGGCCTACGACAGCGTAGGGTTGCGCGTCGCGTTTTTCAAACCATTCGCACAACCCCGCGATAATCATCATGAAACAGATCGCTCAATCATATTCACCCGGGAAAAAATGGGCCTAACTGTCCCGGACCCGATGTCCTTGCGCCACGCCCACAGCCTGATGAGCCAACAGCAAACGCCCCTGCTGATGGAACAAACCATCGCGCTATTTCACAAAGTGGATACGGAGGCCGATGTCGTCATCGTAGAAGGCGTCGCGCCTCCCCCCGGCGATGATTACTCAGCCCGTCTGAATGTTGAAGTGGCGCGCAACCTGGACGCCGAAGTCATCCTGGTCGCCGCCCCTGATGGCATGCCCCCACAAGACCTGGATGATCATCTTTCTCTCGCCTCCCGACTGTTTGCAGACCCATCCGATCCTGATGTAGTCGGTTGCGTGCTTAACAAAGTGCACGCCCCCCATGGCGACGAGCCGCCCTTCAGCGACGACGGAGATGAAGACGAAACTCCGGCCGAAAGGCATGACTATGGAAAAGAGTGCAAAGTATTCCGGCAGTCCCATTTCCGCCTCATCGCCAGCATTCCCTGGCGCGCCGACCTGGTAGCGCCCAGAACCTCAGACATTGTTGAGGAGTTGGAAGCGGAGTATTTGAACGAAGGTAAATCCAGGCAGCGCAGGGTGCTCCACACGACCGTGTGCGCCCGCACCATACCTAATATGGTTAATCGTCTGAAGCCCGGAGCCTTGATCATCACGCCTGGGGACCGAGAAGATATTTTTGTCACCAGTTGCGCCGCGGCCCTGATCGGCGTCCCTCTGGCCGGCCTACTGCTGACCGGCGGCCTCAAACCGGACCCCCGCACGCTAAAATTATGTCAGCCCGCATTGGATACAGGCCTTCCCGTACTGATCACCCGCAAAGACACTTATGTCACCGCCAGCATGGTCTCGCACATGGACACTGAAGTGCCGTTGGACGATATGGAGCGCATCGAGTCCGTCATCGCCGGCGTGTCCAGCCATATTGACCCTGAATGGCTCAAGCAATCTGTCAGCCTGCCGCGCAAACCCCGCATGTCGCCGGCGGCATTTCGCTACCAGCTGTCGAAGCGGGCGAAAGAAGCCAATAAGACGATTATTCTTCCCGAAGGCAATGAGCCGCGAACCATACAAGCCGCCACCATATGCCATGAGCGCGGCATCGCGAAATGCATTCTGGTAGGTAAGCGTCAGGAAATACTGGCGGTAGCTGAAGCCCAAGGCGTGCAATTGCCAAACGCCATTCAGATTATCGAACCCGATCAGGTCAGAGAGAAATACATTTCTCCCATGGTGGAACTGCGTAAGCACAAAGGATTGACGCCGCAAATGGCGGAAGCGCAACTGGAAGATAATGTGGTGCTGGCCACCATGATGCTGGCGCTTGGCGAAGTCGACGGCCTGGTGTCCGGCGCCGTGCATACCACCGCCAATACCGTACGCCCTGCTCTACAGCTGATAAAAGCCCGTAAAGGATGCCGTATTGTCTCTTCGGTTTTCTTCATGTGCCTGCCTGAGCAAGTGCTGGTATATGGCGATTGCGCCATTAACCCGGATCCAGACGCGCAAGAGCTCGCCGACATTGCTCTCCAATGCGCCGACTCAGCAGTCTTGTTCGGCATAGAACCTCGTGTGGCCATGCTCAGCTATAGCACCGGCGACTCCGGCTCCGGTAGCGATGTAGATAAAGTGAGAGCCGCCGCAAAACTTGCTCATGAGAAGCGTCCAGACCTGCTTTTGGATGGTCCTTTGCAATATGACGCCGCCGCCATTGAAGACGTGGCCAAAACCAAAGCCCCGGACAGCAAAGTAGCAGGCAAGGCGACCGTATTCGTGTTCCCTGACTTGAATACCGGCAACACCACCTACAAAGCAGTGCAACGCAGCGCCAATGTTATCAGCATGGGTCCGATGCTACAGGGTTTGAAGAAGCCGGTTAATGATCTGTCTCGTGGGGCGCTAGTGGAAGATATTGTCTACACCATCGCACTGACGGCTGTTCAGGCGACGCAAAATACAGAAGTGATGGAAAACTAAAACCACGTCGCCGGAACCCGGCGACGCTTATACGCAAGAAACGATATTAGCGGGATTTCTTGCGTTTCTGCTTATGCTTGAGCTTCTTAACGTGCTTCATCAAGCGCTCTTTTTTCTTCTGCTGCCGTGGCGAAAGCTTGTTCTTTCTGCCTGCAAAGGGGTTCTCACCACTACGGAACTCAAAGCGAATCGGCGTGCCGACCACTTTTAACACTTTGCGGAAAGTGTTCTCCAGATAACGCTTATAGCTGTTCGGCAGAGCGTCGGTCTGGTTGCCATGCACAATGATCAGAGGAGGATTTGAACCACCCTGGTGCGCATAGCGCAACTTGATGCGACGCCCATTGACCATTGGCGGCTGGTGCTGGGAAACCGCGTCTTCCAGCAATGTGGTCAGTTGATTGGTGGACCACTTCGCCATGGCGCTATCAAAACACTCATGCACGGACTCGTACAAATGCCCAACGCCAGTACCGTGCAAAGCGGAGATGAAGTGGATCTGCGCATACTCCACAAACCCCATGCGACGATCAATCTCACGACGCACATTGTCCTTGTCGTCCTGAGACATTCCGTCCCACTTATTGATTGCCAGAACCAATGCGCGTCCAGCTTCAATGGCGAAGCCAAGCAAATGCAAATCCTGATCAACGATGCCTTCACGAGCGTCCAGGACCAGCACGACCACATGCGCGTCCTTGATCGCCTGCAAGGTCTTCACAATGGAAAATTTTTCCACCGCCTCGCTGACATTTTTACGACGACGCACCCCTGCCGTATCTATCAGGGTGTAGCGCTCCCCCAGCCGTTCGTAGGGAATGTAGACGGAATCCCTAGTAGTGCCCGGTTGGTCGAACACGACAACGCGCTCTTCGCCCAACAAACGGTTCACCAGCGTTGACTTACCCACATTGGGGCGGCCAATGATGCCAATGCGAATACCAGAGTCTTCATCACTTTCCTGCGGCTCCTGCTCAGGAAACGGATCCAACGCCTTTTCCAACAATGAGCGCACGCCACGGTTATGCGAAGCGGCGGTGTACATGTGCTCCTGAAAACCAAGCGCAAAGAAATCCGCCGCCGCCACTTCCGGCTGCAGACCATCAATCTTGTTCACCACCAAAATGGTGGGCTTGCCGCGCACGCGCAATTCTTTGGCGATCATTTCGTCTGCTGGAGTGACGCCCGCCTGCGCGTCCACCACAAACAGCACCACGTCAGCCTCGTTCATAGCGGTGAATGACTGCCCCGCCATGGCCGCGTCTATGCCTTGCTCTTCGCCGGTAATCCCTCCGGTATCAACGACAATATAGTGTTTGCCTTCCAACTCGCCTTCGCCGTATTTGCGGTCGCGGGTCAGGCCCGGCAGGTTAGCGACAATAGCGTCACGACTGCGGGTCATGCGATTAAACAGCGTGGACTTGCCAACATTTGGCCGCCCCACGAGGGCGATTACCGGTTTCATGATCGCGGGTATCTCTAAATAAAACGGTTACAACTTTTACAAGAAGCGCGGCTTAAACCGCCGCGCATCAATATCACTTAATGTCCCAAACGCTCAAATCGCCGTCACTGCCCAGAATAATCAGGTGATTACCATAAATCAGCGGAGCGGCGTGTATGGGCTCGCCAGCGAGATGAATCCGCGCCAGCATGCGGCCATCCACTTGCGACAATATATGCACATAGCCTTCCAAATCGCCCACCGCTAAATAATTCCCCCAAACCACAGGAGAGGATAGCTCGCGATAGGACAAATCAGACTGTCGCCATATTTCCTTTTTGGAATTTCTGTCTATGGCGACCACATCTCCTTCGGTCGTGGAAACATAGATATTGGTGAATCCGATGCCTGGCGTCACATAACTGGACATAGGCATGGACCATTCTTCCTTGCCATTCATCGGACTCAGACGTGACAGCTGGCCCTGATAGGAGACTGCGAACAATGCGCCGTCCTGCACCAACACATCGCCGTCAATGTCCACAAGACGCTCAAGTTCAGTACGGCCCTTCGGCGTCGCTACACGTTGCTCCCAGTATAGCTGACCGTCGTTGACGCTGACGGCGACGACAGAGCCATTCGCCATGCCGGAAATGACGCCATCCTGCAGCAATACCGGCTTCGCGGTCCCCCTTAAAGTCAATGCTGGTTCGTTGCTGGCGAACTCCCACAGCTTCTTGCCATCTTCTACGTCATAGGCGGCCAGTTTACCGTCCAGAGTCTGTACAATGGCCTTGCCAGAACCGGATACAGCCGGGGCCAGCACTTCACTGGAAGTAGGCGCGCGCCAAAGGATTTCTCCATTTTCCCGGTTCAACGCCAACAGCTCACCGTCCAGGGTGGCGACGAAAACTCTGCGATAGTCGCCTCCTACACCGCCAACCAACGGCTCGTCCAGGTCGATATCCCACAGACGTTTACCACTTTCCAGCTCCATCGCATAGACTTCGCCATCAACATCGTTAGCGTATATTTTGTCATCAACGACAAAAGGCGCGAACTTCAAAAACTGCTCATCCTGCCCGTCACCAATAGAGCGGGACCATAAGCGCTTGAGCTCTATCTCGGGAGTGAAGGATTTTAGCTCAGCAGGATCAGGACGCACGTCGTCGCTACCGCAACCGCTCAATAACCCTGCCATAACGAAAAAAAGCGCCCCTAACGGGCGCCATTGAATTCGGAACTTCATGATAGATTTATACGTCCGCCAAATCGTTCAACTTAATCTGCAACAGTTCAGTCGGCAACTCATGCTCTTTTGCGTCCGCCAGCGCCTGCTCATAGGCCGCTTTGGCTTCCGCGCGACTTCCCTTCATCTTCAGAATATCTCCAGCGAGTTCTTGAAAGTGAGAATAAAATGCATCGCCTTTCTGTACTTTCAACGCTGCCAGCGCATCATCAAATTTCTGCTGCGCCGCCAAGACCCGCGCCAGACGCAAAGACACTACGCGCTTAAGCGCCTCGTCTTCCGTTTCTGATGCAGCTGCTTTCAATGCGGTTTCCGCACCAGTGAAATCCTTTTTCTCTACCGCTTGTTGCGCCTCAAACAACTTTGCATAAAGCGCATAGGTTGTACCTGGGTATTTAGTCTGAAGCTCAGTCGCCAGAAAAGAGATATTAGCCTGAGACTTTTCGTCATCAGAGACTTGCGCAGCGCCAGCTGCCTGCACCAGATCCTGATACATCTGCGACGCTTCTTCTTTCTTTTGCAGCTCATTCTGCTGATAAGCTTTCCAGCCAAAAATCGCAGCCAGAGCCAATCCGATGCCAATCAAGAGCGCATTGCCGTTTTCCTTCCACCAATTCTTAATGGCGGCGATTTGTTCTTCTTCTGTGCGCAATGAATCCACTTGTCTTCTCCTCAACAATAAGCATCAATAACTGTGATTAAATCATTTGTGGCGCGCGCTGGATAAATTCTTCCAGCGACAACGTTTTTTGTGCCTGATCAGTGCGAAGAGGCTTAATCGTTACTTCACGCTGATTAACTTCGTTCTCACCCAACAAAAGCGCATATGCCGCCGTACTCTTGTCCGCTTTTTTCATCTGGGCTTTAAAGCTGCCGCCTCCGCAATTCATAACAACACGGATGTTCTGCTGTAAATCTCTTAGCTGCTCAGCGACGTCGAATGCGTATGCCTCCGCGCCTTCGCCAAGCGCTGCAATAAAGAAGTCAGCACGATCCAGCAAACTGGCGGGCGTCAGACTTAAGGTTTCCAACATCAACACCAAACGCTCAACGCCCATGGCGAACCCAACTCCAGGCGTGCCTTTACCGCCCAATTGCGCAACCAGACCATCATAGCGGCCGCCTGCGCATACGGTGCCTTGCGCTCCCAGCGAATCAGTAATCCATTCAAAAACGGTTTTACCGTAATAATCTAATCCACGCACCAATTTCGGGTTCACGGTATAGCTCAAGCCAGCCCTGTCCAGAAACGCCCTAAGACCCGCAAAGTGCTGGGCGGACTCTGCATCCAGGAAGTCATTGAACAAAGGCGCATTCTTGAGAATGTCCTGGGTCTTGGCGTCTTTGCTATCCAGTATACGCAGTGGGTTACTGGAAAGCCTGCGCCGGCTATCCTCGTCTAGCTGATCCTCATATTGACCCAGATAAGAAACCAAAGCCTGTCGATATTCCGCTCTCGCTTCCGCACTACCGATGGAGTTGATGTGCAGCTGGACATGCTCAGAAAGTCCAAGCTTCTTCCATAATCTGGCAGTCATGATGATCAGTTCTGCGTCGATGTCCGGGCCGTTGAAGCCGAAGCATTCCACGCCGATTTGATGAAACTGACGATAACGGCCTTTTTGAGGCCGCTCATGACGGAACATGGGGCCGCTATACCAAAGACGGCGGGTCTGGTTAAACAGCAACCCATGCTCTTCTCCGGCGCGCACGCATCCGGCCGTTCCCTCTGGACGCAAGGTCAGACTGTCGCCGTTACGATCTTCAAAGGTGTACATTTCCTTTTCGACGATATCCGTCACTTCGCCAATAGAGCGCTTGAACAAATCTGTCTGCTCCACAATCGGCATCCTGATTTCCTCAATGCCATATTGCTCAAACAAACAACGTGCGGTTTCTTCCAGATAACGCCAGACTGGCGTTTGTTCCGGCAGCACATCGTTCATGCCCCGAATAGCCTGAATACGCGCCAAAATATTACCTCTAACTAAAATGTTTCCTGATTGCCGGATTTTGACGCTCCGACAATGTGCAAATTTGTGCTGCTGACTTAAAGGTTCACCCTTTGAGCAAGTTATGCTGCGGGGGATATTTACCCTTTTGCGATCAATACATCCAGCTCTTCTTGCTTAGCCGCGGCTTTGCTGCGGATCAACGACTCAAAGCGCTCAACCAACTCATCATTATTCAATTTGTGGTCTGGCTTTCCGCCCACATAAATCAAGTTGGATGGCGAACCACCAGTCAAGCCTACGTCCGCCTCTTTCGCTTCCCCAGGTCCATTCACAACACAACCGATGACGGCAACATCCAAGGGCGTGTTGATGTCCTCCAGCCGGCGTTCAAGTTCGTTCATAGTCTTGATCACGTCAAAGTTCTGCCTGGAGCAACTGGGACAAGCGATAAAGTTTATCCCCTTGGTGCGCAGCTTAAGGCTCTTGAGGATATCGTAGCCAACCCGAATTTCTTCAACAGGATCCGCCGCCAAGGACACACGAATCGTATCGCCAATACCATCCATCAGAAGCATTCCCAACCCAATGGCGGATTTGACGGCGCCAGAACGGAATCCGCCCGCCTCAGTAATGCCAAGGTGAAGTGGTTGCTCAATCTGTCCTGCAATCTGGCGATAAGCCGCTACCGTCATGAAAACATCAGACGCCTTCAAACTCACCTTAAAGTTCTGAAAGTCATGACGATCAAGAATGTCGATATGGCGCATTGCGGACTCCACCAAGGCTTCCGGCGTAGGTTCGCCATATTTCTTTTGTAACTCTTTCTCTAACGACCCCGCGTTAACCCCTATACGAATGGGTATGCCTTTATCTTTGGCTGCGCTGATAACCGCTTGCACGCGGTCTTCCCGGCCAATATTGCCCGGGTTGATACGAAGACAGTCGACGCCAACCTCCGCAACCCGCAACGCGATTTTGTAGTCGAAGTGAATATCCGCGACTAAAGGTAAAGTGACTCTTTGTTTGATGGCCGCAAAAGCTTCCGCCGCATCCATGGTCGGAACCGACACCCGGACAATATCCGCCCCCGCCTGCTGCAGTTTTTCGATCTGCGCTACCGTCGCATCAACATCGCAGGTCTCAGTGTTCGTCATAGATTGCACTGCGATAGGCGCATCTCCACCAACCGGCACAGCGCCGACCATAATCTGGCGCGAACGTCGCCTTTTTATCGGTGACTCAAAATGCATAAAAACAGAACCTCAACGTTCCAAGGTCATTTCAACACGGTTATTGCGTACTCGGTATTGCCCGAAATCCAGAGGCTTGCCATTAACCTCCAGTTTCACAGCATCCACCGCGCCTATAATAAAACGCAAAGGGTACTCCCCTTGAAAATCAACCACATCGCCCTGGCGGTATAAACCCACAACGCGATTGTTGCTCTTATCTCTCAAGTCAAACCAGCAGTCTCCCACAAATGTCGCCCTGACTGTCACTTTACCCACCACCGCTTGAGGCGCTGAAGATTCCAAAGCTGTCGAAGGCGCAGGGTCTACCGAAGCAGGGGCCCCTGTCGCAGTAGAGGGCGGCTCACTGACCGAAGGCTCAGCAGTGTTACTGTCTTCGGGTTGAAGAAAATCTTCGGGGGATGGCTCCTGATCATCTTCTTCACGACCTGAACCGTCCAGCGGCATTGACTCAACCTCCGGGACGGAGGTGTCTTGCTCAACAGCCGGAACAAGCGGCTCAATTACGTCACTACTACGCTCAGGAGCAACCGTAATCTCGCTTGAAGCTTCCGATTCCTGCGGGGTTGATCCAACTTTCTCTGTGGAAACCAGTTCGCGCCCCGATAGGAAGAAGTAAATGAGTCCCGCCGCTACCGCCAAAGCCAATAGTATCAGCCACAATCCGCCGCCATGCTTAGGCTTCTCCTCATAAGAGGGGGCAGGAGCTGCTCTTTCTTCAGTAAAGCCACCATCTTCCAGAGATAACTCTTGCTCCAGATCTTCGATCACCCGGTCCTCGGACAGGTTAACCAAGCGGGCGTATGCTCTGACGTACCCTTTCAAGAATACCAGTCCAGGGAGCTGACTGTGTTCGCCATCCTCGATGGCTTTCACATAACGTGGAATAACATGCAGCCGTTCGGCGGTTTCCGGTATGCTCCAGCCCAAACTCTCCCTGGCCTGACGCAATCGGCTGCCCGGTCGGTCATTAGCGGCGGGATTGGATGCGGCCTCGGACGACATATCAACTACTTCCTTTCATCGTTTTATATTCAGCGGAGTTGGGAAACATGTTCTTTAACAACAACATCAAAGATGCTTCCTCATTCAAATCCTTCTTCTCCCTGGCGATTTTTATTCCCAACGCCAAGCTTGCGGGGGAGTGCGAAGCCCCGCCTCTGCGCACTGCCTCCCAGAATGAACTATATAGTTTATCTGCCTGCGACAATCCGCCCTTATCAAAATATAAGGAAGCCAAGGCGTATACCACATCAGGTTGTCCATGCCTCAACGTCAGCGACTTCTCATAGGCTCTAATCGCGGGCTCTATTTCTCCCATTCGCAAACGAATAAGACCAATGTTACTAAACACCTGGGCCCTGCTTTCATAACTTACGTCTTCAGAAGCTCGTTCTAGCTGTTCAACTGCTTCCTTGTAACGACCTTCCTCATAAAGATAAGCCGCGTAGTAAGTACGTCCCCGAGTAAAGTTAGAGTCAGAGCGAAGCGCGGATTTAAATTGTTTCTCAGCCAGCAGTGACTCTTTCTGTCGCTGATACACCAAACCAAGAGCCGCAAGCGCCTCAGCATTATCAGACTTGATTTCTAGCGCTCGCTTCAGTTTCTGCAAGGCGCTATCCAAGTCACCCTGCTGATAATACGCCAACCCCAGTTGAACATATTGCTGAGACGCTTTTTCTTCAGACGCTTTATTGGTGTACGGCCCTGTAACAGTCGTAACGCACCCTGCAAGCACGCCGCCCAATACCATCGCCAATACTGCAGTTTTAATAGTACGCTTGACGTTTTCCATTTTTCTCAACTTAGCTATCAATTCCTGCGTTATTTTCAATGTAATAAACAGCCTTGCATCGTAGGGACCTGAAGCTATGCCTCCATCAATCTAATTAGACGGAAGCTCTGCCGTCAGGGGAAACATTAATATTTTGCAGAGGGATATATTTCTGACTTCTTCGCGTTCTGTCCTCAACCCGCCCTACCAACTGGCCGCATGCCGCATCAATATCATCGCCGCGCGTAGTTCGAATGGTCGCCACATAGCCTGCATCGCTCAACACCTTTTGGAACCTTAATGTCGCGTTTCGGGAGGGACGCTCATAACCGCTATTAGGGAACGGGTTGAATGGGATCAGGTTAATTTTACATGGTAAGTCGCGTAATAAGTCTCGCAACTCACGTGCGTGTGTTTCGCTGTCGTTTACGCCTGCAATCAAGGTGTATTCAACCGTAATGCGACGTTTATCAGAAAGTTTGCCCAGATAACGATGGCAAGCCGCCAACAACTCTTCTATTGGGTACTTTTTATTGACCGGAACCAGAACATCTCGCAACGGGTTATTTGGCGCATGCAGGGAGATTGCGAGGGAGACGTCGGTAACATCACCCAGCTTATCGAGGGCCGGGACAAGTCCGGAGGTGCTGACAGTCAAGCGGCGCTTGGAAATACCAAAGCCAAAATCGTCCATCATGACGTCGCAGGCGCGCACGACGTTGTCGAAATTCAATAAGGGCTCGCCCATTCCCATAAAGACAACGTTCGTGACGTAACGCTCTTTGGACAAGTCATAATCGCCAAAAGATCTCGCCGCAACCCACAACTGACCGATTATTTCAGCGGAACTCAGGTTACGATTGAACCCCTGCTTTCCAGTTGAACAGAAACTGCAATCCAGCGAGCATCCAATCTGGGAGGAAACGCACAATGTACCCCGGCCATTATCCGGGATATAGACAGTTTCAATACTGTTGCCGCCAGCCAATCGCATAACCCACTTACGGGTGCCGTCGGCAGAAATATCTTCATATATAACTTCAGGCACGGAAACTTCAGCTACATCTTTCAGTTTTTCCCGTAATGCCTTACTCATATTCGTCATGAGGTCAAAGTCAGATACGCCAAGATGATACATCCACTTCATCAATTGAGTGGCGCGGAATTTTTTCTCTCCCAACGACTCGAAAAAAGATTCGAGATCGGAACGATTCATTCCCAATAAGTTAATTTTAGCGTTGGCGCCTGACATGCTTTACCTCTTAAAAAGAGTGCAGCGATAATGCTGCACTCGATTAGTTGCCTCGACTGATAATTTTATATCAGCTGCGTGGGCAGATTTCGTTCTCGCTGAAGAAATAAGCTACTTCGCGCTCAGCAGACGCTGCAGAGTCAGAGCCATGCACCGCGTTTGCGTCAATAGAGGAAGCGAAATCCGCGCGAATAGTGCCTGGCTCAGCTTCTTTGGGGTTGGTTGCGCCCATAAGTTGACGGTTCAGAGCGATGGCGTTTTCACCTTCCAGCGCTTGAACAACAACAGGACCAGAAGTCATGAAAGCAACCAGATCAGGGAAGAATCCGCGCTCTTTGTGTTCAGCATAAAAGCCTTCAGCCTGCTCTTGCGACAGGTGCAGCATTTTTGCAGCCACAATACGCAGACCGGCCTTCTCAAAACGCGAATAGATTTCGCCGATTACATTTTTAGCCACTGCGTCAGGCTTGATGATTGATAGCGTACGTTCTACGGCCATCGATATGCTCTCCAAAATCAGGGTTATAACAACTTTAGGTTTATATTCTGAACAGGCGATTATACGCATGTTCCGGGGAAAGTTACACTCCGCTCCTAGCACGAAAAAGGCTTCAGTGACACAAGTGTCAAATGAGCGGCATTCGCGATAACGGACGCCAGATACTTTCAGTCTGAAATTGCATCAGGCGCATATTTAAATTTTGTTAACAAGAGCCAAGAAAGCGCTCTCGATTAAGGTCTGTGGCGTTAACCGCCCAGCTTGGCCTTCCACGCAGGAGATAATTCACGCAATTTATTCACTGCAGTAATAATGACATCCGCGGCGACATCAACATCTTCTTCTTGAGTAAAACGCCCCATAGAGATACGTAGGGAACTGAGCGCCAACTCATCCGGCACGCCAACTCCCCTCAACACATAAGAGGGCTCAAGCGAAGCGGACGTGCAAGCAGAACCTGTTGAAACCGCAAGATCTCGCATCGCCATCAACAGCGACTCGCCATCGACATATCCGAAACTGATATTCAATGTGCCCGGCAGCCTTTGGGAATCCGAGCCGTTCAGGTGGATTTCCGGCAATACAGAGAGCGCTCGCCACAATCTGTCACGCAACCCCGCCAGTCGCTCAGCCTCTCCCATCAGGCTTTGCCCAGCCAACTCAAAAGCGACGCCCATGCCAACAATTTGGTGAGTTGGCAGCGTACCGGAACGCATGCCCCGCTCATGGCCGCCACCATGGATCTGAGCATCCACGCCGACAAATGGATTTCTTCGAACGTAGAGCGCTCCTATACCTTTAGGCCCGTATATTTTATGCGCACAGCAAGACAACAGGTCGACAGGCATGGTTTTCATATCGACAACCAACTTGCCCACGGACTGCGCCGCATCCACATGAAAAAAAGCTTGATGCCCACGCAACAGCTCACCAATTGCCTGAATATCGTTAACACTACCCAGTTCGTTATTGGCGTGCATCAGGGAAACGAGAATAGTGTCGTCACGCAATGCATCCTTAACTGACTGCGGACTGACGACGCCATCTTTGCCCGGTTTCAGATAAGTCACGTCGTAACCCTGCTTTTCCAGATAGGCGCAGGGATCCAGCACAGCCTTGTGCTCTATGGCGCTGGTAATGATATGGCGGCCTTTTTCAGCGTAACGACTCGCCACGCCTTTAATAGCGAGGTTATCCGCTTCTGTCGCACCAGAAGTCCAAACAATCTCCCGAGGATCGGCGCCAATCAGGTCCGCCACTTGGCGACGCCCTTTTTCCACCATCTCTTCTGCACGCCAGCCGTAAATATGCGAACGGGACGCCGGGTTGGCGAAGACGCCATCCAACGTCAAGCAATTGCTCATCGCCTCAGCGACTCTGGGGTCCACCGGCGTAGTGGCGGCATAGTCGAGATATATAGGTTTCTTCATTATTTCAATTATCCATATCCAAGTACTTCAGCGCTCCCCGCGCCTGCATCACCAATGACGCGAGAGAAACCAGGTTAGCCGATATCGACCAAAGAAATACCTGTTTCGCCCGCTCGTTTTCTTTCAGCCTGCCTCTCAGCAATTTCTTGCACAGCCCGACTGGAGACCAACTCCTCCAGGCTGATACTACTGAGGTAATCGTGAATACGCTCACTGAGATCCTGCCACAAGTGGTGGGTTAGACAGATTTCACCGCCCTGACAGTCCCCTTTTCGCCCACATCTCGTCGCATCAATAGATTCGTTAACCGCTTCAATAATGTCAGCTACCGCCGTCTCACCGAGTGGACGCGCCAACTTATAACCACCGCCGGGCCCTCTGACACTGGACACCAGACGATTACGCCTTAATTTGGCGAACAATTGCTCAAGATATGAAAGCGAGATGCCCTGACGCGCCGAGATATCCGCCAGACTAACAGGACCGCTATCACCGTGCAGCGCCAAATCCAGCATGGCGGTCACCGCATAGCGGCCTTTGGTGGTCAAGCGCATGATCAAACCCCTAATTAATTTAGGGCATTATGAAATGACCCTGCAAACTGATCAAGTATTACGGATTATGTCGTCAAGCTACTTATCTTCGCGGACACACTCAAAGTCCTCGCTCTTCAGAGGAGGCAGTTCGCCATTGCGATATTCCACATCCAACTTGTGCAGGCACTTGCACATGGACTCCAGACGATCATCTACCGCCTGCATATGATCCAACATCGCACGAATGGAGCGCGCCACCGGATCAGGCATCTCTTCGCTCAACCCATAGGCGTCAAAGCCCATTTTCTCTTCCATGGCTTTGCGGCGATCCGCTTCCGGCTCTGTTTTCTTGACAATCACTCGCCCCGGAATGCCGACCACTGTCGCGTTAGGCGGCACTTCCTTAGTTACCACGGCATTAGAGCCCACTTTCGAGTTATCCCCTACTGTGAACGGCCCCAAGATCTTGGCGCCAGCGCCGACGACCACGCCATTTCCCAACGTTGGATGACGTTTGCCTGCATTCCAACTGGTTCCTCCAAGGGTTACCCCCTGGTACAAGGTAACGTCGTCGCCAATCTCGGCCGTCTCCCCAATCACTACTCCCATACCATGATCAATAAAGAAGCGGCGACCGATTTTCGCACCCGGATGTATTTCGATCCCAGTCATCCACCGACTGAATGTGGAGAGAAAGCGCGCCAACCACTTCAACCCCTTTCTCCACAACCAGTGACTAATGCGGTGCGCCAGCAACGCATGCAGACCGGGGTAGCAAGTCAGCACCTCAAAGGCGTTTCTGGCCGCCGGGTCCCGGTGAAAGACACTTCTTATGTCCTCTTTTAACTGTGCTAACATGATTCGCCCCGATTAATTCTTTTGCCAAGTTCCCGCTATTTTCTGCGTAGACCTTAGGATGCCTCGCAGAATGTTGATTTCCATCTTATCCAAACGCGCACGTTGATACAGCCGACGTAGTCGCGACATCAATTGCCTGGGATTTTCCGGATCATGAAAGTCGATATCGATCAGTGTCTGCTCCAAATGAGCCAGATAACGCTCGACTTCGTCCGCCGTCGCGGCCTCAACATCCCACCCGGCATCACCTGGGCCGTCCAATCTCTGGATATATGACTGATTCTCTTCGTTTTCAAGCAGCCACCTCATGTGCAGCTCGTAACAAATCACTTGCGCCGCCATCGCAACATTCAAGGACGAATAGTCTGGATTTGAAGGGATATGTACATGCAAGTGACAGCGCTGCAACTCTTCATTGGTGAGACCTCGCTCTTCGCGCCCAAATACAATCGCCACATCGCCCTCGGTCGCCGCGACATGATCGTGTACATCATCCGCCAGATCCCGAGGATTTCTCACCGGCCAGGGAATACTCCGACCTCTTGCGCTGGTTCCCACCACTAATACACAGCCAGCAATAGCCTCATCCAAACTCGCAACCACTTGAGCGCCATCCAATACATCTAAAGCTCCGGATGCACGACTTACTGCATCATCATCTGGAAATCGGTCTGGCTCCACCAGCACTAATCGAGACAGCCGCATGTTTTTCATCACGCGCGCAGTAGCGCCGATATTACCGGGATGAGAGGTGTTGACCAGCACAATACGGATGTTTTCCAGCATTTTCACACCTTTTTAAAAGTGCGCAATGGTAGCAGAATTGTATGCAAATGCCTCCCCCCACTAAGACCAAAACGTCGCTATAACTCCGCTTTCTGGCGCGCCCTGCGACCTTTCCTATAATTTAATCCGTAAGTAGATTTCTGGGTGTGTTTACACGACGGAGTTGCTATTATTAGCGCCCTTTTTAAAACCGTTCTTTACAAAGTAGTGATCAAACCATGCAGCCAATGATTAATATTGCCTTGCGCGCAATTCGCTCGTCCAATGAGCAGATCAACATGATTCTTGAGCGTGAAGAGTTGTCTTTTACCGATCCGGAAAAGCTAAAGAGAGTCATTGCCCGTGTTGACGCCGCTTTCTACGACAATCTGTCCCGCGCCCTGCAACGGGCCTACCCCACACACCAAATCAACAAAAAAGGCGACCTGAAAGGCAACCCGAAAGGCGTCAGCTGGCACATCATGCCTGTACACAACACCGCCAGCCTCGTACGCGGCCTATCCGATTGGTGTTTTTCACTGGTCTGCAAAAAGAATGATCAGACCGAACACGCTATCATTATTTTCCCCGTAACCGGCGATGAATACACAGCAAGCCGGGGCGGCGGAGCCTCATTGAACGGCAAACGCATCCGAGTCTCAGGTACAAAAGACCTGGAGCTTTCCATGCTATCCACCAATATTCTGGAAGGCATTGGAAAAAGAGAAGAACCTGCAGCATTACTGGAAGCTTACGCAGAATTAGACAAAAGCTGCTTCGGCGTAAGAAGCGCCCACTGCATTCCACAGGACTTGGCTTATCTGGCCGCAGGAAAAGTCGACGTCGTTATATTGAACAACATCAACCCACTTGAAACGGTGGCGGGACTGCTTATAGTCAAGGAAGCGGGCGCTCTGCACAGCGACGTTCGCGGCAATCCGCTGAACGATAGAAGCCGCTCTCTTATCTGCTGCAGCCCCAAGATGCTCAAGCCTGTCTCTCAAAAGGCCCACAAACTGGCTGAACTACTGAAGTAATCCTATCTAAAGCGCTCTTCGACATACCAAAGAGCCAGCACAAAAAAGCCGGTCACTTGACCGGCTTTTTATTTGGCTGTGACCCGTCCCGAATAGAGTTGACAGCCTACGCCAAGTAGAAAAACGCCTCAGGGGCGATCATCCAGCTCAACGCCTTCTTTTACAGGGATCATCAGATCTTCTTTGCTGATATTCATAATCAGCAGCAGGTTACTTGCAACATATACTGACGAGTAGGTACCAATAACAATACCTATGATCAATGCCGTCGAAAACCCTTTAAGCGCAGGCCCACCGAACAAGAACAACGCCACCAGAACCAACAATGTGGTCAAGCCGGTGACAATCGTACGGGACAGGGTTTGCGTCAAAGAGATATTAATAATACCTATTGGAGTCTCCTCACGCAGGCGACGGAAATTTTCACGCACGCGGTCACTCACGACGATGGTATCGTTCAACGAGTAACCAATTACCGCCAACACCGCCGCCAACACGTTCAAATCGAAGTCCCACTGAAACAACGAGAACATCCCTACGGTGATAATGACGTCATGCACCAAAGCCAACACGGCGCCAATAGAGAACTTAAACTGAAAGCGGAAAGCGATATAGAGCATAATGACGCCGAGCGCCAGCAGCAGACCCAAACCACCTTGTTCACGCAACTCTTCGCCGACCTGAGACCCAACGAATTCGGAACGACTCAGACTCACCTGCGCCCCATCTGCGGACAACGCACTCACCACCTCAGTTCCAATGGACTCACTGTGCTCCTGCTGCAGACGAACCAGAATACTGGTGTCTGAGCCAAACTTCTGCACGACGAAGTTTTCGTACTTGTGAGCCTCAAGCTGATGCCGTACGTCATTGATTTGGGGCGCTTTGGAGTACTCCACCTCCACCAGCGTACCGCCAGTGAAATCCAACCCGAACGACAAGCCGCGCGTCGCGATGGACACGATAGATACAATGATCATTATCACAGACAAAGCCAGCGCAGGCTTCGCTATGCCCATAAAGTTATAAACTTTCTCATCAGACATAGTTATGCCTCCTTAACCTTGCTTGACGCCGCCAATGGACAAACCACCAACATTGCGGCCGCCGTATATCAAATTAACGACTGCGCGAGTCACGGTTATCGCAGTAAACATGGAGGTCAAAATCCCGATAGACAGCGTAACAGCGAAACCTTTGACCGGGCCCGTGCCGATCGCGAACAGGATTAACGCCGCAATCAATGTGGTTACGTTGGCGTCAAAGATAGACACGAATGCGCGATCATAACCTGCATGAATCGCCGACTGAGGCGGCAGACCGTTACGCAACTCTTCACGAATCCGCTCGTAAATCAATACATTGGCGTCAACCGCCATCCCCACCGTCAATACGATACCGGCGATACCAGGCAATGTCAGCGTCGCCGACAGCAAGGACATGACCGCTATCAGAATAAAGACGTTAGCCGCCAGCGCGATATTAGCCACGATACCGAATACGCGGTAGTAAGCAATCATGAACAGCATAACCAGCACAAAACCGATAGCGACGGAAGTAGCGCCGTCCTTGATGTTCTCAAGCCCCAGGCTGGGGCCGACAGTACGCTCCTCAACGAAATAGATAGGCGCCGCCAATGCGCCGGAGCGCAGCAACAAAGCCAGCTCTTTGGCTTCAAACACAGAATCCAGGCCCGTTATACGGAAGCTATTTCCTAACGGCGATTGTATGGTGGCAAGGCTAATGATTTTCTTTTCTACGTAGCGACGCTTCTTGGGCTGCCCGGTTGTGGACTTGGTATCAACCTCTTCTTTGTACTCAACGAAGAGTACGCCCATGTTGCGCTGCACGGCGTCCTTGGTAATGTGGAACATCTTGTTGCCGCCCAAGGAATCCAACTTAATGTTAACTTCAGGACGGCCATTCTGGTCAAAAGATTGCTGCGCGTTGGCGACACTGCCGCCAGTAATAATGATGTCTCGCTCCAGGCTCGCAGTACGGGGCTCTGAACGGAATTCAAACTTCTCAATCGATCCCGCTGAAGCATCTGGACGCGCCTCAAGGCGAAACTCCAGGTTAGCAGTAGACCCCAGAATACGCTTGGCTTCCGCCGTGTCTTGCACACCTGGCAATTCGACAACAATCCGTCCCCGCCCTTGACGCTGAACCAACGGCTCGGCGACGCCCAACTCGTTAACCCGGTTACGTAAAGTGCTCAAGTTCTGGGAAATAGCGTAGTCTTCGATTTCTTTCGCCCGGCTTTCCAACAGGGTCAGCTTCACCATAAACAGGCCATTCTCTTCGGCGCTTTCCGCCAAAAAGTCGTCAAACTCACGACGCGCCAGAGACAACGCGCTATCGCGATCATCTTCGTCACGGAAGCCCACGGAAATCTGCTTGGGAGATGGAATATCCACCGACTTATAGCGCAGCCCTTCTTCTCTTAGCTTGGTCTTAATGTCGCCTTGAGTAATCTCCATTGTCGTGGCGACCGCTTTCGCCAGATCCACCTCCATCAGAAAGTGAACCCCTCCACGCAGATCCAGGCCCAGCTTCATCGGCGCAGCGCCTATATTGGACAACCATGCAGGAGTTGTCGGAGCTAAATTCAACGCCACAACGTAATCATTACCCAAGGCGCTCTTGACATGAGGCTGAGCGTCTAATTGAGTGTCGTTATCCGCAAAACGGATGATGATGTTCTTCTCGCCGACTTTCGCTTCGCCGTAAGCAATTCCCGCTTCATCCAAGGCCTCCGTCGCTTTTTTAAGCACGCTTTCGTCAACCCCGATGGAGCCGCGAGATCCGCTTATCTGCAATGCGTAGTCATCTGGATACAAATTCGGTAAGGCGTAAATAAAGCCCATCATCAGCACTATGACAACGAGCAGATTTTTCCAAAGTGGGTATTTATTGAGCATGCCGTAAAAGGCTCCCTATCGTTTATCTCTATGCCGGGGAAGAGGCGCGCCATGCAGGCGTTCGATGAAATTGAACGCCTGACGCAGGCCCGGCGCGCATGCGCGGCCGTCTTAGATATCTTTCAAAGTGCCTTTGGGCAACGCTGCGGTCACCGCCATTTTCTGCACTTTGATTTCCACTTTGTCAGCAATCTCAACTACCAGGAAGTCGTCCTTCACACGCACGATTTTTCCAGCAATGCCGCCGTTGACCAACACTTCGTCGTTCTTGTTCAAACCACCGAGTAACTCTCTGTGCTCTTTGGCCCGCTTGCTTTGGGGACGCCATACGAGAAAGTAAAAAATCAGGACGAAACCGCCGAGGAATAGAATCTGCATCACCGCACTCGGCCCTTGCGGACCCGGAGCCGGCTCAGCCGCAGCAATAGCAGGCATCAGCAGGGCGAACAGCGTGCCTAACAGCACATGTAGCTTACGCATAAGAAATAACTCCAAAATATGCTTATAACACTTTGACTAGGCTGGAATACCTTGCTCCTGCCTATGATAAAAGTCGGCGACGAAGTCGCACAATTTACTCTGTTCAATCGCATGACGCAAACCAGACATCAGGTTTTGGTAGTAGCGCAGATTATGAATAGTATTCAACTGCGCACCTAACATCTCGCCGCAACGGTCAAGGTGATGCAGGTAGCTGCGACTGAAATTGCGACAGGTATAACAGTCGCAGTTTTCGTCCAGAGGACGCGTGTCCGTCCGGTACCGGCTATTGCGCAGTTTGAGCACCCCAAATGAAGTGAACAAGTGCGCATTACGCGCATTCCGGGTCGGCATGACGCAGTCGAACATGTCCACTCCGCGCAACACCGCCTCCACTATATCCTCCGGCTTGCCCACCCCCATCAAATACCTGGGCTTATCTTCAGGCATCGCGGGAGGCAGGTAATCCAGCACCTTTATCATTTCATCCTTGGGCTCTCCTACCGACAATCCGCCGATAGCATAACCGTCGAAGCCGATTTCAGTCAGCCCCGCCAGCGATTCTTCCCTTAAATGGGGATACATTCCGCCTTGTACAATACCAAACAATGCAGAAGGGCTATTTCCGTGCGCCAGTTTGCTTCTTTTGGCCCAACGCAGGGACAGGCGCATAGAGTCCGCCGCTTCTTTTTCAGTGGCGGGATAAGGCGTGCATTCGTCGAAAATCATGACGATATCAGAACCCAGATCACGCTGGACCTGCATTGACCGCTCCGGGTCCATGAATATCGGCGAGCCGTCAATGGGCGATTTGAATTTCACCCCCTCTTCCGTAATCTTGCGCAGGTCCCCCAGGCTGAATACCTGAAAGCCTCCCGAGTCCGTCAGAATTGGACCATCCCACTGCATAAAGTCATGCAGGTCGCCATGCTGACGGATGATTTCCGTACCCGGACGCAACATCAAATGGAAAGTGTTGCCGAGAATAATATGCGCGCCGATATCTTTTATGTCCCGGGGCGTCATGCTTTTCACAGTGCCGTAGGTGCCCACGGGCATAAAGGCCGGCGTCTCCACCACGCCCCGTGGGAATTTCAGCCTACCGCGACGGGATTTGCCGTCGGCATTGTCGATTTCGAACTGCATATGGCAAGTACGCGACAAGGTTATTCTCCTACTCAGATCTGACAATAGTTCTTAATTCGTTAGGGCGTCTTCGCGACCAGACTGGCGACGATGTAAAAACATGGCGTCTCCATAGCTGAAAAAGCGATAGCGTTGCTCAATCGCCTCTTGGTAGGCGGCCAGGATATGCTCTCTACCGGCAAAGGCCGACACCAGCATCAATAACGTGGACTTGGGCAAGTGAAAGTTGGTCACTAATGCGTCGACGGTGACAAATTCATACCCAGGATAGATGAATATACTGGTGTCGCCCGCATAAGGTTCAATAGTTCCCGATCGACTCGCTGTCTCCAATGCCCTGACCGCGGTAGTGCCCACAGCGATGACGCGCCCGCCTGCAGCCTTTACCTTGCGCACCTGTTCGCATACATCCGCGCTGACTTCCAGATACTCTGAATGCATCCGGTGATCCTGCACCACATCCACCCGCACAGGTTGAAACGTGCCCGCGCCGACATGCAACGTAACAAACGCGGTCTCCACGCCTTTTTGCGCCAGCGCCCGCAACAGAGGCTCGTCAAAATGCAAGCCTGCGGTAGGGGCCGCCACCGCGCCCGGTTGACGACTGTATACGGTTTGATAACGTTCGCGATCGCTCAAGTCATCTTCACGATCTATATAAGGAGGCAGCGGCATATGCCCGCATGCTTCCAATAATTCGCTGACGCTCCCGCCTTCGCTTACCCGCAGACGGAATAGATCGCCTTCCCGCTCCACCATCGTCAGTACGTAATTATCTTCGATAAGGATCTCGACGCCCGGCTTGGGCGCCTTACTGGCTCTGACATGTGCGAGCATTTCCGTTAAGGATACGACTCGCTCGACCATCACTTCGACTTTGCCGCCACTGCGTTTTTGACCAAACAAGCGAGCAGGAATAACGCGGGTATCGTTGAAAACCAATAAATCGCCGGGATTAATCATACCCAACAGGTCCTTGAAGCCGCGATGGTTTATCTCTCCGGTATCCGCATCCAGACACAATAAGCGGCTGGAGGAACGCTCAGCCAGCGGACGCCGGGCGATTAACTCCGGCGGCAGATCAAAATCAAAATCGTCAACGCGCATCAAGGAATTCTGCTTCAGTTTTGGGGGCGCATAGGTTAGCGGAAATGCCCGCCACTCGCCAGCTTCAAGCGTTTTTATAGTGTAGAGTCAGAAGGATGCAAAAAAATAGTTAACAAAAAATGTTGACGAGCAATCAAAAGCCCGTATAATCGCGGCCCTAGTTAGCCACTCACAGGCTGACATGGTTGCCGGGATGGCGGAACTGGTAGACGCGCACGACTCAAACTCGTGTTCCTTCGGGAGTGAGAGTTCGATTCTCTCTCCCGGCACCAACTTTCTTATCTAACTCCTTTCCGTATTAATTCTAATTAAATTTTCTTTACTCAAGCGCTTTTAGCATCCTTCCTTACTGACTTTCTCCACATACCTGTATCGCGCTAATAATTACTTCTGTATGTGAGCTGTTAGGCCTGCCCTGTTCTGAAAAATAGCGAATATCGTCCAACGTCAAACCCTTGTCGACCCGCTCAACGACACAGGAACAATAATTCGCCACCACTTCTGTCCCCTCTCCTTGGCCGCTGTGTGCGCTAAGGCAACCATTGGACATATTGGAAATATAGTTCCTTTTCATTTCCTGCCATGGCGGCGCTGCGCCATCTATGGCGATAGCGGATACGACGCCGCTGCAAAGAAACACACCACACATCGCCAATGTAGGAATCATTCTCATAGAAGAGCCTCTTTAACTGCAATCCACCCTGACTATAAGAATAGACGTGTTTAAGAAATGCAGCGGCGAAACAATCGCCGCCAAGATTAAAGCAGATCGAACAACGACAGGCTGGTGACTCGGGAGTAGGATTGTTGGGCGGCTTGCAGGACAAAGTTCTGTAAGGTGAGATTGCTGACTGCTTCTGCATAATCCAGATCCTGCAGTTCAGATAACACTTCTTTGGTCAACACCTCAACATCTTCCTGTAGCTGCTTGGTGTCGTCAATTGTGTTCAACCGCGCGCCGAGTCGCGAGCGCGTCTCCAGTAATTTGGTTTCCGCATTGGTTAAATTCGCCAAGGTGGAATCCAGCAGGTCGGTCAACGTCTGACGGCCCGCCGGGGTATCCTGATAATCCTCCAATCCCGCCGCCAGACGCTCCACCGTGGTCAGAAGGCCCTGCTTCTCTGACGACTGCACAAAGAAAGTGTCGCCGGGTTGTGGCGAACCGATGATTTCAAACTGCACGCCTTGTACAGATATCGGTTGCCCAGTGACGAAACGCTGATTACTTAGAATAGGTTTACCGTCGGAACGCTGCACAATCGTAAAATTGGGCGCAGGCGGAACTACATCCGCTTCGTCATTGAACACCACCGTCATGTCTTCCGGATAAAAGGCGTCATAGAGTTCCTGATCGATCATCTGCCCCTGAGTAATGATCGCAGGCGGTTCCGCTGTATTGCGAGGACTCGCCTGGGTGAAAAAGGTGTTATTGGCGCTTTTGATATTGACGAACACGTCTTTGCCATTGTCCCCCGCCGCCACGGAGACATTCGCATCGATCTGCATGAATCGACGCCCTTCGTCGCCCACATACCGATATGCGCCTGCGGCGTTCAGCTGGAACGGCTCCTGCTTGCCCTGAAACCCCGCAAAGATATACTCGCCGCTGGGGTCTTTGGTGTTCAGCATACCAACCAGCTGACTGAGACGCTGCCGCACTTCCGCCGCAATGAACGTTTTATCGTCCGCATTCTGAGAGCCGTCGCCCGCCTGCACCGTCAATTCACGCAAGCGCTGAATCACTTCACTGACGCCCCCCAAGAGACCGTCTTCCAGGCTCAGACGGTTTTCCGCCAGATTGATGTTGCTCTTGTACTGATCGATCAACGACAGCTCTTGGTTTATCTGCAGGATACGCGTAGACGCCACCGGGTCATCCGCGGGCGTCAGCACCCGACGTCCACTGGAAATTTGCAGCTGGGTTTTCTGCAATTGGCCGGTCACATCAAGGATATTGTCCAGCCCGCGGTTAAACAGTTGTTGGGTTGAGATACGCATGGTCACATCCTCGGGTTATCCATCAGGCGAAAGTATTCAACAGCGTGTCGAACAACTGTCGGGCGATGGACACCACTTGCGCAGACGCATTGTAGGCCGCCTGATACTGAATCAGACGACCCGCCTCTTCATCCAGACTGACGCCGGATACTTCCTGCCAGCGATTTTCCGACTGCCGCAGCAGGGATTGAGCCGACTCCGTATCCAGTTGCGCCTGACTGGCGGTGGACCCCACCACTTCCACCAACTGGGAGTAGGCCTCGTTGTAGGTGCTGACATTGCCGCCGATGGTTCCCTCTGTTTCCAGCCCCACCATTTTCAATGCATTTCGGTTATCGGAGACGCCGTTTTCGTTGTACTCGATAGTAAAGGTATCCCCCTGGCTCGGCGTACCGGTAATGCTGGCCTGGTACCCACGGAACGAACTCTGCGCCACTGGCGCAGGCAGGAATATATTGTTGTTGTCAGCAGTCAGGCGCACGCCGTCATCCAGTTGCACATCTACGAATCCGCCGACACTGGTTCCGCTGCCGCCGCTAATGGTGGTGGCGACGGTGTCATTGGCGGTAACAATGTCCACGGAATCAGTCGCGTCTCCCGTCACTTCGACAGTAATATCCTTGCCGGTCAGCGCTCGAATGGTCAAAGCGCCGCCATCGCTCCAGGCGACGATACCGGCATCTTGAAGGTTTGAGTTGTTGTTGATCAGATCCACGTATTCATCTGGCGTAAAAGAGGCTCCACTTGGCAGCGTCAACGCCTCGCCGTTGATGGTCAGCCCCGGCGCTACACCGCCGCCGTCATTCACAAAATTGGAGAGCTCCACTTCTGTGTAGGCGAGAGCGGATACGCCGTTGCGGCTGTTCAAGGCCGAGGCGATTTCCTCAGCGCTGGCGTTGGCGGCGATATTGAGCGGCGACTGGGTTGTGACAATGCCTGTCTCCGGGTCGCGATTTTTGATGGTCACGGTCTGCGCCCCATAACCATTTACGAATGGTCCAGGCGACGCCACCGGCGCGGGAACTTGAGCAATGCTTACCCCTTCAGCGCTGACTGCGGTCTGCCCTTCGTCCGCAGTAAAAATAGCGTTGCTCACGCCTGCGATATACTTCTGATTGTTCAAGGGCGGATCTAGAGGAACCGGATTACCCGGATCGCTGTTATCCAGCACCTCATAGTAAGTGTCGGTGATAAAACGGATCAGTATCGGCGGCGTCAGTTCGCCAGGAACCGCAAATGTCGGCAACAACGCATCATTGGAGCTGCGCTTGACCGCCAGCAGCTCGCCCTGGCTGATCACCGCATTGCCCACGTTACCCAGATCCGCCTCAGTGCGAATCGGCGACGCCAGCGCAATCTCCTCGACCCGGCTCACCGACATATCAATGTCTCGGGCCCCATAGCGGGTGGGCGTCACCAGAAAGCTATCGCCGGTTTGAAAGCTGCCTGATTCGAAGTTAATCCTCAATCCGTCAAACTCAAAGGTGGCGGGAAACAGGCCAGGCAGCCGTCCGCGAGTCACCGTGGCCCCACTTAACGCGTCCACCACCAGAATGTCGTTATCGGAAGGGCCGGTGAACTGGATTTGATAATCTTTGGTGGTCAATGCGGAAGTGTCGATAATCTCCACGCTGATATCGCGATCATTGGGCAGCGCATTGCCTTCGTTCGCCGTAACCCGCTGACGAGCGTTGTTTTCGGAATTGATGTCCTCGAAGAAAGTGCCGCCAAGCCGGTTTTCCAAATCCATACCCAGCTGATGCTGTTCATTGATCGTGTCCGCCATCACCACCGCAATCCGGCCCAGCGCATTAAATGAGGGCTGCAGAATCTGGTCGCGAAATAGCAGTATGCCGCCCAACTCACCACCGGTTATCTCTGAAGTAATAACATTGGTTCCAGAGCCGCCGCTTTCCGTCAGCGCCACTTCCTGATGAGTAGGGTCAGTTTCGCTGACCTGCAGCCCCAATGAATTGGCGTGGGAGCCAATTACCAGCGACTGTCCTTTACCCACCAGGATATTGAGCTGACCATCAGTTTGCTCCACCACTGTCACCGACACAATTTCCGATAGCTCGCGGATCATTTGATCACGCTTGTCCAGCAAGTCGTTGACGTCTTTACCCTGCGCCGAACCACGAGCCGACACGATGGCCTGATTCACCTGAGCGATTCCGCTGGCCAGACTGTTAGCCTCTGTGATCAGGGCGCGCATATCCTGATCTATATTGCTTTGCTGCGATTCCAGGCGGTTATACAGCACATTAAAGCGATTAATCAGGCCTTCCGCCTGGGTCAGCACCAACTGCCGCTCAGGTATGGATGAGGGATCGTCCGCAGCGCCCTGCAACGCCTGAAAAAAGGCGCTCATACCAGGAGACAGCCCGGTGGTGGGATCCGCCAGCAAACTGTCGATCTGGCTCACATTGGCGCGGATCTTATCTATTTCACTGAACATGGAGGTATCGGAACGCAACTGAGACACCAAAAACTGATTCGTCATGCGGGAGATATCCGCAACCCCCACCCCGGTTCCCAAATATCCCGCCCCGATATATTGGGACGGCGTCGCCTCAAACTCCACCCGCTGACGGCTATAGCCCTCGGTGTTGGCGTTGGAAACGTTGTTGCCGGTAGTGGCCAGCGCGGTCTGGCTGGCTTTGAGTCCGGTGAGTCCTATGTTGATAACGTTAGTGCTCATGGCGGGAGTCCTCAGCCTTGATCATCCGAGCGGACGCTTTGCAGATACGCCCCGTTCATGATGCGCTGAATCTTCGACGCATAATTGGGATCCGTGGCGTACCCGGCTTTTTGCAGTTCCCGCAGGTACTCTTCCGGCTCCGCCACCTGCTTCAACGCCTGTTGATAGCGGGGCTGCCCCTGCAAGAAGTTGAGATAATCCGTAAAGCTTTCCTCATAGGAGCCATAGACGCGGAACGGCGCCCGTTCTTTAACCATGCTCCCTTCCCGATACTCAGTCGTCGTCACCCAGGCGACAGGCCCTTTCCAACGCTGATCCGCTTTAATGCCGAACAGGTTGTAACTGGGTTCGCCCTCTTCGGTAAGGATCATGCGCCGCCCCCACCCGGTCTCCAGTGCGGATTGCGCCAGCAGAACGCCTGGCTCCACGCCCAGCCCGGCGGAGGCTTTACGCGCCGACGCCAGCAAACTGTTAACGAAGTGTTGCGGGCTCTCAAATGCAACAGGCGCCGTCTGTTTCTGGACTTCCTCTCCCTCGCCAACGGTTGCTTGCGAGGCTTCCGCCGCCGCAACGGCCTCCTTCACATCGGAATCCACAAACGCAGAACGCGACATTTGCTCCGAGTAATAGGCCACCTGCTCCAAGGCCTGAATCTCTTCTTCCGTCAACTCCGGCGCTTGCGCGAGACTCTCTTCCGCCTGCGCATAGCTCAACGTCATCGCCTCCAGCGAACGAGGGTATTCAGTGATGTCTTTGTAGCCGCCTTTTTTCGGCTCGCCGCTTTCTCTGGCCAACAGTTGTTTCGTCAGCGCATCCGCCAACCCAAAGCTCTTATGTTTGGACAAGGTCAAACTGAGCTGGTGGTCGAACATATCCTGATAAACATTGGAAGCGGAGTCGTGAAATGGGTTGCCTTGCTCAAACACAGCGTTGACCTGCCGCATGGACTTCAGCATCAAGTTGACCATGATGGACTCAAACTGCTTCGACACCGCACTGATCGCCTCCGACTTGTCCATACTGGGCGATTTCAGTCGCTGCAGCGCGTTCAGGTCGGTATAGACATGAGCTTGGTCGAGGGCGCGATTGTTGATGGTCATACGCTTGCCTTAATACACGATTGCCGTCTTAGATCACTATCAGTTCCGCTTTCAGCGCTCCGGCCTGCTTCAGGGCCTCCAGCACCGCCATCACATCGCCTGGCGCCGCCCCGACCTGATTCACCGCGCGCACAATGTCATTAAGAGTCGCCGCCGGACCAAACTTGAACATACGGCTGGGCTCCTGCTCCACATTCACATCTGTCTGGGGAACGACGACCGTATCGCCTCCCGCTAGCGCATTGGGTTGACTGACGCCAAAATCCTCAGTGATGGTGACGGTCAGGTTGCCATGGGTCACCGCGGCCGGCAGCACTTTCACATTCTGCCCCACCACGATTGTTCCGGTGCGGGAGTTGATCACTATCTTCGCGGCTTCCTGCCCGGGCTCCACCTCCAGATTTTCCAAAATAGAAAGAAAGCCCACCCGCTGCGACGCCTCCCGCGGCGCCATCACTCGAATGCTGGCTGCGTCCATGGCTTGCGCCAGTCCAGGGCCCAGCAGGTCATTAATGCGATCCTGCACGCGTTTGGCGGTAGTGAAGTCCGGCGAACTCAAGTTCAACGTCAAGGTGTCGCCATGACTGAAGCTACTGGGAACAGCGCGTTCAACCGTAGCGCCGTTAGGGATACGTCCCACACTGGGCACGTTCACTGTGATGCTGGAGCCATCCGCGCCGCCCGCGCCAAACCCGCCCACCACCAGATTGCCCTGGGCAACGGCGTAGGTTTTGCCGTCAGCGCCTTTCAGGTTAGTCATCAGCAAGCTGCCGCCGCGCAAGCTCTTCGCATTACCGACGGAAGAGACCGTGATATCGATTTTCTGACCCGGTTTGGAGAAAGCAGGCAGATCCGCATGCACGGAAACCGCCGCCACGTTTTTCAGTTTCGGATCGGTCCCGGCGGGAATAGTGATGCCAAAACGGTTCATCATATTGCGGAAGGTCTGATCGGTGAACGGCGCTTTGTCGCCGGTGCCGTCCAACCCCACCACCAGACCATATCCCACGATCTGGTTACTGCGTACGCCTTCCACGGTGGCGATGTCTTTAATCCTTTCCGCGCCGGCCATCGCTGCAAAACACAGCAGCCCCAGCGCAAACAGCGCACGCCATGCTTTCTGCAAGGAATGGATCGCATTGGTTTTGTCGGATACTTCATGCATAGTCGGATACCGCTGGTTAAAGACAAACGTCATCGTTTCGAAATCAGGCGTTATAGAGGGAACCATTCGCTGTTGAAAAACCGCTGTAGCCAACCAGCGCGATTCACGTCGCCGAAGGCGCCGGTGCCGCTATATGCGAAGCGGGCGTCCGCGATCTTGCTGGACAGAATAGTGTTATCCACCCCGATATCCTGGGGACGCACCAGCCCGCTGAGACGGATATACTCATCCCCTTCCGTCAGGGTCAGCCATTTTTCACCACGAATCCGCAAGACGCCGTTGGGCAATACGTCCGAGATAGTGACGCTGATACTGCCAGTCAGGCTATTGCTTTGATCTGCATCCGCCGAGCCCGAGAAGTCCCGTTCGAAGTTCGAGTCAGTGAGCAGACTGAGGTTATGCGCAGAAATTGCGGTTCCCAGAACCGTCGCTTCGTTGAATGAGTTCTCAGAGTCCTTTTTCAAATTGGTGCCTGTGCTTTTGGAGGACTGCGTGCTCTCCTGCAGCACCACGGTCAGCACGTCGCCGACTTGATGGGCTGTACGATCGCCAAACAGGGAGAAATTCTGCGCGCTGGAATAAATGGAGCCATCCACTGGAGCCGGCTGCATCAGCGTCTGTGGCGGAACGGGCGCGAATGCCGGGTCTCCCGGGCGCACCTGCTCTCTGCTGATCGGGCTGCATCCGCTCAGCAAGGTAACCATAATTAGTGAGATCAGCGTTAGAGTTTTCACGCCCGGCCCTCCCCGATTAAATCGACGACACATCAATTAAAGATTCTGGGTGATGTACTGCAGCATCTGATCCGCAGTAGTCACCACTTTCGCATTCATCTCGTAGGCGCGTTGGGTGGTGATCATATTCACCATTTCCTCAACGATCTCTACGTTGGAGGTTTCCACCATGCCCTGCTCAACGGTTCCCAGCCCCGCTAGCCCAGGCGTGCCTTCCTGAGGATCGCCGCTGGCGGCGGTTTCACGAAACAGGTTATTGCCGATCGCTTCCAACCCGGCTGGGTTGATAAAGTCCACTGTATTGATATTGCCGATCTGAGTTGGCGCAGCGGTGCCCGCCACAGTGACGCTAACCACACCATCGGTGCTGATGGTCAGGTGCAAAGCGCCATCCGGCACAGTAATGCCAGGCTCAAGAGGAAAGCCATTGGCGGTGACCACATCACCGTCGGAATTCAGGTGGAACTGACCGTCCCGGGTATAAGAAATAGTGCCGTCCGGCATCAGAATCTGAAAGAAACCGCGGCCGTTGATGGCGATGTCCAGCGGCTGCTCGGTAACTTCCAGATTACCTTCGCTGAATACTTTCTGAGTGCCGACCACGCGCACCCCAGTCCCCAGCTGCAGACCAGAAGGCAGTTGAGTGTCTTGAGAACTCTGACCGCCCGGTTGCCGCTTGATCTGATACAGCAGATCCTGAAATACGGCGCGATCTCGCTTGAAGCCGGTCGTGTTAACGTTCGCCAGGTTATTGGAAATGGTTTTTAGAGCAGTATCCTGGGCCGCGAGCCCGGTTTTACTCACCCACAACGCACCATGCATGACAAATTCTCCTATGCAGGTCGGACAACACAATAAATGGGTTTCAACCTATACCCGGATAAACTCCGGGCCGCATGGCGGAAAATTGCCGCTCATGCGGGATTACTAGGAGATCTGCAATAAGCGTGCCGCTGCTTCGGTGTTATCATCCGCAGCGCGCATAACTTTGACTTGAAGTTCAAATTGGCGGGAAAGAGAGAGGATTTCCGTCATTTCTTCGACGGCATTGACATTGGAGGACTCCAGATAGCCGGGCTCCAGACGCACCAGCCCATCAGGGAGAGCCGGACCGGGAACGTCCGGTTTCAAGTGAATCAGTCCATCGACGCCTTTTTCAAGACTTTCGGTGGGAGGATTGACCAGACGGATACGGTCCACTTCCTGGATTTCGTCTGGATTCCCGCCCAACGGCACAATAGAAATCGTGCCGTCTACGCCAATATTAAGCTTTGCCGCCGGCGGCACGGCGATAGGCCCGCCGTTGCCGAGCACCGGCAAACCCGAGCCTGTGCGCAGCATGCCATTCACATCCAACAGCAGCTCCCCTTCCCGGGTATAAGCTTCGCCGCCATCCGGCGCCTGTACAGCAATCCAGCCCTTGCCGGCGACAGCGACATCCAGGTCGCGTCCAGTCTGCATCAGCGACCCCATTTCGAAGTCCGTCGCCGGCCTCTCCGTCATGGCGTAGGCGCGGCTCGGATAATGTTCGCCAAACACCGGCATACTGCGCGCCTGCAAGAAATCAGACTTGAAGCCAGTGGTGTTGGCGTTAGCCAGGTTGTTGGCGTGGCCGCGCTGAGACAACATGTTCTGCTTGGCGCCGCTCATGGCGATGTATAAGGCTTTATCCATGACTACCTCTCGAATTCCACCTGATCGCGTTAATCATCTTTCTCACTCTTTCACCCATCCACTAACGCAGGTTGATGATGGTCTGAGTGATGGCGTTGGCGGTCTCAATGGTTTTCGCATTGGCCTGATAGTTTCGCTGCGCGATGATCAGTCCCACCAACTGCTCGGACAAATCCACATTGGAATCTTCCAAAGAGCTGGAGCGAATAGCCCCCAGAGATGCCGTGCCGGGGGCTCCAATCACAGGGTTGCCGGAGTTGAACGTCTCCACCCAAGTGGTTTCCCCCACCGGCGCCAAGCCTTGAATGTCATTGAAGTTCGCCAATGCGACCTGCCCCAGCACTTTAGACTCGCCATTGGTGTAGCGGGCGAAAATCACCCCGCCATCATCCACGTCCAAACCAATCAGACGCCCAGTGGTAAAGCCATCTTGCTGTAAATCGTTCACCGCAAACGCGCTGCCATACTGAGTCGTTGCGCCAAGATCTATAAAGAAATTAGAGCTGGTGGGAGGATCAGGAATCGGCAAGGTTCCGCCATCCGCCACATTCAGCGGCCCTTCCGCGCCGTTTGGCGCACCGTCAGGCGTCAGCGGCGTCCAGTTGGAAATCAGCACATCGTCAGACAGCACTTCGTTGATCGAACCGTCCTGATCGAAGACCAGACTAAAGGACGCGCGGGTGGGCGTGCCGCCAGTCACCAGGGGGTCGCCGACATCCTGGCCGTCAATTAATGCATACATAGTCCACAGGTTATCTGGCGTGGTCGCTGTTTGCGGTTCTTTCACGAAAAACGTCGTCAAAACATGGGAATTGCCCAAACTGTCGTAAATCGTGGTGGATGTCGCATGGTTGTATGTGTTTTCATCCGCCGGATCGAATACGTTATTGACGAAAGGCGTACCGGTAAAGGTGGCGAACAGATCGCTCGTGCCGCTGGCCAAAGTGACGCCATCCTGAATGGTCAGGTTGACGCTGCCGCCTACTACGACATCCGTCAGAGCCGTACTCAAGGTTTGTGAGGTAGCCGCCGCATCGTTGCCCTGCACCACAAACTGATCGCCAGCCGCACCATTGAAACTGAAGCTAAGATCATTGCCGCGGTTATCGATTACCACCAGATCCGTACCGTCCAGCACTGCGCGCACGCCAATCAATGAGGAAGAGGAGTTGATGGCGTCGCCCAAGTCAGTCAGGTTGGTGTAGCCGTCGAATAGCACGCCATTGATAAACACCTGCATAGTGCCGGAGGCATTGTTGAAACCCGCCGCCGTAATCGTGGCGCGAGTACTGGCGGCGGCGTCTATGTTGTCCAGGTTGTTGAACAGGGCCGCTATTTCATTCGCGGAACTGTTCGCTGGAATGGTCACCGTTGAAGTGGAGCCATCAGCCTGAGTCACGGTAATTGTCTGTGCGGCATAGCCATTAGCGCCATTCGTGCCGGCGGCGGTAGCATCCACCGCCTGCCCAATAAACACGCCGTCTGAGGACAGTGTATCGCCACGTTCCAGCAGCACCGGCTCGGACGCATCCAGGTTAAGGTTGGCGTCCACCCTTGTGGTTCTGTCCGGCGCCAGGCTGGTGTCATCTATCAACAGATCGCCCAGCACTCCGCTGACGACGCCGCTGTCATTGGCGACAAACCCCTGCAGATGCATGCCGGAGCTGTTCACCACATAACCTTCCTTGTCGATGCCGAAAGCGCCGGCGCGACTGTAGCGACGATCGCCGTTGTTGGTGTCGAGGATAAAGAAGCCTTCGCCGTTGATGGCGAGGTCCAGACCATTCTCGGTAAAGGAAAGATTGCCCTGCGCAAACTCTTGCCGCACCTTTTGCACCCGTACGCCGTCTCCGACCGGGTTAGAGCCCAGACTTAAAAAGCTGTTGGCGTACAGATCTCCAAACTCCGCACGCGACCGTTTAAAGCCGGTAGTGCTGGCGTTGGCGATATTATTGCCGGTCACCTCCAGGTCGACCGACGCTGCCCTGATTCCTGTTAACGCGATATTAAACGGCATACCACACCTCGCACATGCTAACTGATCTGTTTGATATCGCTTAATCCGACCGAGCCAAGTCCGGCCAGATTCAAAGTGACGCCGCCGTCACGCGCGATTGATACACTATCCACATTGGCCGCCAGATAAGAGCTGACTTGCATCTGCTCACCGCTGTAGCGAGCCCGTGCGACCACTTCATACCGCCCCGCCGGCAAAGTTTCGCCGTTGCTGTTTTTGCCGTCCCAACTGAACGTGACATCGCCACCGGGCTGATAACCTTTATCAATAGTCGTGATGAGTTCGCCAGCCTCGTTATAGACGCTAATGGTCAATTGCGACGTTCCGGCAGGCAGCTCCACCACCCCATTTATGGATCCATCCGCACTCTTGATAGCGCTTTCCATCGGAGCCAGCACATCCCGTCCCACCATCGCCGAGGCCTGCAAGGCCTGTGCGCTGCGAAACTGAGAGGCCATTGTGTCCACGGTCGAATTCAATGACTGAATCCCTTCCACCGAGCTGAATTGCGCCAACTGTGCGACAAACGCTGTATTGTCCTGGGGATCGAGCGGACTCTGGTTATTCAACTGGGCGATCATCAGATCCATGAATTCGTTTTTACCCAGCTCGTTTTTCCTGTTGGCGGACTTTTGCTGAAGCGCGTATTGACTCAGCGCGTCGCTAGTCTGATTTGCCGTATTGATATCGCTCATCACGCTGTCCTCACGAAAAGTTCATCACTGACCAATAGTCAGCAGGCGCTGCATCATGGTTTTCGCTGAATTCAGCACTTCCACATTGGTCTGGAAGCTGCGGGAAGCGGACATCATATCCGCCATTTCCTCCACCACATTCACGTTGGGATAAAACACATAGCCGTCCGCATCCGCCATGGGGTGGTCCGGTTGGTAGCGACGCTCCAGAGAGGCATCGCTTTCCACAATGGCGCGCACCTCAACGCCGCGAGAGGCGTCATCGTTGATCGAAGGAGGAATCGCCGCATTGAGAGCGTCCTGATGCACCGCCGCAAAAATCGGCTTGCGCGCACGATAAGTCTGATCGATGCTCGAGCTGGCGGTGTCCGCGTTGGCCAGGTTGCTGGCGGTAGTGTTAAGTCGCACGGATTGTGCAGTCATACCGGAACCGGCAATGTCGAAAATGCTATTGATCCCCATCGTTATTCTCCTTTAATCGCGCTGACGATGCCTTTCAGGCGGCTGTTGAGGAATTCAAAGCTGGCCTGAAAATCCAGCGCGTTCTTGGAGTACTGCACGATTTCCGTCTGCGTATCCACGGTGTTGCCGTCAATGGAAGGTTGCAGCGGCTGGCGGTACAACAGGGCCCCTTCCGCCGGCGTTTTTATCGCCATGTGGGCATCGTGGGTTGTAACCACCTCCAGTGAGTCCTCTATACTTTTGGCCTGCCTGAGCACGGCTTTAAAATCGATATCCCGGGCGCGAAACCCCGGCGTGTCCGCATTGGCTATGTTGTTCGCCAGCACTTCCGCCCGTCTGGCGCGGACGTTCAGCGCTTGCTCATGGATACCCAGCGCTTTGTCGAATGATATGGCCATCTAACACCTCTGCAGTTGCCTGACTGCGACAATCGTCATTTGCGTCAATGTCAGCAAGTCCCGCGCCAGTTATTTTTTTTATTTTATTTTTCAGTTAGATAGCATTTTCAGTCAAGCGGAGGGCGGCAAAGGGATACCGCCCTGAAGAAAAGTGCGTCCACGCCATGCGGCAAAAGGACAACCATCGTCATCGAAAGGGTTTAACAGGAGGACGAATATGGCGGGTGGGGATATGAGATAAGCGACGCCTGCTAAAACATGCAGCGTCGCAGGAAAATCAGCTCGCTTCGCCAGTGAAGAAACTGACGCGCTCTTCAAAAGCAGGCGGTTCGGGAACTTTCTTCTCTTTACTGGCCGGCGTCCCTACATAAAGATAACCCACGACATGCTCGTTGGAGGCCAAACCAAGACGCTGCTTGACACGCTCGTCATAGGCCACCCATCCGGTGCGCCACATAGCGCCATAGCCCAATTCCTCCAGCCCCAGCATCAACGCATAGGCGCTGCAACCGGCGGAAATCAGCTGTTCCGACTCCGGAACCTTGGGGTGTTCCTGCGCAGTGGCGACAACCACAATCACCATTGGCGCGCGACTGGGAGCCTTGGCCAGTTTTTGCTTGGCCGCGTCGTCCTGACCATCCTGCTCCGCAGTTTCGTAATATATGCGGCCCAGAGCATCGAGCCCCTCGCCTTCCACAATAATCAACCGACACGGCCGTAAGCGGCCATGGTCCGGCGCGCGCATGATCACCGGATACAGTTTCCGCAATTCTTCATGGCTCGGCGCCGGCGCCTGCAACAAGGGAGTGGAGGTTCGATTTACAAGAATATCTAATACCGCCATGGTGTTATACGTGGCTCCTGTTGTTTATCCGCGTGACCGCCGGTCAGACCAACAAAAGCCCGGCGACTGATTTCGGATCAGATTATAAATAGGAATAATTCTTAAATATATGCAATTGACCGTCAGAAAACACTTGTCCTATCACGCCACTTCATCTTCCATTTACGCCAACTCAAAAGGTTAAAGATTGTCTAACGACAGACAAAACCGTCCCACAGATTGTCCGACAACCCCATTACTGCTAACCTTAGACGCGATCGTAGCGCTGGTGGACTATACTACCAGAAGAGGGCGGCAGTTATGGCGGATGGTTTACGCCGGTCCAACGGCTTTTTACATGGCAATCCCGCATTCAACCAATGCGTCGCGCTACGCCTGTTGCACAGGCGCCTCCCGCTTTCCACCCGGAAAACCTTCTAATCCTGTCCTTTTTAGGGTATATCCGTGCTAGGACAGGACGTTTTTATTGATAACAGCAAACCGGCGAGCCGCATTGCCACTCCCATGCGCTCGCAGGGACTTTTGGTTAGGTTGAAAAATATGCTGACGGGACAATACCGGTATTCGCGGTTATGACACAAATGATGCCGATACCTCCACATCTCGCCAATACGCCGCACTCCCCGACTCAGGTGACGATCCCGCCCATGCCGGACTATAACGCCCGGGTGCTCGGCTATCTGGTATGCGCCGCCATTATCGTCGCCGGCATTCTGGAGGGGCATTTCGACGAGTACCTTATCTGGATCATTCCCGGCGCCATGCTATGGCCGCATATTCTGTATTTCGCTCTGCGCTTCTTCGATAAACAGAAGAACACCAAGGTCCGCCAGGGCATGATGGTAGTGGACGGCTTTCTATGCGGCGTGATTCTGGTGCTAATCAAATTCAGCGTCACCCCCACTCTGTTTTTTCTGCTGATGCTGAACTTCAGCTTCATAATTGTCGGCGGCATGAAAAGCTGGCTATACGGCAACATCGCCTTTCTCGCCGGCTTTACCGTGGCGTCCATCTATTTTGGTTTGAGCTTCGCGCCGCCTACCCCCATGGTGGTCAGCATCATCGGCGGCGTCACTTGTTCGCTTTATGTCGGCGTCACTGCCTACTACACGCACCAACAGGCTCGCGCCCTGGTGCAGGCGAAGTCGCAGATCCAGTTTCAGCGCGAGCAATCCATCGCCCTGTCTCATAAGCTGGCCAAATACCTGTCGCCGCAGGTCTGGCAATCCATCTTCACCGGCGAGCGCGACGTTCGTTTGGAAACACAGCGTAAGCGGCTGGCGGTGTTTTTCTCCGATATCAAAGGGTTCACCGAACTGGCGGAGGAGATGGAGCCGGAAAGTCTGACCGAGCTGCTCAATACCTACTTCAACGAGATGTCCCAGATCGCGCTTAAATACGGCGGCACCATCGACAAATTCGTGGGCGACAGCATCATGATCTTCTTCGGCGATCCCAGCAGTCGCGGCGCCAAGGAAGATACCTGCGCCTGCGTCATGATGGCGATCGAAATGCGCAAGCACATGAAAATTTTACGGCAAAAGTGGCGCAGCCAGGGCGTGCGCACACCGCTGGAAATTCGCATGGGCATCAGCACCGGCTACTGCACCGTGGGCAACTTCGGCGCGGAAAACCGTATGGATTACACCATCATAGGCAAAGAAGTGAACCTCGCCAGCCGTCTCGAATCCATGGCGGCGCCCGGAGAAATTCTGGTATCCTACGAGACCTTCGCGCTGATCAAGGACACCATCATGTGCCGGGATAAGGGCGAAATTACGGTGAAGGGCTTCACCAAGCCAGTGCCGATTTACTCTGTCGTGGATTTACGCCGCGATATGGGAGGCAATCAGAGCTTTATCGAGCATGAAACCGAAGGATTCGCCATGTATCTGGACGCCGGCAAAGTCAGCGCCCAGGCCAAGGAGCGCATACTGAAGTCCCTCGAAAGCGCAGCGGAAAAGCTGCGCAACTAGCCACGCCCTTCGTCCAATTTACTGACTCAAGTACAGATCGCGCCTCCCAATGCGTCGGCGACGCTGAGGTGCGCGACATGGGTGCATCTCAGTACACGGAGGTTGGCTTCGCCATGATCTAACAAAGCCGCGTCCCCCTCGACGCGCACCCGCCCCGATTGCACTCACACTGGCTCAACCTGCGCCAGCGTGACTGCGCGCAATGTTTCGCCTTTCATATCAGGTTCTATATGTCACAAAAGAAAACGCTACTCAGCGTCTCTCTGCTTATTTTTCTGGGCGCGCTGGAGAAGACCATCGTCACCACGCCCCTTCCCGTCATTGGGACGGAACTCAACGCCATGAACGATATCGCTTGGGTCGTCACCGCCTATCTGCTAACCGCCACCAGCGTCATTCCTATCTGCGGCAAATTGAGCGATCTGTTCGGCAGACTCAAAGTGATCATTGTCAGTCTGGGGATCTTCTCCATTGGGTCGTTGCTATGCGCCCTCGCCACTGATATGCCGTCGCTCATACTCGCCCGGGCTTTGCAGGGCGTCGGCGGCGGAGCCCTGATTTCACTGGCGTTCGTGGTGATTTCAGACGCCATTCCCGCACGGGAGATCGGCCGCTATCAGGGCTACATCTCCGCCATCTATGTCGCTTCCAATATCGCCGGACCGGTGTTCGGCAGTCTGCTGACGGAACACTTGAGCTGGCGCTGGATCTTCGCAATCAATATCCCTCTGGCCCTACTGGCGGCTTTTATCTCCGTGAGAAACATCAAGGATAAGGTCGTCAAACGTAAAGATAAGTTCAATTGGGGCGGCTCACTGCTACTGGTGTCCTCCACGACGTTGCTTATCTTGTTGCTTAGCGAAGACCTGAGCTTATCGCAGACCTTCACTCTCGTTGGGGCCTTATTTATCGCCGGGGCCTGGACGTATCTACTCACGGATAAAAAGCGTTCCGTCGTCCCGCGCCATCTGTTCAAGCTTCCCAACTACGCCGCCTGCATCCTGACGATGGGCGTAAGCCAGATCCTGATGACGGCGGCGTTAATTTACTTCCCATTGCAAATGCAGACGCAGAATGGGGTCAGTCTGACCGTTAGCGGCTATAGCATGCTGCTGTTCACCCTCGGCGTTTGCGTCAGCGCCTACTTTTCCGGTAAACACATTGCGGCGACAGGAGCTTACAAGACGCACATTCTGCTGGGTTTCATACTGCTCGCCATCGCTTTCTTCCTGATGTTGATGAAAGTGGCGTTCGCGCCGCTGTTTCCAATAATTGGACTGGGGATCGGCTTTACCTTGCCAGGATTGACCTGTGCTGTACAAAACGTGTTGCCTGCGGCGGACAGAGGCGTCGGAATTTCCTTCTTCGGATACGTGCGGGAGTTAAGCGGCGCCGCTGGCGTGGTGATCTGCTCGTCCCTGTATCATGGCGGCGGCTCTCTGCAAGCGGCCTACAGCGCTTTCGGCGCGGTATACCTCGCCATGTGCTTGTTCGCCAGCCTGGCGTTTATCATTGTGGCGGGGTTTATCACCGAGAAAGAATTGATGACCCAAGTGGCGGAATAGCATCGCTGAGAGAGACACACAAGGAAGTGGGAGGGCGGCCGCGCCGAACAATGTCTGACGCGGCTTTCCTCTATCAAGAGGAGCGAGCGACCTCTGAGCTATTGTCGCGGCAGCTTGAAATTATCCGCCGCCAAGGGATAGTTGGAACGCAAAGGGTTGATATCCAGCCCGCCGCGTCGGGTATAACGCGCATATACCGCCAACTTCTCCGGCTGATATCGTTGCATCAGCGCAAGATAAACCGACTCCACGCAGTGCTCATGAAAATCCTGATGCGAACGCATGGAGACGATATACTTCAACAGCGCCGCCTTATCCAACGGCTTCCCACGATAATGAATATACAGGGTGGCCCAGTCCGGTTGCCCTGTGACTGGACAATTACTCTTCAGCAAGTCTGAACTCAGCGTCTCCTCCACCACATCGTCCCCCACAGGGTCAGGCAGCAATGAGACGTCAGGGGTATACACCTCCACCTCAATATCCAGACCGTCCAGGTTTTCCGCCGCACGCCAGAAAGAGGACTCATCGCGCCAATCGCTTGCCGACAGCAATGTCACCGACACCTCGCCTTCCGCCGCCGCAGACAGATCTTTCTGCATCAGCGCCTGCACTTCTTCACGGGAAGCGAAGCGACTTTGGTTGAACGAGTTCAGGTACAGCTTGAAGGACTTGGACTCAATGATATTGAGACTGTCACAACGAATGCGAAATACGCCAAGAGCCACTTCCGGTTTGCCTTTACCGTTGAGCCAGGACAACTCATAGCCGTTCCATAAATCCTCGCCAACGAAATCCGGAGCGCCGCTCAAGCCCAGGGTCGCCCGGGATTTGGCGCGGGGAATAGGGGTCAGCCAGGACGGCGAGTATGCCTCAGGATATTCCGTCGCCTTCCCCAGATGCGTATGTTTTTCCAGTTCCAAAATTACTTCTCCAAAAAAACCGGTTAGGTGCGTATGCCAACGCCTTTGTTCAACAGGCGCATACTAAAGCTGAACAACGCGACGATAAATAAGAGAATCATGCCGTAGGCCGCGCCCAGATTGATATCACTGACGCCCAGCAGGCCATAACGAAATGCGTTGACCATATACAGAATAGGATTGATCAATGACACATTCTGCCAGAACTCCGGCAAGAGTGTGATGGAGTAAAAGACCCCGCCCAGATAGGTCAGCGGCGTCAAAATAAAGGTGGGCACAATAGAGATATCGTCAAATTTATTGGCGTAGACCGCATTGATAAAACCGCCCAGTGAGAACAACACCGCCGTCATAAACACCACACTGACCACCACCGGCAAGCTGTGAATCTGCAAGTCCGTAAAGTACAGGGAAATCGCCGTCACAATCACGCCCACCGCCAAACCGCGGGCGACGCCGCCGCCGACGTATCCCAGCAGAATGACGTAATTCGGCACGGGAGCCACCAGCAGCTCTTCAATACTGTGCTGAAACTTCATTCCGAAGAATGACGACACCACATTGGCGTAAGAATTAGTGATGACCGACATCATGATCAGCCCGGGTACGATAAAATCCATGTAAGAGTATCCGCCCATTTCTCCAATTCTTGGCCCGATAAGGTTGCCGAAAATCACGAAGTACAGCGTCATGGTGATCGCCGGGGGCAGCAATGTCTGCGACCAGATGCGGGTGAAGCGGCGCACCTCTTTAATCAGAATGGTGTTAAAGGCGATCATAATCGCGCTGTTCATGCCTGCGCCTCCTCTGCGTTCGCCGTACTGCCTGTCACTTTCTTATCCTCGTTGACCATGCGGATAAACAACTCTTCCAGACGGTTGGTTTTAGTGCGCATGCTGCTCACTTTCACCCCTAATTGGTCCAACTGCTGAAACACTTCATTCAGGCTGCGCTGCTTGTCCACATCCACTTCCAGCATGCCGTCGGCGGTAAGACGGGAACCGTAGCCGTCCAGGCGCGGAGCCTCTTGCAGACGACAGGTGAGATCCAGTACGAAGGTTTCCTGGTTGAGCTTATTCAACAGATCACGCTTATTGGTGTTTTCCAGAATCCTGCCGCGATCAATGATGGCGATATTGCGGCACAGTGCTTCCGCCTCTTCCAGATAGTGTGTGGTCAGAATGATCGTGCGGCCTTCGTTGTTCACGTTGGTAAGGAAGGTCCACATGCTGCGGCGCAGTTCAATATCCACGCCAGCGGTCGGTTCATCCAGGATAATCAGCCGCGGCTCATGCACCAGCGCGCGGGCAATCATCAGGCGCCGCTTCATACCGCCCGACAACATGCGCGCCTGCTGATCTTTCTTGTCCCAAAGCCCCAGCTCTCGCAGATATTTTTCCGCATTGTCCTTGGATACTTTGGCGGGAATGCCGTAGTAACCAGCCTGAGTAACGAGGATATCGAATACTTTTTCGAACTGGTTAAAGTTGAATTCCTGAGGCACGACGCCCAATTGCAGTTTTGCTTTGACCAGATCCTTATCGAGATCGTGGCCAAAGACGGAGACAGAGCCGGATGTCTTGTTCACCAATGAGGATACGATGCCAAGAGTGGTGGACTTGCCTGCGCCGTTAGGGCCCAAAAGCGCAAAAAAGTCGCCCTCCTCCACATCCAGGTTGATGCCTTTCAAGGCCTCGAAACCGTTACCGTATATTTTTCTTAAATCGCGAATAGCCAGTGCGGTAGTCATAATTCTTTCTGATTCCTGCGGCCAGTGTGAGAGCGTCAGGCATAAGGGGCGCGCCAGCGGCCTGGTTTACGGGAAGACTGTATAGATTGCGTCGCCGCCTGTTTTTTTCAATGAAAAAGACGGAATTAATCGTCCATTTCCCCGAAAACTGCGATGGGCTTCCTTTTTAGCGCCCGCCCACTCTTTATAATCTGCGTCAATAAGCGCCTGGGTTGAGGGCGCAGCAGCGATCATGCGCAGAACCTGTAGATTGCAGACACATAAAAGGGACGCTATTGGTCTGCAGAACGAATAATAAACAAAAAGGAAAGTATCAATGATGAAACGGCCGTTAAGAGCCATGACCCTGACGTTCGCCGCCGTATTGGCGGGATGCGGCGGCGGAGGCGAATCCAGCGACGATAGAGCGACCGCCTATCTTGGCTCTCCCGGTGTGGCGGGCGTTAATTATCGGACCGCAAGCCAATCCGGCGTCACCGGCGACCATGGCGAGTTCAGATACTATCCCGGTGAAACCGTCACCTTCTTTATCGGTGATGTGGTATTGGCGCAGGACATTCCCGTCAAACGCTTCATGACCCCTATCGACTTTGATCCGACTTGGGAACAGGCTATCTATCCCGGCACAGTGGTCGGCGGTCTCAGCACTCATAAAGAACAGGAAAAGCAGGTGCTCAACGCGGAATCCAATATCGCCGTCAATACAGCGCGCTTCCTGGTTTCCATCGACTTTGACTCCGATACGGAAAACGGCATTCAAGTTCGTGATTCAACGCGTGCAACGATTGAAAGTTCCATCAATGCCGCCGGCGTAGACTTTACTATCGATCCCGCTGATTTCGGCAACTTGGACGACTTCCCCGAAAGCCCGGAAAACCTCCTTGTAGCGGAGCTGTGTCTGCGTGAAGTCTGCTCCGATCTGACGCCGCTGGAAACAGTCGCCGCCGCTTCAGTGGGCGTGAACTGGGTCAATACGCTCGGCGCCAACATCTTTCTCAGGGAAGGCGGACATATTTTTCTGGAAAGTGAACACATTGAGGCCAACGCAGGCGACACACGTACTTTCACCGTACAAATCCGGTTAATTGATATCTCCGTAGGGCTGGCCGACCTGGAGGTGAAAACGGTAGATGAACTGCCGGATTCCGAAGGCGACATTCCAGATCCCCCCCGATCCGTTATCGCAATCGTTCCCGATCCCACGCCGGAAAGCAGGGAGTTCAGTTTTATGATTACGGGAGAATCGGGAGAGGAAACAGAAATTGTGGTCAATATGCGTCTGGAAGGCGACTATCGCTGGTATCAGAAGGTGATGCGGGTAACGCTGCTGTAGCGTCAACCGCATCGCAACCGATCACCCCATGAAGTGACGCAGGCTCCAGCGGCTGTTGGCGCCGGTCACCTGAAACCGCGAGGCGTCGATGCCATACGCTCCACTGGGCAGACTGTGTGTAATGTGAAGATAGCTGTCTTCATTACTCTGCTTGATGTTAAACGCCATCAGATCCACCACCTTGGCGGTGCGCAGCGGCGCTTTATCTTCATCCAACAGCACCATCACGGTCGGCCATAGTTTCCGCTCCATGTTGTGCTGGATAACCACGCCCACTTCACGATTGCTCAGCTCGACTGTGGCGCCGGTAGGATAAATGCCAACGCACTGAATGAATTTCTCCACCAGGTCTTCCTGGAATTCAATATTGCGGGAGTGATAGAGCGCCGTTACCGCCTGCAGCGAGGTCATCGCTTCCGCCCCTGCGCGCGGCTCCAGCATTTCCTGATAATGATCAACCAGGCCAGCTATCTTGGCCAGCAAAGGAATCTTGTCGCCAGTCACCCCTTGCGGGAAACCTGAGCCGTTGTGACGTTCGCGATGGTATTCCACCACACTGACCACTCTCGGCGAAATTGTGGGATCCGACTTTAGGATCGCCACACTCATGTCCACATATCCTTTGTAGCGCTGGTACTGGGCGGCGTCTAGAAACTTGGCGCTTTGCAACAGTTCCTGCGGCATTTTCGCCTTGCCTACCTGGCTCAACAACAGGCCAGTGGCTAAATCTTTGAGGTAGCTTCTGGAAAGCCCGAGTTGACGACCGAACACCAATCCCCAAATGCTGGCGGCCACAGAGTGTGAGTATGCGTACTCATCCCGTCTTCTGACACGGGACAACCACAGCATGGCGTCGGGGTTGCGAATCACGCTCTCCACCATCATTGCGGCGACTTCTTCGGTTTCCACAATATCCGGAGCCTGTCCTAAACAAACATTCGCGAAAACGCGATCCAGCGCCTGATTCACCCGATGCGTCAGCTTTTCCGCTTCTTTTACTTCATGCTTCAGGGTGCTTTGTCGCTCATATTTGGCGGGACGACGGATTTTAATAGGAGGAAGGGTTAGCCGATGCTCTTCAACGGATTTACCGGAAGACAATGAGCCCAATCTGAACAGCAACTCTTCTTTGCCGCTGTTCTCCATTGTTTCATATTCAGTACGCGTCAACGGCCGGTCGATGTATACCGAACGACAAAAGGACTGCAAGGCGCGAATGTCATCCGCACTGCGAATATAAAAACCCTGAATAGGAAATGGTGTTTGATGCCATGGACGATCTAAATCCGCAACAAACATCCCGATTTGTAGTTCACTTACCGCTATTTGTGTCTTCTTGGCGGCCATAGATACAACCTCATAGAGCGTCAGCTCTAAGCTCCACTACGACATGATGACTATTTTCCCTCAATGAGGGAAAGAAGCCACTGCATTCGGTAGGCTTTCGGTTACAAAAAAATTAAGTTTTCTTACGCTTTGTACAAATATAGACAAGTTCTCACGGATTTTGCGGGGGTTGTCACACTTCTTCAGGCATCGCCGTAAAATTAGTCCGTTATGCAGACAATTTCCGAAAGCGCTGGCGGCTTATCTTCCGGCCCGCCGGCTTCGGCCCGCTTGACCGACACTATATAAGGAACGGAAGACGCCTTGATATAGTCCAGATTACCGGGACCATCATCCGTTTTCACTATTGTCCGTGCAGGCCAACAAGAAATCTGCAATTGCATGACGCGCTTTAAGTCGGCGATATGATCCGCTCCGTTTTCATCCGTGATGGTCCCGCATAAGGTCTTCGAGTCAATTAAAGCCTTACCTTCTAACGACAGATCCTGTCCTGGCGCTCCACACCAGACCACACCGGACTCTTGCTCCACGCGACAGGCGTCGCCGCCCTGCCCCGGCTCCATGAATTGCAGCTCACGGTCGCTACATTGGGTGCGGAGCGTAACGGGAGTTACAGCGGTTACCTCTCCACTCACGCTCTCCGTCGTCCGCCAGGAAATTAAAAATTCCCGCTCCTCCCCGGCGGAATTCTCCGCGACAAAACGACCGTAGTGCGAGTATTCCGTAGCGCAGCCGCCAAGCGCGCTTAATAAAGGAAAGAGCAACAGTAAGCGCTCAATACGGGGGCGGATGGTCATGTCTTTCTCCGATGTGATTCAGGCTGTTGTTTGTTATTCTGCTTTTTACTCTTACTTCTTCTTATTTGCCTTGCTTACAGACCTCCCATCAACTTTTTCAAAAGCGGACAGGTTGCTTTAGATCAAGTCATGGTTGTTTTCATCAAGGCGTATTAACGCCTGCATACCCATAGATATAACGGCGCAGCTGTGGTTAAGCGCTTGTTCTAGCAAGCAAAGCAGTTCGATTTTCCACACCTGTGAGGAGATTTCAAATAGCAGGCGCGATTTATGCGGGCTTGACACTGTTACAAAATTACTGAGAATTATTTTCATTATATTTACTTTTACTTGTTGGGAACCCTTTTCATGCAAAAAAAGACCGCCTCGGTTTTCAAAGCCGCTCTCTTTACCGCTTTCTCTTTGACGCCCCTGGCCACCCAGGCTGCGGAAGAGGTCAATGTTTACTCTTACCGTCAGGAGTTTTTGATCCAGCCTTTGATTGATACGTTCACTAACCAGACCAACATCAAGGTCAACGTCGTATTCGCCAAAGAAGGCGTGGCGGAAAGATTGAAGCGCGAAGGCGCCAACAGTCCCGCGGACCTGGTGTTAACCACCGACATCGGTCAATTGCAGGAGCTGACTGACGCCAAGGTGCTGCAGCCGGTAAAATCAGACGTTTTAAACGCCAACATCCCGGAACAATATCAGGCGCAGGATGACGCCTGGTTCGGCCTCACCGCTCGCGCGCGCGTTATTTACGCTTCCAAAGAGCGCACCGACGTGAAAAGCATTTCCTATGAAGATCTGGCCAAGCCTGAGTGGAAAGGCCGCATATGCACTCGCTCCGGCAAGCATCCCTATAACATTGGTTTGATCGCCTCAATGATCGCCCACCATGGCGAGGCTAAAACGGAAGAATGGCTGCGAGGCGTGAAAGAGAATCTGGCCCGTAAACCCCAAGGTAATGATCGGGCTCAAGTCAAAGCGATTAAAGACGGCATTTGTGACGTCTCCCTGGGCAACAGCTACTATTACGGCTTGATGCTGACCGATGAAAATCAGATAGAATGGGCCCGCGCCGTCAACTTGATTTTCCCCAATCAGGAAAACCGCGGCTCTCACGTGAATATCAGCGGCGTCGGTCTGACCAAAAGCTCACCTAACAAAGCGAACGCCATCAAGCTGATGGAGTTTTTGTCCGAGAAGCTGGCTCAGAAAATGTACTCTGAACAGAACTATGAATACCCAGTCAAGCCCGGCGTGGAACCGTCCGGTTTAGTGCTTTCCTGGGGGGAGTTCAAGCGGGATGAGCTACCTTTGTACAAAGTTGGCGAATTGCGCGAAAAAGCGGTGAAAATGGTGGATAGAGTCGACTTCGACGGCTGATCGCACGCAACGACCGCTCAGTTACAAGCCGAAGCCCAAGCGCTTCGGCTTTGGCGGTTATAAACTCGGGAACTGACGGTAAGGTCACCCATTAATGGAAGCAGTATCAGCCCCGGTCATACGGGAGCTTTCCAAACACGCGACGACAGGCGCCCCAGACGCCCGACGCTGGCGTTATTTCAGCGCGATTGTCGCTTTGATCGCCGTCATACCTCTGCTCGCCGTCATTTATGTGGCGTTTTTCCCTACAGAAAATATTTGGCCTCACCTGTGGAGCACAGTATTACCGCGCTATCTGAAAGCCACGTTTTTCCTGATGCTTGGCGTGGGATTGCTGGCCACTTTCTTTGGCGTGACCTCCGCCTGGCTGGTGGCGTTCTATCGTTTCCCCGGGCGTAAACTGTTTTCCTGGGCGCTGCTACTTCCTTTCGCAGTGCCCGCCTATGTCATCGCCTATGTTTATACTGACTTGCTGGAATACTCCGGCCCTGTGCAAGCGCTGTTACGAGAGTGGTTCGGCTGGCGCACGCCGCGGGACTACTGGTTCCCTCAGATTCGCAGTCTGGGCGGCGCCATTATCATGTTCTCCCTGGTCCTGTATCCCTATATCTATCTGACCTGCCGGGCGGCTTTGATGGAGCAGTCAGACAGTTTGTTAATGGCCAGTCGTTCTCTGGGCGCCGGCGCCTTGCGCACCTTTTATCGCATCGTGCTGCCGATTATTCGCCCTGCTCTCGCGGTCGGCCTGGCGCTGGTGCTGATGGAAACCCTCAACGATTTTGGCGCCGTCAGCTTTTTCGCCGTCCAGACTCTGACTGCGGGGCTTTACGATACCTGGCTAAACCTTGGCAATGTGGGCGGCGCGGCGCAAATCGCTGCGCTCATGGTGGGCATTTCCCTGGCCTTGTTGTACCTGGAGCGCGCCTCACGACATAAATCCAAGAGCTATCAAAGCGGCGGCCGCACACGTCCGTTGACGCCGGCGCAACTCACCGGCAAGTCTGCGTACATCGCCTCTACGTTCTGCTTCTTATTAGTATTTTTCGGCTTTCTGGTTCCTGCTTCCGTACTGGGGTACTACTCCATCGAATATTTCGACGTCACCTGGAATGCGGAGTTTTTCCGCCTGGCGATGAATTCGTTGCAACTGGCGACTATCGCAGCCGGACTCTTGGTCGTTGTCGGCGCTTTGCTGGCCTACTCCCAACGCATCGCCCCCAGCGCCCTCAATAAGTCCATGGCGCGTTTGGCGTCAGTCGGCTACGCCATGCCCGGCGCAGTGCTGGCCATCGGCGTTATTGTGCCTTTGGGCGCATTGGACAATGGCATCGACGGGGTCGCCCGTGATTATTTCAATATCAGCACCGGCCTGATCTTCAGCGGCACCATCGCCGCCATCATCTACGCCTATTCCGCACGTTTTCTGGCGATTTCCCTCGGTTCCGCCGAGAGTGGGCTGGGTCGCATCACTCCCTCAATGGATCAAGCCGCACGCACGCTGGGGCACGGTTCTTTATCCATTCTCACCAAGGTGCATTTGCCCCTGCTCAGCCGCAGTATGCTGACGGCGGCGATTATCGTATTTGTCGATGTGCTGAAGGAGCTGCCGGCCACATTGATCCTGCGCCCGTTCAACTTTGAGACCCTGGCGACGTACCTGTATCAATACGCGTCAGATGAGTTGCTGGAACACAGCGCCCTGGCCGCCATGTTTATTGTGGCGACAGGAATCATTCCCGTCATTCTGCTGAATCGAGCCAGTACGGCGAAACAGTATTAAGAAAAACCGCCAGGGGAACTTCTCCCCTGGCCGGTTGTAGAGTGCTATTGCCAGATGACTGGCGCTTTAGCGCTATACCATTGCTCCAGATGCGGCTTATAGGCCTCTTCAATGACATTGCGTTTCAGTTTCATGGTGGGCGTCAGGAAATTGTTTTCGATGGTCCATTGCTCAGACACCACCGCCAGAAACTGCAGACGCTCATGAGGATCAACGGCGGCGTTGACGTCCTGCAACAGGGTTTGCAGACTCTTCTCTAATGTCTGACGAAAATCTGGATTCGACCGCTTCGGATAGGCGTCATCAGACAGCATGACCAGACAATGAGGCTGCGGATAGTCGGAGCCAGCCACACAAACCATCTCTATCTGCGGATGGCTGATGATGCGGTTCTCAATCGGCGCGGGCGCTACATACTTGCCCTTACTGGTCTTAAACAGTTCTTTCTTGCGCCCGGTCAGCTTCAGGCGGCCAAGATCGTCCACCTCGCCGAGATCGCCGGTGCGTAAAAAGCCATCTTCGGTGAGAGCCTCCGCGGTTTTATCCGGCTCCTTGTAATACCCCATCATGGTGGCGGGGCTTTTCACCAAGACTTCCCCGTCCGATCCTACTCGCACATCCACGCCGGGCAACGCCTCACCAACAAACCCCACTTTGGTGCGTCCCGGTTTGGTCATATGGGAGTAGGCGAAGTTTTCCGACATGCCATAACCTTCCAGCAGCTCCAGCCCCAACCGGCGATACCAGCTGAGAATATCCTGTGACAGGGGCGCAGAACCGCTGCCGGCGAATCTCACATACTCCAGTCCCAAGCCTTTCAGCACTTTCTTTCTGATCAGGTGCGATACGCCGGGGATCTTCAGCAGGAGATTCAGCTTTTCTTCCGGCATTTTGCTCAGAACGCCCGCCTGAAACTTGGTCCAGATGCGCGGCACCGCCAGGAACAAAGTGGGCTTGGCCGCTTTCAAATCGCGCACGAAGGTGTCCAGGGATTCGGCGAAAAACACGTGGAATCCCGTGTACAGAGCGCCCATCTCCACCACAAAACGTTCAAATACATGTGACAGCGGCAGATACGAGAGCATTCGCTCATGGGAGCCGACGTCCAGAAAATTCACGACGCCATCCGCCGCAAACGCCAGATTATTGAACGACAGCATCACGCCTTTCGGCATACCTGTAGAGCCAGAGGTGTAGACAATGGTGGCCAGCTCTTCGTGCTTCCGGGGCGGGCTTTCCTCCAGAGGGTGCGTCTTGGCGACAATATCGTCCCAGGTAGGAAAGTCGTTGGGGGGGCTCAGTGGGTAGGAAATGCAGCGAATATCATCCGGAACGCCGGCTTTCATGCTGTCCCAGTCATCCAGTTTGCCAACGAATAGCACCTTGGCCTCACTGTGCTCCAGAATCTGCCGAACACTTTCCGCACTCAACGTCGGATACAAAGGAACCGAAACATAGCCCGCCATCCAGATGGCCAGATCGCTCATGATCCAGTGGGCGCAGTTCTTCGACAGGATGGCCACCTTGGCGTCTTCAGGCAATCCCAGCGAACGCAGATACGCCGCCATGCGCCTCACTTCCTGCGCAGTCCGTTGAAAGGTGTAATCGACTGAAAGGTTATCGCCCATCGGCTGGGTCATGAAAACATCGCCGGGGCGGCTTTTTTCCCAGTGGTAAAGACGTTGCAATGGGGTGGGAATATGCGTATGCAGCTCCATAGTGTGTCCTTGCCTTCTTTTATTAGTATTGTTGGTTATTTATAAATTATTGATTATTAGACTTATTCATTGTACGGACAACTATCTTCACGAATAGAGTATTCGTTGCGGATAGCGCCTTGGCTCTTCCGGCCCTTAATTCAATCAACCGCAGTATACGGCGGGTCCCTGAACGAGGTTAGTGTATCCCCTGCCGGCTTGTGAATCCGGGCTTGATTCGCAAAATATCCTAGTCCGATTGACGCAGCAAGCGCAGACTTCAACCTCTCCAGCTTCTGAAAACTCTGTAAAACTTGTCCGCAAACGCCGTGAGTCGTGGACCTGCCCCGCCAAGCGGCTATAATAACCCGCCAATACTGCATATATTGACATGTGCTCGTCGGAATCGTGCGAGGCCATTCCAATCACACCGCCATAGCCCCGGGGCGCCAGTTCTTTGTCGCAATATGGACAGCAGACTGACCACCGAAGGCCGCCAGTGAAAAGAAGGTTGAAGCGCGCGTTTCCTGAGGAGAATCCATTAAGAAGATAGGTCGAAGGCGTCCATCGCCAGGATCTTTACAACAGGAAAATAATAATGTCTTCTTACCGCTGCCGAAAATGCAAAAATGGAATTCTTATTGCCGCCGTGCAAGGGCACAACGAGACGGAACTTACAGAAACATATGAGTGCGACGCCTGCGGACATGTCGCAGTGATACCGTCGCGAATGATTATCTGCAGTCAGATGGTGACAAGCTTTATCGGCGGCCTGATTACCGCCTACCTGTTCATAGAGCAGCTGTCGATTTTCGTCACGGTCGTGCAATTTAATATAGAACGGAATCTCACCCAGAATATTGTGTTGCTGGTCGTCTCCCTGCTGTTTCTGGCGGGCTTCGGCTACACCCTCTATTCGGGCATGCAGGGACTGGCGAAAAGGAAGTTTTATCTCAAAGCGCCGCAGCGAGATAAACGGATCCGCGCGTCATAGCGAGGGTTGACGCGGATTTCCGGTTTTAGAAAACTCCCCTGCCGACTATAATCCGGCTCCCGGCGCACAGGAGTCAGGCGGGCAAAAACCATAACTCATAAAGAGAGATCGTGTATGTCGAAGAAATTGTTGGTGGGCTTGTTGTCCTTGTTACCCTTCATGAGTCCGGCGGCTCTGGCTGCTGACGAGAAATTCGTAGCCATCACCCAGATTGTCGAGCATCCCGCTTTGGACGCCTGCCGTAAGGGCGTGCAGGACGAACTCGCCGAGAGAGGTTTCAAAGTTGGCGAAAACCTGAAGTGGATGTACGAAAGCGCTCAGGGCAACCCGACTACCGCCAACCAGATCGCCAAGAAATTCGCGGGTGAAGAGCCTGACGTAATCGTCGCCATCGCCACGCCTTCCGCGATCACCGCCGCAGCGGCCGCACGCAACACGCCAGTCGTTTTCTCCGCTGTTACCGATCCTCTGGGAGCAAAACTGGTCAAGACGCTGAAAAAGCCTGGCGGTAAAGTCACCGGCACCATGGATATGCTGCCCATCGACAAGCACCTGCAACTGGTAAAACGCATTGTTCCTGATGTGAAAACCATCGGCACCATTTATAACCCTGGCGAAGCCAACTCTGTCTCTCTGGTGGAAAGGTTGAAAGAAGAAAGCGCGAGCGCTGGCCTGATTCTGCGTGAGGCCGCCGTCACCAAGAGTTCAGAGATTCTGAACGCAGCGCGCTCACTGGTAGGAAAAGTCGACGCCATTTACCTGCTGACTGACAACACCGTTATTTCCGGCGTGGAAGCGGTGATCAAAGTCGGCGAGCAGAATAAGCTGCCGGTCATCGCCGCCGACACTGACACCGTCACCCGCGGCGCCATCGCCGCTTATGGTTTTAACTACTACGATGTAGGCAGACAAACCGGCGGTATCGTAGCGGATATTCTTGAAGGCAAAGCCCCTGGCGATATCGACGTACAAGGCGTTGAAAAGCTGGAGCTTTATCTGAACCCTGGCGCCGCTGAGCGCATGGGCGTCAAACTGGACCCCAAATTGTCTGAAGAAGCCAAGGAAATCGTAGGCGGCTGATCCCGCTCTCTCCAGGGCCTCAAGGCGAGGCCCTCTCCCATCACTGCAGTTGTTCCCGGAGGTACTTTTGTCCCAAATCGCTTTTCTTGGCGCTATTGAAGTCGGCCTTGTATTCGCCCTCGTCGCCTTCGGCGTGTTTCTGTCTTTCCGCATCCTGGACTTCCCAGACCTCACCGTCGACGGCAGCTTCCCTTTAGGCGGAGCGGTGTGCGCCACCCTGATTACGTTTGGCTGGAATCCCTGGCTGGCCACGCTTGCGGCGATTACTGCCGGCGCGATGGCGGGCGGCGTCACCGCCTGGTTGAACGTAAGGCTCAAGATACTGCATTTGTTGGCCTCCATACTGACCATGATGGCGTTGTACTCCATTAATTTGCGCATCATGGGCAAACCCAATGTCGCTTTGTTGGGCGAGCCTACCGTCCTCAGCGTATTTGATACTCTGGGCGTTAAGTATTACTACGCCGCCCCTATTGGCTTTGCTGTCGTAGTTATCGCCGTCGCCGGTTTTCTGTTGTTCTTTCTGAAGTCAGAGCTGGGTCTGGCCATGCGCGCTGCGGGCGCCAATCCGCATATGGCCAAAGCGCAAGGGATTAATACCGGTTTCATGATTATGGTGGGCATGGCGCTGTCCAACGGGTTGGTGGCGCTGGCGGGCGCCTTGTTCGCGCAATCCACAGGAAACGCGGACATCACCATGGGGGTTGGCGTGATTCTGGTCGGCCTGGCGTCGGTCATTGGCGGCGAAGCGCTCTTGACGCCTCGCACGATTCTGTTGGCGCTGCTGGGCTGCGTCATCGGCTCCATACTCTATCGTCTGGCCGTGGCGGCCGCCCTCAACACTGACTTTCTGGGTCTGCAGGCGCAGGACCTCAATTTGATCACCGCCGCTCTGGTGGCCATGGCGATTGTTCTGCCTACCGCCAAGCGCGCCGTATTCAAACCCACAGGGAGGCCTTAAGCATGATCCAGGTATCCAATCTTCACGTCTGCTTCGGCCGCGGCACGCCGCTGGAAGTCTATGCGCTGAGGGGCGTTGACCTGACTATCCCGCAAGGGCAGTTCGTCACCGTTATTGGCAGCAACGGCGCGGGTAAAAGCACCCTGCTCAACGCCATCGCCGGCGAGATACAGCCGGAGTCCGGCAAAATCGTCATTGGCCATCAGGATGTCACCCAGGCCCCCACTCACAAACGCGCCAAAAATGTCGCACGCGTGTTCCAGGACCCCAAGCGAGGCACTTGTGAAACCCTCACTCTGGAAGAAAACCTGGCCCTGGCTTTGGCGCGGGGCAAACGTCGCGGTTTGCGGCCGGCGATCAAGTCCGTCGACAACAAGCGCTTCAAAGAGCTGGTCGCCCGCCTGGGACTGGGTCTGGAAGATCGCCTGGGCGACCAGATCGGCCTGCTGTCCGGCGGACAGCGTCAGGCTATGAGCCTGCTCATGGCCACTCTGCAGCCCATTGAGATTCTGTTGCTGGACGAACACACCGCCGCTCTCGACCCCAAAACCGCCGCATTTGTTCTGGAACTGACGGCGGAAATCGTCGAGCGGGAAAAACTGACGGTTTTAATGGTGACTCACAGCATGCAGCAGGCGTTGGACTACGGCGACCGCACGCTGATGCTGCACGAAGGCAAAATTATCTTCGATATTGAAGGCGAACAGCGTCAGTCCACCACCATTCCAGATCTGCTGAAACTGTTCGAGACCAAAAGCGGGCGCGGGCTGGCCGACGACTCTCTGCTGCTGGGCTAGCCTCCAGCGCACTATTTCTGGCCACCCTATTCAGGCCGTTAACCCGGCGCGGCGGGAAAAACTTTGTAAATTACATTGAGCAATCCTCGCCGCGTTATCTATAGTTAGGATATAAAACATAAATACCTGTCAAAACAGGCAGCGGGCGATCCTTCATCATTTACGGGTCATTTGCGCGGTAGTCCTCTAAATGCACATTCAACAATTCATCCGGAAAAACGGTCAGTGGATGACGCCCCTCCCAGACCAGCCGGATCATGACACGGTTTTGCTGCTCTGCTTCGGTCGGCAATCCTTTCTGTTTTCCGATGACGTTGACTCCGCCTTACGTTGTAGTTTCCCTCAGGCGCGATTAGTTGGCTGCTCCACTGCCGGTGAAATCATGGGGACCAAAGTGTTGGAGAACACACTGACCGTCACAGCGCTCAGCTTCTCCCGTGCGACTATCGCTGTCGTCTCCAGCCCTGTTCAAGACAATTCAGATAGCCGCACTGTCGGTCGCAATGTTGCGCACCAATTGCCGCCAGAAGGGCTGCGCCATGTGCTGTTATTGTCGGACGGCTTGAAGGTCAACGGCTCCGAACTGGTGCAAGGCGCGCAGGACGCCCTCCCTCAGAGAGTCAAGATTACTGGCGGGCTCGCTGGGGATTATGAAGACTTCACCGACACGTCGGTCTGGGTTGACGCGCCGACGTCTGAGGGGTTGGTGGCGGCTATCGGTTTCTACGGCGACTCATTACGCATCGGTTATGGCTCCATGGGCGGCTGGGATGCGTTCGGTCCCGATTGGCGCATCAGCAAATCCGAGCGCAATAAACTGTTTGAACTGGATAAACATAGCGCGCTCGCCCTTTATAAAGATTACCTGGGCGATTACGCTAACGGGCTACCGGCCACCGCACTGCTGTTTCCCCTACTGGTCAAGCTCGCCGATAATCACTATGTTGTGAGAACGATTCTCGGCATCAATGAAGCGGAACAATCCATGACCTTCGCCGGCGATATGCCCCAAGGCGCCGCCGCCCGTTTTATGAAGGCCAATTTCGAGCGACTGGTGGAAGGCGCCGCCTCAGCGGCGGAGCAAAGCCGTTTCTCTGGCGGACGACAACCGCAACTGGCGTTGCTGGTCAGTTGCGTCGGCCGCAAAATGGTGCTGAAGCAGCGCACGGAAGAGGAAGTGGAAAGCGTCCGTGAAGTTCTTGGCTCCGACACCGCTATCTGCGGTTTTTATTCCTATGGCGAAATCAGTCCGGTAATCAATGGAGTTGGCTGCTCCCTGCATAACCAGACGATGACGATTACCACAATCAGCGAAGACTAAGAATGCAACATCAACCAGGCTTTATTACCACCTATGCATAGGCTGTTAGAGCGCCAGTTGAAAAAACTTTTACCCGCCGACCTTCCACCGGAGCGTCTGCGCGGGCTTCTGGACGCTATCGACGCGGCGTACCTGCAGGCCGACGAAGAGCGCAGCATGCTCGAACGGGCCCTGGAACTGTCTTCGCAGGAACTCACCAAGCGCAATCAAGAACTAAAACAGCAATTACAGGAGATCTCCACGACCAAACAGGAGTTGGAGAACTCAGTCTCCCTGCTTAACGCCACCCTCAACTCCACCTGTGACGGCATTATTGTGTTCGACCAGGACAACCGGGTGATCGCCTGCAATAACGTGTTTCTGAAAATGTTCGACATGCAGCAGGAAGTGGCGGAAAACATCAACAAGCATCACATCCGTCCCTATTTGCGGGAAAAAGTGAAAAACCTGGATGAGCTGACCCGTCTTTGGGAGTTCAATAAGCGCTTTAACCAGCGCTCCAGTTACTGTTTGCTGGAAATGAAAGACGGCCGTTTCATCGACTGCTACACCAATCCGCGCATTCATGAAGGCAAAGTCCTCGGCCGGGTGTGGAGTCTGAGCGATATCACGGAACTCAAGCGCAGCGAGCAGCAGGCGCTGTTTCACTCCTATCACGATAATCTGACCGGCCTGCCCAATCGCACCCTGTTCCACGAGCGCCTCACTCACGCGATCGAGCGGCGCGGCGGTCAGCAGCGGGATCTGGCGGTCATGTTTCTGGATCTCGACGGCTTCAAGGACATCAACGACTCCACTGGGCTGGAAACCGGCGACCAGTTGCTGCAGATGGCCGCGCAGCGCATCAAGGAGACCCTGCCGGCGGAGACGACTGTCGCCCGTTACGGCGGTGACGAGTTCATCGTCCTGCTGGAAAACATCAAAACATCCTTCGAAGCCACTCTGATTTCCGAGCGCCTGCGTACTGCTATTGATCGTCCTTTCATGGTGGGCGATCAGACTTTCCATTTGACCTGCTCGATCGGCATCGCTCTGTACCCGACCGACAGTCGCGACGCCGACGCCTTGATCCGTAAAGCGGACATGGCGATGAATCACGCCAAGAGCCGCGGCCGCAACAATTGCCAGTTCTTCGCTGACGAATTCGAGATTCTCACCTCCCATCGCCTGAGGATTCGCAACAATCTCAAATCGGCGCTGGAAAAGAATGAGTTCGACTTGCTATACCAGCCGAAAATCGCCCTGCACAGCAATATGATCATCGGCGTCGAAGCTTTGATACGTTGGCGTCGGCCAAGCGGAGAATTGGTCTCTCCGGCGGAGTTTATTCCCGCGGCGGAAGAAAACGGTCTGATCATTGATATCGGCAATTGGGTCACCGAGGAAGCCTGCAAGCAATTACAGCGTTGGGGGCGGGAAAATCACCATGACTTTTCCGTCGCCATCAATATTTCCCCCTTTCACTTTCAGCACGCCGATATCCTGAGCACCATCACTCAGGCCCTGCGACGTTATTCCGTGCGCCCCGAGCTGCTGGAAATCGAGCTGACGGAGAGCGCCTTGATGGAGGACATCGAACACACCATCGCGATACTGGGAGAGCTGCGCAAGCTGGGCATCAGTTGTTCTGTGGATGATTTCGGCGCCGGTTATTCTTCTTTGAATTACCTCAAGCGGCTGCCTGTGGATACACTGAAAATCGACAAAATGTTCATCGACGACATCACCAAATCACAACGGGATCTGGCGCTGGTCGACACCATGATCAACCTGGCTCACCACCTGGATATGCTGGTGGTGGCGGAAGGTGTAGAGACGGAAGAAACCGTTCATCTGCTCAAAGAAAAACACTGCGATCTGGCCCAGGGCTACTATTTCAGCCGTCCGGTCAGCGGCAAAATGATCAGTGAGATGCTGACCACCCGCCTGCAGGATCGCGCCTGACAGGCGTCGTCTTCGTTCACGATCACACCCGCTGTTAAAGTTCCTCCGGTTTACCGCTACGAAAGGCGGATAAGGTGTAAGCTTCCTCCAGTTCGTCCGCCGTCGCCACGCCACTACTCATAAACAGCACCACCGTCTTGCTGCGTAGCTTTTGTCGGAGCAGATAAGCCGCCATGATCGGCGCACCACCCACTGCATCCACCATTTGTCGGGTGTGATGCGCCGCCAACGCCACGCCCTCGTACAACCTGTGTTCCGGCAACAAAACAAAATCCGTTAGCGCTTCCGTATACAGACTGAATGGCGTTTCAAAGGCTTTACTCATACCCAGCTCTTGTGAAAACGTGCGACTCTCCTGACGTTGCAACGCGCCGGTTTTCCAGGACAAATATGCGGCCGGCGCCGACTCCGCCTGCACGCCAATCACTTTCAACTTGGGACTGAGGACGCTCGACGCGGCCAGCGTGGAGGCAATGCATCCGCCCATTCCCACGGAACCAATCGCCACATCCGCTTCAGGCAATTCCTCAATCACCTCCAAAGCGGCGGTAGCGCAACCATGAATGAACTGCATCTCGTTAGCGGGGTGCACGAAGTAAAAATCGCCGTTTTCCTCCATGCGACGCGCGATGCGTAACGATTCTGGAAAATCGATACCGTTGGCGCGGACTTCCGCCCCCTGATCCTGTATGGATTGAATCAATAACAGCGGACTTTTTTCTGGAACCACCACCAGCGCACTCATGTTGAACAGGCGGGCGGCGCACGCCAGCGCCACCCCTGAAGCCCCGTTGGCGGCGGTGACAATGCGGGTGACGCCATTGCGCCGCAATTCCCACGCAAGATTGACGGCGCCGCGTATTTTTTGGCTGGCGGTGGGGTTATGATTCTCGTGTTTGATGTAGATATCCGCGCCAATCAGCCTGGAGAGGCTCTCATAGCGTAGCAATTGAGTTGGTTTGAGATTACGCGAAACCGTTTGACGGGCTTTGAATATGTCGCGAATATCAACGACTTGGTCCTTCATAAGTCAGTCTCAGGCAATGTGGGCGACGGCTAGCATATACGCAGGCGCGTTCAGGCGCTGTGACTGCATTCAAAGTAAAGAAATGTAACAAGGAGCAAAAGGACATCCATGCTAATTTCCCCTGCATCCCTGCATTCGCATTTGGGCGACGCCAAGTATCGCATTATCGATTGCCGCTTCGCTCTTAACGACCCAGAATACGGACGCCTCGCCTATCTGCAGGACCATATTCCAGGCGCCGTATACGCCGACCTGAATAAGGACTTATCAGCGCCGGTGATTCCAGGTAAAACAGGCCGGCACCCCTTACCGGATGTCCAGACGTTTCTGGCCTGGTTACAGCAGGCGGGCATCACTTCGGAAGATATCGTCGTCGCCTATGACGACGGCCCCGGCGCTTACGCCTCTCGCTTGTGGTGGTTGTTAAAATGGCTCGGTCACGCAGACGTCCGCATTCTGGACGGAGGCCTGAAAGCCTGGCGCGCAGCGGGTTACGACCTGTCCACGGAGCCAGCGACGCCCAAGCAGGGCGCCCCATACGAGGCGACGCCCGACGAGCGCCTGCTGGTGACGGCGGAGGAATTGCACAGCAAGCTGAACGACGCGTCGGTCAATATTCTGGATGCCCGCGCCGCGCCGCGATTCGCAGGAGAGATGGAGCCAATAGACCCTGTGGCCGGACACATCCCCAACGCGATCTGCGCACCCTTTGAAGAAAATCTGACCCCCGAAGGCGTATTCAAGCCAGAAGAAGAATTACGCCGCCGCTTCGCCACCTATTACGCCCACGGCAAAGCCTGGGAAGTCATTTGCTACTGCGGCTCCGGCGTCACCGCCTGCCACAACATCTTCTCCGCCCACCTGGCGGGCTACCCCATGCCCAAACTCTACCCCGGCTCCTGGAGCGAGTGGATCACCGATCCCAACCACCCCATCGCCGTCGGTAACGAATAAACTCAGCCATCACATAAACATCTCAGCGGCGTCATTGCCTTACAATGACGCCCTTGTGCGTTCATTTGATACTGAATTGAAACCAGTTATAACCCCGTCTTTATACACTCTCTCGCATGCCCGCATAGGTACCTCAGTATTAATCCGGTAAGCAAATAAAGTCCTTCTATTTACCTCCAGCAACATGAATTTTACCTGTCAGGGACTAACTCTTTAATTTTACATCGTAAAGGTAACTAATTATCCCAATCTCAATACATTACAAAATGTAACTGGCGGGCTCAAATAAAGTCTCGCCAATACCATCCCCTTTTGAAGCTAACTCACCATTTCGAGAATAATAGATATAAAATCCACGAAATTAACAACATTTTTGATACAGAAGCATGTTTCACAGATTTATTTAAAGGCAACTTCCCTTAAGTACTTAATGCGGTTGATAAAGGATTTTAAAGAGCCGTAAATTACTTCTCTTTCGCACACCAAGTGATCGCACACATATTTATTTCCGAAAACAATACTAATTAATTGACAATCATTTACATCAGGGATAGGTATAAAAATGTCAACTTCTAATCAAGACAAAGGAAAGTGGATTTCATTACATCCTTCCCAAGAGGAAGTTTACTTTGATCAATTAATACACCCGGGCAGCTCTCATTATAATATTGGTGGATATGTTGAGCTAAAAGGAGTCCTTAATATTGAAAAATTCAGGAAAGCCATTGAGAAATCCATCTACTCAATTGATTCATTTGGCATAAATTTCGATTTTTCTAACGAGCAATTGAGACAGCAGTTTGGTTCCATCTATCGCAACAGCGACGTATTATACATTGACTTCGCCAATGAAAAGCACCCTGCACTTGCAGCGACAAGCTGGCTTAGAGAGTACTATGCAATTCCTTTTGAGCTAAGCCAAAAGTATTTATACGAAAACACATTACTCAAAATAAACGACAGAGACCATTGGTGGGTTAACAAATCGCACCATATTTTAATGGATGGCCTCGGCTATATAAACTATGGAAAGATTGTTGCTGAGACATATAGCAACTTCGTCAACAATGATTCATTAGCATGGTTGAAGGAAACGCCTTCTTATAAAAAGTGCATAGTCCGATCAATGAATTACTTTTCATCCGAAAAGTATCAAAAGGATAGGAACTATTGGGTAGATCAATTAAAGTCTCCACCCCAGCCATTCTTGACCAAGAAATACGCATTGGGAAGCCATAAAAGCGAACACTACTCCATAGCATTGCCTACAGATAATGCAAACCATATAAAAAAATTGGAAACAACACTTAACTCATCTTTGCTTAAGCTTACGATTGCCGCATTATCAGTATACTTCTCCAGAACAAGCTCCACCAATACACTTACATTCGGTTTGCCCGTTCATAATCGCCGCAATAAAGAAGAACGACTTACGGTTGGAATGATGACAGGTGTCATTCCTTTTAAAGCGAGCATTTCTCCTGAGATGACCTTGTCTGAGCTTATAAAGGGAATATCTCAAAAACTAAGAAAAAGCTATAGACATCAACGATACCCTATCAGCCATTTGAAGCGCGACTTAAAAAAAATAACCAGCAATACAGGCGAAATATTCGATGTACTCATAAATCATGAGGCATTTAATTTGGATTTACATTTTGACGGCCTCAAAAGTTCATTTGAGCACCTATCAAGCGATGATGAGATGACGCCATTACAAATCCGATGGTGCGATTACGGAGCCAATCAGCCTTTACAGCTCAAACTCAGCTATAGAACTGATTATTTTTCAAAAGATGAGGCCGCATTATTGGCGGACAGAATACTCCATATGCTACTCAGCTTTGAGCAATATCATGATCAGTCTATCGACCTCATTCCAATCCTCACTCAACCAGAAACCCAAAAGCTGCTCATTGACTGGAACCAAACCGCCACGCCCTACCCGGCCGAGCAATTCATCCATGAGTTGTTTGAAGCCCAGGCTGCGAAATCTCCGAACACGGTGGCTGTAATGTTTAATGACGACGCGTTGACCTATGGCGAACTCAACCGGCGCGCCAATCAGCTGGCCCATTACTTGATCGAACAAGGGGTGAAGCCCGACGCGCTGGTGGGGCTTTGTATGGAGCGCGGCCTGGATATGATTATCGGATTACTGGGTATCCTGAAAGCCGGCGGGGCTTACGTACCGCTAGACCCCAGCTATCCCACGGAGCGACTGGGTTACATGATCGAAGACAGCGGCGTTGAGCTGGTCGTGACTCAAACTGCGCTAAAGAGACCCATTCCTCCTCTGGCTAACCTCTCCTCTATTTGCCTGGATGCGGAAGACCATCAGAAATTACTCTCCCTGTGCTCCGATAGGAATATTGCTAAAGACCGTCTGCAACTGACTTCACAGCACTTGGCGTATGTGATTTACACCTCCGGGTCGACGGGTAAGCCGAAGGGCGTTTTACTTGCGCATCAAGGACTGGTTAATTTGGCTCTGGCTCAACAATCCTTGTTTGACGTCACCGCGTCCAGCCGGGTATTACAATTCGCCTCGCTTAGTTTCGACGCCGCCACCTGGGAATGGTGCATGGCGCTGGCAGCTGGAGCCTCCCTATATATCCCTGCACAAGAGACAATAACTTCAGCTAAAGCACTTTCCACTTTCGTGCAGCGTCAACAGTTAACGCACGCGACCTTGCCACCTGCATTGCTGCCTGTTTTAGATATTGATCAGTGGAAGAGTGTTAAGCACTTAATCGTCGCCGGAGATAGCTGTCCTTTATCACTTGCACAGCAATGGATGGTTAACCGGAATTTCCATAATGCTTATGGACCTTCAGAAGCAACCGTCTGTTGCTCGGCTTATTCCCTGACAGGCCTCTCTACTGTTTTACCTATCGGCTCTCCCATCGCCAACGTTCAGCTCTTTGTATTATCACCAAACCAGTCACTACAACCCATTGGCGTAGCCGGCGAACTCCATATTGGCGGCGCGGGCCTCGCTCGCGGTTACTTAAACCGCCCCGATCTCACCTCAGAGAAGTTCATTCACAACCCCTTTAGCGACGATCCCCATGATCGCCTGTATCGCACCGGGGATCTGGTGCGTTGGCTGCCGGATGGAAACCTGGAATTCCTCGGCCGCATCGATTATCAGGTCAAGATCCGCGGCTTTCGCATTGAGCTTGGAGAAATCGAGGCGGTTTTGTTACAGCACGAGGCGGTCCGGGAGGCCGTTGTGGTTGCTCGCGTAGACCAGGACGATAACCGTCTGGTGGCGTACGTCGTGGCAATCGTCGATGAGATGACGTCAAGTTCCTTGGTTGATGAACTAAAACAAATCATAAAACAGCAATTGCCTGACTACATGACACCCTCTGCGTTTGTAATCCTGGATTCACTGCCGCTAACGCCCAACGGCAAAGTCGATCGCAACGCCTTGCCGGCCCCGGACTACGCCGCTTCGGCGGATGAGTTTGTGGCGCCGGCTACCCCCACTGAATGCAAGCTGGCTGACATATGGCGATCACTGCTGCAGATCGACCGCCCCATCAGCGTCAACGCCAACTTCTTTGAGTCAGGGGGACACTCCTTATTAGCCGTTCGCCTGGCCGCTCTCATTCGGGAGGCCTTTTCTGTGGAAGTGACGGTTAAAGATCTGTTCAGCACGCCGCATCTGTCTGAAATCGCCGCATTAATTGAGCAAAGCGTTCCAACTACCCCCAAAGTGCCCGCCATTAGGCCCAGAGATCCGCAGGTCACGAAGATACCCCTGTCCTATGCGCAACAACGCTTATGGTTTATTGACCAGATGGAAGGCGGCAGCGCGCACTACAATATGCCCGGCGCGTTAATGCTGGAAGGAAGGCTGGATCAGGGGGTCTTAAATCAAGCATTAACCACAATCTTCGAGCGACACGAGAGTCTGCGCACCTGCTTCACCACGGTTGACGGAGAAACCCACCAGCAGGTCATGTCGCCTCCCGATAAATGGGAAATTGAAGTAGTGGACCTATTCGCTCTGGAAGGCGCTGCATTACAGGAAGCCACTAAACAACTCCAATTAGCCGAAGCCTCAAAACCTTTTGATTTAAGCCACGACTATCTGCTGCGCGGACGTTTGCTACAGCTTGCCAATGAGCGCGCCTTGTTACTGCTGACCATGCATCATATCGCTTCCGATGGCTGGTCAATCGGCGTATTGATTCGTGAGCTGAACGCCTTGTATGCAGCTTTCGTTCAGGGCCAGTCCAATCCCCTGCCCCCGTTAGCCATCCAATATGCGGACTACGCCCTGTGGCAACGGGAGTATTTACAGGGCGAGACGCTGGAGCAGCAGGTGGCGTACTGGCGTCAGCAACTGCAAGGACTGCCAGATGTGCATCAGTTGCCCTTGGACCATCCGCGCCCGTCGGTGCAGACCTTTGACGGGGCCGCTTATCACTGCGTCATCGATAACACCCTCAGTGACGCATTCAACCGCTATTGCGTCAGTCGCGGAGCCACGTTGTTTATGGGATTGCATGCGGCGTTTTCCGTGTTATTGAGCCGCTATAGCGGTGAAACGGATATTGTGGTGGGTTTCCCTGTCGCGAACCGCGAGCAAGGGGAAATCACGTCGCTTATCGGCTTCTTTGTGAATACGCTGGTTCTGCGTGCGGATCTGTCTGAGAACCCGACCTTCGACGCATTGCTCCAGCAGTGCAGGCAAACGGCGTTGGAGGCCTACGCCCATCAGCAGGTTCCCTTTGAACAGCTGGTTGAAGCGCTACAGCCCGCCCGTCATCTCAGCCATCACCCGTTATTTCAAGTGATGCTCGCCTTGCAAAACAACCAGCAAGAAACTCTGTCCCTGCCCGAACTGACGCTATCGATGCAAACGCCGGAGTTCACGATAGCCAAGTTTGACTTGACCTTGCATGTATCAGAAGAGGCAGAAGGGCTAAAGCTGAGTTGGGAATACAACACCCGGCTGTTCGAAGCCGCGACCATTCAGCGCATGGCGGGTCATCTCCACCAGCTGCTCACGGAAATCGTCGCCAGACCAGACCAATCGATCAACGCTTATTCCCTGCTCACTCAGCAGGAAACCCAGCAACTGCTCATTGACTGGAATCAGACCGCCGCCCCTTTCCCGGCCGAGCAATGCATCCATGAGTTGTTTGAAGCCCAGGCAGCGAAGTCCCCGAACGCCGTGGCGGTCGTATTTGAAGACGACAAATTGACCTATGGCGAACTCAACCGGCGCGCCAATCAGCTTGCTCATTACTTGATCGAGCAAGGGGTGAAGCCCGATGCGCTGGTAGGGCTCTGCGTAGAGCGCAACCTGGAAATGATCATTGGATTACTGGGCATCTTGAAAGCCGGCGGCGCTTACACCCCTCTAGACCCCAGCTACCCCATGGAGCGGCTGAGCTACATGATTGAAGACAGCGGCGTTGAGTTAGTCGTGACTCAAACGGCGCTAAAGAGATCCATTCCTCCTTTAGCAAACATATCCTGTATTTGCCTGGGAGCCGAAGATCATCAGCAATTACTCTCCCGACACTCCGATAGGAATATTGCTAAAGACCGTCTGCAACTGACTTCGCAGCACCTGGCGTATGTGATTTACACCTCCGGCTCGACGGGTAGGCCTAAAGGGGTGCTTATACCTCATCAAGGCGTAACGCGTTTAGTTATCAGCAATAACTATGCGCCATTAAACAATAAAACCGTCATGGGGCAGTGCGCGACGATTACATTTGATGCGGCTACATTTGAAATCTGGGGAGCTTTACTTAATGGCGGGAGGTTGGTCCTCTACCCTCAGCCAGTCATGGACATTCTGCAACTCAATGAGTTTATCCACAGCAACCATATCAACACCATATGGTTAACCTCCGGCTTATTTGATCATTTCGCCAAGGACGCATCCAAGATCGACTCTTTGAAATACATTCTAACGGGAGGAGATGTAGTTTCACCTCATACAGTTTCCAAGCTGTATTCCACGAACTCTGACCTAACGATAATTAACTGCTATGGTCCAACTGAAAATACAACCTTTACGTGCTGCTTTACCATTTCCTCAAGTATCGATGTAAATAGATCTATCCCTATTGGTCGCCCAATTAAAAATACAACCGTTTATGTATTGTCGCCATCCCAATCGCTACAGCCCATTGGCGTAGCTGGCGAACTCTATATTGGCGGCGCTGGACTCGCTCGTGGTTACTTAAACCGCCCCGATCTCACTGCGGAGAAGTTCATTCCAAACCCTTTCAGCGACAATCCCCATGACCGCCTGTATCACACCGGGGATCTGGTGCGCTGGCTGCCGGATGGCAACCTGGAATTCCTCGGCCGCATCGACCATCAGGTCAAAATCCGCGGCTTTCGTATTGAGCTTGGGGAAATCGAATCCGTTTTACTACAACATGAGGCCGTCCGGGAGGCCGTCGTGATCGCCCGCGAGGATCAGGGCGATAAGCATCTGGTGGCGTACGTCGTGGCAGTTGCCGATGAGACGACTTCGAATTCCTTGATTGAGTATCTAAGGCAGATCATAAAACAACAATTACCCGACTACATGACGCCCTCAGCGTTTGTAGCCCTGGATTCACTGCCTCTAACGCCCAATGGCAAAGTCGATCGCAATGCCCTGCCGAGCCCGGACTATACGTCTCAGGTTGACTACATTGCGCCGACGTCGCCGATTGAGACGCTGCTTTGCGAGATCTGGCGAGAAGTGCTGGGACTTGAACAGGTGAGCGTCGGGGCGAACTTCTTTACCGCTGGCGGGGATTCCATAAAAGCCATGCAAGTGGCTTCCAGAGCGCAAAGAGCGGGCCTGGCGTTAACCACCCGTCAGCTGTTTACGCACCAGACTATTGCTGAACTCGCCCTGCAGGTGACGGTTAAAGCCGGTGCCGATGCGCCCCAGGAAGACAGTACAGGAACGCAGACTTTATTACCCGTACAGCAACACTTCCTGGCAACCCAGCCCATGGGCGCGCATCACTTTAACCAGGCCGTTCGCGTATCCTTACCCGCTGGCGTGACGGAAGAGGCCTTGCGCCAAGCTCTGGCGGCGATAGTGGCGCGTCATGACGTCTTACGCCTGAACTTCCAGCAGCAGGCCTCGCACTGGCGCGCCAGTTACCTGTCCCACTCCCCCGAAGCAATAGCGGATACGATACATCGTCTGAACCTGCCACCCATGGCGGAGAACGCCCGGCGGCGGCTGATCGCCGAGAAGGCGAATCCGTTACAAGCCAGTTTTGATCTGGCGCAACCGCCGCTAATCCGCTGGCTGTGGATTTACAATGAGGCCACAGCCGCCAGTGAACTCATTTGGATCATGCATCACTTGATTGTGGACGGCGTGTCATGGCGGATCCTGCTCCAGGACTTGCAACAGGCGCTTGAGCAATACGCCGCCTCCGCAACGATTACTTTGCAACCCAAAACCAGCAGCTACCAAGCCTGGGCTCAGCAGCTGGAGGCGTACAGCAAGACGTCCGCCTGCCGGCAAACGGCTCGTTATTGGCGGCAGACGCTAAGCCAGCACGCGCCGGACTTACCGGCCCGCCCCTTGTCGTCGACCGATAGCCTGGACTACCAGCGGACGGCCTATCACTCGCTGCAGCTCAGCGAGACCTTGACTCAGCAGCTGCTGCAGCAAAGCAATGCCTGTTACCACACCCAGATCAACGACCTGCTATTGACCGCTTTATTATTGGCCGTCACCGACTGGACCGGCGGCGACAGTTTACGCGTTGATCTGGAAGGACACGGTCGCGAGGCGCTGTTTGAAGACACTAATCTGAGTGAAACCGTCGGCTGGTTCACCTCTGTTTTTCCAGTGCATTTACACAAGGCGGCCAGCGTGTCTGCAGACTCAGCAACAGAGGTAGGCGAGCACATTAAAGCGGTGAAGGAACAGCTGCGACAGATACCGAACAAGGGCATTGATTATGGCGTGTTGCAACGCTTTCAAGCGGACGCTTTGCCCGAGCATCGGCCCTCTGCCGTGGTCTTCAATTATTTAGGCCAGTTTAATCAGACCAACGAAGCCAACGCACTTCAGCTGTCCATCACTGACACTGGGGAAAGCGTTGCTCCACAACTGCAACGCGAGCACCTCCTGGGCTTCAATTGCCTAGTGACTTCCGGGCAATGGCGACTCACTTTGGACTATCACTCCGGCCAATTCGCCGCTGAGCACATCGCCCAGCTGGCGGACCGCTATCGCTTTTACTTAACCGAGATCATTCACCATTGCGCCCACTCCGCGGGAAGCCATACGCCTTCTGACTTCCCTCTGGTTAAATTATCTCAACGCCAGCTCGACCGGCTACAGCAGGACTACCCTGCATTAGAGGATCTCTACCCCAGCACGCCGATGCAGCAAGGGATGTTGTTCCACAGTGAGTTAAGCGGAGACACTGGGGTGTATATGACCCGGCTGGGCATCATGCTGCGCCGGCTTGACCCGCTCCTGTTTCAACAGTGCTGGCGGAGTCTGATAGCGCGCCACGCCATTCTGCGAACCGCCTTTACATCAATAGACGGGCAGGAGCCGCTGCAACTTGTTCAATCCCAGGCGGAAGCGCCCTGGCGGCGGCTGGACTGGCGTCCATTAAGTGAGCCGGAGCAACAGGCGAACCTGCAGGAGTTGCTGGAAGAGACGCCCCATTATGACCCGCGGCGGGCACCGCTCATGGATTTTACCCTGGCGCAAACCGACGACTCCGATTATTGGTTTATCTGGCGTCATCATCATGCTTTGCTGGACGGCTGGTGTTTGCCGATTCTGTTTAAGGAACTGCTTACCCTCTACCAACGCGGAGCGAATCAACCGTCCCTCCCGTTACCCGCTGTCGCGCCTTACCGAGAGTATATCGCCTGGTTACAACGACAAAGCCCCGCGCAGGCGGAAGACTATTGGCGCGCCTATTTAGCCGGATTTAACGCGCCAACGGCGCTGCCCGGCGCCCGTCCGTCGATCGCCGCCGAGGATGCACCGCCGCAACAGGCAACCCATTTAACGCTCTCAACGACGCTCACCACGCAGCTTCAGCAACTGGCTCAATGCCAGCAGGTGACGCTCAATAGCGTCGTGCAAGCTGCATGGGGACTGTTGCTCAGCCGCTACAGCGGCGAGCAGGACGTAGTGTTTGGCGGTACGCGCTCAGGACGCCCGGAGGCGCTTCCCGGCGCAGAGCACATGTTGGGATTGTTTATCAACAGCGTCCCTATGCGGCTACAGCTGACGGGTAACCTCTCTATCGCAGATTGCCTGCAACAATTGCAACAGACTCAAGCCTCTCACGACCAGTATAGCTACCCGCCGTTAGTGGATATTCAGCGTTACAGCGAGGTCGGCGGTGGCCGTCATTTATTCGAGTCACTGCTTGTATTCGAAAACTACCCGCTGGACGCCTCATTGATAGAGTCAGCGTCGTCTCCAGATCAATTCGTCGTAGGACAGCTCATCGCAAACGAACAATCGAGCTACCCCCTGAGCCTATCTATAGTTCCCGGTGACCGGCTGCACTTTAAATTGCTGTATCAACCACAACGCTTCACTGAGGACAACGTTCGTCGGCTGCTCGCGCATTTACAACAACTTCTCATCGCCATGACTCGCACTGAAAGCTCCGTCGCGATGAGCGGATTGAATATGCTAACCGAGCAGGAAACCCAGCAACTGCTCGTTGACTGGAACCAGACCGCCGCGCCCTACCCGGCTGACCAATGCATCCATGAGCTGTTTGAAGCCCAGGCCGAGAAATCCTCAAATGCGGTGGCGGTAGTGTTTGAAGGCGACGAACTGACCTATGGCGAGCTCAACCGGCGCGCCAATAGACTGGCCCATTACTTAATCGAGCAAGGGGTGAAACCCGACGCGTTGGTGGGCCTCTGTATGGAGCGCAGCCTGGATATGATCATTGGGCTACTGGGCATATTAAAAGCCGGCGGAGCTTACGTGCCTCTGGATCCTGGCGCGCCGCCCGCAAGGCTTCAAGCTATATTGGATGATTGTCAGCCTGAGTTATTGATAACGCAGATGCGCTGCATCGAATCATTGAATAGTCACTCTGGCGCTGTAGTTTGTTTGGATGCTGATTGGCCCGTAATTGAAAACTCTCCCAGCAGTCAACCACCTGTCTCCAGCAGCCCCAATGACCTGGCCTATGTGATCTATACATCCGGCTCCACAGGGAAACCCAAAGGCGTATTGCAACACCATAAGACCCTGCTGAATCTGGCTCAGCATCAGGCATTGGAAGGGCATTTAACTCAGGCGATGAAGACACTTCAGCTTACCAACATCACTTTTGACGTGGCGCTGCAAGAAATCGTCACCAGCTGGTTTACAGGTAGTTGCCTGGTGCTTATCCATAACGATGCGAGACTGGATATGTCACTGCTGGCGGACGTGTTATCCAATCAACGCATTGAGCGTCTGTTTATTGCGCCTGCGTTGTTACATGCGCTCACTGATTTCTTAACCCACCAGAGCATCTCCTTGTCTCATATCAAAGAAATCATTACCGCCGGCGAAGCGCTTCAGATCACTGGCAACTTACATCAGTTTCTTCAAGCCCATCCCAGCTGTTGCTTATGGAATCACTACGGCCCTTCTGAAACGCACGTGGTGACAATTGAACAGGTCAAAGATTTCAACGTGGGCGATATCCCGGCAATAGGCAAACCCTTAAAAAACCACCAGTGTTATGTCGTAAATCAACAGAATCAGCTTCAACCCATTGGCGCGCCTGGAGAGTTATTAGTTAGTGGAACTGGACTCGCCCGTGGTTACTTAAACCGCCCCGATCTCACTGCGGCGAAGTTTATTCCAAACCCTTTCAGCGACGATCCTCATGACCGCCTGTATCGCACTGGGGATCTGGTGCGCTGGCTGCCGGATGGCGACCTGGAATTTCTCGGCCGCATCGATCATCAGGTCAAAATCCGCGGCTTTCGCATTGAGCCTGGGGAAATCGAAGCGGCTTTACTACAACATGAGGCGGTTCGGGAGGCCGTCGTGGTCGCCCGGGAGGACCAGGGCGATAAGCGTCTGGTGGCGTATGTAATCACCGAGACTGGCAGTAACTTGACTGAAGAGCAATTAATCCGTGATTTAAAACGCACCATTACGCAACAGTTGCCTGACTACATGACGCCCTCGGCGTTTGTAACCCTGGATTCACTGCCGCTAACGCCTAACGGCAAAGTCGATCGCAACGCCTTGCCAGTCCCGGACTACGCCGCCTCGGCAGATGAGTTTGTAGCGCCGGTTGGCTCCACGGAATGCAAGTTGGCTGACATATGGCGATCACTGCTGCAGATCAATCGCCCCATCAGCGCCAACGCCAACTTCTTTGCATCAGGCGGACATTCTTTATTAGTGATGAGGTTAGTTTCAGCAATTAGTGATCAGTTGGGCGTCCAAATAGCCGTAAGAGATATTTTTGGGCATTCACAGTTAAAAGACTTAGCCACATATATTGATGCCTATCGTGTCCTGGATAAGCACAAAGAGTGGAAGCCGCTGGTAAGGTTATCGGACGAAACATTAACGAATAAAGCATTCCCTAAATTATTCTGCGTGCCTGGAGCTGGGGGATTTAGTATCGCTTACCAAGCGCTATCAGACGAGCTAAGTCAGTTTGCGCAAGTATTAGTATTTGAAGCTAAAGGACTTGATGGAGCCCAAGAGCCTCATAACGATTGGAATTCATTGATTAGCTGTTACTTGAATGCAATCACTATCGAGCAACCGATAGGGCCCTACTATTTATTAGGTCACTCTTTTGGCGGACGGGTAGTATTTGAGCTGGCTCGAAAACTGGAAGCATGCAATCAGGAAGTTCATGTCATTATTTTAGATACAGCGTTATCTAATACTGTCCTTTCCAATGAAATTGCCGCCATGCCTGATATGAGTGTCGCAGAAAAAGTGTTGCATGTTGTCGATGAGTTTCTTGGGGACGCATCGAGAGGTCCAAACCACAATTTTCCATCAGCGAAAGAGGAACTGAAGCATTTAATGGTAATGGGAGGACTACTCCCCGCCAATGGCGACAGCCAACTACTGGATGGATTCATAGAAGTTTATGCTGCTCAAGACTCACTATTCAATCAATATGAGCCAAGCGGCAGGTTGCATAGCAAGCTTCTTTTTTTATACAGCGAAAACTCTTTCTCAAGGAAATTACTTCGTTTGGCCGTTGAGAACTATAACCAGCTATGCGCCCAGCCCATCAATGCACACAAAGTGGATGGTGGACACGTATCAATGTTGAGAGCTAAAAACGTTCATTCTATTGCCTCTGCTATTGCACCTATTCTGAATACAGAGCAAAACATCAGCATGAGTAGCAAAAGCAACGAGGAGGAAATGCTTTTGTAGAAATAGGGATACGAAAAACGCCTCCATACAGGAGGCGTTTCCATCAAGGCTTGGCATGACGCTTTACTGATATCCCTCCCTTCGTATGGAGGATGTAAAAACGCTAACCGATTACAGCCTTATAAAACCATTAAGCAGCCAACCAGCTCTCAACAGTTTCTTTGCCGTATTGTTCTTTCCACGCGTTCAGAACTTTGTGGTTACCGCCGCGGGTTTCAACTACTTCGCCGGTTTCTGGGTTTTTGTACACTTTCAAAGGACGCGCGCCACGACGCTTGTCAGAAGCAGAGGCTTTAGCTGGCGTTTTGTCCCCACCCAGCAGGTTCAGCAGCTCGTCGGAAGAAACGTCGTAGCTTTTCATCAGCGCTTCAAGCTGCTTTTTGAATTCCAGGCTCTTTTTCAGTTCGTCGTCATTTTCCAGCGCTTCCAGTTTCTTTTTCAGCGCTTCGATTTCAGCAAGCGTATTTTCGTAGGCGTTAATCTTTTTCATTTCTTATCCCCAATGTAATTATGAAAACTATTGAATCCGGGCCATTTACAGCCTGGCCAATACAATACGAGTTGGAAGCGGAGTATAACGCAAAGTTATTAAGCATCAAGCATTTTCACTTATAAAGCACAATTATTTACTAATAAATAACATTACCGTCATATTAATTTTTGTTGTATTGGCTCTACCCTTGCGCGAATTCGATCACTTTATAATCAAACCTATTACAATGTGAATTATACAACCGGATAAAACAACTTATACGCAGACAGTCTGGCGCCACGTTAATTAGCGATAACGAAGGTGGCGCGAGTGAATCGAGTGGATACGGGATTTTTACGAGATATGAGGATTGTGACTACTTCAAACACCACCAAAACCAAAGTCGATGTTCCTTATCACCCAAGGCGTAGTCTCCCCGTCCGGCTATAATATCCTGCAACCCTTGCATTAAGAGCTGAACTCCCTGCTTCGATATATCCAGACAAGGTCTGCCTTCGGTTTCATTAATTGTCCACTGCGCAGTCCTATCCGGCGTATAGGTCAGTTTAAGCTTAGGGAAGCTAATCACTTGGTCGCGGCAGTTCGCCACTGCCGCCGCGGCGTCAGGTTTGCTTAAGGTTAGAGTACGATATAAGGAGTCATTAACCTGAAGACATTGACCCAATAACTGCAAGAGCGAATCGGCGCCCGTTGTGTCCGTGCTCAAATGCCAGCCGGCGTAATCGCTGGGATTATTTTTATAGCGCCAGAAATATATTTCTCCCTGCTGGCGCCATGAATAAAGATCCGTCGTTGTCGATTTATTCTGCTTCATGTTCTCTATTAACGATAATCAAGTCGTTCACATCGTCACATAGCTTCTTAAAGCTTTCCACTATCGCCGTACCGCCCACTTCAATGTAGTAAACCGGGCACTTTCCATCTTCCGCATTTTCAATGTCGAGAAACAACAGGCTTTCCGGTTGCGCGATTACATCCAGGTCTCCCACTTCAAAGTCGCCTTCAATAAAGCCGGTGACTAAAAACGGAATTTTGGTGTCCAGGTCCAAATTTTCAGGCATGCCGTCGCAAAAGAGATCGTCGAAAAAGCATTCCGCATCGCTTTCATCCACCTGCGACAGATCAAAGATCATCGCATCACGCGCCTCCCCCTCAATCTCCACGGACACGGGACGCCACATTAAATCCGAATACTTTTCATAGATGCTTCTTAACATGCTTTTACCTCCACCAAAGAAATAAGAATCACGAAAAACCAATGCGCTTCCATTTCCATATGGGTCAAAGCGAAACGACTCTATTAAGAGTAGAGTATGTCAGGGATTTCTTTATATGAAACTTTAATGGCTAAACGTTGGCGCGCAGGTGGGAGGTAAAGCGCAGGCAGCAGATAGATAGGGGGCGTCAAACTCATCCCTGAGTCAATTCTTCACACCGTCATGTACCCTCTTACCTGCTCTTTATCCATGTCGGCTTTCTGGCCGGACAGGACGACGGCGCCGCGATCCAGTACGGCGTAGTTATCGGCGAGTTCGTAGGCGAAGTCGAGGTACTGTTCGATCAGCACTATGGCCATATCCCCCCTGTCGCGCAGTCTTCCGATGACGCTCTGGATATCCTTGATGATGGATGGCTGGATGCCTTCCGTCGGCTCGTCCAACATCAGGAGTTTGGGACGGGTGACCAGGGCGCGGGCGATAGCGAGCTGCTGTTGCTGCCCGCCGGAGAGATCGCCGCCGCGGCGTTTCAGCATACTTTTCAGCACGGGAAACAGGGTGAAAATTTCCTCAGGTATGCTGCGCTGACTGCGAGGAATGGCGGCGAAGCCGGTTTTCAGGTTCTCCAACACCGTAAGCTGGGAAAATATCTCACGCCCCTGGGGCACGTAGGCAATGCCCAGTTTGGCGCGGTCATGGGGGGAGAGTCGCGCTATATCGCGCCCCTGCCAGAGCACCGCGCCCTTTTTGACGGGATGGCGACCGGACAGCGCACGCAGCAAGGAGGTCTTACCCACCCCGTTGCGACCCAGAATGCAGGACACCTTGCCCGCCTCCGCTTCCATACTGACGCCATATAAGGCCTGACTGGCGCCGTAAAACAAGTCTACGTTCTGTACGTTCAACATATGACATTACTCGATTATTCTGTCGCTGTTTGATCCAGGGGCGTCTACTTATCGTTACCGCCCCAGATAAACCTCAATCACCTGCTGATTCTTCTGCACCTGATCCAGCGAACCTTCCGCCAGGACGCGTCCTTCGTGCAACACCGTGACTTTGCACTCCAGCGCGCGCACGAAGTCCATGTCATGCTCCACCACCACCAGGGAATGTTGCTTGGAGACGGCTTTGAACAGCTCGGCGGTTTTCTCGGTTTCCACGTCGGTCATCCCCGCCGCTGGTTCATCGATCAGCAGCAATTCCGGCCCCTGTATCAGCAGCATGCCGATCTCCAACCATTGCTTCTGCCCGTGAGAGAGCGCGCCAGCAAGTTCGTCCGCCCTGGCGCTGAGATCCACCAGATTCAGAATTTCATCAATGCGGGTTTTCTGCGCCTTGCTGAGCCGGTGGAAGAAGGCCTCATACACCTTGCGACCGCCTTGCAGCGCCAGCTCCAGGTTTTCAAACACCGTCAGCGACTCAATCACCGTTGGCTTCTGGAATTTGCGGCCGACGCCCATATTGGCGATCTCGGCCTCGTCGTGCTGAGTCAGGTCGATGTTATTGTTGAACAGCACCTGCCCGGTGTCTGGCCGCGTCTTGCCGGTGATCACATCCATCATGGTGGTCTTGCCTGCGCCGTTTGGGCCGATAATCGCGCGCAATTCTCCCGGAGCCAGAATCAATGACAGGCTGTTCAGCGCCTTGAAACCATCGAAGCTGACAGAGACGCCGTTTAAATAAAGAATGCTGGGCTGTTCCAGATGTTTCGCTTGCATGATCTTTCCTTATGAGCTGGGACTGACTTCCACCGCTTTCCCGGCGCGCAGGTCAGCGGCGGCGGGACGCGAAGGCTCACTTGGCGTCGACGCGGCGGTACCGGTAGTCGTGACGGCGTCCCCAGACGTTTCAGATTGCGCTGGTGACGCCGACTTTCTCCTTGGACGGATGCGCTCAAGCAGCCCGACCAACCCTTTGGGTAAAAACAGAGTGGTGATCACAAACAAAGCGCCCAGACAATACAGCCAAAGCTCAGGAAACGCGCCGGTGAAATAAGTTTTCGCGTAGTTCACCGTCACAGCTCCGATGACCGCGCCATACAGCGTACCGCGCCCGCCCACAGCCACCCAGATGATGATCTCAATGGAGTTGATGGGAGAAAACTCGCCGGGATTAATAATGCCCACCTGAGGGACATAGAGCGCGCCGGCTATTCCCGCAAGCACCGAGGAGACAACGAATACAAAGAGCTTGTATTTATCCACCCGATACCCCAAGAACCGCGTGCGCGCTTCCGCGTCGCGCACCGCCACCAGGACACGCCCGAGTTTGGAGTTAACGATACGGCGACACAGGACATACCCCAGCATGAGCGACACGGCGGAGGCGATGAACAAGCCGCAGCGGGTGGCGTCCGATTGCAGGTTGAAGCCCAGCAAATCCTTGAAATCCGTCAGGCCGTTATTACCGCCGAATCCCATATCATTGCGGAAAAACGCCAGCATCAGCGCGTACGTCAGCGCTTGGGTAATAATGGAGAGATAAACCCCGGTGACCCGCGAGCGAAACGCCAGCCAGCCAAACACAAACGCCAGCAGCCCAGGCGCTAACGCCACCATCAGCATGGCGAAACCGATATTATCGAAGCCATGCCAATACCAGGGCAGCTCTTTCCAGTTCAAAAACACCATGAAGTCCGGCAGCAACGGATCGCCGTAAACGCCCCGATCGCCGATCTGGCGCATCAGGTACATCCCCATCGCGTAGCCACCCAAGGCAAAAAAAGCGCCGTGCCCCAAACTGAGAATCCCGCAGTATCCCCAGATCAGATCAACCGCCAGCGCCAAGAGGGCATAGCAGAGATATTTTCCGAGCAATGTTACCGTGTAGGTGGACACATGCAGCGCCGAGCCCGGCGCCATGGTCAGATTCAACAGCGGCACGATCACCGCCAACGCAGCCAGCGCCAGCAGCAGATAGCGGCCGCCTTTATCGTTCATGAGAAGTCGAGTGACAGGTCCCAACTGCATTATCAGCCCTCCACCGCGCGGCCCTTGAGGGCGAACATGCCTCGCGGGTATTTCTGAATAAACAAGATGATGAAAACCAGCACCAGAATTTTCGCCAGCACCGCGCCAGCGAAGGGCTCCATCAGTTTATTGGCGACGCCCAGGGACATGGCCCCGACGAAAGTGCCCATAAGATTGCCCACGCCGCCGAACACCACCACCATAAATGAGTCAATGATGTAGGACTGACCGAGGTTGGGACCGACATTGGTCAATTGACTCAACGCCACGCCGGCGATACCGGCGATGCCGGACCCAAGACCAAAGGTCAGCGCATCCAGCCAGCCTGTGCGAATCCCCATGGAGCTGGCCATGGGCCGGTTTTGCGTCACTGCCCGCATTTGCAGTCCGAACTGGGTTTTACGCAGCAACGCCGCCAGCGCCAGCAGCACCAGAATGCTGAAGATAATGATGTATAAACGGTTGTAGGTCAGAGACAGTGCGCCGTTGATCTCAATAGAGCCCGACATCCAGGCCGGCGTAATAACGGATTGATTCAAGGAACCAAAAACGGTTCTGACCAGTTGCTGCAGACACAGGCTGATGCCAAAAGTGGCCAATAGGGTTTCCAGTGGGCGACCGTAAAGAAAACGGATCACGCCACGCTCGATCACGACGCCCGCCAGCCCCGACACCAGAAACGCCGCAGGAATGGCGACAAATAAAGAGTACTCAATATGGTTCGGCATCCATTGCTGAATCATATAAGTGGTGTAAGCGCCCAGCATAATCATCTCGCCGTGGGCCATATTGATGACTCCCATCACACCAAATGTGATGGCCAGCCCTACCGCCGCCAGCAACAGCACCGCGCCCAGACTGACGCCGAAGTACACGTTCTCCACGCCTTTATTGAAGGCGACCAGGCTTTCGATCGCATCCAACGCCTCCTGCGCCGCCTGCCTTACGGCTGGGTCCGGCTCCAGGAACTCGCCCTGGCCGTTGGTGTTCAGAAAGCTGCGCAGCAGCGAACGCACTTCCACATACAGCTCGCCCTGCAGCTGCTCTATCGCCGCCACCCGACTCTGCGTTGTTTCGCCATAGCGCGCCTGCAACATGGCCAGATCGACAGATAACAGCTCTTGAACGGACGCATCCTGCTCTTTCTCCAGCGCGCGCTGCAGTAGAGGAATATTGCTCGCGTCATCGGATTTCATCATATTGCGCGCCGCTTCCAGTCGCACATTCACATCCGGCGCACGTAATTGCAGCGCCGCCAGACTTTCCCGCAGCAATTGCCGCAGGGAATTATTCACACTGATCTTCTTGAACGCGCGCTTCTCAACGTCCTCAGTCACCTCGCCGGTCAGCGCGTTTTGCGCAGAGTAAAGATCATTGGCGTAGCGCAAGATAACCACTTCGCCTTCGCCTTTCTTGGCGTATTGTAGATCGCCTTCCAGCAACGCGCTGAGAATGGGAGCGACCTGGGGATCGTCAATCTCGCTTAATGCGCTGACGAGCTGCTCTTTTTCAGCAAAGCCCGCCGTCTTTAATTGGGTAAGAATGGGTTCCAGGCGTGCGTCAGCGGGCTCCGCCTGTGCGCCGGAACCCAGCATCCACATACATATCATTAATAGCGCACAGCCCAGTCTTACAAAACTCAGCCGCGAGCTTGGGGAAAACAGGAGGGAAAGTCGTCGCATGGGTTACTCTTTCCGTAGCGGTTTGCGCCCGGCGGAAGTCTGCGCTGTGACGCCAGTCGAAGCCGGCGTCACAGTAATTTCCGCGATGGGATGGGCGTGATCGATTAATAGTTTTGCCCGGAGCACTTGCCGGTTTTGACGTTGTAGTTGCCGCAACTCAGAGGTAGCGTCCAGTCCGCCGTCAGGTCTTTGCTGCCTGGCAGATAGTCGGACCAGGCGTCGCCCATGACAGCGCCGGAAGTGCGCCACACGGTTTCAAACTGACCGTCTTCCTGAATTTCGCCAATCAGCACCGGTTTGGTGATGTGGTGGTTCGGCATCATGGTGGCGTAGCCGCCAGACAGATTAGGCACCGTGACGCCGACAATTGCCTGACCGACTACGTCTGGATCGGTAGTCCCGGCTTTCTTGACCGCTTCCGCCCACATGTTGAAGCCGATGAAGTGCGCTTCCATGGGGTCGTTGGTGACGCGTTTTTTATCCTTGATAAAGGTTTTCCAGGAATCGATGAATTCATCGTTCGCTTCCGCGTCCACGCTCATGAAATAGTTCCAGGCCGCCAGGTGGCCGACCAGGGGTTTGGTGTCCAGACCGGACAACTCTTCTTCACCCACGGAGAAGGCCACGACCGGGATGTCTTCCGCGGAAATGCCCTGGTTGCCCAGCTCTTTATAGAAAGGCACGTTGGCGTCGCCGTTGATGGTGGAGACGACTGCGGTTTTCTTGCCGGCGGAACCGAACTTCTTGATGTCGGAGACGATGCTCTGCCAGTCGGAGTGCCCGAAAGGCGTGTAGTTGATCATGATGTCTTCCTGTTTGACGCCTTTCGATTTCAGGTAGGCTTCCAGGATTTTGTTGGTGGTGCGCGGATACACATAGTCGGTGCCCGCCAGCACCCAGCGCTTCACACCCAGCTCATTCATCAGGTAGTCGACCGCAGGCACCGCCTGCTGGTTGGGCGCGGCGCCGGTATAGAAAACATTCTTGGAGGACTCTTCCCCTTCGTATTGCACCGGATAGAACAACAGGCCGTTCAGCTCTTCAAACACCGGCAGTACGGATTTGCGTGAGACGGAGGTCCAGCAACCGAACACCACATCCACTTTGTCTTTTTCCAACAGCTCGCGCGCTTTCTCTGCGAACAGCGGCCAGTTGGAAGCGGGATCAACCACGACGGCTTCAAGCTTCTTACCAAGCAGGCCGCCCTTCTTGTTTTGCTCATCCACGAGCATGAGAACTGTATCCTTCAGAGTTGTCTCGCTGATAGCCATGGTTCCGCTCAGGCTGTGCAGAACGCCCACCTTGATGGTGTCCGCCGCCTGCGCCAGGGAGGCGCTGATTGAAAGGGCCAACGCGCTCAAACCAATCCCAACACGCCTAGACATTTTTTTCATTGTACGAACTCCGATACGGGTTAATGTTGTGAGTTTCTCCCGTCGCAAGCAACGCACGCAGTGTTCCATCACTTTTTTATCTCTTTGATTTCATAACGTTACATTTGAAAACCCAAAGATACGTAGTTTTACGGAGCCCCCATTCGCACCAGTGTGACCCATGTCTCAAGCATGGGGGCACAATAACGGGGCGCTCTCAAAAAATGTCTGACGACCCACTTAAGGCGCGCCCAATCCATGAACCAAAGCGGTGCAAAAAAAGAGAGCCTGAACGCTTTTAAACCACCGCCTCCGCCCTGTCAGCGCCAAAATGGCGAGGGATTGGCACAGCATTCGCTTAATGACTTGCCACAACGAGACAGAAATGAGCGCGCCCACGCATTGTTTCAGGGCGCAGCAGGTAAGAAGAAAGTCGCGGACAGAGGACGCGACCCCAGCGTAAAGGTACGCAGCGTAATGCTTGCAGAGCAATTCACCGATACAAACAAGCAGGCGGAGCAGGAATTGAATCCTGGCTCTTCCGCCGCCACCGGCGCCAGAAACTGGCGGGCGTCGCTCACCTTAAACCTGACTAAAGAGTCAAGTCGCACCATATTGAAGCAAGCCGCTCATCAAGGCCCTTTGCGGGTGCAGCGACCGTTTTATCCAGAAGGCGCGCAACGCCCCCACATCTATATATTGCATCCTCCCGGCGGTCTGGTTTGCGGAGATGAAATCGAAATTGACGCCAGAGTGGAGCAAGGCGCAGGCGCGCTGTTCACTACCCCTTCCGCCGGCAAAATCTATCGCACTGACGCAGCCGGACACCGGCAATGTCAGACCGTTCGGCTGCACTGCGCCGCCGCGGACAGTCTGGAATGGCTGCCCCAGGAAAACATCATTTACGACGGCGCCGATGGCGCACAGACCTTACAGCTGCATACCAGCGCCGCCAGCCGCTTTATCGTCTGGGAAATCACCGCATTGGGACGCCCGGCGGCGGACGCCCCATTCGCCCATGGAGCCTTCACCCAGACCACCCAGATTCTGCGTGACGGCGCGCCCTGCTTCTTCGAGCGGGTCGCATTGCGCGGCGAAGGCCCCGGGTTTCAAGAGCCGTGGGGGTTGCAGGGACAACAGGTTTACGGATCGCTGCTCGCCGGATATGAGAAGGAATCGCCGCAAAAACTGCTGCAGCAGTGCCGCGAAGCCTTGCAGGCGAATACAGTCATCACAGCCCTTGAAGTAGACAAAGGCTTGCGCTGGACCCTGACGCGCAAGGATGACCTGATCATTCTGCGCGCGCTGTGCCAGCAGTCGGAACCCATCAAGCATTTGTTTATGGCGGCGTGGTCCCTGCTGCGTCCAGCGTTAATCGGGGTAGAAAGTCATCCGCCGCGGATATGGGCGACCTGACACAGACGTGACTTGAAGCGAAAGCTGATCAGCCACTAAGACCCAAACATCGCAGTTATCCAACAATAAAAGTAACCGCAAGATAAAAGAGGAAGTTCACGATGGAACTCACCCCTAGAGAGAAAGACAAACTGCTGCTGTACACCGCCGCGCTGGTGGCGGAGCGGCGCAAAGCGCGGGGATTGAAACTGAATTACCCGGAGGCGATGGCCTACCTGAGCATGGAAATCGTGGAAGGCGCCCGGGATGGCCGCAGCGTAGCTGAGCTGATGGCCTACGGCCGCACGCTGCTGACGCGGGATGACGTCATGGATGGCATACCGGAAATGATTCCAGAGGTGCAGGTGGAAGCCACCTTTCCGGACGGCACCAAACTGGTCACGGTCCATAACCCTATCCCTTAATCGCTGATGGAGATCCAGTCATGATTCCAGGAGAAATAGACGCCCTCCCCGGCGACATCGAAATCAACGCCGGCCTGCCGACCATTACCGTGGAAGTCACCAATACCGGCGACCGGCCGGTGCAAGTGGGCTCTCATTATCACTTTTTTGAAACCAACCCGGCGCTGTCCTTTCCGCGAGAGCATGCGCGCGGCTTCCGCCTGAACATCGCCGCTGGGACCGCCGTGCGTTTCGAACCCGGACAAACCCGCACGGTGGAGCTGGTCGCCCTGGGCGGCGAGCGCAAGGTTTACGGTTTCCGTGGCGATGTCATGGGCGCCTTATGACGACGCCCGGCGCGACAAAAATAAGGCAGCACGCAAACAGGTTACACAGCAGGACTTATCACCATGGCAAAGATTTCTAGAGCCGCCTACGCCGACATGTTCGGGCCAACCGTAGGCGACCGGGTGCGCCTGGGCGACACCGAATTATGGATTGAAGTGGAGAAAGATTACGCCGCCTACGGCCACGAAGTGAAATTCGGCGGCGGCAAGGTTATCCGTGACGGCATGGGACAGTCGCAACGCCCCAATACGGAAGCGGTGGACACCGTCATCACCAATGCACTGATCCTGGATCATTGGGGCATCGTCAAGGCGGATATCGGACTTAAGCAGGGTCGCATCGCCGCCATTGGCAAAGCAGGCAACCCGGATATTCAGGACAACATCGACATCATTATCGGTCCCGGCACCGAGGTCATTGCCGGCGAGGGCATGATCGCCACCGCTGGCGGCATCGACGCCCACATACATTTCATCTGTCCGCAGCAAATCGAAGAAGCGTTAATGTCCGGCGTCACCACCATGCTGGGCGGCGGCACTGGTCCCGCCACCGGCACCAACGCCACCACCTGCACGCCCGGCCCCTGGCATATGGGCAAGATGCTGCAAGCCGCCGACGCCTTTCCCATGAATCTGGGCTTTCTCGGCAAAGGCAACGCCAGTCTGCCGGCGGCGTTGGAAGAACAAATGCTCGCCGGAGCTATGGGCTTAAAGCTGCATGAGGACTGGGGCACCACCCCCGCCTCCATCGACAACTGCCTGAATATCGCGGAAAAATACGATGTGCAGGTGGCCATCCACACCGACACGCTGAATGAGTCCGGTTTTGTGGAGGATACGCTGGCCGCGTTCAAAGGTCGCACCATCCACACCTATCACACCGAAGGCGCTGGCGGCGGTCATGCGCCGGATATCATCAAAGCCTGCGGCGAATTGAACGTGCTGCCCTCCTCCACCAATCCGACCCGACCTTACACCATCAACACAGTGGACGAGCATCTGGACATGCTCATGGTGTGCCACCATCTGGACCCGGATATCCCAGAAGACGTCGCCTTCGCCGATTCCCGCATCCGCAAGGAAACCATCGCTGCGGAAGACATCCTGCACGATCTTGGCGCATTCAGCATGATCTCCTCCGACTCTCAGGCCATGGGACGGGTTGGCGAAGTGGTTTGCCGCACCTGGCAGACCGCCCACAAAATGAAAGTGCAGCGTGGCCCGCTGGCGCAGGACTCCGAGCGCGCCGACAACTTTCGCGCCAAGCGCTACATCGCCAAATACACCATTAACCCCGCCATCGCCCATGGCATCGCTCACGAGGTGGGATCACTGGAGCCCGGCAAGCTTGCGGATATCATTTTGTGGCGGCCGGCTTTCTTCGGGGCGAAACCCTCCCTGATCATCAAAGGCGGCATGATCGCCGCCGCTCCCATGGGCGACGCCAACGCCTCCATCCCGACGCCGCAGCCGGTGCACTATCGCCCCATGTTCGGCGCGTTCGGTCAGGCCATGCATCAGACCCGCCTCACCTTTGTCTGTCAGGCCGCTCTGGATAACGGGGTGAAAGAGCAATTCGGTTTGCAGTCCCCGCTCAGCGCCTGCCGCAACACCCGCACTGTCACCAAGAAAAGCATGGTGCTGAACGACCTGACGCCGCAGATGGAAGTGGATTCGCAAACCTATGAAGTGCGCGCCAACGGCGAGCTGCTGGTCTGCGAGCCCGCCAAGGTCCTGCCTCTGGCGCAGCGCTATTTTCTGTTTTAAAGATGGAGGGATGGCATGATTCGCATTACTGAACGCTACGTCGCGGAAACACAAACGCCCCCTATCGCGGGCGTCATCAGCCTCACTTATGACGAACGCAAACGCGGTCGCTTGCGCGCCAGAACGCAGTCCGGCGAGGAGGTCGGATTGTTTCTGGAGCGCGGTAAAACGTTACTCGACGGCGACCTGCTGGCGGCTGAAAACGGCGATATTTACGCCATCAGCGCCGCGCCGGAAACCGTAGCTACCGCGCAGGCCAGCGAAGCGCGTCAGTTTGCGCAGATTTGCTATCACCTGGGCAACCGACATACGCCGCTACAGATTGGCGAGCTCTGGGTGCGCTTCCAACCGGATCATGTTCTGGAGGATCTGTGCCGCCTGTATGGGTTGGAAGTCATTCACGAGTCTGCGCCGTTCAATCCTGAAAACGGCGCCTATGGCGGACATAGCGGACATGGCGGTCATCATCATGGCCACGACCAGTCTCACGATCAGAGTCGTCACGACGCCAGGGAACTCAGTGCGCGCTACCATTTTCACGGGCCGGATCATGAACATCCACATGGTCATGTTCACCTTCATTCGCACCCTCACGAGCATTAGAGGACTAGCCGCCCATGCCGCCTTTAGCGTTGCTGAAACTCATGAACCTGACCAGCCCGGCCTTGCCTGTGGGCGCATTCGCCTACTCGCAGGGCTTGGAGTGGGCCATTGATCACGGCGGCGTCGACACGCCGGAAAAAATCCACGACTGGTTACAGGGCGTGGTCAGTCAAGGGCTCGGGAAAACCGATCTGCCCGTGTTGTTCAAGCTGCTGCAGGCTTGGCGCGCCAATGACCACGAACAAATCACCTACTGGAACGCCTGGCTGCTCGCCGCGCGTGAAACCCAGGAGTTGCTGGACGAAGACCGCCATGTGGGCAAAGCCCTGGCCAAGCTGCTGCGAGACTTAGGCGTCCCCGGCGCGGAGCCCTGGCTGGAGCGACCGGCGTCCCTGCTGACGTTGTGGACGCTGGCCTGCGCGCATTGGGACATTGATGCGGAGAACGCCGCCCTGGGGTTTCTGTGGAGCTGGCTGGAAAACCAGATCGCCGTAGCGGGAAAGACATTGCCGCTGGCGCAGACGGCGGCGCAGCGCATATTACAGCGACTGATGCCCATTTTGGCGGAGACAGTTGCAGCCGCGACGCAGATAAAAGAAGAAAATTTCGGCGCATCCCTGCCCGGCTGGGCTATGGCTTGCGCCCGACACGAAACGCAATACTCGCGCCTGTTCCGATCCTGAACAGGGCGAGCAGGACAAGAAACATCATCTGGAGGTAACGCTTTTATGAGCACACAAACTTTGCGCGTCGGCATCGGCGGCCCGGTGGGTTCCGGCAAAACTGCGCTGGTGGCCCGTCTGTGTCAGGAACTGCGGGAACGCTTTAATATCGCCGTGGTCACCAACGATATCTATACGGAAGAAGACGCCCAGTTCCTGATCCGCAATCAGGCGCTCACTGAAGACCGCATTATTGGCGTAGAAACCGGCGGCTGCCCCCATACCGCCATTCGGGAGGACGCCTCCATGAACCTCGCCGCCATCGACACGCTGACAGCGCGCCATCCCGGACTCGATCTGGTGCTGGTGGAAAGCGGCGGCGACAACCTGAGCGCCACGTTCAGCCCGGAGCTGTCCGACCTTACCCTGTATGTCATCGATGTTTCCGCCGGCGACAAGATTCCCCGCAAAGGCGGTCCCGGCATCACCAAGTCCGACCTGTTGGTCATCAACAAGACCGATCTGGCGCCAATCGTGGGAGCCTCATTGGAGGTCATGGATCGCGACGCCAGGAAAATGCGCGGTGACAAACCCTTTATTTTCAGTAATATGAAGACCGGCGAAGGCCTGCAGGACATAATCAGTTTTATTATTGACCAAGGTATGCTGCAAGCGGCTTAGCGTCCCAAGCGGACGACGACACAGCACTCATTTCCAACAAGGGAGCAGATTAATGCGATTCACCAAAGCTCAATTTCTATTACTCACCGCAGGCCTGGGCGCCTCCATGGCCGCCGTCGCCCATCCGGGTCACGGCGTCGTCGGCGGATTTTTCTCTGGATTGACTCACCCCATGTTCGGCCTGGATCACCTTGTCGCCATGCTGGGCGTGGGCTTCCTGGCCTGGAAAACCGGCCAGAAAGCGCGTCTGTTGCTGGCGTTTCTGGGCGCCATGTTGACTGGCGGTTTGCTGGCTGCCTCAAGCGTGAGCCTGCCCATTCCTGAAGCCATGATCACAGCTTCTTTGTTCGTACTTGGCGCTGCGCTGCTGGTGGCGGGAAACAGCCGCATGCTGACTCTGGCGGCGGCTCCGCTGGTCGCTTTGTTTGCAATTTTCCATGGCTACGCCCACGTTGCGGAACAGCCTGCCGGCGCAGATTCTTTCAGCTACGTCAGCGGATTCATTCTGGCGACAGCGATGATTCAGCTGGTTGGTTGGGGCGTCGCGGCGCTGGCCAAACGTTATGAAAAAACCAACGCCACCCGCAAAACCCTTGGCGCTGGCGCGATCGCCACAGGCGTCGCCGCGGTCGCTTCCGCTTTCTGATATTGAGCGACTCCCTGCGTCCGTGCTGGCAGCCGCCCACGGACGCACTTTTCCCAACAACCCTCATACGTCGACTTCGCTGACGTCTTCTGTCCCACTGTAAAATCAGCGTTGGCGTTTCCCTCAATTTTTTCCTATGTTATTACCCTGCAGTAACGGAATAACGAGCAGTATCGGAGCTAGTAGTCCGCAGTTAGCGATTAATAAATGAAGGCTTCCGGCAGGAGTTTATTTAATGATCAGCGTCAAGTCGCTTCATAACGCGCGCAATCAAAATGAAACCTGCTATCTCCACAATAAAACTGCAACCTTAGTGAGGGATTACCACATGCATAATCAACAACAATTGGAGACTTTTTCTGACATCGAACTTTTACGGCTCGAAGAACTGATCACAATGAATTTCGACGCCTCCGATGAAGACAACCTGCGTGATTCGCTTGATTTTCTGCAGTCCATCGAAAGAGAACTGGGCTATCGCGGCCTGACTGAAAGTTTCGGTCTGGATCACTCCCAGGCGGCCTGATCCGTCACGGGCGAATTCAGCGGTATCGCCCCAACTTTGATTCTCTCACTCATTTTTTCTATCCAGATAAATTTCTATTTCTCACCAATTCCTATCTCCCATCTCAGACTTATTCGACCTTAAACGCGTCCGCAGCGTCTCCAGTGAGCGCATCGGCGTGAATTGCCGTACAATACCAGTCAGACCGTCGGCGGAATCATCCGCTAAATCATCAGCTTGTCCGGATTGCAGCACTCATGAAACTAGACGACATCAGACGCGAGTACCTCTATTCCGGCCTGTCCCGCAAAGACCTGGCCGACGACCCCATTGTTCAATTCAAAAACTGGTTGCAGATGGCGATCGACGCCGACCTGAACGCCGACCCCACCGCCATGTCCCTGGCGACGGTCAACGCGCAGGGCGTTCCCAGCCAGCGCATCGTATTGCTGAAAAACCTGGATGCCTCCGGATTCGTGTTCTACACCAACCTGGGCAGCCGCAAGGCGCAGAATATCGCGGAAAACGCCAACGTCAGCCTGCATTTCGCGTGGTTGCCGATGGAGCGTCAAATCTGCGTCACTGGCGTGGCGGAGAAGCTTTCCATTGCGGAAGCCACCCGCTATTTTCTGAGCCGTCCTCATGAATCCCAGGTCGCCGCCTGGGCGTCGCAGCAAAGCCAGGCGATAGGCTCGCGTGTATTGCTGGAACAGGCGTTCGAGCAGATGAAAAACCGCTTTAAGCAAGGCGAAGTGCCACTGCCCTCATTTTGGGGCGGTTATCGGGTAAGACCAGTGACGATTGAATTCTGGCAAGGCCGCGCAAACCGTTTGCACGATCGCTTTATATATAAGAAGGTCGGAGAGAGTTGGGAAGTTGAAAGACTGCAGCCATAAGCTGCAGTCTTCTAAGAGGCATAGAGGCCAACGAGGATCAGTCGTCCAAGCCGCCGCCGCTTTCTTCCATCACTTTACGCAGCTTGCTCATATGCGGCTTGACCGCCTCGACATCCGCAGGCGGCGCATTCTTGAATTTCTCCATCATCGCCAGCCCTTGCTGCATCATATCCCGCATCATTTTCTTCTGTTCCGCGCTGATATTCGGATTCTGTTCCAGCTCCGCCAATTGCTGCTTCATAGCCTCCATATCGACTTGCTGCCCCTGCATCTCAATCGCCGCATAGGCGCCGAAAATACGCAGCGCCGTGCTCGCCCATTCTTCTGGAGTGGAGAAACCGTAGTCTTCTACAATGTCTTCAACCTGACCATATAGTCCTGAGGCTTTCAGCGGCGCGACAATGTCGTCGATATTGCTGGGTATCATTTCGTTGTCTTTTTCGTATTTGGACAACTCTTCTTCGTGCTTGTCACCCCACTCCTGGACGGCTTTCTGGGACTTTATCCAGCGGTCGATGAGGTCTCCGGTGAGGGGCGCTTCCGCCTGAACAAACAAACTGAAGCAGAATGTGAACAATGCCACGCCTATTTTTGACAGAGTTCTACTATGCATATATTTCTCCGAGTTTCATTAGGTTGCGCTATCGAGTAAAAGCGTTTTCTAGTTTGTTATCGCATTTCGAAAATACGCTTCCGAGTTTAATGGATAATCCGTCTAACGCGCTAGCATAGGCTTTACTACACTCTAATTGTCTGAAGCAATTCAGAGTCTTTTTCATTTCATTTCTTCGTTTACCCTGCTTAAATACTTGCAGATACCAAGTAACAGTAGCGCTGATGGATCAGCGCTTTTTTTGTATTCGTTCCTCTATCCATACCGACTGCACCATAGGTTAAATCCAAGTGGCCAATTCGCCAAACGACCTGCTATTCGACTGGCTGACCGTCATGTCCCCGACTTGCGTTCTGAACATCGGCCCGGCGCAACCGCCCGCTTTGCGCAGATACTGCCGTGACGATCAGATAAAGGTGATCTGCGCTTCCACGCCTGCAGAGGTTGCGGCGGTCGACCACCAACCTGAAGCGGCGATTATCAGCGAGGCGGTGGAGAAACTTTCCTTGCAAACTGGACAAGCGTTGCTGGCGGCGCCGCGCAACTTGTTGATCCCCAATGTGCTGGCGACCATAGATCATAATCAGTCGCCTGAATGGGACTTTAATCACTTGATCGCACTGGGGTTTCGCCGACTGGCGATGTTTACGGATCATGATCGGGCGCTGGCGATCTACGCTTATTCCCTCACCGATTACAACCCCAAACGGGCCTGGAACAATGCGGAAAATTGGGCGAACCCGGAGATGTTCGGTAAGTATTGGTGGTAAACGCGGCGTCCGCGCAATGTGTTATGAGAGCATGCCGATCCAATCTACGCGAAACCGCGCAAGCACCCTTCCGCAAAGATCTCCAGGACTCTCTGCGCGTCAAAACAATCCTGTAAGTGCGCCTCCAGTTGCAACCGCTGCGCGGCTGGAATCTGATCGCGGTATACCGATAAATAAGCGGACATGATGGGACAGGTAAATTCAGGGTGGAACTGCACGCCCCAGGCGCGATCGCCATAGCGGAACGCCTGATGCTTCACCCGCCCGCTGCTGGCCAGATTCACCGCCCCTTCCGGCAGGGTTAACACAGACTGAGCGTGGGTCAGATGAGCATGAAAGGTGTGAGGCAAGCGCGAAAAGATATAATCATCACCGTCAGAAGCATGGTTGGTGATCAGCAGGGAACCGATTTCACGTCCGTCAGATTGATAGTCCACCGCGCCGCCCAAGGCGTCAGCCAATAACTGGTGACCGTAGCAGACTCCCAACAGCGGTAGACCTTGCTCTATCGCCAATCGCATCCAGCGTCCCAGATCTTCCGACCACTGCGCCCGGTCCGTTACCATCGCCGGTGAACCAGTAACGACGCAACCAATAAAATTTCCTTCCGGCGCATCGTGGTACATATGGGTATTCCACAAATGAGTAGAGATCCCCATTTTGTCGAAAACATCAATAAACCAACTATCAAAATTACCGAACTCTTCAAGGATCGCCGGATGCGTATCCCCGCAGAGCGCGATCAGCAGTTTTCCTGTTTCCATATCACCCAACGCCTTCATTATAGCCACGCCGCCCGCCTCTTCTGCGATCCCAACAGGACCCCATGGAACGGCAGCCGTATCTATTATAATTTAAGCCTCTACAAGCGCTTTTTACTAAATATAGTGATAAACCTGTCAGAAGTATGCGCTCTTTAGCGCTGACAGATAAGCTTGGTGACGAAAAGCGGCCTACATACCACCTGAAAACAGCGTAAAGAGCCAGCAAGCCCCGTTCTATGCCTTGGCGTAGTATGGGTAAAGAGAGCAAAGTGAGCGCAATCAACGCAACAAGCGAAGGAGATGAAAGTGCAGGATAAACAACACATCCGCGCCTGGGTCAGCGGCAAAGTCCAGGGGGTCTGGTATCGCAACTCCACCCGCCAGGTCGCCGAGCGCCTCCAGGTACACGGCTACGCCAAAAACCTGCCAGACGGCCGGGTCGAAGTACTCGCCTACGGCGACGCCAAAGCCGTCAGCCAACTCATAGACTGGCTCCACGACGGCCCCGAAGCCGCCATCGTCACAGAAGTCAAAACTGAACAGGTGGAAGGCGAAGCGACGCCGTTGGGGTTTGAGGTGTGTTAGGGGTAAAAGGTCTTAAGTACAGACCTGCTCCGACCCAAGTTGCCAAATCTACGGTCGAAGGCGAGACAAATAGAAACACTTCTGTTTAGCCATGCCAATCGAGTGAGTCTTGCTTCAGTTTCACTTTGGTTGCTCCAGCCAGTTTTAGAATAGCCACCAGGAAAGGCCCCACATAAACGCTACTTTCCACAAATATTTCATGCCCTTTCCTTTTCTTGATCACACTACCGCTTCCAAGGGCATCTCTGTAACTATAGAAGTCACCCAACCAGAGCCGGTAATCCTTATCTAACTCATCAAAATGCAATAAGTGTTCGGCGCTCTTTTTTATGTCTGGATAATCATCCAGCCACTCCAAATTTTGGCGCCCGTAATGAGGCGCTCTGATTAAGTCGACAATCTCTGGATTAAACTCGCCTAGCATTGCCTCCACCTCTGAGTTCTTCCCAGTAAACCGCCAGTCGAGTATTTGGTTAAGCACGTCTGCAATTACTGGATTGTCATGCTAAAAATAAATCTCGGTCGATACTCCACCCATTAACTCTCCTCCAAACTTTTTCCTAGGCCTGCACAGCAGCAGCGAATAGAAACAGAGCCACAAACGACGCTATCAATACTACGACTTAAGGACGGGTGACTGATTCACTGCTTCATTCAGTCATGGCGCAGCAAGAATAGCTTCGCAGGCAGCCAACCTTACTTCATCAGCTTCTCGAAGCAAGTATTCAATCAATGATCTCATATAGGTATTGAAGTCCGGATATGAGTCGCCAAACTCCTTCTCATAACCCGGAAACCAGTACTGCAGTCCAAATTCGCCAGTTACAGGATTATACTTTGACGTGTCTAGCGCTAAATGTCGGTCGTCCGGGTTGGATTTGATGAGCACAAAGCTCCTTGGCATCACATAACGCCATCGTCCATGTCGTCTTCTGCGAATATTCTTATAAAGACTGTTTGTCCGAATGATATGAAAGTAGGACTGATAACTCTCATCAAAAAGACAGAACTGCTCCGCATAGTATTTGCTCGCTTGCATAAAACGAACGAGAGATACAGGAAAATTCATTCCAAAATGGGAGTTAATACGCTCAATACTGCATTCGGTAGGTCGCGCTGACTCGTATTTCCCCTTGCAGAGAACATCAAAGAGATTTGGTAGCTTTTCCTCAGGAATCATTGCACTCCCAGGCTAATGGGCTGATAAGCATGTTTTCTTCGACAGATTAGCTCACTCTCGGGACTTTCTAACAGCTATCCGCGCCTCTCCGCTCATTTTCTTTGTCCAAGTCTTTTATGCCTGGCGCATTAGCCAACAGTCTGCGGCTTAACTCTTTAGAGAGGCCGATAAACAGTGTTGCGCTACTGTCCCAACATACGATTTCAAACAAAGCGCCGTCTAGCTGGGTACAGGGCGCGCCTTCCCAGAGCGCAGGGTTATCCTCGACATAAGGCAGGCTTGATGTGAAGGCTTCCGTTCCCTTCGGAAATGCGGATATAACAGCCCAGACAAACTGGTAATCGAACTCTTCAATCTTTGCTGCAAACTCTTCACCCAGCACCCAACTCGGGTCGACGATTCCACACCAGCCACCGTCTATATCGGATATGTGCCAGTCATAATCTCTCAGTTCAATTTCAAGCCAACCAGCAACGTCCTTCATGCTGGTGTAGAAGTTAACTTCTGGAACTCCCTTTTGGATGTAGTTCATTATTTAATCCCAGTTTGTAGTGCCCGCACAGCATCATTAATTGTCAGAAAAATCAGCGGCAATCGAATTCCGTACGCCACAGTATTAGGTGATTAACTAATTCTCACCGAAAGCTTCACAGAGGCCAGCATACCGGCAGCGTTGTCTACTTTATCTTTCCAGTAGAATGGACCTATGGTGATTTCGTTCTGACTCTGCAATAAAGCTTTGCACGCAACAATCGAAAGAGTCCTGAAATGCTCATCCACTTCCCGAATAGCCTTAAGCTGCGTAACGCTTAAGGAGTCTGGTATATCTACGGTGATAAACCAATCTGGCTCCACCTCAACATCGGCGCCATTCTCGTCGTCTTCGATGCAATCGCACTGAGGATAGTAGACGCCAGCGCTTTCAGATCCTTCAAACTCCAGCCAGGTTTCCGCCATGGGGACGCCACACGTCTTACATTTCATTATTTTGCTTGTCACGGTCAACCGCCCTCCACCATCAAGAACGTTTCGCCAGGGCATCCAGCGTAATCTCGCCAAATCGACTCAGTAGTTTCTTTTCCGCGTCGTCCATGGCGGTTTTTAGCGCTTCATTGATCGCCCTTTCAATAAAGCAATTTGAGTGTTCGTCGGTGAGACCCAACGTAAACAGGGTCGGCTCGCCAAGCGCATTATGCACGTCAAGTAAGGTGATTTCGTTCAGCGGTTTTATCAACGTCCAGCCGCCGCTGTGGCCTTTGGCGGAATCAACATATCCCTGCACTCGCAACATGCCCATGGTGCGGCGCACCACGACTGGGTTGGTCGACAGCATCTCAGCAATCTGCCCTGAAGTCATAGGTTTGTCGCTGGCGGCCAGGTGAATCAGCACGTGCAACACTCGGGATAATCGACTGTCTTTTCTCATCTTGCATCTCGTGTAATAGACGCCCAATCCTATCACGCAACTTTTAACGTTACATCAATTGTCTCGCGCACCCAACCTATGTAACATTTACAGTTACGTAAAAATGAGAGCACACATTCAGCAAAGCGAGCGACCCCCAAATGGATAAACAGCAACTGACACAACTATTCGACCAACAGGCGCCAAACTACGACACGCAGTGGCGACGAATGTCTCCAATTAATAATGGGCTGTATTTCTTCATGGAGACTATTCTTGGCGTCCTGCCAGAAAAAGCCCATCTACTGTGCGTGGGCGCCGGCACGGGTAAAGAACTGCTGCACTTAGCCCGGCACTTTCCTGAATGGCGTTTTACCGCCGTCGAACCGTCTGGCGAAATGCTGAATCAGTGCCGCAAAGCCGTTGAGCTGGCGGGGTTTACATCCAGGTGCGACTTTTATCAGGGCTATGTGGAGACACTTCCCAGTGAAGAGAAGTTTGATGGCGCCACCAGTCTGCTGGTTTCCCAATTCGTACTGGATCAACAGACCCGTAGTGAGTTTTTCCGCCATATCGCCGACAGACTAAAACCTGGAGGGCTTCTCGTTAGCGCAGATTTAGTCGCTGATACCCACAGCGAAATCTACGAGGAACAGTTAAATTTGTGGTTGCGACTGATGGCGAACGCAGCGGTATCGCAAGAGGATATTCAGCGGATGAAAGCCGCCTATAGTCAGGATGTCGCCGTACTGCCGACAGGCACAGTCGCGGCCATCATCAAAGCGGGTGGTTTTACGACGCCCATTCCCTTTTATCAGGCCGGCCTTATTGGCGCGTTCTTCGCACATAGCGCGTGACTGATTTGAACACAGCATGATTGAAGAGGTTGGCCGCCTCGTTTTCAAGCTATTAATCAGGCAGACAAATAGCTTCCTTCTATTTGTTGCAACGACTGGGCCTGCACATATCAGGCCCAGTCTCCCGCGGCTAGCCGCCGCGCAGGCGCATCCATGCGCCTGACTATTAACATGTCAATATCATTACCATGTTAATACCAGTAAAGGTGGCGATCTTCCTTGTCCATTCGAAGAAAAGACGCCACTCTTTTTCGATAAATCAGGGTGAGACGATATATTTCATGCCCCCTGTTGAACCAGTTCCTTTATCTTTACCGCCTTTTCGAAGTGGTCCAGTTTATTGGTTAAAATCCACCATTCAGCGGCTTCCATTAACAACTCAGGGTCATCATTTTTATTGACGAAAAAAGCATAAAACGACACACCGACATTGACGCCTTTAGCCGCAATTTTCTGATCACAGACATCAATGATCTTCTTCCTCAAACTTTCTCTCATTACATCTCCTCAAGTATCGACGCCGGGAACGTACAGGTAAAAAGCTTTAAACATCATCAGAGCAGAAAACCGTCGCGTACATTTCGATGAATAACTTTTATTTCCCCAGAATTTCCGGCCAAACTTTCCGTTTAACATTCTTGACTAAATAGTTTTCAATTTCAGCACGAACAAGCTCAACGCTTACGCTTGAGCCCTTTTCTATTATATCTTTCGGTTGTTTATACCAACGTCGCAATGAAGCCTTCAATTGAGGGCAAACTTTATCTCTAGACTGGTAAATAGATCCACAAATCTCACATAATCGTTGATCCTTCCTGAACAATAATTGGGTTATGGAGCCGTGCAGGAATACAGTATAAGGAAGGCTCTCGCTCACTTCGTGTGGAGAATGGTTGTTAAAGTCCGTGAGTCCAGAAGAAAATGTTTCGCCGCAACTTTCACATGAAGACTCGCCCTTGCAAGGAACTTCAGAGGCAATTTCATTTTCACAATATGGGCATCTCATACCTTGATCTCTTTACCCGGAGGGTGTTGCTCAAACCAGGAGACAATTTGAGGCATATGCTGTTCGAAGTTGCCTGGGGTTGATATGTTTAAAACGCCTGCGCGGAACGCGCTTCGATTCTCAAAGTCGTGAGTGACGCCACTGGGGGCGAGAACAAAACTGCCTTTTGGCGCTTCCGTCCATGCTTCGCCAATGAGAAAGCTCATTGTTCCTTCTATAACAAAAAATATGTCATCTTCATTGTGGCTATGAGCCCCCGGTCCTTTTGAGCATGGCTCTAACCACCATTCGGAAATTGAATAAGCTCCAGCAGACTCCTCGCCATCCGCTTTGAATATGGCTGAAATAGGCCCCATAGAGTATGAACGACCTTGGCCTGACGCTATGAATATAGGCTGTCGATCTTCGTGTTTCATATTCAATGCTCCGTATTTTTCAGCTAACGCCTCATTGTAGGATGCTGCCTGGCATCCTTCTGATTATTTTGTTAGGTGTTATCATAGCCACACTCGTTGACGAGCATAAGCCCATCAATATCACTGTGAACAGAGATTAATCAGTCATCGCGGTCGAATTGGAGTTGGTATTACAGTGTCTATATTCGAGCGTTTTACAAGCCCTGCCACATTGTGGGTATGTGGCCACTATCAGCACCCGAGGGTGCTCCGAGCCGCCGCTGAGTCAGAAAAAGCTGCGAAAATTTTAGCCTGGATTGATGCACACCGGTTGCACAGGACACATACAAAAACATGAGATATTTACTTTTAACTCTTTTACTTTCACTTACCGGATGTTCTGTAGAGTTTGGGCCTGAGCCGGTTAAAGAAGGCCCTGCAGGCGCCGTATGGGCAGGAGGTGCGGACGGCGGCGTTTTTCTATACGTAAAAGATGATGGCAATCCCAACGACCGCATCTATCTTGGGAAAATTTATTACGAGCACGATTCCTCAATCTGGTACGACGGGCGCTTAGAGCTGGTTGGCGTTATTGCTTTCGATCCTTCCGATAAAACCCAATACGCAGTCTGGGATGGTGACTATCTACACCTGAAACAAGGGGGATATCTAAAGTCTCTGGATGAACCGCGCGAGCCTACGCCATAGCCGTCCGTTTTAAACTACGGAACACTATGATTGGCAAGGTAGAGGCAATTAAACGGGGCGGACAGTGCAGGAATTGGTTTTAAAAGTTGAGACTAGGTAGAGTTACAGTATTTCTTAATGAATTCATTAGAACGGGCAATATAGTCGAGTGCGCAATACGCGCATGCGAAAGGCATAAAATTTAGTTGATAGCGAAGATGACACTTTCAAGTAGCCAGCAAGAGCAACTTTGGATAGACGCCTGGAACGATCTTGACGATTTATTGGCTCAGAATCAGTTCTCATTTATCTTGTTACCAGACTATGTGGAAGCTAATTTAGAGCAGGCGCAAGGATGGATTCAGAGCCACGTTTATGCAGACTATAAAATTCACTTTGAGATTGCCTTCTACAAAGGGAAAAAACCCATTTTCATTAACGCAAAAAAGTGCAGCTGAATGCCCATTTACTCAATCAAACTAACGAGACCGAGCCCTTGATTTACTTCTGCTTCTAAACACATGAATAGATACATATTAAACGGAAAAAATATAAGAAATTTAGAAGCCCTTTACCGAGAGTTCGCAAGGTCTGTAAACGCTCCCAATGGATACTTTGGTAAATGCCTTCAAAGCTTCGATGATTGTTTGTTCGGAGGATTTGGCTTAGAGACACCCTGTGAAATAATTTGGGAAGATGCAGAGTTTTCTAGGAGCGCTATGGATAGTTTTGCTTTAGAAGCCTACTGCTTATCATTAATCGAGGGTTGCCCTCTCTTAAACAAAGAGGGCTTTGAAAAAGGCAAGGCGTGGGTTTATACCACACTCGCCGCCGCCAGATCTGGCAGTAAGACTTTGTTTGATGAGGTCATAGAATTAATCGAATCCGTACCAGCAAGGGCCAGTTGGAATCACAAAATTACACTGCACATCAAGTAAAGACCCCGATAGCCACTGCAACCAAAGCCGTCCCTTTCCATAGAAGTAGAGAAATGATGCGTAAACGCCTACTCCTATCAAAATTAACAGCCCACTTAGCCATAGTGAGCGCCTGCATACTCACTACGACACTAGTTGCTTCCTGCACGTCTACGAGCAAAAGCGTTGCTGGGCGATCCAACGGTCCGGAAAGAAGTCTGGTTGATGACTTTGACTATATCGTTCCGATTTTGGATGAGGATCATTTCCGCATCTGCACGGGCCTTATTCTGAAACACGGACTGGTGGTTACCGCCAAGCACTGTTTTCGGGACGACTCCAAGAAAGGCAATTATTATCTCGCCTACTCTGAGGACGGCTCGATTAATCAAAACGATCTTTATATCCCCGTCGCCTCGTTCGAATATGACAGTGCGGTTGAAGGTATCAACGATCTGGCGGTCGTGCATTATGACCCTGGTTATACCGAGGGGAAGCTGGCGCTTAAGGATATCCATCTAAACTTCGGTCCAGCTCCAGAAGCAGGCGCGCCGCTGTTTTCAGTCGGCTATCCCATTGTTAAAACGCAGAGTACCTTGAGGGTCAGCTCCGCCAAATGTCAGCGCAAGCATCGATCAGGAAGGCTATTGTCCTCGCCCAAATCTCCAGGGTACGACGGCGTGTTGTTCGATACGGACTGTCCCGCCTTCTGGGGGAATTCCGGCGCGCCGGTCTTCAACGCCCGCTACGATGATCTGGGTAATGTGGAGTTAATATCGCTGGAAGGCGTTATCACGCATACCTTTGATCTGGTTAGTAATGGGGATCTTGATTATCGAAAAATGAAACACGACGCTTTCGGCCCATATATGACGTCGAATTATTCGCCGCTTGGTCAGTCCGTACGCCTAAAGGAAATATTGAAGGCTCTATAAGAGAGAGCCTTCTCCCGAGGCCTCAACAACGAGCCTTGCGATCAAGTCCTGCAACGTCTTCGTCTCCTCCCACCCAGGAAAAGCGCGAAAACATAGCGTCACGGCAGGGTTTTCATGGAGCTGAAGGTAACCGCCTTCCCCAGGTTGAGCTTCATTATAGGAGCGACATGTCGGGAACTGCGTAAACCCCGTCATGCCCGGCTGGTAGAGCCGATACTGAGCCGCAATGGGTTCAAACTGGGACTCTGCGTGCGCTGTCAGGATGGCGTCATGAAGCACGCCGGCAAGTAGACAAAACCGACGATACTGAACCGGGAAACCATTCCACTCATGTCGCCCACGACTCCAACGTTGGAGTTACGCTTTGCTGAAAGTTGTTCACGAGAAACACCAAGTCAAACGATAACAATCCAGAGCAGGCGGCGACATGGAATGGTTTCCGTCAGATCATCAATTCAATAAATTCATGCAACGCTGATAATCACTATAGCTATGATGGCTCAACACATAGTTAGAGGGATAAGGATTGTTACAATAAGCGTCGGCTTGCCCATGACTGATTGTCGACCGTCTATCCAGTCCATTCTGCCCTGGAACTTCCACCATAAAATAAAAAGAGCAGTATTTCGGAGAACCTTGTTCATCATAAGAAGAGCAAGTCGCCGTTAAGCTTTCGCCTTGTTTCCAGGTTTCTTGATAGGCAAAGAAATCGCCGCGGGTTGTATAGTCATTCCCTTCAAACTGACGACTGTCGCAAACCGTCTCGCCACCCTTGGCGACACAGGTTTCGTTTTCAGCGCCATTGGTATTGTCATACGCCCAAACACCGTTAATTTTCAGATCCTGATTGGAGAGGTTCTGGTGATACGCTGTTCTGGAATGTGGCGTATACACAAAGCTCTCATCAAAAAACGGCGCTCTCACACTTTGATATGCCGGGGAAGCAGCGTCACTCGGGTTGTAGTCCGCCATGAAAAGTTCGCAGGTAAAGTTTGAAAAGAGCTGGAACTGGCCGTTGTCATTCGCGCCTACCGGCAAGCTTCCTTGCGAGTCGCAGGCCACTATCGAGTCTTTGGAAATCAACAAACCCTGACCTGGAAAATTAATCTCCACCGTGGATTTTGGCCACTGCGGCCCATCGCCTTTATGCTGATTGAAGCAGACCGCCTCATTCTGCGTCACCGTCAATTTATCTTCATACTGGCCATAAGAAGCGGGATGAATAAATATGCAGACGTCTACGCCAGCATTCTTGATCTCAGAAAAAGGCGCAGCATCGAGCTTGAATACAGCTTTACGCAACACTTTGGTATCGCTACTGCTACTGCGTATATAACCCACAGTGTTGTATTCGCTTGTAGCAGGCCTGGTCCAGTCAGCCGGAAAGTGATTCGGGCTGACCTGCCCTTTGCTGGTAAGCTGAGTTTGAAACAAAGCAACTTCATCGGCATAGGCGCCGAAAGTTAACATTGAGATGAGTGTGAATTTAGTAATTCCAGACAGAAAGGTTCGGCCTTGCATAGTTTATTAAACCGCCATATAAAAAGTGAACAGATTCTATTCTCTTTCAGCCGAATATGCACTGCGTCTGCCCCCGATACAATCAATTCAGCGATCACAATTCAACCGAATAGATAATATGTGCCGCTCACACTAAATCACTTTGGCTTTATTACAGTGTATATATTGAAACTGATATGATTCGCCATTCACTTAAAAGTCTGAGGTCACATGAAAACAGTAGAAGGCGATTTACTGGCGCTGGCGCAAGCTGGTTACTTTGATGTCATTATCCATGGCTGCAATTGCCAGTGCCAGATGGGACGTGGGATCGCTTTGACGATCAAAAATACGTTTCCGGATGCTTACAAAGCGGATTTAAAAACGGAAAAAGGCGCTCGGGACAAGCTGGGGACTTACTCCTGCGCCGAGATCACCAGCAGCGATACATCCTTCACGATTGTTAACGCCTATACCCAGTTCCACTGGCGTGGCGCTGGCGACTTGGCGGACTATGAGGCGATTCGCTCTGTCATGAGAAAGATCAAGACTGACTTCTCCGGCAAACGCATCGGCTATCCATTGATTGGCGCAGGCCTGGCGGGTGGGAACTGGGAGCGGATAGCCGCCATTATAAACGAGGAGCTACAAGGCGAAGACCACACATTGGTTAAATGGAACGGCGCTTCCGCCTAGGGGTCATACCCCCACACAAACACTTGGCCGCCGGTTTCAAAGTTACCCTGAATATTGATCTCGTTGAGTAGCTTGCCACCGCTGGCCGGGTCGCCGGTATTGTTGAGATAAATGCCTTTCATGCTGTAGCCATCGCCGACGAAGTTGACCCGCTCAGGCAATTGCAGAACCATGTGGCCGCCATCGTCCACGTCCAGTTTCAGAGGCCCTTCTATATCCATAGCGATGGAGATTTCATCGGTGAAATAGTAGGTCTGGGCGCCGCCATCATGTTCTGTGGTGATGTAGTTGTAGCGAAACCCTCGGGTGCGGCGACCGTCGCTTTCATCCTGTGGCGTGCCGGGGTCGTCCAGACCGCCATCATGAGCGTTGATGCGCACCCGGGGAATTTCGATGATCAAGCCGCTTTGCGCCGATACCTGCGACAGCTCTCCTTCCTCCATACCACGTAATTCCGAGGTGGCCATGTCGGAGGCGGTTAGCGCCAGACTCACCAGCATTGTGCGGCTCAGAAGACGTTTGTTAGTGACTTGCTTGCGCTGTTTCATTGTCACTCCGCCTAGTTGCGCACGTTGAAGATAAGATGATCCAGGGTGACGCCATGGATTCTGGATTCATTTAGCTTCGATTGCGTCATCTGCGCCTGAAATGTCAGATCCACTTTAGGGAAATTAGGATCGTAATCTGGATGTTGCGTATCCGGCAGCCCCCCTCCTGAGGGGATGATGCCGCCGTCTTCCGTAAAAGGCTGCGGGTCGGAATAGGCGAAGCGCAAGCCGTTGGGCGCAGCTTCAAAGGTAGCGGACTGCAGGTGTAAATTTTCCAGTTTGAAATTGTAGAGAATGAAATCCGTGGCGGGATCGAACACGCCATCGCCTATCTGAGATTCGACCAGCCACTCGGGAATCAAAAGTTCATTGATGTCCACATTGAGCAGCATCCCCTGACGCGAATCCGCGCCGCGGCTGCCGTCATCGACTCGTGCGCTTTCTATCTTATAGCCCTCAGGAGTCCCGCTATAGGCTACGCCGCCTAGAATGGAAATGTCATTCATCGACACGCTACCCAGCATAGTGTGCTCCGACGGCGTACCTCCGGCGCGGATATTAGGGTTGTTTGGATTAGGGACGTCCGGATTGCCGAACTCTTCATTGAAACGCACGTCCAAATTGCGCCAGCCTTCCATTCCAGGCAGCCCGATACGCAACATGGGAAGCCCAGCGCCCGAGCTATTCACCAGAGAACCGTCCATCTCCACCAGACTGAAGGTCAATGGCGATTCAAATGTGCCGATCGCATCAGCGGAAAGCTGGAACTCTTGCAACCCCAGGCTGGAGCCGTCTGCAGCAATGATATTGATACTGCCCGCTTCCGCACCGTCTATCGCCATCCCTTTGAACCTGACGTTATCGAAAGCGAAGCTGAACCCGCTGCGGCCGTCAACCTGCCCCAGTTCCTCATCGGTCATCGCCTCCATCGCCATGGCGGCGGCGCTGAGCGCCAGGCAGCAGAACGCCAACACAGATTGCGGATGTTTCATGGTTCCCTCCCGCTACAGTTCATCGTCGTTTTAAAACAACTTATTGTTCTGATATCCCATGCGTGGGTTGTCATCCCCGACGCCAAAAAATATCTGCTGCAACGTCGGCCCCACGTCGGTATGCGCCTCCAGATATCCGTCTGTCGGATTATTGGGATCGTTGAAGGGAATACCGAAATTCCAGCCCGGCAAATCCGGCCGTGAATCGGGGATGATCCCTTCAAGATGCTGCGACCACATGGCTCCGTTGATCGAACCATTTTGATTCGACATCAGATTACCCGCACCCTGCACAAAGGAAATATAGAAGTTTTTGACGTTGTGATAATCGAGGCTGGTCACATTCGAAAGGTTCAACTCCTTCCCGCCATAGCTGTAACCAATGCCAGCGTTGCCGGTCAGGCCGACATTGTCTGGAGTAAAACCGCACATGCCGCCATTGCACACCCACTCGCCGGGCGCCGGCGTTTGCGGATAATTACCGGAGCCATCCGGCATGTATCCGATAATGTTGACGAAGGTGTCCTTGGTGCCGCTGCCATATATCTGCGAGCGCACCAGCCCACCCAGATCCGCCATGATGCTCAATGCCGGGATGTAACCGGAGATGGAGTCGATAGTCACCGGCGTCGAGCCATCGACTCTGCCGAAGCCAAAGCGAATGCCGCGAATGGTGTCCGTCCCGTCAGCATGATGCTGCTTCTGGATTTCCAGATAGGGGTCTTCAAACACAAAGGGCTCTTGCGCCGACTTGCCGAAACCAAAGTTTCTCAGCGCCACATCGGGCACGCCCTGGCCATTTTCATCTTTATAAATGGAGTTATTGGCGCCGCCATAGTCGCCGAGGGTCAGCTCTTCTGCGAAAGCATGCAGTTCACCGGAGCCATTCAGCTGAAGCCGATAAACCGTGGCGTCCACGGACTCAGTTTGCGTGCGCTGTTCCACCCGGGTAAATCCAATACCGGGATTTTTGATGAACTCGATGCCGGTCAACTGGCTCAAGTTGTAATTGATGTCCGTTGCGGAAAACTCCAATGCGGACTGAGCGGAAATTTCGCCCATTTCCTGATCCGCCATCGGCTTCAGCTCACTATGGGCGACAGGATGGCCCAACGCAGGCAGCAGACACAACAGAGTTCTCCACGTTCCTTTGGGTATAAGGTCCATCTCCGTTCCTCTTTATTCTTATTCATTCAGTACTGCACTTCCAACTATGCTCACTGCTGTCGAACAGAGGGCTGACGCTCGCTGCAAAGACCTAGGTTCGACAAAAATAAAACTAACACTTGTTAATTTTTAAACAAGAAGAGGAATAGGAAATATTTTTACAAGCGAGATATTCGGCACAAAAAACACATTAAATGCGCTTAAAATTGGCCTAAAATTGAATTTGAGCGCAATTATTGCACTATTGACAGGAGTTTTCGCCGATCCGAACAGTTGTTAGGAATTACTTCCAGCATGGTCGCAAGCCGGCGAACTACTCCACAGGAATTGACGTCACCGCGCCTTTCGCCATGACTTCCGAACCATAAATAGCCATACGCGCCTGAATAATCGTACGTTCAATGATTTCATTGCGTTTCTCCGTATTGGCGGACAGGCTTTCAACCCCCGCCTGAAACGCGCAATTAACCAGCATTTCAGAGAGATAAAGTGGGTGTGCAACCGGTCTGTCCGTCGCTGTCCCCACCTCCGCCAGCGGCTTGGCCATGGCCTCCACCACATGCTTCACTTCACGTTCAATTGCATCCCGAAACGCCTGCACGCGCCCTACCCGTTCCGCTGCGACAAAATGAAACAGGTCGCCATTCTCTTCCAGATAACGCGCAAAGACGCGAATCGTGCGGCGCACCACCCCTTCCCGCACATCCACCTCTTTCCAGGTTTGCCGCATCAAACGACGCAGAGTCAGCCCCGCCTCATCAATAATCGCCAGGCCCAGTTCCTCAAGATTCGGGTAGTAGTTATAAAACGTCGGCGGCGCGATCCCCGCCTCACGGCAAATCTCCCGCAGACTCACCCCGGAATACCCTTTCGTCCGGCACAGACGCAGTGCAGCGTTACAGATATTACGATTAACTTGTTGTTTCTTCTCGGCTCTTACGGCCATAGCGGTGGTTACCAATAGCTGCCAGAAAATCGTGAGCTTATATCATATTAGCTCTACTAGTTATATCCATTATTACATTTAATAACTAAATTCATGAATCACCGTGCGCACATAAACTAGACAATCTAGGGTTTATCGATATTCCCAACAAGAAATTAATTTTCTATGGTAAATACCAGTCGTCCCACCAGCCTTTCGTCACAACAGGAAAAAGTATATTACTTAATCTGAAAATTATGGCGACAAGGATAACAAAAGATCTGGAGAAGCTATAAATCTACTAATGGAGAGTATGGAATGCTTATATTAGACGGAAATTACATTGCATTGCGGCAAGGGGATTCAGATTCACGAAAAATCTGGGGAGGTGAAGCCCGAAACACTGAAGATGCAGATTATGTAAAGCAACTTCAGGAGAGACTTGCTGAGGTCGAAGCCTATTCTGGAGAAAGTGATGGTGAGTTTGGCCCTAATACAGCGAAAGCGCTCAGATTTTTTCAGTGGACGGCCAAGGAGGTCGGACTAGAAAGCTGCTCCGTATACTCTTTTAATATGTCTCCAACCGGAATTTATGACATAAACTCATATAAAGAGCTTGATAAGTGGATCTCTCAAAAGGCGGTAGTTGGCGGCGACTTGGTTCGCATTAAAGAGAGCTCTTTCAGTAATATTGAGTTGGGGCCTTATTTCAAGAAAATTGAACACCCAAATATTAATGATAATGAATTTGTAGTTTCTCTGGCGCTCGCCCCTTATCTTGTTTACATGAACAAGGAAGCGAAAAAGTACGGTATTATCATTAAACTGAACCAAACCCTCCGTTTAGTTAATACAGTAGTTAGCGGCAGCGTCGTCACTCCAGCTAAAAAGTCCCAGCACTTCATAGGACATGCTATTGATTGCAATTTAATGGATGGTGATAACTGGAACAGCTCAACCACTTTTTCTCAAGGAAAGGAGAGCGAGAACGCAAAGAAATTTATCGCTTCGGTAAAATCTCAGCTTATTAGATGGGGTGGCGACTTTCAGGAGCGTGATACGCCTCATTTTGATTACAAGCTTGACTCCAGCACAGAAGCCTACACTTTCAAACACTACTTGAATCAAAAGATGATCTCCAATAAAGAACTCATCTCTATTTGGGAGCCCTTACATGGCTAGATGTAAACACAGGCTACAGATTAGCCTGGCTTTAATTCTCACTACCTGCTTATCTGCAGGTTGCTCTACTACGAACGCCGTAGAGAGCAATAATAAAAATGCTCAAATACAATTATTTCTGCAAGATTCGCCAATGAGTGAGTCTGAGCTTTATGCTGATTGGGCCGCCTACTTGAATGATTTTAAAAGTGCTGAAGGTGAGAACTTGAGCATCAATCATGCCCTTAATGCATCTCCTACTCTGAATAATATTAACCTGAATGGCTTCAAGGAAAAGTATTCCACCCTCTTTGTAGTATCTGATCATGCCTGTTATCTCTATACAGGCCCGATATTAGAACCCGCCGTCTACGATTTCATTCACAAAATCTCGACTCAGCAAGACATACCTGAGTTTTTGACTCAGTTCAGTCCAGAGGCATTAAAGGGCAGACTGACGATTGGCGAGTATTCTGTTAACTGTCAGTAGCTACTTGGCGGGTCGCCGCCTCGATACAAGGCAATACTTTCTCGGCCCGGCATCCGTTGAGGCCGGCGCCCCAGGCGGCGTTGGCTTCGATAGTCGCCCAGCCGCGCTGAGGGATATAGCCGATATCGATCACGCAGGTTGCCGGCAAGTGTTCGCTGTGAGCAAGTTGTCTGGCGAATTTCAAGCCGTCCTCAAGCGCTCCGTCGCCTTCGTAGAGCGCGGCGTCGAGAATTTCTCCCCGCCAGACAAAGCAACGTATTTCGCAGGCGAAATGCACGATTTCCGAGTGAAGCACCGGCGTATCCGGCTCCAATCCTCGGGTTTCCACGTCTAAATCATTTGGGCTTGCATAGACGGAAGCTTTGAACAACTTAGGCGCAGCAGGTTTCAGGAAAGCCGGAAATGGCGAGGTCATCGCCATAGATAAAGGCAGCAGCGTTACTGAGCGCTGCAACGCCTGTTGCGGCAGTTGCACCAACAGGTCGTCCGCAGGTGAAATCAGGTCAAGACCCAACTTCTGCGCCAACACCAGCGCAAAGGTGTCATTGCCATAGACGCGCACTTTGGCCGGATCATAGGAAGGAGGCTCCCAGAATCGTCCCAGCCGGGATACCTCGCCTCCGGCGGCGCTCCATGCCGCCGCCACAGAATCACGCTCTGGGTCGCTCTTTTCCGGGATAACCAAGGTCAACCCGGCAAGGGTCGCAGGCTCAGTCAAAACTTAGTCCGCGCTGGCCAGACAAGCTCCGGTGCCGCCCAAGCCGCAGTATCCCCCCGGATTCTTGGCCAGATACTGCTGATGATAGGTTTCTGCGAAATAGAATTCTGGCGCTGGCGTAATTTCCGTCGTGATGGCGCCGCGATTTACGTCATGCAGCGATTGCTGGAACTCCGCCTTCGACGCTTCCGCCAGTTGCTTCTGTTCGTCATTGGCGTAATAAATAGCAGAACGGTATTGGGAGCCGACGTCGTTGCCTTGACGCATACCCTGAGTCGGGTCGTGATTTTCCCAGAACAGTTTCAGCAGCTTCTTATAACTGATCACAGCGGGATCAAACACGACCTGAACCACTTCCGCATGGCCAGTCTGTCCAGTGCAAACTTCTTTATAGGTGGGGTTGGGCGTATAGCCTCCCGCATAGCCGACACAGGTGCTGTAAACGCCTTCCTGTTTCCAGAACAAACGCTCCGCTCCCCAGAAACACCCCAGACCGAAAACCGCCGTTTGCATTTGCGTTGGAAAGGGACCTCTCATGTCCACGCCAAAGACAAAATGCTCGCCTTCGATTTCCATGGGTTCCGCTCTGCCCGGCAGCGCTTGCTCCCGCGCAGGCATGGATGCTTTATCCTGTGAATGACTTCCAAACATACGCTTAACCTCTCCCAATATTCTTAAACTTCGCCACCATGGCGATCGCCCGCCCTCCATATAGAAGACGGAACTAAAAGCGGATCAATATTGTGATAGTAGACACGTTTTCGGGGAAATGGTTCAAGCCCGACGAGAGGACTGCGGCGTTATATTTCCGTAAGCAGTGAGCGGCCAAGCGTTTGATTTCGCTGTTCATAACGGAAAAGACAGAGCTCAGAACAGCGCCAACTCAGCGTATCAGGCAGCCTTAGGCGCTGGCTTGTCACCAGACAACGTGACAGGAGCCGGAAAAAGGCCCGGAATCGGTTCATCGATCCAAGTCGGTTCTGCGTCCGGCTCCACCGCCAGCCAACGCGGCTGTTCCGACCAATGCAGCAGCCTTAACTGCCCCTGATGAGTTTCCACCAGTGCGGAGCAATGTTCCACCCAGTCGCCGTCATTACAGTAGAGCCTGCCGTCTTTGCGACGAAACGCAGCGTAGTGAATGTGGCCACAGATATAGCCGTCCACTTCCAGACTGCGCGCCGCTTTCAGCGCCGCATTTTCGTAGCGTTGAATAAACTCCCTGGCGCGCCCTAAATGGGTTTTCAGGTATCCCGCCAAGGACCAATACGGAAAGCCAAACACCCTGCGGGCGCGATTCAACCAGCTATTGAGCTTGAGCATTAGACCGTGGGCCTTATCCCCCACCAGCAGCGCCAGCGGACTCAGTTGCACGATCTGGTCAAACTCGTCGCCGTGGCTCACATGGAAGCGGCGCCCATCCGCGGTGCGATGGACGCAATTAAGCCGAATCTTCACGCCGGAGAAGGTTTGCCCCACCATTTGCCGGAAAAAATCATCATGGTTGCCGGGAATGTAGATGACCTCCATCCCTTCCCGCGCTTTACGCATGATCAGGCTGAGAATGGCCCGATGCGTCTCGGGAAAGTGGGCTTTGCGTCGCATTTCCAGCAGGTCGATGATGTCGCCGACCAGATACAATCTATCTGTTTTGATTTTATTGAGAAAATCCAGCAAGTGCTCAGCCTGGCAGGCGGCCGAGCCCAAGTGCGCATCTGAGATAAAAACAGCTCTTAGGGAATCTTGCATCTGGATATCCTTTTTAGCGATTAAGCCCTTGCGGCGTAATTATCTATTTTTCCAGCAAACGCAACATATTGATTTGAATATGCAAATACAAAGCTGAAGCATTAGAAAAATTAACTTTAATCATCTTTAGCCGCGATCCTAGAAAGGCTATATGACGCTAAGGTGACCAAATGACGAAAGTTACATTAAACAGATCAAAAAACATGCTGTTACAATATCTAACCTTATGATTTTTGATAGGAAAGTCTTATTTGATATATCTTTGTCATACCTTAGTGTTTGTCGAGGTTCCGGCATCGCCCTTGTAACGCCAGAAAAAGCCTGTGGCTGGGCGTTCAGAGGATGCAGAAACGTCAACAAACCCTATACTAGGATTTTGCCGGCTAGCTTCAAGAATGTGCTAGATTTATCGATGTATCTTAAATTGCAAAAGGTTCCGCAATGTCGCTGCAAACTGCACTGGTGGTAGATGACTCCAAACTGGCGCGTATTACATTACAAAGACTGTTAGAGAAGCATAATTTGCAGGTTCAACTTGCAGAATCCGGGGTACATGCTCTGGAAATGCTGAAAACCAATCTGCCCGATATCATTTTTATGGACCATCTGATGCCTGAGTTGGACGGCTTCGAAGCCACCAAGAAAATCAAGGCGGATCCTCAGACCTCCCATATTCCCGTTATCATGTGCACCGGGAAAGAAGGAAAAGATAATTACGATGCGGAAGCCCGCGCCATCGGCGCATCGGGCACGCTGTTCAAGCCGCCTCAAGCGGAAAAGTTAGCCATGGTGATTGAGTCCGCACGCAGCGGAACGCTCACCTCCGTCGCAGTCCCCCAGGAAGCGGAGCCTGTGGCGGATGTCGTAGAGGAAACCTCTCCAGAAATTGTCGTCCCTACCCCAACGCCGGAATACGCCCCACCGCAACCGCAACAAGCGGTGGTGTCCGCTTCCGACTGGGAAATCCTGGTGGACAGACTCGACAAACTGGAGAAAAGCAGCCGCGATTTCCCCTCTTTCGATGGTTTCGAAAGCCGCCTGAGAGAGAGCGAAAGCGAATTGACCGCACTGCGTCAGGATATCCAGCAGCTACGGGAGCAGCCTTCTGAAGCGCCTGAGCAATCACAACCTGATTTCAGCGCCATGGCGGAGCAATTGCGTGAAGAACTGATGCCCGGACTGGAAAAGCGCGTACAGCAGGTTCTGGAGGCGCATATTGCCAGCATTGAGCCTGCAGAAGCTCCCGCCGCCCCTGCTATTGATGAAGTCCAGCTCGCCGCCACGATTACCCGTGATGTGGAGCAAACCCTCACGCCATTGCTGGACGCCGAGCTGAAAAGCCTGGAAGATCGCTTACTCGGCTCCATCGACGATGCTGTCAGCGAGTCCCGTCGCGATCTGGACGTACAGCTAAGGGAAACCGTCAACGACCTGGAGATGAGAACCAAGCCAGTACCGGAAGCGCCCGACCTTGACGACCTCATCGAACGCATTCGCCCTCAGGTGATGGACATCGCCACCCACTCCGCCACCGCCACCATGGACAACAATGTGGAGGACAGGCTGAGCGCGTGGGAAGCGGAACTGCAGTCAGCCAAGGAAGAACTCAAGCGCACCCTGATCGAACGCACCTCCAGAGACGAGCCGGCGCCCAGCCTGAATATAGAAGACGTTCTCAACGACAAGAAGCTGCATACGCTGATTGAGGGAACTGTGGAGGAGTTGCTGCGCGGTCAGATCAGCAAGCAGGGACAGGACCTGGTGCAACAGATCGCCAAGGCCCTGCGCGAGCAAATGGCGGAAAAACAAAGTGAGATCGACGCCATGGCGGCGCGGGTCGAGCAATTGGAGCGCCAAAAAACCACGCTGGCGACGCAACTCAACACCCTGCAAAACGTCAAACCACCGAAAAGCGGCGGCGCAGCAGCCATGGTTATTGGCGGCGTTGCAGTGGTGCTGGCGATTGTGTCTCTGCTGAAAGGCTTCGGAGTATTTTAAGCGTATCGCCAAGGTGACGTAGTCTGGGTATACGGGTGAGGTTACGTCCCGAGTGACCGGATGCGGTTCCTGACCCGCCTCGCCTGACAACGTCATGCAGCTATGACGGCGGGGAACCAGTTTGCCCCGCGCATAAAAAAAGGCCCGATTCAATCGGGCCTTTTTTGTCGGCTTGACGTCTATGTCGACGTATTAGCCAGCGCCTTAGAACTGTGCGTTGTCCGGCGTTCTTGGGAACGGGATAACGTCACGCACGTTTTCCATGCCGGTCACGTAGGCGATCAGGCGTTCGAAGCCCAGACCAAAGCCTGCGTGGGGCACGCTGCCGTAACGACGCAGGTCGCGATACCACCACAGTTCCTCTTTGTGATGCATATTGCCGATGCGGGCGTCCAGCACGTCCAGACGGTCTTCACGCTGGCTGCCACCGATGATTTCACCAATGCCCGGCGCCAGAACGTCCATGGCCGCAACGGTCTTATCATCGTCGTTCAGGCGCATGTAGAACGCTTTGATTTCCTTCGGATAGTTCATCACGATCACTGGCGCGCCCACATGGGTTTCCGCCAGGTAACGCTCATGCTCGGATTGCAGATCCAGACCCCACTGCACCGGGTATTCGAACTTCTTGCCGCAGTTCTGCAGAATCTTGATCGCTTCCGAGTAATCGATGCGGACGAAATCCGTGTCGACCATCTTCTCCAGACGCGAAACCACATCAGGATTGATGCGCTCGGCGAAGAACGCCATGTCGTCACTGCGCTCGTCCAGCACCACCTTGAACATATGCTTGAGGAAGCGCTCCGCCAGATCCGCATCGGCATTCAGGTCTGCGAAGGCGATCTCCGGCTCGATCATCCAGAATTCCGCCAAGTGACGGCTGGTGTTGGAGTTTTCCGCACGGAACGTGGGTCCGAAGGTATACACTTTGGACATCGCCAGACAGTAGGCTTCCACGTTCAACTGACCGGAAACGGTCAAAAACGTCTCTTTGCCGAAGAAATCTTTGCTGTAGTCGATTTTACCGCTGTCCGTCTTGGGCAGGTTGACCATATCCAGGGTGCTGACGCGAAACAGCTCGCCGGCGCCTTCACAGTCGCTGGCGGTCAGGATCGGCGTATTGATCCACTGAAAGCCCTGCTCATAGAAGAAATGGTGCACAGCGTGAGCCAGAGCCGTACGCACGCGGGTCACGGCACCGAACGCGTTAGTGCGGGGACGCAAGTGAGCGACGCCGCGCAGGAATTCAAAAGTGTGTCTTTTCTTGGCGACCGGATAGGTTTCCGGATCGTCCACCAGGCCGACCACCTCCACGGCAGTCGCCTGAATTTCGCAGGATTGTCCTTGCCCGGGCGACTCTACCAGGGTTCCGGTGACAATCAGGGAGCAACCGGTCGTCAAACGCAGAACGTCAGCATCGTAGTTCGGCAGCTCTTTGGCGACAACCGCCTGAATCGCGTCGAAGCAGGAGCCGTCATGCACGTGAATAAAAGAGACGCCCGCCTTGGAGTCCCTTCTTGACCTTACCCAGCCTTTGACGGTCACTTCGCTACCGATCTCCGCTTTGTTCTTGAGTAAGTCTGAAATGGCGTAATGAGTCATAAACCTGCCCGCTATCCTCTCTATCTTTTCAATAAATGCTTCTCAAATTTTTTGGCCAATGGCGCACAACCGCCAATTAAAGATGGGTTAAGTCGCAAAGTCTAGCGTTCTCTTGCGGTTTAAGCGCCTTATCCGCCTGTCATCAGAACTCACAGTATCCCAGGCGACTGGACCCTGTATGGGCCGGGGCGGTAAAATGCGCGCCCTGACAGGAGCGAGCGGAAAATGAGCGACAGCAAAGACCGAATCTACCAAGACGCCAAAGGCGCCGTCGGCGCCTTCGAATTCGATGAGCGGGTGGCGCACGTATTCACGGACATGATCAACCGCTCGGTGCCCGGCTACGCCATGATGCTGGAGATGATCGGCGTTATTTCCCGACGTTACGCCCAGGCGGGAACCCACTGCTACGATCTGGGCTGCTCTCTAGGCGCCTCCACCCTCGCCATCCGCAGCAACCTTGAACATTTCAATGAGTCCGACGACAAGCCTAAGGTGATCGGCGTCGATAACTCCGCCGCCATGGTGGAGCGCTGTCGAGTAAATATGGAGCGGATGCCCAGCGTTATTCCCACAGAAATACTGTGTCAGGACATCCAGAGTACGGCCATTGAAAACGCCTCCATCGCCATCATGAACTTCACCCTGCAATTCATTCCTCTGGCGCAACGGGAAGATCTGCTGCATCGCATCGCGGTCAATATGCAGCCCGGCGGCGCAATGGTGCTGTCCGAGAAAATCGAGTTCGCCGACGCGGATAAACAACACACCCTGTTCGATCTTCATCATGACTTCAAACGTTCCCGGGGCTACAGCGACCTGGAAATCGCGCAAAAGCGCAGCGCCCTGGAGAATGTCCTGGTGCCGGAAACCATCGAGGCGCATATCGAGCGCCTACGCAGAGCTGGGTTCAGCCAGGCTTATTTATGGTTCCAATGTTTTAACTTCGTCTCTTTTCTGGCAATAAAATGATCCGTTTCGACGACTTCCTGGCCCACGCCGACAAAAACCGTCTACAGCGTTTTATCCCTGACTTCGAACGCGTGTTGGATGAGCGCTATTACTCTCACACCCATGGCGACTATGAAGGCTGGTGGAACGCTTTACAGCAGTTGCCCGACGCACAGCCGAGTCAACTCAGGCTTGACGCCGATACATTGGTCGTCGGCTCAGCGGAAGATCTTGACGCACAGGCGCAGGAATCGCTCATCAAAGGGTTACGCGGTCTGCATCCCTGGCGCAAAGGCCCATTCAACTTCTTTGGTAACCATATCGACACAGAATGGCGATCCGATTGGAAGTGGACGCGCGTAGCGCCGCATTTAAGCCCCCTGAAAGATCGCTTTGTGTTGGATGTCGGCTGCGGCAGCGGCTATCACTGCTGGCGTATGTTGGGCGAAGGCGCGCAGTTCGTGCTCGGCGTGGACCCTTCCCCCAAGTTTCTGTTTCAGTTCCACTGCGTCAAAAAATACGCGCCCACCGCGCCGGTTTATTACCTGCCGTTGCGTTCAGAGGACTTGCCCCCCAACATGGGCGCCTTCGATACGGTGTTCTCCATGGGCGTGCTGTACCACCGCCGCTCGCCGTTCGACCATATTGATGAGCTGAAAGCGGCGCTGCGTCCGGGCGGAGAACTGGTGCTGGAAACACTGGTCATCCCTGGCGACGAAAATACCGTCCTGACGCCGCGAGATCGCTACGCGCAAATGCGCAATGTCTGGTTTATCGGCAGCTCCCTGGCTACCAAACTCTGGTTGGAGCGCTGCGGATTCGAAGACGTCCGCATTGTGGATGAAGGCGTCACCTCACTGGAAGAACAACGCCAGACAGACTGGATGACCTTTCAGTCACTAAAAGACTTTCTTGATCCTCAAGACTTCAGCAAAACCGTCGAAGGCTACCCCGCCCCTGCCCGCGCGGTGTTGGTGGCCAGGAAGCCTTAAAATTTTGAATATGACGCCCTTGGCGGTTACTGCGGTAGACCATTGAGTATCCGCTTTGGATACAGTCATTTGGCATCAGAGACGTCCCGGCGAGAAATATAATTAAGACGTGTTTCTAAATGCCCATGTGGATTGCAAAAATATTAAAAAGATGTCCTAGTTCAATGCTTTGAAGCTATAATTTATTTAGCTATCGTTCTCTTTTTGCACTTAGCAGGAAATAGCTTACTTAAGATAGGTAAGCGCTTGTCCAGAGACCTCCAAACATCAGCTACTTTAGCAACTCGACCGGACTGAATTGCCCTTCGTTTCCCAAAGGCTCCAGATACCCCTTTTATTGCGTCCCATTTAGCCCTAAGAATAACTTTTCCTTGCCCTCTTAATGTAAATAACAACACCGTCGCCAAGTTCATCAAAATATGCAAAGGCAAAAGCAGCCAAAATAAATAAGAAGGCATGTCTTTTATAAAGGTCCACACTAGGTTTCGATGGCCATGATAAACAGAGAAATCGCTTCGCTGTCCACCCGTGGTTGCAGATCCAACATGGTAAACCACAGCACTTGGCACATACATTGACTTATAACCTGCCAAACGCAGACGAAACCCCAAGTCTACGTCTTCAACATAACAAAAATAATCTTCATCAAACCCACCGACCTCATGCAATGCTTTCCTTCGATACAATGCTGCCGCGGCGCATGGTGAAAAAATTTCTCTTGTAACCAGATCATTGGGTTGCTGCTTCGCGCCATGTCGATCACGCCAAACCAATCCACTGACATGGTAACTATCACCAACTCCGTCTAATATAAAGTTGGCGTCACTACAAAGCTGGCGTGATCCAAATGCGCCTACGTCAGGATTTTCACTCGCCGCGGCAAGCAGGCTCTCAAGCCAATCAGGTTCTGGGAAAGCATCAGGGTTTAACAGTGCAACAAACTCTGTATCCACACCTGATAGCGCTAAATTGTTGCCGCCTGCAAAACCAAGGTTTTCGTTCAACAGGAGCATGTCGACACTGGCATATGCCCCTGCAATATTTTGAGAACCATCTACGCTAGCGTTATCAACTACAATTATTTTGTCTGAACGGACTGTCTGCGCTTCCAAGTGCTTAAGGCATTCGTCAAGCAAAGCCCCGCTATTGTAATTAACAATGATGGTCGTAACAGTCATCGAGTTTTTATATATCCATTATTAAACAAGGCGCCCTACACATTTATGTGGCGGATAAACTCAGCTCTTAACTCCTCACGATCCAACAGTACTTCTTCCGGTGAAAAATCTTCTGTTTCCCGATGCGCAGCAATGTACTGCATGAGCATCCAAAAAACTTTATCATTACCCTGTAAATTTATTGAGTTAGCCATCAGATCAAGACCATGAGAGAATCGATCTAATTCAGTAGACTGCAATAGTAATTCGCCAGAAAAATTCTTTAGATGAACTGCAAAAATCCAACAAATTTCAAACAGCATCCATGCACGATTTGATGAAATAGTGTTTGTAGAATGAATCCTGTATTTCAAAAGAGGCTTTTCCAGAAGCTCACACCGAAACTTTAGTGCCACCCTTAATAAAAAATCCCAGTCATGTGCGAATCTTAGATTACGCATACCACCGACTGCCTCATATACCTTGCGAGAAAAGACTACGTTGCTCGTCGTAGACACAAAGTTAGAAAACAGCAAATGTAACTTAAAGTCATCCGCTCCAATAAGCCTTGCGTCCGGTTGTTTAATGTTCCAGGGCAGCATATTCCGCCACCCTTCTTTAACACCAAGCACCTTACTTTTATTGTCTATAATCTCAATCCATGTTGCTACTAAATCAGCGCCTTGTTGCAGCCTTTCCACACACTCAGAAAGCCTTCCCTTATGAAAGATATCATCAGAGTTGAGAATCGCAAGATAGTCGCCTTTTGCCAGAGACAATCCTTTGTTAATAGCATTATGAGCCCCGGCATTTTCCTGCTCTATTAATGTATATCGAGGGTCATTTACGCTGCGCAGGTAGTCAAGTGATGCATCGCTGGAGCCATCATCAATGACGATCAACTCCAAGTTGGTATAAGATTGAGAGAGAACGCTTTCCACCGCCTCCCTAATATAATGGGCATGGTTATAGCTGGGTATAACAACTGATACAAGACTCATAGCTATTACTTTCTCACATTAAATTAAAATTCTTTAGCCACATTAAGGTTTCGCGCAAACCATCACTGAGCTCGATAATTGGAGAGAAATTCGTGTCGCGGCGTAGCTTATCATTCGATAATACGTTGTATGACACATCCACACCTCGAGGGGGGGTGTATTGGCACTGCAAAGTGTAACCATCGTCTTCTAATATTGGAGTTATATACTCATTTAACAAAGTGTGCAGTGCGACGCCGTTAGATGTTCCAATATTATATGCTTCACCGAGTTTGCCAAATCTGAGTATGGCAACCAGCGCATCAGCTAGATCGCGGGCATGTATGTAATCTCGAACAACCGACCCGTCACCAAAAATATTCAGTACCTCGCCCTTCAACGCAGAGGCAAATGCAGTTGCCACAAAGCCCTGACCACGAAATGGTTTCTGTCCAGGCCCATATGCATTGCCGGGACGCGCAACAATAAAGGGTAAGTTTTTCTGAATATTATAGAGAAATCCAATGTTCTCTATAATTAGCTTTGATGTTCCGTATAAGGAAATCGGCTTTGTGGATGAATTCTCAACAATGGGCTGGCGGTTTAGCTGATCTCCATAAACAGTGCCGCCTGAAGATACAAATAAAAATTTCTTAATTTTCTTCACGCAACACATATCCATAAGATGCATTGCAGGCCTGACATTACGCTCAAATTCAACGTCCATGTTGCACTCTTGGTTAAGAATCATTGTATCGTGAACAAGATGTACAACAGAGTCGACTTCTTCAAGTATGCTCTGCAGAAATTCCGAGTCTTTATAGTCTCCATCTACGTATTCAACTCCGTCTTGCCTCGCTTCTGGAGCAGGCAGAAACATATCTGCGACTCTAACAATCATTCCAGCAGAACGACAAGCCTGGGTCAGATGCTGCCCAATAAATCCCATACCGCCAAGAATCAAAACGCGAGAGGCCTCTGGCGTATTCATACTGTTACACCTTGTTTTTTGTATTGTCTAATCGCACCATCCCAGCACTCAACATACTGCTTTGCTATATTCGAACTGGAAAAACGATCAAGTATATCCTGCTCTCGAGCCTTCAACTTAACCCGATATTCCTGATGGTTTTTAAGCCAATTTTCAAATTCAGTGTTTATATTAATATCCGACAAATTTACTGAAATCACACCACCGCCATAGTATTCACTCACTACATCTGCAATATCGCCCACGTCAGTCGCAAATGCCGGGACTCCCATTGCTAATGCTTCAATCATCGCTATCGGTAATCCCTCATACGCAGAGGTAAATATAATTCCGTCAGTCACCGCATGGAGTTCAAGCGTATTTTCAACATATGGTATTCGTTTTACATTCTTCAGTTCATTTTTTTCAATGAATGCATTAGCCTCATCAGCAAGCTCGCCATCACCGACTAACACAAAATACTCGTCCTGATTACCGCAACGTAGTTTTGCCAGCTTTAGGAACTCAAGAGGTCTTTTCTGCTGCGTAAGCCGTGCTACAAACGTAAATATTCTCTTCCCTTGAGGAAGCCCAAATTTTTCCCTCAGCTCAGCCTCATCAGGTTGCGACTGTTTAAACTGCTGAATGCGCAAAGTATCAACAGCAGAATAGATTAAGTGCGTCTGTTTTGGGTCAATTCCAAAATCTTCACGGAAGCGTCGCTCAATCTTCTTATTAACAGCAATAAAATGGTCAAAAGACCTAATTCCAGGCTCACCGTATCGGGTAATCCACCCTTGCTCAACATCATATACTTCCTGATCGATGATCGGCACATCGCGAAACACGCGCCGAATAGAGGGCGCATTATCACAAAACCAAGGAGAGCCATTGCAGACCCAGACTAGTTCAGGTTTCAAAGTCGACTTTAATCGAGTCAAAACGCGCAAATAGTCCTCATGTCGCACAATCTCGGCCATCTCAATGACTTGAGCTGCGACATCCATAGCCTGGGCGGCCAGGCTACCTTGCTCTGCACGTAATCTCTCCATCGTTATCACAATGAAATCAAATTGCTGATTCAGCTTCCTCATTATCTCAACGGTATTACGTTCCACGCCGCCTACCGCTAAGAAAATAGGGAATACAAAGATAACCGGCTTTGTACTTAAACGTGGCGGCAAATACTGAGACTCATATCGAATCAAGCCATGCGAAGGTTTCTCCTGACTAGAAAAGAAACCATCTTCATCAACTTCAACACTACTGCAATCAAGCACTTCACCAATACGCGCTTCAACAGCACTACTTCTTGCCGGCAATAACCGAAGAATTTTTCCGCGCAACGGAGTCTGATTGAGTTCGTTTTCAAAAACAGCATGAGCGATGTCGCGTGAGAAAATCATATGATCGCGCAAATTACTAATACAAATGCTTCCTTCTGACGCAAGAGAATTAGAAATTATTGATAGATCTAAGCTGTTCTCTATAAGAGCCACATAAGCAGAATACAAATGATCAGGGCAGGAAATGGCTGATGAAGATATTGGCCAATAGAATGCCGTAGCTTCGGCAGCTGACGGTGTAATAGGGTTGCCGCTGAGACCACTCTCCTCGATTAGAGACAACATTCCACACTGCAACAACTCGTACACTTTTGCAGTGTCGCCAAAGGTGCGACGGAAATTCGCTACTAAAGTCTTTGTTTCTAAACCAGGCGAACCAACTACAAGTGCAGGGATAGCCTTAATAACAGTGGCGACATCAGTATTAGCGACATTTAACTTACCGCTCCTTTTATTCTCACTGATTAGCTGTCTTGTTCGATGGATTAAGTATCTTGGGTTGTTTAAAAGATGATAAACCGCCCTTGACGCCAATTGCATGAATCTGTCCATTTTACTAACCAGAGTCACTTGCGACTCTAACAGCAACTGGGCCTGCATTAATTCATCAAACAGCTGACGCTGCTTTGAACCATAATGAAGGTCTCTCTCACTCCCTGTATTAAGCGCCTCACACAGATTGTAAAGCTCAGCGGAAGACAAGCCATCAGTCTCCCCTGCGCTCTTCTCAAGCTTATCCCAGTAATCTGAGCCAATACTCGGAAAGTGCGCTTCCATGGCGATTGCCAAAGAATTAGGATAATCACCCAGCTTTTGGATGACTCCATACTCATACATCGCTCGAAATAGATGCACATACAAAGTGCTCAAACATTTCCGAATGCCCATAGAAATGTCATCAGGCGTGGCCGCGATAAGCTCTTCGTAATACTCACACCTACTGACAAGCGCATCTAACCTCTGTTGCCACCTCTCTTGAGAGAATTGTGATGCGCGGCTCTTGTGCGCTTTTTTCTCAAGTGACGCAACTCCCAATATCGTATCAATACCAGAGTGCATCCTTGCAAATACCACAGCCATTTTCCCTGCTGAAATTTGGCGTTTACAGAACTTTGACGTCACATAGGGATGATAATGATCACCTTTCGCTCGAGTGGTATAAAATAACTTTAGCCCGCGTTTCGCTAACCGATAACCTAATTCGATGTCTTCAAAACCATACTCGTCAAATCGCTCGTCAAAAATCACGTCCTCCTCAAGAAGAAAACGTCTGTCAACACAGATATTACAGGTATAAAAATGTCTAAAGTCAGTAAAGTCGTTGTCTTTAAGGCGATTATAACTAAACTGCTCATTTCCAATTTCTGTAATATGATGCATCAGATGATTAACATCGAGGTCTTGATGCCAATCGACAACACCCAGCGTGGCGACTTTCGGTCCTAGCTGCTCGCATATTTCAGCATGAATATTAAGAATTTGAGGATCAGGGAAGATATCATCCCCTATGATAAGCAGCTTATCACCTGAAGCCGCTCTAATCGCAGCATTTCGCGCACTTGAAGCCCCTCCATGCGCATTACGCAGCACTTTTAACGGCAAGCCATTCACCGTCTCAAGAAATTCGACCGAGCCATCAGATGAGCCATCATCAGAGAAAATAATCTCATACGGAAACAAAGTCACTGCATTCACTTCGCGCCATGCAGCAATAATTTCAGGCAGGAGCTTACCTCTGTTATAAGTTGGGATAATCACGCTTATTAGAATTGGATTAGTAGAGCTGGTCTGTCCGGCCAAAGTACCAGACTCTTCATTCGAAGAGAGTGATAAATCCCTCTCAGGTCGATTCCAGTCCATATCAAACAGTGAATTAGGGTGACGCCCTTCGGAGCATCCATGCAGCCAATAGTGAACCAGAGGAGGCATGTCTAAGCCTGCGATATCGGGATAGCGAGCTCGATAATATTCGCTGTCAAAATATGGACCTGGCTGCCTACTCTCTTTCCATCCTATCGCTAAATAGTGTTTTAGAGGATTAACGCCTTTTTGCGCCACATCTGGATAATTTTTCAGGTACCATTCAGAATCAAATAGAGGAGACCGCAACAACTTCCAATACCAGTAAAGCAACTTACTACGGCTTTCCAGTCTACTCAAAACCACTTTTCCAATCCCCTTATCTTTTTCGGCAAATACAGACAGCCTATGCTCAATTTGAGTAATGATATGCTGTAGGTTACTAATAGTTTGTTTATGTTCATGAGCAGCCTTGCTGAATGCAGCCAGCTTTTCATCTCGGTCAAGAATGGTCTGACCAAGAGAATCGATCTCAGCTAACTTAGCTGCCACATCTTGGCTTAAGCGGCTTATTTCCGAATCGCGCTCTTTTATTTCCTGCTTAAGCGATAGAGCTTCCAAATCTAGCGCGCCAATCTTCTGCTTAAGCGATAGAGCTTCTAAATCCAGCGCGCCAATCTTCTGCTTAAGCGATAGAGCTTCCAAATCCAGCGCGCTGATCTTCTGCTCAAGCACTAATATTTCCTGCTCACGATCATGAATGACCTGGCTTAGTGTCTCAGATGAGTATGACGCGACCTTTCCAAGTGCACTACACAGCAGGTCTTTATTGCTTACCTGCTGTATCTCATATACTTCTGGAGCAAGCAGACTTAAACGTCCCAGCTCCTCCCACGTTACTTTGTCAAGGGCTACAATCGTGGCGCTACCGACTCCAGGATCTTCAAGATTTCTAGAGGCGCTTAAGCCTACAAAAATCTTGTCATCAGTGACACATATCCCTCGCGTATACCCCCCCAGAACTTTCGAACGAACCAGTTCTCCCGCACTGTTATATTCAGCTATCTCTTTCTTTTCAGAGTTAGCCAACAATAAATTTTCATCTAAAGGCGTTAAGCTGTGAGGCTGAGATAGACCTTTGATGAGTTCCTTTCCGCTAAGTAAATCCTTTACATAGCCAGCCTCTCTGGTTTTTCCTTTATATTCGCGGTGCTGTTTAAAATCTCCAAATGCAGAGAAAACAATGCGCTCATTCCAAAGCCCAAGGCAGTTAATATGAAGCGAGTCAACATCTCCCTCAAAGGTCCATCTATCTATTTCTGCGGACTTACCATCAACCTTGATTATTTCGTTACCGGATGTACCTACAAAATATATAAAGTCGTCCACGATCAACACATCGTGTATATCGTCAGCGGCAACAGTACTGGGCTCGGAATCAGGCTTCTTTTGGCTATGAATCAACACTGACGAGGGTTGGAGGCCTCTAGCGAATTTTTCACTATTTACCGAAAATCCCGTCGCGCTAAAATTATCCAGTTTATAAGTAACGCCCTCATGGATCAGGAAAAGGCCTCCCTGATTTGGGCATGATACGAGTAGGTTATTGAATAGTTCATTCATCAATACTTACCAGTGGAGTGCAGCAAAAATCAACAATTTCTGTTGCAGTGCTAGAAGTTACCGGCAATACACGAAATGCAATTGCATCTATTTTTCTATGTAAAAACGTTTCCTCTTGACCACAAACCGCTAACACTCCAGCATTCATGAAGTAAACACCCGGGTTTAAGTAGCAATGAAAGGTAAACTCAACAGATACAACTTTTCCTTGTGGGATAAATGGAACAGACTCAGCAAGAGATGGCGCCGAAATTGACCCTCCAAGCTCTAGTCCTGAGGTTGTTTTAAGCAACATACCAAAACGAACATTTGTAGCGGCGACATCAAATTTCACGCTATAGCAATATCTATACTTCTTGCCACGAACAAGTCCATTCACAGGCTCCCCAGTAAGAGTCAAGATCTGGAGTGATTCGATCGTAGCGCCACGTGACTCATATTCAATTGTACTAACAGGCTTCAAGTGTGGATCAAAATTTTCCTGGAGATGCTGGCCTCCCTCTTCCTGCGCCTTATTAGTAGGCTGAGGCAGACCATCGACTCCGCTCACTTGTTCAGGCATAACATCATTGGCCTGGAGTAACTGGTTACGAATGCTCTCTCTTTTATCTATAGGAGCATAAAGCAGTTTTTGATAGTTCCCTATAATTTGCTTGGGCTTGCCAACCGCAAGCCTCTCACCAGAGTCCATGAGTATGGCTCTATCGCACAGTTCCACAACTGTACTCCCAGAGTGGGAAACGAATAAAATTGTTGCCCCGCTGTCACGAATAGCTTCAATTCGAGAAAAGCATTTTCGTTGGAAAAGCTCATCTCCAACAGACAAAGCTTCGTCAATAACCAGGATTTCCGGGTCAACATTAATGGCTACAGCAAATGCAAGCCGAACAACCATTCCACTAGAATATGTCTTAACTGGCTGATCTATAAACTGCCCAATATCAGCAAATGCTGCTATATCATCAAATCGCTCGTCAACTTCGCTTTGGCTTAGTCCTAGAACCGCTGCGTTAAGATAAACGTTTTCCCTTCCCGTAAACTCTGGATTGAATCCCGCCCCCAATTCCAAAAGCGCTGCAATACGACCATTTATCTCGACTACGCCCTCTGTCGGAGACAAAGTACCACAAATTATTTGCAGAAGAGTGGACTTACCAGAACCATTACGCCCAACAATCCCAACAGTTTCACCTCTCTTTATTTCAAATGAAACATCTCTGAGAGCCCAAAAATCGCGATAATAATGTACTGGCGGCCGATTACTGAAACGTTTTAGCTTTGGAAGAACAAACTGTTTAAGCCTATCTCGCGGAGACTCGTATATTTGATAGCACTTACTTAGGTTTCGAATTCGAATAGCCGTATTATCAGTGCTGTTAGTGTTTAACGGCTCGCTACTATTATTAAAGGACATCCGAAAAGCCTCTTCTTGTCTTTTGAAACCACGCGTACCCGGCCCATGCCAAAGCTACAGAGACAAGTGAGTAGATACCCAAACCAAACCAATCAGGCACACGCCCCCATATAAGAACGCCTCTTGATTGCTCAATGATGAACGTTAGTGGATTCAGCATAATTAAAGAATGATAGTTTGCAGGCAGAGCATCAATAGGAAAGAAAACAGGCGAAAGGAAGAGTAGAACTGTGGTAATTATGACTATTGTTTGCCCAACATCTCGAATAAATACACCTATAGAGGCCAAAATCCATGCTCCCCCTAATATAAGCAGAATAAACGGTATAAATATTAAAGGTAAGAATATGGCCGTCCAGTGTATAAACCCGTTAAAAATAATAAATGCTATTAACAATACCAACAGGCTAATTAATGAGTGAAATAATGCAGCAAACAGACAAACCACTGGTAGTATCTCAATAGGAAACACTACTTTTTTTACAAAGTTCACATTCCCTAAAATCAACCCTGGCGCTCGGTTGATAACTTCAGCAAAAACGCCATGAACAATAAGTCCAACAAAAAGAACTATCGCAAACTGAGATTTACTTTCATCACCACCAACGCCCCACTTGGCTTTAAATATCACAGAAAATACAAATGTGTAGACAACCAACATTAATATTGGATGAAAAAATGACCATGCCAGCCCTAAAAAAGAGCCTCGATACCGGCCAACAACTTCTCTTTTTGTCATTTGCCGAATAAGTTGCCAATTATGGCTGATCGATAGAATCAGCCCTGTTAAAGAAGAAGAGTACTGAGGCATTTAAAATAAGAACTTCCAGATAAGTTGTCATGTGGACATATTTGCAGGCGGTTTCCACCAAAAGCCCAAATAGTGAAAGCTGAGTTGAATAGATACCTAGAGGTATAGCCTTGATTTGGTTTACCTTTGTATTCCACCCCAAACATTTGCTGGTTAATCCCACTAATGCGCGTGGTCTACCACGCGAGAGATTTTTGCCGGATGCGGCGAGATTATATACACCAGAGGAAAAATTTCCAGCTTTACGGCCCTTCTGTGCAGTGTAAACAGTGGTACGCTCCTGAAGTCTCAAAGGCAAGATGCGGAACATTCCATAAAGACTGCTCTCTGGATTAATTTATGCCCCTACCCCTTCTGATACAACACATGAATATAGCGTCCCAGGGAAAGGTAGGGTTCTTTCTGGGAGTGCATGCGCTCCATTTCCAGTACGTCTTCATAGCTGCGTTCGCGGGCGACGTGCTTTTGCATGAAGTCGTAAAAAGTGCGGATGCCCCGTTTACATATCTGATGCATGCCCGCTTGCTGCAGCCAGCCGTAGACTTCATCCGGATCTAGTGGATTCTGCGGCGTCAGTCCGCCTTTACGGTAGAACCAGTTGTTCTTCTTGAGTTTGCGAAAATTGCCCTGTAATAGATTGCGGTAGATCAGGCCATTTCGGTTGTAGAAAGCCAGGGACAGCACGCCGCCGTTACGCAGTTTGCTCAGCGCCAGCTCCAGAGCGGGACGGGGATCGTCCATCCACTCCAGCACTGCATGGATGATTATCAAATCATAAGGTCCCTGGAGTTGCGGCAGAACGTCCTGCATCGCACCTTCACGCCACTCCTCGCAGGCCTGCGCCGCTCCCAGAGCCTCCAGATTGGCGCGGGCCGCCGTCAGCATCTCTGCGGACAGGTCGGTCAGCGTCAGCCGATGTCCCGCTTGCGCCAAGCGCCCGCTGATCATCGCCGCGCCGCAGCCAATGTCCAATATTCGCCAGGCGTCCTCTCCCAAACGTTCCGCCAAATGGGCGTCCAGGTCTTCGTTGATCAGATCCAGTCGCAAGCGCCCTTTGGGGGTGCCGTAAATATTATTCTGGAAGCGTTCTTTCAGTTCGTCGAAGTTGTGCCCTGGGGAACCCTTTGAATCTTCTTGCATTTTTGGGAACTTACTGTTGAATCAAGGTTGATGTTGACGCGTATAATACCACTACTGCGCACAAAGCCCTCGACAGGTTATTGAAAAGCCTTCGAAAAAACGTCGCCGCAATATCAATAGATCCAATGTAACAAGGATACGCTTCGCCATGCTTTCGCTACTCAAAATACTTCATGTTCTAGCGGCCCTGGGCTGGGTCGGCGGTATGTTTTTCGCTTATGTCATTCTGCGCCCTACCGCCGCGGAACAATTACAGCCGCCTCAGCGCCTGCCGTTGTGGTCGGAAGTGCTGACCCGCTTTTTCCGATGGGTGTGGATCGCCGTGCTGACGCTCTGGGGCTCCGGCATGGGCATGCTCGCTCTGTGGGGCGGCAAACCGCCGTTGTATGTACACATCATGCTGGGCGGCGCTTTGACTATGACGCTCATTTTCATTGGGGTGTTTTTCTTTCCCTTTCGCAGGCTGAAGACCTGCACGCTGGAAAAGACCTGGAGCGAAGCCGGCGCCGCGTTGAATCAAGTGCGGCAGGCGGTATTGGCCAACCTCTGCCTGGGACTCATCGTCATCTGCGTCGCCGTTGGCAGGTGGCCGCTTTAATGTTAGCGCCGTAATAGCGCCAGGGCGTTATCCAATGGCGCATCGTCCGCTTCCAGCCAGTGGATGGCGACGCCCTGACGCTCCATACGACGGAACCATTTCACTTGCTGGCGGGCGAACAGATAGATCGCGGACGCCAGCTTTTGCATCATATCGTTGCGGTTCAACTGCTCCTGCAGATACAACGCGACATAGCGATACTCTAACCCCAGCTCATCCAACTGCCGCCAACTCAAACCCGCCGCCCGGAGGCTTTCCACTTCTTCAATCAAGCCTTCGTCTAGACGAGTTTCCAGACGTTCGCGAATGCGGGCGCGCAATCGGTCATTGTCGCAGTGCAGCCCGATCACCACAGGTTCGATACTGATCTGCACGCTGGGGCTGTTCTCATTCAGCTCGGCGTAGGCAATCTCAATCGCTCGCAGCGTGCGCTCGCGGTCCTGGGTATCAGTGGTGTTATGCAAGGGTCTCAATGAGGCCAGCAGCGCATTCAGCCGCTCCTGATCGTGATGTTTGAGCCGTTCCCGCAGCAGCGGATCGACAGGCGCCTCGACAAGTCGATAACCGCGCAGAATCGCATCCAGATACAACCCCGAACCACCAGCGATAATAGGACGCTTACTTCTCGCACCCAGATCATCAAGTGTCCGCTGCATAGCGCTGAGGTAGTCAAACAGGCTGAACGGAGCGCCCGGATCGACAATATCGATCAGGTGATAAGGCGTATCGCCGTAGTCCTGCAAATCCTTGCCGGTTCCAATATCCATGCCGCGAAACACCTGCCGGGAGTCCGCAGACACCACCTCCCCCTCAAAGGCGCGCGCCAAGGCGACAGCGAGCCGGGTCTTTCCGCAGGCGGTGGGCCCAAGCACCACCAGGGGGCTGGCGCTGGGATTATCGTTAGTGATACTCATCTGTGACTCTTTTCTTGATTTCGGACAGCCTTCTCCGTCAGGAAGCAATCTAATCTATGCTTATATCAGACCCCATTTACCTGAGCACGGAGTATGGCAATGACGAAAGTAACCATTATCTGGATGGCCGTCGCCGCTGTATTTATGCTGCCAACCATAATGGTGTTGGCGTTTATCTTTCGCAATTCTCGCACTGCGGACCTGTATTACAACGGGCTGGCCAACCGAGTGGAGCAGGAGCGCCTGGGCCAGATGCTGAAGCAGCAAGGCGTCGATACGGCGCATTACGTTCGCGGCTCGTCTTCCGTTGAGGTGTTCAAGGCCATTCAAAACTGTCGCAACTGTTCCGAAAAAGCCCACTGTGGAGAACACCTGCAACAGGAAAACGCCAACCTTGGGGTTCCCGACTTCTGCCCTAATCAGGACACCATCGCCGCCCAAGCGCCTGTCAGTTCTGATGACTCCAAGCCGGAAGCAACGCCTCCGGCATAATTACTCGCATGGCCCGGCGGCGCATGGGACAGGTAAACGCCAGCTCCATCGCCGCCAGCATCAAACCATCTTCGTGCTTGTTGCCGGAACCATAACGCGGATCGCCCAATAAGGGATGCCCCAGATCCGCAAAATGGCGGCGAATCTGATGTTTGCGTCCCGTGATCAGTTTGACCCGCACCAGACTGGAATCCGTCGCATCGTCATAATGCTGAACCTGGTAATAGCTCAACGCTGATTTGTCGTCCACAGGGAAGTCGATTTCCCCCTGCTCTTGCGCCAGACGCCCTTTTACCCGCGCCAGATAGAACTTATCCAGCGCATTATTCTGCAGCATCGCGCCAAATCGACCCGCCGCTGCTTTATTATGGGCGATGATCACCAACCCCATGGCCTCGCGATCCAAGCGATGCAGCAGGAACACCTGTCGCTTGCTTTGGAAATGCAGCTCCACCATGCGCAGCAAGCTGCAGTGGTCGCCCCATTCAGAGCCCTGCGTCAGCAATCCAGCGGGCTTGCACCAGATCGAGTAGGTGTCATAATCCGCCACCAGTGAGGGTTGCGGGCTGTTCAGCGAAAGAATTTGAGGGTCGTAATTCAGCTCCAGCACATCGCCGACGGCCAGCGCGGACTTGGCTCTGCGCAAGCGCTTCTGGGGCTTGCCTCCACGCTTCCACCAGACGGCTCCTTTCAGCATGGCGTCTTTGATCTTTTGCTTCGACAGGCCGGTCTGCGCGGCCAGCCAGGACGACGCATCCGCCACCGCCTCGCCGACGATTAACTTGCGACGCCAGCGACTTTGGGCGTCCATTTCCCCGCCCCCGGAACGCCAAATATTATCTGACGGCATGGTACACCTTGAAGCGGCTGTTCTCGAACAGAACCCGCACCGGCCCAACATGGGCTTCGATCCAATCCGGGTATGGCAGGAAGCGGTTCGCCACCAGGGTTAATGAGCCTCCCGGCTTAAGCACGCGAGCGCAATCGCGCAGAAACTGCTGGGTGATGCGAGTATCCTGCTTCACCCCCTGATGAAACGGCGGGTTAGTGACAATGGCGTCCACGCCGGGCTGCACTTCGGCGAGCCCATCGGACGCATAGATATTCAACTCCGCGTTATTGGCCTCAGCAGTGCGCGCCGCGCTTTTCAGCGCCAGCAGATTGATATCCGTCAGCTCTACTGATGCCTTGGGATAGCGCTTCTTCAAAGTCGTTCCAATAACGCCGCAACCGCAGCCAAAATCCAGAAAACGCCGCCCGCGCAACTCCGGCAGGGACTCCAGCAGCACTTGGGTCCCCTCATCCAGACGACCTGCGCTGAACACTCCCGGCAGCGTGAAGAGCTGCAGTGCGCCCACTTTCGCCTGCGTGAGCTCGTAGGCGCGCCAGAAATCGTTCTGTTGCGGAGCCCAATCGTCCGCCGGGATCAACTGCCAAACCTGACAATGACGCGCTGAGTCCACCTTAGTGGCGTCCCAGCCTTCTTTCGCCAGACGCTTGGCGGCGCTCTCCACGCCTTCGCGCTTTTCCCCCACCAGCCAGATATGCTGTGCGTGTTTCACTGCTGGCGCGACAACGGATAGCATCAAGTCCAGCATTTCTCTGGCCTTCGGCATAAACAGGGCGATCTGATCCCATTGCGCGTCAGCAGGCAACGCCAGATCCGTAAATAACCGCTCTTCCGCTACGGCGCCCCGGCAGGCGTTTACCGCCGTGTGATCCCAACTCAGAACGCTGACCTCTGCGCCAGTCTGGCGCAGGTCCGCAGCAATGGCGTCTGCGGGCGGTGAGCACAATAATATTCGACCGCTCAACTGCTCACGTTGGCGTAACAGTGCTTGGCTGGGATTACTTAACTGGCTCATGCGGGCCTCGGAATACTGATAACTTCGCCCAATGTGGCGTATTCATCCGCCCCCAGACGGGACAGCGGGTTCACCTGCATTGCGTCCACTTTGTGACGGCCTTTGGCGTCCGTCGTCATCACGCTATCGTCCACAAACAGTTTTTCGATATTGAGCAGCACCATCGCCTGGGGCACGCTGCCCAGCTCCACCACTTCCTGCACGCGGCACCCAAACGCCAAACGACATTCCGCCAATCTGCCCAACTCAAAACCTTCGAAGTCCACCAATGACAGGTTAAGCCCTGGCAGCTCGGATTCGCCGTAAGGCAGCGTCCGGGACGAGTCCGTCACCGCCTGCGCCATCTCACGACCGGCGATATGCACCGTGCAGGGCGCGCCAACCTGCAAATTGCTGCGCGTATCTTTCAGCTCTCCGCTGGGCTTTTTACCGATGGAAATGGCAATGGTGGGGGGCGCGCTGGAAATCGCGGTGAAATAGGAGAACGGCGCCAGATTCATGCCTCCATCCTCATTGCGGGTCAGCGCCCATGCAATGGGACGAGGGATGATGGTCTGCGTCATCCAATGATAGATTTTGGTCGCTTCTAATTGCTGGAAGTCAATATACATGAGGGACTCTGTCGCGTTGCGGTGGCTTGAAGTTGCTAAAGCCCGCTATTTTAAGCCCGCCAGCCTCTTTTTTCTAACCTTTACGAAGAGTTGGGGAAATAATGACGCCCAAACAAAGGACTATATAAAAAGACCTATTGAGACAGATAAAAATGTGATCAGCATCCACTCAATCTTTGTATCATTGTGTAACACTGCTCAACATTCAGTCAGGGCCACCCAGGTAACCAAGCCTGGAGAGCCCTGACGTTATAAAAACAATAACGTCCATCAACCTGTCGCGCCAGGAACCCAGAAAGTTATAACAAACCCTGGCGCCGGAGTCTGCAGCCATGCCGTCAGCAGATCCCAGGGCAAAGAGGCGCCACAATGAGCATATCCCCAACGCTATCGTCGATGCTGTTTATCGTCTTGTTGAGTCTGACTACGCCTTCCTTTGCGGTGACGCTGCAAGGCGTGGACGTTCCAGAATCCCTGCCGTCGAAAGGCGACCGTCCTTCTCTCTTCTTAAATGGCGCAGCCACTCGCCGCTTTCTTGTCTTTGTCGACGTGTATGTCGGCGCGTTGTATGTGGAGCGCCCGAGTCATGAGGCGCAAGCACTGCTTACCGATGAAGGGCATCGGCGCATGGAGTTCACCATGTTGAGAGACGTGCGCGGCCGCAAAATCGCTGACGCCTTTTACGAAGGCATGCGTCTGAATATCAGTAAGCAGCAGGCGGAGGACATCCGGGGAGAGATTGAACAGATGGTGCATATGTTCGATCAAAAGCTGGAAAAAGGAGACACCGCCGTTGTGGAGTATATCCCTGGCGTCGGGGCGCAAGTCTGGCTGGACGGGCGGGATCGCGGCGTCATTCCCGGCAAGAAGCTGTTCGACGCCATTCTTTCCATTTGGATTGGCGACTACCCTGTCAGTCAGGACTTCAAAGCAGGCATCCTGGGGGCGCCGCAACAGTCGGCGAGTCGAACGGCTGACCGGAATTGACTCCGGTCAATATAAGCGTTACCGGGGATATTGCCGCTGAAAGAGGTTGACCTGAGTCAAACTTGCTTTAGCGGACCTCGCCATAATCCAACTAAAGATCACCTTATCATCGATCAGCCAAGTTGGAGATTCATTATGTACATCGACGAAACCATCATCGCGGGTTTACTGGTAGTAGGCATGACCATCGCATTCTTCGGCGGTGTATATGTCGTACTGAAAAAAGACAACGACAAGCATCAGAAACATCATTAATGACAGGCTTTGTCGCCACCTTGGCGTCAGTAGTCCTGCTTCCATTGTAGTTCGACGCCGCCGAAGCCGGACTGTCCACCAGTGGTCGTCTCCAGGTTGAGGTTGGGGTTCAACTCCACCTCGACGGAACCTTTCCACGGCTGCGCCGGATCTGGAGTCCGCTCCAGCTCCAGGTAGACGCGTTCAGTCAGATATTTGCCCACGCCGACGGACACGCCGCTGCCATTATCAGTTTCCTGCGTGTCGACGGATAGCGTGTCCACCCCCAGCAAATCGCGGGTGGTGGCGATGGGGTCAAAGAAACTGCCGCCTTCCCCACGCAGCGTCTGCACCGCCGCCGCTAAACGATACGCCTGAATCGGCGTGATGTTGCGCACTGACTTGCCGAACATAAGCTGCGACAGGATTTCGTCCTCGGGCAATGGCGGATTCGAACTCAGGTTCACCTTCAGCGACGCCAGCGACCCGGACAGCTCTGCACGGTATTCCGTGTCTTTGCTGGTGTATACGCCAACGATAAACATGGTGAAGCTGTCGTTTTCAAACAGCACCTCCCCTTCCTGCAGATCGAACTTCTTGCCAAACACCTCGAAGGTGCCGCGCAAAGTTTCAAAATTGCCGCGATAGGACGCGGATTCCAGCGGCCCTTTGGCGAACACACGGCCTTTCAGTTCCGCCTCCAACCCGCGCCCGCGGAGAAAGGCCTGCTGATTGACAATCAGACGGATATCCAGAGCGACCTTAGGCAAAGGCAGGATGCTCTCATCCTCCAGTACTTCTTTAGCCACCTCACGCACTTCAATCTCCGGAATATCACGGCCCAGCGCCGCATCCAGCATCATCGCGAACGGCAACACTTCCACTTTCCCGCTAAGCAGCAGGTTTTTGAAGTCACCTTCCAGCGTCAGCTTCCCGGACACCGCCCCCTCCATATCGGAGCGACGCAGAATACTGGCGTTGGTGGCGATCAACTGCAGTTCTATCGGTTTGTCGTCACTTTCTTCACCGCCTTTCAACTCATTCCAATCCACATGGCCAAGCAGCTCCAGCTTGCCGGAGCCGCCATCGCTGGCGGAGCTGTCGCTCATGGTCATTTTCCGGCCAGCGAACGCCAGATTGGCCTGAGCGTCTTTGAACAAGGTGCTGGTGATGCGGTTTTCGTAAAAACCATCCTGCAGTTTCAAATCGCCATTTAACAGAGGATCGCCAAGAACGCCCTTGGCGGTCAGGTTCAGATTCAGGTCGCCGGAAAAGCGGTGAATATCAGGGTCCAGCAGGAAGTTGAGCCAACGCGTCTCCAGGTTGCCCGCCACCGCCACGTCCAGCGGAATCTTGCGCACGTCCAGTTCACCCTGCAGTTGGTTGAGGAAATCCAGGTAAGTGCGCGCATTGATATCCAGCTTCACCCTGCCGGTCTGCATATCGTCTTTCTTGATGACCGTCACCAGCGATAAAGTCTCGTCTTCCTGAGTGGCGATATCGGTATGTAACTGCAGCGGGTATTTTTGCTTCCGCCCTTTGTCGTCCTGGCCTTCAATGTCCGTAGCGTAGGCGACATAACCATCTACTCTGGGTTGTTGCAGCGACCCCTGCAGTCGCAAGTCCGTATTCAACACCCCATGCTGCATTTGCCAACCCAAGGCTTGCAGACTCTGCGTGTTCACGCCCGAGCCGTTCAGCGAAACGTCGAACCCGGTTGGCCGCCACCAGCCAGACAGATCGATACGTCCGGCATCGCCCAGGTTTGCGCTCAAGGAAGAAATATCCACACCCTGCGTCCCGCCGCTTCCTTCACCGCTCACCACAAACGGCAAAGTCGAGTAACGCCCCGCTGTGTGCAGCCGACCGCTGACTTTAGGGTCAGTGAATGCGCCTTCCACATGTAAATCTGCATCTACATTACCGCTCAGATCCGGAGGCAGCGCTACATCCGTCAACGCGGCCAGGGAATATGGCAGTTTATGCGCCATCACATTCAGATTAAGCGTACTTTTGGTGATGCTGACCCGCCCGGAGCCTTCCAGCGTGGCCAGCTCGGCCTGGTTTGCAGAGTCGCCCTCAGAAGTTAGCGCACGAGGCAGTTCGGCGCGAAAAGAGCGAAAGTTCAATACATCGGGGGAACCGGACAAGTTCGCACTTACCGCAAAGGCTTGTGATTTGAAGCTGCCCGCCGCCTGCGCTGAGCCGGAGAACTCCGGCTTGGTGAATTTGCCTTTCACCTTGGCGTCGAGGCCAACCAGGGTGGGTCCCAGTTCAGGCGGCAGTTCGACTTCCAGTTTGCTAAGCAGATCCAGCGGGATTTTGCCGCCCTTGGCGCTCAGGTCGAGAAGAGATTTGCTCCAGTCGATCTTGCCTGAAGCCGTCACCCAGGCCTCTCCCGTGTTGACGCGGGCGTCACGTAGCGTGACGGAGTCTATGCCTCCTTTCACGCCGCCCTCCACCGTAAAAGGCAAATCCAGGTAGGACCCGCGGGCCGAGACCCACCCTTCATAGTTGGGAGATACATAGGGGCCGGTCACGGTGACGTCGCTCGCTTCGGCGAACAACTCCAGCCCTTCCGGCGGCGCAATATCCAACAGGCTCAGATAACTTAACGGCGTCTGCGCCCGAGTGACGCGAATATTCAGGGATTCCCCCGCGAGATCCACTGTCCCGCTGGCTTGCGCCTGTAATTGGTCCAGACTGGCGGTCAGGGAGTCAACGACAATTTTTTCTTTGCCGCCACTGCCGCGTACGGAGGCGATCAAAGGCTTGCCGCTAAAGTTGGTGCGCACACTGGCGCTGCCCGACGCTTGCGGGTCATTAAGCGAACCTGTCGCACGTATGCTGGCGCTGGCGTTGCCTGTACTGAAATCTTTGGTCCAGGGGGCCAATACATCCAGCGGAAAGCGATCAATATCCACTTGCGCATCCAGTTCTTCATCCGTCACCCGCCCACGGACTTTTTGCAGACGCTGGTCGACATAAATATCCAGCCCCTCGGTTTGCACCAGAAACGCATCCAGATTCACATCCACTTTTCCTGACGCGTGCAGATGATGGCCGAATAACGGCGCCTTCAATCGTTGCAGGTCGATGCTGTATGTCGGACCAGCCTGCGCGCTGTCTACCGCCTGATCTGAAGGAGCGGACTGGGCCGCAACGGCTTTCAACTCCACATCCAGCGCCTGCCAGGCGGGCATTTTCGCCAGTCCGCCCAACCAGCCGCCGGCGGGCTCATTCAGGGTCGCAGTCAGAGTAAGTCGTTTCTGATCATCCCACTGCGTGGATATCGCGACCTGCGCCGGCTTCTCCGTGAGCGTCCCGGCATTCAACTCCAAAGTAAGGGGAACGTCCGTCCAATACAGCGTGGCGGAGCCATGAATCTTCGCAGCGGGAATATCTTCCATCCCCGGCGCTTTCACTTTCAGACGCAGCAGCGACAATTCATCCAACGCCACCGGCCACATCGCCGTGGTTCCAGACTCCGGCGTTTCCTCTTCTTCCTTGCTGGACTCCGGCAAAGTGTCCACCAGGTTGATGTACAAATCATCCGCCGACAGATTGTCCACGTGCACCCGCTGGGCGAACAGACTGTTGATGTCCACCTGCAGGTCCAAGGCCCGCGCCCGCACCAGTTGCTTCTCGTTAAGATAGACTTCCAGCAATCCGAAGCTCCAGTGCCCAAGATCCGGGCTAACGACGTCTTCGACTTCAATTCGGATGGGCGAACCTTTCAACGCCAGCGGCAGGCCTTTGTCCAGCAGCCAGACGCGCCCGCTTTCACTGCCGACGAAAGTCACCGCCAGCAGCAATATGAATACAATCAGACTCATGATCAGGGAGAAAAAATGAGCCGGCCAACGCACCCACCATTTGCGCAGCATCAGAAGGCCTGCCCTATGCTGATGTACAACTGAAAGTTGTCATCCACCTCATCCCTGGGACTAAGCGGAACGCCAACGTCAAAGCGGATGGGCGCAAAGAAAGTGAAATACCGCACGCCAATTCCCGTTCCCCATTTCAACTCCTCGCCTGGCTGCAGGTTGGCGTCGTCAAAAGCAAAGCCGCCGTCTACGAATAGAACCGCTCCCCAACTCTCGGAAAAACGAAAACGAGTTTCCACGGAGACTTCGTTAAACGAGCTGCCGCCAAACGGATCGTCTCCGGTGATTCGACTCAGTGACTGATATGGATATCCGCGCACAGAACCGCCGCCGCCTACATAGAAGCGCTCATCAGCGGGTATGTCGTCTGTTGACTGTCCGGAAATGGTTCCTGTCGCCGCTCGCAACGCCAAAGTGGGCTCCCAGTAAAAGGTGTCCGCCGTCAGGTACGTGCTGGCGGAAAAAGTGGTTTTCACGAAGCGACGGGAAGTTTCCAAGGTATCAATGTATGGCTGGACGCCTGCCGTAAGAATGAACCCTTTGCGCGGGTCGAGGAGATTGTCTGTCGTGTCCAGCTTCAAGGTGAATGGGAAAGACACCAGACCGAACTCATCGGTCACGCCTTCGTCAGTGACTTCACTGTATTTCAGCTGCGCGCCGATGGAGCCGGACAGGATATCCGTGAACTGGCGTTTGATCGTCAAACTGGTCTGTGCGCTGAGAGAATCGTAGGCGTCCAACTCTTTCTTGGTCAGGTCGCCGTTCAGAACGGCGCTTTGATCATCGCGAAAAAAATTAGGCAGCGTCAGCTCGCCCTCCACCGTGCGACGGACCTGAGACACGCGTCCGCCCACTTCAATCTTCTCGCCTGCGCCGAGAATATTGCGATGTTCCCAGCCGAGAGACAGGCCGAATCCTTCATCCGTGCTGTAACCGATCCCCGCTTTGCGTGTACGGTGGTTACGCTCCTGCAAGTTGAAGGAGGTATTGACGCGTCCGTTCTCCGGCTGGGAGATATTGGTTTCGATACGCGCAATCAGATTGGTTTTGAGCAGATTCAAGCGCGCCTGATCCACGCGGGCGCGGTTGAAGCATTGTCCCGGTTCATACCCCAGCTTTTCGCGTAGATAGTTTTCCTTGACGGAAGTCAGGCCGGTGACGGCGATCTCGCCAAAGTTGACGCTGGGGCTAGGCTCCATGCGATAAGCCACGGTCGCGGAATGATCGGCGTGATTCACTTCCGCCACGTAGCTGAGCTTCACTTCGTAAAAGCAGGCGTTTTCCTGAATATATTTTTTCAGCGCGTCCTGGGTGTCCAGCACATTGGAAGCCACCAACGCGCGCCCCTCACGCAAAGGCCAAGTGGAGGCCCTGGGCATTTTGAACCCATCCGGCACGTCGAAGGTAATCTTTTGCACTTTGTACAAAGGGCCCGGAGTCAAAAGATAGGACACGCCTTTGTCATCTTCCTTAAGACGGTATTCCACCGCCCCCGCGTAATATCCCTGTGAACGCAGCAGACGCTGAATGATGTCTTTTTCGTAGCGGGCGATTTTGACCGGGTTGGTGTACTGCTTGAGCGTGAGGTTCTCATCCCGTTGGCGATCCAGCTCATCCTCCACCAGGGATTTCAGTTTCTCGTTATCCTCCACCAGAACTTCATATTTGAGTTTGTCTGAAAAAAACGGAATGTCGATGGCGTGTGTAAGTCCGGAAACGGCCAGAAATAATGTGAAACTAGCTAAACACCTTATTAAATGCATTAGGTTGAAATGGCTATCCGAAATATAGAGTCAGGTGATGAAATTGCTTCGTCCTATGAGACTCGGCATTTTGCGATAATTTTCGGTGTCCTTCTAGATGAAACCGCAGGAATTACCCGTATTTAATAATGACTGGAGGTGACAACCATGTTTTATCCGCTAACATAGGGCGGATTCACCTGCATTCAGGAACACTCGCAAAAAGCACTTACAATTCAGCAGGATCAGGAAGAACCGGAACTTAGCGATTGCTATCAACGAACGTCGGGCCAACGCCCCATACCCATCGCCAGCATACAACTTTTCCCGGCCGCCCTCCGGCTGGACTCGGACATATACAAGTAATCATAAAGGGAGAACTTCATGGCTAAACGCATGACGATAATGATTGTCGTACTTGCTGTCGTCTTCGGTGGAATTTTCTACTTCCTGGGCTATCTGAAGCCGAAAAAGATGGGCGAGTATTTCGCCAACTTTCAGCCTCCGCCCGTCACCGTTTCCTCGGAGAGCGCCCGTACGGAGAAATGGACGCCCTTTTACAGTTCCATCGGAAACGTCGTCGCCGTACAACAAGTGACGGTCACTTCCGAAGTGGCGGGTGTCATCAAGTCCATGCCGATTGCGTCCGGCGCCAAAGTGGAGGCCGGCGACCTGCTGGTGCAGTTGGACACCGAGGTGGACGTCGCTGAGATCAAAGGGATGCAGGCGTCGGCGGAACTGGCCGAGGCCACGTATAAGCGCGATCAAAAACTACTGGAGCGCAATGTCGCCAGCAGCCTGGATTTCGAGACCAGCCGCGCGCAATTGAAAAATGCGCAGGCACAAGTGGAGAGCCAGCGCGCCCGCATCAACAAGAAGAGTATTCGCGCGCCTTTCAAAGGCACTTTGGGCATCCGCAAAGTCAACCTGGGCGAGTACGTGCAGTCGGGCACACCAATTGTCACTTTGCAGGATTTATCCCGAGTGTACATCAACTTCGCTCTGCCAGAGCAACTGTTCAGTCAGGTGCATAACGATCAGCAGGTCGAAGCCAAAGTGGCGGCGTTCCCGGGCCGCACGTTCAACGGCAAGGTCACGGCTATTGACGCCCGCGTGGATCAGCAAACCCGGAATTTCACTATTCAGGCGACTTTCGAAAATCCTGACCAGGCGCTGCGCCCCGGCATGTTCGCGGAAGTGAAACTGTTGCTGGGCTCCGAACGGGATGTGATTACGGTCCCGTCCACCGCCCTGGAAGCCAAGCTGTACGGTACATCCGTGTTCGTGATCAGCAAAGCGCCCGCGGAAGGACAAGCCGCCACAGAAGACGCGCAGGAAAATCTGATAGTCGAGCGCCGTTATGTTGAAACGGGACTGTCGCAGAACAACTGGACAGAAATCACCAAAGGGCTGGAGCCCGGCGAGTCCGTCGTCACCGCCGGTCAGCTCAAATTGCAGAACGGCTCCCGCGTAAAGATCAACAATAACGTGGAACTGCGCTGATCCGCACCGGTAAACAAGGAGAAGCCTATGCGTTTTACCGATTTATTCATACGCCGCCCGGTGCTGGCGTCCGTCGTCAGCCTGATTATCCTGCTGTTGGGTCTCAACGCCCTGAAGACCCTGCAGGTGAGGCAATATCCGCAATTGGAAAATGCGGTTATCAATATTTCCACTGCTTATCCTGGCGCCAGTTCTGAACTGGTGTCGGGGTTCATCACCTCACCCATTCAACAGGCCGTGGCGAGCGCTGAGGGGATCGACTACCTGACGTCCTCCAGTAACCAGGGGTCCAGTCTGGTGGAAGTGCACCTGAAACTGGGCTTTGACTCCAGCACCGCGATGACGGAGATTCTCTCCAAAGTGGCGGAGGCGCGCCGTCAATTACCGGCGGATGCGGAAGAGCCGGTGATCCAGAAGTCCACCGCCGGCACCACAGCGCTCATGTACGTCAGCTTCTTCAGCCAGGACATGAGCGAAGCGCAGATCACCGACTATCTGAAGCGCGTGGTGCAACCGCAGCTGGAAACCGCCGATGGCGTGGCCAAGGCGGAAATTCTTGGCGGTAAAACTTTCGCCATGCGCGTCTGGTTGAATCCGCAGAAGCTGGCGGCCTTCGACCTGACGCCTCAGGATGTCGCCCGCGCAGTCGGCTCCAACAGCTTTTTGTCCGCCGCCGGCGCCACCAAAGGTCAGTACATCACCGCCAACATCACCGCCGACACGGACTTGCACAGCGTGCAGGAATTCCAGCAGCTGGTGGTGAAACGGGATGATGCGACCCTGGTGCGTCTGCAGGATGTCGCCACTATCGAACTGGATGCGGAAAGCGATGATTCAGCGGTGTACTTCAACGGCAACCGCGCTGTGTTCATGGCCATCACCTCCCTGCCCGCCGCCAACCCACTGGAAGTCATCGACAATATCTACGACCTGATGCCCGCGCTTGAAAAGCAGTTGCCCAGCGCCCTGAACGTCAAAGTGGCTTATGACGCCACCAAGTTCATTCGCGACTCCATCAACGAGGTTATCAAGACAGTTGGCGAAGCCACGGTCATCGTTATTTTCGTCATCTTTCTGTTCCTGGGGTCTTTGCGCGCAGTGATGATTCCGGTGGTGACTATCCCCCTGTCCCTGGTGGGCGTTTGCTTCTTCATGCTGGCTTTGGGGTACTCCATCAACCTGCTGACCCTGCTGGCCATGGTGCTCGCCATCGGCCTGGTGGTGGACGACGCCATCGTGGTGGTGGAAAACATCCACCGCCACATCGATGAAGGCCTGTCGCCGTTCAAGGCCGCTATTATTGGCGCCCGGGAAATCGCCACGCCGGTCATTTCCATGACCCTGACCCTGGCGGCGGTGTATGCGCCGATTGGCTTCCTCGGCGGCCTGACAGGCGGCCTGTTTAAAGAGTTCGCCTTTGCTTTGGCCGGGGCGGTGATCATCTCAGGCGTCATCGCACTGACGCTGTCGCCGATGATGTGCTCCAAGCTGATGACGGAAACCAACAGCAAGATGGCGATCTGGTTGGATGAGGTGTTTGAAAAACTCCGTGGGGCCTACCAGCGCCGTCTGCATAACGCGCTCAATTATCGTCCGGTCACGCTGGTGATGGTGCTGACCATGCTGGTGAGCTGTTTTTACCTGTATCAGCTGTCCAACAAGGAGCTGGCCCGGGACGAGGACCAGGGCATCATCTTCAGTATGTCCACCGCGCCGGTGAGCGCCACCCATGACTACGTGGCCGCTTATACCGATGAAGTCATCAAAACCATCGAGACTTTCGACGAACGGAATGATTATTTCATCGTGCAAGGCGCCGACGGCGCCGCCAACAGCATGTTCTCAGGGATGATTCTGAAGACCTGGGGCGAACGTGAACGCAGTCAGATGGAGCTGGTTCCCATCATGCAGCAGCGCATGGGGGATATCGCCGGTTATCAGTCGGTCTCCTTCAACCTGCCTACCCTGCCCGGCTCCAGCGGTCTGCCTGTGCAGTTCGTCATCACCACGGCGCAGGATTACAAGGTGCTGTACGAGCTGGGTCAGGAACTGCTGGCGGAAGCCCGCAAGAGCGGTAAGTTCTTGTTCGTTAATTCCGATCTGAAGTTCGACAAGCCCACCGCGCATATTGCTATCAACCGCAGCAAGGCGGCGGAGCTGGGCATCAGCATGCAGGATATCGGCGCCGCATTGGCGACCATGTTGAGCGGCGGCTACACCACCCGCTTCAGCGTGGAAGGTCGCAGTTATAAAGTGATTCCACAAGTGCTGCGGGAATACCGCGCCACAGCGGAGCAACTGGATGACTACTACGTGCGCACCGCCTCCGGCGAGTTGATTCCGCTCTCCACTATCGCGGAAGTGTCCAAAGGCGTGGAGCCCAATAAACGCGGGCAGTTCCAGCAGTTGAACTCCATGGTGGTGGAAGGCGTGATGACGCCAGGGATCAGCCTGGGCGAAGCATTAGACTTCCTGGACCAGAAGGCGCAGACCATCTTCCCGCAGGGGTATGGATATGAGTACGCCGGACAGTCCCGCCAGTACAAGCAGGAAGGCAGCGCGCTAATCTTCACCTTCTTCTTCGCCTTGTTGATGATCTATCTGGTGCTGGCGGCGCAGTTTGAGAGCTTCCGCGATCCTTTCATCATTCTGGTGAGCGTGCCGATGTCGTTACTGGGGGCGTTGATTCCCATCGCCTTTGGCGTGACGTCGGTGAACATCTACACCCAGATCGGCTTGGTGACCTTGATCGGTCTGATCACCAAACACGGCATCTTGATTGTGGAGTTCGCTAACCAACTGCAGGTCGAACAGGGGCTGAGCAAACGCGAGGCTATCGAACAGGCCGCAGGCATTCGTCTGCGGGCAATCCTGATGACCACCGCCGCGATGGTGGTCGGCGTCTTGCCTCTGCTGTTCGCCAGCGGCGCCGGCGCCGTCAGTCGTTTCGATATCGGTCTGGTGATCGCATCCGGACTCTCCATTGGCACGATCTTCACACTGTTCGTAGTGCCCACTATGTACATGATCCTGGGCACAGACCACAGTCAGGTCGAAAAACAGGAAGACGTAGACGGCGAACTGTCCCACGCCTGAGCTTCCCATCTTAGTCTCCGGCGCCCGCCAGCGCCGGAGCGCCATTGAAAAAAGCTATTATCGGGCGGCGCCGGCTTGCCTGATAATGGCTTTTCTGATTTATTCCCCTAACGCCATCCGCTTGATCATCGCCTTCAGGACGACATTTGTATGACCGACTATTCCGTACTTCTGGTGTTTCTCTCCACCTGCCTGTTTGTGTCCGCCACGCCGGGCATGTGTATGACGCTGGCGTTGACGATGGGGTTGAGCATTGGTCTGAAGCGCACGTTCTGGATGATGTGGGGCGAGTTGATCGGCGTCGGCATTGTCTCCATCGCCTCTGTCATAGGCGTCGCCACCCTGATGCTGCAGTACCCGCAAGTGTTCGCCGTGCTTAAGTACGTCGGGGGCGCTTACCTCGCCTATCTTGGGGTACAAATGTGGTTGTCCCGGGGCAAAATGGCCATTCCAGAGAAGACGGAGGACACCCGCGTCGCCAGCCCCACAGAGCTGGCCACCCAAGGCTTTGTGACAGCGATTTCCAACCCCAAGGGCTGGGCGTTCATGGTGTCATTGTTGCCGCCCTTTATTTCGACAGACGCCCCAATGGCGCCGCAATTGGCGACCTTGGTGTCAATCTTGTTGATCGTGGAATTTTTCTGTCTGGTGTTATATGCCAGCGGCGGCCGCACACTGCGTCATTTCCTGTTGCAAGGCGATAACGTACGCTTGTTGAACCGCATCGCCGGAACCCTGATGATCGGCGTCGGGGCCTGGCTGGCGTTTTTCTGACGTCGATCTTCTGACCTCAGGAGGTTTGCGGCGTAACGGGAATTTTATAGCTCAGCGCCGCCGCCAGATCCCGTTTGGAGACTTCCCAGTACGCAGCGACAGAGGAAGCCAGCTCCAGCATTTTATGTACGGGCGCAGGCAGGTCGTTGAGATCGCCGGTGTCCAGCAAGTTTTTCATTTCATGCCCCAGCTCTGTATCGCCGAGAATCACAATCCGCCGTTGAAAAAACAGCGTATCCGGGTCCATCTTGCGTCCTGCAATCATGGCGAAGGCGGCGGAGTCGCCTCGGATTTCCGTATCCACCGTTTCCGTTCGCGCCACTCTGATGGAGCGATCCGCCCCCAGACTCAGACTCCAGCTCAACTCCAAATCCACCACCGTTACTTTGACCCAGCGATGAATAAGGGAATCGAACTCTCCTTCTCTGATCGCTTCGCCGAAACCGTCCTGCAACAGCTTTCGTATCAGCGCCGCCTGTAGCGGAAACGGCGTGCGCGTCAACGGATGCAGAAGATAGCGTCCCGGCCGTCGCACTACCTCTGTCAACGCCGGCAGCGCGGCAGCGAACTCTTTGGATAATTGCAGCGGGCTTTTCAACATGAACATCAGTCTCCCTTGTCGCAGCGTTTAGTCGCCGTTATTAAATAGACTCGGGACCTGGGGCATATTGATTTCCATCAAATCCCCGGCACAGCGCTTTTGCTACCTTACCTATATTTGCCGCCCCTGGGAGTATGCAATGGAGCTGGTTTGTCCGGCGGGAAGTCCTCCCGCTCTTCGCGCCGCCGTGGATAACGGCGCCGACGCTGTTTACATCGGATTCAAAGACGATACGAACGCCCGCCATTTCGCCGGGCTGAATTTTGACGACGCCAAGGCCCAACAAGCGCTGGCATACGCGCGCGACCACGGCGTGAAGCTCTTTGTCGCCATCAACACCTATGCTCAATCACAAGGCTGGGAACGTTGGCGCAGCGCGGTGGATAAAGTCGCCGGATTGCAGGCGGACGCGCTGATCGCCGCCGATATCGGAATCATGGATTACGCCGCCCGCCAGTATCCCCAGCTTAACCTGCATCTCTCCGTACAGGGCTCCGCCACCAACTATGAAGCGCTGCGTTTCTATCACAGTCGTTTCAATATCAAACGAGCGGTCCTGCCCAGAGTATTGTCCTTGCCGCAGGTGCGGCAGGTGGCGTCGCACAGCCCGGTTGATCTGGAAGTCTTCGCTTTCGGCAGTCTGTGCATCATGGCGGAGGGGCGCTGCTACATGTCGTCCTACATGACCGGCGAATCTCCCAACAACAGCGGCGCCTGTTCGCCCGCAAAATTCGTGAAGTGGGAGCAGAAAGACGGACGCCTGGAGTCCCGCCTTAACGGCTCCCTTATTGATCGCTTCGAAGCGGACGAGAACGCCGGTTATCCCACGTTATGCAAAGGACGCTTCGACGCCGGCGACAGCCATGCTTTTCACGTTTTTGAGGAACCGACCAGCCTGAATACTCTCGACCTCATTCCAGAACTCGCCGCGACCGGCGTCAAGGCGGTGAAGATAGAAGGCCGGCAGCGCAGCCCTTCTTACGTCGCACAAGTCGTGTCCACCTGGCGTCAGGCCCTGGACTGCTTCCAACGCGAGCCTGCGGCGTTCCGCTGTCAGCAAGATTGGCTGGAGGCGTTACAGGCGCTGTCTGAGGGCGCGCAGACCACATTGGGCGCTTATTCGCGTCCCTGGCAGTAAATCAGCGGGCGTTATCCCACATCGCAAATGTCCGACTCATCACTAGAAGGCGCAGTACTATGAAAATCTCTCTGGGTCCCCTGCCTTATTTCTGGCCGAAAGAAATGGTCGTTCAATTCTATTCCCAAGTCGCCGCCGCGCCGGTCGATATTGTTTATCTGGGAGAAACCGTCTGCTCCAAACGCAGGGAGATGAACTTGCACGATTGGCTGGACATCGCTGACACATTGCTCGATGCGGGAAAAGAGGTGGCGCTTTCCACCCTGGCGTTAATAGAAGCCGAGTCGGAACTAAAGTCCCTGCGCGCCATCTGCAAGGCGGCCAATGCAAACGAGCGTCTGAGCGTGGAAGCCAATGACATGGCCGCGGCGCACCTGATGTCGGAAGCAGGCAAGCCTTTCATCGCCGGCCCTTACCTGAACCTTTACAACGCACCGGCGCTGGAAATCATGCGACAAGCAGGCGCTAAACGCTGGGCGCCGCCGGTGGAAATCAGCCGCCACGCGCTGGAAGGAATTGTTGGGGGGCTCACCGCGCCTATTGAAACCGAGTTATTCGCTTACGGTCATCTCCCCCTTGCGCTCTCCGCCCGTTGCTTCACCGCAAGATCAGAGGGATTGCCCAAAGACGACTGTCGTTTCGTCTGCAAGAAATACCCGCAAGGCATTGCGACACGGAGCCAGGAAGGCGAAACCTTATTCAACCTCAACGGCATTCAGACGCAGTCCGGCAAGTGTTACCACCTGCTGAATCAATGGCGCGATCTGCAACATGCCGGCGTGAATGTAATCAGACTGAGCCCCGAATCGCCGGATACCCTGCAGGTCGCAGAAAGCTTGGCGTTGGCGCTCAAAGAAGAACAGGATCTGGTCCTGCCTTACCAGCTCAGCCATAGCAACGGCTACTGGAGCCGTATCCCAGGCATGGAGCTGGCGGCGGGACCTCAGGAAACGCCTCATCTCTCCTGAGGCTTATTTCTGAGATAAAACCAAGCTTAAAAATATCCCTGCATGATTTTATCGACGTCGATCTTTTTCAGGCCCTCGCTGAACACCTTGGCGAGCTCTTCCCCACGAGGGCCTTTTTTGAAGCAGATATAGAGCTTCTTGTCTTCCAATAGCGTCGGGTTAAACTCAATCGCCCCAGCGGCGGATTTAAGGCTCGCCTCGGTGGATAACAGATATTTCATGACGTTTTTGTCAATGACCGCCAAATCAATGCGATCTGAGACCAGTTTCATCAGGTTCTTCACGTCATCTCCCGCCTCACTGGCGTTTAATTTCTTGTTGGCCACCATATCGTCGAATTCCGCCGTGTTCACATAACCGCTCACCACGCCGATACGATACTTGGCGAGGTCCGGCAGCGTCGACCAGTCAATCTGATGATTTTTGCGTTGCGCGAAACCCAGAGGGCCTGAGCCCATCGGCTCAGACAGGATAAAGTCGTCTTCTAGCTCTTTGGCGTAATATTCAGGAAAGTAGCCGTCATAAGCCGGATCGTTCTTGGCCAGCGCCACAGCGCGCTTCCAGGGATAGAATTTCACTTCCAGATTGTAACCCATAGCGGCGAACGCCTCTTTCGCCACCGCAGCGCTGGCGCCCTGGTTGGCCAGGCTTTCCGAGGTATAGGGCGGCCAGTCTAGCGAAGTCAATTGCACGTTCTTACCTTCAGCGCCCACTTCAAAACCTACAGCAGCGATAAAGACAGTCAAAACAGATAGAATAAGGCGCTTCATTAAAGCCTCCTAATTGTGTTGTTCACAGGCGTCATTTCGTCACTTCTGGCTAAAGTATAGACATTAAGTCTTAGACCGGAATTGACGTTGGCCAAGCAATCCACTTTAATCGCGGGGTTGGAGAGGGTCATACGTTAAACGTTGCCAGAAAAGTCACTTTTCCCGCGATTTTCGCGGAGTCACAGAGTCAGGGTCATACACATTGAGCAAACCGCCCATTCTTACGCTTGCCGACATCACCAAACGTTTTGATACGCAAGAAGTGCTGTCGGGCTTCAACTTGAGCATTGAAGACGGAGAATTCTTTACGATTTTGGGGCCGTCAGGCTGCGGCAAAACCACCGTGCTGCGCCTGATCGCCGGATTTGAGGGCGCCGATGAAGGGCGCATCATGCTGAACGGGCAGGATGTTTCCAAGCTGTCTGCGGAAAAGCGGCCAGTGAATACGGTGTTTCAGAGTTACGCCCTGTTCCCCCATATGACCGTTTTCGACAATGTGGCCTTCGGTCTGAAAATGGCTAAAGTCAGCAAACCGGAAATCGCCGAGCGCGTAAAAGAAGCGTTAGCCACGGTACGCCTGTCTGATTTCGCCACACGCAAACCCCATCAGCTGTCTGGCGGCCAGAAGCAGCGCGTCGCCATCGCCAGAGCCGTAGTGAATCGCCCCAAAGTGTTGCTGCTGGATGAATCTCTCAGCGCCCTGGATTACAAACTGCGCCAACAAATGCAGATGGAGCTGAAGCAGCTACAGCGCAAGCTGGGCATCACCTTTATCTACGTCACCCACGATCAGGAAGAAGCCCTGTCCATGTCCGACCGCGTTCTGGTCATGCACAATGGCCAAGCGCAACAGGTAGGGACGCCTCGTGAAATATACGAGTGTCCGAATAATCTGTTCGTCGCCAGTTTTATCGGGGAGATCAACGTATTCAACGCGGAAATCCTGGAAAGCCTGGACGATTACCGCTACCTCGCCGCGATGGACGGCTTCAAGCGGGAGATTCACGCAGACCGCCGCTTCGAAGCAGGCGACAAGGTACATGTATTGCTGCGTCCGGAAGACCTGAGGATTGAATACCTGGAAGATGCGCCAGATCGCCCAGGCTTTTCCGGTCAGGTGCTGGAGCGCAATTACACCGGACAGACCCTGGACTCACAGATTCAGTTACAGTCAGGCCAAACCATCATGGCAAGTGAGTTCTTTGATGAGGACGACCCTGACTTCGACTACAGCATCAATCAGAAAGTCTGGGTCGATTGGGTGCATGGCTGGGAACACGTGATCAAAGCGGAGTCCTGACGTGAGCCAATCGCCCTTTCGCCGTTTCATCATCATTTTGACGCTGGCGTGGCTGGCGTTGTTCGTTCTGGCGCCCCACTTTCTGGTGGTGCTGACCAGCGTGATGACGCCAGACTCCGAGCACCTGGCGGTCTGGCCGATGACGCTGGACGCCTACGCCCGTATTTGGGAGCCCCTGTACGCCGACGTTTTCTGGCAGAGTCTGGCGCTGTCCGCCAAGGCCACGCTGATCTGTCTGTTGCTCGGCTACCCGTTCGCCTACATTGTCGCCAAAATGTCCCCAGCCTGGCGCGCCTTCATGATGTTCCTGATGATCATCCCCTTTTGGACCAACAGTCTGATCCGCACTTACGCCATCAAGCTTCTGCTTGGCAATAAGGGGCTGTTCAACTGGGTGCTGGAGGCCATTGGCGTCATCGATGCGCCCATTCAGATGATCTACACCGAGTTTGCGGTGGTGTTCGGCCTGACTTACATTCTGCTGCCCTTTATGGCGCTGCCGTTGATCTCCAGTTTCGACAAACTGGATAAAGATTTAATCGAGGCTGGCCATGATCTGGGCGCGGGATTCTGGCAGCGCTTCTATCATATCGTGCTGCCGCTTACGATGCCGGGCGTGGTCGCCGGTTGCCTGATCGTCTTTCTGCCGGCCATGGGCATGTTCTATGTCGCGGATCTGCTGGGCGGCGCCAAGAACCTGCTGTTGGGCAATATCATCAAGAATCAATTCCTGGTGGTGCGGGACTGGCCGTTCGGCTCCGCCTTCAGCGTCACGCTGATTGTCATCATGGGGCTGATGCTATGGCTGTATTACGCCGCCAACAAGAAAGTGCAGCGCATGGGAGGACTCGATGACCAGAATCTTTAAAACCGGTTTTCTGGGCCTGATCTTCCTGTACCTGTATCTGCCCATACTGGTGCTGGTGGTCAACTCGTTCAATGAATCCAAGTACGGCTATGACTGGAAAGGCTTCTCCTGGCGCTGGTATGAAAAACTGTGGAATAACGATGCGTTGATGAACGCCTTCGGCAATTCACTGCTGATCGCCTGCCTGTCGGCGACAGCGGCGACAGTCATTGGGGCGTTGATGGCGCTGGCGATCTATCGTTATAAATTTCCGCTCAAGAAGACCGCCGGCAGTTTGCTGTTCGTGGTGATGATGTCGCCGGACATCGTATTGGCGATCACCTTTCTGGTTATTTTTATCGCGCTGGGAATTCAACTGGGGTTCTGGTCCTTGTTGATCGCCCACATCACGTTCTGTCTGCCTTTCGTAGTGATTACCGTATACGCCCAATTGAAAGGGTTTGACGATAATTTACTGGAAGCGGCGCAGGATTTAGGCGCCAGTGAAAGCCGCATCTTTCGCCTGATCATTTTACCGATTATCCTGCCCGCCATTATTTCCGGCTGGCTGCTGAGTTTCACTCTGTCTTTGGACGATGTCATTATCAGCTCATTCGTAACCGGACCCGGCTTTGAGATTCTGCCTATTCGGGTTTTCTCAATGGTGAAAGTGGGCATCTCGCCCGAGGTGAATGTGTTGGCCACAGTATTGCTAATTATTTCTTTAACTCTTGTCACGGTGGTGACGCTACTTATGAAAAGGAAAACCGAAGCATGAAAAAAACCTCCTTTGTAACTGGCTTCCTCTTCGCGGCAGGCTTCCTGTTCGCCGCTATCGGCACAGCCCGGGCGGCGGAAAAAGTAGTCGTGTACAACTGGACGGAATACATACCTGAAGGCGTGCTGGATGAGTTCACCGCCAAGACCGGCATCGAAGTGGAGTACGCCACTTACGAGAGCAACGAAGTCATGTACGCCAAAGTCCAACTACAACAGGGTAAAGGCTACGACGTTGTCGTGCCTTCTGGTTACTACATCTCTAAAATGCGCAAAGAAGGTTTGCTGGCGCCAATCGATAAGTCCAAGCTTTCCAACTTCAAGCACCTGGACCCGAACCTGCTGAACAAACCCTATGATCCGGATAACCAGTACAGTATCCCTTACACTTGGGGGAGCACGGGCATTGGCATTAACGCGGAAGCGATCGATCCCAAGAGCATCACCTCCTGGAAAGACCTGTGGGATCCCAAATGGAAAGGCGGCCTGCTGCTGACGGACGATGTTCGCGAAGTGTTCCACATGGCGTTGAAAATCAACGGCCACTCCGGCAACTCTACTGATCCTGCGGAAATCAAACAGGCTTACGAACTGCTGAAAACCCTGATGCCCAATGTATTGGTATACAACTCAGACGCGCCCCGTGAGCCTTATATGGCCGGCGACGTCAACCTGGGCATGATCTGGAACGGTGAAGTAATCCAGGCGCAACAGGAGAACCCGGACATTCAGTATATCTATCCCAAAGAAGGCGCTGCATTCTGGGTTGACAGCTTCGCTATTCCCGCTGGCGCGGAGAACAAGGAAAATGCGCTCAAGTTTATCGATTTCATGCTGCAGCCGGAAATCGCCAAGCGTTGCGTGGAGTTTATCGGCTATGCCACTCCCAACAAGTCAGCGCTGAGCCTGTTGGATGAAAAGCTGCGTAACAATCAAACCATCTTCCCACCCGCCGAAGTCATCCAGAAAGGCGACTTCCAGCAGGACGTAGGCGAAGCCATGGAAATTTATAACGATTACTGGCAGAAGCTGAAAACCGGCAACTGATCCTGGTCCACAAGCAGGCCGGAGAGTTATTCCGGCTTGCTCGCCTCCTCTCCGCTATCCTTTCCCCATTTACGTTCGCCCTCGTTACGACGACATAGACTCGCCTGACGTTCGCTGGGCTGAAACCCTAACGACTCATAGATTCGCGCAGCGTGATAGTTCTCATCCGCCACCATGACCAGTATATCCGCCCGATCAAACCCCGCTTTCGCAATGGCATACACCAACGCGTGGCAAATTCCCCGGCTTCGATGGGAGGACTTGGTGAGCACATTCTGAAATCGGCCGATACGCTCATCAAAAAAGAGACCAACGCTGCCCACCAACTCTCCCTGTTGAAACGCGCCGAACCAATTACCTCTTCCTGCGACGATCATGCTGCGGTACATATCCCGAACGCCTTGAAGGAAGGCGACATACTCCTCCATCGGCTGATCGACATCCCGCTCCTGCAACTCAAGTTCATACCAGGCGCGCCAATCCTTCTCCGACTGCAGCATTCGCACATTAACCTCGGCGTTAATTTTTTGCGGCTCTGACAAGGCTGATTGCTTTGCAGTGAGGACCGCACATTCCATGTACTCATAACCTCGCTGCATAAAACCGCTCATATCCGCCCCATCCTCTTCATCGCTGACGCGCCATTGAAACGCAAAATGTTTAATACGCGGCGGCGCGCCAACATAACGCGCAAAATCCAACTCCAGATCAGTCCACTGATCGGCCCGCGGCGGCGTCTTCAACAACAGATAATTGCCGAAGTAATAATTTGGATTGCTCGGCGTGGTAATCACAACATACCGGCCCACATCCTCAACCACACCGGAATACCGGCTGAACATCAAATCAGTCTGTAATCCCAGGCTTGGCATGGGGGCTCCTTTATTACTTCTACTCAAATTACTGGGCGATGGTAATTCCTGCTCAGCAGGCTGACGTTAATACGACTACACTTGGTTTCTAAAATTTAGTTAATATTTTGAGAAAAAGCTTATAAACTAGTGCGCTGGCTTAACCAGTAGTATGTTGGAGCTCCATCGAACGGAATCGTCCTTTTCGTAGCATTCCCACCAATGCAGTAGCCCCATACCCCCTGATAAATAGTGTTTTCCCCAACAAGATTAGTCTGATCACTGGAGTTTTGAGTGTTTTTTCGCTGTTTTACACACGTTATTTATGCAGCCTGCGCTTTGACTTTATCTGTTAACGCATACGCTGAAGAAATTACCCCATTGCTTCCCAAAGAGTGCGAGCAACCAAAACAATACTCTTATCTAGAGCTAGACAATGGACTGAAAGTGCTGACAATTTCAGATCCATCAGTAAGCAAAGCCAGTATATCTCTTGAAGCCTCCGTAGGAACTCAGCAAGACCCTCAGGATATATTGGGTATGGCGCACTTCCTGGAGCATATGCTTTTTCTTGGCTCAGAGAAGTATCCGGATGCAGACGCCTTACAGACTTATCTGGCGCAGCATGGAGGTTCAACCAACGCCTCCACCGATTATAACGCCACCAATTATCACTTTGATGTTGAGCCCCAGCATCTGGAAGGCGCCCTGGACCTGTTCGCCGACGCCATGTCGGCTCCCAAACTGGATTCAACCTACGTAGGAAGAGAAAGGAACGCAATCCAGGCGGAGTACCAGTATAGAAAGGACATGGTTTATTGGCGCCTGACCGATGCAGCATCAGAGGCATTCGCGACCAACCACCCCATTACGCGTTTTGGAATGGGTAATGCGAAATCTTTCGAAGCTTTCAGCGACCAAGAGCTCGCTGATCGGGTGAGGGCTTGGTGGACGACGCACTATAGTGCAGAAAAAATGTCTTTGGTAATTAGCGCTCCACAACCTAACGAAGTATTGGAATCTCTGGCCAAAGAAAAGTTTAAGCGCCTGCCTGTGCGTCAGAAGGTAGTTCCGCCAAACCAAGAGCCTCTTAAATTGAGCCGTATTCCTTCTTTGGTGAAGACCAAGTTCAATGACCTGGAAAGGTACATGATTCTTTACTTCCCAATATCTGATATCCGGGAAGAGTATAAGGCGGCGCCAGAAGAGTTCATCCGCTTTTTACTTGAGCAACAAGTTCCTCAGACGCTATCCAGCAACCTGAGGGGTTACAGCTACGCTCAAGGCGTAAGCGTCCGGTTCAACACCGACGACCCAGGCGCCTCACGAATTGAAATATATATAAACCTTCATTACAAAGGGGGCGAACAATACTGGGACGTTATCAGGCGTCTGATGGCGTATGTCGACATTCTAAAGAAAGAGCCGCTGGAAGAATGGAGATTTAATGAATTTCAAAAAGCCCGAGGTTTGCAATGGTGCTACTTTAACGATTTCAATATCGCTAATGCCGCTCATAATTTAAACCTTTATGGCCCAAACTACGCTGCGGCCAAAGGATATGTCGCGGAAGAGTTCAACCCCTCGCTTTATCAAAAGATTCTTGAAGCCATTCGTCCCGATAACATGATGGCGATCGTCACCCACCCCGACTTCGTTCTATCCAAAGAATCCAAGTGGTTCAGCACTCCCTATTCGGTAAGCATGCTTTCAACTTCAGAGCAAAAGCATTACTTACCCAAGGAGAGCTATTACATGGCTCGCCCCCCCGCGAATCCTTTTCTGCCGAAAGGACAAGTGCAGATCAGCGGCGATATAGCCGCCTCGCCCGAGCTACTGAGCACACATCCAAACATTAAGGCTTGGTACGGCAAAGATACCAAGGCAGGCAGTCCATTAGCTTACTACTTTGTATTGCTGCGCTCCCCAGAAATGGACGAAGACCGAAGAAATGCAGCGCTTACGCAACTTTTCTGGAATCTACTGAGAAAGAAACTTGAACATCAAACGCTTATTGCTGAAGAAGTAAACACTAACTTAAGTATCGAAAGGCAAAAAAATGGAATAGCGCTGCACTTCCATGGCTATCCTGAAAGCGTAGAACTCCTGCTTTCGCAAACATTGGAAGAAATAAAAACTTTTAGGGTGAAGGAGCGCCGCTATGAAGGATACAGATACGGATGGTTGGAGTTTTTGAAAAAATATACAGAGGAGGCCCACCCATTAACTGTTGCTCAAGAAACAGCGGACAGTGTTATCAATAGTCCAAGCTATAGTCGCTCTGACCTCGCAATGGGCATGCAAGGCGCCTCCTATTCAAGAATGATCAACCTTCTTGAGGACTTCAAGGACAACTTACATGTTACTTCACTTGCTTACGGCAACGTTGAGCAACCTCAAGCAGAGACATGGAATAAAATGGTGGCCGACGCAATCATTAATAAAAAAAGTACGCCAAGAATAAAGGAGTATGTAATGCGTATGCCAAAAGGCGTCACTCGGGTATTTGAAGAGTCAGAATTTACAGACTCCGTTTCCCTTGTCTACGTACAGGGGGCCTCTGCAAGCTATGAGGAGCGCGCTCATTTTGAGCTATTGGAGAAAATGCTATCTGAATCCTTCTTTAAAGAGCTGCGGACAGAGAAACAACTAGGGTACGTAGTTCATGCGACATCAAACAACTACCTCAACATTCCTGGTATGAAGTTTAAAATGCAATCGCCGGTTTCAGGTCCTGACAAGCTGGAGAAAGAAACATTAAACTTTATGAAAGACTTCCTTGTAATACTAACCGGCATGCAGGAAAAAGACTTCAACATCTTTAAAAGCACCCTAATTACAGAGTTAAATGCAGACAAAGAACTGGAAAACAAAGCCTACGCATATTGGAAAGAGGTCAAGAACGGTAGTTTGCACTTTGACTCACACAAGCGTATGGCTGAAGCAGCGAAAAACATTAACAAAGACAGTTTCATAAGCTGGTATGAGCAACGCTTTATAAGCTCAGAAAGTCGTTTGTTATCGATTCTCGTGGAAGGAGACTCTCACGACATTAACTCTAAATGGATGTCTCAGGTTTCCAATACAAAACTAAGTTCACTTGAGAAGTTCCAAAACGCAAATCAAAAGTGGGTATTGGAGTCTCCACAGACTGAAAGCGTTGAAATGATGCTTAGCAAGCAGTAAGCCAATCATGGCCATAGGTGACACTACCTATGGCCTCTTGACCCTGTAAATAATTCTGTGTATCTGCCTGGTTATTAAAGATACTCCGTTAAGCGATCTTCGAACTCGATCATAAATCGGTTCAGCGCTGACTTCCAATTCCTGATCGGCATCGTCCATTTCTTCGACGCATCCATGATCGCCAGATACACCACCTTTCTCGCGGAATCATCCGTGGGGAACAGCTTCCGTTTCTTGATCACTTTCCTAATGACGCTGTTAAGGGACTCAATGGCATTGGTCGTGTAGATGGCCCTGCGAATGTCTTCCGGGTAGCGGAACAGAGTGTTGAGATTCTCCCAGTGAAGCCGCCAGGATCGGCTGATCTGGGGATATTTCTCATCCCATCGTTCGGCAAATTTGTCCAGCTCTGAGAGGGCTTCCTCTTCGGTGGCCGATTGGTAGATCCGCTTCAGATCTGTTGTGACCGGCTTATAGTCTTTCCATGGCACATACTTCACCGCATTGCGCACCATGTGCACGATACAGAGCTGTATCCGGGTTTGGGGATACACGGTATTGATCGCTTCGGGGAAACCCTTCAGACCATCCACACAGGCGATCAGAATGTCCTTCACGCCCCGGTTCTGTAACTCGGTCAGCACATTAAGCCAGAACTTCGCCCCTTCGGTTTCAGAGATCCACATCCCTAACAGTTCTTTGTGACCTTCCAGATTCACTCCCAAGGCAAGATAGATCGCCTTGTTGATCACCTGCTTATCCTGGCGGATCTTCACCACAATACAGTCCAGGTATACGATGGGATAAACCGCATCCAGAGGACGAGACTGCCATTCCACCACCCGCTCAATCACGGCATCCGTGACTTTGGAGATTAAGGTGGGAGAGACATCCGCGCCATACATTTCCTTAAAGGTGGCCACGATCTCTCGGGTGCTCATGCCTTTGGCGTAGAGGCTGAGAATCTTGTCGTCCATGGTGGTGAAGCGGGTCTGCTGCTTCTTGACCAGTAGAGGCTCAAAGCTGCCCTGACGATCTCTGGGAGTATTAACTTCAAACTGACCGTCCTCGGTACGGAGGGTCTTGCTGGAATAGCCGTTACGGCTATTGTCTGAATTTGAAGATTGATGTTTCTCGTATCCCAGATGCACATCCAGCTCTGCATTGAGCGCGGCTTCCACGGTCGCCTTGGTGAGCATCTGACGGAACTCGTTGAGATCCTTTTCTGTTTTCAGAGATTTGGCTGCCTCACGGGCAAATGCTTCTAATTCTTTCTGGTTCATTGTCTACCTATCCTTAACCCCGCTATAGGGTACTAGTGATAGGCAGATACACAAATTAAATTACAGTCTCGGCCTCTTCTCTACCAACTAATCCCCCAACCATTTATACATAACCAAGGCATCCACCAGTCCAAGCTTTGAGTGACGGAAAGCTTTGGGAAGGCGGCCAGCGATGTCATAGCCCAACTTACGCCACAGATTAACAGCAACTTCGTTGGTGGATACCACAAAGTTGAATTGCATGGCTTTGTATCCGTACTTTTTCGCCATGGCTTGCGAGTGTTCGCACAGTGACGCCGCCACGCCTTTGCCACGCGCAGCTTCCGCCACCATATAGCCACAGTTGCTGACATGAGAACCCAATCCCAATTGATTTTGCTTCAGGTAATAAGTGCCCAAGACCGTCTCGCCTTCAACTGCGACATAGGTCTTCTGCGGCTGTCGCAGCCACAGCTCATAGGCTTCTTCTTTACTTGTGTCAGGGGCGTAAGCATAGGTTTCTCCCGCGACAACCACAGAGTGAAATATCCGCCAAATCTGTTCAAAGTCCTGTTCTAACGCCTCTCGTATTTCCATGAATCCCTCGTTGCAACACGTTTCGCTTTTCCTATAACCGCTTATTTTAAGCGGAGCCGCTTGAAAGCATAACGGAATATCTATGGGCTAAAAAAGAGTAAGAGGTATCTATTTTGACAAAAATACTGTTTTTATATACAGTATTCTCATTTCAGCTTAATCCTACTCAGACAATGAACAAATCAGGGCTAGAACAAGCTATTAATCGCGGTCAAGTATGGCGGGGAAGACATTTCTCCTCAGCCTCAATAAAAGGATTGGATACCGGCTTTCCAACTTTGAATCAGGCATTGGCTGATGGTGGGTGGCCTGCGGATGGCGTGACTGAAATAGGATATAGGTCTCCAGGCTTGGGAGAGGTCAGCCTTTTGTTTCCGGCGTTGGCTCCATTAAGTCATCAAGACCAGTGGATACTGTGGGTGGCGCCGCCATATCCCCTATATGCGCCCGCCTTAATTAATGGCGGTTTGAGTCTCTACAATAACCTGATAATTCAGCCTCAATCTCGCAGGGATTTGCTCTGGTCGATCGAAGAAAGTTTGAAAAGCTCGTCATCCGCAGCGGTATTGGCGTGGCCGCAGAGCATGCGGCCAGAACACGTGCGTCGACTACAGATTATTGCAGCTCAACAGCAAAAACCGTGCTTCCTGTTTCAGGATAAACAGTACGCCAACTCGCCCAGTTCATTAAGAGTTCGTTTAAATGCGCTCTCCCAGGGAGGCTTATGTGTAGAGATCCTAAAACAACGCAGAGGGTGGATGACAGCCAAGGTAGCCATAGATTCGCTTCATTCGCCCTCTCTTTTTAGGCAGCCCTCACTTCACGTAGCGGCTGAAAGCGACGCTCATAGGGAAAGAACCAAGTAAGCTAAAGGCGGCATGATCTTATGCGATGGTTATATCTCTACTTCCCACACCTTTACGCAGAAACGTGGAGTCCAGACTTCGCAGAAACCACTCCCATTGCCCTGATTCATGAAGGTGGTTCTGTCATTGTTGACGCAAACGCGAGCGCGTCACACTCGGGCGTAGACTCAGGGATGCTCTTAAACACCGCTTTTTGCCTATGTCCCACCTTGCAGGTTCTCGACATAAAACCGTACAAGCAGACTCAAGCAATGCACCGAGCAGCGCAAATCGCTAACCGCTTTTCATCCTGGGTAAGCCTGGACGAGCCTGACGGTTTGTACTTGGAAGTCGCCTCAATGAAACGCCTGTATGTAAGCCCATTGCAATTGCGCCAGGTCATTCAACAAGCTTTTTCAAGCTTTAGGGTTACAGTATTGAGCGCAACAGCGCCCCACCCCAAAGCAGCGCGCCTCCTTGCTCGCTCCGACATAGAAAAAGACGTTAATGCTGAGAGTTTTTGGCGGGTGCTTAAGCACCTGAAATTAGATCGCCTGAAACTGGAGAGTCGTATTGAATATAAACTGCGCAAGGTGGGCCTGAAAACCATTTATGATATCGCCAAACTTCCAAGCTGCGATCTTGCGTATCGAATTGATGCCGACCTCGCTTTGTACCTTGACCACGCGCTTGGCCGCAAACCATGGCGGCCTTCGCCTTTTACTCCGCCATGTCGTTTTAAAAAGCGGATGGACCTGGAGCAGGAGTATGAAAGCCTGCAGCCTCTGCTCTTCTACTTAGCCAAAGCCATTAAAGAGTTCTGTCTTTTTTTACAGGAGCGCTGTCTGATTAGTCAGTCATTAGAAGTACGCCTTATTCATCGCCATCAACCGCCAACCCTGGAGAGCATCAGACTCGCACAGGGAGATAACCGACCAGAGTCCTGGTTATACGTACTGAATAAGAGCTTGGAAAGGATAGAACTGTCCGCCCCAGTTGTAATGGTTGAGCTTTTCGCCTCCCATTTTGAAGAAGCGCCACAACAATCAGAGTATTTATTCATCCACTTCAACGAAAATATCGCTGCAGAAAAAACACGCTTGCTCAATAGGCTGGCTGCCCGGCTGAGCTCCGAACATGTGCACTTTCTTAGGCTTACCACAGACCATAGACCAGAACTCAAAACCCAGCAGACACCTTTACCGGCGCTTGAAAAATACCCTCTCTCACAAACATCACCACTGCCGCTTTGGCTTCTGCCTTCGGCATCCCCTATCAATATTGAGTCTTATAAGCTGCTTCATGGACCACTACGCATAGACTCGGGTTGGTGGGATAAATATGCCGTAAGGCGGGACTACTATGTCGCCGCCACCACAAACAACAGTTTGCACTGGATTTTTCACACCCCTGAAAAACAGTGGTTCCGTCACGGATTTTTTTCCTAACTCAGCAGTTTCACCATGTTTTTCGCCGAACTCCATTGCATCAGCAACTATTCATTTCTAAAAGGCGCATCTCATCCTGAAGAGCTAGTGCAACAAGCCATTGAACAGGGCTACAGCGCCTTGGCGATCACGGACGAGTGCTCTGTCGCTGGCGCAGTCAAAGCGTGGCGTGAACTACGACGGCTAAGGGAGGAAATTGCTGGGGCTTCAGCCTTTAAGCTAATCATTGGCAGCGAGTTTCATTATGAAGGAAATTGCTTTGTCGTACTGGCTCCCCATAAAAAGGCTTATGGGGAACTCTGCCGCTTTATTACCGACTGCAGGAGAAAAGCAGAAAAAGGCGACTATCGATTTTCACCTCACGACCTTAATGAAAGCATCAAGCAAGGCCTCTTACTTTGGCGTCCCAAACAAAGTGATCAAGAGTTTATTCCAGCGTTAGCGCAAGCATTCTCTGGCCGTCTATGGCTACTGTTAGAGCTATCCTTATCAGAAGCAGACGACTCAGAGTCTGAGCTTATACAAACACTATCCAGCGCCTATAACCTTCCTGTTGTGTGCAGCAATGGGGTCAAGATGCATATACCCGAGCGAAAGCGCCTGCACGACGCACTGACAGCAATTCGCCTCAATCAATCAGTGGATTCCATAAAAGAGCGCCTGGCCCCTAATGCGGAGAACTATCTACGCCCTTTAAGCGAAATCCATGAGATTTATCCCTCTAGCGCCATACAAGAAAGCTTAAAGATCGCGGCGCAATGCACCTTTGAGTTGAATGAAATCCGCTACCAATACCCCAAAGAGGTCGTCCCAAAAGGTGACGATCCCAGCGCTTATCTACGTCGTCTAACATATGAAGGGGCCCATCTTCGTTATCCACAAGGCATACCTGAAACGGTTCTAGTTACGCTGGAGAAAGAGCTCAAGATCATCAGTGAGCTGCAATACGAGTATTACTTCCTAACCATTTTCGACATCGTGGATTATGCAAAAAAATCAGATATTCTCTGTCAGGGAAGAGGCTCGGCCGCAAACTCTGTGGTTTGCTATTGTCTTGGTATCACCGCTGTTGATCCCACCAGAGCCAGCCTCCTTTTTGAGCGCTTTATATCCAAGGGACGTGATGAGCCTCCAGATATTGATGTGGACTTCGAAAATGCGCGTAGAGAAGAAGTTATCCAATACCTCTATCAGCGCTACGGACGTGAGCGCTGCGCCATTGCTGCAACTGTAATCACTTATCGCCCCAAAAGCGCAATAAGAGACTTGGGTAAGGCCCTGGGTGTCGATTTATTGCAGCTCGAAAATGTAATCGCTAACTATGGTTGGCGTTATCGCGGACAAGACTGGATAGATGAAGTCATCACGCCCCAAGTCTCCCAAGACAATCATATTCTGACTTGTTTTAAAGAGTTACTACCTGAATTATTAGGCTTTCCAAGACACTTATCTCAGCACGTAGGCGGCTTTGTTTTATCCGCCGGCCCCTTGGTTGAACTTGTCCCAATAGAAAATGCCGCAATGGAAGACCGCACAGTCATACAGTGGGACAAAGACGACCTTGAGTCTCTTGGATTAATGAAAGTCGATGTATTGGCGTTGGGCATGCTGACAGCACTGAAAAAATGTACGACATATATTAGTGAAATAACGGGGGAGACGTTTTCTTTGGAAAGCATTCCCAAGGATGAAGATTCCCAAGTTTATGACATGTTGCAGCAAGCTGACACAGTTGGACTCTTTCAGGTGGAGTCTCGCGCCCAAATGAACATGCTTCCTCGTCTCAGACCCGAAAGGTATTATGACCTTGTGGTGCAAGTAGCTATTGTCAGGCCTGGGCCGATCCATGGCGATATGGTTCACCCCTATCTGCGTAGACGACATAATCTGGAAGATCCTGAAGACGTCCCATTACCTGAGCTAAAACCCATACTGAAGCGAACCTTCGGCGTTCCCATCTTTCAGGAACAGGTTATCGCCATAGCTATTGTCGGAGCGGGCTTCACTTCCGAAGAAGCAGAAGAACTAAGGCGCTCTATGGCTAGCTGGAAACGCCGCGGCCATATGGGCAAGTTAATGGATAAGCTGATAACCAATCTGCTGAACAAAGGTATACGCCAAGAATATATCCAGCGTTTATGCCGACAGATAGAGGGCTTCGGCGAATACGGCTTTCCTGAGTCTCACGCCGCCAGTTTTGCACTGCTGGCCTATCATTCAGGCTGGCTAAAATACTATTACCCTTCTGCTTTTTGCTGCGCGCTCTTAAACAGTCAGCCAATGGGGTTTTATGCTCCCTGGCAATTAGTCCAAGACGCTCAACGACATGGCGTTATCGTCTTACCCGTGGATATAAAGAGTAGTTACTGGGAGCATCGCTTAGAGCCACACCCTGGTAACACAAAAGAAGGAGCTTTACGGCTAGGGTTCCGGCTCGTTAAAGGATTATCAGAAGAAGCCGCCATCTCTATTGTTAAGCATAGATCCGGCGAAGGATTTACTTCTCTCGCTCAGGTAATGCATCTCCCAAAAATAACCAGGAAAGATCTTGAAGCCCTTGCCTCAGCCAACGCTCTGACTTCGTTAGGCGACAATAGATATCAGCAGCGCTGGGAGTGCTCAGGCTTTCTTTATTATTATCAACTCTTCTCCGAGTTTGAACACAGAAGCGTAGACTTCAAGCCTCCCAGCCGTCTGGACAGCATTTATGAAGATCATGCCAGCACAGGCGTAGTGCTAAGTGACCACCCCCTCGCCTATCTTCGAGAGGCTAATCTAATACCTCACTGCTTAGCAGCGGTTGAACTGATCAAACAAAAAGCAGGCCTCAAGACCTATGTAGCAGGCGTGGTCATCAACAGGCAACGCCCAAAAACCTCGACAGGAGTAACTTTTATCACGCTGGAAGATGAAACGGGCTCAATCAATATCATTGTTTGGAAAAAAACAGCGATGGCGCAGATGGACGTCCTCATCAAAGCGCGACAGCTAATGGTATACGGAGAGATCGATAAGGATGACGAAGGGAGCGTAGCGCACGTCATCGCCCATCGTTTGACGGACCTGACGCCGCACCTGGAGGAACTGGAGTCGCGATCAAGGGACTTTCACTGAGCTTGAAGGGTTTGTTTGTGGTAGATGAAGCGCTCTACGGGAATAGTAAGAGGGGCTCTGACGCCTGGCCTGGGCATAAACTCCAGGCATAAAAAAACCCGTCACGAGGACGGGTTCTTCGTATTAAGAGCCTGACGACGACCTACTCTTGCATGGGAATCCACACTACCATCGGCGCTGGACTGTTTCACTTCTGAGTTCGGAATGGGATCAGGTGGTTCCAGTCCGCTATGATCATCAGGCAAAACCGTTAAGCTTTGTCTTAGTTCTAGCTTGTCTAGTTGGCGCTTGGTCAGAAGACCTTTAACTTGGATAAGCAGTTATACTCAATCAATACCGGTAAATTACTTCGGTGTTATATGGTCAAGCCTCTCGGGCAATTAGTACTGGTTAGCTCAACGCCTCGCAGCGCTTACACACCCAGCCTATCAACCTCGTGGTCTACAAGGGCCCTTTAGGAGGATCAAGTCCTCAGGGAGATCTTATCTTGAAGGGGGCTTCCCGCTTAGATGCTTTCAGCGGTTATCCCGTCCGAACATAGCTACCGGGCAATGCGATTGGCATCACAACCCGAACACCAGCGGTTCGTTCACTCCGGTCCTCTCGTACTAGGAGCAACTCTCCTCAAATCTCCAACGTCCACGGCAGATAGGGACCGAACTGTCTCACGACGTTCTAAACCCAGCTCGCGTACCACTTTAAATGGCGAACAGCCATACCCTTGGGACCGGCTTCAGCCCCAGGATGTGATGAGCCGACATCGAGGTGCCAAACACCGCCGTCGATGTGAACTCTTGGGCGGTATCAGCCTGTTATCCCCGGAGTACCTTTTATCCGTTGAGCGATGGCCCTTCCATACAGAACCACCGGATCACTAAGACCTACTTTCGTACCTGCTCGACGTGTTTGTCTCGCAGTTAAGCGCGCTTTTGCCTTTACACTAACCGTACGATGTCCGACCGTACTTAGCGCACCTTCGTGCTCCTCCGTTACTCTTTTGGAGGAGACCGCCCCAGTCAAACTACCCACCACACAGTGTCCTCGACCGGGATTACCAGTCAGAGTTAGAACCTCAAACATGCCAGGGTGGTATTTCAAGGATGGCTCCACGAGAACTGGCGTCCTCGCTTCAAAGCCTCCCACCTATCCTACACAAGCAGGTTCAAAGTCCACTGTGAAGCTATAGTAAAGGTTCACGGGGTCTTTCCGTCTAGCCGCGGATACACTGCATCTTCACAGCGATTTCAATTTCACTGAGTCTCGGGTGGAGACAGCGCCCCCATCGTTACGCCATTCGTGCAGGTCGGAACTTACCCGACAAGGAATTTCGCTACCTTAGGACCGTTATAGTTACGGCCGCCGTTTACCGGGGCTTCGATCAAGAGCTTCGCTTACGCTAACCCCATCAATTAACCTTCCGGCACCGGGCAGGCGTCACACCCTATACGTCCACTTTCGTGTTTGCAGAGTGCTGTGTTTTTAATAAACAGTCGCAGGGGCCTGGTATCTTCGACCGCCTTCCGCTCCAGCCGCAGGGCCTTCACGTACATGACGGCGTGCCTTCTCCCGAAGTTACGGCACCATTTTGCCTAGTTCCTTCACCCGAGTTCTCTCAAGCGCCTTGGTATTCTCTACCTGACCACCTGTGTCGGTTTGGGGTACGGTTTCGTATTGCCTGAAGCTTAGAGGCTTTTCCTGGAAGCTGGGCATCAATCACTTCACTCTCTTAAAGAGAGTTCGTCATCACCCCTCAGCATTGTGTGTCCGGATTTGCCTAAACACACTGCCTACAGGCTTAAACCTGGACTACCAATCCCAGGCTGACCTAGCCTTCTCCGTCCCCCCATCGCAGCAATACAAAGTATCGGAATTTTAACCGATTTCCCATCGACTACACCTTTCGGTCTCGCCTTAGGGGCCGACTCACCCTGCGCCGATTAGCGTTGCGCAGGAACCCTTGGTCTTCCGGCGTGCGGGTTTTTCACCCGCATTATCGTTACTCATGTCAGCATTCGCACTTCTGATACCTCCAGCAGACCTCTCGATCCACCTTCATCAGCTTACAGAACGCTCCCCTACCACTCATCCATTGGATGAATCCGCAGCTTCGGCGCCATGTTTGAGCCCCGTTACATCTTCCGCGCAGGCCGACTCGACTAGTGAGCTATTACGCTTTCTTTAAAGGGTGGCTGCTTCTAAGCCAACCTCCTAGCTGTCTGTGCCTTCCCACATCGTTTCCCACTTAACATGGACTTGGGGGCCTTAGCTGGCGGTCTGGGTTGTTTCCCTCTTCACGACGGACGTTAGCACCCGCCGTGTGTCTCCCGGATATCACTCTACGGTATTCGGAGTTTGCATGGGGTTGGTAAGTCGAGATGACCCCCTAGCCCAAACAGTGCTCTACCCCCGTAGGCGTTCGTCCGAGGCGCTACCTAAATAGCTTTCGGGGAGAACCAGCTATCTCCGAGTTTGATTGGCCTTTCACCCCCAGCCACAAGTCATCCGAATCTTTTTCAACAGATTTCGGTTCGGTCCTCCAGTTGATGTTACTCAACCTTCAACCTGCCCATGGCTAGATCACTCGGTTTCGGGTCTACGCCTAGCGACTAATTCGCCCTATTCAGACTCGGTTTCCCTACGCCTCCCCTATTCGGTTAAGCTCGCCACTAAACGTAAGTCGCTGACCCATTATACAAAAGGTACGCAGTCACAGAATAAATCTGCTCCCACTGCTTGTACGCATACGGTTTCAGGTTCTATTTCACTCCCCTCACAGGGGTTCTTTTCGCCTTTCCCTCACGGTACTGGTTCACTATCGGTCAACTGGGAGTATTTAGCCTTGGAGGATGGTCCCCCCATATTCAGTCAAGATAACACGTGTCCCGACCTACTCGATTTCACTTTGATAAGATTTCAGATACGGGGCTGTCACCCACTATGGCCGCACTTTCCAGAGCGTTCTCCTATCTGTCACAAAGCTTAAGGGCTGCTCCCCGTTCGCTCGCCGCTACTAAGGGAATCTCGGTTGATTTCTTTTCCTCGGGGTACTTAGATGTTTCAGTTCCCCCGGTTCGCCTCCTACACCTATGGATTCAGTGCAGGATACCTGATAAATCAGGTGGGTTTCCCCATTCAGAGATCGCCGGGTCAAAGGTTGTTTGCCACCTCGCCGACGCTTATCGCAGGCTTCCACGTCTTTCATCGCCTCCAGTTGCCAAGGCATCCACCGTATGCGCTTATTCACTTGACCATATAACCCGAAGTAATTTCATTACTGCCATCACTTCAAGCTATACAGCGCTGGTTTCACCGTAACAATAATTTGCCGATATTGCGCTTGAGTATAACTACTCAGTAAAACCTATCCGTTGTGTGACAAACAAACTTCGTTCATCACTACGTGTTGGTTTTTACTTTGCTTATCCAAATTGTTAAAGAGCTTCTCTGACCAAATGCCAGAAACCAATACAGTCATCTTTCTGAAACTTTCATGCTGTATTCGTTTCTAACATCTCAAACCGTCAGCTTTCACTTACTTAATCGTCAACCGTACTACTACCATTCATGGAATGGTGGAGCTGAGCGGGATCGAACCGCTGACCTCCTGCGTGCAAGGCAGGCGCTCTCCCAGCTGAGCTACAGCCCCATAATCTTCCTAATCACACTTAGTTTTCACCAAGAACAAGGAAATTCTGGTGGGTCTGGGTGGACTTGAACCACCGACCTCACCCTTATCAGGGGTGCGCTCTAACCACCTGAGCTACAGACCCAGAACTTGCAATCTCTCGATTGCGTCACGGGTCTGATGACCCTTAAGTAAGCTCTCTACTCGCCAATCAAGCAATTTGTTGTGGACGCCAAACTGAGACAGTTGGATATCGTTTAAGGAGGTGATCCAGCCGCAGGTTCCCCTACGGCTACCTTGTTACGACTTCACCCCAGTCATGAATCACACCGTGGTAACCGTCCCCCCGAAGGTTAGACTAGCTACTTCTGGTGCAACCCACTCCCATGGTGTGACGGGCGGTGTGTACAAGGCCCGGGAACGTATTCACCGCGACATTCTGATTCGCGATTACTAGCGATTCCGACTTCATGGAGTCGAGTTGCAGACTCCAATCCGGACTACGAGACGCTTTAAGAGATTAGCTCCACCTCGCGGCTTCGCAACCCTCTGTACGCCCCATTGTAGCACGTGTGTAGCCCTGGCCGTAAGGGCCATGATGACTTGACGTCGTCCCCACCTTCCTCCGGTTTGTCACCGGCAGTCTCCCTAAAGTTCCCACCCGAAGTGCTGGCAAATAGGGACAAGGGTTGCGCTCGTTACGGGACTTAACCCAACATTTCACAACACGAGCTGACGACAGCCATGCAGCACCTGTCTCAGAGTTCCCGAAGGCACCAATCCATCTCTGGAAAGTTCTCTGGATGTCAAGGCCAGGTAAGGTTCTTCGCGTTGCTTCGAATTAAACCACATGCTCCACCGCTTGTGCGGGCCCCCGTCAATTCATTTGAGTTTTAACCTTGCGGCCGTACTCCCCAGGCGGAGAACTTATCGCGTTAGCTGCGCCACTAAAGTCTCTAAGGACCCCAACGGCTAGTTCTCATCGTTTACGGCGTGGACTACCAGGGTATCTAATCCTGTTTGCTCCCCACGCTTTCGCACCTCAGCGTCAGTTTTTGGCCAGAGGGCCGCCTTCGCCACTGGTATTCCTCCAGATCTCTACGCATTTCACCGCTACACCTGGAATTCTACCCTCCTCTCCAAAACTCTAGTCGCCCAGTTCTAAATGCAGTTCCCAGGTTGAGCCCGGGGATTTCACATCTAGCTTAAGCAACCGCCTACGCGCGCTTTACGCCCAGTAATTCCGATTAACGCTCGCACCCTCCGTATTACCGCGGCTGCTGGCACGGAGTTTGCCGGTGCTTCTTCTGTGGGTAACGTCAACTGCAGCTGATATTAGCAACTGCCCTTTCCTCCCCACTGAAAGTGCTTTACAACCCGAAGGCCTTCTTCACACACGCGGCATGGCTGGATCAGGGTTGCCCCCATTGTCCAATATTCCCCACTGCTGCCTCCCGTAGGAGTCTGGACCGTGTCTCAGTTCCAGTGTGACTGATCATCCTCTCAGACCAGTTACGGATCGTCGCCTTGGTAGGCTCTTACCCTACCAACTAGCTAATCCGACATAGGCTCATCTGTTAGCGCAAGGTCCGAAGATCCCCTGCTTTCCCCCGTAGGGCGTATGCGGTATTAATCCGAGTTTCCCCGGGCTATCCCCCTCTAACAGGCAGATTCCTATGCTTTACTCACCCGTCCGCCGCTCGTCAGCTCCCGAAGGACTGTTACCGCTCGACTTGCATGTGTTAAGCCTGCCGCCAGCGTTCAATCTGAGCCATGATCAAACTCTTCAGTTTAAAGAGTGTGAATCATTAAGATTCTTAATCTTGCTCAAGTTAAAACTACTGTACTCTTGAGTGATTACTCACTCATGAATTGTACGAGTCACTAACTTAAGACTTAATCTTTTCCAGATCCGCCTCAGTTAGCGCCCACAACAAATTGCTTGATTAACTTTTTAAAGAACTTTCTCTTTCGGAGACTCTCTCCGACCGAGGCGCGCATTCTACACTTTCGTTTCTCAGTGTCAACTCCTTTTTAGCGCCGCCGGCTCTCTCAAACCAGCTTCTTTCCCTCCCCTCCGACCGGCTTCCCCGTCGAAGTGGGGCGCATTATACGCACATCCTTCTCACCGTCAACTCCATTTTTAACTTTTAGGGGAAAAGTTCCTAATGGGTAATTTATAAGTAAAGCACGCTCTTTTTATTTTACAAGCTCACTCTTGTTTCATTTCTGGTTCAAGCTCAACGACAATGCTGTCCGCCGCTTTCTGCGCAAGCTTCTTCGCCTCATCAACGCTTTCAGATTGGGCCAAAACTACCCCCATTCGACGTTTGCCATGAACTTCCGGCTTACCAAAAAGTCTCACTTGCACATCTGGATTGCACAGCGCAGCTTCAAGTGAAGAAAAACAGACACTGGACGAATCGCCCTCCACCAACAATGCTACGGAAGCAGACGCCCCCATTTGCTTAATAGAAGGAACCGGCAGACCTAATAACGCCCTCGCATGCAAAGCAAACTCCGACAGGTTCTGTGAAACAAGGGTAACCAATCCAGTATCATGGGGCCGTGGCGACACTTCACTGAAGTAGACTTCATCTCCTTTAACGAAAAGCTCCACACCAAAAATTCCATATCCGCCCAGAGCCGCCGTCACCTTTTCAGCTATATCCTGCGCAGCGTCCAATGCTACAGAACTCATCGGATGTGGCTGCCAGCTTACCCGGTAGTCACCATCAACTTGCAAATGACCAATAGGCTCACAAAAGGAAGTCCCTCCAGCATGTCGCAAAGTTAAAAGCGTAATCTCATAATCGAAGTCTACAAATCCCTCTACGATAACTTTGCCCTGACCCGCCCGACCACCTTCTTGAGCGTATCGCCAAGCACGCGCAACATCGCTTTCGTTATGTATAACGCTTTGACCTTTTCCTGATGAGCTCATAATTGGCTTAACGACACAAGGAACGCCAATTGAATTCACCGCTTCGCGAAAAGACTCGAAGTCAACAGCGAAGACATAAGGTGAAGTGCTCAATCCCAGCTCCTCCGCCGCCAGCCGGCGAATTCCTTCCCTATTCATGGTCAAATTAGCTGCACGAGCGGTGGGCACGACATTGAAGCCGCTTCGTTCAAGCTCAAGGAGCTCAGCTGTCGCAATCGCCTCAATTTCAGGAATGATGAAATCAGGAGCTTCAAGCTCAACCAATTCCCGCAGCTGTTTAGGGTCAAGCATGTCGATGACATGAGCGCGGTGAGCCACCTGCATTGCAGGCGCGTTTGGGTAGCGGTCCACTGCAATGACTTCGACGCCAAATCGCTGCAGCTCAATCGCAACCTCTTTTCCCAGCTCCCCGCTTCCTAATAGCATTGCACGTGTCGCAACATCCGTCAGCGGAGTACCAATTCTTACCATAGCCTTTTGCTCCTATTCATTATTAAGCGACTTAAATGACAGACTTACGTTCTCTGTCAGCCACTTTCTTCAACACATCCATGCGCTGTTCGTTACTCATTCGAGACCAAGCAGCTATTTCCTCAACACTGCGATGACAACCAATACATATGTCATCGTCATCCAAAGCGCAGATACTAACGCATGGCGAGCGCACAACTCGCTCACCATTCATTCGATTGGTATTCTCTTTCATAAATATGCAATATCAGGCTGGCTGCAAAGTGCGCGAATATTTGAGGGCGTTTTCCACATAGTGTTCGGCGCTGACGATAAGCTGCTTCTTTTCTTGCTCGCTCAATTCACGCTTTACTCTTCCTGGAGACCCAATAACCAAGCTGCCATCAGGAATCTCAACACCTTCAGGAATCAATGCATTAGCGCCAATGATACAAAAGCGTCCAATTTTGGCTCCGTTAAGCACAACAGCATTGATGCCAATCAGACTGTAGTCGCCTACATCACATCCGTGCAGCATAGCGTGATGTCCTACCGTCACCCCCTCTCCCAACACAATGGGACAACCAGAGTCGGTGTGTAACACTGCACAGTCCTGAACGTTCGATTTTGGGCCAATGGTTACTTGATCGTTATCCGCTCGGACAACCGCACCAAACCAGACACTGGACTGGGGGCGCATGACAACTCGCCCTATAACCGCAGCATTTGGCGCAACAAAGCATCCATCCCCGGATATTTCAGCCAGATAATCGCCTAAATTAAACCTCATATGCGTTCAATCCCTACCTTCAGTAAAACTGCCAATTCTTCGATTAAATGAAACTCGGAAAAAGTCCATCAATATGATTGCGGAAACGCCCCAGATCTCATAATCGCCGTAAAACCAGCAAGGAACTTGTAATCGATACTGCTCAAAATTGATTTTATCCAGTCGATCAGGCTCGTTTTCCAAGAAAAAGCTCACCGGCGCTTTAAATACGCTATGCAACTCACTTGGGTCCGGGATCAACTCCACCTCAGGATCGACTATCCCAACATAGGGCGTGACGGCTATACCATGGCGGGACACAACCTGATTAAGGCTGCCAACCACTTCTATCTTTTCAGGAGACACTCCCACTTCCTCAAAAGTCTCTCGCAGCGCAGTGTCCCGCAAGTTCTGATCCGAAGGGTCTCGCATCCCTCCCGGGAAAGCCACCTGCCCGCTATGAGTTTTCATATGCTCAGCGCGTCTGGTCAGGATAATCTGAGGACAGTTCTCTCTGGTAATCGGCACCAAAACCGCCGCTTCTGGGAAGTCGCTGGGAAAACGCCGCGGTTGATTGGAAGATAGAGTAGCGATGATTTTATCGAGCATGGCAGACGACTGAATGAGGAAAACAAGGAAAGATACCATACAAGTCCGGGGTAATGTATGGTGCAATATGAGGCGCAGCATTCAAAAAGAACACCCAAATTACGAACGCTTATTTCGGCTAGTAAAAAGACAACCAGTGAGACTGTTCATCTGACCATGAAGTATTGCAGCCAATGCGGCCAACCCGTCGAGCATAAGATTCCCGCAGGAGATAACCGGCCGAGGCATGTATGCGGCCACTGTCAGGCTATCCACTACATCAACCCTAAAATCGTTGCCGGCACACTTCCCGTTTATGGCGACCGCATTTTACTTTGCAAGCGAGCCATCGAGCCCAGATTAGGCTTTTGGACTTTACCCGCCGGCTTTATGGAAATGCAGGAAACCACTTCAGAAGCCGCCATGCGAGAAACGTGGGAGGAAGCGCAAGCGCGTGTCAATCTAGACGGCTTATACACGATGATCAGCGTCCCCCATATCGGTCAGGTGCATATTTTTTACCGCGCCAATGTAATCAATGGAGAGTTCGCCGCCGGCGAGGAAAGCCTGGACGTACAATTGTTTTCAGAGAGCGACATCCCCTGGGATGAAATCGCTTTTCCTACGGTAAAAATAACGCTGCAGCAGTATTTCCATGATCGTAAAAGCAATTCCTTCCCCGTGCATGTGAAAGATATCCACGCAGGCATTCCCGAAGATTAACCCTATCCCTCAGGCGCTTTATGCATGGGGATACCTTTAAAAACTTTCCAGCCGGTATACGTCGTATGCCGGTTCTTCGTAAGGATGCGCCAGCTTCATTGCCGCCACGACCGGCGAGATCAACGCATCTTCAACCACTAACTCCACTTTATATTCTTCGACCCGTTCAACTTCACCAACACTACCGAGAAATGGAGAGCTGCCATCCAGGGGACGGAACTGGCCGACCCCCTTTGTCTGCCAACTACAACGATCATAATCGCCTATCTTCCCGCCTCCCGCAGCAAAGACTGCTTCCTTCACTGTTTCCATATGCGACTCAGGAACAAAAAAGCTTAATTTATACATTTTCCCTCCATTACAGTTTAAATTTTATCCACAGGCAGACACTAAATTACTGCCCAGATTGAAAAACTAGAGTTCTCCACAGATTCTGTGGATAACTTTGGGGATAAATACTTAACTTCCTCCCAAATCGCCCATAGGGCCTATGCCCGGGACAAATTGGCGACGAATTAAACAGGACAAAAATACCAATATTTATCAACAAGTTACATTTGTCAACGCTGATACCACAACATCTTTGAAATATTTTTAGATGCTACTTGACATAGATATTTCTGATGTGAATAAACAGAAACAACGCAGACAAAAAGGCCTCGTTTTTAGGCGGCGATAGGGATTTTCCGGCAGGCCCCGCAACTCATGCGAGCATTTTTTGAGCACATCAAGTTTTGCAACTAGCGATGACGTACACTTTGTTACCTTTTCTGACAAAAAATAATAGCGGAGAAAAGCATAGCCTAATTTGGCCGCTTGAAAAGGAAAACGGAGATTTTTTATCTCATGTGGCGAAAAGCCCTGGAAATGAACAGATTCAGCAGAGAGTAAGAGCGGAGACAAATGTCTCCGCTCTTTAAAATCATCATTGCGTCCTGGAATTAGCCCAACCAGACCCTCGCGTTACGGAACATCCTCATCCATGCGCCATCTTCACTCCAAGCGGAAGGACGCCAAGAGTTAGCAACTGCACGGAACACCCTTTCTGGATGCGGCATCATAACAGTGATACGCCCATCATCATTACACACCGAGGTGATGCCCAGCGGAGAGCCGTTAGGATTAAATGGATGCGACATGGTGGGACGGCCATAGTTATCCACAAACCGTAGCGCCACATTTTTTTGAGCCATTAAAGCCGATGCGCCTTCAGGGCCCACTTCCGCCAAACCTTCTCCGTGCGCCACTGCGATAGGCATCATGGACCCCGCCATCCCTTGGAACAATATGGACGGCGAGTCCAACACCTCCACCATTGCAACACGGGCTTCGTACTGTTCTGAGCGGTTACGCACAAAGCGCGGCCAGGAATCCGCCCCCGGTATCAGCTCTTTCAGGTTTGAAATCATCTGACAACCGTTACAAACGCCCAGTGCGAAGGTGTCTTTGCGATGGAAGAACGCCTCGAACTGGTCTCTTGCCCGAGCGTTAAACAATATTGATTTGGCCCACCCCTCGCCAGCGCCCAAAACGTCGCCAAACGAAAAGCCGCCGCACGCCGCCAAGGCTTTGAACTGACTCAGAGAGACCGCGCCGGACAGAATATCGCTCATATGTACGTCAACCGCGCTGAAGCCGGCTCTATCGAACGCCGCCGCCATTTCAGCCTGACTATTAACGCCCTGCTCTCGCAGCACTACAATTTTTGGCTTGGCGCCGCGATTAACGAAAGGAGCCGCAATATCTTCGTTGACATCGTAAGTAAGCTTGGCGCTCAAGCCCGGATCGTTGTCATCATCAATGGCGGCAAACTCCTCGGCCGCACACTCGCTGTTATCCCGCATGGCCTGCATACGGTAGCTGGTCTCAGCCCAGATTTTTTGCAACGTCGCCCGGCTATAACCAAGAACGGTTTGTCCTTCATGCTGAAATTTGACTGATTGATCCGCATGAGGCTCACCCAATACGACAACATGATCCGCCAGCCCCGCGTCAGCAAAACAGGCTTTCACATCCTCAACATGCTCTTCGGACACCTGCACCACAGCGCCAAGCTCCTCATTAAACAACTCGCGAGCGATATGAGTGCGGTCTTTTACCAGACCATCAAAGCAAATAGTCATACCACAGCGACTGGCGAACGCCATTTCACATAAGGTAGTGAATACGCCACCGTCGGAACGGTCATGATAGGCTTTGAGTTTGCCCTCGCTGTTCAGCTTCTGGATGCATGCGAAAAAGGCCACTAACTCTTCAGGGTTATCCAAATCAGGAGCCACTGCCCCAACAGAACGATAAACCTGCGCCAAGGCAGAACCGCCCAGTCGATTCTTGCCTGCGCCCAAGTCTATAAGTAACAGCTTGGATGGCGCGGATAGGTCCATTTGCGGCGTCAATGTCTTGCGTACATCCTCAACCGGCGCGAAACCACTGATAATCAGGGACAGAGGCGCAGTCATGGACTTTTGCCTCTCGCCCTCTTCCCATACCGTCTTCATGGACATGGAGTCTTTGCCGACAGGAATGGTGATGCCCAACTTGGGGCACAGCTCCATACCTACAGCTTTGACCGTTTCGAACAGGGCCTCGTCTTCACCGGGATGCCCGGCTGCGGCCATCCAGTTCGCAGACAGTTTAATGTCCGACAGCTTTTCTATTTTTGCAGCGGCGAGGTTAGTAATCGTCTCACCTACCGCCATACGACCGGATGAAGGAGGATCAATCAGCGCAATCGGCGTTCTTTCCCCCATCGCCATTGCTTCGCCGCGATAGGTATCAAAACTTGCGGTAGTCACCGCCACATCGGAAACCGGCGCCTGCCATGGACCCACCATCTGATCTCTGGAGACCATCCCCGTCACAGAGCGGTCGCCGATAGTGATCAGGAAGCTCTTAGAAGCGACACTGGGCAACCGGAGAATTCTCTCCGCCGCCTCTTTAAGATCCAAGGTAGTGGAGTCAAAAATGGGCTTGGTGAAACTCTTCCGCTCAATAGTGCGGTGCATTTTTGGCGGCTTGCCAAATAGAACCGACATAGGAAGGTCTACCGGACTGTTAGCAAAGTACTCATCAGAGACTTGAATCTTCAACTCTTCCGTCGCAGAGCCTACCACTGCGTATGGGCAACGCTCGCGTCGACAGAGCTGATCAAACAACTCCATATCCTGCTCAGCAACCGCCATGACGTAACGCTCTTGTGATTCGTTACACCAGATTTCCAGAGGCGACATGCCAGGCTCATCGTTAGGCACGTCACGCAGTTCAAACAATCCGCCGCGACCGCCATCTTTCACCAGTTCAGGCAAAGCGTTGGACAAGCCACCCGCACCCACGTCATGGATAAACAGAATGGGGTTGTCATCCCCCAACTGCCAGCAACGATCGATCACTTCCTGGCAGCGTCTCTCCATTTCCGGGTTATCCCGTTGTACAGAGGCGAAGTCGAGATCCTCCTGACCAGCGCCGCTATCCATTGAGGACGCTGCTCCGCCACCCAGACCGATCAACATCGCAGGGCCGCCTAACACGATCAGTTTTGCGTCGACAGGAATATCTTTCTTTTCCACATGGGAGGCGCGAATGTTGCCCATGCCGCCAGCGATCATAATTGGCTTGTGGTAACCCCGCCATTCAAGACCGTTTACGCCAGGCACCTGCTCTTCATAGGTGCGGAAGTACCCACATAGCGCCGGCCGGCCAAATTCATTGTTAAACGCAGCGCCGCCAATCGGGCCATCCAGCATGATTTGTAATGCGGACACAATGCGTTCTGGCTTACCGTAGTCCCCTTCCCAGGGTTGCTTGTAGCCTGGAATATTAAGGTTGGAAACGGTAAAGCCGGTCAGGCCCGCTTTGGGCTTTGCGCCGATACCGGTGGCGCCTTCATCGCGAATTTCCCCCCCAGACCCCGTGGAGGCGCCGGCGAAGGGAGAAATTGCCGTAGGGTGGTTATGCGTCTCCACCTTCATAAGGATATGGATATCTTCAACGTTATATCCATAAACCTTGGTTCGATGATCAGGGAAGAAACGCCCGCCCTGACCGCCTTTAATTACCGCTGCGTTATCGCGATACGCCGAGAGTACGTCTTCGCCACCCTGCTCATAGGTGTTGCGGATCATGCCAAACAGCGAGTGCGACTGAGCTTCGCCATCAATTTCCCAGGTCGCATTAAAGATCTTGTGACGACAGTGTTCTGAGTTCGCCTGAGCGAACATCATCAATTCCACATCCGTTGGGTTGCGTCCCAATTCAGTGAAAGCGCTGGTGAGATAATCGATTTCATCTTCCGCCAGAGCCAGCCCCATTGAGCGGTTAGCTTCCACCAACGCGTCACGGCCATCAGCGAGGATATCGACGGTCGTCATCGGCTTGGGCTCGGCATGAGCGAATAACAGCTCGGCTCCCGCAATTTCATGAAACACTGACTGCGTCATGCGGTCGTGCAATATCGCAGCGATCGCAGCGCGGCGTTCGCTGCTCAATTGTTCTGAGCTGCCAACATGGTAGGCCACGCCTCTCTCAATTCGGCGAATCGCCGTAAGTCCGCAGTTATGGGCGATATCCGTCGCTTTACTCGACCATGGAGAAATCGTACCGGGACGGGGAACCACCAGAAACAGAGTGCCGCTTGGCATTTCGCTCTGTCCTTGCGGCCCGTATTGAAGCAAGCGATCCAGAACGGTGCGTTGTTCTGCGGAAAGGTCTCCTTCCAAATCAACGAAGTGCATGTATTCGGCATACACTGACTGGACTTCAGGAGCCTGTTCCTGGATATTCTTGAGTAGTCTTTCGCGCCGAAATGGGGAGAGGGCTGGTGCGCCACGGAGTTCAAACATATCTCTGACTGATGGCCTCTAGGCTGGAAAAAAGAGGCGCTAATGATAATAGATATCAAGCCATTGAGCCACTTTTAAGAGGCCTGCCCATGAGTGCGATGGTTGCTTGCGGGTTAGCCCGAGCCAGTGACGCTTTGTACATAAATCGACAAGATTTTTCACAGTTTAACTACAGTTAACTTGCAACCTGATTTGTTACTGTTAAGTATTGAGCCCCTTTGTTTATAACCGGAACTGATATTGCTTGCTTCAGCCTGCACTCATTCATGGCGAACAGGACGTTTCCTGAACAAACTTATTAGGAGCGGTATTCAGACGCTGACCGCAGCGGCGCTTATCGTCAACCTGAGCGCATGCAGTCGCCCCACTACGCTGGAGAAGATCGAGCAAGAGGGCGCCCTCCACGTTATCACCCGCAATGCCCCCACTACATACTATGAAGACAGGGATGGCCCCGCCGGGTTTGAATATGAGCTGGCGAAAAAGTTTTCGGAATATCTCGGCGTCGAGTTGCGACTGCGGGTCGCCAGCGATCTTGACGAAGCCTATACAGTCCTGGAGCAGAACTACACCAACCTGGCCGCCGTCGGTTTGAGTCGCCTGGCGGCTTCCGCACAGAGTCCCAGTCTCCGCTTCAGCTCAGAATATCTGGAAATCCAGCCCCTGGTGTTGTATCGAAACGGCAGTGCCAAACCGAAGCAGCTTGACGATCTGATTGGGGGCAAATTGATTATTCCCGCGCAAACGGCGCAAGCGGAGTTTCTGCGACAGGTTAAAGACTCTCGCCTTCCCGATATGGACTGGTTGGAGGCGGCGGACATGGAAACGTCCGAGATCATGCGCCTGATAGAAGAGGGAGAATACGAATACGCCATCGTTAACTCCCGGGAATACGAGATTCACAAAGCTATGTTCCCTCGTGCGCGGGAAGCCTTCCCTTTAATGGAGCCATTGCAAATCAGCTGGATTTTCCCCCCCGGCGAAGACATGTCTCTGGTTCAAAAAGCGGACGAATTCATCAAACAAATCAAGGAAGACGGCACACTTATCTATCTTCAGGAGCGCTATTTCGGGCACGTAAATCAACTGAATTACGTGGGTGCGCGCACTTATATCAGCCATATCAAGGACAGATTGCCAAAGTTTGAGCCGACCTTTAAGCAGGCATCGGAAAAGTTCGAAGTCGACTGGCGCCTGCTGGCTTCAATTGGTTATCAGGAATCTCACTGGCGCCCGTACGCCACCTCTCCCACCGGAGTAAGAGGCCTGATGATGCTGACGCTACCCACCGCCAAGGAGATGAACGTCAAAAATCGGCTTAATCCTGAGCAGAGCATCTTCGGCGGAGCAGGCTATTTCAGCCGCATCAAGCAGCGCATCTCTGAGCGTATCGCGGAGCCAGACCGGACTTGGATGGCGCTGGCCGCATATAATGTTGGACTCGGACACCTGGAAGATGCTCGCGCCCTGGCGAAAATGCAAGGCATGGATCAGGACAAATGGATTGACGTCAAACAAGCACTGCCCCTGTTACAGCAGAAGAAATGGTATGTGAAGACTCGCTACGGTTACGCTCGCGGCTGGGAGCCCGTGCATTATGTGCAGAATATCCGTCGCTATTATGACGTCCTGGTATGGATGACTCAGCCTGGCGCTGAAGACGGCAGCGTCGCCCAAAATGAAGACGCCCCAACGTCTGGCGCCGATGGCGTGACAGAGGAAGCGCCCGCGATTCCCGCTCCGTTCCGCGTCACTCCTCCAATGCTTTAGGGCCTCTTCTCAACAGTCCTCAAAACTCATCTGCATCAGCCTTCACCGCCTCATTGATTTCGTCAAAATTAAACCCTCTCTGTAACAGATAACGCTTCTGTTTCTGTAATTCGAGCGGGGTTTCCGGGCGCTCTCGAAATCGCTTACTCAGAGTCGTCTCAGCACGCTCAAACCAGTCCACGCCGGACTCCGCAAACGCCTTTCTGATCAAGTCCGACTCCACGCCCTGCTGCTTCAATTCCGCTGAAATTCTTATAGGGCCATAGCCTTGCCCTGCTCTATGCCGGACCAGAATCTCCGCGTAGCGTAAATCGCTCAGCCAGTTATTCTCCAACAGATGAGCGATCACCGCTTCCACAACGTCTGCACCTGCACCCCCAGCCTCAAGTTTGCGCCGAAGTTCACGCTCAGCATATTCCCGACGAGCTAACAATCTTAACGATTTCGCCAAAAGCGCCTGTTTTATTTTTTCAAAATCAGGGTTGGCTGAAGCGTCCATAATTAAACCTTAAACATATTGATCAGTATGCAAACAGTCTGACGCCCTATTAAAGGCGGCGGATTTACGCCCGACCCTTTCGAGACGCCAACAACGAGAGTAGACTATGCTGTCGCGCAAATGAGCATAGCGCGAATGGTGACCAGATCGCACGTCCGCAGCGACGCAGTATGCCGCCAGTAGTCTTTCCGCAAGAACTCAAGGCCCGATAATTGAACTTTCAGGAACCTTTCATGCCGACCCTGCTAAACAAGCTATTCAAGCCCAAGTGGCAAAGTAACAACCCGCAAACCAGGTTGGACGCAATCAACGAACTTGATTGGAATATACCAGAGCAGCGCAGCATCCTCGAACAGGTTATCGCAAAAGACTCCGAAGCCGAAGTGCGCCAGGCGGCGCTGAAAAAAGTGATAAAAATCGAAGACCTGCTTAAATTCACCAACGACAAAGATAAAGTCGTTCGGGATGCCTCCAAGGCGCGCCTGCAATCACTTGTGCAAGACGCATCCAGCAATTTCGACAACTTTGTCGCCCAAAATCTTAAACAGGCCTCCGATGAACTGCTGTTCACCATTCTCGGCGCACTGAACGAGGAAACCCAGCTCCCGGCGTTTCTACAAGCGCTTGGCGATAACAACTCCCCGATGCTGGAAAAAATCGCCACCGAACACCATCTCAGCAAAGTTCGCATGAAGGCGGCGGACCACATCCAGGAACCCAGCGCTCTGGAGCGTCTCGCCAAAGTGGCGAAAAACAAAGATAAGGGCCTGTTTCAACTGGTCAAAGGCAAGCTGAAACAGGAAAAGGACCAGGAAAAGCAAGAAGCCGCCGCACGCCAGGAAGTCGAAGCTTTTTGCCTCACTCTCGAAAACCACGCAAAGACAGACGTTACCCGCTACTATCCAGAAAAACTGTATGCGCTGGAGCGAACACTCCATACATTGACGACCGCGCGCTTCGTCGACTTACAGCAACGCATCCAAAGCGCACTGGACACTTGCCGCACCAGAGCCAAAGCAATGGAGGACGAAGCCAAGGCCACCGCGCATGAAGAAGCGCAAACGCAAGAGCTGCAGTCAGAGCGTGACGCCACCTGCTCTGAGCTGGAAAACACCATCGAAAAGTTACAGGCGGCGCCCCTGAGCACGCCCAGCGAATTATCCGCCTTGGATGCGCTGATAAAGACCCAGGAAAACCGTTGGCTGGAAGCGACTCGCGACCACAAAGTCAGCAAACACGAGCAAAAGCGTTACCAAGCCGCAATGGGCGAAGTCCGCCACTACTACTCCTGCCTGCACAAGCTCAGCAACCTGCAAGGAAATCTGGACGCATCGATCAAACAGGCGGAAGAATTCAAAGAGAAAGGCGACAGCGAATCCAAAGATAGCCGTCAGACCCTGAAAAAGATTCGCCAAATGGTGGATGAGGTGGAATGGCCATCCGGCTACCAAAGACCTTCGCTGTTGTCCAGGGCGGCGGAATTGATGGGTGAAATCCATACCATTCAGGCTCAGCACATCCAGGATCAAAAGCGTTTAAAGCAAGAAGCACTGAAGAATATTCAACAATTAAGCGATGCGATTGATGACGGGTCTGTCAAACGCGCTCTTAAATTAAATAAGGACATCGCTCGTACATTGGAACGCCTTCCCGCCAAGATCGCACACGACCTGACCGCTCGCTTCCGTCTGGAACAGAAGCGCCTGGAGGATCTTAAGGACTGGCAAGGTTTTGCTACCCGTCCCAAGCAGGAAGAGCTGTGCGAACGCATGGAGCATCTGGCCGATCAACACCTGGAGCCGCACCTTAAAGCTCAGCGGATTCGCGAGCTACAAAAAGAGTGGCGCACACTCGGCGGTTCCTCCGATCAATCGCTGTGGAACCGCTTCCGCGACGCCTCCGAAAAAGCCTATGAGCCATGCCGGGAGTTTTTCAGCGAGGAAGAAAAGCTCAAAGAGGTTAACCTCAATAAACGCCAGGAAATTGTTCATCAATTACGCAGCTTCATCGACTCCGTGGACTGGGACGCCCCAGACTGGAAAATGGTGGACAAAATCAATCGCAAAGCGCGGGAAGAATGGCGTCAGTACTACCCGGTTGATCCGCAACACGGCAAGCAGGCGCAAAAGCATTTCAATGAATTGCTGAAGTCCCTGGATGAACGGCTCAGCGGTGAAAAAGCGCGTAATCAGGCGATTAAAGCCGACATTGTTAAACGCGCAGAAGCCTTGATCGCGGAGGAGGACATCCGTACCGCCACCCATCAGGCCAAAGCGTTGCAGAAAGAATGGCAATCAGCAGGCATTACCGATCATCGTGAAGACCGACGCCTGTGGAGCGAGTTCCGCAAAGCTTGCGACCAAATCTTCGGTCGCCTGAACGAGACTCGTCAAAAGCATCATGAAGAGCAGCAACATAACGTACAAAGAGCAGAAGAGCTGGTGACCGCCGCTATCGCGCTGGCGGAGCATCCAGACGACAGCACGGAAAGTGCTCTGGCGTCGCTGTCTGAAGCCTTCAGCGACTTGGGGCACTTAGGCGATCACGGCAAGGAGTTGCACGGCCGCTTCAAAAACGCTGTGAGAACCTGCCGTAAAGCATTGGAGCAGCGCACTCGAACGTCCTATATCCATTATTGGGGCGGCATCCTTGATAACGGCGCGCACATCCGGACGCTAACAGATGCTCAAAGCGTTGAGTGGCCGACTGAACTGGACGAGCTGCAGGCGCAGCATAAAGCCCAGTTTGAAAACGCGCTATCTCAATTCGCACAAGCGGGAAGCCTGAATGAGATATCGCAGGACGAAGCCCGCGACCTCGTTCTTACTGCGGAAATTCTGGCGGAAATGGAAAGCCCGGCGGAGGAAAAAACCCGGCGCATGCAGCTGCAGGTAGAGCGACTCACCGCCGGCATGCAGCAATCCGCACCGTTGGAAAACCCTATCAGTAAGTTTGAGCAGATCGTCCTACAATGGGCGACCGCCAAGACAGCAGACAGTGACGCCGCGCAGGACCTGGATAAACGCTTACGTACAGCTCTTGAGGGCATTGTCGTCAAGTTACAACCACACCCTCATCGCGACTGATTCGCGCTTATAAAACCAAAGCCTCGCCGCCGCTAATCAATGCGGCGGAGGGCTGCGATGAAACTTTCCTGTAGCCCAACCTCAAAGCACTTAGTCTCGATGCCCTTCTTTTACGTATGTAACCGCTTTGCCGACCGCGCTAACGACTTCCTCCTGCATCTTCAAAAACTCATCTGAAGAAAGGTAGAACGCCATATCCACACCGTGGCGAAAGTAACGGGCGGGTAAGTGGTTTAACGCAACACAGACAGCGTCGGTCAGAAAGTCCTCATCGGGCTCCTGCCCTTCCATTTGCTTGGCCAGCTCCTCCAACACTAATTTTTCATAGTAGTTATAAACATTGTCGAGAATAGACATAGCGCCTCCTGATAACCCCTTTTCATCTCACACCTGCAGTCAGATTCCGGCGAACAGCCATGACCCATTTTTGACCTTCGCTCCGAATTAATAATAGACCAGACCTTTCGCCCCGCCATTGCGGGCTCGCGTATCTGAGCAAACTGTATGTTTTCGCCAATGGGGTTGTTTGTTCCTGTCATTTCTCCGCAAAGGCCCCTCGCATAAGGTGAATAACGTCATCAGCGTTCAATAAAACAAGAAGGTACGATTCATGGACACAGACGCTTTCATCTATGACAGTGTTCGCACGCCGCGTGGTCGGGGCAAGAAAGACGGAGCCCTTTACGAAGTAAAACCCGTCAACCTGCTCGCAGGGATACTGAGCGCCTTGCAGCAACGCAACCAGCTCGACACTCAACAAGTGGACGATATTGTGATGGGGTGCGTCACGCCTGTCGGCGATCAAGGCGCGGATATCGCCAAAACCGCCGCTCTTGTCGCCGGCTGGAGTAATGAGGCCGCAGGCGTCACGCTAAGCCGCTTTTGTGCGTCAGGCCTGGAGGCAGTGAACCTTGCTGCAATGAAGATCCGTTCCGGATGGGAGGATCTGGTGGTTGCAGGCGGTGTTGAGTCCATGTCCCGGGTTCCTATGGGCAGCGACGGCGGCGCCTGGGCGCTGGACCCCGCGACCAATCTACGCACCCACTTTATTCCGCAGGGCGTCAGCGCCGACCTGATCGCGACGATAGAGGGATTTTCCCGCGCGCAGGTGGATGAATTTGCGGTGAAATCTCAACGCAAAGCCTCAGAAGCAAGAAGCCAGGGGCTCTTCAAGAAGTCCATTGTCCCAGTAACAGATCAGAACGACCTTATCCTTCTGGAAGAAGACGAACTGATTCGCCCGGAAACCTCACTGGAGGGACTGTCGCAATTGAAGCCATCTTTCCAGATGATGGGAGAGATGGGATTCGACTTTGTGCCGAAAGAGAAGTATCCCTTCGTTGAACGCATAAGCCATGTGCACACTCCCGGTAACTCCTCCGGCATTGTCGACGGCGCAGCGGCGCTCTTGATCGGTTCAAAGCAAAAAGGCGCTCAACTGGGCTTGAAGCCCCGCGCTCGCATCGTTGCCACGGCTGTCACCGGTTCCGATCCTACGATAATGCTGACCGGCCCCGCCCCCGCCACCCGTAAAGCGTTGCAGAAAGCGGGGTTGTCCGTATCCGATATAGATCTGTTTGAGGTGAACGAGGCTTTCGCCGCGGTTGTCCTTAAGTTTCAGAGAGAAATGGCCGTACCTGACGACAAGGTCAATGTAAACGGCGGGGCCATCGCCATGGGGCATCCTCTCGGCGCTACAGGCGCCATGATCCTCGGTTCATTGCTGGACGAATTGGAGCGCCGTCAACTGCGATATGGTCTGGCCACTCTCTGCGTAGGTGGAGGCATGGGCATCGCCACCATCATCGAACGACTCTGAACAGCGCGTCGGACACAACTACCGGACAATGACAAGCGAGAGATGACATGACTGCCATACGCTACGAAAAAGACCAAGAAAACATCGTCCTTCTGACCATGGACATGCCCGGCCAAAGCGCCAATACAATGAATGCGGAGTTCCGCAAAGCTTTCCGCGACACTCTGCAACGTCTGCAGCAAGACAAGGAACATATTGCTGGCGTCATTATTACTTCAGCGAAAAAGACCTTCTTCGCCGGCGGCGACCTGAGAGAGCTGATTCAGGTCAATAAAGAACATGCCCAGGATTTTCTGGACATGCTGACAACCAGCATTACCCAACCCCTCCGCCAACTTGAACTGTTGGGACGACCGGTCGTCGCGGCGATCAATGGAACCGCCCTGGGCGGAGGCTGGGAACTGGCGCTGGCCTGTCATGCCCGTATCGCACTGGCGGACGACCGGATCGAGCTAGGTCTGCCGGAGGTAACGTTGGGCCTGTTGCCCGGTGGAGGCGGGGTCGCCCGTCTACCTAGATATCTGGGCCTGGAAAAAGCGCTTCCTCTTTTACTGGAAGGAAAAAAACTGTCCCCACCAAAAGCCTTGTCGATGGGATTGCTGCATGAATTAGCCGAAAACCCGGAGGACCTAATTAACGCCGCACGAGCCTGGATAAAAGCCAACCCGTCTCCCCAACAACCTTGGGATACAAAGGGCTATAAAATCCCTGGCGGATCGCCCAGCAGCCCCAAAGTGGCGCAGATGCTGGCGATTGCTCCCGCCATGCTGAAAGCCAAGACCAAGGGTTGCTACCCCGCACCGGAGGCCATCATGTCGGCCGCCGTAGAAGGCGCGCAGGTAGACTTTGAAACCGCCCAGAAAATAGAGTCCCGCTACTTTACCTACCTCACCACCAGTCAGGTGGCGAAAAATATGATTGGAACCTTCTGGTTCCAGCTAAATGATTTAAAAGCGGGGCAAAGTCGTCCGAAAGACATTCCAACACAAAAAATGAGCAAAGTCGGCGTGCTCGGCGCAGGCATGATGGGCTCAGGCATCGCCTACGCCTGCGCGCAAAGAGGGTTGCAAGTCGTACTCAAAGATGTGGAGCAGGCCTCCGCGGAAAAAGGTAAAGCTTACTCCGATAAAATTCTTGCCAAAAAGGTTAGTCAGGGGCGCATGACTGAGCCCCAAAAGCAAGAAGTGCTCGACCGCATTACTCCTACTACGAACGTCAGCTTGATGGAGGGTTGCGATCTCATTATTGAAGCGGTATTCGAAAACAGTGAATTGAAGGCCAAGGTAACCCAAGAAAGTGAGCCGATGTTGCGCCCAGAGGGCATTTTCGCCTCCAACACATCCACCATTCCTATCACTCAGCTCGCACAGGCTTCCAGAAACTCAGAGAAGTTTGTCGGGCTGCATTTTTTCTCCCCTGTGGACAAGATGCAGTTAGTGGAAATCATTGTGGGTGAGTCCACCTCACAAGAAACCCTGGCCAAGGCCTTCGACTTTGTCATGCAAATCGGTAAGGTTCCTATCGTTGTAAACGACAGCCGGGGCTTCTTCACCTCACGCGTCTTTGGCGCCTTCGTCAATGAAGGCGTCGCCATGCTGGCGGAGGGCATTCATCCCGCCGCCATCGAAAACGCCGCGCAGCTTGCAGGAATGCCAGTCGGACCGCTTGCTCTGTCAGACGAAGTCAGCCTGACCTTGATGACTCACATCAGAGATCAATCCCGCAAGGATGTTGAGGCGAGTGGAGGAAAATGGTCCCCTCACCCCGCAGAGCAGATAATTGACGCAATGGTGAGCAAGTTTAAACGCAAGGGTAAAGCCGATGGCGCAGGCTTTTATGAGTACCCCCCAAAGGGCGCTAAACACCTGTGGCCACAGCTTGTTGAAAAATACACCGACATGACGAAGACTCAAAACAGTGAACTGCAAGAGCTGAAGGACCGCTTACTGTTTATTCAGTCGCTGGAAACCATGCGTTGCCTGGAGGAAAACGTGTTGCGCTCGGTTAAGGACGCCAACATTGGCAGTATATTCGGCTTGGGCTTTGCTCCCTGGACGGGGGGCGCCATCCAGTACGCCAACCAATATGGCTTGCGCCAGTTTGTCGAGCGCGCCAACTATCTGCACGACCGCCACGGAGAACGGTTCGCACCTCCCGCGTTATTGGTGTCACAGGCGGAGAAAGGCGCAGTATTCGAATAGCGTCCATTCCACCCACCGCCCTCGACTAATCTATTGCCGCATCTTCCAGCACAGCCTGTTGCTCGCTGGAAGATGCGGGTTGCCGTTTGGAGAAATACGAAGCCGTAGCCTCCCTATTCCCACTCCCCCCAAAAGCGCCGCATACTTACTTTTCTATCAATCCGCTCTCTGCATCATCGCGCCTAGCGCTTATCCTGAGCGCCCCTTCACACCTTGGGCAATTAGCGGCCATTATGAATAGATTGTCATTTGCTTTTTTGCAACCCAGCATTGACTCTAGAAACTAGGTGTGTGTAAAGCTTCATCGGCATTTCCAGCATATGCAGACTGAATTCAGCTTTTGATTGTCCGTCATTGCAAAGGCTTACAATTGGTGATGAATAGATACTAGTTGGAACTTCGTATCTGGCCTACAATCAAAGTGTTAATACTGTATAAAAGCTGTGGAGTATTTATACCCTTGCACAATTATCCCGGATTTAGTCGTGAATAAGTTTAAACATATGTTTTTGTTACAACGCCGCAGTCTCTACGCTGTCCTGTTTACCTCTCTGTGCTCACTGGCGCTGGCCGGTAACGCCGCCGTCGCATCTGGAGCCAAGACGGAGAACCCGGACTACCTCAACCTGGTCCCCACCGCGGACCAGGAAAAAGCCAGCAGGGATATCGCCAGGCAACTGCAGTACGCTCACTACCGCAGCCTGAAAATTGATGGCGAAGTATCCTCAGAGGTGTTGGACAACTACATAAAATATCTCGATCCGCAGCGAATCTACTTCATCCAAAGCGATATCGACGAGTTTGAAAACTACCGATATCGACTTGATGGAGCCATCAAATCCGGCCAGCTTGATCCAGCTTTCCGCATCTATAATCGCTTCCAGTCACGCATTGTCGGCCGCTTAAACCATATTACCGGCATTCTCGACACCGGCGTTGACAAACTGGATTTCAAAAAAGACGAAGAAATCCTCATCGACAGAGAGGAAGCGCCTTGGGCGAAGTCTGAAAGCGAGCTGGATAGCCTTTGGCGCAAGCGCCTGAAGAGCGCCATATTGAGTCAGCGCTTGTTGGGCAAAACGGATGAAGACATCAGCAACGGCCTGCGTAAACGTTACGAAAGTCAGCTGAGTCGCATCAAGCAGTCCCGCTCAGAGGACGTATTTCAGGCGTATATGAATGCGCTGACCAATATTTACGATCCGCATACCCAGTATTTTTCACCTCGTAACTCCGAAAACTTCAACATTAACATGTCTCTATCGCTGGAAGGCATAGGCGCTGTTTTGCAGTCGGATAATGAGCATACCAAGGTCGTCAGACTGGTACCGGCGGGTCCAGCCGATAAGAACGGCAAGCTTAAGCCCGCTGACCGCATCGTTGGCGTCGGCCAAGGCGATAAAGGCGAGATCGTCGATGTCGTGGGCTGGCGTCTGGAGGAAGTGGTAGACCTGATCCGTGGTCCCAAAAAGTCCACAGTCAGACTGGAAGTTATTCCCGCCACCGCCAGTAACGATTCAGAAACCCGCATCATCAACATTGTGCGCGACAAAGTGGATCTGGAAGATCAATCAGCCCAAAAACACGTCCTTAACATCAACCGGGGCGGGCGCGAGTACAAATTGGGCGTTATAGATATACCCACCTTCTACGCCGATTTCCGCGCCATGCAGGCCGGAGATCCTAACTATCGCAGCACCACGCGAGATGTAAACAAACTTTTGAATGAGCTGAAAGCCGAAGGGATTGATGGTCTGATCATTGATCTGCGTGATAACGGCGGCGGAGCTTTGCAGGAAGCGATTCAGCTGACTGGTCTCTTTATTCAGGAAGGCCCAACGGTGCAAGTGCGTACAGCGGACAACCGCGTGCGCGTTTACGACGATCCTGATGAGCAAATCGCCTACACCGGCCCTCTTGCCGTCATGGTCAACCGCATGAGCGCCTCAGCATCCGAAATTTTCGCTGCGGCCATTCAGGATTACGGACGTGGCGTCATCATCGGCGAGCAAACCTTTGGTAAAGGAACCGTCCAGTCTGTACGCGGTCTGAGTCATGGCCAACTGAAAATCACTGAAGCCAAGTTCTACCGTATTTCAGGAGGCAGCACTCAGCACAAAGGAGTCACTCCCGATGTCATCTTTCCATCCGCTATAGACAAGAGTGAGATCGGCGAAGATGCGCTGCCGCAGGCCCTGCCCTGGGATCATATTGATGCTGTCGCACACCGCAGATATGGAAACTTCTCTCCACTGATTTCAGATTTGGCGAAAAACCATGATACCCGCATGGAGAAGAACGCCGAGTACCAAGCTTTATTGCAAGAAATCGACTTCTTAAAGGACACCAAGGCGCAAAAGACTATCTCCCTGCGCGAAGATGTCCGTAAGCAGGAACTGAAAAAACTGCAGGACCGCGAGCTGGCCTACGTCAACCTGAAGCGCGCAGCCAAGAAAGAGACTCAGTTTAAAAATTACAAAGAGTACGAGGCATATCAGGAAGAGCAATCAGCGCAAGCGCCTTCGAAGAAAGACCTCGATTTTGTAGCGCGTGAGACCGGTGAAATTCTGGTGGACGTGCTAACCATGCAACAACAAATTGCTGACTCAAAAAGCTAATCCCTCCCCAGACGTTAGCAGAAACCAGCTTCTGCTAACGTCATTGACTTCATTTACTTTTTAATCGACAGTGCAACAAGATATTCATCGTTGCAGGTCATCTTATGTCTGGAGACATCCCCAAAAAGTCCAACGCATCACCAGCCAGGACTGACGCCAAGGACAGCGCCTCAATGCCCGCAACGCGCAAGTCGTCAACAAAAGACAAAGCCGCCGCCAAAGCCGATGAGAGCGGCTGGTTTAATCGCATCAGTGAATTAACCTCCTCCGCCCTGAAAATCGCCAAATTAACAACCGACAGCTCCATTCGCGTCGGCAAAACCATCCTGAAAAATCAGGATCAATTAAAGCTTATGGCCGCTGCCGGGCAATCTCTGAAAGACATGCGCGAGGTTGCAGGTCTCACTATCCATGAACTCAGCGACTCCTTAAGCCTCAAAGATAAAAGCCTGTGGGAAGCAGTCGAAAATGGCACAGCGACCATTTCATTCGAACTCATTTTACGCCTGGCAGCTTTACTAGCCCGTAATGATCCTGTCCCTTTCATCCTCAAATATACGCGCACCTATAACCCGGAACTATGGCGCATCCTTAATGACTGGGGCCTGGGACGACTACCGCTTCAGTACGAGCGTGAGCGGAAGTTTATAAACATTTATCGACGTCATGACTCGGCGCGCCAGCTATCCGACGAAGGTTTTGACAAAGTGTTGGAATTTACCCAAAAGGCATTTGAAATGGGCCTGCACTTTGTCGCCGACAACGAACAACTTAGCAAACCGAACAAAGACGCTAAACAGGCGGAGAAATCAACTTCGGAAGATTCACATCCTCCTCACAACGATAAGGCGACTATAACGAAGCCCTCAGACGAGTCTAAAATCGAGAAAGAATAGGGATGAAGTAAACTGTATTTGTCGCGGAGACAGCCGCTTCAAAAAAATCGCGCTCCAAGTAGGGGCGCGATGATGAGCAGAACAAATGCAGTATATTGACGGATTAGTTTTCCTTGATCTGGCTACCTTTCATGGTAATCACGCCGGAAGCTTTAGTATTTACCTTACTGCCGTTAATAGTGATGTCGCCATTCTTTTTCATCGTGATGCTGGCTTTACCCACCTGCAAGGTAATCTCATCCTTAGCAGTGATCTGAACGCTCTTGGCGTCAACAGAGTACTCTTTGGTAATGGATTCGGTATGTTTGCCTTTAATCGACTCAGTACGATCCTTCCCAATCTCCACCGTTACATTTTTACCAACATTCAGTGATGAATTTTCGCCGATGACTTCATCTTTGTTTTTACCGATATCAATACTCTGATTCTCACCAACAGTCAGACTGTCATTTTTACCGATATTGATAGTACGATTCTCGCCGACTTCTTCAGTCTGATTCTTTACGACGCTGATGGATTGGTTATTACCGACGCTTTCTGTATCGTCGTTTTCAACCGTAATGTCTCTGTCTTTTTGAGCGTGGACACGAATCAGCTCTTCGCCTTTTTCGTCGATGAGCATAATTTCGTTATAGTCTTCCGTCCCGCCGCCCTTGGAAGAACGCGACTTAACACCAGTATGGGTCTTTTTCGCTGGCAATTCGTAGGGAGGCATTTGCTCCGCATTGTATACGCTCCCGATAATCAGAGGACGATCCGGATCTCCTTCAAGGAAGGAGATCACCACCTCTTGACCAATTCTCGGAATATACTGCGCGCCCCAGTTCTTTCCGCTCCATATCTGCGCAACACGGATCCAGCAGGAACTCTTGTCGTCTTTCTTGCCCAAGCGATCCCAATAAAACTGAACTTTAATACGGCCAAACTCATCGGTGTAGATTTCATCCGCAGAGGGACCCACAACCAACGCCGTTTGTGTACCGCTTATTACGGGCTTTGGCGTCTTTAGAGTTGGACGCATAATGGTTGTACTTGGCGCACATTGAAATGAGTTGGAATAATGCGGGGCTGATTCAACGCCAGCTCGATAGCTCCCCTCTTCTGCGTTATGCGTCACGCTAGCGACAACATACTTTTCTTTGCTTTCCTTCGAGTCAGGATGGACCCCTACGGTAAAGATATAGCCGGAGCACATTGAGGGGTAATTGCTTTCTGCATTAACCAGTGAGTAGCCGCTTTCTAATGTTTCCATACGGGTCTTGGCGTAACCATCGCCTTCCCCTTTCTGTGCGTACTCGCCAGGGTAATCATAAACTTCAAACTTACTGATATTTGGCAGTTTGACCTTAGTCCCCTGGAAAACCGCCAAACTAGTGGCGGGAGTTTCGAAGTTATAATCCGTTAGAGAAACTTTTCCGCTGACAAGCTGGTACGCATGCTCCCAACTGCTGATTTTGAATTTGGTGTGAGCGCCATCAGTAACATCCAGAGAAGACTCCGAAACCGATTCATATCCTTTGGCGTTATCACTAAGCACTAGCGTATGTTTGCCTTCTTCGTGCTGGAAGTAGTAATAAATCCCCTCTTCCTCCAACAACCGTGAGACGAAATCGAAATCGCTTTCACGATATTGAACGCAGTAAACCCGGTTTTCATATGTTTTCTGCAAGCGCCAGCTCACATCTGAAAAACCTAATTCGCTAAAGACTTTATCAATAATTTTTTGAACGGTCAGTTCCTGAAATATCCGGCAGTCGCGACGATACTTGAGCAGAGAAAACCAAGGAACCATCTTGAGTCTGTACTCTCTATAGTGGTTCTCTTCAATCTGGTGCGCGGACATCTGGGTTACGATGCCCGAAAAGTGCCTGGGTTTACTGGGGTCCGCATGCACGCTGATGGTAACTTCTTTACCAACGATAGCGTTTGGATCAATGTTGTAATCTGTACTCCAGACCGTCGCTGTCGTTTCAAACGGCTCTGACAGGCATTCCGTTACCTTAAGTTTTTTCATTACAAGCACATCCGCCCCTAACGGAGACTTAATCGTCAGGAGCTGTTTATCTTGCTTCGGTCCCGCCATGGTCTAACCCTTCCATCAGCATGATTAATTTTTGTCGCCTCATCTTGATTGATTAGAGGCCAAGTTCAGATTCAGTTTTCTGCAATTCTATATGACCGCCGCCCATCTTGCATAAATCAAGGGCGAATCACTTATCAACCATTACAAACAGAGCGTCAAAACTAATTGAAAGCCGTCAGTAATACCTGATTTTTTTACGGATTTTTGGACGCTGACTTTTGTGAGAAGTCATACACAGAAGGTATGAAATGAAGAAGCATCAAGAAAGTTCATCCCTCTGCGCCCTGGCTATTTACCAAGCCAAAGAGCCCTGATTCCACGCTGGCTTGCACGGTAACAAATGCAACGACATATTAAGCAAATAAGCCTCTGCGCTGGACACCCGGCACTAGAAACCGCGTCGTAGATTCTATCTGATCAAAGATGATGCCTACACCAGCCATAGGGATGAGATTCTAAATCTACGTCCAACATAAGTAGAGCAAGCTGATAGGGAAAGTTTCGCCCAAGCATCCCAAAGGGTCTAGGCCATACCCCCTCTTGCCCCATCATAACAAGACAAATACCATTTCCTTCCAAAAACACAATTGCACTAGCCCTTAGGGCATTATTGAACACAGGTTTAAGGAGTAACAGTGAATCAGACGTCCCCTTCGCAGAAGGTCGTTAACGACTTATTCCGCATCGCGGAGTTGCTGCGCTATACCGAACAGATAACCCCTTACGGGTATGCCTGGCTGATGGAGTTTTGCGCAAATGTAGAAGCCAAAGAGGATGAACAACAATTCGGCGCGCCCATTCCCTCAATTCGGCCATTGACCGGCAACGCGCCAGAGCCTTCTGCAACAGCTCTATTATCCCGCCGAAACGGCTAATGAAATTAAAAGTACGGATCTATTAAACATACGCCAAGGATTTGGCTTTTACCTTAAACGCCAGAGGCGACCTGAAGCTCCTTTTTAATCGTCGTCATCCACTTCGCAAAATCCGCATCCAAGGATTTCGCCTCATCTTCCATCCAGTCTTGATAATCTTCGTAACGCCCGAGCCGAAACCATTGCACCAATCGTTCAACATCATCTGGATGCTGTTCGAACATGTACCTTACCGCCCAATAACCCCAATGATAGATACGCGACTCATCGCTACTGTAGTTAGAGTGTAATATATCCGAAAAGCGCGCCATTTCTGTTAAGGCCGCTTCTTCTGCGTCTGGATAATGCTCCAACAAGGCGATATATTCGGCGACGCCTTCGGCCCACCAGACATTTCCTTCAACATACTCCGACTCCAAACCATACATGGTGTATCGTCCGTCCAGATAATGCACAAACTCATGATCTAAATTCAGCACCTGATGGGAGTCTGAAACATCCTCAGACTGGTAAGCCAAAACCCGCGCCTGGTTCGCTTCATCAAAAGGGTCGCCCTCATAGAAAACGCCGCCAGCGGTCACAGCATCGGAATCAAACAATAGCCATCCCAGATCAACGAATGTGTCTGAGTCTTTAAATATAACCATTTCCAGAGTGTCATTCTGGTCGTCAGCAACAGGCTCTCGTTCACTGCTCAGCATCTCGTGGAAGATGTCTTCGCGCCGTGACAAAGCCTCACAGGCGGAGTCAAATTGATCCTCCGTCATGGATTGGGCCCTAATTATGACCGTCCCGACACACGCGCGCTCACGACGAAAAATAACGGTTTCGACTCGCTTTCTAAAGTCACAGGCGTTGTACAGTCTACAGTTCGCCTTGTCGTAATAATCCACTGAGCCGGCCAGAATGCTCCACACATTCGCCGTGTCACGGCTCAGGTCATACCTGTTGATCAAGCTACGTATGAAGTGACCTGTATCATCCTTTATCGTTTTATATTGCAAAAAGCGTCCGAGTTCTTTGACGGCATTCATCAATAGATACTCACGGCCGCCTACCAGCCACGAATCTTTATCAACAATGAAGCGATAGAGTGCATTAGGAAACTGCGAATCATGAGAGGCAATGTCGACAAAGGCGTCATTGTCATGGCCTTTATAGTAGATATTGAAAAGCTCGTTTAACGCCGAATCATAACGCCCACTGGCGCCGGTCAATGAGCCCAGTTTCTCTAGCCAGGAGACCGAGTCATTGACGACCGCTCCCTGATTATCGGAACTGTTTACCAGTTTAAAAGACAACTCCGCCAATCGGGCGCTACCTGTTCCGGCAGAGCCTTGCAAAGCATTATTGGCAACTTGGACGACAGCTATCGCAACCTGCTTCTGCAACGCCTTTCCATATAATTTCTTCTTACGCGGGCGGTTTCTCTCCAGCACATATCCCGCATGCAAGTATTGAGTGAGGTTCGTCAGTTCATAGAAGTTATCGTCTTGAAAATAAGATGATTCTGAAGTGGCTGTTTGCGCTACGGCGGACATGTTGGCTTCTGAAAATATATTGAGAAGAGCTTGTTCTTCCATGAAGACCATTTCCCTCACACAACGATGATCCATTCCCCATATAGCCAGAACAAATTCGTCACCCGAAAGCCCCGTCATTCCGTCCAAATAGCAATCAGGCTCACTCTCTTCCTCGTAATAAGATTCATCCTCTTTAGTTCGACAGTATGCCGGCAGCGGCGGGGGTAACTCTGATAGCTTTTCCGGTTGCTCCGAATTGTGTCGAAAATATTTAAAAAGCTCCCCACCGCCCTTCGACCATGTCATTGCGCTGACAGTGAGAATGAAAAAGACAACGCCAACCACAAAGGGGGCCCTAAACCATCTATTCGCTGGCGTCATTACAATTCCTGAAGAGATTTACAACTTGTATAAAGAATTCGTCGCAGATTATGAAAGTACCGCACGGGCAATGAAGATATACCGGTAGAACTTATCGGTCTGTCTAAGAAAAGCATCAAATTGTATCAAAAACGCCAAGCCGATAATGCATTGGTTCAACCAAAGGCTATATCGCCTTACCGCCATACACACGCATTCTATCCAGCCACTGTTTTCGGGATTTAGGGTTTGAATCTTCCACCGCGCCAATCAGAGAGGTTCGGATCGGCGAAACGCCACAAATCCCCAAGATATTGCGTTTTAAGCTTTTTAAGCTGTGCGCGCGATAAAACCAGCGATATACAAACGCAGGCATCCCCATCGTCACGACAACATGCGCCCTGCGTCCTTTCAATAAGCGCCTGGGCCATTTATCGCCGCCGCTTATAGCAAAACCCGGACGCAGCGTCTGCTCCAGAAAAGCTTTTAATATCGCCGGGATATCTCCCATCCACAACGGATAAACGATAAACAGACATTCAGCCCACTGGATTTCTTTTTGTGCGGCGATAATCACCTCCGGCGGAAATTGCTCTTCAAACTCCTGTTTAGAACGCAACCAGGGAAAACTCAGTGTCGCCACCGCCAACCTACGCACCTCATGTCCTGCCGTCTCCGCGCTTTCTGCATATGCGTCAGCCAAAGCGTGACAAAATCGACCTCCCTGAGGGTCTGGGTGCCCCTGAATAATCAAAATGCGCGAGCCCATCTGCTGCTCCCTGAGAAACTAAACATTCTCTTATATTCTCTCGATAAACCATGATAGGCATTTGTTGCTGGTCAATATTCAACTGTTTCGCTTGAACTAGTGGAGCCCTATGTGAGTTTTCATCTTAAACCTCAGTCACTTAGACATTTTTTCTTTACTTGCCCACACCATTACTGTATACATAAACAGACATGGATAAACATATAGTGTACACTGATTTTATCAGACCTTTTTGGGGTCGCCGGAGGGTGGAGTGATTAAGCTAACCAAGCGTCAGGAGCAGGTTTTACAACTGATTCGCGAGCATATTGAGGAAACGGGTTATCCACCTACTCGGGCGGAAATTTCCAATCGCCTGGGATTTCGCTCCGCTAACGCTGCGGAGGAGCACCTGAAAGCTCTGGCGAAGAAAGGCGCTATAGAGATGGTTCCCGGAGCCTCTCGCGGCATCAGGTTGCCAGCGACGGAAACGCAAAATCAGGGGATTCCAATTGTCGGCCAGGTTGCAGCGGGTTATCCCATTCTGGCCCAGGAAAATATTGAAGAATATTGCGACTTGCCTCCGTCCTTCTTTACTCCTTCCGCCGATTATTTCCTTCGCGTCAAAGGCATGAGCATGAAGGACGTGGGAATACTCGACGGCGACTTACTGGCGGTGCACCGCACGACTGATATCCATAACGGACAAATTGTCGTTGCGCGTATTGGCGATGAAGTGACCGTAAAGCGTTTTCAGCGCCAAAAAAACAAAGTGCTTTTACTGCCGGAAAACGAAGAGTTTGAACCAATCGAAGTGAATCTGTCGCAACAACCGTTGGACATCGAAGGACTGGGCGTCGGCGTTATCCGCCGCTAACAGGGAACGAAGCGCCGACTGCCCTTGCGCGGGCAGCCGGGGGCTTTAGTGTACGGTTTTCGGTTTCTCTTCCGCCTCAGACTGGCGAATTGCCTCTTCCCGCATATCTCCTACCAGTTTAATCGCCGCATTTATCATTGCATGCGCAACGGCTGCGTCATTTTCCGCCAGATATGCCTTGGCTTCCTGACCGAAGCTGATTTTCACCAAATGTTCGCTTCCGCCCCCCATGGGTTGCAAAGCGAAATCACCATTCGGCAATTGAACAATTTCAAAGAAGCTTGATGCCATTTCCAAATCTCCTACTCGTAAGTTCTCACTGAAATGTTTTCCATCGTCCCAACACCCGGGAGCGAACACATCAGAAAACTAGCCACAGGCGCCTCATACATTTTCCTAAGCTGTTATCAGTCGAGGCCTGAGAGGGTTTCTTTCATTCAAGCTTACCTCTACCACTCAAAACTGTGCTCTCTCATCTCGTTGATGAACGCCTGCATGGACTCCAGTATCGCCGTTAACTCCATTGCATATGGAGCGGACGTGGCGGCGATAATATTTTCATTCTGCGGCGTTTCATTTTTTCGGGGGCGAGATATTTCCCCAAATTGTTTCAGCAGTTGAGCCAGCCAGGAATCAGGTTGAGCCGCCGCCAGTTTCATGCTGATTACCTCTGGCGATTCGACTTCCAGCTGGCCTTCCAAGTCAGCGAGCGTCTCAACCTTAACTTTGATGCGACGCTGCTCCGCAAGCTCATTCAAGAAGCCGACATATGCCTGCTGCAGAAAACGCAAAGCCGCCCGTCCGGCGCATTGCTTTTCCGCCACCGTTGAGGATGAATCCCTCCACTGCAACTGCAGCTTGGCGAAAAACAGGTTTTCATTAACAAAAGTCAGCCACTTTCCAGACATACCTTAACTCATCAACAATTGCTCTTTATTAGTGTATAGGTTTTTAACCATAAGTTCTTTAATAAAAAATTCCCCTCCGGACTATTTCCTGAGGCGCAATTCCGATTCGTTTAGACGCCTAAATTTCTTACTATTACCCCCCTCATCCGACTCAGGTTTCCACAAAAAATGGCGGTCAACTATCAGCAACCTCTTTCTCATAGCTTAGCATCCGATCCCCAGGCTCGCCCCTTACACAAGTTAACGTTCAGCAGCAACCCGCCATAAACGCTAACAAAGGCGCTAGTGAGAAAACTAGAATAATATTTTAGACTGCTATAATTTTGTCCAGGGAGAGAAAGTAAGGGAACTGTCTGTTACTTTTAGAAAGAGAGTGAGAAAGACATGGCTTATAGCCGTAACGCAAGAAAAAATATAAATAACGCACTGGTATTACTCGTATTTTCACTAATCGCGCAAAACGCCCCAGCTAAGGCGCCGCCGGATCAGGTTGCACGTTTGGACCAGGATCTCACGCCGCTTGGCGCCGAAAGGGCCGGAAGCGAAGGAGGTGAAGTGCCCTCTTGGGATGGAGGCATTAAGCAACCGCCTGCGAACTACAATCCTGACAAATGGCATGCCGACCCTTTCGATGCGGACGTTCCACGCTTCATCATTAACACCGGTAATGCACAGGATTATTCAGACAAGCTGACCGAAGGCCACAAGGCTCTCCTGCAGAAGTATCCCAGTGATTACATTCTGAAGGTGTATCCCAGCCGTCGCAGCGCGTCTTACCCTGACCACGTCTACGCCGCCCTTAAGCAGAACGCCGCCAAGGCGGAACTGATGCCTCGCGGCACGGGCGTTAAAGGCTCATTGATCACCAGTCCTTTCCCGATCCCTAATCAGGGGGTAGAGATCATCTGGAACCATATCCTGCGCTACCGAGGGGAAGAGGCTGCATTTCGCTCTTCGTTCGCCGCCACCCTTCCAGACGGCTCTTACACGCCGGTGACAACCGATTATGAGTATTTCTTTGTGTATGCTCAGCAGCACAATCGGCCGGAAGACATTGACAACAAAATCTTCTATCTCAAGACGGAGGTAGTCGCTCCCGCCAAGCTCGCTGGCACCATGAACCTGGTGCATGAGACGCTGGATCAGATTCGCTCTCCCAGACAGTCCTGGCGCTATCAGGCCGGTGAACGTCGCCTGCGGCGCTCTCCCAACCTGGCCTACGACGCCGAGGCTCCAAATAGCGAAGGCCTGCGCACCACCGATCAGATTGATATGTACAACGGAGCGCCGGACCAATATGAATGGACGCTGATCGCCAAGAAGATCATGTATGTGCCTTACAACGCTTACCAACTGCACTCCAGCAACCTGCGCATGAACGACATCGTGCGTCCCGGCCATATCAACCAGGAGCATGCCCGCTATGAAGCCCACCGGGTGTGGGTGGTGGAAGGCGTCCTGCGTGAGGGGTTGGGTCATATCTATCACAAGCGCCGCATGTACTTTGACGAGGACTCCTGGCAACTGCTGGTTGCGGAGGACTATGACGATAAAGGCGAGCTGTGGCGTGTATCGGAAGCCCATTTGGTGAACTACTACGAGGTGAAAGCCCCCTGGACCACGTTGGAGGTTATTTACGACCTGAAGTCAGGGCGTTATTTCGTCGACGGTCTGGATAACGAAGAAAGGCCTCGTGACTTTGCGCCCGGACTGAGAGACAGCGACTTCTCAACTTCAGCCGTCCGTCGCGCCGCCAGACGCTAGCTTTCTTAAATCAAAACCTACCCAACTTTCTGCCCAGTCCTGAAATAGGTTGACACCTATTCAGGACGGGTCACTCCCACAAAAAAGGCCGCTGATTATAGCGGCCTTTCTATTACTGCGACTTACTTAGCTATACGCGGCTTAGCCCGCATTAGAAAGCTCAAGCAGCAGTTTATTCAGACGGCTTACATAGCCAGCGGGATCTTTCAGGTTCTCGCCGCCGGCCAATCGCGCCTGATCAAACAGCACCCAGGTCAGATCTTCGAAACGCGCGCCCTGCTCTTCACCCAGTTTTTTCACCAAAGGATGCTCAGGGTTGATTTCAAAGGTCGGTTTACTCTCGGGCAACGCCTGACCCGCCGCTTCCATGATGCGACGCATTTGCACGCCCATATCGTACGCTCCTACCACCAGACAGGCGGGAGAGTCGGTCAGACGATGAGTCACACGCACTTCTTCCACATGGTCTTTCAGCACTTCCTTCAAGCGGTTAAGCAAAGGTTCCGCCTCTTTGGAAACCTCTTCCTGCTTCTGCTTCTCTTCTTTGTCTTCCACTTCGCCCAGGTCCAATTCACCTTTGGCGATATCCTGGAAGTGCTTGCCGTCAAACTCGTTCAGATGACTCATCAGCCACTCGTCAATGCGGTCATGCATCACCAGCACTTCAATGCCCTTCTTGCGGAAGATCTCAAGATGGGGGCTCTTCACTCCAGCGCTGTAGGACTCGGCAGTGATGTAATAAATCTTATCCTGCCCTTGCTTCATACGGCTGACATAGTCTTCCAAAGACTGGGTCTGTTTGTCGTCATCCTGGTGTGTGCTGGAGAAGCGCATCAACTTGGCGATTTTCTCGCGGTTAGCGAAGTCTTCAGCAGGGCCTTCTTTCAACACGCGGCCAAACTCGTCCCAGAAGGACTGATATTTTTCCGCATCGTCAGCAGCCAGTTTGGACAACAGGTCCAACACGCGCTTGGTCAGCGCCGAGCGCATGCTTTCCACCGCCTTGTCATTCTGCAGAATTTCCCGCGATACGTTCAGGGACAAGTCGTTGGAGTCCACGACGCCTTTTACGAAGCGCAGGTACAACGGCAGGAACTGCTCGGCGTCATCCATGATGAAAACGCGCTGGATGTATAGTTTCAGACCACGCGGCGCTTCGCGATTCCACAAGTCATAGGGCGCTTTTGCGGGAACATACAACAGACTGGTGTAGTCCAGCTTGCCTTCCACACGGTTATGCGCCCACAGCAATGGATCACTGAAGTCGTGAGCAATGTGCTTATAGAACTCTTTGTAGTCTTCGTCTTTGATCTCGTTACGGGGTAAGGTCCAGAGAGCGGTGGCTTCGTTAACCGATTCGAATTCAGGCGCGGATTCCGTCTTCTCTTTGCCTTCCTCTTCGTCCCCGACGTCCATATTTTCTTTTATCATTTCAACCGGGAAGGAAATATGGTCAGAGTATTTCTTCACTAGGCTGCGCAGGCGCCAACCGTTAGCGAACTCTTTCTCTTCTTCCTTCAAGTGCAACACGATGCGCGTACCGCGTTCTTCTTTGGTCACAGTTTCAATAGAGAAATCGCCTTCTCCTCTGGACTCCCAGCGCACCGCTTCTTCAGGTTTCATGCCTGCGCGTCGGGTATAGACCTCAACCTTGTCGGCGACGATGAAGGCGCTATAGAAGCCGACGCCAAACTGCCCGATCAGACGTGAATCCTGCTTTTGGTCGCCGGTCAGACTGGAAAGAAATTCCGCCGTACCGGATTTGGCGATGGTGCCCAAGTTCGTCACCACTTCATCACGGCTCATGCCGATACCGTTGTCCGATAAAGTGATGGTCTGTGCTTTCTCATCAAACTCCAGGCGAATTTTGAGGTCGTTGTCGCCCTCGTAGAGGTCTTCTTTGCTCAACGCCTGAAAGCGTAACTTATCCAAGGCGTCCGACGCGTTGGATACCAATTCGCGAAGGAATATTTCCTTGTTGCTATAGAGCGAATGAATCATCAGGTGAAGCAATTGCTTCACTTCAGCCTGAAAGCCTAAGGTTTGTTTTTCTGTTGCAGTCGTCATCGGTCGACAAACTCCTGGCGTAAGTCCGTATCGGAAACAAGTGAAATAATATTGATTGCAGGCCGGCGATTTATCCGGCGCTTGTGGCCAGAAAGTGGGGGCGAATATGGATATTTCAACCGTTTCGGAGCTATGCTCACATTTTCATGACTAACAAATGCGAGAAGCCCCGTGGGAGATGTCATTCCATTCAAGAGGCCGTCCCTGAAGAAAAAAGCCAAAGGCAAAACCTTGTGCCGCAACGGCTTTCACAAATGGGAGGTCAGTAAGGAAAAGCAATTCGACGTAAAATCAGGCAAGCTGGTGACGGTGTACCGTTGCGCCCGCTGCGGCGAGCAGAAAGTGCTGGCGCTGTAACGGCGCCGGACGCTCAGCGCCCTGGCCAGGGCAGATCCCAGGGAGACGCCCACCCCTCCGCCAATAAGTCGCGCATCGCCTCGGACACAAACAACTCTCCAATCTGCGGCGGACGGATGATCGCATGGCGCTCCCCTTTATAGCTGAAACGCAATCCATAGGCGTGCAAATAAGTGCGATCAAAATCTCTGGCCGCCTTTCCCGCATACAGTTCATCCCCGGCGATGGGTGCGGAGATACTTTTCAAGGCAACGCGAATCTGATGTGTTTTCCCTGTTAAAGGACGTACGATAAAAGCCCTGACGCCGGGCATTAGCGTGTGACTGAAGAACTGGGTGACTGCGGGATTTTCACGCCCCAGGGTTAACTTCCAAGCGCCCGCGCGCGCTTTTTCCATATCACCGATGATTTTACCCTGCTTTTTTTGCGGCTTTTGCCCAGACAGGGCCAAGTAAAACTTCTCAACTTGGCGGGAGCTGAACTGCTCGGTCAATTCGCGAGCTAACGCTGGTGTTTTCGGCAGCAATAATAGTCCGGACGTCACTTTATCAAGGCGATGCACAGGATAAACGCGGATGCCTAAGGCTTCCGCCACGCTGGAGCACAAGCCCGGCAGTCCGTCGTCATCATGAAAAGATGTTCCTGGCGCTTTATCAACGACCAGCAAGTCATCGTAGTCGGCGACTATTTGAAAAGAGGATGTATTCACCGTTTCACTCCACATCGGACGGCAGATGGGGCGGCAGTTTACCCCAGGCGCCAACAATGCACGAGTGGAGACCGCCGAAACCGGTTAAAACACATCAGACGGCGTTGCGATCAGTTAACGCCGAGAAGGCAATCCATTGCGGGAGAGAGAAGCGCCTGGGATCAGGCTCGACTACGATAGTCTTCGAGGGAGATAACTTCGGCATTGGAAACCGGGGCGGTTTCCGCCTCAGCCAAGGCGAAGTCATAACGCTCGTTCAAACAGTAACGCAGCTCCGCCAGGGATTCATGCATTAACTGACTGATCTTGATGCATGCCGCCAAGGGGGTCTTGGCTCTGGCGCGGGTCATATCGACCTTGAACTGAAGTCCGCGCAGCTTGCGCTGACAGTCAGTCCGGGCGGAGGTGATGATGTACTCCACCATCTCTTCTCTTAGCGCTTCCAATGCTTCAGGCCTTTGTTTGGCCATTTCAAGCAATTCATCAAAATGTGGAAGTTCCATTCTAAGCTCTCTTACTACACTACAGCCTGATTCGGCTTTCATACTACCCAGCGGCTTTTTGTTACGACTCAGCAGCCACCTGCTGAAAAGCGATAGGCTCTTAAGCTTCAAGCCGGTCTCACCCAGCGCTCAAGACATGGACCCAACCAGAAAAAGCCACACCCTATTTTGTTCAATTTTTAACCATATTTAGATAGTACAAGTCTGCTTTTGACCTGTACACATAAAATGCATTCTACCAGAAAAAAATGGCATGTTACATTGTGTAAAATTAGTTATACCTGTGTAAATAAAAGGCTTTATATACAAGCCGGTTAGCATAGCAAGCTAAGGTTGACAGGTAGATAGACAACCTAAGTGGTCTAGGAAAGATGGGGAAAAAGGCAGGGCCTGTTAACAAAAATGTGAGGCGAGACACACTTAAAGACTCGCCATCAATGCCGCTTGAGACGTCATATTGGACTAACTCAGGCGCCGCTGATCAGTCCTCGCAAGTTCTTTAACCGGCTCTGTATGCGGTCACGAACCAGGCGATAGGGAAAAAACGTAACGCCGAGTCCCAGATCCATAAACAACTGAGAGCGCGGAGCCTGCTCATACATGCTCAGATAGGCGCCCGCCATTGCAGTAATGGAACGGCTCAGGTGCAAGTAGTCGCTTTGAACGATAATTCCCAGTTGATAGGTGTTGGATAGCAGGTGCATCACTGTTTGCAAACGACGCTGAACGCCTGTCACGCCCTCTTTGTACAATTGCGTCAGGGCATGAACGCCCAGTGGCGTGACCCCCTTCTTCTTCAGCGTTTCCGTCAAGGCGGCGCGAATAAACTCTCTGCGGCGGCGATTGTCCTCCGGGTGCGTGCTCATTTCGATCAATGCGTGGGTCAGACGCTCCACATCCGCCGTCAGCGCGCCATAAACATAGTCCCAGACCAACGGCCACTTACCCCGCATATCCACCACATTGCCCCAGTCAATCAGAAACAAGCGACCTTCGGGCGTCACCATGATATTGCCCGGGTGTAAATCGCCGTGAAACTCTTGATACACCAGGACGTGCTGCAAAATGGTGAATAGAAAGCGCTCTGCGACTTTCCGGCGCAGGTCTTCCTTCTCCTGTCCCGCTACTTCCCGCAGCAGACGATCCACCGACAACGCCGTCTCAAGGTATTCCATCTCAATAATGCGCCCGGTGGCGGAGTAAATTTGTGGCACGGACCAACTATCGCTGTCCTGGGAGCGACGATGAAAACGTTTTTGTATCGCCGCTTCGTCCTCGAAGTTCAGCTCCTGTTCGAACCCTCGCGTGAACTCTTTAACCTGGCGGGACATTGCTTCCAAAAACGGTAACAATTTGGTGTGGGGCGCCCAGTATTGACTGGATATCAACATCAGCTCCAGGGCCAGCGCGCCCATCTGAAATTCCCGCTCAAGATTGTGCCTGGACACCTTCACGACGATTGGAACCAGCATTTCGACGCCATCCCGGCGCACGGGTTTCTTCGCTACATATACCGAACCAATGGAACCTGAACGTAAGGGATTGGCGACATCAAAACCGAAATATATCTCTCCTGGAAGCTTGCCGTAGCATTCCAGAAACGCCTGATTCACTTCCTCCGCCGTCATCGGCTGCACGTCTTCCTGAAACACTTTCAGCTCAGTGGCGATTTCCTCCGGCAGGAACTCTGCATTAGCAGCGGCTACCTGGGCCATTTTGATAAATAAAGGGCCGAATTCGCGCACCATTTTCGCCACAATCTGCGCCTGTCCGGCGAAATCACGCGGATCGGTTTGCAGGAAGGGCTTGATATAACGGATAGCGCGGATCTGCCGCCGCAATATCGCCAGATCGCTGCGCAACACCCTCGCCTTTTGCGCCATTTCGCCGATAGCCAGATTATTCACATGTCGCAAATGTTTGATGCGATTGATGATATCCACCAGCAGCGGTTCATAGGCGCGCAACACGGAGCGGATAATATCCAGGTTGAGCTCCACCAGCCCTTTCAACTCCGGCGCGCTGATCAACTCATGGAAGAACTGCCAGAACTCATTGACGATGGCTTCCGGAATCTCCACCGGGCTTCGCGACACAGTCTGTTTGACCAGAAACTGAATCAGGCCCTCAGTCGTCTCTTCATTGGGAATCAGTTTGTATTTACGCAGATACCCGGTCAGGGCCTTGGATTGTTCTGAGATGGGGTGCTGGTAGAGGGCTTCGAATAACAGGTCCAGTTCGCAGGCCAGTTGTTCTCTGTCAATGAGGTCGTCGCTGAGGATCAACTGGCCGATAGGAAGAAAGGATTTCGGCAGTTTTACCGTACTGACCGCAAACTGACCAGCCCCCCGCAACATCCGGTCAGTTCGTTGCTTTAAAACCGGAAAGTTAATCTCGATGAACTTCTTTGGGTCCGATTCACTCATGTGGGCGCCAGAGCCTGATGCTATCCATAGGTTGTTTATGAAGTCCGACAAGCTCCAAGCTTATCAATATCATTCGAGGCAAAAAAGCAGTCTAGCACTTATCCACAGAGCGAATAGATAAAGTTTGATGGAGTTGGCCAAATTGAAAATGACCACTGGTCATTTATATTGATAGACTGCTGTTCGGTGCTTTATGGGCGTATTAAAACAGTCCGGCTTCACGACGAGTCACACGCTTTCATCAAGGTAAAGCAGGCATCTGATAAACACGCATAACACAAGACAGGGTTGGGATTATGAGCGCGAAAACTGTATTGATCACGGGCGCCTCCTCCGGTATTGGCCTGGCGTTGGCGCGGGTATTCGCCCGCAATGGTTGGAATCTGGCCCTGGTCGCCAGACGTAGCGACAATCTGGAGCGTCTCGCTACAGAGCTGAAAGAGAAATATGGAGCCGATAGCCAGTGCATCGGTTTCGACCTGACTGCTGATAACGCTGCGCGAGCGCTATACGACGAGGTGCGTTTTCGCAACTTGCGGATAGACTGTCTGGTGAATAATGCGGGACGAGGATATTTTGGCTCGTTCATCGAACGCGATTATCAGCTTGAAGAAGAGACCATCTATCTCAACGTGACCGTACTCACCTCGCTGTGCAAGCTGTTTGGCCGCGATATGGTGGAGCAAGGCGGCGGCCGCATCCTAAACATCGCTTCCATCGCCGGTTTTATGCCGGGCCCCAATTTCGCGGTATACCACGCCACCAAAGCCTACGTGCTATCGCTGTCCCGGGCTATTCACGCCGAACTTAAATCACAGGGCGTCACTGTCACCGCGTCCTGTCCCGGGCCCACGGAAACCGAGTTCTTTGACAAGGCGGGAACCGGCGTACTGAAAGCAATGGAATACATCCGTCGCATGCCAGCGGAAAAAGTGGCGGAGCAGGCTTACGAAGCGATGATGAAAGGCAAACCTGTGGTGGTGCATGGAATGCTCAACAAGGTGATGGTGGAATCGCCGCGTCTGGTTCCGAAGAGCTGGGTCGCGCCCGTCGTAAAGAGCCTGATGCGGTAGGCGACGGCCCCATTATTCAGCCGGGGCCTCTTTCAATCTGCGCCACTCTCTGACTGCGTCCGGGTCCATGCGGAAGTAATGCAGGACCTGGGACGCCACCAGCAGGCTGATCACCCCGGCGGCGATAAATAAGCCGTCATAGCCCAGCATTTTGGCGACGAAGCCGCTGAACACGCCCGCCGCGCCGGAAACAATCACCTGGATGCAGGCTTGCAGCGTAAAGTCCGCACCTTCATGTTCTTTGCGGCAATAATGCATCATCATGGCGAATAAGGCGACATTCGCCATGCTGTCGACTATCTGTTCGAAAATGGCGACCGCCAGCACAACCGGCATCTCCGTCGCACCGCCGCTGACAAGGGAATACATCGCCAACGCCAGAGCCTGCAGCAAGGAAAGCGACACCAGACAGACCCTGGGACCAAAGCGATCATAAAAACCACCGCCGGCGAAAACCGCCGCCACGCCCACCAATGAGGACATCAGCGTCACCACGCCCACATCCGACAGCGACATGCCCTTGTCCACCAGCATGGGTTTGATCATGCCAGAGGCCAGGCTGTCCGGCATTTTGAACAGCAATAGCACGGCCACCCAGTAGATCATGCCGGGTTGGCGCAGGAAAGACAGGTAGGTGTTGAGAATCAGCGCCAGACTCACCACCGATTTGCTTTTCCCATCCTGAAGATTTTCGTCAGAGGCTGCCGCGTCGCCCAAGGGACGCTCATCGAACAGCAGGATCGGAATCAGGCAGCAGACCAGAATCGCCGCCATACTGTACAGGCTCAAACTCCAACCTATCTTATCGATGGCCATCAAGAGCAAGCTGGCGCTGACGATCATACCCACTTTGTAGCCGCCAACCTGGAGCGCGTTCCCCCACCCACGCATAGGCGGCGGTAACAGTTTCACCGCCAGTCCATCCGTCGCAATATCCTGAGTGGCCGCGCCAAAATTCATGCACACCAGAATCAGCATGAAAAGCAGAATCCCCCAAGCGCCAAGGTGGCCCGGATGCATGGTTCCCAACCACAGCAATAACCCGCTGACCACGCTAATGGCGGTGATAATCCAGCCTCTGTGCAGCCCCAGCTGAAACAGATTGTAGCGATCCACCCAAGGCGCCCATAAAAACTTCAGAACCCATGGGAACGCCAGCATTTTGATCAGGCCAATATACTCCAACGGAACGCCATGCTCCCGCAGCACGGGCGGAATCACATGCACCATCAATCCTGCGGGAAAACCTTCCGCAAAATAGAGACTTAACAAAAGCACAGAATGAAAGGGCGTAAAGCGCATGGGTTACCAATATCGCTGCGTATAAAATGAATAGGCGGACTTTATGCCTACACTGATAAAAGTCAACCTATCCACAACAGGAGCCCCCCATGACAATGGACGCGTCTCCCTCCATTCAGCAGTTGGTGGATCAATTAAAGTTGTCGCCGCACCCCGAGGGAGGGTTTTATCGGCGGATTTTCGCTGCGCCTTACCTGGTTTCTACGCCCTATGGCGAACGTCCGAGCGCGACGTTAATTTACTATTTACTGCCTCGGGGCGGCTTTTCTCAGTGGCATAGGCTACGCAATGACGAGATCTGGCTTCATCTGGGGGGAGACTGTATTCATATTTACACCATTGCGCCGGATGGGGCCTTGAGCACTCAGACTATAGGCTCCGGGCTCAGTAGAGACGCGCATGCGCCAGGGATGACCTGGCTCGCCGCCGAGCCGGAGCCGGGTTCTGCGGGCTATACTTTGGTGAGCTGCATCGTCTCCCCCGGATTCGACTTCGCGGATTTTGAATTGGGCGATGCGGATGAGTTAACCCCCCTCTACCCCAAGCACTTCGATCTTATCCTGCGGCTAAGCCGAAGCGGCTCCCAGGGGGGCTAAACCCGGATGCCCCCGGCGCGGGCAAGGGATATACTTCTATCATGACGCCGTGAAATATTATCCCGGCATTCAGCACTGCGTCCGCATTGCATCGGCACTACGTCCGTACTACGTCCGTACTGATTTCCAAGAAAGGAGAATGACTATCATGACCACCGCCTACCAATGGCTTGAAGCGAAAGACTGCGTACTGGTTCTGGTGGATATCCAGGGCAAGCTCGCTCAGCTCATGCATGAGAAAGAAAGACTGTTCTCGCAGTTGCAACGCATGGTCAAAGGCGCGTTGTTGTTTGATATTCCAATACTATGGATGGAACAACTACCGGAAAAACTTGGCCCCACCATTCCAGAAATCACCGAGTTGCTCCCGGACCTGCGCCCGATTCCCAAGCACGCATTCAGCTGCTACGGCGAACCCCGCTTCGTGGAAGCGCTGCAAAAAAGCGGTAGAAAACGGGTGTTGCTGACCGGCATTGAAAGTCATGTGTGCGTCTATCAATCCGCCTATCATTTAATTGAGGCCGGTTATGACGTCACCTTGATCAACGACGCCATATCCTCCCGCGATCCCGCCAATCGTGAGCTGGGCTTGCAGCGCATGCAGGCGCTGGGCGCGACGCCATCCAGCGTGGAAATGGTCCTGTTTGAACTGCAAAAAGAAGCCGCCGGCGAGCGCTTCAAACCGATGGCGCAGTTATTCAAGTAATGCGCTTCGGCTTGCCGATCGGAGACCTCTATCTCTCTGATGACAAAGCAGATTAAACTGACGATTATAAAAAGACGACTCAGCAAGCGGCGCGTCCGGTGTTAAGCGCTCCGCTTCCCATTAGAGGTGGTGATTGAAATGAGCCAGAATCATGACGCGGGGATGTACGACTCGGTGACGATTAAACACGTCGGCGATCTTGACCTGATAGAAATTGAGCGCCCCGAGTGCTCCGCCAGCCTGACCCTGCAGGGCGGCCAGTTGATCAGTTACGCTCCCCACGGAGAACATCCCGTTTTATGGCGCAATCCGGATGTGGCTTATCAAAAAGGGGAAGCCGTACGTCAGGGAATCCCCATTTGCTGGCCCTGGTTCGCCTTTCTGGAGCGCAATGCGGACCCCGTGCGCAACAGTTTCCCAATACAGGAAGCCCCCGCTCACGGTGTGGCGCGCAATGCGCTATGGCGTTTGTTGAGCATTACTGAAGAAGAAACCAGCACCACCATTGCTTTTGAGCTGAACGCCGAGCCCTTGGGCCTGAAAGTGGTGGTTACCTACCGATTGGGCGCGGTGATGAGAATGGAGCTGCAATCGTTCAATCTGTCAGAACAGCCCAAACACTTGAGTTGCGCCCTGCACACCTATTTCGCCGTGTCGGATATTCAGCAGGTCAGCGTGCTGGACCTGGACGACCTGCCCTACATTGACTCGCTGCGCGGGTGGAGCCTGCACAAGCAGGACGGCCCCCTGCACATCGCAGAAGAAATGGATCGTATTTACTACGACACGCCGGCGATATTGCGCATTCATGATAAAAAGTGGGAGCGGTTCATCGTCCTGGAGTCCTCCGAAAGCCGTTCCGCCGTGGTATGGAATCCCTGGATCGAGAAGAGTAAACGCCTATCCCAGTTCTCACCGGACAGCTACAAACACATGCTGTGCGTGGAGACAGGGAAGCTGCTGAACGACTATATCGAGTTGGAGCCGGGCCAGAGCCATACATTGGATCTGACCCTGTCATCCCGTCGTTAGATCAGGGAGTGACGGTATTCACGCCTTGCGGATGCAGGTTCTTTGAATAGCTCATCGCCTGGAACGCCAGCTCAAAACTGGCTTCCAGCTCGTCTTTCTGGCTAAGGAAGTACTCACATTCGGTTTCCACATCCCCTTCCTTCAAGTCGTTCTGGAACTCCCATTTGAACTTCCAGTACGCGTCTTCAGCATTGTATTTGCGGTCCGGGTGGTTATCCATTTTCCTGACGATGGCGACCAGGTTAGCGCGCTCGCCTTCAATGCCGCACAGATCATAGGCGGCGGAGGCCAACGCCAGGGCCTTCACGGATTCATTGAACAGGTTGTCCACCGCAGACAGCACCGCGTCGGACTCACGCTTGATCTGCTCAGCCAGCGCCTGAATCTGCTGACGTTCCGCAGACGCATCTTCGCCGTTGCGCACTTTAACTTCCAACTGAGTCAACACCTGCTCACTCATATTTTCTCTGGAAGCTTTGCCGTCGGAAAATGACTTGGATATTTTTTGCAGATCCTGGCTGGCCTTTTCCCTCTCTTGCTTGGAAGCCGTCATCAGCGCCTCGAACCTGCTTCCGTCGCCGCTGTCCGTTGAACATCCAGCCATACCGCCAGCCATGGTGAAAGTAAGGAGGATCATTATGAAACGAAGCACAGGCATCCATCACCTTTATAATTAAAAACAGAAGCATACATAATCGGACACAGCAAGCAAATAATCCATCCGGCCCCTGAACAGGGTTCATTTCCAAGCGCAATCAGTCCCGCATAGTCTACACTGAAAAATAAATAAAACATGGAGTTAGTCCCCCGTGACAGATACCCATTCCTCCGCTGATCCGTTGACCCGGGAGCTGGATTCCCGCCTCCAGGCGGGCAACCTGGATATTCCGATGCTGCCGGAAGTGGCGCAGAAAGTGATCGCCATCACCAATAACCCTGACTCCAGCGCGTCCGAACTGGTCAAGGTGATTCAAGGGGATCAGGCTCTGGCGGCGCGGGTGATGCGTATCGCCAACTCCGCCGCGTACTCTCCCAACGCCTCCATTGTGTCCTTGCAGCAGGCCATCGCCCGCCTCGGCATGGTGTCGATTCGCGACATCGCCCTGGCCGCTTCCATCAACGCCCGCATGTTCAAGGCCCCGGGCTACGAAGACCGCATCGGGGCCATGTGGCGCCACGCCCTGGCCACAGCGCTTTGGTGCAAGGAAATCGCCCGGCGCGCACGAATGAATGTGGAGGCGGCGTTCCTGTGCGGGTTGCTGCACTCCGTGGGCAAACCCATCATGTTGCAGGAAACCCTGGATGTAGCCGGAACGGAAGGGCTGCAACCGGAACTGGATTTGCTGTTGGAAATCGTCGACGAGATGCATCTGGACGCGGCCCGCTTGGCGCTGGAGCACTGGCGCATGCCGGAACTGATCATCGACGCGGTGACGCATCAGGACAATTATCAGGAGGCGGGTAACGGCAAGGACCAGGCGAAATTAATTCGCGCAGGTAAACAGTTCGCCTCCCATTTCCTGTTTGATGAGCCGGATAAAGACACCTTGCTGGCCTTGCCCGCTATGGCGGACTTGAATCTGTATCCAGATGAAGTGGCGGAGCTGTATGAACAGTCCGACACCGTGAATCAGGGGCTGGAGGCCATGCGCGCATGAGCGATTTCGACATTATCGTCATCGGCAGCGGACCCGCCGGTCAGAAAGCGGCGGTGCAAGCGTCCAAGGCAGGCAAGCGGGTCGCCTTGATCGAGCGTGACGCCCTGCTCGGCGGCGCCTGCGTGCATCGCGGCACCATTCCCAGCAAGACGCTGCGTGAGAACGCGCTGCGCGTAAACAACATGCGCAAAAACGCCGCCTTGTTCCAGTTCAAACTCAGCGAAGATCTGGAAATGGCGACACTGATCGATCGTCTGGATGACGTCATGAAATCCCATGACGAATACATGCGCCGCCAGATCGACCGTAATACCATCAAGCGCGTTCACGGGCGCGCCCGGTTTCTGAGCCCGAATGAAGTGGAGGTGACCTCCGTCAGAGGCGAGAAGCAGGTGCTGGCCACCGATTATGTAGTCATCGCCACCGGCTCATTCCCTCGTAAGCCGGATCAGGTGCCGATTGATCATGAGAATATTTTCGACAGCGACTCCGTGCTGTCCATGCTGTATCTGCCGAAAAGCCTGGCGGTGCTGGGCGGCGGCGTTATCGCCAGTGAATACGCCTCCATATTTCAGGCTTTGGGCGTGCGCGTGATCATGATTGACCGTTATCCCCGCCCCCTGGGCTTCCTCGATAAGGATCTGACCGACAACTTCGTCAACGCCTTCCAGGACATGGGCGGCGTGTGGATGGGCGACAGCGTGGTGAAACGGGTCTATTTCGATGGCGTCAACGACGTGATCACCGAGTTGGAGGACGGCCGCACCATCATCACCCAGAAATTACTGTGCGCCGCCGGCAGAGTGGCCAACGTCAAGGATCTGGATATCGATAACGCCGGTCTGGAGCTGGACGAACGAGGGGTGATTCCCGTTGACGGCCAGTTACGCACCCGGGTGCCGAATATCTTCGCCGCCGGCGATGTGATCGGCCCGCCATCGCTGGCGTCCGCGTCCATGGAGCAAGGCCGCCGCGCCGCCTGCAACGCCATCGGACTGAAAGTCGGCAGCATGCCGGAGATGATTCCCGTCGGCATCTACGGGGTGCCGGAACTCTCTTCCGTGGGGATGAGCGAGCAGGAAGCGCGCAAAGCTTATGGACAGATCATCGTGGGCCGGGCGCCGTTTGCGGAAATCGCACGCGGCCATATTTCCGGCAATCAAGACGGCATGTTGAAACTGGTGTGCGACGCCGAAGGACGTCGTTTATTGGGCGTGCAGATCGTTGGCGAGGAAGCCACCGAACTCATACACATCGGACAAATGGCGCTGCTTTCCAAGTCCGACGTGGATATCTTCGTGGAGAGTATCTTCAACTTCCCCACCCTGGCGGAAGCCTACCGGGTGGCGGCGCTGGCGGTCATCGGCCAGCGCGCCCGCCGCAACAGCGTCTACTAAAACAGACCCACAGGCGCCCCATTCAGTCTGTGGGCGCCTGCTGCAGCTCATACAGCGCATCGCTGATGTTCTCCACCTGCATGCGAATGATGTTTTCCGCTTCGTCCAAGGCTTTGTTGTAGGCTCGCGGGCCTATTTCCCGCACGAAAAAGTCGATAAGAAACTCCGCCTGAAAACCGCCGATCTCCTGATCCAGTTCACTGGCGAAGTAGTCTTTCACTTTTGCAACGAGTTGCTGTTTTTCTTCCCGGGTCATTTCAATCATTCGTGGCCTCCCCTTTGTCCTGGCGCATCAATCCCTTAAACGCGACCCGCACCGCACGCCAGCGGTTGATCAATAGCGCGGAGAATATCAGGAAACAGCCCAGCATCTGCATGCCGGACATGGTTTCTCCCAACCATAGCAAAGCCATCAGGGTGGTGAACACCGGCTCCATGGTCATGATCACCGCCGCATGGCTGACGGGCGTCAGGCTCTGCGCGAAGGTCTGCAGAAAGAAGCGCAGGCTGGTGGCGATCACAGCGCTGGCGGCCACCCATCCCCATATGTCGACGCTGACCTGCTGCGGCCATTCCTCCAACGCCAGGGACAATCCCGAGGCGGTGACGCCGACCGTCAATAACTGCACGGTGGTCAGGGCGATCACCGGCACTTTCGCAGACATATGGGTATTCAAGGTGAAGTTGAGAGAAAACAACACCGCAGACGCCAGAAAAAACAGCTGTCCCAATTCCGGATGCAGGCCATTGCGCAACGACAGCAAAGCCAGACCGCAAGTGGCGACAGGTAACGCCAGCCAAGTGGCGAGCGCCAGACGCTCGCCGAAAATAACGCGCGACACCAAAGGCGCCAGCACCATGGCCAGACTGGTGATAAAAGCCCCTTCCCCGACATGGTCGCCGTAGAATAGCCCGGAGATCCACAAGCACATGGCGGCGGCGAATAACACGCCTGTAGACAGCGCGATCCGCAATTGCTGAGCGGACAAAGACATTAGCGCCCGCCGTCCCACCGCCGCCAGAATTATGCCGGCGCAGAAAAATCGAATACCGATGAACAACAGGGGCGGCAACCCCGACAGCGCCTCCTTGGAGAAAATCCAACCGGCGGCGGCCAACAGGGTGACCAACAGCAGTAATAAATCCGCTTTTAAATGACTGGACTGCGACACAGGCGAGCTCAGGCTTGCGAGGATTGTTTAAGCGCCGTCAGCCTGGCGTCTTTCTCCCGCCACAACGCAGTCATCCACTCTCTGAACTCCTGTTTGAAAGCTTCATCGTCGACATTGCGGCTTTTCAACGCCTCGGGAATGGTGACGCGACGAATATACATTTCCACCGCCGGCACCCGTCCGCACATAAAGTCCCGCAATCGCGGCGCGCCGCCAGGATAGTGGATGGTGATGTCCACCATGGTGGGAATGTATTCCCCCATGGCGCTGAGAACGAACGCCACGCCGCCCAGTTTGGGCTTCAACAAATTTTGGTAGGGCGACTGCTGACGCTCATGCTTGCGCTTGGTGAAGCGGGTGCCTTCGACAAAGTTCATGACGCTTACCGGCGTCGTGCGGAACTTTTCACAGGCTTTGCGCGTGGTTTCCATGTCCTTGCCTTTCAGCTCAGGACGTTTGGCGATTTGCTCCGGGGTGTGCCGGCTCATGAAAGGAAAGTCCAATCCCCACCAGGCCAGTCCGATGACCGGCACCCAGATCAGTTCTTTTTTCAGGAAAAACTTCAGAAAAGGAATGCGCCGGTTAAGCACATGCTGCATGGCGAAAATATCCACCCAGCTTTGATGGTTGCAGACCACCAGATACCAGCCCTCCCGCTGCAATTCCTCCAAGCCTTCCACTTTCCACTGGGTGCGCTGAGTCAACGCCATCCAGCCGCTGTTGCAGGCAATCCAGGCCTCGGAAATCAGGATAATCAGTCGGGTGCACGCCTTACGCCATGCGTGGATGGGAATGATCAGCTTGAGGATGGCTGGGATGTACAGAAGCGTACACCAGAAAACCGTGTTGATCGCCAGGGACAATGAGGCCAGACAGCCAACGAGGGGGGCTGGCAGAAAACTCAGCATAAAAAGCTCCGGACAACGATTGGATTAAAGGCTCCGCAACGCCTTCAGCGGGCGACCGTTTCGGCAAGGGCGCCCAAGATAACACACCTGCGCAGCGCGGACACTGAGCGGGAACGCAATTTTGCGCCCTCCCGCGTTGCGTCGCGTCGCCGCGACGCCATCTCCCTTAAAGACTGAATTTCTCCGCCAGCTCCGCGCACTCGCGATGCTGAGGACAAAACGTCATATGGTCATTCACCATCCCCACCGCCTGCATAAAGGCGTAAACAATGGTAGTCCCCACAAAGGTGAAGCCGGCCTTTTTCAGCGCCTTGGACATGGCGTCGGAGACTTCAGTGCTGGTGGGCGCCTGCTGCATGGACTGCAGTTGATTGACGATGGGCTTGCCGCCCACAAAGTCCCAAAGAAAGTGAGAAAACTCAATGCCTTGATCCCTGAGCGCCAGATAGCCGCGGGCATTCTTGATAATAGACTGCACTTTCAGGCGGTTGCGTACGATACCGGGATTCTGCAATAAGCGCTCAACGTCCTCCTCGTTGAAACGTACGATGGCTTCCGGGTCGAAATCCGCAAAGGCTTCCTCGTAATTTTTCTGTTTGCGCAGAATCGTAATCCAGGACAACCCCGCCTGCTGACCATCCAGGCACAACTTGGCGAACAGCTCCTGAGAGTCCGTCACCGGTCGCCCCCAGACATGATCGTGGTAGCTGACATATTGAGGATCGTTCCCACACCAACTGCAGCGCTGCTCGGACGCCATACCGGTCTCCTGTTATTCTTGCTCTTTTATATTCTTACACGTGTCTATTCTTACACGTGTATATCTTACGCGTGTCTATTCTTACTTTTTCGTTGACTCATCGCCGCTTCCACTCAATCGCTCACGCCAGGGACTTTTGCGCGTTTACGCCGAAGCTGCGCCCATCTGACGGGCCGCGACGGTATGCGGCTCATACCCCGCCGTATTGTGCCGATGCTCACGCCAAAAGCAAACCACCGGGAAACGAAAAACACGGTTGCCAGCGGCGACGTATCTCCTCACAATGGCTATCTTGCGGCCCACCGATGGACGCAGCAGGATCGCGATTATAACGATGGAATTGCATGTCCCTATGTCTGAATCAACGCCCCATACGCCTATTTCCGTCGAGCAGCGCGCGACGCTGACCCGCTTACGGAAGCTTGCGTATCGCCTGGATTCCCAGTTCCGCATCCCGGTTCTGGGCGTGCGCGTCGGCTGGGACTCCCTGATCGGTCTTGTGCCGTTAGTGGGAGATATTGTCGGCGGTTGCCTGTCCCTGTACCTGTTGTGGCAAGCCTGGCGCATCAAAGCGCCGAAGAGACTGCTGCTGCGCATGCTCGCCAATATCGGCGTCGAAGTGCTCGGCGGCGCAGCGCCGCTTATCGGCGACGCCTTTGATATTTACTGGAAAGCCAACCAGCGCAACATGGATATGCTCGCCGTCTATCTGGAAAAGCAGATCATGCCCGCGCCGCCCAAGCGTCGAACGCCCTGGCTCTGGATCAGTCTTAGCGTCGCATTGCTGGTTGCATTCATTATCTACCTGCTCAGCACTCCTGAGCCGTTTAGTTTCAGTTAAAGCCAATGAAAATATTCTGGGAATTGCGGGGATTTTTCCTGCGCAACTGGCCGCCCTATCTCGCGGCGGTGATCATGCTAACGCTGGTGGCGCTGTTGTTAATGCTGCCGCCTCACCTGATCGGGACGCTGGTGGACCGCATCGCGCAGCAGACGCTGGATGCAGATTATCTGATGCTCACGGTGGGCGAACTGCTGGGTCTGGCGGTGCTGATTTATATCTTCCGCGTGTTGTGGCGGATTTTCCTGTTCGGCGCCTCCCATAAACTGGCGGCGGAGACCAGGCAGGACCTGTACCGGCACTGGACCACCATGTCGCCGCAGTACTTCCGCAAACACACCACCGGCGATCTCATGGCCCACGCCACCAACGACGTCGAAGCCCTGCAGATGACCGCAGGCGAAGGCATTCTGGCTACTTTCGATGGCCTGCTGACCGGTGTCATCGTGCTGGCGGTGATGATGATCACCCTTAGCTGGGATCTTACCCTGGTTGCGCTGCTGCCCTGGCCGATCATGGCGATATTCATGTATCAGTTCGGCCGCAGCCTGCATACCGGATTTTCGGACGCGCAAGCCTCCTTTGGCGCGTTGACGGAGCTGAGTCAGGAGGCCATCTCCGGCATTCGCACCATTAAAGCCTACGGTCAGGAAGACGCCATGGCGCGACAGTTCGCAAACACGGCGGAAACCGCCACCCAGGCTTACATGAAAGTGGCCGCCACCGACGCCAAGTACGAGCCCACCATCGTACTGACCATCGGCGCGTCGTTCCTGTCCGCCGTCACCTACGGCGGCTGGCTGATTCACCAGCAGACGCTGACGTTGGGAGAACTCACCAGCTTCACCATGTACCTGGGCTACCTGATATGGCCCATGTTCGCGTTCGGCTGGATGCTGAACATCGCCGAGCGCGGTTCCGCCGCTTACGATCGCATCAAGCGTTTGCTGGCGGAAGCGCCGCAGATTCCTGATACCGGCGAGCTGACGTCCCTGCCGGATACGTCTCTGCAAGTGGCCATCAATGAATTTCATTACCCGGACCAGGAACCTGTTGCAGGGGACGCGGAACAAAACGCGGTTTCCATACAGGCGGCGCTGCGGAACATCCACTTTCATCTGGCGGCGGGAAAAACACTGGGAATAACCGGGCCGACCGGTTCCGGCAAAACCACCCTGATCAAACTTCTCCTGCGTCAGTACGCCTTGCCGCCGGGATCAGTGGCGTGGGGCGGCGAATCGGTGGAGCGCTATCAGCAGGCGGCGTTTCGCGCGCATATCGCCTATGTGCCTCAGGAGCCTTTCCTGTTCTCCACCACAGTGCAGGAGAACCTGTCCCTGGGACGGCCGGAAGCGAGCCGCGAGGAAATAGAACACGCCGCCGGACTGGCGGCCCTGCATGAAGACATAGAGCTGTTCCAACAAGGCTACGATACTGTCGTGGGCGAACGCGGCGTCACGCTGTCCGGCGGACAGAAGCAACGTCTGGCGCTGGCGCGGGCGCTGCTTATCGAGGCGCCAGTGTTGATCCTCGATGACGCGCTGTCCGCCGTGGATACCGGTACGGAAAATCGCATCCTGCAGCACCTGAAGGAAGGACGCCGCGACACCACGACCATCATTGTCTCGCATCGCCTGTCCGCCCTGCGCCACGCCGACAAAATACTGGTGCTGGATCAGGGCGAGATTCGGGAACAAGGCGATCACAGTGAACTGGTGGCGCAGGCCGGCTGGTACAGCCAGATTTATGAACTGCAGCAAATCGAGCAGGATCTGGACAGAGTTCAGCCGCAAGATACGGTCGTGAAACCAGTACAACCGTAAAACACAGCGAAACGGCCAGGCGCAGGTTTACGGCAGTCGGTTATTGATTCGCAGCAGTTGGTTATTGAATAGACAAATATCGAATAAACAAAGTACGGGGTTTGATAGGTTCATGCAGTGGCGGGTGTTTAAACGGTTGTTAGCCGCCAGCGCGAGCTGGAAGAAGTTATGGATGGGCGGCTGCGCCATTCTCTTGCTGGCGACGGCGATGGATGTGTTGGGGCCTTACCTGATCAAGCATTTTATCGACGATTATCTGTCGCACGGACGTTACCTGGACTCAGGCTCGGTGCAACTGTTCGTGTTTTATGTGGCGTCGTTGCTGATCGGGTCGCTTGCGCATTACGGCGCGCCGTTGGTGTTCAGCCGCATCGCGCTGCAGGTGGTGGAGAAATTGCGTAAGGATGTATTCCAAAGCGTGCTGTCACGCCCGGTGTCCTATTTCGACAAGAGCGCCACCGGCGCACTGGTGTCCCGCCTGAGCAACGACACCGAGGCCATCAAAGAGCTGTTCCTGAATGTCATAGCCAATTTCATCACCAATGTGGTGCTGGTCACCGGTATCTTCATCATGATGGCCGTGCTCGACTTCCGCCTTATGCTGGTGTGTCTGGCGCTGATGCCGCTGGTGGTGGGCGCCATGGTGATGTATCAACGTCTCAGCACGCCCATGTTCCAGCGGGTGCGCGCGCTGCTCAGCGACATCAACGCGCAGTTGCACGAGTCCCTCAACGGCATGCCGATTATTCAGCTGCTGAATCAGCAAAAGCGTTTCAATGAGCGCTTTCGCGGCACGGTTCAGGAACACTTCCGCTGGCGGGTGAAGAACGTCAAATTGGATGGCTTGATGCTGCGCGCCCTGATTGACATGTTCTCCATGGCGACCCTCGCCTCCATCGTGTACTTCTTTGGCGCCCAGTCTCTACAGGAGGCGGTGGAGATCGGCGTATTGTACGCCTTTATCAGCTATCTGGGCCGCTTCGTCGAACCTTTGATCGAGCTGACCCAGCGTCTCAACATCATGCAGCAGTCGCTGGTGGCAGGACAGCGGGTATTTGAGTTGTTGGATACGGAGCCGGAGCGCTACGACGGCGTCGGCCAGATCACGAATGGCCGCATCAGCCTGCGCAATGTCAATTTCAGTTATAACGGGGAAACTCAGGTATTACAGGATGTGTCGCTGGATATTCCCGCCGGCGGCATGCTGGGCGTGGTCGGACGCACCGGCAGCGGCAAAAGTACGCTGATGCAATTGCTGATACGGTTTTATCCAGTCAAGCAGGGCGAAATCCTGATCGACAACCAGCCGCTCAACGCCATCTCCGCCGCCAGCCTGCGCCAGGATGTGTGTCTGGTGGAGCAGGAGCCGTTCCTGTTCCAGGGCTCACTAGCGGACAATCTGCGCCTGGACCGCCACTACAGCGAGCAGGAGATGATCGACGCGCTGACCAAAGCCGGACTTCAAAGCATGCTGCAACGCCTGCCCCAGGGGCTGGCCACGCCTCTAGGCGAGCGCGGCGGAAGGTTGTCCAACGGCGAGCGTCATTTGGTGGCGCTGGCGCGAGCGTTACTGCGCAAGCCCAAAGTATTGATTCTCGACGAGGCCACCGCCACGGTGGACAGCGAAAGCGAAGCGTGGGTGCAGCAAGCGGTTAACCGGCTGCACGGCGAGGTGACGCTGATTGTCATCGCCCACCGACTGTCCACGATCCGTCATGCAGACAAGATCATCGTCCTGCATCACGGCAAGCTGGTGGAGGAAGGCGACCATCGTCAACTGATGGCGTTGGAGGGGCTGTATCAACACCTGTACAGCATTCAAACCGCGCACCTGCTCGCCGACTGAGGGCGGCGCGGTCTGACAAGCCGGTAATTCACGGCTAAGCTCTTAGGGACTGTCGACGACCAGGTATCGCCACTGCAGCCCCTATGCTTGAACTGAGAGTACTACTGCTCTTACTGATTGCTAATGGAGCCCCGGTGTTCGCCCGTTTTTTAATGGGCGATCGAGGCGGCCTTCCCATTGATTTCGGCGTCTGCTTCAAGGATGGCCGTCCCCTGCTCGGCCCCGCAAAAACCTGGCGGGGCCTCATCGCCGCGATTCTTATCAGCGGTCTCGCGGCTCCATTACTGGGCTTTTCCATTATGACCGGCTGCGCAGTCGCCCTGTTGGCGATGCTTGGGGACCTCTTCACCAGTTTCTGTAAACGCCGCTTCAATCTGACGCCCAGCAGTCGCGCGCCTTTTCTGGATCAGTTTCTGGAAACCGTATTGCCCCTCGCCGCCTACCAACACACGCTCGGCCTGTCGTTGCTGCAAATCGGGGTTATCTTTATCGCTTTTGTCGTGGTCAACTGGGGAATATCTCCCTTGCTGTTTCGCCTCGGCGTGCGCAAAAAACCTTATTGAGTCTTAGATTGTTGGCGCAGCGGCGAAGCCAGAAAGGCAACAGGCGCCGGCTGGCAGCTATTGGTCAGGTAGTTGTTGATTAGGTAGTTGTTGATTAGGCAGTAGTGATTAGAGTCGGAAAGCCTATTCACAGCAGGCCAACAGCAACGCGCTGATTTCCCTTCTCAATTCCAGATCGTTGGTAGACTGCGCCAGTTTGTCGGCCTCTACCAGCAGCTCGCGAGCGGCGTCGCGTTCGCCGTCATCATACAGCCTATTAGCCATGGCGAAAGTAATGGAGGCGGAATAGTCGACCAGGTTTTTCTCGTTGGCGTATCGAAGCGCCTTGCGGTAGATCTTTAACGCCAGATTGAGGTCACAGGTAAAGTCCGCTAACGCCTCCCACTGGAAGGGATGATTGCGAGGGGTAAATTCGTTGTTTTCACACAGCGTTCGCAGCGCCTGATAATTGCGCCATATCGCTTTGGTGTCGCCTTCCGCCGAGGCGTTGACGATATCCACCGCCAACTGGTGTATCTCGTCGAAAAAAGGCAGGGCGATTCTGGAAGACATAGGCGGGCTTCATCAGATAGCGGGGAAACCCGCGGGAACCATAACCCGCAGGTTTCCGGTGGGTGAAGTAGTCATGCTCCCCGCGCTCGTATGCGACGGAGAGTATAGCGCCGATCACGACTGTAGTGTTCGGCCAACTCCAGATCGTTATCGCCGGGCGCCCGGGATTGTTCCAGCAGACGCTCCAGTTCTCCACTTTGCTCCAGTTGCTCGATGTACTCCTTCATCAGCTTAACGACATTCTGCGTTCTCTGAGTGTCCGCCATAGCAGTCTCCTTTTCTATTTATTTCTTATAAGGTCCTGTCCCACGTACATCCAGGGACGTCCTGAGCACTGATTACAGCGAGAAATGCACTGGGGAGTTGTTACAGTCCCCATACTTAATATGTAGAAGATTAAACCGGCGGACGCAAGTCGCAATTTTTGCTCTGAAAGGGTGAACTACGTTAATTTACGCGGCAAAACAGCCGATTGTAGAGGCTTTTTGATAACGAAAATAATTAGGCGCCGATTGAAGGAAACGGTAGCTCTAGGGGATGAACTCCAGAGGCGGAATAGAGAGATCAGACACCCTGGCGATCCGCCTGTTCGCCGAGTTTTCAGGGGCGCAACCCTGGATCTCTCCCAACTTACTCTCCTTAAACACCGCGCCTGCGGAGACATTGAAATAATAGTGGAAATGGATTCTATTTTTTTTACGTCAGAGAGTTCTGACGTAGCTGGACCAGCCAGCTTCGGTTTTGACGCCGATAACCAGCGCTGCGCCGGTTTGCGGTCCCTGGGCCAGCAGGTCGCCGCTGGGGCTCCATACCGCGCTTTTGCCGATAGGCTCCCAGCCGCCGGAGGGGCCGCTGAAGTTGGCCATGATCACCCACATGCCATGGGTGTGTGCGTAATCCTGTAATTTGGCGGTGTCTTCGGCGTATCCGCCAGCGGTAATCAGAACCGAACTCAAATAAGCGGCGGCGCCGGCGGCGGCCGTGTTGCGGGCGTGAGTAGCGACGCCGGTATCCGCACAGATAGCCAGCCCTAAGGCAACGCCTTGAAGTTCAAACACCTTTTCGCTGGCGCCTGGCGCGAAATGCTGATCTTCTCCAGGATGTAAGTGCATTTTGCTGTAGTGAAACACAGGCGCATCCGGGCTGATGACAAAGAGTCCGATTTGAGGCTTGCCTTCCCCTTCTTGCACCGGCGCGCCGACCATCAGCGTCACGCCCTGCTCTCGCGCCGCCGCCTGAAACGGCGCCAAACGAGGGTCCGCATCAGTGAACGCTAACTCCCTCGCCAGATCCGGCTCATATCCCGTCAGAGAAAGCTCAGGAAAAATGACCACATTCGCGCCTTCCGCGGCGGCGGCCGCAATCAGTTGCAGATGTCTCCGCGTATTTTCCTCAACATCCCCACGCACCGGGCCAAACTGCGCCGCGGCTATTTTGAAATCGCCTTGCATCATAGGTTCCTTGATAAATTGCACGTGCCTGTCAGTCATTGCGCAGCCCCGACGCAGCAACGTCTCACGCCGGGGCTGAATGGGCTGGCTACAGCATTTTCAGAAGCACAAAAACGGCCACGCCCAACGAGCTGGACAGTATAAGCCGTTTAGTAAACAACATAAGCGCAAATGTGGCCACTGACGCTAAAAAATAGGGATGCGTCAGCAGGCTCAGCGACACTTCTTTCTCCACGAAGACCACCGCCGGCGCCACAAGCGCCGCAATCACCGCCGCCGGCGTCATGCGGAGAATGTTTTCCACTTTGGGGGGCAAGGGTTTTCCCGCCCAGACCACCCAGGGCAGATAACGGGGAAGAAACGCACACACTGCGATTAATGCAATCAGAATATAAATATCCATCTCAGCTTTCCTTAACCTCTTCCACAACCACTACCGCGTTTTTCGCCGGAACCCATCGACCGTACAACACGCCGGCGGCGACGCCAGCCACCGTCCCCAGAATCGTCCCCAGTCCGTATGGCGCGTGATGCGCCAGTATCGCCGTCAGGCCTGCAACCGACACAATGCAGTAGGCTTTTCTATCCACCAGACAGGACGCCAGCATGGCGACAAACAACGCAGTCATCGGGAAGTCAACGCCAGACCCCGCCCACTCAAGCAGCGCAGAGCCGACCAGAATGCCGACCACGGTGGCCACCGTCCAGGCGCCATAAATGGAAAACGATCCCCCGAGATAAAACCACTGGCGAGCTGTCACCGGCGCGTTTTTATCTTTGAATTTCTCAACGAAGATGAAGAACAGCGCATCAATCAGGCCAAATCCCATCACCAGTTTCCACCCGGGGGAAATATCATTGACTTTGTCCCGCAACACGATGCTGTAAATCATCATACGCAGGCTCAATGTGAGCACCGTCAGCAGAACCACGGTCCAGCTCGCTGACTCCTGCAGCATCATGTAGACGACAAACTGAATGGTTCCCGAGTTCGCCAGCATCGCCAGCAGCAACGTCTGCAAACCCGTCAGTCCACTGGTGACGCCCAACGCCCCGGCGATCATCGCCATCGGGATGGCGGAGAGAATAAACGGGGACATGGCTTTCACGCCGTCCAGGAAGTGCTTCTGTCTTAATTCCGAGTTTAATGGCTGTCCGGAGCTGTCGTCCGGTTTTGCGGCCACACTTTCCATACTAAAGGACTCCATCACTGCAAAGTTTTTCAAGGCTGGACATAACGCCGCCGCTTCAATCTACGGTCACGACAGGAGTGAACAGCTTCAGGTGCTCATCCCGGCTTTGCGGGCTGTCCGACTCAAAGATCATCCAGCCGATCCGGTCATAGAATCCCGTGCTGGATTTGATCTTGTCGCCGATGCGAGCGTCTTGCTTTTGCTTAAGCACATTCACACTGCTTTCGAACTGAACCGGAAATGCAAAGGCCTGCAGCTCGCCTTCCTGCGCCATGACAAACTCAATGCTGACCAGACGATCATGGGCTTCGACCGGCGCCGGCATGGTTTTATCCGCCAGGAAATTAAACTGATCCGCGAACACTTCCGCGCCGGTGCTGAAATGGATCAGGTCCGTGATGAAGTCGCCGCCGAAGCGAGAGTGCAGCTCTATGATTTCTATCTTGTCGCCGTCCACTTTGAACTCAACATGGAAGGGACAGTTGCGCATGCTCAGCGCCTCAAACACCTGCTGAAAATAATCAGCGAAAGTTTCCAGGTGCGGATGGCGGGTGTAGAAAGTGTGGCCGGTTTCGACAAAATACGGGGCGTCCGTCGTACGCTTTTCCGTCAAACCGTAATAGTAGACCTGGCCATCAAAGACCTGCCCTTCCACGCTGAACTCTTTACCGCCGATATAACTTTCCACGGTAAGCTCGGTTTTATCGCCCCCGTACGGATGGCTGCGAACGCGCTCCAGATAGCCTTCCACTTCGGGATAGGAAGACAACAGCTGCACGCAGATGCTTCCCCCCAATCGCACCGGTTTGACGACCACCGGAAACTCGACGGAGAGCAATGCTTCCCCCAGCTCGGCGACCGTGGTTTTGAATGACTGAACCGCCGACAACCCTTTTTCCACCAGGGTGTGGCGCATCAGGCTTTTATCAATGCTGAACAGCTCCACGTCCTCGCTGTGCCCTGCAAAGCCGAAGTGCTTGCGCACCTTGGCGGCGATGGTGAGTCCGGCTTCAGCGGTGGAAATGACCTGAGTGCAGGCTTCCGCCTCCACAAGCTTGATCACGGCGTCCACATCGGAGGGGGAACAGGCCACAGGCTTGGCGTTTTGCGGCCACCAGTCGGCGGGAATGCGGTCAATGCGTTCCTGCATGTCGATAAACACAAACTCGTGCGCACAGTTTCCAGCCTGGCTGAGAATGGACTGCGCAACGTCCAGGTTAAACGGCAATGGCAATATGGCCAGTTTCATGTCTGATCCTTGATTTCATGTGTTGTTATTAATACGCAAGTCGCAAAAAAGGCCCCACGCCGTCTGGAGTGGGGCCTTAACGTTATTTGGACAGTCGCATCAGTTCGCTGACCGCTGCGGCGGTTTCCGCAGGTTTGGTCCGGCAGAAGTAATGGCCGCCCTCGGCGAGTTCAACCAACGTTACTGACTCGCACACCTTGCTCCACCCCAGATACTGTTCCCGATACTGCAGCGTCAGGGGATCGTCTTGCGCCGCCACCATGGTCAGCGGCAATGACATAGGCGTCCCGTTTTCCGTTAAATCAGCAAGGTAGCGGTTGGCGCCGCAGGCGTCATGACGGAAGGCTTTCACCAATTGCGCCAGTTGAGGCTCAGATAATGCGTTCAGATCGCCGTAGCCCGTCTGCGTCACCAGCCACTCGCCCACGTCCTTCAACGGCATGGATTCCAGTTCATCCGCAAGCGTACGCGAGCGCTCCGCGTCCGGCAGTAATTTACCACCGATAAATACGCCGGCGACGCGGCCGCTTTCCTGCAACAGTGCGGCGGTAGCCAGGGCGGCGGCGCTGCCGACGCAATGTCCCCAGATGAAGATGTCGCCGCGGATGTTAGCGCTGATTTCCGCAGCGACCTTGTTCGCCAACGCCTCGACGGACAACAGTGTTTCGCCGGTATCACTCGGGTTATGCCCCGGGGGCTCCACGGCGAAAACCTGCACCTCGGCATTCATCTCCGCCAGACGCTCGGCGAACGGTTTGAAGTTAATCGCGTTGCCGCCCGCATAGGGGAAGCACACCAAGGTGACCGGCGCTGAACGCCGATCAGGAGTCATCGCCACTAGAATGTCAGCTTCGTCAGCAGGCATTTTCTTTCTGGCGACCTCCGCTAACGGCGCCAGAGTGGAATTGCGCATGAGATCCACCAGGGAAATCAGCCCTTCCAGCAGAATCGTGACTTTCATCGCCGCCAGAGAGTTGCCGCCCAGGTCAAAGAAGTTATCGTTGCGTCCGATATTCTCCTGGGAAATCTTGAGCGCCTGCGCCCAGGCCGCCGCGATGCGCGCCTCCACAGCGTCCAGCGGGGTCTGTTGCGCCGCCGCTGTGTCGACGTTTTTGCCCTGCTGCAACTCAGGCTTCCGGAAAATCAGCGTCGCCGCCTCGTTGACAATCTCAACCCCACCATCCTGCACATAGCGCCCTTTAAGGTCAGTGCGCTGCAATCCCAGGCCGTTTAGGGCCGGGTTAACATCAGTCTCCAGTCTGTCCGCTTCAGCGTTCACAAAGTACAGGTCCCCAACAGCTCCCACAGGGATAAAGCGACCGGATTCTCCCAGGAGATAAACGCCCGTATCCGTGTTTTTCAGCTCCGGACGCTGAGTCAAATTCCCAGGAACCTTAGCGCCCTGCTCAGCGATAGCCGCCAGTTCCTGCTGCGTCAGGATGGGCTGACGTCGGGGATCCGCTTTCGGGTCCTGAGTCATGCACTCAAAGATAGTGAGATAGTATTGCGCGAAGTTCTCCACCTGCTCCGCCGTGAAAGCGTGCTCGTGGTAGTGCAGGCTGAGTTTCACGTCGTCAGTGAAGAAGTGACGGCAGAATTCGGCCCGAATCGCGAATTCCGTCTCCGAGTTCGCTCGCACGTCCAGCAGATTGAACTCCGGCATTTCCTTGAGTTCTTTCAGCAGATAGAAATGGGTGTAGTTGAAAGCAGTGTCGAACAGCGGTTCCTGCGTCCCGATATCCTGCTTCATGCGCGCCATAGGATAACGACGGTGCGGCAACAACGCCGCTTCCGCTTGATACACGCGTTGAATCAGGCCAGCCCAGGATTCCGCGTCGACATCCACCCGGAACGGCACTGTGTTGAGGAAAAGTCCGATCGCCTTGGTGGCGTCTTCCGCTTCCGGACGGCCGCTGTGTTCATAGCCGGTCATGACGTCCGCATCGCCGGAGACCACGCTCAGGAACTTAAGATGCGCCGCCATCAACAGTGTTTTGACCGGGACCGCCAACTGGTCCGCCAGCGCAATGATCCTGTCGGACAGTTGCTTGCTGATGTCCACCTCGTGGAACAGTACGGACAACTCCGACACCGGTTGGGCGGCGTCCAGTTTGGGCAGGCGAGTATAGATCGCGCCATCCAGCATGTTCACCCAGAATGCGCGATCACCGGCGGACTGCAACGATTGCGCTTCCAGACCGATGTAATTACGGATGTGATTGTCCACCAGCGGCTCGTCAAAGGTCCCGCCCTGCAGCAGCCTGTTGTAGATGCGGAATAACTGCGTATGCACCAGGGTGATGCTCCAGCCGTCGAGGGCGGAGTTATGCTGACTGAGCACATAGCGGTACATATTGTCACGCAGGACATGCACATGCAGGCGCACCAGACCGGGCTGATTCCATTCAAAGCGGTACGCTTTCTCTTCCGCCAGCCAGTCCTGATGCCAACGCTCCTGCTCTTCCTCGCTCATTCCCCGCAAGTCGTGACAGTACAGTGGCGCTTCCACGTCCGTATGCACCATCTGGATATACTCGTCGAAGCCATCCAGGTGATAACTGGTGCGGAAAATCGGATTGCGCTTGACCAGAATGTCCGCGGCGCGCTTGAACACCTCCAGATTGATCGGGCTCTCGATGATGTAGCTGATAATGTCGTGATATTGCGCCGTACCGAAGGTCAGTTCGTTCTGGAATATCAGCCCCGCCTGCAACATGGACAGCGGATAGGCGTCATCAACCCCTTGCGGCAGGCGCTGGCGATCCTGCTCGCCCAACAGTTCAAACGCCTCAAAGTGGTGCTGCTGAAGCTCGCCTTTTTCCTCTTCCATCGCCTGCGCCAAGGTCGCTATCGTGGGATTGGCGAACAATTGCTGGAAGGTGAACTCCAGATCAAATTTCCTGGCCTTGGCGAGCACGGTGACAAAGTGAATGGAGTTACCGCCAATCGCAAAAAAGTTATCGTGCACGCCAACCCGAGGCAGCTGCAGAACCTCCCGCCAGATGTCCGCCAGAATTTCTTCCGTGCGGTTACGAGGCGCAGTGTATTCCGCGGTTTGCAAATAACTGTCCGGCGACGGCAGCGCTTTCCGGTCCAGTTTCCCGTTCGGCGACAGCGGCATTTGCTCCAGCACGATGATCATATCCGGAACCATGTACGCCGGAACCTGTCCCGCCACATGCTGACGCAGGGCCTCTTGCTCCGGCTCGCCGCTGACGGTGACGTAAGTGACCAGCTTGTCCAGACCGGCGGCGCGGTGCACCAGGGTGACGGCGTCGCGTACGGCGGGATGGGAGCGCAGGACCGCGTCGATTTCCTGCAGTTCAATGCGAAAACCGCGCACTTTCACCTGATGATCCAGGCGTCCCAGATATTCGATTTCGCCATTGCCGAGCCAGCGCGCCAAATCGCCGGTTCTATACCAGCGTTCAGATGCGTTTTCAGGATTTGAGACAAAGCGATCCGCCGTCATTTCCGGCAGCGCATGATAGCCCCTCGCCAGTCCGACGCCAGCGATGCAAAGCTCGCCAGGAACGCCAATGGGCAGAGGACGCAACTGCTTGTCCACGATATAGATTTGGGTGTTGTCGATAGGACTTCCGATAGTGACCTTGTCCAGTTCAGGTTTGGCGGTGCAGTCAAGATGGGTGACGTCCACCGTCGCCTCAGTCGGCCCATATAGGTTGATCAGGCGGGTTCCATTGGCCGCGTGCAGCAGCTTCTTGAAACGCTCCGCCTGATGCAGGGTCAAAGCTTCGCCGGAGGTAAACACCTTGCGCAGCGACTGCAGGCGGGCCACCGCCTGAGTGGACTCCACATAATCCAGGAAGGCGTTCAGCATGGACGGCACAAAGTGCATGGTCGTCACCTTATGCGCCTCAATCGCCGCCACGATTTTCTCTGGTTCGCGCTCTCCGCCGGGCTCCAGCATGCAGACGCGGGAGCCGGTAAAGAACCACCAGAACAACTCCCATACGGAAACGTCGAACGAAACCGGCGTTTTCTGCAGAATGACGTCCTCCGCCGTTAACGGATAGGCGTCCTGCATCCAGGCGATCCGGTTGATGACGGAGTGATGCTCAATCAAAACGCCCTTGGGTTTACCGGTAGAGCCTGAGGTGTAAATGGCGTAGGCGAGATTTTCCGAACCGCCGACGATTTCAGCTGTCGCCGCCCCCTCAGCGCCCAATGCTTTGTCGTCAATATCGATGACGGTATAGCCGGACGTATCCACCTGCAGCAGATGACGATGCGTCAGAATGACGTTGGCCCCGCTGTTTTCCAGCACATACTGAATCCGGTTTGCAGGATAACCGGGATCTATCGGCAAATAGGCCCCGCCGGCTCGCAAAATCGCCAGAATCGCCACGATCATCTGGGTCGAACGTTCCGCCGCCACCGCCACCAGCTGATCTTGCGCCACGCCAGCTGCGCGCAACTGCGCCGCCAGGGAGTTCACTGCATCATTTAGCTGTGCATAGGACAAATGATCCTGACCACAAATCACCGCCGCCGCATCCGGCGTCCGCGCCGCCTGTTCCGCAAAGACCGTTTCGATTCTGACGTCCCGGCGATATTCCCGCTCGGTTGCATTGACTTGCTGCAGCAAAGCCTTGTCCGCCGGCGTCGTGATGGAAGCCGCCGCAACGTCGGCGTCAGGCGCGCTCAACAGCTCCAGCAGCAACTTTTCAAAGTGTTCAGCGATGCGTTGTATGCTGTCGGCGTCGAACAAACCGCCGTCATAGGAAATCGTGATGGCGCCTTGCTCAGCGTCGACGAAGTGGCTGATCAGCACACGACACTGAAATAGACTGGCTACCGAATCGTCAGCTTTCTCAAGCGCTTGCAACGCCACATCGAAAAAGGGATTGCCGCCTTTTTCCGCTTCCAGGCCAAATTCGTCCGCCAACACCGTCAACGGATAGTCGCAGAATTCCAGCCCCGCAAGCATGGCGTCCCGCGCCGCGCCCAGCAGCTGCTTAAAATTCGCGTGCGCCGGCGCCTGGATGCGCAGCGCCAGATAGTCGGACAGTTTGGTTTGCTCCGGTTGCAACGGCTGACCGATGCAGGCCGTGTCGGAGCCGGTGTAGCGACGCAGCAATTCCGCCAGCGCCGCCAGCATGACCACTTGACGCGTCGCGGTTTTGCCGCCGCTTAACTTATGCAGGCGCTGCCTTACGTCGGCGTCCAATGTATGCACATAGCGTTGATTCAGCGACCCCGACGGCTTCACCCTGTCGGGATGAAACAGGCTTTTCTCCACTGGCTCCGCCAACAGACCGCGCCAGTATTTTCCGTGCTCCGGCCGCTGCGCCGCCGCAACCTTTAATTGTCCTTTGGTTTCTATCGACTGCATGTCCTACTGCCTCTAAATATTAAAATTCAAACTCGATTTCCGGTAACGCAACCGGACCACTTTCTTCGTCCTGATTCAGCGTTCGAATCTGGCTATTCATATCCCCAAGCGCCTGATCGATGATCTCCAGCAGCCGATCACGGAAAGAAGCCAATGTCTTGGCTGTGAAAAGATCGCGGTTGAAATGCCAGCTTGCGCGCAGACTGGTCTCGCCGTCTTCAATTTGCAGGTTAAGGTCATAGATGGCGGCGCCGGTGGCCGCCGGCGTCCAGACTATCGCGCCGCCCAGAAAGGTTTGTCTGCTCAGCCCCGTGTTCTGCAACGCAAACATGGCGTCAAACAGCGGAGAGCGGCCATAGGAGCGCTCCCCGGCGACCTGCGCCACCAAGCGATCAAAGGGGTAATCCTGGTTGTCGAAGGCGTCCAGCGTCATCTTGGCCACCTCTCGCAGATAATCCGCAAAGCGCGCCTCCGGGGCCGGGCGTAACCGCAAACAGAGTGTGTTCACAAACATCCCCTGAATGTCGTCGACGCCTGGGGCCAGACGACCTGCAACCGGCGTCCCGATGGTGATGTCGTCATCGCCGGTGATCTGAGCCAGGAAGACGCCATAACAGGCCAGCAAAAACTGGTAGGCGCTGACTTGATCGCGTTCAGACAGACGACGAATGTTCGCCGTTCTCTCTGCTCCCAAATCAAATTCAAGAAACTCACCGTTGAGACTGCGCACTCCAGACCTCGGAAAGTCCGTGGGCAAATCCGGTAACGCAGGCTTCTCCGCATACATTTTCAACCAATAGGCTTCCTGCTCCGCCAAATGAGCCTGCCCGCCATCGCCGGCCAGCCAGTGCGCATAATCACGATATTGCAGAGGCGACTCAGACAGTGTGTGGCCGCGATACAACGCCTCCCACTCCGCAAACAAACGGAGCAGTGAATAGCCGTCAGTCAAAATGTGGTGAATATCGAAAAGCAGATAGGTTTTCCCTGTGTCGCGATAGAGCGCTGCGCGCCACAGGGGCCCCTGCTGCAAGTCGAAGGGTTGGATGAATTGAGTCAGCGCATGGAATACGTCTGAAGCCGCCGGCGCCTGCGCTATCGAGACAGCCAGATCTGCATGAATCCGCTGACGGGTGACCTCCCCGTCACGCTCAAACGAAGTGCGGAGAATTTCGTGTCGATCGACTAACTGCCGCAAGGCCTCCTGCAAGCGAACCGGGTCTATATCCGCCTGCAGTTCCACCCAAATCGGTAAATTATAATGGCAGGCATCCGCCTGCTTGGACTGCTCAATGAACATGCGCACCTGTTGCGGCGTCGCCTCTACGCTGGCTTGCGCAGGCGAAGCGCTCACACCGGACCCGGCGGTGCCTGGCCCGCGCTGCATTCTGACTAACGCGGCCAACTCCGCCACCGTTCCACTGCGTAGAACATCGGCGACGGCGACTTTCACTCCCAGGTCATGACGCACCCGTGACGCAATCATGGCGGCGGTTAACGAACTTGCGCCCAATCTGAACAAGTCATCATCCGTCGCCAAATGGTCAACGTGTAAAAGTGAACGACAGATTTCCAGCAACACGCGCTCGTTATCATCCACTGCTTCGGCGCCGCCGGACTCTACCTGCTTCATCTCCGCCAGGGCGCGTCGGTCCACCTTGCCATTAACCGTCAACGGCAATTCAGGCATGGCCCAGACCGCCGCAGGAACCATGTGCGTGGGTAGTTGGTCGATGAGTTGCTGGCGCCAACTATCCAGATCAAACTCATCGGCGACTCCTAAATAGCAATGCAGCCGATATTCCGCTGCGCCTTCTGGCTTGAGTGCGAGCACCAGGACTTCATTCACTTGTGAATGCGACAACGCCACCTTCTCGATTTCGCCCAGCTCAACCCGAAAGCCGCGAATTTTGATCTGAAAATCCCGGCGTCCGAGAAATTCCAGCTCATCCTCGGCATTCCAGCGCGCCCGGTCTCCCGTGCGATAGATTCGGCTTCCAGGAACATAAGGATGGGGCACGAACGCTTTCGCGGTGTCGTCTTCCCGTCCCAAATACCCTAACGCCAAACCAGCGCCGCCGACATACAGCTCGCCTTCAAACAGCGGCGGCGTCAGACGACCAAACCGGTTCAGCACCAGCGCTGCGGAATTACTGATGGGAGCGCCGATGGAAATACTATCCAGTCGAGCGGGATCAATGCGCTGCACAGTGGATATCACCCCGTTTTCAGTGGGGCCGTAGGCATTCAGAATAACGATTTCCGGACAGGCGGCGTATACCGCAGCCACCTGCTTCGGGGATATCACATCGCCGCCCACCAGCAACTGGCTCAAGGGTGCGAACATGGCAGGATCGTCACTGGCCAGCTGCGAGAACAGCGAGGTCGTAATCAACGCAACATCCGTTTTCCGCTCTCGGAAAAAGCGCGCCAGTACAACGCTATCCAGGAGCACTTCCCGATCGACAATCTGCAGGCAACCGCCGTTGAGCAACGCCGCCCAGATCTCAAACACACTGGCGTCAAATCCCGTGGCGCCGGCCTGGGCCACGCGAACACCGGTTTGCAGATCGAGATAATTGGTGCGTCGAACTAATCGCAGAACCCCCGCGTGCGTGTTCAGCACGCCTTTGGGACGCCCGGTGGTGCCAGACGTAAACATCAGATAGGCCGCCTGAGAATCTGCCTGAGCAGACTGCGACGGTGTCTGGATTTGCAGGGCGCGCACCCGCCCGCCAGGCATGTCCAGCGACAGCGACGCATGCTTCACATCGATCAGGTCAGTCGGCGGCGCCTCTTCACTGTGAATCAGCGCTGCGGCCTGACTGTCTTCCATCAGCACCTGAATGCGCTCAGCGGGGTAGTCAGGATCCAGCGGCATATAGACGGCCCCGGCTTTCAGCGCCGCCAGCGCAGAAACCGTCATGGGAATGCTGCGCGGGGTCAGGATGGCGACAACTTGCCCCGACTTTACGCCCAGCTCACGCAAGGCCTGGGCAAGCTGGTAGCTGGCTTCATCCAATTCGGCGTAGGTAAGCGAGATCTCGCCATGAGTGACCGCCAGCGCTGAGGGCGTTTCCGCCACCTGGGCCGCGAAAGCTTCTTCAATGCGGGCGTATTCAGCGAAATACGTGGTTTCCGCCGTTCCCCGCTGCAGTCGTTCAGCGATGTCATCGGGCGCCAAAAGCTCCAGCTGAGACAAGGGTTTGTCCTGCAACAACCCCATCTCCAGAATATTCATAACCGCCGCGCACAGAGGGCGCAGGTAGCCGTAAGAAGCGAAAACGCCGCCTCCCTGAACTACCATCTCGGCTCCCTCCGCCGTGACGCGCAGTCCCATGACAATGGGCGCCCGAGGGGCTTCCCTCTCTCCCAGATTAAACAGCAAGGGCGTCAGCAGGTCCTGCGCTGGCGGCAGAAGACCATATTCTTCCGCAGCAAGCTTGAGATATGGGAACGCCCGGTGAGACAACGCTTCCGCCATCGTCTTCGCGACCAGATCAATCACTGAGGCCAGATCAGCGTCGGGGTCCAGCGTAAACGTCAGTGGAATAATCTCGCCGTCATCCAGTTGCACTGACAGCGTCTGCCGCTCCATGTCAGTAAAATGCATCAACGCCGCCAACCATCCCGCCAGCGCCACTTGTTGCGGCGTAACGCCCTTCTCGACGGCAGCGCCTTCAATGGCGCTCAACAGATCAGCGCCGACAGGCATGCTCGCCACCAGACGCTCGACAGGCTCCGCCGCCCGGGACGGCGCTTTCAGTTCCGTTGGCGACCAATCGGCGTCAAACAGACCCCGCCAATAAGCTTCCGCCGCGCGGATCGCTTCAAGCTCCGTGAAATCCATATCACTAACCTCCATGGCCGACCATTACCGGCGCCAGTTTTTCAATAGTCTGCCGCACATATAATTCACGTATCGGCAACGCAGGCAGTCCCGCTGCTCTCATGGCGGAAGCGATTCTGACCGCGTAAAGGGAATTGCCGCCAAGGCTGAAAAAGTTGTCGGCCGCCGCGACTTCGCGCCCCAGCACCTCACTCCAAACCCTCACCATATCGACGATGAGACGATCTGTTTCTGTCTCCGCCTCGGGCTCGTCAACGCAGGTTTCAGCGGACTCAATTGGTCGCTCCGCCGCCTTGGGCTTGTCCATCGCCTTGCTTGGCGCCGTGGGCTCCGGCAGCTTTTTGACGTCCAGCTTGCCATTCGCTGTGAGTGGCATGGCCTCAACCGGCGTAAAAGTGGACGGCATCATATAGGCCGGCAACATCTTCTCCGCTTTCACTATCACGTCTTCCACGGCGATATCGGACAACACAAGATAGCTGTCGAGACGGGCGGAAGCCGGATCGTTTTTATCCGGCTGGTTCAATACCACCGCCGCCGCTTCCACGCCGTGGACGCCAAGCAACACCTTACGGATTTCATCCAGTTCGATGCGGAAACCACGCAATTTCACCTGACTGTCCAGACGCCCTAAATGCTCCAGACGTCCGCAAGGCAATAAGCGTCCTTTATCGCCGCTGCGATACATGCGGCCGCCACAGAACGGATCAGGCATAAAACGCTCTTCCGTCAGTTCCGGGCGGTTCAGGTATTGCGAGGCGACGCCTGCTCCCGCAACGTAAATTTCCCCCGCCACGCCCACCGGCAGAATATTGCGCGCGGCGTCCAATACATATAAACGCCAGCCTGGAATCGCCGGACCGACGGAACGCGAGCCGGCGATGGCTTCCGCCCGCGCAATGGTCTGGGCGGTGACATGCACCGTGGTTTCGGTAATGCCGAACATGTTCACCAGACGACAACGGGATTCAGGGTAACGGTCGAACCACTTCACCAGCATTTTCGCGTCGAGGGGCTCGCCGCCGAAGATAACCAGCCGCAAATGCTCCAGCGGCGCGCCGTTGCGCTCCATTTCCATAAACTGGGAGAACGCGGAGGGAGTCTGATTCAGCACCGAAACCTGCTTCTCTCTGACCAGTTCCAGGAACTCGTCAGGAGCGCGGGAGACCCAATAGGGCACAATCACGAGATGAGCGCCGGTCAGTAGACTTCCCCATATTTCCCATACCGAGAAATCAAACGCAGCGGAGTGGAAGAACGTCCAGGCGTCCTTTTCATTGAGACCAAAATCCGCTTGCGTCGCCGCCAGCAGACTGACGACATTCTTGTGAGGAACCACCACGCCTTTGGGCTTGCCAGTCGATCCTGAGGTGTATATCACATAGGCGGCATCGTCTGCGCTGAGTTGCTCTGCGGAGGGCGTCGTCACCCGGGCGTCGTCAATATCCCGCTCCAGCTCTGACGGCGTTATCAACCGCCGCCCCTCCGCCACAGGGAATGCGTCAGCGTCGGTAATCACCAGACGGATCTCGGCATTGTCGCAGGTATAGGTCAAGCGCTCTTCCGGATAGGCCGGGTCCATGGGGATATAGATCGCGCCCGCTTTCAGAATCGCCAACATCGATGCGATCAAATCAAATGACCGCTCCAGACAGATACCGACGCGGTCTCCCGGTTTGACGTTGAGCACCACCAAATTCAACGCCATAAGATGGGCCTTGCGCTCCAGCTCCGCGTAGGTCATTTGCTCGTTTTCGTAGGAGAGCGCGACGGCGTCTGGAGTTTGAGCGGCCTGACGAACGAACAACTGCTCCAGACGTTCTGTTGCAATCTCGCCAAGCTCACGGTCCACGCCCAGCGCAGCCATCTCCTGCTGCGCTTTTTCATCCAGCAAAGCAAAGCTGCGCAGGTTCAACTCGCCGTCTGCACGCGACAATTCATACGCCCGACGCACGCACTGGAAGAATTGTTCGACTCTGTCGCCTGCAAACAAAGCGCCGTCCGCCAGCCCGCTGACGCAATATCGCCCCTGCCCCTGATTCTCAATGAGCAGCGTCATCGGATAAGGCGCTCCCAGGGAGGGCGCATAGTCGCATGCCGCCACCTTGGCGTGCGGCGACTTCGCAGCATCGTAGATGAGCGCGGCCAGAGACACCTCGCCGCCGTTTTCACAATCCTGCAGACGATTCGCCAGCTCTTGCGAACGCCAGGCTGGTTGCTGCAACGACTGTTCAATGTGCGACCTAAGACGCTGCGCCGTAGCGTCTTCCTGCACCGGCGCGACCGCCAGAGACCAGCCGCTCACCGACTCGGCGCGGCTGTCATTAATGGCGACGACCGGACCATTCGTTGCGGAATAACGAGCCCATACCGTCGTCAGCGCGCTGATCCAGCCCGCCACCAATTGCTGGTCATCCTGGCCGCTGAAAACGCCCAGAGGCATTCTGATCACGCCCTCTTCGCACTCTTCGCCCTTGCCCCGCCAGTCCGGAAGCGGAGAGAAGTCGGCGGACAGCAGAGAGGACAACTCCGGCTCAGATCCTGACGCCGCCGCAGGCGACTGGTAAACGGCCTCTTGTTCGGAGAGGGCCGCACAGACGAATGCGTCCAATGATGATTTATCAAAAACAGCGCGGTTGGCGACAATCACCAAATCAACAAAGCGATCTGCGTAGGTTAATAACACCACGCGAATATAGGGAAATGTCTCAGCCAGCGGCCTCTCCATTTCCTTTCTGACGCGGTCCGCAGCCTGGAGGCTGTCCGCCCGAAAATGCAGCGTCTCAATCCAGACGTAATCGCGCCCCTCAGCCGTTTTTTGCATAAACGGCAGAGCTGCAAGGGCATGTTTTAGCCGCATCGCAACGGCCTCTGGATTAACGGATTGCGTCAGTCGATAGGCGGCGGCGTGCAATGCGCTGGGCGCGACATCGCCGTCACTCAGATAAGAGCTCAGATTCCCGGCCATTTCCGGGTAATTAAAAAACGTGCTTTTCATGGAAGTGCCTTATGTCGAATGAGAAAATCTGGACAGTCCTTGGCTAAGAACCCTATCCACCGCCTAACGTGCGGAGAAGCCGCCGTCTACGGTAATCACGCTTCCGGTGACCTGACGGGACTCGTCAGAAGCCAGCCACACGGCGCTATGGGCGATATCCTCAGGCTCAATCAGCGCATTCATAGGCTGCGCCTGCACAAAGGTGTCCTCATGCTCGGCGACAGGCACATGCAGGGAGCGCGCGATCTCAGACAACATGCGACCTTCGACATGAGAGGCGTCGCGAACGGAGCCCGGGCATAACGCGTTCACCCGGACTTTAAGAGGCGCGTAATCAAGGGCGACGGCTTTGCTCAGCCCGATGACGCCATGTTTGGCCGCCACATAACCGGAGAAATGGCGGTAACCGACCACCCCCGCCGTGGAAGCAATATTGATGATGCTGCCGGAGCGACGCTCCGTCATGGCGGCGCCCACTGCGCGAATCATCCGCCAGGCGCCGGAAAGATCGACGTCAATCATGGTCGTCCATTCATCTTCGCTGATGTCATGGGCGATTTTTCCTGACGGCGCGGCGATGCCTGCGTTATTCAACAGCACATCAATGCGCCCGAAGCGATCCAGCCCTTTTGCGACCACCGCGTTGATCTCGGCCTGCCGCGTCACATCCGCCAAGCCGGTCAATACCGCCACGCCCTGCTCTTCACATAATTGAGCGGTATATTGAAGTTGGCTCTCCGACCCCAGGGGATAAGGGACGGTGGCGATATCCCTTCCAATATCCAGCAGTATCAGATCCGCGCCCTGTCTGGCGAACTCAAGGGCGCAGGCGCGCCCCAACCCTCTGGCTGCGCCGGTAACCAGCGCTACTTTTCCTTTCAGTCTCATAGTTATCTCCTTGACGACACTGCGATCCACTAATAACAAGAGTTAAAGAACCGCACTTTCGATCAAAGCGATAAGCGCCTTGGGATTGTCCATCAAATACATATGGCCGCCGGGAAGCTCTTCGTGCAGGGTTTGCACGGAAGAGGCCTTGCTCCAAAGCTTTTTATCCTCAGCGCTCACCAATTCATCCTCGCTTCCGCGAATGGTCAACACAGTGATCGGCAGAGAGTCATCCGCCAGGGGGAGATAGCTTTCATGCATCTCAACGTCAGCGCGCAGCGTCGGGAGCAGCACTTCGCGCATGATGGGGTCTTCCAGGGCGGGATGAGAGTATCCGGCAAACTCATTTACGCGACGCACAAATTCGTCATCCGGTAATCCGGAGGCGCGCTCTTGCCTGTTGTTCCAGGGGCTGGGAGAGCCGCTCACTATCAACCCCTGCACATTCGCCTTTTCTTCGCCGCACATGGCGCGCGCCAGCTCAAACGCCAGCACCGCGCCCAGGCTGTGTCCGAAAAAGACGATGGGTTTGGAGAAATCCAGCTCAGCCATTAACTCGGGCATAATGCCATGCACCGCATCCGCGACATGGGTGTAGGCGGGCTCGACAAAGCGCTTCTCCCGTCCTGGCAACTGCACGGCGATCACATTGAGTTTCTCAGACAAGTCCTTCCACTCGTGAAACACCGATGCGCCTGCGCCAGCGAAGGGGAGACAAACCAAGTTAACCAGAGAGACATCTTTCATTTTCTGTATCCTTTAGTTATTACTATTTCCTTTTTCGCCGACGCATTTATAAACGCCAGACAATAGGAGGCCATAAAGCCTGTTTAGCTTTATATAAAAATAAAATGAGCGGTATTTATCGATGGACTAGAATAAGTCTATGCGAGGTTCCATATACTTCCCTTTCCACAATTAATACTTCCTGATTCCCGTTAATATTGTCTAATTAGACAGAATTATCATACACGCAAACTATTTAATGCTCGCCGTGTTGCATGAACATGACGTAGCGCAGAGTCGTTAGTTTCCGCACGCGCCAAAAAATCAACAACCTATTGATTTTTATAAAAACAAATAAGTTGTCGCCTCCGCAAAAAACAAGCGTCAGCACGTCTAAACAGCGTAAATTTCATAACGACAGAACTTTGTCATCCTCGCACAAAAATTCAAAGCAAGGTGTGGAAATTTCACATAAACACTTAACTATACTTGTATAAACGGGATAAGAAGCGTTGGAGAGAGGAACCCGAGATAATATAGCCGGAATAGGACATAAACGGACGGATAGAGGCCGTCCCCTTTGGCTTATGATACAACATCCTGTAATACTCGTAGTGCTGTTAATGTTTAATCAACAAAACGTGATTATATATATTTTTTTAGCGGCTTCAATCTGATAATCAGTATTTTTTACTATATTGCAGCGTTAGGGTATAGAGCTGCTATCCCTATCGCCTGTTTGCTCAATGAGCCGGCATCAGCAGAGCGCACTTTCAGCGGCCGCTCTCTTCAACTACCGCGCATCAAAATGGTTTTTACTGGCATTATTGTTCGCAAATTATGGATAGTCCAACCATAAAGAGCAGATTTATTCCTCGTTATGCACCCAATAAACTGGTCCTGACACTGAGAAGCAAGTATTCAACACCACACTCTGGAGACGATATATGAGCAGCAAAATCGCAATAGTCACTGGCGGAAATCGCGGTCTGGGTAAAAACACGGTATTGCATCTGGCGAAAAAAGGCGTGGATATCATTCTGACCTATCGCAGCAATCGCGCCGAGGCGGAGGATGTGGTCGGAGAAGTGCGTCAAATGGGGCGCAAGGCGGTCGCATTGCAACTGGACGTAGCCGAAAGCAAGAGTTTCGCGGACTTTGCTAATTCAGTCGCCCAGGAACTCAGCGCCAACTGGGGACGCGAGCAGTTCGATTATCTGGTGAATAACGCGGGCATCGGCATCCATGCGCCTTTCGCGGAAACAACGGAAGAGCAGTTTGATCAGCTAGTGAATATTCATTTGAAAGGCGTTTATTTTCTGACGCAAAAGCTTCTGCCGTTCATCGCAGATGGAGGCAGAATCATCAATATTTCCACCGGTCTCGCCCGCTTCGCCCTGCCCGGTTACTCAGCGTACGCTGCGATGAAAGGCGGCGTAGAGGTGCTGACCCGCTATATGGCGAAAGAGCTGGGAGCGCGAGGCATAGCGGTGAACGTGGTGGCGCCGGGCGCTATTGAAACGGATTTCGGCCAGGGAGTCGTGCGCGATAACCCGGAGGTCAACAAGTTTATCGCCTCGCAAACCGCACTCGGACGTGTCGGTCTACCGGACGACATTGGCGGCGTCATCGCCGCTCTGCTCTCAGAGGACAACCGCTGGATCAACGCTCAGCGCATTGAAGCGTCCGGCGGGATGTTTCTCTAAGCGGTATCAGCGGACCAGCCCAAGGGCTGGTCCAATTATGCATTCGCTGTGATCTCACCAACGTTCCCTTGGCGGAAATCAGGCTTTATGATTGCGGACTTCAGACTTAGATCAATGGTTCGCTATGTCCTCAATCCCGGTGTCGTGGTACTACCTGTTTTTTCAGCTTCTATCCATCGCGCTCTGCACCACACTGCTCGCATTGATACTGCAACGTTTAGGCAAATCGGAATACTTTTCCTACGCTACAGGCATCCTTAGCGCTATTTTTATCTTCTTAGCCGCGCCGAGACTCCTGGGAGTTTATGCTCGCAGCGAGCAAATCACGTTGGATATGGCGATAGGGTTCATCGCCTTTTTAATCGTCGGTCTATTTGGCTTGATATATGTCTTGGCGAGCAACGCTTTATCTTATTTAAAAGCCAAATGGGGAAAGCGCCGTTAACGCGATAACCCAACGCTGATATAGCCACACGCCATCAATACGCCAATCGCCAGGATGGCGATGTAAGCTCTTTTCTTGAATGCATTGCGGCCTTGGGCGGAGATAAAAGCAGCGATCGGAACCAGTATTCCCATTTCAATTCCCAGATTTCGCCAGAAATAAAAGTTAAGAAAGTCGAGCTTTCCCGCGCTGGGCAGAAAACCATAGTCAAAGGCGTATACGGTGTCGGTCAGCGGCCAGAATATGGGATTTTTATGCACGCCGACACAGTAATCCATGAGCACGTGGGCCATAGAAGCGGCGCAAATCAAGAGCGAGTTTGCGTTCCTTAAGCGTTTGACGAACACATACTTCTTCAAACCCAGTCCGATGCAGGCGATCGCCAGACTTGCTCCAATGGAGTGGGTATAACGAGGCGCTATATTGACGCCGAAACACCATGTCAGTAGATAATCCAGATCGGGGCATATGACCAACCCCATAAAGAAACAGCTCAGGAACAACTGCTCCGATTTATTTTCCGATTTGGCGTTATCGCCAATCGCCGCTCCAATCAGAGCATGGCCGAATATAGAAGACATCGATTCAGGTTACCGCAACTCACCAGTGCTTCAGGGCGCGATTCCACTGGTACAAACACCAGGCGAACACATTATAGATTTTGTTCAACAGCCAGCGCAGGCCGGAAACCTTGGACACCTTCGCTTTCCACTGCTCCGACGACGACGCCTCCCAGATAGCGATAAAGGCTTCATATCCCACGCGCAAATCGCCATTAAGGTCGATGACATGCAGCCGCTCTCTGACAAATTCGAGATCGGCGTTGAGGTCCTTTACTTTATCATTGTCCAGATGCACATCTTCCCATTCGACACCGCAGACCGCTCCTTTTTTCTGCTGGAATTTAATGCCAGCATCACACACCGGACAGGCGGAGTTGTAGAAAACGCGGATTTTAGGTTCCATAGGCGTCCTTAAAAACGAATACAGCAATCCAGCATCGGACAATAGAAGCAACGAAACGCAAGCATATGGAAAAAGATCTTACGCTGAAAGCGCGTTTTAAAGCTCTGATACAAAGCGTCCCCGAGATCATGGAAACTATCGAGGCTTGCGCCAATTATGGTCTGCCTGATTATTATCTGGCTGGCGGCGCCGTCACCCAGACGCTTTGGAACAGCATGCTTGGAGAGGCTCCGCTGAGCAAAGTGAAAGATTTCGATGTGGTCTATTTCGCGCATGAAGCATCAGGGTCGGAAAAAGAGCATGAGAACACACTTAATCGCCTGATTCGTCATAGCATTCCTATCGATGTTAAAAATCAGGCGCGTGTACACGAGTGGTATCCACGCAAGTTTGGACACGACATCCCACCCTACCGGAGTGCGGAAGCAGGTATTTTATCCTGGCTGCCCGCATTCGCGATTGGCGTGCGAAAACAGGTTGATGGTCTAAAGATATTCGCGCCTTTCGGTCTGAATGACGCCATGAACATGATCGTCCGCCCTAACAAGACCGTCATGAGCGCAGCCAACTATATGACTCTGGTGGATAGTTTTAAACGTCGATGGCCTGCTGTAACAGTTTTATCTTGGTAACTATTTGATAGCATAAGACAGAACAGCCAAATAACAGAGTAAACTTTCATACATAGAATAAAAACAACCGTTTTACTTCTACCTTTAGTCGTCTTTTAAAACTTATTTCTAAATCTTTCGGCTATTTTTTCCAAAGAGATCATAACATCCCGATCTCTATCCGTTCCCTTAATCTCATCTGGACGGCGAGGGTCCCAATGTTTCACGATAGAGATGATCAGAAATGTGTCCTTATCATAAAATCCAGGGCAGTAGACAATAACTTGCCCCGATGTTCTCCTGATTGGCGCAAGTCGAAGAGGAAATCCTTTCGGATTATAGTGCACATGTTGTAACTCCACGTATCTACTGTCGTGTGAATGCGTATAAGGAAAATCTCTACCAAAAGTGCTAGGTAATCCTTTTCCGGACTTGTAGTCAGTAAACTCAGCTTTTAATATAGCGGCCCTTCTCTCTCCGAGAAGCTCCCGCAGAGTGCCATATACAGAAACCTTCACCAATCACCGTCCTTTGTATTTTTTATAGATTTTTCTATTGCGTCGGCGATCTTACTCAGCTCACTATCACTAACATATAGTTTCTGGCCATTAGGCTCATCGTCCCTTTCATCGTACTCAAAAATTTCTATAGGTTTCTGATCTGCTGTTTTGGGTGGAATTAGTGTTCGCTTTATTTCCATTATTCAAAGTCTCCATCATCAGAGTCTTTAAGTTTTTTAGCCATTTTTTCAACTATTTCATCGAGATCGATATCATCATCTTCCATCTGTGACGGTATATCCTTGACCTCAGTATCTCCCCGTCTCAAATAATCCAAGACATCTATCATCTCTTCATAGTCGTGCCTTTCAGAGGCATAGAAAACGATATCTCCATTAATGGTTATGGCAATCGCATTACAATTATATTTTTGAAATGCACCCACAGGATCTTTTGCAAAATCCTCCACCGACATAGTATGCTCTGCGTACAATTTATCTGACATCAAATCACCTCTCTTCTAGCATCAGTATTCAGCCTGCTTAGTTTTAAACCACTTACGAATCAATAAATTTTCATATCTGACTCAAATTATATATTTAAACAGATAAAAAGCGCATTCGTTTTATCCCTAACTCACACTCAGTAGGCTACACTTTGTCCCGTACTTTATAGCTCTCATAAAAAAGCATTTACCACGGCTTATATAGTGAAAACGAAACGATAGCAACCATATCACCGCTACAGTCGATAAAATCACTGAGCAACGACTAACCTTCATTTTTTACACGAACAATAAAGCCCGGAGATTGAGCCTGAGGCGACTTTCGCCCCGTACACATCAAGGAAGTATCTGATATTTAACATCCATTCTCAGGAGGAGAATCTCAATGTCAGGATGCTTAGCCACCCTATTCCCAGCCTCATTAATCCGGGCCTTACTCGCCCTACCACTGCTGTTGTGCTTCTGTGCAGGGTCCCCTGTCTGCCTGGCGGAGGCTTTTGGAATCAGAATCAAGGATTCCGCCAAAAACTGGGGGATGACGCAGAACAGTTATTATTCCTTCAGTGTCCATAAAAACGCGCTCTTCGCCGGCGGACGCGCTGTGCATGGTTCGGGAGGTCCGACTGCGCGCCTACTGCGCAGTGAGGATGGAGAGAACTGGGCGCAGGTGGATGTCCCCTTCAGCACGGACGATAACGAGGTCCGTCGGGTCTGGTCCGCTCCCGACGGATATCTCTATGCGGTCACGCAGAGCGACACGCCCAAAATCTATCGCTCTCTGAATGGGCGGCATAACTGGACGCGGGTTAAGACACTATCCGAGTCGGATGAATACGGTCGCTGGTTTGAAGCCTTTCAGGGTTGCATTTATCTGGCGGGCCGCAGCGACAAGCATACTGAAGCCAGGCTTTATCGTTCCTGCGATGGCGTTACCTGGAACGTAGCCGCCTCCTTTCCCGGCGTCACCGGCATTTTTTCCTTACTGGCTCACGAGAATACACTGTACTTGACGACAGGACTCCCGTACTCAGGAGAAGTCAGCGTAATGGCGTCGGATAACGGAACAAATTGGGCGCGCGTGAATGAAACGACTTTCGCCAGCGATGAAACTCTGCATTCTCTGGTGGAGTGGCAAGGCGCGTTTTGGCTGGGCACATTAAACAGCACGACTGGCGGAGCGATCTGGCGCTCAGAGGACATGCGCGTCTGGGAGAAAGTCACCGGTGACGGCATGGGAGTGGGACTTGATGAAAAAGAGGTGTATCGGCTGTATCCCTGGGGAGATCTGCTGGTCGCAGGAACCTACAATCCGGTGGATGGCGGCCGCCTATGGGCAACGGAAAACGGTCGCGACTGGGGCCAGATTGGCAGTCCCGGCGGTAACTCCGGGAGCCAATATAAAGGCGTATTTGATTTCATCGAGTTTCACGGAGCGCTTTACACTGCACATCGAGTCAGCTCTATCGCAACGAATATCCCGACTTTTCCGCAAGTCTTACTAAGACAATAGACTCAAACTGATAAAGGCGGTTTTGCTGTCCGCCTTCATCGCCTTTGATAGGGTTCAGATCACGATCTCACTGGGACAGAACGCCCGGATTCTGTGACCATCCGGGTCCTGAACAACAAAGGTATAACCAAAGTCCATTTGCGTAGGCTCTTGAATCACCTTCGCCTGCTTCGCGCTCAAAACTTCCAGCGTTGCGGCGACCTCTTCACGGCTATCAAGCGTTAAGCCAATCTCAACCCCTCCGCCAGTTATATCGGCGGAGGGTTCTACTGCCTGTCTGGCCCATAATCCCAGCTTCCAGCCTGAGTCCAGCACAAACAGAGAGAAACCAGGGGAAGACTCCACCGGGGCTTTCCCCAATATATCCGAGTAAAACGCAGTACTGGCTGGAATATCGTTGACATACAGAATGATGTAAGAAGGTTCTTTCATAATTGTTCTCCAATTTCAATCTTTAGCTGAATCCGGTTATCGGGCGAAGCTGAAGCGTTTGCCTGGCTTCAATCGCTTCGTTGGAGAGCATCTTAGGCGGACATACTGCCAGTTTCTGGCAGTAGCGTTTTACTGCGGCTCCACGCCTTTGTATTCACGCCACTCTTTCATTAAGTCATGACGACGTCGGGGAATACGCGCTTCCAGATTATGGAGTTCGCCAATACGATCTGTGCGGAAATGACGAAACCCTTTACGCAGCTCGCACCACGCCACCACCACTCGGATGGTGTCGAAAAAGCCGACAGCAAAAGGCCAGATGATCCTTGTGGATGCGTTGCCTTCGCTGTCGCCGTATGCAATGCACAATTTGCGTTCAGCTCTAATCGCCGCCCGCACCCTTTCCAGTATGCTATCGTCCTCGGGTTGCTTCGCCGCCGGGCCAATCAGCAGCGTGGACGTCTCCATCTCCTGACGCAATTCGGCGGGAATCACCGCCGCAATTTTTGCAATCACATTACGGGCGGCTTCCCCCAACTTCGCATCGCCACGCCGGGACACCCATCTTGACCCCAACACCAACGCTTCAATCTCATCATCGGAGAACATCAAAGGCGGCAACATAAAGCCAGGACGCAACAGATACCCCACGCCCGGCTCCCCCTCAATATGCGCGCCCTGAGCCTGCAACGAAGCAATGTCGCGATACAACGTGCGAATACTGACGCCCAACTCAGACGCCAACTGCTTACCGCTCACCGGATAACGGTAGCGACGCAGAGTCTGCATGAGTTCAAGCAAACGTTCAGCCCGTGACAATTTTGGTGTTCCTGAGTGGGGAATTAAAAAAACATGAAGCACATACTGCCATAAACTGGCAGCTTGTGCTTAGGAGGGAAGAAATTAAAGGATGGCTATTTGGCGTTGTTGTAGCGCGTAATCTCTTCGAGAGTTTCTGGGGGATATTTGATATTGACGTGTTCGAGGAACTCTTCGAGCAGCTTTTCCTTATTCGACTCCCATTCAGAAGCTGATGGAAATTCGTTATCCCTAAAGCCGGTAAAAGAAACCCTAAAACTCAGGAAGTGCTTAGCCGTAATAGCTGTGTTGACAATATAGTATGTACCAGTACTAGGATGCCCAACAGGCGCACTGAACCACACCCCTCCATCATGCTCTCTACGCATAAAGTCACTATTTTTCTTAGGATAGACCCAATAGTCTTCAAGCGTCGGCGATCTGCCCAACTGCGAAAACTCTTCATCCACCTCTCTGTCAAGGTCTTTATAGGGTGCGTACCCAATATTAACCAGCCATCTCTGTAGCTCTTCTTTGTTAATCAAAGAATCATACTCAGCTTTATCATCAACAATATAACTTAACGCCATGCTAATGGTCATATAACCTGCGTAGGCTTGACTTTTAGAGTAGCGACACTCCCACCCACAATCCAATAACGTAAGTATGCTATGCGACGGATAGGTTCTACTATAGGAATCGCGACTATATATATCCGCCTTCCCTATAAATACTGACTCAAAAGGAGCTTCATGATCTGGAAGTCTCATAATAACTTCCACATCAGACAAATCCCAGCTGACTATTGGGGATTCTGTATAGTTATACTTAGATATAATCAGGTCATTTACCATGTTTTAACCTTCCTTGCTATTTCGTCAACAACAGACATAAATGTTGGCCGCGTGTCACTGGCAAATTTAGTTCTCGCTTCCCCCAGCCCTTTACTTGCACCAGCTAAGCCTTTAGTCAACATGTCAATATTTTTTTTATGGAAGCGACTACCTAACGCATCTACAGTCTCCTGAAGAGATAACGACAAGTTTACAGTAGCCGGATAGTTATCATTCAAAATTACTGCGTCAGTAGTGAGTTCTGCACATTTTTGCTTCAACACCCCTAACATATTAGGGAATATACCCTTTCGAGGAATTGATGGGTTTAAGAATCTAAATCGGTGCTTATCAAGGATCTTCGCTTCTGGATCTTTTTCAAGAAGCTCCACGGCCTTATTTAAAATTTCTGCAGCTTCACCAACAACTAGCCAATCAAGCGGTTCCAGGTTCTCTATACTCCTAGCCTTTTGAGTGGACTTTATGACTAAAGCAAGTTCTTTAGCTGCTATTAATGGATCGTGTTGTCTACTTACGGGATTAATCCAATTCCCTAACTCATTTCTTATATGAACGGGAATATAAAACAACCCAAAGTCAGTTTTCCAGCCATCACCAGAGATACCATACCGTTCAAGCGCCTTTTTAGCATTCTTAGCGGTTAACTCTAATGATGCCATGCCTCCTATACATGCTCCCACTGTATCTACAACACCACTATCCTGTTTCTTAATATCGAGGTTTGCATCAAACCCTGACAACTCTCTTGCCCGATATAACCCAGGATCTTTGCCGTCGCCTTTATAATTGCTTTTTATATTCGTTACATACACGCCAGGTAAACCGCCATCATCCTGACACTGGTATACCTTATAGTGAATCTCAACGGCCCCTATTTCTTTTTTGTGAAGGAAGCTGTCTTTAGAATTTGAGGAGGAGTTCACATCCACACTACTCGAACGCAACCCCTCAATCCCTTTTATTATTTCGATTCCGTCAAATGTGCCAGGATCGACTTTATACAAAAATTGAGGAAACAAACCAAAGTCAATATATACAGGCTTACCTGACTCACCTTTAGTGGCGTCTGAAAAGTAGAAAAAGTTGTTATCACTCATAAAAAACCTTTGAATCCATACAAAAAATCCACACCAAAGCATGGAGCTACACAAGAGCAGCAGAGAAACACTGGAAAGTATTCGGGGAAAAGAGAGTGAAGCACAATCAGGCTTCGAATACTGTAAAAGACATTAAAATAGATGCAGCAACCTAAGCGACACTTCTCCTAAAAACCCTTCACACAAAGGTGCTTTTTCTACAGTTTATTTGATTGACGCATGTAATCCCCCTTAAAAAAATAGAAGGATACGCCACAGTTACCGTCTGAGAGGAGGATTATTTGGCAGGTGTTGGAACCGGTACAGTTATATATCGACTTCCTGTTGCAGATAGCGGAATAGCCTGACCTTTAGAGAACAAGTGCATCTTGGAGAAAGCCAATGGTGATGGTGTGGAATTGAGGCGTAACACGGAAGATGGAGACGATCTACCGGCGACGGAGAACGGTCGCGCCAAGTAGGCAGTCCCGACAGAAGTTTCGGTAGCGAATATAAAGGTGTGTTTCGTTGAGTTTCGTACAAGTCCTGCTTAGACAGTAACGTCAGATTGATAAGGCGGACTCTAAACGCCAACCACAAGATACGCATACACTTTTAAGACAAAGTGATCCTACCCACCAATGATAGACACCCTGTTAAGCGAGTACACTACGCTACAGAGGTGAACTATGACCAAACAGAAAACAACAAATTCCAAATCTCGCCAACGTTATTCCAACGAGTACAAGGCGGAAGCCCTGACGCTAGCTCAACGTATCGGCGTGAGCGCCGCCGCAAGGCAATTGGGTCTGCACGAGTCACAACTTTACAATTGGCGCAGTAAAGCCCGACTGGCGCAGGATCGTGGCGAAACGGAACAGCAACTGGCCCAGGAAAACGCCCGCCTGAAGCGTCAGTTGGCTGAACAGGCGGAAGAGCTTGCCGTGTTAAAAAAAGCGGCGGCGTACTTCGCCAAAAGTGTGAAGTGAGGTACGCCTTTATGCACTCTCACACGAGCCTTTTCCGCGTCACTTGCATGGCGAGAACGCTTCAGGTCTCAAGAAGCGGCTACTATGTTTGGCTCCATCGACAGAAAGCCCCTTCTCTGCGACGACAGCGTCAGCAATCCCTGGACATCCAGGTTGGGGCCGCTTTTGATAAAGCTAAAAAGCGTAATGGGGCGCCCCGGCTGACCAAAGACTTGGCGCAACAGGGAGTCCAGGCTAACCGTAAAACGGTGGCCAGAAGCATGCAACGCTTGGGCTTGAGAGCGAAAGCCGCCAGAAAGTTTAAGGCCACCACCCACTCCAGACATAGCCTGCCTGTGGCGGAAAACCTTCTTCAGCAGGACTTTAATGCAACGGAGATAAATCAAAAATGGGCGGGTGACATCACCTATTTGTGGACGGAAGAAGGTTGGCTGTATCTAGCCGTCGTGCTGGACCTGTTCAGCCGTAAAGTCATAGGCTGGGCGATGAGCGAGCGAATGAAATCGGAGCTGGTCTGTAACGCCTTGCGGATGGCGTTGTGGCGTCGACGTCAGCCCAAAGGGGTGATCGTCCATTCAGATCGAGGTTCCCAATATTGCTCAGAAGCCTATCAGACGTTGATTCAGGCGCATGGGCTTCGTTGCAGCATGAGCGGCAAAGGCAACTGCTATGACAATGCCTGTGTGGAAAGCTACTTTCACTCCCTGAAAGTAGAAGCGATTCACGGAGAGCGGTACGCAACCCGACAAGAAATGCGTGAAGCCGTGTTTGAGTATATCGAAGTGGATTACAATCGAACCCGTCTTCACAGCGCAAATGGCTATCTCAGCCCAGAGAGTTATGAAGCATCGAAAGTCGCTTAATGACGTGTCTAATCTTTGTGGGCAGGATCATCAGTTTTCTGCATTGACTTTCTACAAGGCTATCACCCCTTCCTCAAACTTCGACCAATAATCATTGCGACTCCAATTGTTAGGGCTGACATTGGAATATCTATAAACCACAATGGCGAAAAAAACCATTCTCCCATTAATGCAGAAAAAATGATAAAACCAAGGAAACCGCATATCGATACTACAGCCACCAAATGAGGCAATGTATTGTGAGCTTGTACTTTAGCGTAGTAAGACAGCACCAGCAAACTCGGCAAAATTAGCGGAAGGTACTGACAAATAAAGTAATCCAGCAAAGGCTGACTTTTATAGTTGTCCGCACCCCAAAGCATAGTCGACGCCATGCCCACTAACACTTCCACCACAAAGAGAATCAACGAATATTTAAGAATACTAAGAAAGTTCAAGGTGACTCCCGCCACATAACGTTTATATATCGCGCATACGCGCTTTTCAATTTCAAGGCGCTAAAGATACCTTCTCCGGCCCACTGATTCCAGCGTACGAAGGCCCAGACGTTCGCGGTCTTATTCACGAAAAGCTGTGCGGTCGCATGGCCAAGGTATTTACTGAAGTTAGACCTGATTGAGATTTTGTGGCGAAAGGTGATTCGGAATAACGGCCTCTATGACCGCATATCGAAAAATACGACGACGTTCTGGAGGCGCCTGAAGGAAACTGAAGCATGCAGTTCCTTCAGGCGTTTGTAGGTGGAAAAGGCGTTCTATAGACGCTTGCGAATGATGTCAAAAAGCGCGCTGGATTCCCGCTTTATCGGATCGGGCTCCCCCTTCTCCATGGCGTCCCAGTATTTCCAGTCCACCTTCTTCGTTCCGAGTTCGTAATCCATCTGATCCCAGCTGTCCTCCCGAAACGCATAGAAAGCCCAATGCAGTTTAAGGTTGTCAGCGGCTTCCAGAACATCCTTCAGATATTCGCCACAACCAGGAATCGTCCTGGCGCAGCCAAACTCTCCCATCACCATCCGATTTACCGGGATTCCCGACTTTTTCGCCCAATTTATAGGCTGGGAAATATAGGCGGCGACTTGCTGCGGCCCCCATTGCATCGTTTTCTCCCCAAATGGAATATCGCCTGGATACACATAGCGCTTCTCTCTATTAATGTTGGGAGAGCTGGTAAAGTCATAGGGCTCATACATATGGAAGGAATAAAGAATATTTGAATCTTCAAGCCCGGATGGCCAATAGGAAAAAGCATCCGCAGCAGCGTACCAGCCGGCATCCAGCATCACCGTCACGTTCGGATCAACCTGTCGTATTGTTTTGACCAATGATTGATAGAACAAACGCAGGTCTCGCGAGCTTCCCTGATGCTTCTTATACCATTGCGCCATGGCATCAGAATCGGCGTGCTCTTTAAGATCGCTATTAAGTTCCGGTACGGGTTCGTTGACAAGGTTGAAGGCGGCAATGGCCGGATGCCCTTTCAATGCTGTCGCGAGATCTTTCCAGAAGTGATTAGCATCGTTCCAATATTTTTTATCCAACCAGAGTCGGCCATCAAAAACATCATTATTATTCTGCGACCAGCGCATATTGGGCAAAGACAATGGAGCAATGACCACTTTCAGATTCGCCTTATGCGCCCGATCCAGCACCAACTTCAGTTGCGCCAAATCGGTGGCGTTCAGCGATTGGTAATGATCCGCATCGCCGATTAGAAAATCCCTGCCTTCAGAGGGCCATTTATCATATGCCAACCTAACCCAGGTCGCGCCATAGGCAGCGAGAGCGTCAAAGTATTCCTGAGTCGGTGGAAGCCGGTTAAAGCTGTTAGCGCCATGCTGTGGGGAATCCCAGAAACTCGCCGTTTCAGCTCTGATGAAACAGGAAAATAGAATGAGTGAAATAAATACAACGCGTCGAAGCACCGATTAAAATCTCCATGTTTTAAAATAGGGCGACAATAAAAGGTGAAAGATAGAAGAATTTCTCCCATTTAAATATCGGTATTTCTGCTGCTTTCTGGCGAAAATTTATCAGGATCTGCTCACTTTTATTAACTGTCAGCAATAAATGCAAACGGGAAGAAGAATTAAAACAAAATATCATCTTTATCAAGTCGGGAACGCTTGTCAGGATATTACTGGAGAGGATCTAGCGGAATGACCACCGCTATCTGAAGCCCAGGCCAGCCTTACCTACTACCAAAAATGCGGCTACGATGAGTTCTTTGCCAAAATTGATTAAATATATTAATTTCACTTTCCTATACATAAAATTCACATGCTAATATGACTTCCATAAATTTACTTCACCGAAAAAAATATATTCATAAATATAGAGAGAGTATTGTGCTAAGCGAAAGATGGTTAGATATTGATGGCGATAAGCTCTATTGCTTGTTATCCAGCATTTCAAAAACACAAGACACCCTAGTTCTTCTACATGGTTTGGGAGAGTCCCATTTGTGTTTTGCTGATGCAATTGATTGGCTACCTAATCATAACATCGTTATGTTTGATATGTGTGGCTACGGTTATTCACCTGCATCCTCTACCTCCCATAGCACAGAGACTCAAGCAAAGCGCATATTAGCAGCGCTAAAGTTGATGAATATTGACAAATGTTTTCTGCTGGGTCATTCCTGGGGCGGGGATGTTTCAACCCTGGTTTGCAAGCAGGATGATAATAAAGTTATACAAGGCTTTATCAACGCAGAAGGTGGGTTACATGAGGAAAATGTCATATTATCCAGAATAATTTCTGAGCAATATTCCAACCTAAATGAAAAAGAGTTTAATCACTGGGTAAAGGGAAGCGGCTTTGCGACGCGCTTTCCACTAGCTTGGAAACATGGCGCTGGAATAAAGTTTCTTTCATCCGTCAGACGCTGTGATCCTGTTGTATTAGGTGAGACCGCCAGCGAAATCTATTCTCAACATGCGACCCAAGACAGTCGCGGAGTCGTCAGTTGGGGACAGTTTTATGAGGCGCTGCCAATTCCTAAAGTCTACTTCTGGGGCACTCAGAGCTTAGAAGGATGTGAACGGGCTCTGGAGTTCATCGAAACGCTAGACAATGTTCGCTTTGAAGGGGCAAATCACTGGGTACAAAATGAACCAGCCAAGTTTTATGCTGAAGTAGAAAAATTCATATCCAGTGTAATATGAAATCCAGGCGTCCAGACGGTTTCACCACTACATAACTCAGGTCCGCCTTGCGTTGATCCAGCTTTGGTATGCGCGAACAAATGAGGTCTTAATAACTCTTTACGGCCTCTCCTTCATAATACCTGATAGATCCTCCAGGCTAGAGCCGCCGCCACTAGACAGCCCACCAGGAATAATAGATTTTTTGCCATTATGCATACCCAGATTCCGCTGATTAAACTTTCGCCATTGCAGCAATACTATAGAGGAATACATAGGCTGGTGTTATCACGTTGAAAAAGTAGATCGCCTGCACTTGACCGTATAGTATCCAGAGGCCGATCAGCTATTTCATGATAAGATCGGAAGCTATAGAATATAACAGATAAATTAAGTGACTATGACAGGTATCGGATGGATTATTTAGAAGAGAGCGCGACGCCTCATGATAAAGAAGAACTAGCTGCTCTCTATGTGAGATCACTCAAAGAAAGCTTAACGACTATAAACCGCTTCAATCCAGAAAATTTAACCCAACAATTTTTGGAATATTACGATGATTTTTGCTTTATAAAAATACTGATAAAAAAGGAAATTGTTGGGCTATATAGCACTAAAGATATGCCCGACCATATTTGGTTAGTTCACTTATATGTTGATCCAAAATACCAGTCGATGGGCATTGGGACCAACATTCTGAACAACATCATTCGAGAAGCTAAAGCAAAGATGCTTCCTGTGCGATTAACCACAATAGAAAAGAGTCCCGCCAATAATTTTTACATCAAAAATGGCTTTACGCTGGATTATGCGGAAGACACCAATAATCACTACATCTATAAAGACTTATAGACCGTAGACGCCGCGCCCCAAGAAACAGATCATTTGCAGCCATTCCTTTGGTATACGCATTACCTGTTTTCAGAACATGCAGGAGGCCGTATGCAAGTACACCGCTCGGGCCGCCGAAAAGCTCCGAGAGAAGCAGCTGGCCTCCTTCATTGTCATGTTTATCCAAACCGGCATATTGAGCCGTAAAACTCCAATGTAACAACCAGAAACCCACATTCTCCTTCTGACGATACCCGCGATTTTATAGAGCTTACCTGGGTGTTACTGGAGAGGATCTGGCGGGATGGCCACCATTACTTAAAGGCAGGAGTAATGCTTCGTGACTTTTCTCCAACCGAAGAGCCAGTTAATCAATCCGGAAACCACGAGCTTTGGCTCTTTTGATTTGTTCTTCAGTTAATGGCGGTTCATCATCCGATTTCCAGAAGTATGGAAGCTTTTTGGTTACTTCGCGCAAGGGAATATACCCTTTGATCTTGTCATCCGGAGATATGCTGGCCCATCCCTCAATCGGACTCCAGTAGGAGGCGGATATTGTAGCCATTCCGTATGTTTCAACCGCAATGATATACACTCCCTGCTCTTTCGGGGTATCACCTACAGTCCACTGAATATCTTCAAACATGAGACTCTCCATCAATATTTCAGCCTGAACTTTTCCGCTTCACATGCATATTCCCATAGCTTCGTGGTTTCCCTTTCAAGAAACTCATCCGCCCCTCCCAAACCATGGTAATGAGAAAGCAGTGATTATCAAGAATGGCCCTCCGGGATTAAATCGGCACAGAAGAATGAATCATAGGAAGGTTTCTCCTGCTTATATTACTCAAGCGTCTGATATTCCAGAGGCTATCTAGTTAAAACAACAATCGTCGGTATGGAGATACAAAGAAATACGATTATTAGTAGAAAACAAAGCCAATAACGGAAAGGCCTTTGCCTTTTTTCAAAGGCGGTAGAAAAAAAGTATGCCTTCCCAGATTTATGGGTAGAGTAAAGATCATAAAGAGAAACGAAAAAAACGACTACTGCCGCAGGAATGTAGGCCATAGCCACTGAAGCGCCGCCCATATTCACCGCCCCAAAGGCTACATTATAAGAAACGACAAATGCGATATTGGCTGTAAGCAGCGGTTTTAACATAATTATCAAGCTTGCATTCAGATTAGGGCTCATCGGTACATCAGTCGATTATAACCAAATCTACTCATAGCGCCACGACTCTGGGGATTGCTGTAGCTCATACTGATAGCAGGCCACATAGTGTCGAAGTCCTCTATCGCCATCATAAAACTGGAGGACTTCATAATCTCTGCCTTTATCTCCATGGTATAATATCGCGGTAATCAGCGTTTTAGAGCCTCTTCCTGAGTGGGCTAAATTAGCCCCCGCCCATATAACACTGAGCGGTCCTTCAAAATAATAATTTCTTATATATCAAATATAAAAACACATATCGACAAATAGTATAAAACCTCTATCATATTTAATTAAAAAATCAATGTAAAAATAGAAAGAAGAGTATCACGCCAGTGTTAAATCCTATCTATCCACTACAAATGATCAGACAAAAAAACATCTGAAACTAATTTTTAGGAGACAAAATATATAATCAATTCCCAACATCCCGAATCAAAATTATAATAGCGCCAGTGGCACTCACCTTAATCTTATATTTATCTCAATATCCTAGTGGCGACAAAACACAAGCATAGCTCTCACGATTATAGCCGCTATCGATACCAATTCAAAAGGCATGATACAACGAGATATAAAAAACAGAACCTAACAGAATAAAAAATTAAAGAAAAAATAGCGACATATCTATTTAACCTGAGTTAACCTCCACCAAGACATTTAACTTAAGATGCTTTAAAATTAGTTTTTGATCAGACAAACATATTAAGCTACAGTTGCAAGGATTATTCACTCTAATAACCTCTCCCACATAATTATTCCCATCAATATAAGCCAATAATTTTTTTACAGCACACTCAAAAGCATCCTTGGCATTATAAAAAGATTCACCCACAGAAAACAACTCCTCAAATAGATCCTTTTTCTCTTGCAGCGACACGAAAAACGCATTACTTTTCTTTAATATAACTATGCGAAATATTAGTTTTTTTTCTGTCAAAAAATCCACGTCCTGTATCAGATCCATAACTCCCCCTATAAAAATACATCTATAAATTAAATCTCACATAACTATATATAGACTCTTCAACCTTGGCTCTATAGCGCGAACCAGAAAGCATCCAATGCCTTGCGGTTAATTTTTACTCAATCCCCACTAAAATTATTCAACATATATTAAAAATCGTAACCGTGACATAATTAAACATAGTCCGACTCCGTATTCGACCATTTATTTTTGACTATTCATAGTTAAAAAACCACATCAAAAACTCATACACATAGAATCCAGTGCGTACTTTTAATCCGTCGTAGAATCTAACCTACCAACAACTTGATCCATCTCCAAGTCATCAAAATAAGAATAGGACAAAGAATCTTCAGATTTACTACTCCATGGAAACTGAACGCTTCTTTCAGTTGAAAACCAGGGAGCATAGTCAATATAATCAGGAAACTCATTCAAAGACTTATACTCAGTTGCGACAACCAGAACAAATTTATATATTTTCACCCCGGGATAAATGCTTAATATATAATTATTAACTTCTTTAATAGTATTCCCAGTCCTAGAAACATCATCAATCAATACAATAGGTGCATCCATGCACGCACGACCCTCACAGTATATTTTTCTATAATCACTCCTAAAATCACACTTAACCAAATACTTTTCGTGCAAGTCAAGTCTATGCGCCAAATAAGCCGCAAGAAAATTACCACCTTTATTGATACCAAATATGTAAGGAGTAACCCCTTCGTTCTTTCTTATTCCTCTGAGAACAAACTCTATATTTGCCAAACCTATTTCTGCTGCGGTATTTGATAATTTATTACCATTAACCAAAGGTCTTGGCTTGAGTTCTACAACCCTGCTTATCAAAGTGCTCAAATGCTTTTTTAGAGAATGCTCTTTATCTTCCAGTGCGACAGAGAGTATATCATCTCTATTAAAAACTTTTGCTGTCATTGACATCAATTCAGTGAAGTTCTTAGTAATATCCATTTGCGCATAACTAACAGCCCCTATGCTTTTTGACATAGCCAAGCTTTCATTTTGCCGTTTGCTGATAATTTCAATATCACTTTGCAACTTCGTTAGGTTATCCACCAGCAAACCAACTCTATCAAACAAATCCAAATACTTCACCTGATTATTCTCAACTCTTTTAATTATTTCCAGCATTTCAGATTCAATATCCCGTCTATTTAAATAATCATGAACAATCCTATTACAGTTAACAACAGGATAAAAGAAATCAAATACTGCATTTTTAGCAGTTTTCTTTATCTCACTAAAATCTATAACACTCATCACAGCTCTCTCCATGCTCTTCGATAAGCACACCACATAAATCTAAAAAAAAGCAGCATATCACAAATGAAAATTATGTATTCAGAAGTCTGAATACCCATTACGATATACTGATCATATCCGTTACTTTTCAAATAGCCAACTAGAAGACTCAATGCTATCGCCACACCCGCTACAATCACAAACAAGAGCGATCCAACAATAATTTCAGTTATAAATTTTATCAGCTTCACATATTGATACTTTTCATTATTCTCAACCATTAGCATCCCTTCAAATAACCTTTATAAATTAGTGAGGAAAATTTAATAACAACAAGCCATATATCCAACACCTATAAGGCCGGGTATTCATAAGTGCTAAGAGCTATATCCAGCCAAGTATTAAAGCCATAAGGCTGCCCATGATCCATACTCATTACCGACCCCTTAGCCACCCATGCATACGACCTAGACGACAGGTACCCCACTCATTTGTATAAATTTAGACCACCACGTTTCCTATTCCAGTAATTACACGGCTTTATCTACTACTCGTCTCACTGCTTTATCCCTACCAATTCATTTTCAATAACTTGGACAGACGTCCAAACCAGCCAGTCCATGTTCAGTTATTCCAACATACCCCAATAAGCAGCCGGCTTTTCCACAACTCATATGTTTTACACATATAATCCCCCTAACAAACAGGAGGATGCGAGATGCCTGAATATCCTGACATTACCGTGTATATCGATGCGTTGGAGCGGCGGATTCTTGGGCGGGTGTTGGAGTCGGTGGAGTTGCATAGTTATTTTCTGTTGCGGACGGCGGAGCCGTCTTTGGAGGCGGTGGTTGGCGCGAAGGTGACGCAGTTGCGGCGGATTGGTAAGCGTATCGCCATTGGCTTTGATAATGATGTCTGGATGGTGTTTCACCTGATGATCGCGGGGCGTTTGCATTGGCGCGACGCGGGTAAGAAAGCGCCGGGGAAAAATGCGTTGATTAGCTTGCAGTTCCCCAATGGCGTTCTGTTTTTGACGGAGGCGGGAACGAAGAAACGCGCGTCTCTGCATCTTGTCAGAGAGGAAGCAGGCTTGGCGCAGGTCAATCCGGGTGGTCTGGAGATATTGGAGTCGGACCTCCCTGCGTTCCAACAAGCGTTGACCCGCAATAATCACACATTAAAAAGAGCGCTGACTGATCCGCATATTTTCAGCGGCGTCGGCAACGCCTATTCCGATGAAATTCTGCATGCGGCCCGACTGTCTCCCATCGCGCAAACTCAAAAGCTGAGCGCAGAAGAAATTGAGCGATTGTATCAGGCGTGCCGCACCTGTTTGACGACCTGGACGCAGCGTTTGCGCGATCAGTATGGCGACGCCTTTCCAGAAAAAGTCACCGCCTTTCGTGAAGACATGGCGGTGCATGGCCGTTACAACCTTCCCTGTCCGGTCTGTGGCGGAACCGTACAACGCATTCGCTATGCGACCAACGAAACCAACTATTGTCCCAATTGCCAGACGGAAGGACGCTTACTTGCGGACCGGGCATTGTCCCGGCTGTTAAAGAAAGACTGGCCTAAAAGCGTTGAAGAACTGGAGAAAATTCGCGGCAAAAGCCATCACTGATCAAAGCCGCAATAACCGCCAATCGGTCGTTGGGGGCATTGCCAAAACTTCCCCGTCGGCTAAACTTTCGGCATGGATTCACCATTAATCAGGCTTCGCCCGTTTCCGCAGGGCAATGACCCAATAACAAGGACTCAGTATGCTGCAAGACCAGTTTGCGCCCAATTGGACGCTTACCCCTACATCCGGATTGCAAATCAACACCACCGCCATTTCCGCCAACGGCGCGCAACTCATCACCGGCACTTCCTCCGAATATGGAGAAAGTAGCGATTTCGCCATATACAGCTACGCCACCGACGGCTCCGCGCCGTCACTGCAGTGGAGCGATCCGCTGGGCGATAACGTCACCCAGGGCGTGTTCTGGGTCGCAGTCTCCGGCAACGGCGCTTACGCGGCCGCCGGCGGAGAGTATGGCAGCGGCAATGGCTTTCTGCGTACTTACAACGTCGGCGTCGGCGTTTCCAGTCGTCAGGAGTTCAGCGTCGACAGCCGCATCAACGAAGTGGAAAGCAGTTACGATGGCTCCACCATTATCGCCGTGGAAGGCTCCAACGCCTTGTTGCTGACCCTCAACGGACAGAGTTACACCGACTCCCCTACCAACGTCAGCGAGTCCTATTTGCGCAGTTGCGGCATCTGCAACACAGGCGAAATCGTGGTGGTGGGCGGAGAGTTGGACAGCTATTCGGAGAGCGTCGAATTCGCCCGCGGACGCAAGCCGGCGAAACGCGCGGAGGTCAGTTCCACCGGACTGGTCATCCTCTACGCCAATCAAAGCGGAACCCTGGTGGAATACGGTCGCTTTCATACCGCCACTGGCGTTCTGCGCGTTGTCATCAGCGCTGACGGGGGCTACTTCGCCGCCTCCACCAAGAACGGCTACGTCTATCTGTTCGCCACCCCGGACAGTCCTGTCAGCGGCCTCACGCCCCTATGGTCCTACACGCCTTCCGACCAGTCTCTGGGACTGACTTACGCCCTGGCCATCGCCAATGTAAACGGACAGGTCTATGTCGGCGCCGGCGGCAATTACGATGGCTCTGGAACGACCAAAGCCGCCTCTGACAGCCCCGGCTTCGGTTTCGCCTATATGTTGAAGAACGCCGGCGATTCCGGGGAATATTACCCGCAACGCCTGTGGATCAATCAGCTGGAATATTGCCCCAACCCCGGCATGAATATGGACGCCAACGCGCAGTATGTGACCTCCGCCGACGGTGAGCCCATCTTCAGCGACAGCAACTCGTCGCCACAAGAAGAAACCCCTGGCAACTTCTATCTATTTAACGCGCAGACTGGCGAGCTGTACTGGAAGTACGCGACATCGCTGATGAACTGGCCCATGTCCATCAACGCCGAAGGCACCGCCGTCTTCGCCGGCAGTGATGACGGCAGCGTGTATTACTGGGGTAGCCCGACGCTCTGAATATAGAAAGACTTAAGTGTTATAAGCCGCTTATAGATAACCTCTAGAGTGGCTTACTTACTTGACACTCCACGGCATCCCGTGACTTTTGGATATTTCTACGACTAATGGATGTGCATCTATAGGCTTCAACATCTTACGAAGCTTCTGTTGTACGTCAGCTGGGTTAATAGCTCTAGGGCGCAACTTTGAACTTTTTCTTGGCTGTTCTAAATGAAGTGCAACTCTTAACTTCTGGGCACCCAAAATAAAATGAGATACTTCACGCTCTTTTAAATTATTACTATTTAGTCTACAAGGTAAGATTAATGCTAATGTATCAAAAACTTTTTCAGCGATCTCAATATGAAGATGGCTTGGTTTAGTACGCACATTTAAACGATAGTCTTTCACCTCAATCAGCCAAACTTCCTTACCAGGTCCTATGGCAAGGATATCCAAAGACTTTATTCCATTCCACATTTTTGAAAACTGTTTTCTATAGAACGACCACTCATCGCACTTAGAAACTACCCAGCTTTTCGGGAACTCAAAAGTTAATCCATCAACTTCTAAAACTTGCATAATCAGCTTTCTTCTTCTAAAAATCGGTCAGTTTGCTCTAACTCTTCGTCGAGCGCAGTTATATCTCCAATATCATCAATAGAAGCACCTTGCTTAACACAAACTCCAGCCTTCCCCCTGTGAAGACCAAAAAATCGAGTTTCCTGCAATGATTTTCTATTACCTTCTAAAAGTATTTCTAACTCACGTAAAAGAAAAAGACTATGTGTTGCAATAAAAATCTGAATCCCACTAGAGCTTAAATCAACAATACTTTTTGCAACCCAACGAACCAACTTTGGATTAAGGTTTGCTTCAGGCTCGTCCCAAAACAAAAATCCTCTATCTAATAGGGCCCCAGTCGCAATCAACCTAGAGAGCATACCTAACTTTCTGAATCCCTCAGCAACCAAAGGCATTTCAAGACGACCATCTTTAGTTCTAAGGTAGAATCTGCCATTTCTGTCTAGCTCAATTGAGCCATCCATTGCCGTTTCCAAAGGGCGTAAAAGTCGCTTAATATTTTCTTCTTTTGGGCCGCGCTGTAACGGAGCTCCCAATAAAATACATGTGTCCCTCCATGTTTCCTCAAAATCGAGATAGTGCCCTTCATAAACTGAAATAAAGTTTGGAAATATCGTTAATAGTTCACGAGTTGGAAGATACGCTGGGGCGTCAGTGACCCACTTACTAGGCAGCACATCAATATTTACCTCCGATTTACTGTTGGTTGCAAAGTCAAATGAAACATTCCAATTTTTGTCCTCATAAAACATCTTCACTTCACAACGCTCTCTTCCCTGCTTACGGCGAGCAAGTCTCCCCAATTGCTCTGGGCGAAAAACATTTACTAGCTTTTCTGCTATTCGATATTGAAGACTCGTCTTGGTCGGCGATGAGGAGGACGGCTTCTTACCCTCCTCAGCACTAACAGCCAACAGTGTATAAGCCATTTTTAACAAATGAGTTTTTCCCGCGCCATTCTCACCTACGATTATATTGAGCTGTCTACCAAAATGAAGTTCGGCTTGAGGAAACACGGTTAAGTTCTTAACATCCATGCGTTTAAGCATTATTCACCCATTAATTTATAAAGATATACTCATCAAGCATCAGTGGTTCCAGAAAGCGTATAGATAGGTAAGCATTAAGCTTTCATTAAAAGTTTCCACCATGCTAAGCCATGATTTTATTACTAAATAATATTCCGCTAATAGTAAGGATAATAAATCTGCACTACGAATGTCAGCTAAATAATCAGCCAAAGATTAGTCAGGGAGTGAGCTTCACCACATTGGGAGCGCTGAATTTTCCGATGATTTCATGCAGGTCGCCCGCTTTGGCGAAGTAGAATCCCTGAGCGAGAAAGCATTGGTTTTCCTTCAGGAATTTCACTTGCTCAGCGTCCTCCACACCCACCGCCACCACCTTCAGCTTGAGATTATGGGCCATGGAAATCATCGCTTTTACGATTTCCGCATCGTCGCCTTTTCTCAGCATGTTATGAATAAATGATTTGTCGATCTTGATGGAGTCGATCGGCAGTTGCTTAAGATTGCTCATGGAAGAGTAACCCGCGCCGAAATCATCCACCGTGATACCAAAGCCAAGCTTGTTCAGATCGTTGATGTTGCGGTTGCTTTGCTCCAATTCCTCGATGATGGTGGCTTCCGTCAACTCCAGCTGGATGTTGCAGGGCTCGTCACGGTGGGCGGCGACGATGCGCCCAATATCCGCAATCAGGCCCTTATCCCGTAACTGCCGGGCCGACACATTAATGGCCACGCCGACATCGGAAAAGCCCATCCTGCGCAACTCGCGCGTGGCGGAGATCACTTCGCTGATCACCCATTTCCCCAGCTCCACAATGAGGCCTGTCTCTTCCGCCAAGGGGATAAAGTGGTCGGGATAAATAACGCCCTGACGAGGATGGTTCCAGCGCAACAGCGCCTCCAGCCCCACCAGCTTTTTGGTTTCCAGGTCAATCACCGGCTGGTAGTCCAGACGGAACTGTTTCTTGGACAGCCCCTGGATCATTTCCGCTTCCAGCGTCTGCTTCTTCCTGGCTTCTTCATTCATGGAATGAGAGAAAAACTGGATATCGTTCCGGCCATTGCGCTTGGCCTGATACATGGCGGTGTCCGCGTTCTTCAACAACTCATCCAGCTCTACGCCATCGTCGGGTGCAATGCTGATGCCGATACTGGCGCCGACAAAATATTCTTTACCCGCAAACTTGAACGGACGGTTCAAGGTGCGACGAATGCCCTGCGCCACGCGCCGGGCGTCCGCATGCCCCCGGATGTCCGACAGGATGACGGTAAACTCATCGCCGCTGATGCGCGCCACCGTATCGTTCTTACGCACGTTCTGTTTGATGCGCGCCGCCACGGTTTTCAGCACTTCGTCACCAGCGTCATGGCCGTAGTTGTCGTTGATCTCCTTGAAGTGGTCGATGTCGATAAACATCAGGGCGATCATGGACTTGTCGCGCACGGCCCGGGTAATGGCGTTTTCCAGACGCAGTTTGAACAGCAGCCGGCTCTCCAGGCCCGTCAAATGGTCGTAAAACGCCAACTGCTCCATTTCGTCCTTGCTCTTTTTCAGCAGAGTGATGTCTTCACAGGTCACCACGTAATGACTGACTTTTTCCGGCGCGGGACGGAACACGCCGTAGTTGCGCGCCGCCTGTTCATAAATGGGGAAAATGGAGATCTGCACCCAGTACTGCTTGCGCGAAGCGTCGTAACAGTGCAGTTCATCGCGAATCATCGGCTCCGGCAACTCGCGGAAATTGATCTGATCAAGGCGAGGGAAACACACACGCTCCTCCAGTGAGGAAATGTGCTTGTCGAACACCTGCATGCGATCGTAGCCGGACATCGCCAAAAAAGCGTTATTAACGTAGACGATAATGCCATCCGCATTGGTGATGATGACGCCGCTGCGGCTGCTCTCCACCGCCTTGGAAAGAAGGCGCAGGGACAACTCGCGTTGCTCCCTTTCCGCAATCTCCAGCTTCAATTCCTGGTTGGCCTGCGCCAGCGCCTCGGTTCTCTCCTCCACTCGGGCTTCCAACGCATGATTCAGTTTGTACAGCGCCTGCTCTTTCTCCATCAAGGTCTGCGTCTGTTCGTACAGCGCCTGGTTGGCCTCGCGCAGTTGATGAGTGTGCAGCTCAACCCGGTTTTTGAGCCGGTTGTTGAACGTCACCAACAGAAAAATGCCCACCGTCCCGGCGATCACCACCAGGCCGCCAATCCACAGCGCCGTGTGCAGCACCAGTCTGGCGTCATTGCGGTCCGGATCGAAGACAAACCCCTCCAGCCTGTAATTCTTGGGGGCCATATCCAGCGCGACGAAGGTGTCCGCGATATGCCGCCAGCGGCCGGGGTTCATATGCCCTATCTCCACCAGCTTGGGCACGATCAGATCAATGGTTTCCCGGGCTTCATACACCAGCTCGTCGTATTCTTTGCGGGAGCTATATTTACTTTGCAGCAAACGAATGATCTCTTCCGGGTTCTCCACCGCATAACGCCAGCCGTCAATCGTGGCTTCGCGGAAGCGCACTACCTCTTCGGTATCGCTCATCGCACGACTCTCGGTGGTGAAAAGGGTGTCGCCGTAGAAATCGATGCCGTAACTGCGCGGGTCCATGAGGTTATAGGCGATCTGACGTTTACGCAGCTGATACGGCAGATCAGTCACGTACCCCACCATGGCGTCAACGCGGTGCTCCACCAGATCATTGATGTTAAAAGATAATGGCATCTGCTTGATTTGAGACAGCAGCACGCCTTCCTTGCGCAGAATACCAATGGTATTGGCGCCGTATGGCCCATGGGGAAACATGACGCGCTTATCAATCAGGTCCTGCGGGCTGAGTATCTCCGACTCCGCCAGACTCACTAACACCAGGGGCGAATGCTGAATCATCACCGCTACGGCGGTGACAGGCGCGCCCTGCAAGCGATAAAGCAACAACTCCGAGTTGGCCACCCCGAAGTCCGCCCTGCCCTGCACCACTTCGTCGATGGGATTAATGTCCGGCGCCGCTTCGCGCAGGGTCACGTCAAAACCGGCTTGCTGATAGAAACCTTTTTCGATGGCGGCGTAAAAGCCGGCGAATTGGAATTGATGCAGCCACTTCAACTGCACAACGATAGGGGTAAGTTCAGACTCCGCCGCCCCACTGATTCTCGTCATCAGACAAAGAACCAGAAAGCATATCGTCCGGATACGGCCAATAGGAGAAGATGAGTTCGACATCTATGGCATTACCACCGTTTTTTTCGGATGAAACGCAACGCCCGAAAAGCTGCTGAAACGCAACCCAATCACGGTTGACCGGAATTATCTCTTTAAGCTTAGTAGATAATGTTCCCGAGCACGTTGGATTTCCATATCTATGACACATTTTTTCATCTGCGGGGCTTATATTTTACTTCCATGGTCGCCCCCATACTGTTTCAGTCAGTTTGATTATTATCCCAACAGCAAAAAAAGTCCGGTCTATAGTTAAATTTCAGGCGATCCTTTTTTCTTTCAACTCCCAGATGGAAACAAAACGCCACTCCTTTTCTCTTGAAGCCGCCTGATCCGCAAAACAAAGAAGTAGAGGTACATTTACGATGAGCGTATTGAAACGGTTGCCTTGGCTTGTGTTCTTTTTAGGCTTTTCTCTTTTCGCCGGCGCAAAGGAACTGGCCTTTCTCATTCCCGGCGGCGAAGGAGGCGGTTGGGACACTACCGCCCGCGAAACCGGCGCGACGATGCAAACCATCGGTTTGGTGGATGGCGTCAGTTTCACTAACCTGTCTGGAGGCGGCGGCGGGCGCGCCCTGGATGATCTGGTGCGTAACGCGCCCAAGTACTCGGAAACCTTGATGGTGCAGTCCACCCCTCTGATATTACGCAGCCTGACCGGGGTGATCGACAAAGACTTCCGCGATATCACGCCGATCGCCACAGTAATTGCGGAGTATCAGGTGGTGGCCGTGAAAGCGGACTCGCCGATTCAATCAGTTTCACAACTGGCGGACCTGATTCGGGACCATGCCGCGAAAAATCCGATTATCGGCGGTTCATCCAAAGAAAGCCTGGACCACATTACCGCCGCGCTCCTGCTTAAATCCGCCGGCATCGGTATTGATCAAATGCGCTATGTCCCCAGCGATGGCGGCGGCGACGCACTGGAGAAGCTGTATAAGGAAGTGGGCGTCGCCCTGGTGACCGGGTTGGGAGAAGTGATCAATGATTATAAATCCGGCAAACTGCGCCTGCTCGGCGTCACCAGCGACGAGCGTCTGGAAGGCTTTGATATCCCCACAATGAAGGAACAAGGCTACGATCTGGTTTTCGCCAACTGGCGCGGTTTCTTCGGAACGCCCGGCATGCCGGCGCAAGATGTCGCCCAATACGCTGATATGCTGGAAAAGCTGTCGCAGAGCGATCAATGGAAGCAGGTGAGAAGCAAATACGGATGGTCCAACTTTTATCACCGCGGCGACGCCATGCAGCGTTTCCTGGAGAATCAGGAAAAAGATATCCGCGAAGTGTTACTGAGCCTGGGCGTCAAGGTGCGCTGATCTTCTTCTCGATCAGAGTTATGCAAGCGCCGATGGACGTCGGCGCTATTGCGATGGAAACATCTCTTTAGCGACGGACTTTCGCCACCGCCTCAATTTCCACCAACGTGCCCGGCGAGGCCAGCGAGGCGACGCCCACGCCGGTCAGCGCAGGCCGCACGGCTCCCAGGTAACTGGCGAGAATGGGCGCCACTTTCGCCATGTGGTCCGCCAGCTCCCCCCTGACAAATATGCGCACCTGCAGCAGGTTATCGACGGAAGACCCGGCTTCTTTCAGCACGATGCTCAGATTCTCCAGCGCATTCGCTGTCTGAGCTTCAATCGTGTCGTTCTTCAGTTCGTAGTTGGCGTCCCAGTCCACCTGCCCGGACACAAACACCAGCCCCGATTCCGTATCGACCGCCGCTTGCGACAGACCAAAAGGCGAACCGTCATACAGCGCGCTGGGGTTTACTTTACTAATGCTCATAAAGACCTCTAAAACCGACCAATAATGTACAGTCAGAGTAGAGTTTCGAACGCGACTGAGCGATCAAGCAGCCGTTGTAACCGATACAAGCGCCGCTGGATTGACCGCAAAAATCAGGCGCGGGAAATGCGCTGTTTCACGGTACTGAGCACCCACATGATCAGGGGATCGCCCTTGGCGCTGGGATGATAGGTCGCCACCACTTCGTATCCCGGCGGATATTTTCTGAGCGGAATCTCGAATAGCCCTGTGCAAGGCAGCAGCCGTGACGGCATAAAGGCCACCATATCCGTCGCCTTTAAATATTCCTGGGCGATGTGGAACGAAGGCGCTGAAATCGTCACGTTACGGCGCAAACCCTGCTGCTCAAACCAGGCGTCCGCCGACCCGGTGAAGCCGCCAATCCCCGGCGAAGTGACAATAAAGTCACGCTCAACCAGCCGCTCCAGAGCAATCTCTCCCTCGCCCGCCAACCCGGCGTCGGCGGAGACGCAGAGATACCTTTCGGTGAACAATGCCTCGGACAGCAGGCCTTCCGGCACATAGCCATGGGAGGTAAACGCCACATCAATCTCTCCTTGGCGCATTTTCCGGGTCAGGCTGGCGCTTTCGATATTGGCGACCACGACTTTCACCTTGGGCGCAGCCTTTCGTACTTCCGCAACCAACGACGTCACGATGACTTTCTGGGTGTAGTCCGTTGCGGAGATTACCAAGGTCCTTTCCATTTTCGCCAAAGAAAACGCCTCCGGCGCCGGAATCGCATGCAAATGGGTCAGAACCCGCTGGATATGCGGCTCGATCAACTTGGCGTATGGCGTTGGAGCCATGCCATGGCCGGTGCGCACGAATAGCTGATCGCCCAGAATGTCCCGCAGTTTTTTCAGTTGTTGACTGATCGCCTGCTGCGACAGATCGAGTGACTCCGCCGCGGCTGAGATATTGCCGAAGCGATACAATGCGTCCAAGGTTCGCAGATGGTGAATTTCCAGTTTTTCAATCATGCATGCCTCAACAGAGTCCGGGACGCCGCCGCTTGAACAACGGATCTGAAATACTTGCCTGATTGTATGTGCATGACGCGGGGTTGGCGACGCATAATCATTAAAACCTCTGACGACAGGCAATCCGAAATTGAGTTTGTCCCCGGGATCGTTTAGCTTCGTCCGATCTTTTACAGAGTGGCGGTCACATTAGACCAGTCGCTATCGCCGCTCTCAAAGCGGACAGGTGAAGCCTTATTCGCGCCACGTAAACGCCCAGGTGGGTCAACGAAGGATAATTGATTGAAAGATATACTGTCTTATCTCAATGAAGAACAGTTCAAAGCCGTCAACGCCACCGAAGGGGCCACCCTGGTGCTGGCGGGCGCCGGTTCAGGCAAAACCCGCGTGGTCACCTACAAAGCCGCACACCTTATCCTGAATAAAAAAGCGCCGCCGAAGTCCATTATCCTGGTGACCTTCACCAACAAGGCCGCGAATGAGATGAGATCAAGGCTGGGCGAGCTGATTGGCCCCATCGCTAAAACCATCCACATCGGCACCTTTCACAAGCTGTTTCTTGAATTGATCCTGAAACCCAGTTCCGATCGCCCCGTCACGCAGAAATATGGGTACAACCAAACGACGCGCGTGATCAGCGAGCACGAGGCCAAAAGCTTCATCGAATCATTCTGGTCCAATCTGGGCGAGGAACAACAGCGCTTTGTCGCCCGTAACAGCATTTCTCTCAATGAAGTTCTCGCCTGCCTGTCCCGCGCCAGAGCTAACGGCTTTGGCTCAAACGACTATGCGCCGCCAATGGAACTGACCAATCGTGAACGCATGATCGATCGCATCATGATTGCGCTGTGGAAAAACCTGGATGAGGAAAAAAGAAAGCTCAACGCCATTGATGCGGACGATATTCTTTATATCGCCTGCCACGTGCTGAAAGAAGACGCCGAGTTAAGAGACGCGCTGCAATATCATTTGAAGCACTTCATCATAGATGAGTTTCAGGACTGCAATTACCTGCAGTTTGAGGCCATACGCCTGTTGGCCTCCAACTCCGTTTCCATCACTGTCGTCGGCGACTCCAAGCAGTCCATCTATCAGTTCCGGGGCTCGGAGCCAACGGTTTTCCAGGCGTTCCTGGAAGCGTACGACGCTCCCACCATAAGGGTGTTGGACACCAACTACCGGTCCTTGAACAAGCTGGTGCAGCTCAGCAATAAGCTGGCTGACAGCATGCCTCATCGCCTGCAGGAGGACATCGCCATGCGCGCCCACAGAAGCGGCGACGGGATGGTGCAGTTCGCGTCGCCCCTCAATGTGGTGACCGAGTCAAACGAAGTCGCCGCGAATATTCAAACACTATTGAACGCAGGGACGCCGCCTGATGAGATCGCCGTTCTCTACAGGGAGAACAGCCAGCGTCTGCATATCGAGCAGGCGCTGATCGCCCGCCGCATCCCTTATCTGGTTAATGAAGGCGTTCCGCTGATGCGCAGGCGCGGTCCGCGCATGCTTCTGAGTCTGTGTCTTGCGCCCTCCAGCAGCGAAAGCCCGTTGGAGGAGAAGAATCTGGAATACGTCCTCAATAACAGCCGGATTAATCTGCAGTGGCGACACAAGAAGTCCGGCAAATATAAAGACGAGGCGATCTTCAAATATCTGCAGTTTATTTCCGACGCCGATGGCAGCCTCGGGGAAAAGGCGACGGACATCATTCGCGACGTCCGCCTGATCAAGAAGCTGAACAACTGTCCGCCGTCGCAAGCAGAGGAGCAGTTATGGGAAATCCTCCTGCGCCACACCTATTTCAGTCGGGAAGGCATGGAAAGCCTGCCCGCCAAAGTGGTGATTCAGCAGTTATTGGACGGCTTGAAAAAAGGCGTACCCCTGGAACAAAGCGCCGAGGAACTGCTAAAAATAAACAGCGATAAAACCGAGTCGGACAAAATTCATCTCATGACCATTCATGCGTCAAAAGGGACTGAATTCGACACCGTCTTTCTGATCAATGCGACCCTGGCCGAGCATAAAGAGAGAGACGATAACAGGGAGGAAGAACGCCGGGTTTTCTACGTGGCGCTGACTCGGGCCAAAAGCAGACTGCATATCTCCTGCCCGCAATATAATGAGCGTGGGCTACCCTTGCAGCCTTCGCCGTATATTGCAGAACTCAGGCGCGGCTAGCCGCGCAGGCCGCTGGCGGCATATTTTCGATAAATTCAGGAATAACCATGTCATACGAAATTTTTTTTCAGAAATTCGAAAACGGTGAGGCCAGCGTCATTCCGTTTGAAGAAATAAATACCGTACTAAAAAATTATGGTGAGATTATCGAAGACGATTGCGACTTGGCGTTTGTCTCGAAGGTTGGCGAAATCTGTGAACGCGCATACTTATTCGGTGAATCCCGTGACGCCATTTCCGGGATGGTTTTTTTAAGACCAATACAGCATGAACTCCTGCCCCAAATGATTTATGAATTACTATCAATAGAAAACACATGCTTTTTTGGTCCAGGTCTAGACTATCTTCAGGCAAGAACTGACATTTCTTCCCAGTTGCCTGAGTCATTACTTGAAGGCGCAGAATCAGGCCTACAAATCATAGATTCGGCTTACAATTCATGGCCATTATCATAGAAGAGAAACGCACCTTGTCGACGTCCATCGCTTTGGACCTGCGGCGTTATTCGCCGGAAACGCAATGTCACAGCCATGATTATCACCAGCTGGTGCTGCCGCTCAGCGGTCGCCTGGAGCTGGATGTGGCGGGCCAGGGCGCGATGGTGGACCGGCGTACGGCGGCGGTTATCGAAGCCGGACGGGATCACGCCTTCGCCGGCGGTGAGGATAACCGTTTTGTGGTGGCGGATCTGCCGGTAGCCATGGAACCCGCGTTAGGGCGTCTGCCCTCGTTCATAGAGCTGGATCCGGGACTACGATCCTATATTCATTTTATTGCGATGGAGCTAAGCCATGGACAACTGGGCGAAGCGTCCCGCGAGCGCATACTCGGCTTATTGCTGCAGCTGCTTCGGGAGCGCTATGGCGCTGCGTTGAATCTGGACAAGCGTCTGCTCGCCGCCCGCGACTTTCTGGACGCACACTTGGGCGACACGATCACTCTCGATCAGGTCGCCACCGCGGCGAATCTGAGTCGCCGCCATCTCTCAGATTTGTTCAAAAACGCATTCGGTATGACGCCGATGGATTATCTGCGCGACAAACGCATGCGACTGGCCCTGGAGCTGCTGGAAAACAGCCGGCTCAGCATGCAACGGATAGCGTTCGACACAGGCTTTCAGAACCAGGCCGCTTTCAGTGACCGTTTCAAACGTCACTTCGGCAAATCCCCCAGGCATTTCCGCCCGCGCGAGAAAAACTAGCGCCCTACCAACAAAGTTTCTCTCGCCCCCAAGCGCTAAGCTGACGTTTCCGACCTTCTCTCATACAACAAAAAATCTCATACAACGGAAGAAGAAACGTCATGAACCGACAAGCCGCAACGTCCATAGGGTTCACCGCCGTCGTCTTATGGGGCGCATTAGCGCTGTTTACACGTTGGAGCGCGGGCATTCCTCCCTTTCAGTTATTGGCGATGACGTTTTGCATCGCCGCCTTGCTGATGCTGGGTAAAACAGTGGCGCAGGGAGGTAGTCTTCTACGTCTGCTGCGGCAACCGGTTCGCGCCTGGTTGTTGGGCGTGGGCGGTCTTTTTGGTTATCACCTGTTTTACTTTATCGCGTTGAATCAGGCCCCGGCGGTGGAAGCCAGTCTGATCGCCTATCTCTGGCCGCTGTTGATCGTCTGCTTTTCTGTGATGTTGCTGAAAGAGTCCGCGGGGAAAGCGCTGTGGCTCGGCGGACTGCTGACGCTGGCGGGATGCTGGGCGCTGCTGTGGCGTCCCGGCGCGGGCTTCGATCTGCGTTACTTGAGCGGCTACGGCGCCGCGCTGCTCTGCGCCCTGATCTGGTCACTGTATTCGGTGCTGTCCCGCACTCTGGCGACGGTCCCCTCTGACGCAGTGGGGTTATATTGCCTGGGCGTCTCGGCGCTGGCGGCGCTGTGTCATAGCGCGCTGGAAGTGACCGTCTGGCCGCTTAGCGGCGGACAATGGCTCGGAGTGATCGGCCTGGGGCTGGGTCCGGTGGGGATTGCGTTCTTTACCTGGGACTATGGCGTCAAACACGGCGACATTCAGTTATTGGGGGTTCTGTCATACGCCGCGCCGCTGATTTCCACGCTATTGTTGATCGCTTTTGGCGAAGCGGAGTTCACGCTAACGGTGTTGCTCGGATGCGGTCTGATAGTCGGCGGCGCCTTACTGGCGTCCCTGGGACCGACGCTGCTGCGCAAACCGGCCCCGCAGACTCAGGCGTAGCGTCACCACGCCTCGGGCGTCACCACTTTCCGGGAGGCGCCTGATAAGACAGAATCGCGTCGAGCAGTTCCGCCGGGTTTTCTTTGATGACCAGGGCGTCGATATAGCCCTGACTCAGAAAGCGCTCGTCCTGCATGTGACGGATGAAGTCGAGCAGCTTGTCGTAGTAGCCAAACGCGTTATAAAAGCAGCTTGGCTTGCTGTGATAACCCAACTGACTCCAGGTCCAGACCTCAAAGATTTCCTCCAGGGTTCCGGCGCCGCCAGGCATGGCGATAAACGCGTCTGACAGCTCGGCCATTTTCGCTTTGCGTTCGTGCATATCCGCCACCACGAACAGCTCGGTCAAACCGGTATGCTCGATTTCCTTTTCTTTCAACGCCACAGGGATGACGCCGGTCACCTTGCCTCCCGCCGCCAGCACCGCATCGGCGATGACGCCCATCAGGCCCACATGGCCGCCGCCGTACACCAGCTCGATATTCCGGCGCGCCAGTTCTTCCCCAAGCGCTTTGGCGGCGTCTTGGTATTCCTCTCTGGCCCCCATACTGGAGCCGCAAAATACTGCTATTCTCACCACTTTCCCCTTATAAATCAGATCGACAGCAAAGCGCCCACACTATAACGCCGATAGGCGTCCCATGCTATGCAGACGAGTGCGGAGCCGGTCCAGACAACACTGGCGCGCAATGACTAACGGTCGATCAGTACGAAAGCGAGTATCCGCCCGGATGGGCAAGGTCGGCGATTGCGACTCAATAGCGAATGGCGGCGTCCTGCTCATACAGCGCCAACGCCGCTTCCGCAGGCAGCGGCGGCGAAAACAGGTAGCCCTGCGCCAGATGAATGCCCAGGCTTTCCACCACTTCCAATTGCTGAATAGTCTCAATCCCTTCCGCCACCACCGCCATGTCCATTTTTCTGGCCATCGCGATAATGCTGGAAAGGATCGCCTGGCCGGCTTCATCGTCATGCAGGTCACGCAGGAACGAGCGGTCAATTTTCAGCGTGTTGAATGAGAATTTTTTCAGGTGACTGAGTGAGGAATACCCCACTCCAAAGTTGTCCAGAGATACCCGAAAGCCCTGATTACGCAGCTTATCCAGGGTCATCGCGCAGCCCTTGCGATCTTCGAACAAGGCGCTTTCCGTCACCTCAAACTCAAAGATATTGCGGGACATGCCGAAATCAACCAGCAGTTGATTGATCTTGTCGAAAACATCCCCCGTCATCAGTTGTCCGGCGGTGATATTCAGCGATACGCTCGGCTGTAAGTGATATTTCTCTTCCAGCGCTTTTACAAACTCACAGGCATGTGAAGCCACCAACAAGGTGATGTGATCAATCATGCCGCGCTTCTCCGCCGCCGGCACGAATTCCAGAGGACTGATCCAGCCGTACTGTTCCGAATGCAGACGCGCCAGCGCTTCAAACCCGGTGAGATGACGGGTGCGCAGATCAATGATCGGCTGGAAGCAGATCGTGAACTCATCCTTGTCCAAAGCTTTGCTGATCAGGTTATCCATCGCCAGGCGGGCCTGCTCGCTGTGCTCCAAGTGCGGCGAGAAAAACTCAAAACGCATTTTGCCGTGAGCCTTGGCGGAGTACATGGCGGTATCCGCATATTTGATCAGATCATTGACGCTGTCGGCGTCGTCCGGGCACATCGCAATGCCGATGCTGGCGCCGATAAAGGTTTCCTGCCCTTCCACTTTGAACGGAGGCTTCAGCTGGTCCAGCACCCGTTGCGCCACTGCCGCCGCATTCTTACGGGCGCCGATGTTGGGAACGATAATGGTGAACTCGTCGCCGCCAAGGCGGAACAGAATATTGCGCTCTTCATCCGTGTCGTCCAACGCATCTTCTTCCGAAATCTGATAAATCACATCGGAGGGACGCAATACAGAAGAGAGGCGACCGGTCACTGCTGTCAGCAAGCTGTCTCCCACCTGATGGCCGTAGACATCATTGATCTGCTTGAAGCCATCCAGGTCGATAAACAGCAGGGCCAGGGACTGGTCGCGCTCTTCATTGCGCCGCATCAACAGCGCCAACATATGCGCCATGGCGTGACGGTTGGGCAGACCGGTCAGGCTGTCGGTGTACGCCTGGGTTTTCAGCTCCCGCGTGTACTGACGAATCTGTCCTTCCATTTCCAGAAACGCCTGCTGCAAACGTCCTATTTCGCCGCTTTGCATACGCAGCGACTTGGCTTTGTCCGGCGCATGCAGTATGTGATAGGTAGCCGTGGCCAGTTCTTTCACCGGTCGCACGATCATGCGATCCATCTGCACGTAGATAAACCAGCCCAGCAAGACGAACACCACCACCAGCACCACGATGGCGGTGAACAGCAAACGATGAAACTCGCTGCGCGCCTCCGCAAACGGCGCCGCATTATAGAGACGCCAGTCCCCGATCAAGGGGCGCGAGTCCACCAGATAATCCTCTCCCATCATCCGCGCCATGTATTGACTCGGCCCATCCACGCCGGCGCTGGGGATGTTGGACAGCGCGCGCGCCTGCGCCTTGGACAGGCCCGATGCGTAGATCACGCCCCGCCCCCGGCTGGCGATAAAGGTGACGTCCACTTCCGCCGCATCGCTCCCGGGCTCATGCCGCATCAACCAGTTTATGTCCACTGTGAATTTGAGCACGCCTTTCACCACCTTGTTGTTTTCATAGGCGCCCAAGGAGCGATCGATCATGTATAACGCACGGTAAAATGTCAGGTGCGGTCCGTCGAAGCGTTCCTGGTTGATGAAGTCATAGTAGGTGTTGTAGGGGTCCTGCAGCGCCTGTTGAAACAGACTTTCTCCCGCAGGCTCCGCTTCCGGGGAGCGGATATCATCGGCGATGCGGATATCCTCCACGCCGTCGGGCAATAGCAGGACGATCTCCAGATATTCGGGAAACAGCGTGGCGTAACGGCTCAACGCCTTGGCGGACAGGTCATACATGAGGGTGTAACGCTCCTCCCCCATGGATAAATACCGGTCCAGTACATCCTCGGAAACCAGCAGGCGCATATTGGCCAGGGTATGCTCTACCGAACCGCTCACATTGGCCGCCGCCAGGGAGGCGGATTCATCCAGCAAATGACGGCTGCGGCTTTCCCAAAAAGCGGTTAACTCCACGTACAACGCGGTCGCCAGACTCAAAAAGCAGGTAAATGTCGCCACTACCAGCGTAATGATCAACCGCGCGCGTAACTTCATTGCAGAATCTGTTCGAAGCCGAGATTGTGCCAGATGCTCATCATGCGCCGCTTGTATAGCGTGCTTGGCGCTTTATGGGTTCCCATCCTGGGATTGATGGCGGGAAACACGATCTGATTGGCCAGCAGCTCCTCCGGCAAAATTTTCAATGCTTCTTCATTATAGGTGGCGGAATAGGTGAATTCACAATTGCGGGCGGCGTTGCGGGGTTCGCTGATGAAATTCAAAAACGCGTAGGCGGCTTCCGGGTCGGAAGCGTAACGACTGACAATGAAGTAATCGAACCAGACAATACCGCCCTCTTCCGGCAAACGGTATTCAATGTTCGGGTTATATTGCTTCAACATCAGCGCATCGCCGCTATAGGTCACGGCAGCCACCGCTTCGCCCGTCACCAGGAGCGATTCGCCGTTGGTCTTAAGGGAACGGTAGGTCAGCACATGGGGTTTCTGGGCGGCGATCAGCTCCGCCGCCAGCGTTAATGCCCGGGGGGATTCGTCATACATGTCGTAACCCAGGGTTTGCAGCGCGATAGGCAGCATTTCGGTGGCTTGCGGCGTCATCACGATTTTGCCTTTCAGCTCATCCGCCGGACGAAACAACTGCATGAAACGGGAGATCGGCCGCACCAGATCAGAGCGATAGGCGACGCCCTGAGTGCCCCAGGCATAGGGAGCGACATAGCCCACCAACGCCGGTTGATGGCTGCGCCACAGATCATTGTTGAATTTAAGATTGGGCACTTCGGTTTCGGTCAAAGGCGCCACCCAGCCCAGCTTGATGTAGGCCTCCGCCGTCAGACCGTCCATCAGAATCAGATCAAAGCCCTGGCCATTACGCGTGGCCATGATGCGATCGCGTTTCTCTTCGTTCTGGAAATAGCTGAACTTCAGCTTGATATGGTGGGTTTTCTCGAACTCGGCGACAACATCCGGGTCCAGATAATCTTCCCAGGTGAAAATATGCAGCACGCTGTCCGCGCGACTGACGAAACTGAACAGCGACAGCACACTGAAGAACAAAAGCGCAACCATAGACCGTTTCATCAGACACACGCCTCCCCGCAAAAACAGGCTACAACAGTTTAAAGCAAGCGCACGAGGACGTTAGGGGGGCTGCTGTAAATTCATGCAAAATCTACAGCGTATAAAAGCGGGCGTCCGGCTGGCCGGACAATTTTCAGGCAACGATGGCGCAACCTGTCAGCCCTTCTGAACATTTATTAACCACCCCATCCCGGTTTACCTCCAACCTGCTGAATTCATGGCATTAATCATTATGGCGCAGGATTTGATAGGCCCTGAATGCGTTCATGGTAATGACACATACAACACAGAAAAATCCGGCGTGTCTTGTTGCGCGGACAGTTGCAACCAACAGACAAAGCCCACCATGGACGTACGACAACAACTCAAGGGGCCGAATATGAACAGATTCATGACGTTGAAGAGCGCAGCCGTTCTGACTTCCACACTGGCCGCCGGCGGAGCCGGACTGGCTGTGTCTCCCGGGCAGGAGAGCATTGATTTACGCCGTCTCAATGTCGACCCCGCCCAGATCTCTATCTCCGGTTTATCCTCCGGCGCATTCGCCGCCATGCAGGCTCACGTGGCCTATTCCAAAACCTTCATGGGAGCCGGACTGGTGGCGGGCGGTCCTTATGGATGCGCAGAGGGCAGTTTGACCCAGGCTGTCGGCCGCTGTATGAGCCGGGGGGATTTACCTGACGCCGACGCCATCGTCAAACTGACCCACACAATGGCTGACGCGGGTAAAATCGATGGCGTGGAGTTTTTACGCGACGACCGCGTATGGATCTTTCATGGCAAGAGCGATCATCGGGTTTGGAGCGCCTCCTCGCAGCGAGCGGCGGAGGTGTATCAGAGGTTAAGCGGAACTCAGAATGTTTCCGTTAATATTGACCTCATAGACGCCGGTCACGCCATGCCGACGCAAAACTTTGGGGCCGACTGCGCCGACAGCGATTCCCCTTATATCGGCGACTGTCAGTATGACGCCGCAGGGCTGTTGCTGAATCACATCTACGGCCCTTTGGCGCCGCCCGTTCCGGAAAAAACGGAAAACCTGCTGACTTTCGATCAGAGCCTGCTGAGCTATTCGCAGTATCTGGACGAAACTGGCTATATCTACGTTCCCGACGCCTGCCGGGAAGCCCAGGCCGCCTGCCGCGTACACATCGCCCTGCATGGCTGCAAACAGAATCGCTCGACGTTGCAAGACACCTTCGCCCGCCACGCCGGCTACAATGCCTGGGCGGAGAGTAACCGCATCATTGTGGTGTATCCGCAAACCAGCAATGAGCCAATGAACGGCTGTTGGGATTGGTGGGGGTACGCAGACACAGGCCATGACACACTGGACTACCTCACCCAGCAAGGCCCGCAGATGCAGTTCATCAAGCGTATTGTCGACCGCTTGACCGGCGAGGAGGCAAACGGGTCCGGTTCTGTGGCGGCGGCCTGTTATCGAGAAGAAAATCTTAACCACTCGCTGGCTGGGCGCGCGCAGTATTTCTGGGGGCTTTATTACGCGGTGGGATCTATGGACTATCTTGGATTTTCACCTTCCCATCGCACCAGTTTGCGTTGCGATAAAAAGGATTACTGTCGATCGATCAATACTTGCGCATAGCGAAAAAAAAGCGGCGGCTTCCGTGAGAGGCCGTCGCTTGATGCAAGACTAATTGGCGTCGCATTTCACTTCATCGATATCGCACCAGAACGCACCGATTTTAGACTCGCATTGCTGCGCCGCCTTCCCCGTGGCTTCCAGCTTGGTCAGGCCAATGCCGGTAAAAGTGCCTTTATGGGTTTTCAGGATGCAGGAATATTGAGTTTGCGGCGCCGTGACTGGAGGAGGCGTCGGCTCGGCATTCTGCAAATCGTACACTGTATCCTGTAACTGCCTCACCGCCAGCTCAAGGTTCCTGACCCGCTCTCTCAGCCTGCGATTGGCGTGGTAGTGGGATTCATAGTCATACCCACGCTCACGCATGTATTGATCGTAGTCGCGGCGGTCAAATTCATCCTCTCTTGATGTTTCAATGTAGATGATCTTTTCACCGCCCATCTGCACTCTGAACTCTTCCGCCCCTGCGTTTTGCATTAAGCTTCCCAGCGCCGCCGCCAGCAACATCGCTTTTTTCATTTTTAATGGTTTCCCCAGTTGAAACGCTTCGTTAGTTATAGGGAAGCCATTGTAACGGCAAATCATGAACTTAAACTGAATAAATCTCCCTTTTTCGGCTCAGCGCATTGGTCAGGCGACCTAAGAAGGTCTCAGGCCGCCATGCTGAGGAACAGAAGAGGCGAGTTTTATTCAAAAGAATCCAGAATGACCCGTCCCATGGTTTTGTCATCCGCATCCGTGATGTAACGATATTCCCGGAACCAGTCCCACCATGCGTAGACGGAGTGATACTCCACGTCCAGTCCAATGGTGCGTGCGCCGGCGTTGTAGCGGTCAGCGCCGCTTAACGCGAAGGTCATATCCCGGCCGCGTTTGTTGGCCTGCATTTCGTTGTGCGCCATTTTTTCGCTCATGATGATGGGGTAATGGTAGTCGTACAATTGGCTCGAAGACGGCGCATTGCTGACGCTGGTGACGCGCCCGTCTATACGCAAGTCCCTTACGCAGGAATCCAACGCACCGTCATAAGCGGCGCCGCAGGCGCTGTGCAACGGCACTACGCTGTCGTCCCTGCCTTTGATGATGGGGTGCGTCGCGAAGCCGTAAAACTCGCTGCCTGTGGAGGCGATTCTCAGGCGAGGAATGGCGGGCAGATTAGTGACGGCGGTGTTGCGCGCAACGGCAGTCTGCAGATCAATCATCACACCAGGATTAATGCCCAACGGAATTTCATAACCCAGAAACTTCAGCAGCGCTTCCAGTACGTCCGCGCCGTGGTTGACGCCATTAATCAGGTCCACCCCGAAGTTAGCCAGTTCAGTGCCCCCGCCGGCGCCCGCCATGTCGATCACCGCAGCGACTTTCAAACGCTGCGCCAGCGACGAACCCAATAACGAGTTCTTATTGGACAACACATAGCGCATCACCAGGTCGCCGGTGGAATGGGTAATGACGACGCATTCGTTATCGCAGAAACCAGAGGACAAGATCGGCTGCAACTGATTGGCGATTAGTGCGGCGATACCGCCCGCCCCCTGTAAACGGTAATGGGACGGCCAGTAAAGAATGCGGGTGGTGGCGGGGTCTTTCAGGGAAGCGTCGAAGCCGTCCCAATATCCAATGCCATCCGCCCGCCCCTGATCGGTGGGGTTGAACAGAATGTGCTGGGGCAAAAAGCCCTGAATCAAGAGGACGTTCTTGCCCGCCAATTGCGCCTTGGCGGCGCCGCAGGCGGCGAACATCAACATTGCAGTCAGCCATAGCTTGAGTGTTTTCACGTTAAATCTCCTTTTTTATCTTTGTTTTCGAGAATCGGTGGTGCTGCAGGCTCAACACCCGCAACGTCGCGCCCGTTTACTGCACGCTTCCTAACTGGCGCAGAAACTCCAACCGCTTCTGCGCGTCTTCATCAACATAGGGAACATCGTCATAGTCAGAGAAAGGAAAACCGTTCACCGCAAAGGACGCTTTGGCGACGCTTCCGTATTCGGTTTGATAGGTCGGCGGGGCCGGCATCCGGGTCAAGGAAATGTCCTGCAGCCGATAAGGGCCGGCGTCGCCTTTCTGTTTCAGCGCCGCAATGTGAGCCCGCAGATACACCAGGCCATTTTCCACCTGAATGTCTTCCTGGGCGGATAAATGCACTAATGGCTCGCTGGCGCCGGCGCTGTACAGAATCGCTGCTACCTCGTGAAAGCCGGGGGAGATCACCCGGACATGCAAAGGAATATACAAATAAGCGCCGCGCACTTCCGCCGCGTCCACATGCGTTACCTGCGCCACACTTGGCGTGTAGGAAACCGGGGTTCCAATTTCAAAAACACGGCCGTTGATGGTCAGATTGGCGATGACGCGTAAATCGCTCCCCGCTTCCGCCAGTGCAGGATCATTACCCGAGAAAGTAAGATTGAACACGGAGCCGCTGCGTTGGACCCCTTCGGTAACAGCTAACGCCTCTCCCTGCTCCACCAGACGTCCGTCCGCTTCCACCGTTGATCCAGCGTCCAGTCCGGTGACGCTCACCGACGCAACGATATCCTCGCCGATAAAATACTGGCTCTTGCTGGTTTCCAGGCTGATGCGAGGGCTGTTTGGGTCCTTGAAGTCCAACGGCATCCCTGCGGGAAAACTCTTGTTGGGCAGGTATTTGGCGAGCGCCTGTTTATCCCGAATAGGCGTAGAGAACGTCGGATATTGAATCTGGTCCTGATATTGATCGGCGACCTGAGTCAGGCGCGCTTTGACTTCCTTTTCAAAGAAAGGGTTTTCGCCAGTTTCTTCATCTTCCCCGGCATCCGGAGCCATGGATGACGACGATCGCAATGGCGCGACGGCGCTTCCGCTGGGCGCAACTGTCGCAGCGGCGACAGGAGGCGTATCGACGACGGGCGTCATCGCCGCTTCAGCGTCAGGGATATCCACGCCCTGGCCGCCAAAGAAAAAATAACTGCAAGTTAACGCGGCTATGACGCCGCAGGCCAAAACAAGGCCCTGCTTTTCCTTGAAAAACATAACGTTGAACCTTTGCCCGTTGTTATTTTTGTTTTAACGTCCGGCGGACCCTGTCTGCGCCAAACGCGGATATTCTTATTTCCTGTAGGCCACTATAAGCGTTAGAAAGCGGACGCGAAACCGCCCAAATAGGTGATTTCAAGCATTAGATATTAGATAAAAAGAGAAAGGGAGCTGACCGGAAGGTCAGTTTTGTGAGGCAGGAGAAGAAGCGGAAGAGCAGTCTTTATCAGCGGTGGCATGAACGGCGTTTGGAGTACAGTCATCCTCCGCCAGATATTGTTTCAGCTTCGGTATCACCATCACGCCAATAATGCCCAGCGCAAACAAGATAACCGGAAACAGCAACATCATTTTTGCTTCGCGGGAATAGTGTTTACTCATCGTTTTAATTGCCTTGTAAATTGTCGATATCTATTTTGCGCATGAATTCGCCCAGGCTCTGCGAGACTAACCGAGGCTTATCTCCATCAAAGCAGTCGCTGTACACTTGAACGCTATATTCATCTTTAGGCTTTATCCGAAAGAGCTCGCTTTCCACAAGGAAATCAGCGAAAAGCACGCCGAATTCATTCGTGTACTGAGCGTGGGCCTCAATCTCGGCAAGAGACCAAAAACGCACAAGCCCGGCACCAAAGTCGCTCATTCCATCGCACTCAAGATAGAGGTCCAAAATATCCTGCCTCGCAGTCATGCCCAGCCGGGAAAATACGAGTTTGACCGCCTCGCTTGTGGCGGGAGGATGGAATTGATGACCTTGTTCACGCCATTTCTGAATGAAGTCGGCAGGTTTGCTCAAGCCGATAACCTCCTGATAAATAACAACTCATGCAGCGGCTCACCGGCATGTCCATAGTCCACCTTGGATCTTCCGTCGGGCAGAAATCCCAAGCTTTCATAAAACGCCATGGCGCGCAGGTTTCCGTTCAATACCCACAGGTATATTGCCTTGGCTTCTTTCTGTTGATAGTAGTCGCTCACATACTCCACCAGCCTTTTACCCAGGCCACATCGCCAGTAATTGGGATCAATATTGATGGCGTACAGCTCGACGCCCTCTTCCATGGCGAGTTGCTCGTCGCGAAACGGGCCGCTGCTGCAGAATCCAGCGACACGTCCCTCATGCTCAATCACCAGGCGCAATATCGGGCTGTCTTGCGCTAACGCCGCCGTCCATTGCTGCGTTCTTTTTTCCACGGACAGGGAAGCCAGAAATTCACTCGACATCAGGCCGCGATAGGCTTCCCGCCAAGCCGCTACATGAATGACAGCGATGGTTGGAGCGTCTTCCACTTCAGCGGGACGGATACGCATGTCAGAGTCCGCCGACATTACACAGGGACAAGCGGCAAATAGGGCTCAGGCGGCAACGATACGGCGATGGCGTCGTCAACACTTACGGGGCCGCCATCCAGCACTATCGCCATTACGCCGGATTTGCGGATCAGGTTACCCTGCTCGTCACGATCCAGCACTGCTGCGACGAGTCCTTTCTGGTACTTGTCGAGTTGTGAACATGGGCTGCGCAAACCTGTCAGTTCAATGCGGGCGGTCGCGCCGAATTTAAGAACCGTTCCAACCGGCAAGGACAACAGATCCAAACCGCTGGTGGTGATGTTCTCGCCAATCACGCCAGGGCTGACATTGAATCCTTTGCCTCGTAGCTCTTCCAACAGTTCATTGTGAATCAAATGCACTTGGCGCAGGTTTGGCGATTCCGCATCTTTCTTGGCGAGATGGATATGCTTCACCATCGCGCCGCGGTGGGCGTCGCCGTCGACGCCTTCGCCGGCGATCAGATGGATGGTGGGAACCTGCGCCTTGGAAAACCGGTGTTCCGCGTTCTTGCTGACAGATAAAACTTTAGCCAACGTAAAATCTCCTTTTAGCGACTGAGTTCAGCAGAATAATTCTGCGTCCCTCAGCTTACCAGCGCTCCCACCTGAAAGTTAAGTCGTTGACTTAGCTCAAGCTTTACACCAATCGATTTTGGTTCCGCCTTCATAGGGAACGGCGAGTTTTTCCTTGATCAGAGACTGCCCCAGGCTCTCGCCGTCAGCTACGACGTCCGCCAGCACACGGAAATATTTATCCCGTTGGATATTTTCAAGTTTCACCTCTTTCGCGCTTCTCAGCTTTTCCACCAGAAACTGTTTCGCTTTCAGCGCCAGGGCTTTTTCTTTCTTGCAGGAGCCACGCAGCTCAGGGGTATCGATATGCTTGATGCGCACGCCGATGCGCTGCCCCACAATCGCCGGCCAATCGGCGATGTCGGCGCGAAAGGTGTCGCCATCATAAATACTGGTGACCTGCGCGACGGTTGCTGAGCCAAAATTTTCATCCTTAATCCCAGCATTGGCGAGCATTGGCGCGGCAAGAATCAGACACAGAGCCAGACGTAACTTCATATGCATAACACCTTATTTATCAAAAAGACTAAGGTGAATGCTAAAGTTGAGTTGTAAATTTATCCAGTAAATATTTGTTTAGACTGAATTATTACTTCAGCCAAATAAGAAGTCGCGCACCGCCTGATAGACGCGCTCTCCACTCCTCCAAGCGCTGGATGAGAGTATTTCGCTGGGGTACAAGGTCTTGTCCTGCATAACAAACCCTAAACGGGTGGCGTCGTCATCAGTTTCCAGAACCACGCCACTATGCCGCCAGTTCTCTCTTATCAACGACCGCCGTCCCATAAGCCAGCACTTCGACTGTGCCAAGGGCGTTTTGCATCCCATTAGAAATCGTCGATGTTTCCAGCTTTACGTTGTATATCTCCTTGGAGCCGAAAGACACAGCCTGCTCTTTCATGCGCAGAATGGCCTCACGGCGCGCTCTTTCCATTAAGGACTCATAGCTGAACAGGCGTCCGCCGATCAGTAAACGCAGTATGGCGAAAAAGCGTTTGAAATAATCAACGGACACCACCACGCTGCCGGTTACCAGACGCGCTTCCACATTGGCGCGGACCGGAGGGATATGACGCCCCATGGATAAGATGACCGCTCGGTGCTTGGCCTCGCGAATCCGCAGTGACTTAAAGTGGGCTTTCTCCGCACGACGTCCAAAACCATAGCCCAGCGCCATCAGTAGCAAAAAAACGCCTATATTGATAAACATTTCCATGGGCGTTACTCCATGACCACCGCCGTACCATAGACAAACAGCTCCGCTGCGCCCTGCGCCACGGACGAAGTGGCGAAGCGCACGTTAATCACTGCGTTGGCGCCCATGCCGCGCGCCTGCCTTTTCATACGCTCCAGCGCTTCACCCCGTGCGTCTTCCAACAACTCGGTATAACCGCGCAACTCACCGCCGAAGATATTCTTCAATCCCGCCATGATGTCGCGCCCCACATGCTTCGAGCGGACCGTACTGCCCTGCACCAGACCAAGATGTTTGACGATATTTTTACCAGGAATGGTTTCGATATTAGTGATCAACATAACTAACCCACAGACCTCTTGTTGGAGACACCTGCGGACATAATATGTCACAAATATTCAAAAAGGGAAGGACAAATATTTGCACAAGACGATCCAAGGAAGTCTAAGAGTCAGAGTGCGGTTTCATGACTTCATAAATGTCAGGCTGCTTAATAAAAAGAATGAGCTTGGCGAAGGATACCGTCATTATGACAGCGAACACCGCCATCAGTAATTCTTTGCTAACAGAGGCGTACCCCAGATTCACTGTCGCAACAATGCCCACGCATATAAGGTTTATACATGCCAGTATCGCCAAACCAAAACGTGGCTTTTGCACCAGTTTTGAGTGGCAGTGTGGGCACATAAAGCAGGCTGCGTTTCTGATCCTTGTCTTACTGAGCACAACCAGCTCTGGGCCCTTAAGTGGAAAAAGGAAGCCGCATTCAGGGCAATGGGATCTCATGTGAACTCCAAAATAAGCAGGAACGCTTAAACCTTAGCACAGCGGCAACTGTATGCCGGCTCGATCATTCTTGTCTCTGACAAAGGATTACTCTTGCGCACGACAGAACGCATTGAGATCCATACCAATTGAGTCAATCGGCCTTGCTCGCTCTGTTGCCCAAGCCATTGAGGGAGGGCGCGCTATCTCACTCATCTCCCATCGCCATTACCGCTAACTATTCAACATAGCCGTCTCCATTCAGCCATATTGGCGAGGGGTCTTTTGCGTCGAGAACGATGGCTCGGTATCGGGTCTCACCACTATCGTATCGCAGGGTCAGCAGGTAGCCGTCGATTTCATATTGGCCCTTTTGGTCAGGGGAGACATGGTTAAAGGTCGAGCTGGTATCGGAGATCTCCGTGCTGGCGTAAACCTGTGCGCCACTGATAAATCTGCCGTCTGAGAAAAATTGAAAATTTCTGATCGTCGTCACGGTGCTGTCGCCGGTGCTAGAGCCGCCGATATAATGGAACTTGTTGTTAAGACGAAATCCTTTTTCTATCGCCGGATATTCATCGTCATAGGCGAACGCCTTCCACTTATCCCCTTTCAGCCACTCATAATCGCCCCAGCTTTTGCGCCATTGAGTCCAACGCTTGGGATACTTGGCTTTATGCGCTTCGACGCCACCTGGAAACACTAACGCTTTCATGTCCTTACAGGCTTCGCCATTTTCAAACAGCAGTATCGGGTAGGCTTCGTTTAAGATCATGCCATAGCTATGCACAACCTTCTTGTCGAATAAGACTGTCTCTACTTTGGCGAGGTCTTTCTGGATCAGCACTGGATCAAGAGGCGACTCCTTTTCCTTTTCCTTTTCCTTTTCCTTTTCCTTTTCCTTTTCCTTCAAAGCCTTAACCTGGGGGGCGATGGCAAGCAATTTATCCATCAGGTCTTTGTAATGGGTCGCTGGCTGATACTCTTCGCTTATCAGAATCTGTCCCAGAAACACACAGCTCTTGGAGCCGAGACTGCTGACTTTTTCCTTCATCGCCTTGTCCGCTTTCACGATATTGCTCCGAAGCTTCTTATCCTTCGCTAACAAGGCGTCCATCACGATGTCGATATCATCGATATGATTGCGCTCGCGCCAGGACTGATACGCTGCAACATGCTCATTTGGGCATGCTATGGCCAGCTCTGTGGCGAATCGAATATTTGTATACAGATTGGGAAACTGTTCAAAACCCGAGCCGCCGCTAAACACAGAAGTAGAGAAGGCAGCGGTGGAGAAAATAAACCCAGACAGGAGTCGCTTCATTCATGAACGCCTTTATTTGATCCCCTGATACAACTCAGGAAGTCTGCTTCAGCCTGCGACTTCCTCAGGAGAGATAATCCAAAACGTTATAAAAAACATAACCCTGCCCAGGTTACAACTGTGATTTACCCCAGGTAAAAATCGCTCCGGCTTGCTCTAAAGCCATCCGTGGGCTAACAGAATGAGGCGCTGTAAAAGCCGCTTATTCCACATACTCATTCCCATCCAGCCACGTGGGCGATGGAGAGTTCTTATCACGCACGATGGTTTTGTAGAGGGTCTCGCCATTGTCAAAGCGCAGCGTCAGCAGATAACCCTGGATGTCATAGCGCCCTTCTTCCTCTGGATAATAAAAACTAACGGAAGAGCTGATAGCGTCGTCATGAGTTGGGTATGAATCCAATTTGCGGATGAACTTGCCGTCAGAAGAAAACTGGTAGCGGATAACATTAGTGATAAGAAAGGCGCCGCCGTCCGTCTCCTGCTGAAAACGCAGGTCGCTTTCCATGCGGAAGCCTTCATTAAGAGGCGGGAACGCCTTGGCGGAGACGAATTTTTGCCATTTCTCGCCGTTCAACCATTCGCGTTCGCCCTGGTTTGTTCGCCAACGCGTCCATTTAGAGGGGTGCTTGGCTTTGTGCTTCGCGACGCCGCCGCGAAATACCAGCGCTTGCATATCCATGCAGAGATCGCCGTTTTTAAACAGCAGTTCGGGCGCATCCACCTCCGTCGACTTTCCTGCAATGCGTAGGGTGCGGCGGTTGAACATCACCGCTTCTACTTGCGTGACATCCTGTTTGATCAACTCAGGATTTATCGGCTGACTGTCGGCGCGCTCCCTCTCGCTGGTAAGAGCTTCCTGAGGTATTTCATCAAGTAACGTCTGGCTTAGCTCATTGAATGCGACAAAAGGCATAAAGTCGGGATTGGCGAGGACTTGTTCCAGATGAGCGCAATAATCCGCGCTGTGTAGTTTAACTTCCGCCGCAGCATCTCTGGCGATATCAGTCAAACGAACCTGGAGCTGCGCATCATTCACCGATAACACATTAACGGCTGATTCAATATCGTCGATGCGATTGAGCTTGCGCCAATTGAAATACTCCGATTGATAGTTGTCTGGGCAGGCTTCAGTGAGCCTGGCGACATACTGGATCTTCGCCAACATGTCCGGAAGACGCTCAATACTGGCTTCATCGCCGAAAGCGAAAACCGGCATACCAACGGAAAGCAACAGGGACCTAGCCAGGAAATTCTTCATTTATGCTCACTACCTGTGGTGGGATTCCTGCGGCGCGCGCCCAATGGCGAAATTGTTTTTACGACCAGGAATGTTGAGCGAATATATATTTTTTACCGCGAGTTACAACATTTCTTTAACAAACCTGAACCCACCCTTACAAAAATCAATTTGGCTATTTTTTGAACCGCACCTATGTTTTTTATTACCTGAGGAACGGAATAAAAAAGTAACGTTTCGCTGACAAGGAGTGGGCTGATGGAAAACGCTGCATTGACCTTGGATGTCGCGATTGTCGGTGGAGGAGTTTCGGGCGTATACAGCGCCTGGCGCTTGCAGTCGGAATTTGGCGCCAAGCAGGCTATCGCACTGTTTGAGTACAGTGACCGCATCGGCGGCCGCCTCTATAGCATCACGCTGCCGGGTCTTCCCAATGTGGTGGCGGAAGTCGGCGGCATGCGATATATCCCCGACGCCCATATTCTGGTAGCCAATCTGGTCAAATACCTGCAGTTGCCGACGAAAGATTTCCCCATGGGAGCGCCAGAGCCCGTCGGCTCCCAAGACAATCTCTTCTTCTTGCGCGGCGCGCGTTTCCGCTATCGGGACTTCAGCAGTCATCCCGACAAGATTCCCTATAACCTGGCGTGGACCGAGCGCGGTTATGGGCCCGAAGACCTGCAAGTCAAAATCATGAACTATCTGTATCCCGGCTTCGCCGACCTGTCTCTGTGCGATCAGATGCGGGTGAAAGTATTCGGCAAAGAGATCTGGAAATACGGTTTCTGGGATCTGCTTTATCGAGTGCTCAGCAATGAAGGCTATATGTTCATGAAGGACGCAGGCGGCTATGACGCCAACGTGGCCAATGCCAATGCGGCGACACAGTTGCCGGCGACGGAGTACAGCGATGAGACGAAGTTTCTCACGCTGAAGCACGGTTTCCAGACGCTGCCGCTGACGCTCTGCGAACAGTTCGTACAGGCGCCGGGGAGTCTGCTTGGAAGCAAACGTCTCTATATGAATCATCGTCTGACGGAGATTCGCTACACCGGCGACGACGATTATCCCTACAGTCTGCATTTTCAACATACGCACACGGTGGATGGAAAAACCACGGACCAACCTGGCGAAACGATCGTGCGCGCCAAACGCATTATCCTGGCCATGCCGCGTCGTTCACTGGAGTTGATCAAGTCGGAATTTTTCGATGATCCCTGGCTGCAGGAAAACCTGCCGTCCGTGTTAATCCAATCCGCCTTCAAGCTGTTCCTCGCTTATGAGAAACCCTGGTGGCGCAGTCTGGGGTTGGTGGCGGGACGCTCTGTCACGGATCTGCCGGTGAGACAGATTTACTACATGGGAACCGAGTGCGAACAACCTGGCGGCGAGCCTTTCCTGAACTCTCTGCTGATGGCCTCCTATAACGATATTGGCACGGTTCCGTTCTGGAAGGGGCTGGAAGACGGCCTGCCTTTTATCGGCTACAAGCCGTCCTGTCTGGAGGCTGAAATCAGCGCCGACAAAATCGTGCCCCGCACCCGCTATCAAGTCAGCGAAGACATGGTGCGCGCCGCGCAACAGCAAGTGCGTCAGGTACATGATCAGGTAGAACTGCCGGAACCTTACAGCGCGGTGTTTCACGCCTGGGACGACGATCCCTACGGCGGCGGCTGGCATGAATGGAAAGCCAATTACCGGCTCGACAAGATCATGTGCCGCATGCGCCATCCGGTGGAGGAAGAACAGATTTTTATCGTCGGCGAAGCCTACTCTTACGATCAGGGCTGGGTGGAAGGCGCTTTGACTGTCGCCGAGTCGACCCTGGAGGATTTTTTCGCAATGACGCGCCCCGCCTGGCTGCCCCCGGAACAACCGTTTTCCCTGATGCCGGTCCCCTGCCCCGACGGTTGCGCTGACGACTGCGACTGTCTCACCTGCAATGACTGCAAGAAAGTGTTGGATGAAGTTACTCAATTTGCGTACAAAGGAATCGACAATGTTGAAGGATAACTCATTTACCGTCGCCGACTATCTGCTCACCCGCCTGCGCCAGCTTGGTCTCGGCAAAGTGTTTCAAGTACCCGGCGATTATGTTTCCGAGTTCATGGAAACATTGGAAAAATTCGATGGCGTGGACGCCGTGGGAGACATCAATGAACTGGGCGCGGGCTACGCCGCCGACGGCTATGCCCGTTTCGCCGGCATCGGCGCGGTATCCGTCCAATACGGGGTCGGAACCTTCAGCGTGTTGAACGCGGTGGCGGGATCATACGTAGAGCGCAATCCAGTGGTGGTGATCAGCGCCAGCCCGTCCGCCCAGGACAGGCTGATCATTCGTGACAAAGGCGTGTTGTTTCATCATTCGACCGGCAACCTGAATGCGGATAAAAAGGTCTTTGAGCAAGTCACCGTCGCAGCAGAAGTCTTGAGCAATGCCACCGAAGCTCCATTACAGATTGATCGCGCCCTCACCGCCGCCATCAGCAAGCGCCGCCCTATTTATCTGGAAGCCTGGCAAAATGTATGGGGCGAACCCTGCCGGGAACCGGAGCACCCACTGCGACCGCAACCTCCCGTCAGCGACAGAGCGTCTTTGCGGGCAGTGGTGGATGAGACGCTGCACAGACTCGTCAACGCCAAGCGCGGCGTGATCATGCTGGGTATAGAGATCGCCCGTTACGGCCTGCAGGAACAGGCGCTACGCATGGTCGAGGCCAGTGGGCTACCCTTCACCACCACGCTGGAGGCGAAATCCGTCCTCGATGAAAGCCATCCGCAGTTCATCGGCACCTATGCGGGCGCCGCGTCCTGTCCAGGCACGCGGGAATACATGAAAAATGTCGATTGCATACTCGCCCTTGGCGTGATTTTCACCGATGACTACCTGGACCTGATGCAAAGCGGTTTCTCCGATATTATTCTGGTTAACGATGAACAGGTGCGGGTGGGCTATGAGTATTTCCGCAATGTCGCCATGACCGATTACATCGACGGCCTGTCGGCGCAGATCAAAAGCAAAAACGGATTTCCTCACCCACTGATAAGAGTCCATCTGGACGACGGCGAGTGCGCCGGCTGGAATACGGAACTGGGCGCTCAGCTCACCTACAACATCTTCTTCGATCAACTCACGCACTTCTTCCAGGAGCGACGCTTGCAGTCAGAGATCGAACTCATCCTGGGCGAAAGCTCTTCACTTTATGTGGCCAGCAATATTAACGGACTACCTCAAAACAGCTTTATCGCCGACGCCATTTGGGGATCGCTCGGACATGAGACCGGCTGCGCCATCGGCGTCGCCATGGCCAGCGGCAAGCGTCCCTATGTGGTCGCCGGCGATGGCGGTTTCATGATGATGTGCCAGTCGCTGTCCACGCTGGCGCGCAATCGCGTTAACGCGGTCATTTTCGTGATGAGCAATGGGGTTTATGCGATCGAGCAGGCCTTTGTCGATATCAAGGCGTTCACGCCGGAGGGACGTTTTGCGCCTTTCGACATCCTGCCGCAATGGGATTACCAGTCCCTCGCCAAAGCCTACGGCGCCATGGGATACCGGGCGCAGACCATCGACGAACTGCAGAAAATATTGTTGGATGTGGAGTCTCTGGTGGACTGCCCCGCACTGGTGGAAATTGTCATTCCACAAAAAGATCTGGCGCCGCAAATCCGTCGTCTGGCCAAACCATCCTGAGGATAGGTTAAAGGGGCTGAATGCCGTGAGGGCAAGGCGGGCGCAGGCGCCCGCCTCTATGTGATATTCAAGGCAAATAGTAGTCTGCGAAAGAGACGAACTCTACCGTCGCCTTAACCGCTCGCTCCATCTGACTGCTGACTCTGCCGGGGAAGGCGGACTCCATGGCGTCGATCCGGTCGCTGCCGGTATGCCAGATTTCTCCCCACTTCTCCTCGGCGTCTTTATCGCAGGCGCCAACAGTCGCTTCGTCGAAGCAGGTCCAGAACTGGGAATTAACAGTCTGCGAATAGCCGTCTTTCCCATATTTCCCATCAATATCGAAGTTAGTGGCTTCAACGTATGCAATGGGAATACCGCGACAGGCGAATGCAACGTGATCAGACCAGTCGCCGGTCTCCCCCGCCTGATAGCCGCCATCCACGTTTGGATGTATTAGGAAGTCATTGTCGCCATCCAAAGCGATAGATGCGTTCAACATCCCCTTGCGTACAGTATCTCCAGCCGCATAGGAGGCGTTGTCGCCGTTACACTCATAAGGCGTGGCGCTGTCAGCGGAGTGCACATACAGATAATCGCCGCCGGCCACCGTGTCGTAGTTAACCATACCGACAATCTTGCCCAGATCATCTACCGATAACTGACTCACATAGTAATTGGAACCATGCAGGCCTTTCTCTTCTGCGCCGAAGAAAACGAAACGCAAAGTGTAAGGTAAGGTCTTATCTTTAATGCGCTTGGCCACATCCAACAGCGTGGACACACCTGTACCATTATCCGTGGCGCCGGTGGAGCCAAGATCTTCACCGGTGGTGTCGTAATGAGCGCCTAACACCAGTACTTTATCAGCGTCGGTCCCGGCCTTCTCAAAGATGACATTGCTGGAGTTAAACTCATTGTTGTCTCGATCTTTGTAGGTAAACGCTTGCGCACTGGGCGTATAACCCAGGGACTTGAGTTCAGCCAGCAGATAGGCTTCCGCCTTACGCTCACTCTCAGTTCCCGCCACCCTGGCGCCGATGCCTTTGGTGGGATGCGCCAAATCGATCAAGTAGTCGTCCGCAGTTTTGTTGGCGTTAGATCCGCCATTATTGGAATCATTATTATCGGAACAGCCTGTCACTAACATCAAGCAAGCCAATCCAGGCAGTAACTTTTTTGTATTTATTTCAGGAAACATCAAATTTCTCCTATCGTAAAAAGATGCGCAAGGCATCAAAAACCCCGTCCGGCGACAAGCAAATATCGTGGAGAAGTCATTATTTTTATTTGAAAAACATCAAGATAATTGATGTAACGACACCTCGCGGCGCACCTTGGCGGCGACGCCGATCGCTGTCGTCGCACCATACTGCAGCATTCAACTCTAAGCGGATATCCCTCTTTTGCCTTAGGAATCGCTCGCGCAGCTTCCATCCACTACAGCTTCGTTATGCTCGGTGCTATAGTTTTTTGACAGGGACTGCATAAATATCACCCAACCTTCTGAGTAATTCATGCGCGCCCAAATGACATCTCCATGGTCAAAAATCCTGCTCCTCGTCTTTGCGCTGACTGGAGCGGCAGGAACGGCTCGCACCGAGTCCGACATTGTTGAAATCAATGTTTGCGGCATTGATGTGGCGAATCCCCCCATCTACCGGCTGACTATGGCGGAGACGAAAGAAACGACTGAATATAAGGGCGTCGCCTATGAGTTGATGGACGAGATCGAGCTGCAGGCGCCCATACGCATTATCTTTGAGCGCCGCCCCTGGAAACGCTGCCTGTCGCAATTACAGACAGGTCAGTCGGATGCGGTGATTGGCTCCTCCTATGTGCCGGAGCGGGAGCAGTTCAGTCACTACCCCCGCAAACTCGACGGCACGGTGGACTACTCCAAGCTGGTGTACAGCAACACCCTTTGGCTGTATGCCTCAGACCCCGCGGTGCAATGGGACGGCGTGTCGCTGAAGCTGCCGCCGGGAGCGCAAGCCGCCGCCGGACTGGGATACTCCTCCGCTGACTTGCTGCAACGTATGGGGGTGGAGGTCATTGAGCGCTACGAACCCAAACACCTGGCCAATCTGCTGACCAGCCGTCGGGTGGCGATAGTCGCCAGTTACGCCATGCAGGTGGAGCCGCATCTTGATCTGAGTGATCCCAACTCGCCCGTGCGACGACTGCCCACCCCTTTAATGCAAGATGATATGTTTCTGGTCTTTTCGCGTCAGTTTTACGCCCGCCACCAACACCTGGCGGAGCGTATTTGGGACGTCTGCGCCGACATTCATGAGTCTGGCCGCTATGATGAAATCATGGCGTTATACTTCTCATTTCTGGATTCTCAGTAGCCTAGCCGACGCCACGCCTCACGCCACTTCCGAGTGAGCGCGGGCCAGTAACAGTTCTGGAGACATTGGCAGCAAATTTTCAATCGCTTTCCGCTCTCTCACCAGCTCTTCTTCCGTCACCCGCACCATACGGCGGCAGAAGTCGTCCAGATCCAGCCCCTCCACCACTTCCGCCCGACCTTTGCGGCAGGTGACCGGGTAGGAAAAGAACAGGCCCGGCGTCACGCCATATTCTCCCTGGCTCAGTACGCCCATGCTGACGAAATCCCCTTCTTCCGTGCCAAAGCGCCAGTCTCGCAAATGATCGATAATCGCTTGCGCGGCGGAGCTGGAACTGGTTTTCCCTTTGCAAGAAATAACCGCAGCCCCTCGCTGCTGCACTTGATCGATCATAATGTCCCGATACCAGTTCATATCCAGCGCCATGCGAATGGGCTGGCCATCAATGCGTAAATGAGAGGCGTCCGGAAACAAGGTGCTGGCGTGGTTGCCCCAGATAGTCAGGCGCTTGATGCGGAGCGGATTGATGCCTATTTTGCGGGCGAGAAAGCCCAGCGCTCGATTGTGGTCCAGCCGCATCAGAGCGGAGAATTGATGGTGGGGCAGATAGCGCGCATTCGCCCAGGCGATCAAGGCGTTGGTGTTGGCGGGATTGCCTACGACCAGGGTCTTCACTGTCTCTTTGGCGACCTTGCCCAGCGCTCTCCCCTGCTCGACAAAGATTGATGGGTTTTCCTGTAATTGCTGCATGCGATCCATGCTGGGCGTACGTGGCTTGGCGCCGGTCAGGATGGCGAAGTCCACATCCTTGAAGCCGCTGACAGGATCATCGTGCAGACTCACGCTCTCCAACAAAGGCAGCGCGCAGTCCTCTAACTCCATCGCCAAGCCTTCCAGGGCTTTCATGGATTCACTCTTTTCTATCAGTTGCAAACGAATGCTGGCGTCGGGTCCGAACGGCTCCCCCGCCGCCAAGCGGAACAGCAATGACTGACAAACGTTTCCGGCGGCTCCGGTGACAGCGACAGTGACGGTTTCGCTCATGGCGCGCCCTCCTTGAAGTGGATAAAAGATACGGCGACCCTTTTATTCTAATCAGGGTCATCCTGGCGCGACCTCAGCAATAGGTCGTATTTTGTACAACCCGAGCTTAGACTTCCGGCTAATTTATAACGAAGAGATGCTCAGGGGTTTCATCCTACGAGGAAAATCTGAATACTTAATTCCCTTATCGCCAAGTACTTAGAGGCGTATTTGTATTTGACCACGATTGAGTGAGGAAACCGCTATGAGTAAGCCGGAAAACAACAGTAGTAAAGTTGCGCTGGTCACGGGCGCATCCGTCGGCTTGGGCGAAGCTATAGCAGAACGCTTGGCGCACGAAGGGTATGACCTGATCCTGCTGGCCCGCCGTCAAGATAAACTGGAGGCGCTGGCGGCCCGTCTGCAGACCAACTGCCATATCATCGCCTGCGATATCTGCGATCAACAAGCGGTGACGGCGGCGATCGAAAACCTGCCGCCCGCGTTCGCCGCCATAGATCTGCTTATCAACAACGCCGGACTGGCGTTGGGGTTAGGTCCCGCGCAAAGCGCCTCCTGGGAAGACTGGAGCCGCATGATTGAAGTGAATTGCACCGGACTGGCGTTCATGACTCATTTGCTGTTGCCAAGTATGGTGGAGCGCAATGCCGGACATATCATCAATATCGGCTCCATCGCCGGCTCGTACGCTTACTTTGGCGGCAATGTCTACGGCGCCACCAAAGCCTTTGTCGAACAGTTCTCCCGCAATCTGAAAGCCGACCTGTTAGGCACAGCGCTGAGAGTCACCAACATTGAACCCGGTATGGTCGGCGGCAGCGAGTTCTCGCTGGTTCGTTTCAAAGGCGATGAAGACAAAGCGAAGGCGACTTATGAGAACGCCGATGCGTTAACGCCGGAGAATATCGCGGATTGCGTGGCCTGGGCGGCGACCCGCCCCGCCAATGTGAACATCAACCGCATTGAAGTGATGCCGGTGTGTCAGGCTCCCGAGCGACTGGCCATTCACCGGAATAAATCCGAAGGCTAGCCCAACGTTCTCATAGAAAAACTACTGCGCCAACACTAGGCGCTAATTGGACCGGATGAAGTTGGCGACAATGTCGCAGAACTCATCCGGCGCTTCCAACATCATCATATGCCCGGTATTTTTCTGTCGAACGCTTTGCCGCGCCGCTGCCCGTGCATAAGTAGGCGTATCCCACCCCGCGTCGGAGTGCTCGCCTGAGAGCAGGTATAACGGCAGGCCGCTATCCACGACGCGGCGAACAATATCCTGATATTCCTCCCCGACCGTTTCTTTCACGATGGCAGTGGCTACCTCATGGACAGTTTCCGCCGATTGGTTGAACAAGATTTTGCGCGCCCATTCCAGCCGCTCAGGGGTTGCCTCAATCTCCGCTCGAGTCAACCAGCTCTCTGGATCGCTTTGCAATTCCGTATAATTTTCTCGCCACTCCGACACAGACATGGCGGCGACTTTCCGGCACCAGAACGCGTCATTAAGAGTGAAGTTGCCTTCCACGCTAATAAAGCCTCGCACCAGCTGTGGATACGCCTCAGCCAATATCATCGCAATGGCTCCGCCTACACTGTGCCCCACTACCCAACAAGGCCCCTCATCCAGCGCCAGTATCAGATCGCGGACATAATCGGCCTGACCACGCAAAGAAAAACCTTCCTCTCCATGCTGCATGGGAGTCGCGGCGTAACCTGGCAAATCCGGTGTTAGCCAGCGAATCTCAGGAACACGTTTTTGCGGTTCGAAGTAGCTCAAGGACCCCATTAACCCGTGGATCATCACCACATTCGTCGTATGCGCCATCGCGTTATGCCTGCTCTGAGTGGGAAAGGTTTAAATTCGACGCGAAGCGGGTAAAGCTATCATCCCAAGGCAGAGTCAACCGCTGCTCAGGCATAGAGGAAAGCGTAACATTCGCGAAACGACCAGAAGGGCTGATAGCCCGTAAAAACTGAGGCGCGCCGGCAGGCAACAGACTTGTAGTGGATTTGATTGCGCTGACGTCGCTCCAGGGAATCGCCAGCGTTGGGTTACCCAGACGAAATAGAAACAACGTTTTTAAATATAAGTACTGCTCATCAGCCCCTACAAACAAGATATTTTTGTACGACACCTTCCCTATCATGCCGCTATTCGGACCAATAAAACGAGTCGCGACGTTATTAGCGGAATATTGATAACGCTCGGCCAAAACCTTCCAACCGCTCCTCGCTCCCATAGATAAAAGCATCAGCGGCCATGCAAGAATAAAAATTATAAATACCGGCAGTGCAAAATATACCGGGGAGCTCACTGCACTCGACAACATGCTTTTGATAAACGCCAGAGGTAACGGCAGCTCTTGAGGAAACATGGATGGGTACACGACAGCGAGAATCACTAACAAGACAAACAAAGCCCATACTGCACTCAATATCCTAAACATCCACTTCATGCTGGCGCTCCAACTTGCTCGGCGATGGCCGCACGCCAACTATCCCGCCCAAATAACACAAAGCGAAAGACCGTATTGTCATGGGTGCTGATAGCCAGAGAATTAGGATAAAGAGGAACCACACCAAACAGCTTGGTCCAGCACTTGGTTAACTTACAAACCTGCGCCAAAGGAATCTCCGTCACACCACCCTGCACATTCAGAGCATGCGCCCGAAAAACCAGACGCTGATTAGTCAAATAAAGCTTACCGCCCACCGTCTCAACGTTCTTCTGCAAATTGGCGGCGCCTTCCTTCAGGATATCTTCACCGGGCGCGAGATGTATCATGGAGAAACTTCCAAGTATATGACGTTAAAGAATCGCCCGAATCATAGCGTCACCGCGTAAGTCTGGGCAATGGCTTTGCTTCGGCCAGGTACGTTAGAGTTCGGGTGAGATGAAAAGCTCACCAATAAAATATCATCCTTAAAACCTGTGGTTAAGGTTATATTTTCTTAATGAGCAAATTAATTTCTTTTTTTAAACTTTCAAGAAGTCGCTTTTTCTCTTCACTACCCCCATTTAATGAATACATTTCATATACCATGCTTCTTGCTCTGGAATATACGTGACTGGGAGTAATAGGGTTTTTATAGTTTTTAAAAAGCTTCACTTCTTCTTCAGTAAGACTAATCTGAACACTTGTCGGCATCATCACAAGATTGTTTTTTTTAATATCTATCTGATGCCCAAAGAATGTGATGCGTGCACGACCAACCTCTGTGTAAAGAGCCCCACCATGCTCTTGGAAAATGCACAACTGTTTCATATAGTTTGGTCTAACCTTTTTTATGTGGCTCTACTTTATGTTTTTTTATATCTGTGATCTTAGGGTTTTTATTTAAAGCGGGCTCCTCGCATTCTTTCCATATAGCTCCTTCATAAGCTTGGACTACATTTACATGTCCTGAAGCACGCTCAGCATAATCCTCTGATATCGCGAACCATAACCGCCTTCCGTCTGTTGGTTTTCCTGACCCCAGTCTTCGTAGATGAAGCACTCATCCAGATATTTCCAATTATTAAATATATTTCCTCCAGGAGTCATCTCCAAAGTGGTTTCTCCAGGAATACTTTCTCTCAAATTTAACGCAAACTCTTCTGCTTTAAGGTAATTCCCTGACCAGAATACTGCGCCATTATTTGGGCTACTTAAATCGAGAAGCTCAGCCATTTTATCAAAGTCTCTGGCTAGAAAAAGCTTCCATGCAGCAGATGCCTCTGTAGAATTTCTAAATTGTCCTTTGGAGCGTTGCTGGAACTCTGTCCTGGATGAACGCCAGCGGACGGAAGCTGTTGGGTTCGTAGACGTAGACTTTGTGTAGATTGTTGCGCTGTTCTGAGAGCAGCACGTCACCGCTCCACAGGAACTCGGTCTTGCCGAAGGCGTCCTGTTTGGCGATGCGGCGTCCCAAGGAACCATAGTCGTAGCAGGATTCCGACGCGCCCTGGCTCTCTCACAGCTATCGACCCACTTCGAGGGGTGGCTAAGACGCCCAAGGGGACCTGTAACGGGACTGACATAGAGCCTCTGCTTTCATTAATACCGCCTCTTTCTTTTTTAAAAAGGAAGTGCTGGATAAGGCGGAAATATTCACTCTGTTTATACGGAAGATATTTTTCTACATTTCATCAAGCATACTTAACGCATCGCAAATCTCTTCCCTTATAATTCTATTTTTAATATTTTTCGCAGAAATCAACCCTTCTTTTGCTATCTTTCCTGCCGGTCTGTCAAGCGTTGCTATCCAGTGCAGGCAGTCAATACATTTTATATTTATGTTAAAATTAAAGTCTCCATTTAATTCATATGGAATATAATTCAAAAGAGAAGTTGTCGCCAGCGCCAAGAATTCGTCATTTATTGGCTCCTCGACAAGATCGGAAATCAGGTCAACAACCGCTTCAGGATGAAACTCCTCTTTATAATTATCCAAAATATCGCAGAAATATTTCATATAAATTTGTTTTGGGCTCTCTCTGCAAAAATAAAAGAGTTTAGCAATTAGACTCCAATTCCTGTCGTGAATGGCACTTTCAATAAGAGAAGAAATTACTTCCTGTGGAGGTGAAGAGATGTCTCTTAGATCATCGAAAGAGCAGCTGGCAATCTGATTCTTAAATTCGAGTTTGTTCATGTTTTTTTCTTGGAGTCTATTTTTGTCATTTTAATCGGTTTAAACAATTCTTTTGTTTCTGGGCTCAGGCCATAATTCAAGCTCCCTCTCTCGCTTTTCAAGTGAATGTATTTTTCTTTTTCAGATAATGCATTAGTAAATTCCGGCAAACTGGAAAATTTACTTAATTCAGGTTGGTTGGGAGCACGAGCGCCATGTTCTTCCAACAGACTTCTCGTGCCAGCTGGCACTTCCAATCTAATAAGATGGTCGTATTTTTTCTGTGTTTTGGGTTTACTTTTATACATCAAATATAAAGGATAGCTTTTATCTTGGGTGACAAAGTAGTCTACACCTCTGGGAACAATATTATTTTCTTTCTGCATTCTTTCCCACTCTTTATCACAAACAGCTCTATAAAAAATTTCGACATCTGCACACGGCCCCCCAGACAGACTACTCTCTGCCGTAGTTTGCACTGCTTCAGCCTTAGGACAATCCCCAGGTTTGGCAGTCAACCCATACGGATCCACCCACCCCGTCGGATTCGGCGCATACTGATAGTTATTATCTCCCCCCAACAGTCCGACAGGGTCCTGGTTGATAAACCGTGCGGCGCTGGGGTCATAATAACGGTGCCTGTTGTAATGCAGGCCGGTTTCTTCGTCGTAGTATTGACCCTGGAAGCGCAGGGGGTTCTGCACTTCTTCGACGTCTTGCAGCGCCAGGTTGCCGTAGGCTTTGTAGCGGGCGGACCAGACGACTTCGCCTTCCGCATTGGTCATTTCCTGTGGCGTGCCCAGGTGGTCCAGATGGTAGTGATAGACCTGCTTGTCCTGGATGAACGCCAGCGGACGGAAGCTGTTGGGTTCGTAGACGTAGACTTTGTGCAGATTGTTGCGCTGTTCCGAGAGCAGCACGTCGCCGTTCCACAGGAACTCGGTCTTGCCGAAGGCGTCCTGTTTGGCGATGCGGCGTCCGAGGGCGTCGTATTGGTACTCCGTCTTTTGCCCGTCTTTTTCGATGGCGATCAGCTGGTTCTGTTTGTTGTACTGGTAACGGGTCTCCAGCTTGCCGCCTTTGCCGCGTTTCTCGCGGATCAGGTTGCCGGCTGCGTCGTATTCGAAGTGGCGGTCGCCGTGGAAGTTCAGGCGATTGCCCTTGGCCTGATTCTGGCCGTCGAGAATGTTGCCCGCCGGGTCGAAGGCGAATTCTTCATTGCAATAGCCTTCGACTGTTTTCAGGCGATCGAGGGCGTCGTAACGGTAATGGGTGGTCCCCTTTCTCAGGTCATCGATGAGCGCCAGATTGCCGCAGGCGTCATAGCCATAGCTGCGTTCGATAATGCGCGCTTTGCTTTGGCGATGACTGACCCGGTGACGGATCAGGCGTCCCATGACGTCGTATTCGTAGCGGGATTCCGCCGCCCCCTGGCGACGGCGCAGTTCGCGTCCGTCCTCGTCCCGTTCAATGCTGGCCAGGACGTCGCCATTGAAACTGGCTTGGGTGAACAGGCCGTGGCGGTCATAGCCGAAGCCAAGGACGCCGCCGTCCGGCAGCAATGACTTGATGCGGGCGCCGAGCGGGTTGTATTCGTGGCGCAGACGCTGCCCGTCCTGAATTTCCTCCGCTAAACGCCCTGTGGGTGTATAGGCGAACTCAAGGGTGCGATAAGGGTTGCTGGCCTGCGTCAATTGACCGTTGGCGTTGTAGGCGAAGCGACTGATGTCGCCGTCCGGGCTGTGCTTTTCGCGCAGGCGGCCCATGGGGTCGCGTTTGAACAGCGTGGTGTGCTGTGCGCGGATGCGTTCGTCTTCGTGCACGCCTTCAATATGCGCCTTCAGATGGCCCGCCGGGTCATACTGATATTGCTGCACTCGGCCGTCGAAGCCGATTTCCTGAATCAGACGTTCGTTGCGGTCATAGGCCAGTTCATAGCGCTCGCCCTTTTCGTTGATCAGGCCGATCAGGTTGCGTTCTTTATCGTACAGGTACTCAAAGGTCTGGCCAGCCGGGTCGATGCGTTTGCGCACCTGGGCCAGGCCGTCATATACGTATTCGGTGCAACGGCCGGCGGCGTCGATAAAGTGCGTCAGCTGGTCGTTGGCGTTATAACGCATTTTGAGGACGGAGCCGTCCGGGCGTTTGACTTCGGTGACGTTGCCGTTGCGGTCGTACTGATACGCCGTCGTTTGTCCCTGATGATCGGTGGCGGCGCGGACCAGCCCCTGTGCGTTGTACGCGTAACGGGTGGTGTGCTGGTTTTCCGTTTCGCTAACCAGTTGACCTTCCCGGTTCCACTGCAGTTCCCGGGTGTGTCCCAGGGCGTCGATGATTTTTTGCGGCAGGCCCTGGGCGTTGTATTCGTACTGGGTCTGCGCGCCTTCCGGGTCGGTAATGCGGGCCAGCAGACCTTGCTCGTTATACTCGCGACGCCAGACATGGCCGAGAGCGTTGGTGATCGTCACCGGCATGCCGTCGTCGTTGTAGTCGATCTTGTAATGGCCGCCGTTGGCGTCGATCAGGGCGGTTAACTGGCCGTTGTCATTGTAGGCGTAGTGGGTGCTGTGACCGTTGGGATCGGTCTGCTCCACCAGATTGCCCGCGTTGTCGTACGCGCGTCGGGTGATCCCGCCTTCTGGATCGATTTCTTTAACGATCTGGCCGCGATCGTCATAGTGGAAGGTGGTTCTGCCGCCGTTGCTGTCAATGGCGTGAGAAGTCTTGTTGGCCGGGTCCCATTCGAAGCGGTAGTCATAGACGCCCTGGTCGCCCCACTGACGCACACAGCGGGCGGCTTTGTCGTAGCGGCTCCATTCGAAATAGAAGCTGAAACCGGTCTTCAGGGTGCGGCGGGTGATGACGTGATTACGATAGGCGTAGGATTCGCCAGCGCCGGCGGGGTCCCGCACCTGCACCAGATCCTGGGCGTCGTCGTATTCGTATTTGGCCAGGGTGTCCACATCGCCGTCCGCGCGCAGCGACTGGATCTCGCAGATCAGTCCCTGGGCGTTATGCAGCACGTACAGGCGTTTGCCCCAGCTGGTCTGAATAAGGGTGACCGGCCGCTCGTGGCCGTCCAGGTCCTGCCAGTATTGAATGCGCACGCCATTGCCGACGCCATCCAGCAGTCCTTCCAGACGGTAAACGCCGCTGGCGCCCACGAACAAACGGGCGGGCTCGCCGCGCTGCTTCAGTACGTAATGGGTCTCGTCGATTCGGCGCAGCTCCAGGTGCTCCGCAGCGTTGCGGACGGTCTGGCCCGGCTCCGCCAAAGGAAAATCAATGTAGCGGCCTTCGTCCGTGGTGAAGACCAAACGCCCTTCCTGCTCCTCCAGCTGCTGACACAGCAGGTGGGTCCAGCCCACGCCCAAACCGCGCTGATGGGGATTGGAGGACTTGTAGGTGCGTTTCCAGATGATTGGCAGAGGACCCGCGACGGTAAAGTCGGTCAGATCCAGCAATTCCTCGCCGGTGACCATGCTGATGGGTTCCCCGCTGGTGCAGACCTTTTTGTTATCCGGCGTGGTCGCGCCATTATCGTTACTGCCGGATTTTTCGCTAACGCTGCTGTCGCTCGATGGTGACGCGGAGCCAGCTCCGCCGGACTTTTCGCACTCCTCGCAGAAAGGCAGTTCATCTTTGGCGGTGTTCTTGAGAGCCTGTGCTTGCGCCTGCTCGTCCACGGCGCTTTCCGAGGCTGCGGGAGCCGCCTGGGCGGGAGGGGCGGAATAGGTCTTGGGCGGAGTCTGGTGACTGGTGGATTCTCTGGGTTTGCTTTCCCAACCTGGGTTGCCATTAAGCGCAGTGACGTCCATGACTTCCCCGGTAATCGCCGGCGGAGGCGGTGGCGCAGGGTTGGCGCGATTGATCAGACGCACGGCCAAAGTCAGTTCGGACACATTGGGTTTGAGGCCGTCCTCGCTCTCGCTCACGACGGAGCAAAACGGCTTTCTCTTGTCGGTAAATACCAGCAGGATTTCGCCTCGTTCCAGCCCTTTAACAAAGTCTTCTTTCCACTTACGCAGATGCCGCGAACCTCGGCCGGGAAACGCGCCAAACGATGAACGAAAGTGACTGCCCTTTAGATGATTAACGACATCACCGACTTTTGCTTCGGCATTCAAACAGCGCTCGGCATAGCTGGAGGCGAAGAAAGGTGATTCAACAAACGGCAGGTCAGCAATGGTAATGTCAGTCCAGTGCTTGAACTCATACGAGCGAGAGGAAAACATTTGAAAACATCCCTAGTATTACGCCATTCCCAGCCATGTAGAAAATATGGCGATGAATTTTGCGCGGACAATAAATAGCCACATTCTACGTTTCAAAGATGCACGCATGAATCATCCACATCACCTAATACAGAGGGAGTAACGGACAACTATCATGAAGACTTATGCGACCCAGTCTCAATAAAATTCAAGAGCTATATAACGTGACATTCTCAATATCAATCAACGATTTGCAAAAGGCGCCATAGCCGGATGCCTGACGTTCTCCCAACCTCTCAAAACCACATTGTCGAACGCTGCTCGCATTTGCGTCGCTGACTCGACTGCGTCCATGCCTCCCACGCCAGTGCAAAGGCTGGGTATGGCGATATGCCTGATTTTGTTATCCGACTTCGCATTGTATCGGGCAAGCGTCAGTAACAAGCCGCGCATGGCCAGATAGGCGTTGAGTGTAGCGCTGACGTTACCGGGAATTCTCATTGTCGGGGCCAGGATCAGCACCGGAAATTGCTGCGTGCGCATATCCAACGCCAACCCAGCGCCGACGGGCAGCTCACCGAGGTATTCCTGACGAATCGCCGCACAGGCTTTTGTTTGCGCCTGGCTGTCATAAAAGTCGTCTATCGCTTTATCTAGACCGCCGCTCATTTCACCAAAACCGTTGCTGGGACTGACCAACGCATAGCACTTCAAACGCAGGATGTCGCCCTGCGCCACCTCAACCTGACCAATATCAGAAAACGCAGCAGCCAATGCCCTCGCCGTCATTTCATCGTATCCACACAAATGAAACGCCACCGCTTTCTGATCCTTATTATCACCAAATGGTTTCACCACTTGCGGTCGTTTCCCGGTGATGGAGGCAATCATCGACTTGAACATATTTTTGTTTGTCTCCCTTAACGAAAGATCTTTAAAATGCTGCACTCAATGCATTGCTACAATGATCAAGCCTGAAGCCCATGTCCTACTCCGAGCACTATATTGACTCTCATCATTTTACATATGGCGCATCACATTTCCGAGGCGGTCAGCTCCCAAACATAAAAAGTCTATTAAATAAGCAGCTTATAAGAGCCAGGGGGTATCAGAAGTTTATACCTGAATATCCACAAGTGAGATGTTTGCCTTTGGAGTTCTTCTATACCTGCTATCACTGTATCTGCGCCATGGACGCCAAACTTTTCGAAGATATAACAACTAGGGGCAGCCGCAGTCTGGCGTGGGCCTCCTGGCTTGCCCTCGCCACGCCATACCCAGAGAGCTATATGCTTCAGCAACTGGAGCAGCTTATCGAAAAAAACGCTGACTATTCTGAGTTTTACATCTTAACTATGGCGATTCGAAGGTTGAAGGAAGAGGAGCTGGAATGCCAGGAAACAGCCGATATGTTTAGCGAGTATGGTAGTTTCCTATCCTTGCTTCCAAGAATAAAAATCCCTTTACGCGCCACCCCGACTGAACACTACTTCAAACAACGTAAATATAGAGCGGAAACCATCAACAATATTTATAAAAACAAAGGGACTGACGCCGCCATAGGGTATATAAAAAGCCTTCCTGTGCAGGAAGAAGATATGGACTATAAAGAGTGGTTGCGACTACAGGCTTTGCGAGAAGAGCATCAGCATAAAAACAGTAGCTTCTTAGCCAAACTTCTCCATCATACAACGTAGGCCGGCATAAGCCTGCCTGCAAAATTTGATGGTTAAATTATTGTTTAATATTCGGAGGCGTTTTATGACGAAAGCCTCAGCACCGTTTTTCACGGCCTCCAGCACAGACTCATCAATGTTGAGACCTGCGTAACCTATATTAGGCAAACTTGGTGTCCATTCCCCCCAATCCAAAGGCTTTCCTTTTTTCCAGATATCCTTATCCTGCAGGCACTGATACCCAACCTGAGTATCTCCCGCCAGAGAAGAGCAGCCAACACATTTTTCCGGGATATAAAAGCGACTGTTCTCAATCTGCACCGGTATGCAGCTCCCATTAACTCGACAGGCGCCATAATCCAATGGCAAGTAACCATCAACTTGTTCCTCCGCCCTTAGACACTCTCCTTCCAAAAAATATTCACACTTAGCGCACTTCGCCGGAATAAGATCTTCTATGCCCATATGACTAAATATCACTGGGTCTAGAGACCCCTTTACTTCACATTTTGGCATTGTCTTTCGATACATGTACTCTTCCTCAGAAACCTAATCCGGCTCCCATCGATGCCATCAAGCTTCACGCCAAGGCGTCAACTTCTGTTTCATATTCCAATCAGTCTGAAACGCCAATCGCCGCAGCGACGCCGCCAGTGAGCGATAGCAAGTCCTGAGGAGCAAGTTCTATTTCCAGACCTCGCTTTCCTGCACTGACGAAGATGGTGGCGTAATTGAGAGATGTGTCGTCAAGGACGGTGGGGAGGCGCTTTTTCTGTCCCAGAGGGCTGATGCCGCCGACAATGTATCCGGTGGCGCGCTCCGCTTCCTTTGGGTCCGCCATTTCCGCTTTTTTGGCGCCGAGCGCTTTCGCAACGGCTTTCAGGTCCAGTTTGCCGGAAACCGGCACTATTCCCACGGCGAGCTTTTGCGCGCCGCCGGTCAATGACACCAGCAGCGTCTTGAATACACGCTCTGCAGATACTCCCATCGCCTGTGCAGCTTCCTCTCCATAGGATTCAGAGCGCGGATCGTGCGCGTATTCATGGACTTGATAGGTTACCTTGGCTTTCTTGGCCTGATTGATCGCTGGCGTCATCGGACTTCCTTTTACTGCATCGTAAGTGGTTTAAGACTGAGTAGTTTCCACCATTTTCCGGAATCGTCCAAGCGCCGCCAGAAACAGGACCAGACCAATCGCCGTGATGGCGAGAAATTGAGGCCATACCGCGGAGAACCCGGCGCCGCGATAGATAATCGCCTGCGCAAAACTGACGAAGTGCGTGGTCGGCGCCGCCAGCATGATGTACTGCACGATATCCGGCATGCTTTCCCTCGGCGTAATGCCGCCGGACAACAGCTGCATAGGCAGTATCACCAGGATAATCAGCAGCCCCAATTGCGGCATGGAGCGCGCCACCGTACCGAGGAAGATTCCCATGGAAGTCGTGGAGAACAGATGCAGGGCCACGCCAATCAGAAATAATGGAATCGATCCTGCAATCGGCACATCCAATACGCCCTGAATCACCACATACAGCGACATGGCCGCCCCCAGCAGAACAACCAAACCATTGGACCACACCTTGGCCGCCATGATTTCCAGCGGCGACAGCGGCATCACCAACAGATGCTCCAGGGTGCCGTGCTCTTTCTCACGGATCAATGCTGCGCCAGTGAGGATAATCGACAGCAGTGTGATCTGAGAGATGATCTCCATCACGCCACCGAACCAATATCCCGTCAGATTGGGGTTAAACATGACGCGCACATTCTGCTCTATCGGCAACGCCGCGTCGTCACGGCGTCCGCTGACAAACTCATTCACCTCCACCGTCACGATACTGCGAATATAGGTGGCGCCGATAAACGCCTGCGTCATGGCGGTAGCATCGATATTCACCTGCACATCCGCGCTTGCCCCCGCCATCACATCCTTCTGAAAACCGGATGGAATGACCACCACGAAAGTGTAGCGACCTTCATCCATCCCTGAGTCCACTTCCGCATAGGAGATCAGGTCCGGGTCTTTGAAATGCGGAGGATAAAAGGCATTGGCTACGCGTAAGGACAGTTGGCTCTGATCTTCATCCACGATGGCGATCGGCGCGTTGTGCAATTCCCGGGAAGCCGCTGTTGCGGCGCTATACACAATGATCGTAAAGGCCGCCAGGACAAAAATCAGCAGTGCGCGGTCATGCAAAAAACTGCGAATCTCTTTCACTCCCAGGCGGCGAATATTGGCCAGTCTGGTGCTCATATCAACGCCCCTGCTTTTTCAGAGTTAATACCGACAGCACGGTAATCATCGGAATAAAGGCGGCGAGAATCAGGAAGTAACGGTACAGATCCGCAAACTCCAACGCCTTGGTGAATGTGCCCCGACTGATAATCAGAAAATAGGTGGTCGGATACAGGCTGCCGATCCAGGCCCCGGACCCTTCCAGGGAGGACACCGGATCCGTCATACCGGAAAACTGCACTGCGGGAACCAGTGTAGCCAACGCGGTCCCCGCTAATGCGGCAATTTGGGTCCGGGTGAATGATGACACCAGCAATCCCAACCCTGTCGTCGCGGTGACATACAAAAGGGCTGCGACGCTTAACGCGGCGAAGCTGCCTTTGATGGGCACATCGAAGAAAAATACCGACTGCGCCACCAACAACAGAAAGCTAATCATGCTGACGAGAATATAAGGCGCCTGCTTGCCCAGCAGAAACTCCAGCCGCGTCACCGGCGTGACATAGAGGTTGACGATGGAGCCCAACTCCTTCTCCCGCACCACCGCCAGCGCCATCAAGATGGCAGGGATGAAGATCAGCAACATGGGAATCACCGCGGGGACCATGGCGTAGATGCTGCGGAAATCCTGATTATAGCGGTAACGCATTTCCAGATTGACCGGAGACAACGCGGGCGCCGAACCCAGTGAACGTATGGCGAGATCGCCAAGGTAAGCGTAGTGGGCGGCGGACAAGTACCCCTTGATCGTCTCGCCCCGGAAAGGCATGGCTCCATCCAGCCATACCGCCACGCCTGTCGCCCTTCCCCGGCGCAGATCACGCCCGTATCCTGACGGGATTTCCACCACAAAACTGAGTTCGCCGCTGCGCATGCGACGATCCACATCCTCATAGGTGGACGCTGGCGGCTGCTGAATAAAATAGCGCGATCCAGCCATATACTGAACGTAGTCGCGACTTTCCGGCGTTTGATCCTGATCGTAGACGGCGAACGCCAGATCCTCTACGTCCAGACTGACGCCATATCCCAACACGAACATCAGGATAACCGAGCCCAACAGCGCAAAAGTCAGGCGAATAGGGTCCCGCAAGAACTCCAGCGATTCCCGATGCGCATACGCCAACATACGGCGCATATTGAAGCCATGCGTAATGGGCTGTTTGGAACGCTCAGAGGCCGGCGTCTCCACCGCAGCCGGTTCATCGCCGCCGTTGTTATCAGCGTCCTGCGTCTCACTGGCGGCTTCACTCAGACAGCTGACGAACGCCTCTTCAAAACTCTCTGCTTGCCGCTGCGCCACAATGTTTTGCGGACTGTCGCAGGCCAGGACTTTACCGGCGTGCATCAGCGACACTCGATCACAACGCTCGCCTTCGTTCATGAAGTGGGTGGAAATAAATATGGTCACCCCATCCTGACGGGAAAGCTGAATAAGATGCTCCCAGAATCGATCCCTCGCCACCGGATCGACCCCGGAGGTGGGTTCATCCAGAATAAGAATTTTTGGCTTATGGACCACCGCCACCGCCAGCGAAAGACGCTGCCGAATCCCCAGGGGCAGAGATTCCGCAAATTCATTTTCATAGGCCTGCAGATCAAATCCGCTCAACAGTTCCTGAGTTCGCGTTTCCGACTGGCGGGCGTCCAGTCCAAATATGCGCGCGTGCAGCATCAGGTTTTGGCGCACGGTCAATTCGGCGTAGAGCGAAAACGACTGCGACATATAGCCCACATTTCTCTTCGCCGTCAGATCATTCGGCGCCATTTCGGCGCCGAACAGCCGCACCACGCCTGAAGTCGGCGGAGACAGCCCGGTCAGCATCTTCATCGTGGTGGTTTTACCGCAGCCGTTAGAGCCGATAAAGCCGAAAATTTCTCCCTGGCGGATACTGAAACTCACCTGATCCACCGCCGTGAACGCGCCAAAACGTTTCACCAGCGCCTCAGCTTCAATGGCCGGAACTGACGAGCGCTCCCGCCAGGGTGAAATCGTCAATTGTCGATGCCCCTTGCGGCTCTCTTCCGGCAGCAGGCGGATGAACGCCTCGTCAAGATTTCCCGCGCCAGTTCGCGCCTTCAATTCCTTCGGCGTTCCCGTCGCCAGGATGCGGCCCTTATCCATCGCCACCAGCCAGTCAAAGCGCTCCGCTTCATCCATGTAAGCCGTGGACACCAGCACGCTCATGCGACCAGCGTCGCCGCGAAGCTCGTCTATCAAGCGCCAGAACTGGCGACGGGACAGTGGGTCCACGCCGGTTGTCGGCTCATCCAGAATCAACAAGTCAGGATCATGGATCAAGGCGCAGCACAGCCCCAGCTTCTGCTTCATACCGCCGGACAGCTTACCCGCCGGACGTTCGCGAAACCGACTCAGTCCCGTACTGCGCAGCAAGGTATTGATGCGCTGATGGCGCTCCCTCTTGTCCAGACCAAAAAGACGGCCAAAGAAGTCCACGTTCTCGAATACCGAGAGAGAAAAATACAGGTTTTTCCCCAGCCCCTGCGGCATATAAGCGATGCGGGGGGACAATTCATCACGCACGTTATCGTCGCCGATGTCGCCGCCCAATACGTTCACTGAACCGCACTGAATGCGTGCGGCGCCAGATATCAGATTCAGCAGACTGGACTTACCGACGCCATCGGGACCAATGATCCCGGCGATGACGCCAGCGGGAATATTCAGGCTCAGTGTTTGAAGCGCGAGAAGGTCGCCGTATCGATGTTCGAGCCCATTGATTTCGATGACCGGCGCCGCCGGGCTCACTGCAGCCTCACTTGCAGATCTTCCGGCCACTCAGCAGCGTCCTCCAGTTTCACATAAGCTACGCCAGTGACCCCGGTTTTGACTTTCTCCTGGTGGGCTTTCAGCAGATCAGGATCGATTTTCACTTTTACCCGGAACATCAGTTTCTCTCGCTCCGTCTGCGTCTCCACCTGCTTGGGCGTGAATTGCGCCCGCGGCGCCACATAAGAAACCCTGGCGGGAATGCGCAAGTCCGGCAAGGCGTCTACCACCACCCGGGCATCGGCGCCCACTGACAACACACCGGCTTGATAGGTCGGGAGGAAAATCGTCATATAAACATCGGTCAGGTCCAACAACGCCAAGACTTTGCCGCCGGAGCCCAACACCTCTCCCGGCTCCGCCAACCGATACAGAACCCGGGCGTCGATGGGGGCTTTCAGCTCGGACTCGGCAATATTGGCGTGCAGGCGTTCAATGGCCGCCTGCGCGGCTTCAATCGCCGCCTGGGCTTCCACTACCTTGATGCGGGCGGCTTTCAACGCGGCTTCCGCCCGCAGCTTGGAAGTCTTGTCCAGATCTAACTTCTCTGTGGAAATATGTCCTTTTTGACTCAACTGAGTAGACCGATTCAGCTCCTTTTCCGCAAAGCTCAACTCACTTTCATATTGATCCACCACCGCTTCCGCATACTTGGCGGATTCCTGAACCTGTCGCAGCGTCGCCTGGGCCTGACGCAACTCCGCCTGCAGATCGTCCACATTGATGCGCGCCAGGACTTGGCCGGCTTTCACCATATCCCCCTCTTCCACCAGGACTTCCTCCACCCGCCCCGGCAGCTTGGTGGCGACATCAATCTCTTGCGCCTCCAGACGCCCATTTCCCCTGGCGATGGAGTCCGGTAGACTGTCCGGCTGGTAGGCCATGTAGGCGAATCCGGCAGCCGCCAGCAATAGCGCCGGGGCCAGAAACCTGATCCATTTTTTTTGCGACTCGCTGTTCATTTCTCCTCCTCCCTCGTACAAATTCGAAAACGAAAGGAACAATAAAGAAAAATGATCGCGATGACGCTGACGAGCGTCAAATCCGATTCGCAAAGGCGCTTAGTTATCAGAAACTTAAGAACGGCGGCGTCTGTCCGCCATCCCGGAGACTTGGACATGATCAGACATTTTGTATTCGTGAAGTTTAAAGACAGCCTATCTCAGGCCGATGTAGCGGAAATGATCGAGCGTTTCGCCAAAATGGCGGAGGAAATGGACGAAGTCGCCGCTTTTGAATACGGCCCTAACAATAGTTCAGAGGGGCTAACCAAAGGTCTGGAGCATTGCTTCAACCTGTCCTTCGCTACGATTGCGGACCGCGACGCGTATCTTCCTCACCCCAAGCATGAAGCGTTCAAAGAGATCTTCGTTCCAACCATCGCCGATGTCATGGTGTTTGATTACGAAGTGACGGAATAACCAGCGGCAGGGCCCGAGACCAACCTGGGGATTTCCTGGCGTTCGTCTCGGGACTGTGGTTACAACATTACTCAGCCTACCCTTGCCGTGAGCCTTGCGCTTTCTCCAGCGTTTCCTGGTCGACAATTTCCCGTAATTGCTGAATAAATGGGTCTATATCCGCGTACTTTTTGCCGTATTCCAGATTGAACGCGTAATCGAAATCCTGAGGGTTTTTACCCTGGTTGTGCTGAAGGATAGTTTCCATCTTGTCCAGGGCCTTGGCGACTTTAGCTTCAATGGACTGCACTTGATCATAGTCGTCCCACAACGCCAGAATTTCCTGCTGCAGGTCTTTGGGCAACGGCGTCAGCAACTGCTGCAAATCCTTGCGCTCCTGAATGGACTTGTCGACATCCGGAGACTGCTCCGTCGCGGGAATGTCGCCGCTGATGGCCTCTCCCAGGTCGTGAATAAGACATATTTTCAACAGCTTGGCGAAATCCAGCTCCGGCAGCGCCTTTTCAAACACCATCGCCATCAGACAGAGGCGCCAAGTATGCTCTGCAGTGCTTTCGTTACGGCCCGCAGAAGTCCAGGCGGAACGGATGACGTTCTTAAGCTGCTCCGCCCCTCTTAAAAATTCCAATATTCCATGAATGTCGGATTGCAGCATTCATCTTCTCCTTATTTGCTGTAAATACTTCAAGTGTCAGCGGCTGCGCAGATCCTATCGTTGCAGGTAAATAGATGCACGCTGTTGGTCTGTTGAATGAACAGTCTAGTCGCCGCAGTCCAGCTCAATCGGTTTCCAGGATGGCGGCGTCTGCATGGTATCCGGGTAGCCGCCATTGGAATTACGAATGGCCGAGTAATATTGCCCCTTGTAGCTCACCAAGTCGGATACATAGTAGGACTGCGCAAAACTCCAGGGCTTGATGTCCGCACATTTAAGGCCATCGGATTCAGGCTCGGGGCTCAACAGGTTTTTTATCTGCGAAATCAGACTTTCTTTTTCACGCCAGTCATCTGAACCGACATCTTCCACTTGCGCTTCCACAGGCTGCTCGACCGCCGACGTCTCAGTTACTGTCGCTGCGCCGCCCTCTATCCCGCCATCAGCTTCGACACGCGCCTCTACGTCCGCAACGGCCGCTTGCGCATCGATAGGACCTGTGTTTTCAGAAGGGGTCGTCGGATGACTTGGTTCCTGCTTGTTGGCGGACTCTCCATCACTGGCTTCCAGGATGGCTTCACAAGGGGGCAAGTCCAATTTCTCCCAGGTAAACCCGATCCCTGGCTGCATTCCTGAATGGCGCATACGAGATCGATACCAAACGCCATCATAGAAAGTCAGATCGCCGGCTTCATAGTTCTTGCTGGTAAACCATTTAATGGCGTCGCTTTCGCAAGAAACCATATTGTCTTCCGCCGCCGCCAAAGAGGAAATTAAAGCGAGCGCCATAGCGACGCCCCGAATCGTTTTTGCAGTTTTCATAAACGCTTTAATATCTGGAGCGAGGAACGATATAGCATTCAAGCCCGTTCCGCGCTGAGCTTTATTAATATTGAATGATTCGCACATCATACAGAAAAAGCGACGACAAAGACCTCCTACCTCAGGACTCAATATAAAAATATTTCCTACTAATCAAAAACTAACTAGAATGCCGCTCCCGGCTTAACGCTGTTAAGCTCAATTCTTACGCCCGCTCGGATATCAGACGCCTTCTTTCGTGCATTCAACGTATTTGTACGTGTTCAGAGGTCAGTTTCCTCAAGGGATGGTTTTACACAGGAGTATTACAGTAAATGCTAAGCAACTTCTCACTACACCGTTTTGGTCCAGCCACACTGCTGACCTCAAGCGTTTTACTTTTATCCGCATGCGGAGGAGGAGGCGAAAGCGGAAACGATCCAGTTCGCTTTTCAAACCCTAATGGCGACAGTTCGACGACCAAGTCATTAGCCATCACTGAAAGCAATGCTGTGCAGTTAGCCAACCTTGTAGTGAAACTGGAGAATATTACCTTCTATTCCGGCGACGAAGAGGGTGATGGTGAGTCAGATACTGAGTCCTGCCCTCGCTCCGGCAGCGTTACCAGCAGCGTCAAATCAACCCTCAATAGCACTACGGGCAAAAAAGATGTCACAGGGAAGTTAACGCCAAAGAACTGCTCCATAGATGGTAAACTCGCCATAAATGGGATGATCGAAATGCAAGGCGAGTACTATCAGAAGCTGCTGGATATGCACCTGTCAGGTCAGTTAAATCTTAACTTGATCGGAACCAGCAAGCAGTTGGCCGTAACAGGTATCAATATTCTGGCGACTGACAACAGCTTGAAAACATCCTCCTCATTTAGCATGACCTTAAGCGGCTCAATGTTGTCAAATACTTCTGTTAAAGTGCAGTCCACCACCAATGTCGAGACAAACGAGGACGCCGACTACCCTTATGAAGGCGTATTCCGAATCACTGGGGACAAAAATACGGTTTTGACGCTCAAATACGATAGCTCTGGAGCTGGCGTGTACTTGGGCGTTAACGGAAACCCAAGCTATTTTTTAACCTGGAAGCAGCTCGAAGACGCCAACTTATCTGACATAAAATAACCCTGCTACCGCCCGAGCAGCGTGCATGATCGGGCGGATCGATTCCAATCTTAAACTACCTAACCCCAGCCACTCTAAACGCCACCCGCGCCGTCTTACCCGCCTGATCCATCACAGATACGACATGCGGGCCGTTACTTAACGAGGCCAGCGTCCACTCCTGACCGGACTCCACTGAACCAAGCCATACTCCATCCAGAAACCAGTGGTTTTCTCCCTGTGCGCCATCCGCTTTTAACTTGACTTCCGGCAGCGCGCCTTCGCCGGGAAGGGGCGTTAAGGTGGAGCCGGGGCGAATGCCCTCCATCGCCAGGACGCCGATTGGTTGGTCTGCTTCCGCGCCACAGGCCGGATGTATCGGCGGCAGCAGGTTACCCCTTTGCCGACGCCTGGGCAGCCATGGCTCCAGAGATGCAGGCCAAAGCGTTACTTGCGTTTGCGACACTTTCGGTTCAGTGCAGTGAGGCGTTATTCGGTAAAGCCCTGACGCATCCAGGCTCACCGCAACAGACAGCGATTCCCCGAGGGATTGAAATGGGTCCCGCAGCGTCGGCGGCGCGGCCTCATCCAATAACCAGGCATGATGAACCTGCTGACAGGCGTTGGCTGACTGCAATTGTTGTTGAGTTCCCAGCGGCCAACAAATCGGCGCTTGTCGCACGTTCGCGGGCTGAGGAGAAGGTTGCAACGACTCCACTGGCATTAGATGCAGCAGCCGATCAAGTAAAGGCACCGCCGAGAAACGCCCTGTGTTGTGGGGCAATGCAGTGCCATCAGGTCTGCCCACCCATACGGCCACCGTCACATCCTCGGTGGAAGCCAGCGCCCAGGCGTCGCGAAATCCAAAGCTGGTGCCGGTTTTGTAGGCGATCTTCGGCATCCAGGCCCGGCTTTGCCGGTACAGGCTGTTGCTGCGCTCCAACGGCATGCGCAACGCATTCTGAATAATCCAGGCTGCGCCAGTGGAGAGCAATCGACGCTCCACCACAGGATCATCGGGCTGCAGCCGCAGACGCCCCGCCATCCCTTGTCGCCCCAATGCAGCATAAGCGCCAGCAAGCTCTTCCAAGGTGGCGCCCGAGCCGCCTAACGCCAATGACAAATTTGGACGCGCGCCCGCCGGCAAACGCAAAGGCGTTCCCGCGTTGGCCAGTCTTGCGTAAAACAACTCCGGTCCCAGGGCGTCCAGCACCTGAACAGCTGGAACATTCAGCGAGCGACGCAAAGCATCGCTGACGCCGACAGGACCGGAAAATCCTGTATCGAAGTTCAAAGGACGATAGCCTGCGAACGCAAGAGGCGCGTCCGTCAACAACGATTCAGAGTGAATCAGCCCCTCATCAATGGCCATACCATATAAAAACGGTTTCAGCGTGCTGCCGGGAGAGCGCACCGCCTGGACCATGTCCACATGCCCTGCTCTTTCCTCAGACCCAAACTCCGCGGTTCCCACATACGCGCGCACCGCCAGTGTCGCGTTATCCACCACCAATACCGCCGCGGAAGTCTGCTCCGGGAACTGGCGGATATAATCCGCCACCAGCCCTTGCGCAGCCGTCTGTTGCGAACTGTCGATATTAGTTTGAATCAGCGCCTGCTCTGGAAACGCCTGACTGAGTCGCCGCGCCAATAAGGGCGCCAGCATGGGATGGGGATTAAAAAACGCGCTCACCGGCTCCTGCAATGCTTCGCGGGTTTCCTGCTGCGTCCATAACTCGAATGTACGCATACGCTGGATAACCTTGTCGCGAGCCTGCCGCGCGCGCTCTGGAAAGCGGTCCGGTCGCAATGCGGAAGGCCGCTGCGGCAGCACCGCCAATAGCGCCGCTTCGGCATGGGTCAATTGCGCAGCGGGTTTGCCAAGATAGGTATAGCTCGCCGCCTGAACCCCTTCCACCGCACCGCCGAATGGGGCGTAGTTGAGATAAAGCGTGAGGATTTCCTCTTTGCTGAAATGCGCCTCCAACTGCAGCGCCCGAAACATTTGATATAACTTGCCCGGCAAGGTGCGTGAATGCGGATGCAGGACTCGCGCAACCTGCATGGTCAACGTAGAGCCGCCAGACACCGTTTCACGATGATAGATCCACTGCCCAAAGGCGCGAACCAACGCCAGCGGATTAACGCCAGGGTGATAGTAAAACCAGCGGTCTTCGTAAGACATCAAGGCCTGCAGGTAACGCGGCGACACCTGCTCCGGCGTCACAGGATAACGCCACACGCCGTCTTGATCTGGAAACGCCCGTAGCGGCTGTCCCTTGGCGTCCACCACCACCTGGGCGAAGCGACGCCCCTGTTCCTGAGGCGTCTGCAAGGGAAACAAGGCGTCGGCGGAGACAAATACGACAACCCAGAACAATAGGGCGCAACCCAGAGCCAGCAGCAGCTGAAGAGCGCTTTTGCGTCGCGATCTTTCACTTTTCCGCAGGGGCTGCGCCGCATTCATCATTGCGCGGAGCGCTCCTTGATGGTCACTTTGCCGGGTGTATTACTGATCGCCCGGTAGTACGGACGATACATGTCTTCCACAATCGTGGGAGGAATCACGTATTCGCCCGGCGACACCGCCCGCGCCAAGTAAAAGATCACAGACGTGCCGTAAGCGTCCAGGGGAATCGCCGCCACGTAGCGGTCGTCGCGGAACTCCTGATGCAACACTTTAGTGTCCGCCACCCAATCCCTGACCATCTTGTTGCGCACCACTACTTCATCGAAGCGCGTGGCGTTAGCCAGATTCTGATTATCCAGCTCCAGACCCGCCGGCAACAGATCCACCAGCAACGCATCAGGCAGATAGCGGTGACCTTGCGTGCGCACTTGCAGCATCACCAATACGAAATCGCCGCTTTCCAGCTTCTTCACATTGAGAGGCTGTCCGTTCAAGTCAAAGAAATCCCGCTCGACTTCGATGCCGTCAAAAGTCTGTTTCGGAGCCTGCGTCGGATAACCTTGCGCCTTGAAGGTAACGAACAACGGAAAGTCGTTCATGTTGCTTAGTTGTGCATCACCCGGCCAGGAGCCCTTACTCCAGGTGTTAATCCATTGCTGCGTCTGCTCCAGCACTTCGCTTTCGCCATTTAAGGCCAGAGAGGCTTTCCATTTAGCGCCGGCTTTACTGTTCAAGGCGAGAGACAGGCGATACAGAGCCATTTGCTCCTGGGTGGACAACCAGCGTCGATCACGCAGTTCATCCCGCAACGGATAGATCAAGTCCCAGGGTTGCTTGGCGACAGCGCTATCCAGAGATAGCAACAGTGTCCAGGCCAGATCGCGCACCGGTGAACCATAATCGCCAGCATAGTAGCGTTCAATTTCACCCCAATGCAGCGCCTTGTACCAGGCTTCCTGCGCGCGTCGGGCGTCACCCAGCTTCTCCAGCGCCAGCGCCAGTTGCGCCAACGGTAAAGGCGACTTGGCCCACTTGCTGTAGTTATCGTACAGGGTGCGCACGTCCGCCAGTTTGGCTTGTTGCACGGACGCCAACACTAACGCGGCGTAGGCGCGATACGCTAAATGATAATGATCGCGGGCTTCGCTGTAGTAGCTGTTTTCCGTGCTGAGACGCCCTTGTGTGGTCAAGTAAGTGCGCAGGCGACCCAGCGCGTTATCAAGTAGCCCCTGATCTACGTTGTAGCCGCGCTGTTTCGCCGCCAGCAGCATGTCCGTGGCGTATACGCTCAACCAGTGATACTCATCGCTGTCGTTGCCCCACAATCCGAAGCTGCCGTCATAGCGCTGCATGCCGGAAATACGACCCAGGCCTTTTTCAACCCACTGGTCACGCTCTTTAGCGAGTTGCTTGCCGCTGCTGCGGTCATACTTGAACAGATCCTGCTCCGTCGCCAGCAATAACGGCCATACCCGGCTGGATGTCTGCTCCAGACAGCCATAGGGGTATTGAATCAGGTACTTCATGTATTCGTTGGCATCCAGCGGCGGCACAGGGCCGACTGACAGTTGCGTTTCCAGCGACGAGCTTAGGGCCACATCAACCAATGGGTCAGTCAGCGACATGGCTGCGCCGGACTCCAACACATGGCTTTGCACATTCAATTGCGCTGGATAAGGCGGACGCAGGCCCAACTTCCATTCGCGCTGAATGTTGATCGCCGGCTCCAGACCGTCAGTCGAGGTGACGCTCAATGACAGTTTGCCCACACCATCCGCATCCATCGCCTCCAAAGGCAAGCGCACCCATTCGCGGCCTTTGCCCGCCAGGGTCGCTTCCGTAGCGGATTCCGCACCGCCCAGAGGGCTGTCAGCACTGACTTTAACGCTTAGTTTGCGTTGATCCGGCAGCAGATTTTGCAGATCCCATAGCGCTTCCGTTTTGTCGCCGAACGCCAGGAAGCGCGGCAAGTTGACTTCCGCCACAATCGGCGCGGCGATGGTCATCGTTTTTTCCGCAGAGCCGCTGCGGGCGTCGTCAAACGCCACCGCCATCAAACGCACTTCGCCATTGAAGTAAGGCAGTTGCAGTTCGATGGTTCCCTTCCCTTCTGCATCCAGCGCCACTTTGCCGGAATAGAGAGAGACAATCTGCACATCGCTGACCGGCGCATCGCCGCCACGGGACATTTCATCCGCGTCGCCGCCGAAACGTTGTCTGGCGCGATCGGCGCTGCTCATTTCAATCAGGCTGGAATAGGTATCGCGAATTTCCGCAGAGTAACTGCGCGGACTGAAGAACCAAGCGAAAGGATCCGGGGTTTTGAAACGGGTCAGACTAAGCACGCCGGTATCCACCGCGGCAAGAGTCACGGCCACTGACTCGGGCTTGGTTGCGCCGGGCTGCACCTGAATCTGCACCGCCACCTTGCTCTCCGGCTCTACGCGCTCTGGCGCTTTCAGCTCGATCTGCATTTTTCTGGCTTCGCGGTCCAAAGGCAGATGACGCATGCCCCAGGCGCGACGCGGCATTTCCATGGCGGATTGTTTTCCGGGGCGCAGCACTAGCGCCGTGGCGAACATATCATGGCGCGTCCAGATGTCCTTCACCGGCACATTAATCTCCGCTTTGCCGTCTTTTACGTCCACAGCGCCACGCCACAACAACTCATTCGCTTCAACAGTGACGATAGCGCGCCCATCAAACGGCGCCTGCAGCGTCAGCTTGGCGGTATCGCCTCCCGGATACGCGTTCTTGTCCCAACGCAGCTCCACCTGCTCCGGGCGAGGGCCTTTACCGCCACGTTCGCCATCCCAGGTCCAGCCTGCAAAGAACTTATAGGCATTGAGCAGATTCTGCTGCTTGTCGCGCAGTTCCAGACGATAATTGCCGTACTCTACCGGTACGGATACGGTCAAACGTTGGCCCGACTCGATTTTCAACACGCGGTTGTAGACAGGCTGGTTACGCTCCGTGGTTTCGTAATCCCACCCGTCATCACTCCAACGCCAATAATAGGCGGAATCTTCGCGAATCAGGGTGGCGTCCAGGTATTCCATCCCCAGCAACTCGTCCGCCTGATTAATATGAATCAGCTCAAACTCCGCACTGGTTTCAGGATCAGCGATGTCGCCATCCCATAAAGGCCGCACGCCGACCAGGCTCGCACTGGGCCACAAAGACTGTTGCCACTGCCGGGCGACGGGACGACCGCCGGACTCAAATACGCTGACATTAGCGCGCACGCGCACGGGCATGGACGCTTCAGACCAATGATTGGGAAGTTCCAGGGAGTAATGTCCTTCCTCGTCTAATTCCACCGGCGGCAGGGACAGTGTTTCTTTCAGCGCGTCGTTATCCTCGCCGAAGATAAAGTCGGAAAAGGTTTCGGAAACAGTACGCGCCGGCGCAATCTGTAAGGTGGTTTCCGCACGGTTGCCGGATGCAGGCGCTCCCCAGAGGTACTCCGCCTGCAGCTGCAGATTGATGGTGTCGGTCGTGCTGTAGTTGTCCGCATCCGGTTTGATTTCCAGACGCATGCGCTCAGGCAGGAAGTCTTCTACTTGCAGGCGATACAGGAAGTAATCGCCATTGCCCAGAGTGGCCTTGAAGAACCAGTCCCCGGTCAGCGTGTTTTCTGGCAAGGAGAACGTGGTGGTATAGAAGCTCTGCCCATCCCCTTGCCAAGTGAACGAGGTATGCACGCGTCCATCGGGACGGGTCAACTCCGCCTGAACCGGCATGGCGGTCACCTTGCGGCCGTCATGGTCGCGCAGCAAGGCGTTGATGTGTACGGTCTCGCCAGGACGATAGAGATCACGCGGGCTATACAAAAATAGCTCCAGCGGGTTCTGCTTGCGACTCGGCAGTTTAAACTCGGTCAGATCCATCGCTGGTTGATTCAACCGCACCAGCGCCAGTTGCTTGTCCGTACGCGCAATCGCCAGCACCGCAGAGGATTCCGCGCCATCGAAAGTCGCCACGCCATCGGAGTCAGTTTTGGCGTTTCTCAGCGTTTTGCCTTGCTGATTGATCAACTCAATGCTGACGCCGCTGCGAGGCTTGGCGTCAGTCAGCCCGTTCACCCATGCCAGCATCTGATTTTGATAGGTGCGCACTTGCAGTCCAATGTCGCTGACAGTGAACCAGGTCGTGACATACTCATAAGGATAATGCCCGGCGCCTTTCATAATGGCGACAAAGATGCCCGGTTGCTTGAGAGGTTCGACCGAAGAAAGATCGATCAAGCGACGTTTGCGTTTATTCACGTCGATATTGAGATCGAAGCGGCCGCCGTACACCAGCTCGCCCCAGGAGCGCAGTTGCTCCAGCTCATAGTAACTACGGCCAAGGTAGCCGCTGACGAAGTCAGTCATTTTATCGTCGCTGATGCGCCAGATATCCATATCGACCGCGTCGATATTCAGCGCTTCGATTTCCAGTCCATCGGTCAATTCCGGCGACAACTGCGCGCCGCGACTGATAAACCGAACGCTGGGATCCAAACGACGCGTGCTGATCTCCTGACTCGCGCCCTCTTCCAACATGCGCCCGGTAATGGCCGCCAAACCTTGCGATACGGTGACGGTGTAGCGCTTTTCCGGCTCGACAAAAGGAAAGAACGCCGTTGTGCCGACAGGATTAAGAATCCAGTCGCCAGCGACAGGCTGATTCTGCTCATCCGCTACAGTCAGATAACGACCCAGCATCGTATCCTGATCCAAAGGCGCAGAGAAGGTGACAGAGAGTGCGGGACCATCGTCCCAGGGTTGCTCGCCGATACGTAGAATTTTGAACGGCGTTTGCGCGTATTCTTGCCTAAGCGTTTCCCGGTCCACTTTAACCGGCGGCTTTTTAGCTTCGGGTTGCGGGGTCGGCATGGCGGGTCTTTTCTCAGCAGCGGCCGATTGCGACTGCGCGGTCTTACCGCCCTCGTCATTACCGGACTCGCCGGAGCAGCCGACCATCAACACCAATAGTAAGCCCCACGCCCAGCGGGTTAGAACTTCTCTCATACACTGTCCTTTAGAAGAGGTTAGTCGTAGCGATTTTTGATAAGCGTTTTTTTGAAGGATATCGCCGCACTTTGCCACCGCCTGATATCAGACGATCAGTATCAGCGTAACAAAGGTTTAGGGAATTATGCGGGCGAATTATGGCGAAAAATGGCGATAAGGGAAGCGGATTCTTGCGACGGGCCAACACGCTCAGCCTGCAGGGCTTGCGCCAAGCCGCTCAGCGCCAGGATAGGTAGTTCCACCTGTACATGGCTTTGACCAGCCGCCTCCCTGCGGCCGGACCTTATCAGAACAATCAATCGTCCAAAGTATAAGCGGTTTTTTCCAAGGTGCTTTCTGCGCCATCGATAAAGGTGAAGGCGTTCCAGGCCACTCTGACCACATCATTGTTGTTCAGGCGGCGTCTGCCGCTGACTTTTTCGTCATTGACGAATGTGCCGTTGGTGCTGCCTTTATCCGATATAAAGACATCGAGCACGCCTTCCATATATTGGTTTTGCTCCACTTCAATCAACGCATGTTTGCCGCTGACGGCGATGTCATTGATCTGGATATCGCAGTTGGGATGCCTGCCGATCACGATTTCCGGCTTCTCCAGAAGAAATTTATTCGCCACCACATCATCAATCAGTTGCGCTAGCATGGGCATACTCACATTCACCTCACTTCTTGCGGTCCTTCCGCTGAACATAATCCTGTTTATCACTTCTTTTCTCTGCGGCGCATCACATCAAGCGTCGATGGCCACACCGCTCACTTCGACCATTAATACGGAGACGTTATCTTCAGCGCCCTTGTTCAAGGTGGCCGCGATCAGACTGTCGACGCGCTCTTCCTGCGGACGCACGCCGCTGGCCAGCTCGCCAATCACGCCCTGAGGCAGCATGTTGAACAAGCCGTCGGAGCACAACAGGAGGCGCTCTCCCTCCTTGAGACTGACATTGATGCAGCTGAATAGCAGGTCTTCCTGGCAGCCCAGGGCTTTGGTCAGCATATTACGGTACGGCACATGCGGGGCGTCCTGTTCCGTAATGGAGCCGTCATCCAGCATTTGCTGCACCACGCTATCGTCCCGGGTGAGCTGCCTCAATTCCCCGGACTGCGACACTAAATAGCAGCGCGAGTCCCCGGCGTGAACCACACAGGCCTCACCATCATAAGAGAACGCCGCCACCAAAGTGGTTCCCATGCCGGACAGAGCTTCATTCAGCCTGCGCTCGACACACACCGCCTCGTTGGCCGCTTCCGCCGCATCCAGTAAACGCTCGCGGATCAGATATTCGGATAATTCGACATTACGCCACATCAAATCGATGGCGCACTCAATAAAGGCTTCAACTGCAATGCGGCTGGCTTCGGCGCCCCCCGCGTGACCACCCATGCCATCCGCCAACACCGCCAGCGCTCTCCTTCCATCAGTGGAAACGCGCCAGCCGATATAATCTTCATTCGCCCGACGGACACAGCCCACATGGCTCTGCCCACTTACTTTATATGTCAGCATAAGGCGGTTTTTCCAAACTCGTTCATGCAACATCTCCTTAGTTGTTCCGCCATCTCGCCTGCATTGGCATATCGCTTGGCAGGGTCCTTTTGCAACGCCTTATTGGTAATTCGAACAGCGCTTGCGGGAAGCTCCGGCCTCAGCTCTCTGACGCTACGGTGCTTTTTGTTCAGAATCTGCTGAGTCAGTTCAGGCAGGGAGTCCGCATTGAAAGGCGGCTCCCCGGTCAGCAGCTGATAAAATGTCACACCCAGGCTGAATATGTCCGAGACACCGTTCACTTTGCCGCCTTTCAGTTGTTCCGGCGACATATATAACGGACTGCCCAGCATTTGCCCCGTGCGGGTTTTCGACTTGTCGGAGATCCGCGCAATGCCGAAATCAGTTACTTTAACCTGTTGGTTATCCGGGTTGAAGATGATATTCGCGGGTTTGATATCACGGTGCACGATATTTTTCTGGTGGGCGTACTCCAGAGCCTCCGCCACTTTCGCCATCAACATGTATACCACTTCCACAGGCAGCAACCGGCCCGGTTTGGCGTAGGCGTTGAGACTCTTGCCCTGGATATAGTCCATAGCGATGAAAGCGAGGTCGGCCTCTTCGCCGACATCATAAACCGTCACGATATTGGGATGGTCCAACCTGCCCGCCGCTTCCGCCTCACGGAAGAAACGCGCTTTGAGATCAGCCAGGCGGTGGGAGTCGAACTGCCTGTAATTCAGCGTTTTAACGGCGACTTGGCGCGAGATTTTAGGGTCGCGCCCCAAGTACACCACGCCCATAGCGCCGCGCCCCAATTCCCGCACGATTTCATACCGCCCCAACACTGGACGGGATATGTCCTCCGGTGTGGCCAAGGTTTGCGTGGCCGCCCACTCGGTATCTCCCGCCTGCTGCATGGTCTCGAACTTCGCCAGTTTCTTGGCCCGTTCCGCCGCATCGCGGAATTTAGGGTTGGCGGCGGCAATGGACAAATAGGTATTGGCGGCGGCGTCATATTGACGCTTTTTCTCCTGCTGCACGGCCACGTCATACACAATGGCGCAGGCGTCTTCTCTGGACAGACACGGACGCAGCGTCGTGAGCGTCTCTTCCAACATACCTTGTTTCAACTGCATTTTACCCAGGCGCAAACTGACATCCTGGCGCGCCTCCCGCAACGCTTCGATCTGTTTCTGTTGCTTCAGCCAGAACGCCATTACCAGATAGCCCGCCAATAAAAACTGGATCGTTACTCCCAGCGGCAGCCATCTTGATTGCGCTACCTGCATGCCTATCTGGATAACTGCGAGGGAAACCACAAACACAGCGACAGTAAAAAAACCCGCCGACCAAGTCATTCTGGGCAGTACGGCCACCAGCAACAGCATGCAGATCAAAATGAGCGCTTTCTCCGCCAGGAAAAACCAGGGCGGCGTCTCCAGCCCCGGCGCTACGCGGAAAGCATTGGTTTCAACTTGGCTGGCGGCGTCCCACTTCGCCGGAGCCAGATAGGGGTCTAAAAAGAATACGGGGGACGGCGCCAACCCCGGCATCAGCCTTTGCGCCAAGGGAACATCGTCGGCCGGTTTGATAGGGGTATTCTTGTTGACGCTCCAGGCGGCGTTATATAACCAGGTATCCAGAGAAGGAAGATGACGAGCCAGTTGCGGCGCGACCACGATAAGACAAGCAGCCGCAATGACTACTGTACGTAAGCTGTATGCGCGCGCCAGCAATCGGCGCACATTGTTAAAAACCGAATGACGCTTCTCCGCCACGCTGAGTATCCCTGCTTTAATTCTGATGAAAAAGGCGATCAGCCGATTATGCAGAGATTAACGGACACTTAGAGAAACTTATAGATAAATTAGTTTAAGTTTCGTTACATATTGTTGTGTTACGACATGGCTAACGAAGAGCCGCTCCGGAAGGAGACAGCTCTTGTCGCAGATAGAAGGGAATTACGCTAACTGAAAGGGATACAGCGGGCCTAATTGCAACAGCTGGGTCAGTTCATCCAGGGCCGTGCGGCACTCTGTCAGCAGTTGCGGATCAGCCAGGTCCTGCTGGGAGATGCGGTCGCGGTAGTGCTTGTCCACCCAGGCATTGAGGGAGGCGAACAGTTCGTCCGACATCATCACATGAGGGTGCACCGCCGCCAGCTCCGCTTCATTCAACGCCACACGCAAGCGCAAACATGCGGGGCCGCCGCCGTTTTTCATGCTTTGCTTCAGATCGAATACTTCCACGCGCTTGATAGGACCGCCGCGAGTGACCAAGTCGTCCAGATAGGCTTTGACGTTGGGGTTGTCGCGGCACTCATGAGGCACCACCAGCATCATGTCGTCGTCATCCAGACTCAACAATTGGCTGTTGAACAGATAACTGGACACCGCGTCCGCCACGGACACTTCGCTATCCGAAACTTTAACTGCCTTCAGCAGACAGCCTTGCAGTTTCGCTTCCAGCTCAGTCAGCATTTTCGACGTGTTCAAAAACGCCTGCTCATGGTAGAACAGCACATTGCGGTTCCCTACCGCAATAACGTCATTGTGGAACACGCCCTGGTCGATAACCGCCGGGTTTTGCTGCGCATACACTACCGATGAATCGGCGAGTCCATGCAAGCGCGCTACCGCCTGACAGGCTTCCAAGGTCTGCCGCGCAGGGTATTTCATCGGGCGCGGCGCGTTCTCGTCGAAAGCCACGCGTCCGTATACAAACAGCTCCACGCCCTTGTCTTCATAGTTTTTGCAGAAGCGGGTGTGGTTGGCTGCGCCTTCGTCACCAAACTGACTGGTGGGCGGCAGCGCTTTGTGATGAGCAAAGTGCTGGTCATTATTGAAAATGCCCTGCAGGATACGGGTCGTCGTCGGGTGCTCAATCGAACGATGGAACTTCGCATTCAGGTTCGCCGCGGTGAAATGTACGCGGCCATCGGTGGTGTCCGCGCTAGGCGAGACTGTCGCCGCGTTCGCCGTCCACATGCAGGAGGCGGAAGCGACTGCGCCCAAAAACACCGGCGACTGATGCGCCGCCTGCAGCAGCACTTCCCGATCTGACCCGGCAAAGCCCAGACGACGCAGGGTCGCGATATCCGGACGCTCCTGCGGCAGCAATACGCCCTGCTTGAAGCCCATGTCGTGCAGCGCCTTCATTTTGCGCAGGCCCTGCTTGGCGGCTTCCTTGGGGTTGGACACATCGCGAATATTGGTTTCTGAGGCCACGTTGCCGTAGGAAAGCCCGCTATAGTTGTGAGTCGGCCCTACCAGCCCGTCAAAATTGACTTCAAATGCCTTCATCGTCTATCCGCCTCTTCTACTCGTTTAAATTCGTTGCTGTTTTGCATGCCATACAACTTACAAGGACATGCCCGGCGATAACTGGGCTGGGGCCTGCGCCTGATCCGCCTCAAGAGACGCGACTGGATAGGCGCAGTAATCCGCCGCATAGTAGGCGCTGGGGCGATGGTTGCCGCTGGCGCCCACACCACCGAACGGCGCTGCGCTACTGGCGCCGGTGAGAGGCTTGTTCCAGTTGACGATGCCCGCGCGCACTTCCAGCCAGAAGCGGTCATACAGTTCGCGAGAGTCGCTGATCAGGCCGGCCGCCAGTCCGAATCCGGTCTTGTTGGCTAACTCCAGAGCATGATCGAAATCGCGGTAGCGCAATACTTGCAGCATGGGTCCGAAATGTTCTTCGTCCGGCAGCTCCTGCACATTGGTGACGTCGATGACGCCAGGACTCAGCAGGCTCGCGTTGTCCTCCAGGCTACGCATCTCCAGCAGAATGCGTCCGCCGTCCGCAGCCAGCTTGCTTTGCGCGGCCAGCATCTGATCCCGCGCGCGCAGGGAAATTACCCCGCCCATGAAAGGCTGAGGGTCCGCGTCATAGCGTCCCACCTGCAAATTGGCCGCCGCTGCGACCAGTTCGTCCAGAAACGCCAGGCCTTCCGCCGTATCCGGAACTAATAGACGACGCGCGCAGGTACAACGCTGGCCCGCCGAAACAAATGCCGAGAACAGTGTATGATGCACAGCGCCTTTCAAGTCATAAGGCGGAGCAATGATCAATGGGTTATTGCCGCCCATTTCCAGCGCCAGGATTTTCTCGGGACGGCCGCCGAATTGACGGTGCAGGCTGTGTCCTGTCGGCGAACTGCCGGTAAACAACAGACCGTCTATCTGTTCGCTGGCGGCCAGGGCCACGCCGGTTTCACGCGCGCCTTGCACCAGGTTCAACACGCCTTCCGGCAAGCCGGCTTGCGCCCAGATACGCACGGTTTCTTCCGCGAACCATGGGGTCAACTCACTTGGTTTGAAGACAATTGTATTGCCGGCGATCAGCGCCGGTACGATGTGTCCGTTGGGCAAGTGGCCAGGGAAGTTATAGGGGCCAAAGACCGCCAGCACGCCGTGGGGGCGATGTTTCAACACCGCATGCCCCGCCGCCACGTCCTGCTCGGTCACGCCAGTGCGCTCATTAAACGCCTGGACGGAGATACCCACTTTGGCGATCATGCTGGCGACTTCGGTGCGCGCCTCCCATAACGGTTTGCTGGTCTCTTTGCCGATAACTTCGGCGAGGCGTTCTTTGTCTTCTTCCAGCAACGCCGCAAAGCGCTTGACGATGTCGATACGCTTGGCGACATCCAAACGTCCCCAGCTGTGAAACGCCTGACGCGCCGCCTGCACCGCCTGCGCAACCACCTCATCGGAGGCCGCCGCGCCTTTCCACAGACAATCCTGGGTCACTGGGTCCAGGGACTCAAACACCACGCCGCCGCCAGCTAGCCAGCGGCCGTTTATAAATGCGCTTTCACGTACAGTCATGCATCGCTCCTCTTCGCTTTCAACGCAACCACCCGTACTGTATCGCCCGCGCCCAATTGCAAATGATCCATCAGATCATGATTGAGGGAGACGGTGTCGGACTTGATCTGGTCGCTGTCGAGCAGTCCCACCCTGAAGTTGGAGAAGGACCGGTTGGAAATCATATAGGGTTCGGAAATCTCGTCGACGCCGGTTTTTTGCACCGGCATGACGAAGCGCTTGGCGCTGTCGCGCACGCTGCGAATGCCATGGACAAAGGACTCCACCAGCGGGCCGGCGTCAAAAATGTCCACCAGACCGTTGAAATTGAAGCCCTCGCTTTCCAGCATGGCCAGCGCCGGTCTGGTGTGCTCATGCACCTGACCGATCACATCGCGGGCCTCCTGGCTGAAAAACGGGACGTAAATCGGATACTTGGGCATCAGTTCAGCGATAAACGCCTTATTGCCGATGCCGGATAAATAGTCCGCCTGAGAGAACTCCAGACTGAAGAACTTGCGGCCCAGGTCTTCCCAGAACGGAGACTCGCCCTGTGCGTTGGTGTAGCCGCGCATTTCCGCAAAAATTTTGTTGCTGAAACGCTCGGAGAAGTCCGCCAGAAACAGGAAGCGGCACTTCGACAACAGTTGCCCGTTAAAGCTGTTGCGATATTTTTCATGCAGGAACAACGTACAGATTTCACTGCAGTTGGTCATATCGTTAGTGAGATACAACGTCGGCGTCTGTTTGTGAATGCCCAGTTCTTTAGAGGCGTTCACGGTGGTGGAGACCCGGTAGTTGTACCAGACCTCGTCCAGACCGACCCGCGCCTTGATCGCGCTGACCCCGACGATGGCGCCCGCCGCAGTGTCCTCCAGTCCGAACATGTAATACGCATGTTCCTGCTCGATGCGCTCAGAAAACGAACGCTCCGATTCTTCGATTCTCTGTGACAGCAGTTCGCGGTTGGCGGGCAGCGTCGTTACGCCAATGCCAGCGCTTTTCGCCAGCTCGTATACCGCATCCAGATCTTTGCTGCTAATGGGACGAATAACCATCATGTTGAAATCCTCTTGCTCCGGCCCTGTTTTACGCTTCGCTTAAATTGTTAGTCCCGACGCCGATCACAGGGGCGCGAACTGAACGTTGTCGCCTTCCGACACCAATATCCCCTCGGCGGTGCTGCGCTTCAGGCGCAGCAGGTCGCCCATGCCGTCCGTCACATTGGCCAACGTGGCGCGGAAATCTTCGAACAGGGTGTTGCACATCAGGTATTGCAGACCGGTCTGGTTATCCGACAGCTTGACCTGTTTGGTTTTAGTGGATTTCACGGTGGTCAGATTGTCCATATCCGCCTCCAGAGTCGGACCGCCGTCGAAAATATCGATATAGCGGCCCATGCGGAAGCCTTCCCGATTCAGGAACTGGCAATTGTCTCTCGCCGCCGAATGGGGCTGTGCGATGGCATCCTGAGCGTCTTTGGTCAGCAGGTTCACATAAATCGGATGGGGCGGCATCATTTCCGCGATAAAGGTTTTGCTCTTGATGCCGGAGTAGTAATCCGCCGTCGCAAAGTCCATATCGAAGAAATGGCGGCCCAGGCTGTCCCAAAACGGAGAGTCGCCGCTATCGCCCTGCTTGCCCTGAATTTCCACAATGATGCGGGACTGGAAGCGCTCACGATGCTGTCCCATGAACAGGAAGCGGGAGCGCGACAGCAGATCGAAATATTCCGTTTTGCGATAACGGGGAGAGATAGTCAGTGAGCACAGCAGCGGAGAGCCAGTGAGCTCATGGGTCATATAAAGAATGGGAACCTTGTTGAACACCCCCAGTTGCTGCGAGGAGTGAATGAGTTCATCCAGCCGGTAGTTATAAAACGGCGCGCCATTGCCGGCGCAGGCGTCGATGCCTGACGTACCCAGGATCTCCTTGCTTTCGGTATCCTCAAGCACGAACAGGTAGCGTTCCTTGCCCGCCATGGACTCATCGCCGGCGAAGGAGCGACAGGACTGGTCGATTTTCTCGCCCAGTTTGTCGCGGTCCGCAGGCAGGGTGGACACCTGCGCTGCGCTTTCGTTTATCAACTTCTCAATGCCGGGCAGGTCGGCGAAGCGGCTGGGGCGAAAAATCACCATTCTCATTCCCTCCAATTTAATCAGACTGACAGGTTGTACAAGCTAGTTCCCTTTAACTTTCCTTATTGCCCTTGCGCGACGCGGGCTACCGCTCTTTCGAAGCGGGCCAGTCCTTCTTTGATCTCGTCATCGCCGATGATCAGAGAAGGCGCCAGTCTCAACACATTAGGTCCAGCGATCAGCGCCAGTACGCCCTCTTCCAGCGCCGCCGTCATGAACTGCTTGGCTTTACCCTGCCACTCGTCAGTGAGCGCCGCCCCAATCAAAAGGCCCATGCCGCGAACAGCGCTGAATACGCCATATTTCTCATTAATCGCTTTCAGGCCGGCCACCATCAGCTCATGCTTGCGCTCAACGCCCTGCAAAACTTCCGGCGTGTTGACGATGTCCAAGACCTTGTTCGCCACAGCGCAGCCCAGCGGGTTGCCGCCGTAGGTGCTGCCGTGAGTGCCCACCGCCAGACTCTTAGCCACTTCCGTGGTGGTCAGCATGGCGCCGATAGGGAATCCGCCGCCCATCGCCTTGGCCGTGGTCAGAATGTCCGGCGTCACGCCATACTTCATGTACGCATACAGCGCTCCGGTGCGGCCAACGCCAGTCTGAACTTCGTCGAAGATCAGCAACGCGTTGTGCTGGTCGCACAGCTCTCTGGCGCGCTTCAGATAGGCTTCATCCGCCGGCGTCACACCGCCCTCGCCTTGCACTGGCTCAACTACGAAAGCGCAGGTGTTTTCATTGATCGCGGCTTCCAGAGCGGCGATGTCGTTGAAAGGCACATGCTTGATGCCGCCGGGAACCGGTTCGAAACCTTCGCGATACTTGGCTTGTCCGCCTACGCTGACGGTAAATAGCGTACGACCGTGGAAGCTGTTGTTACAGGCCACGATTTCATGTTTATGAGGTCCGTGTTTTTCCCAGCTGTAACGACGCGCCAGCTTGAACGCGGCTTCGTTGGCTTCGCCGCCTGAATTGGAGAAAAACACGCGATCAGCGAAGGTCATATCCGTCAGTTTCTTAGCCAGCAGAATAGCCGGCTCGTTCGCCAGAACGTTGCTCAGGTGCCACAGTTTTTGCGCCTGTTCAGTCAACGCCGCCACCAGTTCCGGATGAGCGTGACCCAAACCGGTTACCGCAATGCCGCCCGCCAGATCGATGTATTCCTTGCCAGCCTGATCCCAGACTCGGGAGCCGATGCCGTGAGTGGGAATAATCGGGCCCGGCGCATAGTTGGGAACCATTACCTGATCAAACATTTCTCTGGTGACTTGGCTAGAGGTCATTCATCTTCTCCATTCGGGTGGGCCGGCCAACGCTCCGCAGCGTCTCCGGCGAAGTTATTTTTTACGGGCCTGTCAGGCCCAATGTCAGTTAGTTTAGGAACAAAAGAAATAGAAGGATTTCGCAAAGGCGACATGAATTTACAGATTTGCGCACCCCGACGCAGGCCGCCATACGTAATTAAGGCAATTTCAATGGGCTATAGCGTATTGATTCGCCAGAGAATAATACTGTCGCGCGACAGTCCCCGTCTCGCTTAGTATAGGAAGGCTTTCTATAAAGGGTGTGAATAACCATGAAAAATACGCTCGCCAAGATCAAGGACGTAAAAAATCGTCATAAAGAACGCCGGACGCCACTGGGACTGGAGTTCGCTATCGCCGACAGCATCAACTTTCTCAATGCGGCGGACTGGGACCGCATCGCCGCCTCCGCATCCGTATTTCTGCAACGGGATTATCTACAGGCGCTGGAACTCAACGCGCCGGACAACGTCTCTCCCCGATATGGACTGATATACAAAGACCGCACCCCTATCGGCGTGGTCAGCTGCCAGATCGCCGACGTGTCCGGCGACCGCATGATAAAAAGCGAAAAGCCCGATAACGCCAAAGCCAAATTGACTCAGAAGTACCAGGAACGCATTTTGGTCTGTGGCAATCTGGTGTCCTGCGGCCTCCATGGCGTAGCCTTCGCCGAGGGCGTCGATGCGGAGCTGGGATGGCGCGCTCTGGCTGAGCTGTTGTACCGCATCCGTCGAGGAGAAAAACTGGGCGGCTCCATCGATTTTGTCATGCTGAAAGACTTCAACAGCGACATGCTGCCGCAATCCGACATCCTGAAACGCTACAGTTACCGATCCATTCAGACTGACCCGGAAATGGTGTTGACGCTGGAGCCGGGAACCCGGACCTTCGAAGATTATCTGCAAAGCCTGACTGGCAAGTATCGCAAACGCATCACCGCCATCATCAAGAAGCTGCAGGACGCCGGTGTGGAAACGCAGACGCTAGACAGCATCAGCGACGAGCAGGATGCAGCGCTGCACGCACTCTACCTGCAGGTGGAGAACCGCGCCGCCGCCCGCCTGGCGACATTGCCCAAGGGCTATTTCAAAGCGCTATCGGACTCTCTGGGAGACCGTTTCGCCTGCACCACGCTGTCACTGGAAGGCAGGATTGTTGGCTTCGTCACTTCCGTTAAGGACCGCGACACGTCCATGGCCTACTATGTCGGGCTGGATTACGACATCAATGCCGACCTGCCTTTGTATTTTCGCCTGCTGCAACTCTCTATCGAGCATGGCTGTCAGTTTGGCTGCAGCAAGGTGTCGTTAGGCAGAACGGCGCTGGAGCCCAAGGCCAATCTTGGCGCTAAACCCGTGGATTGCCATCTGTGGATGCGGCATCGCGCGGCGGCGGTCAATTACGTGGTGCGCAAATTGTTTCGCGCAATCCCTCACGCGGAAGCCCCCACTCGTAATGCACTGAAAACGGTCGAGCAGTAACCTCTCTTCGCCGGCGGCCATCAAGGCTGACCGGCTCTTTCCTCACTGGGCGTCAGCCCATACAGATTTCGATACGCAGTAGAAAAATGCGCGCCGGAGGAAAAGCCGGTTTTCAACCCGATTTCGGTGATGCTCAAGGCGGAAGAACATAGCATGTCCCGCGCCTTTTCCAGACGAATTTGCAGGTAATAACGGGAAGGGACGGAGTCCAGATAGCGCTTGAACAGTCGCTCCAGCTGGCGACGGGAAATTTCCAGATGCTTGGCGATATCATCCGTAGTTAACGGCTCTTCGATATTGTTCTCCATCAGTTGCACCGCATCGCAAAGCGCTGGCGCTTCTCGTTTCGCCACAGGATCAGGACGTTTGCGCCCGGTGGTTTTGGCGCCGCCAAGACGCTCCCGCATAATCGCCTGGGAAGCCATTTCCGCCAGCTCGACCCCATGATGACGCCCAATCATAAACAGCGCCATGTCCAACGCAGCGGTGCCGCCGCGACAGGTCCAGACATTAGCGTCAACGGAAAACACATCCTGAGACAGAAAGCACGCCTGCGCCTCTGCGGAAAAAGCGTCTGGAATCTGTAAAGAGGCTTTTTTTCCGCGCAACAGCCCCAGTTCCAGCAGCAAAGCTGCGCCGTTAGCCACGCCCCCCAACCAGGACAAGCTCTTGCTGTGCGTGGCGAGCCATTCTTTTTCCAGAAGCGGAGTTTTATAGAGCCCCGCAGAGCCGCAGACGATCAGCGCATCCAGGCCGGCGGCATGAGCCAGAGAGCGATCCACAGACACCGCCACGCCATCTCCAGACGTCACTACCGGCTCCGCTCCCAGACGCACCATCCGATACTTGCGTTCGTCCAACAGCTCGTTACACACCCGCAATGGCTCCACCAGGCTGGCGTAGGACAGCATGGAAAATCCCGGCAGTAACAGTACGCCCAGTTTGCAGCTCAAATCTGATTCCTCACACCCGACAGCCCGCCGCCGGGCGGAGCTGAGAATTTCTGCTATAAATAAGCGTAATAATAGATTAAGCGGCTGCGACAAAACCATCTAAAGACCGCCCTGGAGATACAGGGATGGCGAGGTCGCGTCCAGCGGTTACGGAGCTTATCCTATTCGTCCGCGAAGTATAACTCCCGCCGCCAGTTGAACTAAATTCAAATACGGAAGCGACATGGCTCACATCTTCAACCGGGTAACCAGGCGCATCACCATTTTCCACCGCGCGTTAATGATGAGCGCCGTGTTCGCCATCATTCTCACCTGCGCACTGCTTTACTTGCTGGGCGCGGTGCATGACATGCTCAGCACCATCGAAGGCCAGCGCAGCATGGTGGAGCAGCAGAACACCGCTGTCGCCAAGCAGAACCAGCTGGTCAGTCAGCAACAACACCTCAACGCGCTGCTGGCGGAAAGCCAGACCGCCTTCTCCCAGTATTCCGAATATCTGTATTGGCGTCTGGACTCCGCCACCACCGCCGAAGAGCACTCCATCAGCCAGGGCGACAAGGCAGAGCAAAACCTGCGCGACACTTTGGATAAAATCGCCGGAACCGATGAGGAAATGGCGGACGTGGCGGATGTCGTACTCATGTATCTGGATGATTTCAACAAATCCATCGCAGAAGCCGTGGATCGCACCCGTAACAATGATTCCCGTCAGCGCGTTAGCGCGATGATCGGCGAAGCACGCACCGCCAGTATGGCCATGAGCTCTACTTTTAAGATCATACTGGAAGAAGCCGCCAAAGCAGCGGCTGAAGCCAACGAAGGGGTTGGGCAAGCAGCGCAGGAAGTATCCGTCGCCGCCAATCAGGTCCTGGAGGCTAACGACTCTGTCGCCGCCAGCGGGCGCAGTCTGCAGCAGGAAGTGTTGTTTATTCTCGTGGTGTCGGTCACGGTTTCCCTGCTAGTGGGCTTTTTGCTATCCCGCTCCATCACCCAGCCCATTCACCGTCTGCGTCGGGTGATTACGGAGATTGAGGACACTAACGACCTCACCAAACGGGTGGATTACAGTCGTCGGGATGAAATTGGCGCTATCGCCCAGGCGTTCAACGCCATGATGGATAAGTTCTCCGTCATCGTAGGCGATTTGGCGAAGACGACTGACGAACTTTCCGCATCGTCCGAACAAAGCGCACGCATCAGCGAAAAGACCAAAGAATCCGCCGAGCAACTCAGCCATGAAACTGATTTGGTGGCCACCGCTTCCAACGAAATGACAGCGACGGTCAAAGGCATCAATGAGAACACCGACAACGCCGCCAATATCGCACTGGAGGCGCGGCAAGCCTGCGAATCCGGCAAATCAGCTGTTGACGGCGCCACCACACGCATCAACGAGCTGACTCAAGCCATCAATGAAACGTCAGACTCCGTCAGCCAGCTCGCCAGGGAAAGCGAATCCATTGGCGCTGTGCTTGATGTGATTCGCGGCATCGCCGAGCAAACCAATCTATTGGCGTTAAACGCCGCCATAGAAGCCGCCCGCGCAGGAGATCAGGGACGCGGCTTCGCCGTGGTCGCCGATGAAGTGCGCACACTCGCGCAACGCACCGGCAACTCCACTGATGAAATACAAAAAATGATCGAACAGCTCCGCGCTGGCGTTAATAAAGCCGTCACCAGAATGGAGCAAAGCTGCAAACGGGCGGAAGGCACGGTTACTCAAGCGAGTCAGGCCGCCCAGTCCATTGACCAGACTCTCTCCGCCGTCACCTCCATGCATGACGCCAACCAATATGTGGCGCAGGCCACCTATGAGCAGCGCGAAGCGGCGGAGAGCATTGACCGCAGCATCGTAAACATCAGTGAACTGTCGCAAACTCTCCATACCGCTGCGGAGGAAAACTTCCAGTCCAGCGACAACCTGAAACAAATGGTGACCCGGCTCCGACAGCTAGTCGTGCAGTTCAGATACTGACCAGAACCATGTGACGCCGCGGCAAGGCATACCCTTATGGCGTTCGCCGTACAGCAAGAGCAGCGAACGCATTCCTTGGGACTGACGACTAGTGCAGCGTCCCCAGTCTCTCTCTTTTATAGCGCACCCACTCGCCATCCACGCATTTGTAGTAGAACGCCATCATGTATGTGCTAACCGGCATTTGAATGCGGATGATATCTCCGTTAGACGAAACCTGCATAATCAAGCCCTCATATAACAGTGCCAGCGTTCCTGCTCATGCGGCGACGCCGGGAAGTGTTTAAACATACAGTACTGTAATCTTATACAGTATTTTTTATTCTGTCTACACTTTGTTCAACGCTTGACTTGTTGGCTTCCCCTTCCGCTTTGGGTAAGGTACTGACGCCCGCTCGGAGCAATCCGGCTTACTGATGGATAAGGTCTGAATACGCAATGAAGAAAAAAATACTGACCGGACTGCTAATCACGCTAATCATCGCAGTTCTTTCGTTTTTCGCTTTGGTTCCGCCGCTGGTGGATAACGCCAGCAATCAGCTCACGAGTTCACCGCCGCAGCCGGCGACGGATAAAGTCAAAAGCCTGCACCAGTCTCTGTTCATCGCCGACCTGCACTCGGATTCACTGTTATGGGGCCGCAACCTGTCCAAAGGCTATCAGCGGGGTCACATGGACCTGCCGCGGCTGCGGGAGGGAGGCATGGCGTTGCAGGCGTTCTCGGTGGTGACCAAAGTTCCTTTCGGCCTGAACATCCAGAAAAATGCTGGCGATAGCGACATGATATTCTGGCTGGGACTGTCGCAAGCTTGGTCGCCCAGCGCGTTACAGAGCCTTTTGAGTCGCGCCGAACGTCAGGCGGGAATGCTTCGCGACCTCGCAGATTCGCCCGCCAACAAGTTCGCACTCATTCTGAACCGCAAGGATCTGCAGGATTTCATCGCACAGCGAAAAACCGACAAGGACGCCGTCGCCGGCTGGCTCACCTTAGAGGGAGCGCAAGCGATGGAGGGCGATCTGAAGAGTCTGGACGCCCTGTATGAGGCGGGCTTTCGCATGATCGCCCCTACCCACTTCTTCGACACGGAGCTGTCCGGCTCCGCCCATGGCATGAACAGGGGTGGACTGACCACGTTGGGGAAACAGTGGGTTAAAGCCATGGAAAGCAAGTCTATGATTATTGATCTGGCCCACGCTTCCGCCAAAACCATTTCCGACGTGCTCGCCATGGCCAAACGTCCCGTTATTGTGTCGCACACTGGCGTTAAAGGGACATGCAACAATAATCGCAATTTGTCCGACACTCAGCTAAAAGCTATCGCCGCCAACGGCGGCATCGTCGGCATCGGCTTCTGGTCGACGGCGGTCTGCGGACGCGACGCCGCGTCTATCGCCCGTGCGATTAAATACACGGTCAATCTGATTGGCGTGGAACACGTGGCGATGGGGTCAGATTTTGACGGAGCTGTGGCGACGCCCTTCGACGTCACCCGACTGGATGGTTTAACCGAGGCGCTGATGAAGGCGGGGCTGAATGAGCGGCAGATTCGCCGGATAATGGGCGAAAATATCCGCGATTTCCTACTCAACAACCTGCCGTCAGCTTGACCTTTCCAACCTCAGGGCGCCGCCACCGGCGCCCGTTTGAGGCGATACAACTGCCGGTCGTGAACCCGCCCCAGAGTCATTAAGGCGATAATGGCGCCAACCAGGGCGTAGCACATATCCGATTGAGTATCCCACTCGTAGCCCTGGGTACCCAGGAAGGCGACGGAAGAGTCTCCGCTGGCCACCGCCACCCACCACTCGATCAGCTCATAGAAAGCGCTGATCGCCAAGGCGATGCAGACAATAAAGAAGTTCATCCATCCACGCCCTTTCACGACCCGCAGACGGAGCAGAATTTCCCGCGCCACCATCGCCGGAATAAAACCCTGGGCGAAATGGCCAACCTTGTCGTAATTGTTTCTCTCCCACCCCATGATTTCTCCGATGTGGTCGAACAGGGGCACTTCCGCGTAGGTATAGTGACCACCCACCATGAGAATGACCGAGTGGATCAAGATCAACCAATACAACAGGGGCGTCAGCGGAAATCGCTTATAGGTGGACGCCAGAATGAAGGCGGCGATCACCGCCGGCGCCACTTCCAGCATCCAGATAAACCGGTCTTTTGGCCATAGTCCTGACCAGACCAGCACGCCCAAGAAGATGAGAATCCAAACAACGCTGGCTCCAACGCCGCCCCGGCCATGCCCCATATGATTGATCCTTAGCAGTTATAATTGCGGATCAACAACATAACGCATTCTGCGGCGGGATTCGATCCCCAGGGGGATTATCCCGCCTCCCTGACTTCCGATGCCGGTTGCGCAGGTTGCGGCCCCTGCTTCAACAGGCGTCCCAGCTTGTAGCCTTCTTTGCCCAACATGGCGAAGCTGGTCATGACGCCTCCCATCAATGCGCCGCCCACCCCGGCGGTGACCACATCCGCGCCGGTCAGATAGAAGCTCTTGATGGGAGTCACCGGGTGCAGCCAATCCTGTTGGAAGCGCTCAACCGTATGATCCACGCCGTAAATTTCTCCGCCTATGTTCATCTGGAACCACTGCGTCGACAATGGCGTGGATAGCTCGTAAAAGTCCAGCGCCGCCTCTAATTGCGGCAGACGCTTATACAGTTCATTGAGCATCCGGTGAGAAAACTGCTCTTTCAGCGCCAGATAGTCTTCACCACGTTTGTTCCACTGCGATCCCGCCCACTTATCAAACCATTGGTTGTTGACGGGTACGATGATTTCCACGGTGGAGCAGTCTGGATAGCGCGCATTCCAGCTAGGGTCTTTCGCTGAAGGAAAGGACACATAGGTGACAGGGAAAGGCGCGGACGGATCTTCCATAAAACGGGCGACGTTACCGTCATGGTCATCGGAGGGGTAAATCCAAAAGTTGCTCCGCGGCATGCCTAAACTTTCGGGGGAACCGCAAAATCCTGCATAGATGCATAAATGTGAGGCGGATAACGCCACGCTCTCCAGTTTTTTCAGCAAGTCGCCTTTCGCTGCGGCGGACTCCGGCAGCAGATGCTTGATCGTGGGAATGACGCCTGCGTCGCTGACCACGGCGTCCGCCAGCAGCTCGTCGCCATTACTCAAGCGCACGCCGTAAGCGCGATTAGAGCGCACCAGCACTTCCGCCACTTGCGCGTAGGTGAAAACTTCTCCGCCGCTACGGCGAATCACCGGAATAATTTCCTCGGCAATACGCCAGGAGCCGCCCACAGGATAGTTGCCTCCTGTGATGTAGTGCTTCGCAACCATGGCGTGCATCATGAAAGATGACGTCGTGGGCGGCAGACCGTAATCGCCCCATTGCGCCGTCAACACGGAGATCAAGCGCTGATTTTGCGTCAGGCCTTCCAGCACTTCACGGGTGGTCTTGAAGAAGTAGTCCGGCAGGAGAAAACGGCGGGCCTTGTGATAAGCCCAGGCGGCGAGCTTGGGCAACGCCTGCCCGGCGAAAAATTTGGGGATGCGTCGGCTGACTGAATACAGCAAATCGACATAGCGGCGAATGGCGTCTTCTTCACCGGGAAAACGTCGCGCCATCTCGTTGATGAACGGTTCTTTGCCGGCGATGAAGTCATAATTGTCTTCGCCAATGAAAATACGATCGTAGCAGGGGTCCATTTCCGCCCACTCTATTTTTCCATCGCTGATCAGGTCGAACACCCGTCGGATCATCGACCAGGGCTTGTGCACTTCGCCGATATAGTGCACCCCGACATCCCATTCATAGCCGTTACGCTCGTAGCTATGGGTATATCCGCCAGCGGTGTAGTGCTGCTCCAGCACACAGACTTTCTTGCCCATCAGAGACAACAACGCGGCGTTACACAGCCCGCCAATTCCCGATCCGATGATGATCACATCATAGTGATCGTCCGCCCTATTCTTGCGGTAACGCTTTCCCGTTCTGACCATATTTTCCAGCCTCCTTCCTGATTATTGTTTTAATACGTCGTCGCCAGTCCAATGCATCATACTGCTCCCACCCGAAAGTGTGAACTGTCAACATTACTTTTTTAGGCCTATGCCGCATTTACAAAACCAATCGCCAGTTGCTAGGGTCTGTTGTGATTTTACCCCGTTTCAATGTCGGAGACGCCTATGTGCGAGATATACGCCAATACCGATCCACAGTTATATGAGGCCCATTCAAAGTCTGTGCGTCTGCGAGGGTTTGTCACCAGCGTGCGCCTGGAGCAGCGCTTTTGGACGCTATTGGAGGAAATTGCAGGCTCTGAGGGCATGTCGACGTCTCAGTTCATGGCGAAGCTGTACGACGAAGTTGTGGAGAAGAGAGGCGAAGTCGGTAACTTCGCCTCTCTATTGCGCGTGGTTTGCGCGACTTATCTGGAAAGAAAGTACAGCGCGGGACTTATAGCAGTTTGACGAACTGCGCCAGCCATGCCGGGTGAGCAGGCCACGCCGGCGCAGTGACGAACTGGCCGTCAGTCACGGATTGATCCACAGCGATATCGGCGTACTGCGCGCCCGCCAGCTGCACTTCGGGCGCACAGGCCGGATAGGCTGAAATCTTCTTCCCTTCAATCACTTTCGCCGCCGCCAGAATCTGCGCGCCGTGGCAAATCGCCGCAATCGGTTTGCCCTGTTGCGTAAACTCCTGCACCAGACTGATTACTTTCTCTTTCAGACGCAGATACTCAGGAGCGCGCCCGCCTGGCAGCAACAATGCATCAAACTGATCAGAGCGCACGTCGTCAAAAGTGGCGTTGAGAGTAAAGTTATGCCCGGGCTTCTCCGTATAGGTTTGATGCCCTTCAAAATCGTGAATCGCCGTGGCCACGCTATCGCCCTGCTTCTTGTCCGGGCACACCGCCGCGACTTCGTAGCCCATCGCCTGCAGCGCCTGAAAAGGCACCATCAGTTCATAGTCTTCAGCAAAGTCGCCAGTAATGATCAGTATTTTTTTAGTCATACCTCTGTCTCCTTGTCGTCTAAGGTTGCGGTCATCGCTCGCCTGTCAAAACACCCGGCCGGTTGGCCGAAAGTCATTTAGCAGACTACCAGTCTAGGCTCCTTTTCCCAGCCTCGGGTAGTAGTGGGTTACTACAGAGCCCCATCCGCGTCGAAAAGCAAATCGGTAAACAAAAAGAGAGGGCGGCGCTCTACGCAAGAACGCCGCATTTGACAGGATTATTCGAGATGGTCGGACTTATTCGCGGAACGACGTTCCGCCAGCCACTCTTGATAGGTTTGCGCGGCCTCATCTCCGGGCATACTGTCGATGATTTCGAAGTAGTCTTCGTTAAATTCATCCAACATGACTTCCGAACGAGGCTTGCAGCGCACGGCGTATACCGTCTGTACGTTCTGATGGTCGAACTCACGCCAGTACTGCTCGTCTTTCAGCAGCGTGTAGCGATGCCCTTCCAATTCTTTGATGACGGACGCGGTTCTGAATGTCCCGGCGCGTTCCACCGCGTCTTTGTACTGCCACAGAATGCTGTAGGCGGAGGCGGCGGATGAAGAAGGCCGCAAGCCGTATAACTCAGAGAACTTCTCTACGAATTCCTTCCCCTTCGGATGATTGAAAATGTAAGGCACTTCCCAAGTCCAGGGTGCCGCGCCGACGACGCCTTCCATAATCGCAGGGCCCGCCGCTTTCGCCATACCCAAGGTCAGGTTCGGCACGACGATTTTCATCTTGTCCTTCATACCCATAGACGTGGCCAACTCCAGGGCGCGCACCATATCGTCGCCAAACAATACCAGCACCAGTATCTTGGCGTCGCTGGCCTGCGCCTGATTCAAGGCGTCGACGAAATCTTTCTGCAAAGCTGTGGGGAAAGGCGTCAGCACCCCAGGGTGACTCTCTTCATCCTGCGTGTTGCTGAAAATACGAATCGACCGCTCAGTGCTCCACCCCCAGGTGTAGTCAGCGGTGATAAAGAAATATTTCTGTCCGGCGTAATTGGTTTTCAGGTACTTGGACAGCACCTTCGCCCCCATCCAGGCGTTATAGCTCTCCCGGAACATGTGGGTATGCCCCTCTGTGCCGGTGGTTTCATTGGAGTAGGTGAGCGTACCGAAGTAGATGCGATCCCGCGCCTTGGCGGCTTTACCGCCGGAGATGGCCACCGCGCTGGATGACCCGCCGAATATAGCGACGACGCCATCTTCGTCCACCAATTGCTCGACATTTCTTTCAGAACGATCGGGTTTGGATCCGGTATTTTTAATCACCAGTTCCACCGGCCGGCCAAGAATGCCGCCGGCGGCGTTTATCTCATCCACAGCCATAAAAGCCGCCCTGCGTTGGGCCAGACCTTGTTCCTGGTATCGTCCAGTCTGGGGATAGTTGAGACCAATTTTAACGGATGGAGCAGCGAGTAATTCACCACTAACTAACAGGCAAAGCAGCGCAATGCTCTTCCAGATATAGCGCATACAGAGAACCCTCAATTTTTTTTGTAAGCAAATCGGGTTGATAGAGGTTTTGTGATTACCGGCTTCAAACATTCCCTGAAACCGGCGTGCTGACTACAGTAGTTGTAACCAGGAGCGGGGTAAAGTAGCGTAATAAAAATGACGACCTTATTAGCCTTTAGTCTAATATGAAAATGCGGAAACAAATCAATACACACCTCCGCCGCTCGATAGCGCTATACTCGCGCCGGGTCGCCTCGGATGGTCGCCGACGAACGTCGGCTGACGGATTTTCACGCAATTTCCATTAGGCTTTTAAACTCGCGGCCTGACGACGGACGCAATAACGCCCGTTATCAGCGCCCAGTTTAACGGGCTAAATAAGCAACAAACCATGGACAAGTCGGAACCCTGGATGCCGATGAATACGATAAGATGGCGCTTTTTTCTCGGACTTGTGATGTGCGCCACATTTTCAACTTCTACCGCCGCGGTCAAGCTGACTGTCGGAGAGTGGCCGCCCTACGCGTCGGAAAGCCTGCCCTACAAAGGGTTGCTCCCCAAACTGGTGACCGAAGCCTTCGCTCTTGAAGGAATTGAAGTCGAATACGACTTCATGCCCTGGGCCCGGGCTTACGAGTTCGCCCGCAAACCCGGCTGGGACGGCGCCGTCGGCTGGGTCGACAATGCGCAACGACGACGTAATTTCTGGTTCAGCGATCGCATTATTTACAGCAGTAGCGCGCTATTCCACCTGAAGGATCATGAATTCACCTGGAACGAGTTGAAAGACCTTGCGCCGTACCGGGTTGGAGTCAGTGTCGGCTACAGTTATGGCGAAGCGTTCGATAACGCCGTCGCCAACCAGAATCTGCAGGTCATCCCCGCCGTGAATGACCGGCAAAACCTGGTCAAACTACTGCGCAGAGAAATCGATTTGTTTCCTCTGGACGCCAAAGTGGGCGAATATTTGCTGCAACATGAGCTGCCGGAGTATCAACGTCTCTTCACTTATGACGAGAAACCTCTGATTCAGGACGGGTTGTCAGTGATGTTCCCCAAGAACGGTCCTAACAGCCGCAGCTATGTCGCTATCTTCAATCAGGGCCTGAAACGACTAAAACGCAACGGCGACTACTCACGCATTCTCAACAACATTGACGTTATCAACGGCATCTCCCAGCTCAGTTTTTACAGTGAGGACTACGCCCCTTTCAATTATCGCGAAAACGGCGTGGCCAAAGGCATCGCCCTGGACCTTTTCGATGCGATCATGGAGACCATCGGCGCTGATAAAAGCCGCAGAGACGTGCATTTCATGAACTGGCCGGAAGCCTATAAAGCCGCGACCAGCCAAAACCGCAGCGCGCTGTTCACCATGACTCGCACGCCACAAAGAGAGAGTAAGTTCAAATGGGTCGGTCCCATTTACCGCTCAAAAGTGGTGCTGATGAGTAAACGCCACGACGTTGAAGATGAGGAGTCAGAGCCGATCCGCCTGAAAGAACTCGGCCATAAACGCATCTGCGTCATCCAGGATGATGTTGGCCATCAACTGATGGTCAGCGCCGGCGTCAAGGAAAGAAACCTGGCCGCCACCACGCACCCCCTCACTTGTGGGCAAATGCTGAACAACGGCGAAGTCGATTATTGGGCGTACGGCTCACAGACCGCCAACTGGTATCTGCAACAACTGGGTCTGGACGCCCGCGATTATCAAGAGGTGATGACGGTGACCGAGTCTTCGGAGTACTTCGCTTTCAACCTGGGTGTGGACGACCGCATTATTGAGTCATTTCAGAAAGCATTGGATTACCTGAAACTCAGTGGCCAGATGCATGACATTCTGCAGCGCTACGTTCCCAACTAGGCAGCGCACACAGCGGATGAAAAAGCGAACGGACGGCAGTCGGGTCTACCGTCCATTCGAGAAAGAAAGCAACATCCCGACTTACACCTTGAAACGGGCCACCTGCTGACGTAGATGCTCGCCCAGCTCCGCCAGTTGCGTACTGGTATTGGCGGTCTCCTGAGTTCCCCGCGCCGTCTGCTCCGCCGCATCGGCGATGGAGGTAATGCTGCGGCTGATGTCTTCGGTCACCGCAGTCTGTTCCTCCGAGGCGGCGGCGATCTGAGTGTTCATGCTGCTGATGGTGGTGATGGCGGAAACAATTGCATTCAGCGACGAGCCCGCCGATTGCGCTTTATCCACCGCCGCCTGCCCGTTGTTGCGACTTTGCTCCATACTGCCCACGGCTTTATTGGAGCCATCTTGCAAGCGACTGATCATGGCCTGAATCTCTTCCGTACTTTCCTGGGTCTTGCTGGCGAGCGCCCGCACTTCATCGGCCACGACGGCGAATCCACGTCCCGCTTCACCTGCCCGCGCCGCTTCAATGGCTGCGTTCAACGCCAGCAAGTTGGTTTGCTCGGCGATGCCGCGAATAACGGAAAGCACTGACACAATCGAGTTCACATCCCCTTCCAGCGCGTTGATGACTTCAGACGCGCTGCCGATTTGGGTGGAGAGCTGTTCGATGGATTTAATGGCGTCGTCCACAATGCGCTTAACGTTGGCGCTCTCATCATCCGCCTCTTGCGCCGCCTCCGCCGCCTGTTGCGCGTTCTGGGCGATTTCTCGGGCTGCGGCGGACATCTCATTCACCGCCGTCGCCACCATCTCTGTTTCCTGCTGCTGGGACGCCACCGCTTCACTGGTTTCCGCCGCAAAGCCTTTCATCTCGCGAACGGCGGAGGACATGCTTTCAATAGAATTCTTGATGTCGCCGACCAGGTTCTGCACTTTCGCCACGAAAGCGTTGAAGTTGGTGGCCAGACGAGTGAATTCGTCTTTGCCGGACACATCCAGACGCTGTGTCAGATCGCCCTCGCCTTCCGCAATATTTTCCATGGCGTCGCCCAGTCGGATAACAGGACGCATCAATGTATTCAACAATAACGTCATGAGAATGCTGACCACCAGCACCCCAATAATCGCATAAACAATGGCGGAGTTACGAAAGTCAGCCAATGAGGCGAATGCCTTTTCTTTGTCTATCACCACGCCCAGCCGCCAGGACACCGAGGCGATGCCGGAAATCGGGAAAAAGCTGACCAGTACGGCCTGATCTCCGCTATTGGTCTCTTGTAAATCACTAGAGCTAGATTTAGGAGTGTTTTTAGGAAACAAATCTGAAAGCGTTTTATCCACCTTCGTCAAGTCAGGATGAACCAAAACTTTTTCTTTATCTGTCACAAGAAATGCGTATCCCAGGCCAAAAAAGTCGACTGAGTTAACCATTTTAGTGACGACATCCAAGTTCAGGTCCGCACCGGCGACACCTGTACTAGACCCAGAAAAGGGGGCAGTAGCCGTTATCTGCAACAACTTTGTGTTGATATCTCTATACGGTTCTGAAAATGTAGCCCCTCCTTTTTGCTGAGCAGCTAAATACCAAGGGCGTTTACGTGGATCAAAATCCGAAGAAAACGTTTGGTTAGGGTCGTTGAAAATGAACGTCCCATCGCTCAGTCCCGTGTAAACTCCCGCAACCTCGTCAGAAACTGCAGCAACTTGAGTGTACGCCCTTATTGTTTCCATATCGGTAGTGCCTGCTGCTTTTAGCGCTACGCCTCTCACCAGATCTAGTTTGCCATTAAGCCAACTAGCGATGCTGCCTGACACAGCCCCAGATAGCTCCTGCATACCGCTATCAAGATCCTTCTTGGTTTGGTCGGCCAAAAAGTAATAGTTGTTGGCCGCAAATGCGACAATCGAGAGCAGCAGGATCCCGCCGCTCAAAATGATAATCTTATGCCGGAACTGCATAGCTAAATTCATGCGTCAGAACTCCAAAATAAATCCCGTGGAAGAAGCCCCCTGAGCCATGCTCGGCCGGAGCCGATAAAGCGCTTTGCGAACAATGAGGTAAGCGAAGTCGGAGCAGGCTTTATTCTTTAGCTTAGACGGATTTTGAAATAGTGCACTGCGCCGGTTATTTCCGGCGCCTATTAAGGAGGGATTACAAGTAAGGTATGTGAGCGCTAACGCACTCGACGCAATAGTACGACGCCAAGCAGTGCGCATATGCAAATCGGCGCCAGCGTCGCAATCACGGGGTTGAAGCCAAACACCAGGCTTGCCGGACCCAACAGATCCTGCATGTACTTAAACAGCAGCCCGATGATGATGCCGCAGAAGACGCGAAAGCCCATGGTGACCGAGCGCAGCGGACCAAAAATGAAGGAGATCGCCACCAGCACCAATACTGAGGTCGCCACCGGCTGCAACACCTTCTTCCAGAACGCCATCAGATAAGAGTTGGCGTCCAGTCCCTGCTCTTCCTGGTATTTGGCGTAGGTATACAGGCCTTTGATAGACAAATATTCAGGCTTAATGATCAGCACTTCCAGAATGCTGGGCGACAAACTGACATTCCAGCGCAGAGAGTCGAATGTCTGCACATTACTGCCATCGCTTTTGATCTCGGTGCGCTCAATATCCTGCAATAGCCAATGATCGCCCTGATAAATTGCGCGCCTGGCGAAAGTGGAGCGCACCATGCGACGTTCGTCATTGAACTCAAACAGGCTCACGCCATGCAGCACGCCTTTCGGCTCCACCGCATTGAAGTGCATAAACACATTGCCTTCACGCCGCCACATACCGGCGGAAGAGGCCACATTCTCAGCTGCGCCCTGCTCCAAGGCTTTCTGCGTCTGCGCAATACGCTCTGTATGAGGCGCCACAAACTCGCCCACCAGGATGCCGACAACGACCACCGCCAAAGCGGGCTTCATCGTGGACCAGACGACCCGCACCACGGAAACGCCAGCCGCGCGAATGACTGTCAGCTCGCTGTTGTTGGCCAACACGCCCAGTCCTACCAGACAACCAATAAACCCAGCCAGGGGCAAGTAATCATAGATACGCCTGGGTACGGTGAAGACAATGTATTTCATCGCCTGAATGGTCTGGTAGTCGTTTTTCAACTCGTCCATTTCAGCAATGAACGCAAACACCAGATCCAGAGACAACACCACCAGCAACACCAGCAGCATGGCGGAGGCGACAGTAGCGACTATATAGCGATCAATTCTGCGCACGCGCCGCTCTCCTCTTTTGCCGCCAGTCAGGTCCGAACATCAACACCAGCGCAATCGCCAGAAATGTTCCGTGCACCCACCACATACCTATCCACTCGCTGATGCGCCCCTTCTCCAGACTCTTGCGACTGGCGATCAGCAACCCTAAATAGGTGATGTAAATAAGCATGGCGGGCAGTAAATGAAAGAAACGCCCCTGCCTGGGATTCACTCGACTCAAGGGGATCGCCAGCAGCGCAACAATAGGAACCAGTAAAGGGATGGAGATGCGCCATTGCAGCAAGGCTCTGTCCTTGGGATTGTCGGAACGCCACAGCTCACTGGTGGGCTTGGCTTCATCCCGGGTTTTCTCCGCCTCCGCGTCAGGTTCCGCGATCTTGATGCCATAAGCGTCATATTCAATAACGCGGTAATCCATTTCTCCCGGACGCCCTTGATAACGGGCGCCTTCATGTAGAACCACAAAACGGCTGCCGGTATTGGGGTCGACCAGTTGCGTACCCCGCTTGGCCGCCAATACAGAGATGCTGCCGTTTTCCGAGTCCCGCTCCGCGATAAATACGTTCTGCATTTCCCGCTTGTCGCTGCTCAGTCCCTCGGTGTAGGTCACCCGTTCTCCTGATCGCAGGCTTTGGAAGCGCCCTGGCGCCAGCAACTCGAACTCAGTCACTTTGGATTGGTCTGAAAAAATTTCATCCACCTGACGCAGCCCCCAGGGGCTGACGTAGAGACTCATAGCGCCGACCACCAACATCACCAGCAACGCGGAAACCATCGTCAGTTTGATAAGCTGAAAGCGGTTCATGCCACAGGCGAACAGCACCGTCATTTCACTTTCCAGATACATGCGACCGTATGCGAGCAGGATGCCGATAAACAAACCCAGCGGCAGAATCAATTCCAAAAAGCCCGGCAGGCGATATCCCATAATGGCGAACAACACATCCGCCGACAGTTTGCCCTGGGCGGCGTCAGCCAGATATTTGATAAACCGTCCGCTCATAAAAATAAGCAGCAGCACACCCGCGACAGCGACCATGCTGACCAGCAACTGCCTGGACAGATAACGAAGGATAATAAACAACGAAATTACCTATTTACGTTCTTCCGCAATATCAACCGAAGCGCGCGGAACGGCGCGTCAGGACGGGTTAAGCGGCGCAGCGTTTTTGAGCGCGCGTCAAAGTGACGCAAGATACCAGACTCACATGCAAATTTCATAGCCTTAACGTAGACTTGATTGCGTATAGGATACGTCTCATATAGATTGCCTCTTGCAACGGCGGGCGACGCTCCCGCATCGAATGAGACTTCTGCGGCGCCCCAGGGAACGCCTCCGGCGCCATCCATCAAGCGGACGTTGGTCCGGCATGGAGAACAAAGCCCAATGAATTTAGGTTAAGAGGATTCGCAACCACTATGAATTATTCCGCTCTTTCCACCGACCCGATAAAACAAAAAAGCGACTGCCTTGTGGTCGGCGTTGTCGAAGGCAAATCCCAGTCGGCAGTTTGGACAGAACTCGACCAACAGTGCAAAGGCGTTCTGGGTAAGTTGCTCTCTTCTGGCGATATCTCCTCCAAGCTGGCCGCCACCAGCTGGTTTTATCCGCAGGAAGGCGGCATTAAACGTCTTTTGTTCGTCGGCTTGGGTAAAGAGAAAGAATTAAGCGAAGCCGGTTTCCGTAAAGCCGCAAAATCCGTCATGCAAAGCCTGAGCAAAAGCGGTGCGGGCAACGCCGTGGTCGCGCTATCCAGTTTGACCCTGAATGCGTTGAAAGCCGGCTGGGCGACGGAGCAACTGGTGGTCGCGCTGGAATCCGCCTGTTACACCTTCGACAACATGAAAAGCGAGAAGGCTACGCCGACTAAAGTCAGCCAGGTTAAAGTCGCTGGCGACAAACGTGACAAAAGCGCCATCGAGGCCGCTATCGCCAAAGCCGGCGCCGTCGCCAAAGGCATGAGCCTGACCAAAGACCTGGGCAACCTGCCCGGCAATGTCTGCACCCCGGATTATCTGGCTAAACAAGCCAAGGCGCTCGCTAAAGAGTACAAATCTCTAAAGGCGGAAGCCCTGGGTGAAAAAGAGATGAAAGAACTGGGCATGGGCTCTTTCCTTTCCGTCTCAGCAGGCAGCGACCAGCCCGCCCGCCTGATCGTCATCGAATATAAAGGCGGCGACGACAAGCAGAAGCCTCATGTACTGGTAGGCAAAGGCATTACTTTCGACAGCGGCGGCATCAGCCTGAAGCCCGGCGAAGGCATGGATGAAATGAAGTACGACATGTGCGGGGCCGCCAGCGTGTTTGGAACGTTGCTGGCGCTGGCGGAAATGAAAGCGCCAATCAATGTCGTCGGCGTCATCGCCGCCGCGGAAAACATGCCCAGCGGCAAAGCCACCAAGCCCGGCGACATCGTCACCACCATGTCCGGCCAGACGGTGGAAATTCTGAACACGGACGCCGAAGGCCGTCTCGTGCTGTGCGACGCCCTCACTTATTGCGAACGCTTCAAGCCAGAAACCGTGGTGGACATCGCCACACTGACCGGCGCCTGCATTATCGCACTGGGCAACCACGCCACCGGTTTGCTGGCCAACGACGACAAACTGGCTGACGCACTGCTCGCCGCAGGCGAGAGCACAGGCGACAGAGCCTGGCGTCTGCCCCTGTGGGACGAGTACCAGACTCAGCTGGACAGCAACTTCGCGGACATGCAGAACATTGGCGGCCGCCCCGCCGGCACCATCACCGCCGCCTGCTTCCTGTCCCGCTTCACCAAGAAATATCGCTGGGCTCACCTGGACATCGCCGGCGTCGCCTGGACCTCAGGTAAAGACAAAGGCGCCTCCGGCCGTCCCGTGCCTTTGCTGACCGAGTATCTGCTGGGCCAAGTCAAAGGCTGATTGCGACGCATATAAAGCGATCCCTGTCACAGACCATGGTATTCGATTCGGATACCATGGTTATTTAATTATTCCGATTACTTATATACATTACATGCCAAAAGCCGACTTCCATCTGCTTTCTTCCGGCGACATTGCACAAAGGGATTTTTATCTTTGTAGACTTTGCGAAAAGATATATCGATTAGGACATCGGATATATATCCTATGCAAAGACTCAAAAGAACTAGAACATTTGGACGATTTATTATATTCCTTTCGGCCGGAAAGCTTTATTCCACATAGTATTGAACCTGAATCCCCCTCTTCCGACATACCTGTTTTTTTATGCACCCGCCTGCCGAAAACAATTTCCACCGAAGTTGTTATAAATCTCACAGAAGCCCCGCCAGACAAGGCGAACAGAGTGATAGAGCTTGTAACTGGCGATCCTGAGGCCCGTGCGAAATCCAGAAAAGTGTATAAACTGTATAAACAATTAGGCTTCGAGTTGCAGACTTATAACATCGAATCTGCTTAAATATTGAGTAGGAAACGGGAGTCATTTCTCGACAACGAGCAAGTCATCGTTTCCATAAAGACCCAAAGAGGTCTAAATAATAATTAAATTAATCGGAGCCTGATTAATAACTACAATTGAAACTTGGGATTTACGAGGAATATAACCGATGAGTTCTCCTGTAGCTGACAGTGAAAGTGATCTCATTCCCTTGTTGGATGAAATAGTGATTGATGACTCGGAGCTGGCTTCTTCCCATCCCGGCCTTACCGAAATTCAGAACAATCAACCCCAAACGCAACTTAGCAAGGAGTGTGAAAGTATGGAGATGACACCCGCGAACGGACAGGTTGACGTAAAACCGACCAGTCTGCGGGGCAATAATCCATTCTTGCCCTATGAGCACTTGGAAAAGCTGGCGCTGGAGCGCATGGAGTTTCAGAAGGAGTTTGAGGCCTTTTTCAAGAAACAAAGCACGCACGCCGCCGCCAGTTCGGTTTTGAAAGAAACCAAAGATCTGGAGCGGATCGTCCACCTCACTACGCAGAAAGTGGTGGCGGAGTACATGCCGCAGATCGAGCAAAGGGTCCGCGCCGAGGTCATCCGTCATATGAACAGCCTCAACTTATCCAAATAAGCTGAGCATCCCCTCCGATAACGGCCACGCTGCGGGATGCGGCGCGGCCCGATATGCGCCCATGCGGCTATCAGAAGATCCCATGGGTGTGTATAATGCGGCCTTTTCCAGGGCCGTCTGATCAGCGCTAGCACCCACTATTCCGCACCCGTGCGCTCACCTGTTGCAGACGCCCATTTAGCGGCCTCTTTCGGCTATTATTCTTAGATCCTAGAATCAAGCACCTGAGCGAAACGAATACATATACGTCATGATGGAAAAAACCTACCAACCCGGCCAGATTGAAAGTCAGTGGTACGCCTTTTGGGAAGAACAAGGCTTCTTCAAACCCAGCCAGCAGGGCGAGCCCTTCAGCATCATGATCCCACCGCCCAACGTCACCGGCAGCCTGCACATGGGGCATGCTTTCCAGGACACGATCATGGACGCCCTGACCCGCTATTATCGCATGCAGGGCCGCGACACCTTGTGGCAGGTTGGAACGGACCATGCTGGCATCGCCACTCAAATGGTGGTCGAGCGCAAACTGGCGGCGGAAGAGGACAAAACCCGCCACGACCTGGGTCGCGAAGCGTTTCTTAATAAAGTCTGGGAGTGGAAAGCGGAATCAGGCGGCACGATTACCCGCCAGTTGCGTCGTATGGGCGCATCCGTGGACTGGTCCCGCGAGCGCTTCACCATGGACGAGGGCTTCTACAAAGCGGTGCAGGAAGTATTCGTTCGCTTGTATGACGACAAACTCATTTACCGCGGCAAGCGTCTGGTTAACTGGGACCCGAAACTGCACACAGCCATTTCAGACCTGGAAGTTATTTCCGAAGACGAAAAAGGCAAGCTGTGGCACTTCCGCTATCCATTGGCCAACGGCGTAAAAACGGCGGATGGCAAGGACTACCTGGTTGTAGCCACAACACGTCCGGAAACCATGCTGGGCGACACCGCCGTAGCCGTTAACCCGGAAGATGATCGCTACCGCGACCTGGTCGGCAAGTCCGTGATTCTGCCGGTAGTGAACCGCGAGATCCCGATTATCGCCGACAGCTACGTAGATATGGAGTTCGGCACGGGCTGCGTAAAAATCACGCCTGCTCACGACTTTAACGACTATGAAGTGGGCAAGCGCAATCAATTGCCAATGATTAACGTCTTCACCATTGACGCCAGCATCCGCGACGAAGGCGAAGTGGTGAACAGCGACGGCACGCCCAACACAGACATGCAAGCAGCGATTCCCGCTGGCTATCCCGGCCTGGACCGCTACGAAGCGCGCAAGAAAATTGTCGCCGACTTTGAAGCGCTGGGCTATCTGGAAGAAATCAAAGATCACGCCCTGAAAGCGCCTCGCGGCGATCGTTCCGGCGTCGTGATCGAGCCTTACCTGACCGACCAATGGTTCGTAGCGGTAAAAGCCCTGGCGGAGCCCGCCATCAAAGCCGTTGAAGATGGCGATATCCAGTTCGTGCCCAAGCAATACGAAAACATGTACTTCGCCTGGATGCGCGACCTGCAGGACTGGTGTATCTCCCGTCAGTTGTGGTGGGGCCACCGTATTCCCGCCTGGTATGACGACCAAGGCAATGTTTACGTCGCCCGCAACGAAGAAGAAGTACGCAGCAAGTACAGCATTGACGCCAGCGTCGCGCTGCATCAGGACGAAGACGTTCTGGATACTTGGTTTTCCTCCGCGTTGTGGACATTCGGCACGCTGGGCTGGCCGGAGAATACCCGCGAGCTGCAAACCTATCACCCTACTTCCGTGCTGGTGACCGGTTTCGACATTATTTTCTTCTGGGTGGCGCGCATGATCATGATGACCATGCACTTCATCAAAGACGAAGACGGTAAGTCTCAGGTTCCCTTCAAGACCGTTTACGTTCACGGGCTGGTGCGGGACTCGCAGGGCGCCAAAATGTCCAAGTCCAAAGGCAACGTGCTCGACCCCATCGACCTGATTGACGGCATCGAGCTGGAGTCGCTGGTCACCAAACGCACCAGCGGCCTGATGCGCCCTCAGGATGCGCCGAAAATTGAGAAGGCCACCCGCAGCGAATTCGCAGAAGGCATCGCTTCTTACGGTACTGACGCCTTGCGCTTTACCTTCTGCTCCCTGGCTTCCACCGGTCGCGACATTAAGTTCGATGTGGGCCGTATCGAAGGCTATCGCAACTTCTGCAATAAGATCTGGAACGCAGCGCGCTATGTGCTGATGAATACCGAAGGTCAGGATTGCGGCCAGAATAACGAAAGTTACGAGCTGGGTCTGGCGGAGCGCTGGATCATCTCCCGTCTACAGGAAACGGAGCAGCAAGTGGAGAAAGCGGTCGCAGCTTTCCGCTTCGACCAGGCCTCTCAGGCTATTTACGAGTTTATCTGGAACGAATACTGCGACTGGTACCTGGAGCTGTCCAAGCCGGTGCTGTGGGACGACACTGCTTCCGCCGAACTGAAGCGCGGCACGCGCCGTACACTGGTGCGAGTGCTGGAAACCGCTCTGCGCATGGCGCACCCGTTCATGCCTTACATCACGGAAGAAATCTGGCAAAAGGTGAAAGAGCTTGCCGGCAAATCCGGACCCACCATCATGCAGCAGCCGTATCCGGTGGCGGACGCCTCTCGCATCGACCCGGAAGCCGCCGCCTCTATTGAATGGCTGAAGGGCGTCATCTTGGCCGTGCGAAACATTCGCGGCGAAATGGACATCTCTCCCGCCAAAGCCATCAACGTCATTCTTGCGCAAGGCGATGACAGCGACAGAGCCCGCCTGCAAGCCAATCAGTCATTCCTGATGAAACTGGCCAAGCTGGAATCCATTCGCTGGCTGGCGGCGGACGAAGAAGCGCCTATGGCGGCCACTCAGTTGGTTGGAGCCATGCAGGTGCTCGTCCCCATGGCGGGCCTGATCGACAAAGAAGCCGAGCTGGCGCGCCTGGGCAAGGAAATTGACAAGCTTTTGAAAGAACAACAGCGCCTGCAAGGCAAGCTGGGCAACGAAAGCTTCGTCAGCAAGGCGCCCGAAGCCGTTGTAGCGAAAGAGAAAGAGAAACTCGCGGAAGCAGAAGCTGCGCTGGCTCAGCTACGCGAACAAGTCTCCCGCATTGAGTCGATCTAACTCTCACAGATCAAGAGGCGGCGACTGACGCACCAAGGACATACCGGTATGAGACACCGGATACATATACTGGGGAATGGATCGCTGGGAGGCCTACTGGCCTGCCGGCTCTCCCCATTCGCTGATGTGCGCCTGATTCTACGCAGCCCCCCTTCCCTTCACTCCCATGACGAGTTCATTGCATTAACGCTTAACCAAGCAGGCGAAAGCAAAACAAGGCGACTAAATTGGGAAACCGCAAACGCGGCGGAACCGATTTCCGCCCTATTTATCACCACCAAAAGCTATTCCGCCGCGGCCGCCTTGGACTCAGTTAAACACCGACTCACTCCGGCAAGTCGTATTCTGCTATGGCAAAACGGCATGGGTAGTCAAATGCAGATTGCACAGGAATACGCCAACATGGCGGTTTACGCCGCCTCCACAACAGAAGGCGCGAATCAGCCAAAGGCAGGACATATTATCCACGCCGGCCATGGTCAGACCTGGCTTGGCCCCCTCACAGCCAAAGCTACATTCCAGGAAGCGCAACACCTGACCTCCCTGTTGCAACAAGCGGGTTTCCGCAGCGATGCAACGGCGGATATTGGCGAACAGCTCTGGCGTAAACTCAGCGTGAATTGCGGCGTAAACCCCTTTACTGCACTGTTGAACTGCCGCAACGGAGACATTCTCGAACATCACTACTTCCAAGAGCGCATCGATGCGCTTTGTGAAGAGCTGTCGGCAGCGCTATTCGCGGCGGGATACGGCGAGCCCGCCGCCAGCATCAAAGCGCGAATCGTCGCAGTCGCTGAGGGCACTGCGAACAATATCTCATCCATGCTGCAGGACATTCGCGCCGGCAGACAAACGGAAATCAACGCCATCAACGGATTCATTTGCGATTATGCGGACGCACATGGCCAGCCTCATCCTGTCAATAGCGAGCTGACCGCAGGCGTCCTCGCTCTGAGCAACCATTCGGACCAGAGTGCGTAGACCACAATATTAATCAGGCAGACAAATAGCTTTCTTCTATTTGTCTGCAACGACAGGGCCTACACATGTCAGGCCCTGTCTCCCGCGGCTAACCGCCGCGCAGGCGCATCCATGCGCCTGATTATTAACATGCCAATATCATTGTCATATTAATAATTTCATCCAAGGGGGACATATGGGTAACAGGCTTTCCAAGATTTACACCCGAACAGGGGACAAAGGAACAACCGGACTGGGCAACGGCGAGCGTATCGCCAAAAATGCATTGCGGGTGGAGGCGATGGGCGCCGTCGACGAAACCAACAGCGTCCTGGGAGTGGTCATCTGCGAACTGACGCAGGACGACGTGCTTCACGCCCAGCTGCAAAGCATTCAAAATGATTTGTTTGATCTGGGTGGCGAACTGTCCATTCCAGGTCACCTCATTATTATTGATAAACACATTACACGACTGGAGGAGTGGCTGGACCAGCTAAATGAAGAACTCCCGCCCCTGAAGAATTTTATCCTGCCGGGAGGCGACCGCGCCGCCAGCCATTGTCATATGGCGCGCAGTATCTGTCGCCGTGCGGAGCGCACGGTCGTCAGCCTGGCGCAGCAAGAACAGTTAAACCCTTGCCTGCAGGGCTACCTGAACCGCCTCTCCGACTACCTCTTCGTCGCTGCGCGGACACTGGCGCGCCGCAAAGGCGGCGAGGAGATATTGTGGACCCAAACTAAATGGGAAGCGTAGCGCGCTATATTTTGAATCCTCCCAGTAGATCGTGAAGCGCCCCAGTGAGCGCTGACAGTTCACGACTGGACGCCAGGGTTTCCTTGGCGTTCTCCGCGGTCTCTCGCCCCAGACCACTGATGTGGCCGACATTTTCATCGATGGTCTTGGCGACGGCGGTTTGTTCCTCCGCCGCCTGAGAAATCTGATGACTCATATCCACAATACTGGCGATGGCCGTCACAATGTGATCCAGAGCCGCAGCGACATCACGGGATTGCGCCACCGTGGCGTCCGTCGCTGAGCGGCTGCTTTGCATCGAACTCACCGCTTCCTTAACGCCGGTCTGCAACTGCGAAATCATGGTCTCAATCTCCTCCGTGGATTTCTGCGTGCGTTGCGATAACGTGCGCACTTCATCCGCCACTACGGCGAAACCACGTCCCTGCTCACCGGCTCGCGCCGCTTCAATGGCCGCATTCAGCGCCAGCAGATTGGTTTGCTCCGCAATCGCCTTGATTTCCACCAGCACCTGAGAAATATTTTGCGAATCACGGGCCACGCGATTAATCGTCTCTACCGACGCCGCAATTTCCCCCGATAAACGGCTGATCGTCTGCAACGTCGCGTCTACAACCTGCTTGCCTTTGGTCGCTTCGGTGTCCGCCTGTTGCGCGGCATCTTCAACACTTTGCGAACTGCCCGCCACTTCCGCAACCGTATCCACCATCTGATGCATCGACTCGGATATCTGCCGGGTTTCCTGCATTTGCTTTTCCGAGGCTTCACTGCTCGACACCGCCACCGCATTAACCCGACGCGCCTGCTGGTCCACACTGCCCGCCGTCGCCACCAGATTGGTCATAAGGGTGTGCACTCTCTCTGTCATATGATTGAAAGCGCGAGTCAGATCGCCCATTTCATCCCGGTTATCCAGCTCTAGACGCGCGGTCAAATCTCCGTCGGACACTTTTCTGGCGCCGAGGGAAAAATGCTCGATGGTGGATTTCACCGACACAAAGAAGCCCATATACAAGTAAACAATGATCAGCAACAGAACGCCCTGCACCAGAAATATCCACAACATGGCGACCTCACGCTCCTGTAAACGCTGATCCAGGATAGTTTCAGTCAGGTTGTAAATGCGGTCATTAAATTGCAGCAGCGCATCAATGTTCGCAGTCAGCGCCTTGTCGAACACGGGCCACTCAATTTCAGGCGCCACAGGCGTGACAATGTTCTGATCCAGATAATCCCGGGTTTCAATAATCACATTGCGAACGCTGTCAGCGTCCGCCGCCAACCTCTCGCGAATCATGGGGCTGGCGTTGAGCGTGACCTCCAACTGATTGGAAAAGCTGTCGCCGAGAGAGGTCAAGTTATCGAAGATTTTGTTCAGGACGTCGCCCACGTCAAACCCCACTTGCCCCTCCAGCGCTGCATAAACGCCACTGGCGCGGGCGCGGGCCATGACATTACTGGCGCGAATGATCTGCCCGTCCGACAACTTCATTAAAAACTGCACTTCACGTGACAGGTCCTGCGCCACGCCGGAAACCTGGGTTGCGCTGCTGAGAAAACTCTCGACTTTGCTGACAAAAGAATTGAAGTAGGTAATCTGCGGATCAAGCGACATCTGGTTCTCATCCCCCTGAATCAGGCTGCGCCAGGAGGCGGTGAGATCTTCCAGTTGCTTACGCAAGTCATGATTAACGTCGAAGTGTAACTCCGCAGCATCCAACTTCGCCAAAACGTTATCGATAGAGGAACGGATTTCCATCGTGCGCCGCTCCAGCTCAGGCGCCTGTCGCAGCTTCGCCACGCTGCGATAGTCCCTGTACTGTTGCGCCAACTTCAACAGCTCAGCGGACTGCTTAATGACAGTCATACCTTCGACTTCATTTTCGATTTGTCTGACATCATCGTAGAGCTGACTGACCAGGCTATAACCCAACGCGATTATCGGAAGAAGAAACAGAATGCTGATCAGCAAAAATTTGTAGACCAGTTTCAACTGGTTCATGAGCCTGATGGCAGGCCAGAGAATCCGCCTCACTCGATCACCTCTCCGCCTTCTTAATATATGCAAGGACTTATTATTGGCCGCATTTCGACGCTCATTACGCGCCGCTTAGGTGTATCCGTATTTTTATCATTACTTCCTTTCTGCAAAGTTTAGCTTAAATATTGGGAGGAACTTGCAGGATCCCGGCGAGTCCTGCATTCTTTCGCAAGTTTTTTGTAATCTAACGCATCTTTAGAAAGGTTATATGGGCCAACATGAAGTTACTGCGCGCCTTGGCGAGCTGACCAATACGTTTATCGAGCGCCACCACTCTTCGTCGCGACAACGTCCCTGCATCCCACTCAATGAGGAGACTCGCTACATGCTGGATTCTCCCTGCGTGGAGCAAGTCGATGAAGAGGCCGGCGTGTTCTACTGGACGCCCAAGCCGCACATGGACTTCACTCTATTCGACGGGTTGGAGCAAGGCCTGGAAGTCGCCATTCATCCCTCCATCATCGCGTTTTACGGCAGCTATTGGAGCGATGGCCTCTGGTGCTCAAGTCCGTTTGGAGAAATCAGTCTGATTCAACTGTGGAATGAAGAAGACATGGAAACCCTGCGGGAAAATCTATTGGGACACGCCTTTCAGAAAAGCAAACGCCGTCAGGGATTAACTCTTTTCATCGGGCTTACTGCCGACGACCGTATCGTCACAGTGGATAATCATTCCGGCGAAGTCTATCTGGAAGAAGCCGGTCGGCCGCCGCAACGCACGCTCGCCGCCAGCCTCGGCGAATTGCTCAAAGAGCTGGAGCCGACGCTGACGCCCTACACAGCGTAAGACGTCCTCATCTGCGGGCCATTCACCCCATATGTCCCGCCACCGTCAGCAGCGCGATTAGAATAAACCAGATAATCATGGCGCGATTGAGCAAATCTCTAATCGCGCACATTTGCTTCACTTCCAAATCGACATCCTGAGCCGCCCCTGCGCTGGGCGCCCCCACCGGATAAATCTCCACTGCGCCGCCGGCCGCCTTGCGCAAAACGGTGAAAGCATCCGCATGGGGATCGATCATATCATTGGCGGATTGCTTAATGGCGCCGCCAAAGTTACCCGCCAGGGCAAAACTCAACGCCAACAGCCGGGAAGGTATCCATTCCAGCGCCTTGTATACGGTCGTCATCTGCTGCGGCACATAGACAGAAGGATCGCGCCCGGCGACGTGAGCCAGCCTTGCGAGCAGCGCCCCAACAGGTCCAATCGCCATATACCAGAAAATCACCATGAAATAACGCACAAAGGTTTGATACAGATACTGTGAACAGGCGGCGTAATGAAGCTGTGCAGGGCTCATATTCTGGGCGTCGTCAATGTGAATCTCCGCCTCTTCCAGAGTTCGAAAGGCCGACTGAAAACGGCCCTCCCGCCACTGCTGCAGGTAGATGTCCACCGACTGCTTAAGAAACCCGCATCCCAGACAGAGAAACAGCATGACAATGTGCACAAACAAAGTCAGAAAACCGAAGAATACCTCATCAGTCAGGCGCAGAACGATAAACAACGCCAACGCCGGCGCCGCCAGTGCGATCAGCAGATAGAAAGGCGCGCTGTTGCGAATTACCGGCAGGCGCAGCTCGAAAAAGGTCAGGAAGCTTTTCGCCCACTGGTCGTGCCGCCGACTCAGAGTCAGATTCAGCCTCTTCTGCATGATGTACGTCAGCAGCAAAACCAGAAATTTCATTTGATTATCCTTCTTCGTTCGACATCAGTTTTCTAAGTTTAGGCCAATCAAACTCGGGTCCGGGATCGGTTTTACGGCCCGGCGCAATATCGCTGTGGCCAACCACTCTATCCGTCGTTATCAGAGGAAAGGCCTTGCGTACGGCCTTCGCAATGCGGGCTAGTTGCCGATATTGAATCGCCTCATAAGGAATATCGTCCGCGCCTTCCAGCTCAACGCCAATGGAATAGTCGTTACAGTTATCCCGCCCAAGCCAGGACGAGCGTCCCGCATGCCACGCCCTGTCATGCAGAGACACGAACTGAATAACCTCGCCATCACGACGGACGAACAAATGCGAGGAAACCTGTAAATGACTGATCTCCCTGAAATAAGGATGAGCCGCACAGTCCAGACGATTCAGGAAGAAATCACAGACAAACTCGCCACGAAACTGAGCAGGAGGCAAGCTGATATTATGAACCACCAACAGACTGATCTCCGCATCTGTCGGTCGTTGATTGAAATTAGGCGAAGGCATTCGCTTCACCAGACTCAACCATCCCTGAGCGTCTATTGTAAATTCAGAATTTTCCACAGGTTTTGGCCCAGCTTAGGAAGCGCAGCGAAATCAGAACTTTAGATAGAGTTTAGGCGTGGATCAAGCCTGTCGAAAGAATTAGGCTGAGGAGAGCGGGTATGAGAGGGAATGCAATGAGGATAAAATATCACTTTTATGCCGACACCGATCCCCTCAATGGGACCGGTGGGCGAACTAGGATTTCTTAGGGGTTTCCTTGCGCAAGGTGCCGATAACGGACTCCAGCGCGCGGTCAAACAGCAGGCCGTCATCCAGCAGCGACATACCTCCGCTCTTCAGAGCGATCGCCAGCCCCATACGGCTCTTCTCCGCCACTTTAACACCCATGCGGTTTACGAAGATGTACTTGCCAGTTGTCTGAATAATCGCTACCAGCTTGCAGCGATACTTCTTGTCTTCGCCTTCGTTGATCTCCACCCAGGTGCCGATGTTCAGGCGATCAACCAGTTTCAGACTGTCTTCATCCGCTTCTACTTCCACCGCCGGCTCTTCGTTGTCTTCTTCAATCAGGACAATACGGGCTGGCGCTTGCGCCACTGGCTCAGGCTGCCTAACTTCAGCGACTTCCGTAACCGGTTCAGGCGCAGTTTCTGGCATCGGCTCCTGGGCTTTGCGTAACGCCACCGGCGGCTCTGGCGTTTTCAACACTCGCATGGCGGCCTGGATGTAAGCGTCTTCGTTCTTAACAGCAGGCGCGGACGTCACTTCCAGCGTTTCCACCTCCACCATGTCTTCATCATCCAGCGTCATCTCTTTCGCCAGACGTTGCTGTGTGGTTTCCGACAACACCTTCTGCAGCTGACGCAGGGTCTTATCCAGCTCGAACGGCTTGTATGCAGTTTGTTGCAGACCAGTGCGCAGTTCCTCCATCAACTTATCCACCGCCGCGACTTCCGGCGCTTCCGCGCTTGTATCTTCAGGATCGCACCCCTGAATCAGTCGCGCCGCCACAGATTGAGCCTGCAGCCAATCGGGATGCTCTCTACCGCTTTTCAGCTGCAGCAGCACCATATAATTGCTCCAGCCTTCCTTTAATACTTCCATCACCAGAGCAGGAATGTTCTTGCCGGCCAGCATATCGTTCAGAACATCCTGCACCACTTTCTTGGCGGCGTCGGATTTGGCGCGCCCGACTTCCGCGTCGCGAGTGCGCTGCTCCAGCAGGTGCCGACGCTTTTTATCGCTCTCGCGGAAACGGATGAAATCTTCCAGCACTTCGTCAAAGATGGTGATGTCGTTGTCGAACTCCGTCACCAGACGCTGCACCACTTCCTCCAGCTTGGCGAGGAACGGGTCAGGTTCGCCTGGCGCTTTTTCAGTCCAGCCAATAGAGGCGGTGGCCATTTCATTCAGCAATCTACGCGCAGAGTGACCGCCCTGATTAAAAAAGGTGCGATCCAGCAACGCCACTTTCAGAATGGGAATCTGCAAACGCGCAATCACCGCGCGAATCGCCGCCGGCAATTGACGGTCATCCAAAATGAATTCGAACAACATGGTGACCAGGTTCATCACATCCTGGTCCAAACGACCCACGGATGCGCGGGGCTGTCCTTCCTTGCTGAGGACCGCACGCTCCATCAAACTCATGAAGTTGATCAAGCCATTATCAGACAACGCCGCCGCCGGAGCCTTATTGTTTGTCTGCAGACGGGACAGTAAATTTAATAACGCAGTTTGCTGAACAACAGGCAAATTGGCCGCCGCTCCCGCCGCGCCCGCCAATTGAGCGTCAGAAAATTGACGCATATATTGCAGCGGATCAATTTGTGGATCCCACCCGCCTTCATTGTACTCACCCACCGCGCCGGTGTTCTGATCAATCACCGAGCCGCTGGCATGAGGCAAATTAACGCCAGTGCGACGCACGCTGCGGCTGGCGCTCAGATCAGGCATCACGCCCTGCTCCGCCAGGAATTTGTTAGCGGCTTCCAGCACGGCTTTATTCTGCGTCAGCACGTGTTTTTCAAATAGTTTGAAGAACACCAGCTTGGCGCGAATCCCCATATCCAGTTCGGCGCAGGCGGTAACGAAATTGGTGACCATGCGCTGGGGGCCAAGCGGGTTGTTTTCCTCTTCCACGCTGACGTCAAACAACAGCGAGTCCAAACGAATGGTCAGGTGCTCAAGGTCACGGCCAATTTCGCTTTTAAAGCGGTTCACCATATTGTCGATGGCGACCTGCTCCTCCAGCTTATCGTCCTGCACCAGCGTCAGATTTTGAGGATCGAAGTTGGCCTTCAGCATTCCAGGGGTTTGTGCGTCGGGAAACTGAAAGTCGCGATTGTAATACTGCATGAAAAGCGCAGCGATACGCTCTTTCTTCAGGCGGATTTCACGCATGGCGTCAAAGAACAACGCCTGCTCAGAGTTAGTCGCGGATTTGTCCGCCAAGTCAAAAAACGAGTCGTCAACTTGCTCAAATAACCTGTCCAGGAGTTTACGGTTGTGCTCGCCACAACGGTCGCGTAATTTGATTAACAGTGCCGGTAACTTCACACCCTTGACAGCCTCTTGCTGACTCCTTGAAACGTCAAGACGGACAACTTTTGAACTCGTTGACATACTTTCTCCCAACTAGCACTTCCTGACAACAGGTAACCACATGCATTGCTTGACAAAATACGTCACAAAGCGACGTAATATTGTCCACGGTGCAAGTATATACCGTCACCATACCGTCTTTTGTCACAAATTGTTGCCGGGTGACACTGATCACACATTAACCGATACCGCTTTGAAACCCTTGAATTAATTGCCTCTTGTGAGACTCCGTTTATAGGTTATTATGACCTGCCTTGAAGAATTATCCGGTATCCAAATCAAGCCCGCAGTTATGAGTCAAAATAATCCCTCACAGGTCCGCGGAATCGGAAAAGGAATGTTCATCGCCGCATGGATCGTCGGCATTCTCCTGCTAACCCAGTTTTTCGACTTTTGGGAAAAGAAGAGGCAGAATCCCAATCAGTCCCCCGTGATAATCCAGTCCGCCAATGGAGCGCAGGAATTGGTCTTACAATCCAATTATCAGGGCCACTACCTGACTACTGGACTCATCAACGGAGAGCAAGTGGACTTCCTGCTGGATACCGGCGCCACTACCGTGGCGGTGCCCGCCGAGTTGGCGGAGCGCTTGAAGTTGCCCAAGCTGAGCCGGGGCTACGTACAGACCGCCAACGGCGCCGTCGAGGCCACTCGCACCTATCTGAAAACGCTCACCATCGGCCCCTTCGAGTTGCATAACGTTGAGGCCAGCATTCTCTCTTCCATGACGGAAGAAGACGAAATCCTGCTCGGGATGAGCGCTTTGCAACGATTATCGTTCACTCAACGTAACGGCACGCTGATTTTATCGCCGAATTCACACACCACACTTTGAGCCTTTATATATGTTGGAACAACTCATTCAACCCGCCATTCAACAAGACGTAGAGAAAGCCCTTGCGGAAGACATCGGTTCAGGCGACATCACCGCCATGCTGATTCCTGCGGAACAGCGCGCCGAAGCAAGAGTCATTACTCGTGAAGACGCTATCATCTGCGGTGTGGAGTGGGTTAACGCTGTTTTCGCCAAAGTCGACCCGGACTGCAAAGTGGACTGGAAATTCAAAGACGGCGACCAGGCCCGCGCCAATGACGTATTGTTCACCGTCAGCGGACGCGCACGGTCACTGCTGACGGCGGAGCGCACCGCATTGAATTTCCTGCAAACCCTGTCCGGTGTGGCGACCCAGGCGCGCCAATACGCCAATATGGTCAGCCACACCAAAGCCAAAGTGTTGGACACCCGCAAAACACTGCCGGGCCTGCGGGTCGCGCAAAAATACGCGGTCTCCTGTGGCGGCTGCCGCAATCACCGCATCGGTCTGTGGGACGCGTTCCTGATTAAGGAAAACCACATCATGGCCTGCGGCTCCATCCATAACGCAGTGGAAGAAGCCCACCGCATCGCCCCCGGCAAACCGGTGGAAGTGGAAGTGGAAACCATGGAGCAACTGCAGGAAGCCCTTAACGCCGGCGCCGATATCGTCATGCTGGACAACTTCAGTATTGATCAAATGGCGCATGCTGTCGCCGTTAATAAGGGGCGCGCCAAACTTGAGGCGTCCGGTGGCGTCACTTCCGAAACCCTGGCGGCGATCGCTGAAACTGGCGTGGACTTCATCTCCATCGGCGGCGTCACCAAACACTGCCGCGCCATTGACCTTTCCATGCGCCTGATCTGAGGCGACAGCGCCAGCAAGCTCCCGACGACACACTGCAAATCCCTTTACGTTCAGTTACATGAGGATACATATCGTTGCAGTCGTGATGTCGTCGGAAGCAGTCTGATTACACTATAGTTTCCTTACACGGTCGCAAATTCGCGCTCAAACTGACTCAGGGACACAGGGAACAGCAGCATCCGGTTCCTAATACAACATGCCAGATGACAACGGCCTGATAAGCAACGACTCCCCATCATCGTCGGGACGCGGCGAATGGCGAACTTTGCTTATTATTGGCGCAGTCGCTGTTGTCAGCGCGCTTTCCGCCGGCTTATTCACTTCCGTTGAATCTCTTCCCTGGATCTGGCCCAGCGCCGCCGTTTGCGCCATTGCCTATTTCCGTTACGGGCTGCGCGCCCTGCCGGTTATCATTATCGCCACGTTTACCGGCGTGTTGGCGTTATGGCGCCAGGAAACCTCTCATCCGCTGATTGCCGCACTCCCCCTTATCGTCGCTATCAGCGCCGCGCTTTGCGCACAGCCAATACTATTGAAGCGCCTGTATCTGCTGTTGCAGACAAACGTCACTCCACCCCACTCGGAAACCCGGTTATGGAATCTGCTGGCCAGTCTGTTCCTGAGCGCCTTGGCGGCTGGCCTGCCTATCGCATTACTGGTAGGTGGAGCTATGCCTGGGGAAGTACTGCTGCAAACGACGCTTTATCTTCTGTACAGCATCGGCATGCCCATTCTGCTGACCGTCCCGATTTATACCCAGTGGCGTCGCAGGAAAGAGTTCTACGCTCTCGCCATCGCCCGGATCTGGGAGGTGCTGACATGGATCGCTTTACTCCTCATGGCGGGAGGTCTGCTGATTAAAAACGGCGGCATGGCTTTATTCTTACTCCTGCCACTATTCGCCTGGTCGAGCTTGCGCTTTGGCCGTTTCGGCGGGGTGCTCGCGATCTCTCTGTCCGGACTGGCCGCGCTGCTGGCTTATGGTTACGGCGATACCGGATATGGCTCTCTCGCCCGCTTTAATCTGTTTCACAGCGAAGTGGCGGTGATGACCATATTCAGCCTCTACCTGTCTGCGCTCGCCGATGATCGCTCGCGAGTGGAAGACGCTATTGAGCAACTGGTGCAGCGACGCACCCGCGAGCTTGAGGCCATCAATCAGGAGTTGCAGGACGAAGTACATATTCGCAAGCAGGCGGAGCGCTCATTCCGCACATCAACCCGTCGCTACCGCGCCATTATTGAAACAGCGGGAAGCCCCATCATTGTCATGGACAAGAACTTCCGCATCGTTCAGTGGAATGGCGCCGCCAGTCGACTATTCGGGTACCACCGGGAAGATATCTACGGCAAGAATTACATCACCTGCTTCGTGCCGAAGGCGTTTCAGGATGAAACCGCCTGGAAAATCACCAAGGTGCTGGAAACCGGCGTCCCGGTGGAAAATCTGGAAAGCGAAATGACTGCGGCGGATGGCGGCTCCCACGTCATGCTGTGGAACATCAACCGCGTGGTGGATGTGGACGAGGAGCTGACCCAGGCGATCATTATCGGCCAGGACATCTCCACCATCCGCGAAACCCAGAACCAACTGCACTTTCTCGCCCACTACGATGTACTGACGGGCGCCGCCAATCGTCGCCTGTTCGAGGATCGCTGCCGCCAGGCTTTGAAGCAGGCCTCCCGCCGGCAACATGACGTCGGCTTGATCAGCTTGGATATAGACCACTTCAAACGCATCAACGACACCCTGGGTCACGACGCCGGCGATACGCTGCTGCAGGAGATCTGCCGTCGTCTGGCGTCCTGTGTGCGGGAGGAAGACACTATCGCCCGTCTTGGCGGCGATGAGTTCGCCATCCTTCTGAACCGGGTCAACGGAGCCGAAGACTGTGAATTGGTGGGCCGCAACCTGCTGGAAGCCATTACCAAACCCGTCGAGCTGCCTGGACAGCAACTGGTGATCACCACCAGTATCGGCGTCACCGTGTCGCCCAGGGACGGCGTGGAATATTCTGTGCTGCTAAAAAACGCTGACATGGCCATGTACCGCGCCAAGAAAGCCGGTCGCAACAACATCCAGATTTATCAGAAGGAAATGAACGACGAGCTCACGCACCAGATCAATACAGAGCAAGAGCTGCGCGCGGCCATATCCGGACATCAGTTCGATATCTACTATCAGCCCCAGATCGACCTGGAAAACCAGCATATTGTCGGACTGGAGGCCCTGCTGCGTTGGCGTCACCCCAAGCGGGGCGTGCTGGCGCCGCATGAATTCATCACAGTGGCCGAACAAACCGGTCTACTGCCCGCCCTGGGCGAGTGGATCTTCTACAACGCCTGCCTGCAATGCAGGGCGATTCAGGCCATGAGCCGCTCTCACGTACAAGTGGCGATCAACATTTCCGCACGCCAACTGCATCACCCTCAGATGGTGGAGACGTTGAAGCGAGTCATCGCCGAAATACGCGTCAATCCCGCATTTCTAAACCTGGAGATCGGCGAGCAGGTGTTGGTGAACAATCCTGCAGAAGCAGCGGATATATTAGGCAGGCTCAAGGAGATCGGCGTCAATATCACCATCGACAGCTTCGGCTCCGGCCTTTCTTCACTGTCCAACTTGGCCCGGCTACCGGTGGACGCAGTAAAAATCGACCGCGCCCTCACCCGCAACGTACCGGGAGACGACTATGACGCCGCCATTCTTGAGACTTTGCTCAGTATCGCCAGCCGCATGAATATGCGCGTCATTGTGGAAGGCATAGAGAGAACAGAACAAGAAACCTTCTTCCGTAATCACAATGTTCGTTACGTACAGGGACATCTATACTCCCTGCCCATGCCTTCCGATCAATTGCCGGAGTTCTTTAACGCCCTGAAGCAAGGCGTGCTTAACCCTGAAGGAGGTCAGATCGGCCTCCCGCTGAACTGAGACGAGCCTTCAAAGCGAGTCGCTTATGCCCAAACGCTGGCCACCGTCAACGCCCCCACAAGATTGGTGGAGCGGCGCAAGCAAAGCCCCAAGCCAAACCGACGCCGACGGCGAACCCGCCAACCCTTGCGTGCGTAACTGCTGCCTCGATGAACATGATGTCTGCTGCGGATGTAAGCGCACATTGCAGGAAATCCTGGACTGGAGCAGCTATTCCACCGCGCAAAAGTGGGATCTGCTGAAGCAACTACAGCAACGCAAATAACCCTACAACCGCCATGAGATGCTTTTTTACCCTGGTTCCACCCCTTAGCGTCAAAGAGCGTCTGCTCTTGGACATGGAGCGCCTGCAAACACTGCATCCAGAGCTATCGCGCCACTATCGCTGGCAAACAAGGGAGCAGCTGCATATCACCCTGCATTTTTTTGCTGACCTTCACCCTGAGGTAGCGCAGCGTCTGGTGGAGGACGTCCGCGAGTGTTTACAGGGCTTCCCGCCTTTTTCTATTGTGTTCGAGACCATTACCCCCTTTCCCAGCGTCCAGCGCGCGGGATACCTGACTGCGCAGATTAGAGCCAATGATCGTTTGCTAGCGCTGCATGAACATATCAAATCCCGCATAGCACATGTTGGGGAGCCCGTCGACGAACGTGTTTTTCGCCCTCACCTTACCTTGGCCAGAGGACGTTCCCGACGTCAGCGTCTGGATTTGCGAGCCAACCTGATCGCTCCACTCCAATTTTACGTAGAGGCTGTTGAACTTTATCAGAGCACACAGGGAACAAACGGCTCCATCTATCACAGCCTGGCGACCATGGACTTGTGTACCCGCTCTGACGGTTGTGAGTTACAATCGGTTGTGAGTTACAATGGCGGGCTGAAACCTTAAAAGTGGCTCCGTCCCACACCATTTTTACCCGGAATTAACAGCAATGTTGTACCTGCTTTCAAAACTCCTTTTCAAATTCAGCGGCTGGACTTATGACGAAAAACCAGAGCTGTGGGAAGATAAGCAAGTGGTGATCGGCTTTCCTCACACCACAAACATGGACGGGGTGCGTATTCTGGCGCTGTTCTGTATTTACCGCCGCAAACTGCACACACTGGTCAAAAAAGATCTGTTTGTGTGGCCATTCTCCTGGTTCCTATCCAAATTCGGCTGTATCCCTGTAGACAGAGGCTCCAAAACCAATCTTGTCGATCAGATGCGTACGGAGTTCGCCAAACGCGCCACCTTTACCCTGGCCATCGCACCAGAGGCCACCCGCAACAAAATGCGGGAAGAGCGTAAACCCATACGCACTGGATTCTGGCATATCGCCAAAGCAGCCGGTGCGCCGATCATCCTGATGATGTCGGACAGCAAACGTAAGCGCGGCCGCATTCTGGGCAAAATCTTCCCCTCGGAATCCCTGCGAGACGACCTGCTAAAGATCAAGCAGATATATGCGGATCAGGGCGTAGATGTCATGATAGGCGCCTGAACCAACTACTGAGCGAGAATGCGCAAGCCCCTTTCCAGGAAAAGCCTTCGTTGTATGGATAATCGGGTTCGCCAATAACGAAGCCTTTATACCCCTGAGACGATGACACAAAGACGGATAGATACAACAGATAACGATAATGAATTAAGCCTGCTGTTGCGGGAGGTCCGGGCGTGCAGGCTGTGCGAACAGCACTTGGATCCCAACCCTGTTGTGAAAGTGGGCGCCGCCGCCCGTCTGATGATTATCGGGCAGGCGCCGGGGACTCGCGTGCACGCAACCGGCATTCCCTGGAATGATCCCAGTGGCGACAGGCTGCGCGCCTGGCTCGGTTTGGACAAAGGTATCTTTTACGACACCAGCCGGATCGCCATCATGCCGATGGGATTTTGCTATCCCGGCAAAGGCCGCAGCGGCGACCTTCCTCCGCGAAAAGAGTGTCATCAACACTGGCACCACAAAATTCTGGCGCACCTGCCTCGTCTGGAGACTTTCCTATTGGTGGGACAGTACGCGCAGCAAGCTTATTTGCCGAATGCTTACAAAAGCTTATCGGAAAACGTTATGCATTGGCGCGACTGGTTTCCCCGACTGGTTCCACTACCGCACCCTTCTCCTCGCAACACTTTATGGTTGAAGCAACGGCCCTGGTTTGAAGAAGAGGTGATTCCTCAGGTGCGGAATCACGTGCACGATTTACTTAGTTCCGACTGAATCCCTGACCATCCGGCAATACGTCCCGCGCGTTGTTGATGGCTTCGTCCACCTTGCGCAATGAAGCTAAAAGGCCAGCCACTTTACTCAGTTGCCCTTGATACGCCATTTCCGCCGCCGGCTCAATTCCACTACGCATAGGCGGCATGGGCGCACGGTATTCCACAATCACTTTCATGCGTTCAATAAATATGAATTGCAGCCACTCATGGAACTCCAGCGTGTCTGCGCAAAATGGCGTCACACTGGCGAGAGCCTCCTCGTGCGGCGGGTCTTCCCGCCACAAACCTAAATTTCGGAGTTCCAATTCCAGCCCCAACAGGACATCCGCCAACTCTACGTATACTCGATCTGTCACTACTGCCTACTCTTACAACAATTACGTGCTCAAAAAAACAATGCTCTGACACACGCTGATCAAGCCTCGGACAAGACAGACGCTCCTTGGAGCATCGTGTGCAATTCCTGAAACTGCTGTGTCAGCGGATGCTTGGGAGCGAAATGTATCAGAGGCTCATGCGCCTGATGAGATTCCTTCATCTTCACGGAGGCGTTCAGGCGCACCGGCAGTACCGGCAAGCCTTCTTCCTTCATGGACTCAATAATCTGCGTCGGCAGATTCGCTCGCGGTTGAAACTGATTCGCGACAATCCCTTCCACTTTAAGATCTTTGTTGTGGTCCTCCTGCAAATCCTGGATCTCCCCAAGAATGGAGTACAAGGCCTGCCGGGAGAAGTCGTCGCAATCAAACGGAATCAGACATCGCTGGGCGGCGATTAACGCCGATCGGGTGTAAAAATTCAAGGCTGGGGCGGTATCAATATAAATTCGGTCGAATACGTCACCCAACTTCACCAGCGCATCGCGCAGCTTATAAATCTTGTGCCGCGCCTCCAGCTTACGCTCCAAAAACTCCAGCTCAGGACTGGCGGGCATGACAAAAAGATTGGGATAACGAGTAGCGTGAATGAAATCATCCACCTTTTTATTGAATAAGTTGAAAGCCATGGTCTGCTCAAAAAAGTCCGCCACCGTGTCCTTCAACTCCATGACGTTGCGGCTCAGCAGATAAAGGCTCGAATTGCCTTGCGGGTCCAGATCCACAACCAAGGTCTTGGAGCCCTGCGCGGCGCTGATGGCGGCCAGATTACAGACAATACTGGATTTACCCACTCCGCCTTTTTGATTAAAGACTACTCTGCGCATAATCCCCCCGCTTATTTTTATATCCTGAAAATTCTTACTGATCAGGGGGGATTTTGCCAGCCAAACAGGCAAAAAGTTAGACCTTAAGGCCTGGAAGGGTCACCAATTCATCACAGATTTGACGAAAGGCACGGTTATGGGCCGTTTTTCCACCAGGGAAGCCTTGTCCAGTCGCTCCAAAATCAGAGAAAGCGAGCTTAAATCCCGTGGGGCGCGGCGCATAATGTACTGCTTAACCTCATCCGAAAGACGAAAGCCAATATTCGCCGCCTTGATATCCAGAACGTTAATGCGTTGCACCTCGTCCAGCTCAGGAAGGCGCACGCATTCTCCCCAAGCCAAGCGAGTCTTTAGGTCAGGTAACAAAAATGAGGTCTGGGAAGGCGCTTCCGCCGACGTGATCAGCCACTTGCAACCGCGATCGCGACAACGATTAAACAAATGGAACAACGCCTCTTCCCACTCCGGCTGCCCGGCGATGGCGTCAATGTCATCGAAACACAGTACATCGAAAGATTCCAACCCGGCCAGCACATCCACGCCAAAGTCCGCGTACTCACGCAAAGACAGATAAAAGCATTTCGCGTTGTGAAAGCCGTTACAGGCGGCCATCAGAAGGTGGGTTTTACCTTGAGCGGAGGCGCCGCAAATGGAAAACACGGTATCTTCAGACGCAGTGAGAAAGCGTTGAATGGACTGCACCACAACGCCGGAGGGGGGCTCGAAAAAGTTTTCCAGCGTAGCGCTTTCGCCATTCGACAGCCGCAGCGCCATTTGTGTGTTTTCTGATTTCCGCATCTTCTACGCAAAGTCTAATAAGCAGTTACAGCGCCTTCACTTGGCCAGTCCGTTGCGAGCGCGATAAAATCTGCCTCCCCACAGAATCACGTAGTGCGCGCCGCTGATGCAACTGGTCAGCGCGACAACCCAGACTCCGCCCTCAAGAGCCCATGGAGGCATGGCTATTCCCGCGAGATTCAAAATCACCGCAAGGATAAAGGTTATCTGGCTCAGCGTACTGAGCTTGCCCCACAGCGAGGGCTGCATTTTATAGGCGCCGACCAGTTTGTGGTAGGTCAAGGCTCCCGCCACTATGATCACATCCCGGGCGAAGACCAACAAGGTCAACCAAAGTGGTAGAACCTGATTGTAAGTCAACACGATAAACACCGTGACCAGCAAAGCTTTATCCGCCAACGGATCGGTCACGGCGCCGAAACGACTTGACCATTTGCAGGCCCGCGCCAGGAAACCATCCAACGCATCAGAGACGCCTGCGACAAAAAACAGCCACATGGCTTCCCGATATAGTTCACGGGCCAGACAGTATGCGATCGGCCCAATCAGGAAAATGCGCAACACGGTTATGACATTAGGGATATGTCTCCACTCTAATCGCAAATCCTGCTTTCCTCCGGCCATGAAAAAATCTGAAGTTATCCGGAAACCTGTTGCGTCGTCATTCCGTGTGACGGCCCGGCGTACGGGCGTCGCTCTAATTGAATACTGCTCTCTAGCTCACCCTGACGAAAGAGACCGCAGCTTGGGGAAACGCCAGGGCCTCTAGTCAGCCTAGCGGTCGCCCGCCCAGGAATAATAAAGTCTGCGTCCGACCTCTTCCTGAGTAGAAGGACCTAACTCAGGACGCAGTCTTGGCTGTAGCGCCAGATGTTCCGCCAGCTGTTCGGGGTAACCATTCAGCTTCAATTGAAAACGTACGATGTCTTCACCGACATACACAGGCTCCGCTTTCTTAACTGGAGCCAGTTGACGCATATACTTGAGAATATCCGCATAAGCGCGGAAATCCGTAACATTCGACACTTCCACGGTCACTTCATCACCCTGGGCGTCCACCCCCAGGTTAACCGCATACTTATGGGCCAGCGACAGCGCTACGGACTCCATCATCTTATCCGCCATAGCGCTGATTGTGTCCGCTTCGACATTCTCTTCCGCGATTTTCTGGCCACTGACGCGCAACTGCCACATGCCGCTCCAACGACCGCTTCTCGGATAGGCTCGCACCATCAGGATAGAGTCATGACTGTAACGCGTGGAAGACGCCTCAACAGGCTCCGCGAAAAAACCCCATAAATCCGAAGTATTCAGACTGGACGCATCCTGCAGATCCATCAACGGCAACAATAGAGGCACACCCCAACGCTGCGCGGAATATTTCACCGCAGCCACCAAGTTGTGAGAAGCGCCTTCGCCCAGGATCTCACGTCCGCGATCGCCTTCCACCGCCATCCATACCAGCACCTGCGGCCGATTGCGGCCCCATACGGGTACTTTGTACTGACTGAGCAGGTTCTCAAACCCCTGTGCGGAGTAATGCGCTTTCAATACAAGCAGACGACGCGGACCGGAACCTGAATCCACTACCGCGTATCCATAACTGTATTCCTCCAACAGACGCGGCGCCTGCTCCGCCAACACCGCCACATCCAAGACATTGCGCCAGCCGCCATTACCTGCGACGCGATCCATGACCATGCCTGCGCCTTTCTCGACAGCTTCGGCGCGTTCTTTCGGGTTCTGTCCGGAAACTGGCACTTCCACGTCATAAATATCGCTGATCGCGACAGCGTGGGCATATCCGCACAGTAAGAATAAAGATAAAAACGACAGTATCCGGCGTTTCAGGACGATCGCCCGGAACAACAATCTAGCGGCCTGTTTCAAGCCATCCTCCCGTATTTTTCAAACTACGGACGACCCGACGCAATCGCCCGGGAGCGCCCTTTTCGCCCCTTCCACCACAGTATCGTCAGGCGGGTGATATACGGAGCCTAAGCACGACAGGCAAGGATACACCATTTAACTTTTCTCCACTATTAAAGCCGATTAACTTCAATGCCGCCCGACTCTTCAGTCGAATAGCCGCTACGACTTATTGTTTACTGCATTGGCGCTGGGGGAACTGGGCTGTTAAAATACGCCTCCTTTCCGTGGACCTACGCTATAGGGCAGACACCTATTATGACCGCTTCCAATGACAAGCCTTCTTTAAGTTATCGTGACGCTGGGGTTGATATCGACGCTGGCAATGCGCTGGTGCAGCGCATCAAGGGCGCCGCGCAGGCGACGCGCCGTCCGGAAGTGATGGCCGGACTCGGCGGATTCGGCGCCCTGTTCGAACTGCCGAAAGGCTATCAGGAGCCGGTTCTGGTTTCCGGCACCGACGGCGTGGGCACCAAGCTACGACTGGCCATGCAAATAAACAAGCACGACACCATCGGCATCGACTTGGTGGCCATGTGTGTCAACGATCTGATCGTACAGGGCGCCGAACCTTTGTTTTTCCTGGATTACTACGCCACCGGCAAACTGTCCGTGGACGTGGCGGCGACCGTCGTCACCGGCATCGGCGAAGGCTGTCGTCAGGCGGGCTGCTCACTGGTCGGCGGCGAGACCGCAGAAATGCCCGGCATGTACGAAGGCGACGACTATGATCTGGCCGGCTTCTGCGTTGGGATCGTTGAAAAGTCCAAAATTATTGACGGCAGCCTGGTCAAACCCGGCGATGTACTGCTTGGACTGGCCTCCTCCGGCGTTCACTCCAATGGCTACTCTCTGGTGCGCAAGATCGTAGAAGTCAGCGGCGCAGATTTGAATCAGCCGTTTGGCGACGCCACCCTGGGCGAAGCGCTGCTTGCGCCCACTCGCATCTACGTTAAACCGTTGCTGGAACTGATCCGTCAGACTCCTGTCCACGCGCTATCCCATATTACTGGCGGCGGCCTGCTGGAAAACCTGCCCCGTGTACTGCCTGCGCATGCGAAGGCTGTCGTCGACGTCAGCGCCTTCGCGATTCCCGCACTATTCAGTTGGTTGCAGGAAAACGGCAATGTCGCTTGGAACGAAATGTTCCGCACCTTCAACTGCGGTATTGGCATGGTGGTTTGCGTACCCGCGGACAGCGCCGAAAAAGCGCAGGAGTTACTGAGCGCAGCAGGAGAGACAGTGTTTCGTCTGGGAACGATAGAAGCCCACACGGAAGAAGAACCCGTTGTCGAACTGAAAGGCTTGGTTGACTAAGCGTGACTATTGCAACTGAATCCGCGCCGCGGCGAATCGTCGTTTTAATTTCTGGCTCTGGCAGCAACCTGCAGGCATTGCTGGACGCCGTCACCGCAGATACCGTTCACGGCGAGATTGTCAGTGTCATCAGTAATAAAGAGAACGCCTACGGCCTTGAGCGCGCCGCCAAGACGGGCGTTCCCGCGACAGTAATCGACCATAAGCAATTTGAAACCCGGACCGACTTTGACCAGGCGCTGATGGCGGAAATAGACCGCCACACTCCTGATCTGGTGGTGCTGGCGGGCTTCATGCGCATTCTTACAGTCGAGTTCGTGCGCCATTATCATGGGCGCATGCTCAACATCCACCCTTCACTGCTGCCCAAGTATCAGGGGCTCAACACACATCAAAGGGCGCTGGAAGCTGGCGACACAGCACATGGCGCCACAGTGCATTTTGTAACGGAAGAACTGGACGGCGGCCCCAACATTATCCAGGCGGTCGTTCCCGTTCTGCCCGGCGACGATCCCAAGCGCCTGGCGGATCGCGTACAATTGCAGGAGCACCTTATATATCCGCAAGCCGTGCGCTGGTTCTGCGAAAGCAGGCTGGTCATGCGCGACGAGCGCGCCTATCTGGATGACGCCGAACTTCCTCCCGCCGGATTACAAATCAGCAATGCGATAACGCCTGGGGACGCTTGATCCCAGGCGCCTGAGCGCTTAATGTTGATCTGTCAGTTAAACAACGGAGAACCATATATGCGGGGACACCTCAGGGCGCTCGCAGATACACTAAGGCTTCCTGTTGCATGTTCGTTATTTTTAGTAGCGGCCTCTGCAGTAACAGCGCCGAGTCAGGCCTACGCAAATCAGGAGTTGATCCCCACCAAGGCGGAATATAAAGCTTCTTACAAAAAAGGCATTCCCATTCGCGGCACCGCCGTTAGAGAGTTAAAACAGCTTGAGGATGGCTCCTGGTCGTACAATTTCGATGTGAACTCGTTCATCGTGGATATTAATGAGCGCGTTAATTTCCAATGGGTTAACAACTACATCCGCCCCACCAACTACTCCTATGAGCGGAGCGGCTGGGTTAAGGACAAAAAAGCCACCGTGGATTTCAACTGGGACAAGATGTCCGTTCGCAACAATGTTGAGAACAAGCCATGGAGCATGACCATTCCAGAGCAGACACTGGACAAGCTCAGCTACCAGTTACAGCTACGTCTGGACTTGGCGAAAGGGATGACCGACCTAGTTTATAAGGTCGCAGATGGCGGACATCTCAAGGAATTCGTCTTCAGTGTAGTTGGCGAAGAAAAGCTGGACACCCGCCTGGGGAAAATCGACTGCATCGTCGTGGAAAAAGTTCGCAAGCCGGACAGCGATCGACAAACCCGCCTCTGGTTCGCTAAGGACTGGAATTACCTGTTGGTGCAAATGGTGCAGATTGAACCGGATGGAGAGAAATACGAAATCTATCTGGAAAAGGCCAAAGTGGGCGACCGGGTTATCAAACCCTGACGCACCACTCTTAGTTACTCATCCGTACAGAGCGAAAGCGCTCGCTCCGTACGGATTTCATCAATCAGGACTTTTCTGCGTAAAGGCGACGGATCTCTTCCGCCATAATCTTCAAGCCCTTCTCCACCAACTCCTCGTCCTGCGAATAAGTAATACGCAGACACTCATGAGTATGCTCCCACTCTTCCTGCAATCCCGGGAAGAAATAGTGGCCAGACACCACCAACACACCCTTTTGCTTCAGGCGCTGGTAAAGCTCATGACTGGAAAGCGGGAAATCGCGCAGCCATAGCCACAGAAACATGGCGCCCTCCGCTTTGTGCAACGCAAAAGGCAACCCATCCAACTCTCGATGCAGCGTCGCCACCGCCTTCTCAGCCTTAGCCTGATAGCATGGCTTAACCACTTCACGGCTGATTCGCAGAATTTCGCCGCTGCGGACAAAGTCTTTGGTCAACATAGCGCCGAAGCTTCCTGGCGCCAGATTAACGATGGCATTAACCGACGCCACAGCTTTGATGATTTCCGGTTGAGCGATCACGATCCCCGTTCTGACCGCCGGCAAGCCCAGCTTGGACAGGCTCAAGCACAATATCAAATGCTCATCCCAAACGGGTTTGGCGTCGATGTACACCAAGTCAGGGAAAGGCAGGCCGTAAGCGCCGTCGACAATGAGCGGCACATCATGCTCCTTCGCCATAGCGATCAAGCGCGCCATTTCAGTGTCGGTCAATACATTGCCCGTCGGGTTGGTGGGACGGGATACGCACATGGCGCCGACATTCTCGTCAATATTGAGATGGTCAAAATCAACGTGGTATTTAAAAGTATGCTCATCCAGCATTTCGATGGTCGGCCTGGATGAGATAAAGAAATCTTCACTGAGTCCAGCGTCCGCATAGCCAATGTACTCTGGCGTCATCGGCAACATAATGCGTTTATGACCACCATCGGGATAACGCCCGGCGAACATGTTGAAGAGAATAAAAAAGGCGGACTGACTGCCATTGGTAAGAGCGATGTTTTCCGGCTTGATCGGCCAACCGTACTCCCGGCTCAACAACTCCGCCAAAGCGGCGATAAATTGCTTCTCCCCTTGAGGCGGGTCATAGATGCCAGTCAATTTACGGAATTCGTCTGCGTCAGCGCTGATGCGCGCCAACTGGTCTTGGAACGCGGCTTGAACTTCGGGGATGTTGCCTGGGTTGCCGCCCCCCATCATGATCATGTCGCCTCCGGCAAGGGCGTTCCCCAAATCCTCCATTAACGAATTGATGCCAGCTTCCCTGGTAAACTTGGTTCCAAATTCCGATAACAACATGACACTCCCCTTACGCTCGACTCATTATTTTAATGGCGTCCGGCGACCGGAAAACTTCGCCGAACCGATAATAGTTTAAGGCTTTTTCCCGCAGAGAACCTCTACGGGGAGCGTCAGAGACTACAATTTTTAGCTGAATGCAGACAATTGTATTTTTACGGATGCGCTTGCTGGCACGAACGATTATCCATCCAGAGAAATACCAATATTACTCACGCCACCCTGGCGACTGAGCTTACGTATCTCCGCCAGCCCTTCGGCAGTGGGCGCGCGTAGCTCCTGCAGTTTGGCGTAAAGTTCATCATGAAATGCTAATTCATCCTTCACCAAGGGATGTTTATCCCACAAGGCCACCAGCTCGTCGTCGGAAAGCCCCTCGCCTTCGGAGAACTCAACAAAATCCGTCACTGTGCGGAAGGAGATTTCAGAAGCTTCGCGCGCCTTTTTGGTTTTCTCATCATCCCACAACTGCAGCCCAAGCAGGAGCAACTGGGCCCAGTCAGACGCCGGGCGCGCGCCATAGGCGTCAATGTCGCTGAGTTGATCGAGGAACTCTTCCAGCTTTTCCACGTAGGGCAAAGTTTGCAGCTTGGCGTTTTCCTGCACCGTTTTCCACAATGCGCCCAGAACCCCTTTCACTTCACGGGACAGCGCCAACTCCTGAGACTCGACGAACAACTTCAGGTTCGGGGTCGCCCGTTCCGCCAAAGATAAGACAAATACAACTTGCCGCCAGCCACGCAGACTTTCGAGTTTTTTAAAATGCTTTAAAGACGCCACCAGGAGTCTCCTTACCGGGAATAGTTAGTCAGAGTTAAATGAATGGGCCGAATGCTTCGGCTCCAGTATAAGGGAAATCAAAGACGGCGGTCGCCGCCGGGTGAGGTTGGAACGCCGAATATTGCTTGGTGATGAGCGTTCAAAATAATACCGGTCGCCGCCCTTAACGAGGATCCGAAAGCCACCACGCCATCCTGGTGTCCCAGCATGACAAAAACGCCGGGCGTCTTCAGCTTACCGTCACGCCACAATGACTTAATGGCGTCGACCAGATCCATACTGCCATACTCCGCGCTTTCTGGCGTTGTCGTCAGACCAAGAGCCGCTGCGTTATGCCAGATTTCCGGCGAATGCACATGCGCCACCGCCTTGATCTCGGGGTCAAGCGCATACAACAACGCATGGGTCAGGGATTCTGAGGAAGGTTTTATTTCACCAAGTGACGTCAGGCGATTGGCGTCCACTTCAGCTTCCGTCACGAGGGCATACTGGTTCGCCTCAAGCTGAGAGGCGCCTCCCGTTTGGCTGCCTGTGACGATAAACGCCCCTTCCGGGCTGGCGCGCATACTGATGTTGCCGTAGCCCAAGCCGTCATAACGAAAAGGATCCTGCCCGATCAGACCATGCTCAAACAGCACGCCCCGCCAGGCTTCAAGCTCGCTAAGATCCAAATGCTCAGGCAGCGTTTGCTGCGTGTGCCGCAGATCAAATTTAATGACACCCTCTTGCGCCATGTTGCGAACCAATTCTTCAGAGATACACCAACACCGCAGGCGGCGAACCAACGTGTCGTCGGCGCGCCGCCTGCATCATAGAAAGGGATCAGGCTTTCGGTAGCGTAACGCCAACCTGCCCTTGATACTTGCCGCCGCGGTCCTTGTAGCTGACGTCGCACACTTCGTCTGACTCAAAAAACAGCATCTGCGCCACACCTTCGTTGGCGTAGATCTTGGCGGGCAGATTGGTCGTGTTGGAGAACTCCAATGTCACGTGCCCTTCCCACTCCGGCTCCAGCGGAGTGACGTTGACGATAATGCCGCAACGGGCGTAGGTTGATTTGCCCAGACAGACAGTCAGCACATTGCGGGGAATACGGAAGTATTCGACTGTGCGCGCCAGGGCGAAAGAATTGGGAGGAATAATGCACACGTCCCCGACGAAATCCACAAAACTCTTCGAATCAAAGGCCTTGGGATCAACGGTGACAGAATGGACATTGGTGAAAATTTTAAATTCGTTACTGCAGCGGACATCGTAGCCATAACTGGAAACGCCGTAGGAGATGATCTTGCCATTCTCCGACTCGCGCACCTGGTTCCCTTCGTACGGCTCGATCATGCCATGCTCCAGGGACATTCTACGAATCCACTTATCCGACTTAATCGCCATAACTCTTACTCATTCTGCACTGGTTGATCGATAAGCGCGCAATCATACATGGATAGCCGGTTTTAGACAAAGGTCCCATACCGGAACAGCGCGCTATAGCAACTATTAACGGGACATCAGTCCGATTTGATAATGATCTCAGGAAACATTTGCGCCTGATTTTTGGCCCGCTGCGACAATATCGCCCCCAGCTTGCGCGCTATATCCCGATAAATCAGGCCAACTTCGGAGTCCGGCTCCGCCGCCACGGTCGGCGAACCGGAATCCGTTTGCTCGCGGATAGTCATGTGCAAAGGCAACTGCCCCAGCAACTCCGTATCGTATTCTTCCGAGACGCGCTCGCCGCCGCCGGCGCCGAACAGGGGCTCGTGGTGACCGCAGTTGCTGCAGATATGAATGCTCATATTTTCTACGACGCCCAGCACCGGAATATCCACTTTACGGAACATTTCAATGCCCTTCTTGCAATCCAGCAGCGCGATGTCCTGAGGCGTGGTGACAATGACGGCGCCGGTCACTGGCACTTTTTGCGCCAGCGTGAGCTGAATGTCGCCAGTGCCAGGGGGCATGTCCACAATCAGATAATCCAGATCTTCCCACAGGCTTTGCGTGAGCAATTGTAGAAGCGCGCCGCTGACCATCGGTCCGCGCCACACCATCGGCGTTTTTTCCGTCACCAGAAACGCCATGGACATCACCTGCATGCCGTGAGCGCGAATAGGGATAAAGAACTGGCCGTCCTGCACATCCGGACGGGCGCCGTCGGCCACGCCCAGCATCATGCCCTGACTGGGACCGTAAATATCCGCATCCAGCACGCCCACCTTGGCGCCCTCTTTCTGCAGCGCCAACGCCAGATTTACGGCGGTGGTGGATTTCCCCACACCGCCTTTGCCGGAGGCGACCGCAATGATGTTTTTCACGCTCTTGATATTCTGCAGATTGCGCTGCGCCTGATGCGGCAGAACTTTCCAGCTGACGTTCACCTCTGCGCGCTCGACGCCATCCACATCTTCAATCGCCAAACCGACGATCTGCTTCAACCCGCCGGCGACGCCCGCGGCCGGATAGCCCAACTCCACCTCCAGCTTGACGGTGCTCCCTTGAATATCCAGCGACTTTATCGCCTCAATAGCGAAAAGATCTTCTTTCAGATAGGGGTCCTTATAGCCCTTGATGGCGGCTTCCACTGCAGATCTGTCAATGCTGCTCATTCTGTTCTCCGGAAAAGGTGGGATATATAGAGGAAAGATGGGGCAATACTATACTGAATCAGTATGGTTTTATTCAATTTAATCGCGCCCGGCAGGATGAAAATCAGGCTTCCAAACGGTATCATATGCGCCCTCGCGGGAATCCTGATGACAACATCCGTCCCGCGTTTTGTCACCACCGCCGACGCATCGACGTCGACGGCCATTGTCCATGGCTTGGCGACAAGCCTTATATGAGTAATAACGGAAAGAATTATGTCCGGAGAGCCTAGAAAAATTCTCGTCACAAGCGCTTTACCGTACGCGAACGGCCCAATTCACCTGGGGCACCTGTTGGAATACATCCAGACCGATATCTGGGTGCGCTTCCAAAAACTTCGCGGACACCAATGCACCTATGTCTGCGCGGACGACGCGCACGGCACAGCGATAATGCTTAAAGCCGAGCAGATGGGTATCACTCCGGAGCAATTGATCGATCAGGTCAACGCCGATCACCGTCGTGACTTTGCAGAGTTTCTGATCGAGTTCGACAATTATTATTCCACGCACTCGGAAGAAAACCGGGAGCTGTCTTCGTACATTTACAAGGCCTGTCTGGACGCGGGTAAGATCGCCACGCGCACTATCACCCAGGCTTACGACCCGGAAAAGAACTTGTTCCTGGCCGACCGTTTCATCAAAGGAACCTGCCCCAAATGTAAAGCGGAAGACCAGTACGGCGATAACTGTGAAGTATGCAGCAGCACTTACTCGCCCGCTGAATTGATCAATCCCCGCTCCGCCATTTCCGGCGCGACGCCCATTGAAAAAGACTCCACGCACTTCTTCTTCAAACTGCCTGACTTCCAGGAATTCCTGCAACAGTGGACACGCAGCGGCGCCCTGCAGCCGCAGATCGCCAACAAGCTGGCGGAGTGGCTAGACGCAGGCCTGCAGGAGTGGGACATCTCCCGCGACGCCCCCTACTTCGGCTTCGAAATTCCAGATCAGCCTGACAAGTTCTTCTATGTCTGGCTGGATGCGCCGATTGGCTACATGGCGAGCTTCAAGAATCTGTGCGCGCGGCGCGCGGATCTGGACTTCGACGAATATTGGAAGAAAGACTCCACCGCCGAGCTGTATCACTTCATCGGCAAGGACATCATCAACTTCCACGCGCTGTTCTGGCCGTCCATGCTGAGCTGCGCGGATTTCAGAACGCCCAGCGCTGTTTATGCGCATGGTTTTGTGACGGTGGACGGGGCAAAAATGTCCAAGTCCCGCGGCACCTTCATCATGGCGCGGACGTATCTGGAGCACCTGAATCCTGAGTACCTGCGTTATTACTTCGCCGCCAAATTGACCTCCAATGTGGACGATCTGGACTTAAACCTGCAGGACTTCACGCTGAAAGTGAACGCCGACCTGGTTGGCAAACTAGTCAACATCGCCAGCCGCTGCGCCAAGTTCATTACCAAAGCGGGAGGCAAACTGTCGTCTAAGATCAGCGAGCCGGAATTGGTGGAACAGTTCCTGTCCAAATCCGACTTTATCGCCCAGGCGTACGAAGATCGCGAATATAGTAAAGCGGTCAGAGAAATCATGGCGTTGGCCGATCTGGCCAACAAATACATCGATGAAAAAGCGCCCTGGAAACTGGCGAAGGAAGAAGGTAAAGAGCAGGAAGTGTTGGACGTCTGCTCTGTCGGCGTTAACCTGTTCCGCATCCTGATCACCTATCTGGCCCCAGTGCTGCCGGGCGTCGCTGCGGCTTCGGCGGAATTCCTGAACACACCCATCGTCTGGAACAAACCGTTGCAGCCGCTGACCGACCATGCTGTCAATGAGTTCAAGCCAATGATCTCCCGGGTCGATCCAAAGGCCGTGGACGCCATGGTGGAAGCCTCTAAAGACAACATGGCGCAGGCGCCAAAAGACAACGGCAAAGCGAAAAAGGACAAGAAAGAGGCGAAATCCGAAGAGGAGATTGCGCCAACGATCAAGTTCGACGACTTCGCCAAAATCGACCTGCGCATTGCCAAAATCGTCTCCGCGGAGCACGTGGAAGGCGCGGACAAACTGTTACGCCTGCAACTGGATATCGGCACTGAGCAGCGTCAGGTGTTCGCCGGCATCAAATCCGCCTATGCGCCGGAAGACCTGGTGGGCCGCCTGACGGTTATGGTCGCCAACCTGGAGCCGCGCAAGATGAAGCTCGGCATGTCCGAAGGCATGGTGCTGGCGGCGGGCCCCGGCGGTAAAGATATCTGGTTGTTGCAGCCGGACAGCGGCGCGCAGCCGGGCATGCAGGTTAAATAACCGACACAACGGCGCTTTCAGGCGCCGTTTTGCTGCGCCAGCTCAATTTTGCGCTAAATCCGCGCAAGGGCGACAGGCGCAGCCTTGAACGCACTGCGACACAACCAGATAATAATCGCCGGAACCAGGGAATTCCGGAAGCTGGCGACCTGTTGCGCGGCGAGCTTCCATAAGCGACGCTTTGGCTAGCATTAGGATACAGCCGGTGAAGATCCTGAATAAGAGGCGCTGATGACTGAATACCTGTTGATACTGGTGAGCACCATACTGGTCAACAACTTCGTACTGGTCCAATTCCTGGGCCTGTGCCCTTTCATGGGCGTTTCCAACAAGCTGGAAACCGCCATGGGCATGTCCCTGGCCACTACCTTTGTGCTGACGCTCTCATCATTATGCAGCTATCTGGCGTACGAATATCTTTTGGCGCCCCTCGGCATGGAGTTCTTAAAAACCATTACGTTTATTCTGGTGATCGCAGTCGTCGTCCAGTTCACGGAAATGGTGATTAAAAAAACCAGCCCCCTGCTTTATCGCGTCCTGGGTATTTTTCTGCCGCTGATCACCACTAACTGCGCCGTGCTTGGCGTAGCGCTGTTAAACATCAAAAAGCAAAATGATTTCATGGAGTCGATCCTGTACGGGTTCGGCGCCGCTGTCGGTTTCTCCCTGGTGCTGACGTTGTTTTCCGCTATGCGCGAACGCATCGCCGCCGCGGATGTGCCGGAACCGTTCAAGGGCGGCGCCATCGGGATGATCACCGCCGGCCTGATGTCACTGGCGTTCCTGGGCTTCACCGGCCTGGTTAATATCTAGGGGCCTTCCGCAGATGAGTATTGTCGTCTTAGCCGTATTGGCGCTCTCCGCGCTGGCGCTTACCTTCGGAGCCGTACTTGGCTTCGCCTCCGTCAAATTCAAAGTGGAAGGCAACCCCATCGTCGACCAGATCGACGGCCTGTTGCCGCAAACCCAATGCGGACAGTGCGGTTACCCCGGCTGCCGCCCTTATGCGGAAGCTATCGCCAACGGCGACGCCATCAATAAGTGCCCTCCCGGCGGGGAAGCCACCATTACGGCCCTGGCGGATTTGCTGGATGTTGAGGCCATGCCTCTGGATTCCGAACATGGCGAAAGCAAGGGCAAACAGGTGGCCTATATTCGCGAAGATGAGTGCATCGGCTGCACCAAGTGCATCCAGGCCTGCCCGGTGGACGCCATCCTCGGCGCCGCCAAACAGATGCACACAGTGATCGTCAGCGAATGCACGGGGTGCGACCTGTGCGTCGATCCCTGTCCCGTGGACTGCATAGATATGATTCCCGCCCCCAGCGGCATCCGCGATTGGGCCTGGGATATGCCCAAGCCGCCGACAAATGGCGGCGCGATCATCGCGACAGATCAGAATAACGGTATGGCGGCGTGAGGAAGTAAGGCCTGAGCATGAGACAAATCTGGGATTTCCACGGCGGCGTACACCCTCCGGAAAATAAAAGCCAATCCACCAGCCGACCGATCCGCAAGGCGACGCTGCCGAAAACGTTGATACTTCCGTTGAGCCAGCATATTGGCCAGCCCGCCAAAGCCCTGGTGGAGCCGGGTCAAAAAGTATTGAAAGGCGAAGTCATCGCCGCTGCGGAGGGGCCGGTCAGCGTAGCGGTTCATGCATCGTCTTCCGGCACGGTGACGGCCATAGAAAGACGCCCTGTGCCGCACCCTTCCGGTCTCAACGATATCTGCATCGTGATCGAGACGGATGGGAAAGACGCCTGGACGGACCTGACGCCATGCGAAGACTACCGCTCACTTAGCCCAGAACAACTGCTGGAGCGCGTCCATCAGGGCGGTATCGCCGGCATGGGCGGCGCAGGCTTTCCCACTGCGATCAAACTGCACCCGCCTCGCAACGACAAGGTCAATGCGCTGATATTGAATGCGGCGGAATGCGAGCCTTACATCACCGCCGATGACATGCTGATGCGTGAGCGCGCCGACGAAGTCATTCACGGCATGGAAATCATGGCTCAGCTTCTGGAGCCTGAAGAATGTCTGATCGGCATCGAGGACAATAAGCCGGCAGCCATCGCCGCACTGAAGCAGGCCGCCGCCGGCACTCATATCGAAGTGGTTGTGATTCCCACCAAATACCCATCCGGCGGTGAGAAACAACTCATCAAAATTCTCACCGGGCTGGAAGTGCCGCATGGCAAGATCCCCGCGGATATTGGCGTGATGTGCCAAAATGTAGGCACCGCCGCCGCAGTTTACCGCGCCGTCCGCTTCGGTGAGCCGCTAATTTCTCGCATCACCACAGTGACAGGCGACGGCGTTGCTACGCCCGGTAATTTTGAAGTTTTATTAGGCTCGCCCATGTCTGACCTGTTGCAGCAGGCGGGATTCGACGCGAGCAAAACGGATCGTCTGATCATGGGCGGCCCCATGATGGGCTTCACCTTAACAGATCCAGAGTTGCCGCTGGTGAAGACCAGCAATTGCATTATGGCGGTATCGGCCAGGGAATTTCCCAGACCCGATCCCGCTCAGGCCTGTATTCGTTGCGGCCTTTGCGCCGAGGCCTGTCCGGCGGAACTGCTGCCGCAGCAGCTCTATTGGTTTTCCAAAGCCCAGGAATTTGATAAGGCGGAGAACTATAACCTGTTCGACTGCATTGAGTGCGGCGCCTGTTCTTATGTCTGCCCCAGCAGCATCCCACTGGTGCAATATTACCGTTACGCCAAGAATCAAATCCGGGTAGCGGCGCAGGAGCAACAGAAATCCGACAAGGCGCGTGAGCGTTTCGAATTCCGACAAGCCCGTCTTGAACGCGAGAAAGAAGAGAAAGAAGCCAAACGCAAGGCCCGTGCGGAAGCCGCCGCTAAAGCGCAGGCGGAAAAGGCGGCCCAGCAACAGGATGCGCCGGCGGAAGTAGACCCGAAGAAAGCGGCGATAGAAGCCGCCATCATGCGCGCCCAAGCCAAGCGCGCACCGGCTCCCACCCTTCCCCAGGTCAATATCGCCGAACTGCAAACCAATGTAGACAAGGCCAGGGAGAAACTGGAAAAAGTACGCGAGACGCTGGCGGAATCCGATGGAGCCAATACCGCCATGCAGGAAAAGCTGCGCAATGCGATCGCCAAAAACGAAGAACGTTTGGCGGCGGCGGAAAAAGCCCTTCACGTCGCTCAGAACTCAGCGACAGCAACATCTGTCGCCTCAAACACCGGGCCTGCGACCCAGACAGACCCTGAGCAACAGGTGCGCGCTATCGCCCGCACCCGGGACAAGATAAAGACTCTGACCCAAGCGATAGAGGCCTGTCGCGAAACCGACCCACAGCGGGCGGCGCAACTGACCGAAACCGTGGAGAAAACCAGGGCGAAGCTGGCGGAGTTGGAAGCGGAGTCAGTCCCGACAGATAAAGCGACCGATAAGCCGCCGGAGCCCAACCTGGAAGAACTGAGTTCTCAGGTTGATAAAGCCCGTGACAAGCTGAGCATGATGCAAGGCATGTTGGAGGACGCCAAAGCAGAGCAGCCGTCCGACGAAGCCAAAATCGCCAAGTTGCAACGCGCCGTGGAAAAGAATCAGGACCGTTTGGCCGCAGCGCAAGAAACGCTGCGGGAAGCCCAGACACAAGCCGCCAGTTCTGGCGTCAAAGTGGCGTCTCCTGAGGAAATTGAGGCTCTGACCTCCGCGCTGGAGAAAGCGCAGGATAAACTTGTCATGATGCAGAACATGCTCAACGAAGCCCAACAGGAATCCCCCGTAGACGAGGCGAAAGTGGCGAAACTCACCAGAGCGGTGGAAAAAAACCAGGATCGGGTCGCCGCCGCCCGCGCCACACTTAACGAAGCTCGCGGCGACGCAGCGGAAAATCAGACCAGCACTGACGGAGCGGGCGCTTAACCCATGGCATTTCTTCGCATCACCTCCCCTCACTTGAAAGGCCCTGCGCGCACGACCGCTATCATGCAGTGGGTGATCCTGGCCACCGCGCCCGGATTACTGACCATGACCTGGTTCTTTGGCTGGGGAACCCTGATCAACGTCATTCTGGCGTCATTAACCGCAGTGGCGGCGGAAGCCTTTGTGCTCACGCTGCGCAAACGCCCCCTGGCCTTTTATCTGCGGGACTACAGCGCCGTTCTCACCGGGGTTTTGCTGGGACTGGCGCTGCCGCCTTACGCGCCCTGGTGGGTCACATTCGTCGGGACGGCGTTCGCCATCATATTCGCCAAGCAGATTTACGGCGGCTTGGGCAATAATCCATTCAACCCCGCCATGGTGGGTTACGCGCTGCTGCTGGTGTCATTCCCTGTGGCGATGACCACTAACTGGGCGACGCCGCGTCCCCTGGCGGAAATTCCGGGATTCATGGACGCTTTCGCTCACATCTTCTGGGGAGCGGAAATCGGCGTGGACGGCTACACCATGGCCACGCCTTTGGACACCTATAAGCACGAAATTGTCGCCGGCACTTCAGAAGCAGTCTTCGCCATGCCCGTCTTCGGCGCGCGCACTGCGCTGGGCTGGGAGTGGGTTAACCTGGCCTTCCTCGCCGGGGGACTACTGCTTATCTGGCGCAAGATTATAACCTGGCATATTCCAGTCAGCATGCTCGCCGCTCTGGCGCTGTGCTCTCTGTTACTAGGCTGGGATGAAGACAAATATGCGCCGCTGCAACTGCATCTACTCGCCGGAGCCACCATGCTGGGCGCTTTTTTCATCGCTACAGACCCGGTTTCCGCCGCCACCAGCAAACTCGGCAAGCTTTATTACGGCGCTGGCGTCGGCATTCTGGTTTACCTGATTCGCACCTGGGGCAACTACCCGGACGCCGTGGCCTTCGCCGTACTGTTGATGAACTTCGCCGCGCCGTTCCTCGACTATTACACCCAGCCCCGCACTTACGGACACCGCAAAGCCCGTCGCGGCGTGAAACAGGATTAGGAGACGCCAATGAACGCATTACAGGCATCCATTCTTCGGGGCGGCATCGGGCTCGCGATATTCGCTGTGGTGACCGCCGGGTTGATCGCGGTCACTCAAGTCAGCACTGCTGATCGTATCGCAGATGCGGAAAAACACGCCCGCGCCAAGGCGCTGTATGAAGTGGTTCCACGTACCGAGCACGATAACGACATGCTGGCGGCGCCCATCCTCTTGCACCCGGACCCTTTGCTCGGAGCCAAAGACACAACGGAAGCCTATCTGGCTACCCGTCACGGCTCGCCGGTGGCGGTGATTCTGCCTTTTGTCGCGCCGGATGGCTACACCGGAGAAATCCAGGGTATCGTCGGCATTCAGCCGGACGGCGTCATCAAAGGCGTACGCGTCACCGCTCATAAGGAAACCCCGGGGTTGGGCGATAAGATCGAAGCGCGGAAATCTCCCTGGGTGGAACAGTTTCCCGGCCGCTCGCTCAGCTCTCCTGCGGAAGACCGCTGGAAAGTGAAAAAGGACGGCGGCGATTTCGATCAGATGACCGGCGCCACCATCACGCCCAGAGCGGTAGTGAAGGCGGTGCGTAATGCGCTAACCTATTTTCAAAGCCATCGTGATCAACTCTTGCGTAGCAATAGCGGCGTCAATACCGCAACCGCGACACAGGAATAGCCGGACTGGCGAGCGTATCGAACATGAATGACCGAATGAACCCAGGATCTGCATAATGGCGAAAAGCTATCAAGAAATAGTTCGTGACGGATTGTGGAAAAACAACCCGGCATTAGTGCAACTGCTGGGCCTCTGCCCCCTGCTGGCGGTGACAGGCACCGTGGTCAACGCCATCGGCCTGGGATTGGCCACGACTTTGGTGCTGACCGGCTCCAACGCCGCGGTTTCCATGATCCGCAACTACGTGCCCGAATCCGTACGCCTGCCCGCATTCGTCATGATCATCGCTTCTTTCGTGACCTGCGCCGAGCTGCTGATGCAGGCCTTCGCCTATGAGCTGTATGAAATTCTCGGCATTTTTATCCCTTTGATCGTCACCAACTGCGCCATTCTTGGACGCGCAGACGCTTTCGCCTCCAAGAATCCGATTCTCCCCTCCCTGCTCGACGGCTTTATGATGGGCTTGGGTTTCAGTCTCGTGTTGATAGTGTTGGGCGGTATGCGTGAAATCATAGGACAAGGCTCTCTGTTTTCTGGAATGGACCTGCTGTTTGGCGAATCTGCACGGAGCTGGAAGCTTGAGTTGTTCGCCGACTACTCAGACTTTCTTTTCGCCGTGCTGCCCCCCGGCGCCTTTGTCGGCATGGGCCTGTTGATTGCGCTAAAAAATGTGATCGATAAACGCATGAAGGAAGCCGCTGCAGTGAAACTGGAGAAGCCTATCTCTGGCGGCAAGCGGGTACGGGTCACCGGAAAGATATCCTAAACCGCTGACGCCGACTTTCTCGCCACCCGTCACGCAAGCACGCGACGGCGCTTTTGACTGTGAATACAAACCATAAGAAGACTGATGAATAAGCAAAAACGAGCGGAGATATTCGCCCGCCTAAAAGCGGAAAATCCCAACCCGACCACGGAGTTGGAGTACAACACTCCCTTTGAACTACTGATTGCAGTGGTTCTGTCCGCTCAGGCCACCGATGTGAGCGTTAATAAAGCCACCCGCAAGCTTTACCCCGTGGCGAATACGCCGGAAGCCATTTACGCGCTGGGTGTGGAGGGCCTTAAGGAGTACATCAAGACCATCGGCCTGTTCAACAGCAAAGCGGAAAACGTCATCAAGACCTGCAAAATCCTGATCGACCAACACAACTCAGAAGTGCCGCAGACCCGGGAAGCCCTCGAAGCGCTGCCAGGAGTCGGCCGTAAGACCGCCAATGTCGTTCTCAACACCGCTTTCCGTCAGCCGGCCATGGCGGTGGATACACATATATTCCGGGTCTCCAACCGCACCAATATCGCCCCCGGCAAAAACGTGCTGGAAGTGGAGCACAAGCTGATGAAACACGTCCCCAAAGAATACTTGATGGACGCTCATCACTGGCTGATTCTCCACGGCCGCTATATCTGCACCGCCCGCAAACCCCGATGCGGCGCCTGCGTCATCTCCGATCTGTGCGAGTTCAAAGAAAAAGTGCTGGATTGATGGCGTTCGACTTCCACCGCGATGGTTTGGAATGGCTGCGGGACGCACTGCCTGCATCATTGATCAACGCCATCCTGCAGGAAGTTGCCTGCGATGACGAGGTTAACTCCGGCTCCGGCGTGCGTAACGCGGATCGCAAGTACAAAACATTAAGGGAGTGGCTGGCCGGCGGCGATCTCACGCAACTGGCCTCCCGCTACTTGCAAGATGCTCCACAACGGGTCCGAGCGATCCTGTTCAATAAAACGCCCCGAAAAAACTGGCTGGTCACTTGGCATCAGGACAGAACCGTTTGCGTCAGTGAACGGTTTGTTGCGCCAGACTGGAGGCCATGGTCAGAGAAAGAAGGCGTTCTCCACGTCCAGCCTCCTATTGAGGTGCTGGAGCGCATGCTGGCGTTTCGCATTCATCTGGACCCTACCGATGAGAGCAACGGCTGCTTGAAAGTCATCCCGGGATCTCACCGCGAGGGACTGTTATCCCATGAACGTATCCAGCAAGTCGCCGCATCGTCTAAGCCTCTGTCCTGCATCGCCCGAGCGGGCGACATCCTGGTGATGAAGCCTCACCTGCTGCACGCCTCCAGCAAGGGAACGACGCCCAACCAGCGTCGTATCCTCCACGTAGAGTTCAGCGACTATCCGCTACCGGCAGGCGCGCAGTGGGCGAGTTAATCTCTACTGCCCTGTGGCCAGGTGTCGCAGGTAATCCGGCAGCCTGACGTCACTGCGGGTTTCCGGGTCCACCTCAGGCATTCCATACACCGTGCGCATGGGCACCACGCCCGCCCAGACCGGCTGATCCATATCCTCTTCTTTGTCTCGGGGTGGGCCGCTGCGAACTTTGGCGCTCGCCTCCACTATCGGCATGGCCAGCACCGCCGTCGCCGCCAGTTCGTTGCGGGTGTTGGGAATGATATCGTCCGCACAGCGACCCGGGATAATGTGATCCACCAACGCATTCAGTGCTTCATTCTTCATATCCGGATCCTCTATCGCCTCGAACTGTCCAAACAAGACAACGCTGCGGTAGTTCATGGAGTGATGGAACGCCCGCCGGGAGAGCACCAGACCATCCAGTAACGTGACGCATACGGACGCCTCACGCCCATCCGCAAGGCTTTTAAACAGACGACCATTGACCGCGCCATGCACAATCAAGTTATCGCCGTAGCGGCAGTAGGCGGTTGGCAATACAAAGGGCGCGCCGTCAAACATAAACGCCACATGGCACAGAACAGATGCATCCAATATGCCGTAGATATCGCGGCGATCGTAACCCGCCCGGTCCCGTTTGCGAGTAAAGGCGGTCTTAGGGGTTATGGGCAGTACATCGTCAGTCATCGAACTTACTCCTTCCAATCACATCAAGCTATTGATGTGGGCAGATTAGCTTGAAATTGGATACACATTAATGTCCACTTTACATATTTATAAAGAGTCCACTTTAGAGAAAAACTAGATGACCGACCCGACGCAAAGTGCGAAGTCTCGCTATCTATCGCTGTATGAAGAGTTGAAGCAGTCCATTCTGGCGGGCCTACTGCCGGAAGGAGAACGGCTGCCGTCCTCCCGAAGCATGGCGGACGCGCGAGGCCTGTCCCGCACCACCGTTACCAGCGCTTACGACCAGTTGCTTAGCGAAGGCTATATCGTCAGTCGTCGCGGATCGGGTTGCTATGTCGCCTCACCGCTGCCTGGGGTAGATTTTCCCACCGCCTCGCCGCCACAGGCGCAGCATTCCGGCCCAGCCCCTGCCCTGTCGTCCTGGGGGGACGCATTAATGCTGCAACGCCCAGTCAAAGCCATACCACCGCCGGCGGCGATTGATTTCCAATATGGCAACGTGGACCTTGATGAGAAAAGTCAGCATATCTGGACGAAATCCGCCCGCCACTGGGCGTATCGGCAAAGCCGTCATTATGGCGACACACTGGGCTTACCCGCCTTGCGAGAAGCGATATCCGCTTACCTGCAACTCAACCGCGCATGCCGCAGTCATCCCGATAGAGTCGTTATCACTTCCGGCGGACAACAGGGGTTCGATCTGATTACGCGACTGGCGATCAATCCGGGAGACAGGGTTGCGGTAGAGAACCCAGGCTATCCTAGAGTCAAACAATTGCTCACCGCGCTTGACGCCAAGTTGATTCCGGTCGCTGTCGACGAGGAAGGATTAAGAGTAGAGGATTTGCCGCACGGCGTGGAAGCGCCCAAGTTGGTATACGTCACGCCATCGCATCAGTTTCCCAGTGGATGCGTCATGTCCCTGCGCAGGCGGCTGGCGCTGCTGGAATGGGCGCAGGCGAACGACGCCTGGATTATCGAGGACGACTACGACAGTGAGTTTCGTTATTGCGGCAAGCCAATTGAGTCACTGCAAGGACTCGACCTTCACGAACGAGTCATCTACGCCGGCACCTTTTCCAAAGTCCTGTTCCCCGCCATAAAACTGGGCTATCTGCTGCTCCCCAAAAGCTGGTTGGAGCCGTTCACTTACGCCAAGCAAGTGACCGACCGCCACTCTCCCTGGTTAGAGCAGCATATTCTTGCTGAGTTTATGCAGACGGGGGAATTCGAACGCCATCTACGCAGAATGCGCAAACGTTACGCCATTCGCCAACAGACTTTGGCGACGGCCTTACAGCGCCAGGAGGGGGACAGAGAGATTCTGGTGGAAGGAGACAACGCTGGCTTGCACTTGGTGTGCTGGATGCCCAGCCTGCCGCTGAGCGCCGTTTCCGCGTTCATTGAACAAGTGCAGGCGCAAGGCGTACGCGTTTATCCCATACACCCTTTCTATCACGGAGAGCCTCCCGCAGCAGGTCTGTTACTGGGATTCGCCACCCTGACGCCTGCCGAGATCACACAGGGAGTCGGGATAATCAAACGGACATTGCGGGAGTTCTAAATAGCCCCGTATACAATTCGAAACAGCGAGCCAGTCCGATTACAGGCATGATGAAGTCGTTGTGGAAGCAACGCTTTCCTTAACAAAAACAATAACCAATAGGGATATTCGCATGACAGTTCAAGCTAATAACGGAAATAACCAAGATTACTCCGTCGGGTTGGTCGCCGTCTCCAGTTGGCAAGGTTGGCTGCGGCACACGCCTCGCCGGCTGAATGTTCAGCAGGAAGGCCATGGCGCCAGCAACCTGTATCGCTTATGGTCCACCTTTTCCTGGCAATCACCGAAAGGCTGCGTCGGCTACTTCAAAAATGGCCATACCGCTCTGGTCGCTCGACAAAGAGGCGTCGTCACCCATGTGGTGGGATTTAATCCTGAGTCCTACCTGCTCGCCGGTTTGTTGCAAACTACCCGCGGCAACAACATCACCGTCAGAGGACTATGGTACGACGACTTCGCCATGATTCAGGACCCAACGGCGATCAGCTACGAAATCAACGTCACCCAGAATCAGGCCAATGACTTCGACGCCTTGATCGCATCGCTTATCGGCAGGTCCGACCTGGGACCGCACTCTCCCACCGACACGCCTTACTTCTACAGTTTCCGGCCCGCAGACATGGAAGCGCGAGTCAGCGGTCTGACCGGTAACTGTGGCAATATGGCGCTGGTGATTCTCTGCCAGTTTCTCTATGACTGGCGCAAGGGGGAATATGCGGAGATGTTTCGCTCCTGGGTGAACCAAAACCGCAACACCCGCAATTTTGGACAAGGCCCGTTAATGGGCGCCATCACCCAAGGCTTCGCCTAAGCAAAACGCGCTGTTCATAGCAAAGAGATTCAAGTGACAGTTAGATGACAGTAAATTGAATCTTTTATGAACAGCGTGCTCTTATACACCATCAATATTACAATTTGATGGTGTTTTAGTTTCAACCCCGCCCAAGTTGTCCAAAAAATGACTGTTGAATATGCTGCTGTTGGCGATATCCAGCTCGCCTATGAAACCTTTGGCTCACAAAAAGATCCCTGCATCCTGCTGATCATGGGCCTTGGCGCTCAGATGCTGGTGTGGCCGGACGCTCTGTGCGAACGTCTGGCTGCAAACGGGTATTTTGTCGTGCGTTACGACAATCGGGATATTGGTCTCTCCAGCAAAAGCAATGGCGCAGGACATGCCCGTCCAGTCACCAACTTTCTCCGCAAGCAGTTCGGTTTGCGGGTGAAAAGCGCTTACACACTGAGCGACTTGGCCAACGACGCCATAGGCCTGCTGAATCACTTACGGGTCGCCAGCGCTCACCTTATTGGCGCGTCCATGGGCGGTATGATCGCGCAAATCGCCGCCGCCAAATATCCTGAGCGGGCGCTCAGTCTGACCTCCATCATGTCCGCTCCCGGTTTTAGCCGCCTCCCCGCCTTGAACCCGGCCAATCTGCTGGCGCTTATCAAGCCAACGCGTCCCAAGTCGCGGGCGGAGGTTATTGAGAGCAAAATCAGTCAGATACGTCGCATTGGCAGTCGCAGCTACCCGTCCTCCCGCTCAGAGTTATTAGGGCGCGTGGGCAAAGTGCTCGACCGGTGCAACGTCGATCACGAAGGCCTGCAAAGACAAGCCAGCGCCATTCTTGCTGAAGGCTCTTTAGTCGAGCTACAAAAGCGCATCATCACGTCAACTCTGGTCATCCATGGCGATGAAGATTCTCTCATCCCTCTCTCTGAGGGCGTCGCCTGCGCTCGCAACATCCGCGAGGCGCAGCTTGAAGTCATCGCCGGTATGGGCCACGACTTCCCGTCTCCGCTGATAGCCCGCGTCGCCAAAGTCGTGTTGCAGCATGTTGGACAAGCCTCTGCTCGCCCAGGGAACGCCTATGAGCAAGCTTGATGTTCGCCCGCCCCCCCCATTTGCAGCATTGTATTTAGGGTGAATGGACAGCTTGCCAGCGTCCCTGCTACGCCTCTACCATGAGCTGGCGCGTCTGCGCATTGCGCCCTCAGCTAGAACAGGAGAGTCAAGCCATGAGTAGAATCCAAAGCGTTAAGGACCGTCTGCAGGACACCACTGAGAAGTCCCTGATCAGACTTGAAAGCATTCACACATCCATTGCGGAAAAGCCGCTGCTGGCTCTGGGCAAGATCCAGCCTTTTGAAGGCGTCGCCCATCAGGCCAGGGTATTGCAGCAAAATATGATTCATAAAACCTATCGGGGCATTCGCGACCTGACCGAAATGCAAGGTCAAATCGCCGACCAATTTATTCGTCTGATCCCCTGAACAGCGTCAGCATCGCCTGATTTTTTTAATCACGTAGTTGTATTCTTGGCTACAGACGCAAAAAAGGCGGTAATACCGCCTTTTTCATTTCGCCAAACAGTGATCGCTTACGCGCCAGGGTGTAGCGTCAGTAATGCGTTGATATCCAGCTCCCCGCCTCTTCCCAGCTCCAGCTCAAGGTACTGGCGCATTTTGTCCGCCAGAAAGCCGTCCACACCGGGCGAACCGGCTACGCCATGGGCTACCCAGGCGTCGAAACGGTCGTCGTTACCCACCACCTGCGCTGCTTCCAGCAACAACGACTGCTTATAGTCCGACACGAGGGCTTTAAGTCTGTTTTGGGCGGCGATACGCACCTCACTATTGAGGCGGCTTTCCATATCCAGATCGGACTCCACCATCGCCGATTTACGCGCCAAGCCTATCGTGTAGTGGTCATCGTAATAATCGTCTTCGGAAACCACATTCACCGGCGTTTCGCTACGACGGCCATCCACTTCCGCCACTAATGCTGAACTGGCGGTCTTGGTCAGAATGTATCTCTCGTAGTGATAGTCGGAATAAACATCTTCCAATACGGTCGGCGGAACAATCGAAAACTCAGTCAGCAAAGAGTCAAGCTTGTGGTCCGCCCGATCCAGTTTGCGGCCTCTTTTATCTACTTCATCATCAGCTCGACGCACGTCTTCCCGGTGACGGGAAACCTTGTCTTTCAGACGGTCAACTTCCCTCTTTTGTGAGTCATATTGTGGATCCGTGGGGCTAAGCTTGTTCAGTGCGCTTTCTTCTCTCGCCAGATCCCGTTCCGCCGCCTCCAGCTCACGACGCTCACGTTTGAAGTCGCGGCGGGCGTCACGCAGATTGTCTTTCGCGCGATCCAGCTGATATCGCTGATCAGACACATCTCCCTGCAGACGAATAAAGTCCGGATTGCTCACCATCACTTGCCCGCTGACATACTGCTGCACTTCCTGCACAACAGACTCGCTCAGATTATAGTGAACGGGCGCCCGAGACATGCTCACGCGCGCTTCATTGCCAAGCTTGCTGTTAACCTTATTGACCAGCTGCAGGCCGGCTACGCCATACCCCAAATCATCTCCGAAAACGCGCCTGTCGCTGTCCAACTGAATCCGGAACTGGTGCTGCGTCGCTATCGTTTGGTAAGCGGAGTTATATCTGTCCCAGGCGAACTGCTCATGCGTCGCCTGCGCCACTTTGCCGTACAGCAGCATGGCCTTACCCAGGTTATTGCGGTCATAGGCCGTGTTGGCGGCGCTTCTCACCTGATTCAGCCACGCGGTATAATTTCCTCGCGCCTGTTGCAGCCTATTCTGGGTATCCTTATCGTTGGGCTTTAACTTCAAGGCTTCTTCATACCTCTCAACCGCCAGTTCATAACGGCCTTGAGCGTAATACTCCTCCCCATCCTTGATCAGGTTACGGTGCGCGCATCCTGTTACAGCTAAAGCCACCAACGCCACTCCCGCGAGCCTTTTGAAGCGATTCGACAACATTATCTTCCTACACCATTCTCATATTTTTCGAAATTGCGACGGGACCTGATTTCACTACTCGACCCCATCGCCACTGCCTTTATGTGAGTCTATTTATACCCTGCGGCAGCTTAACCCTAACTGAATAAAAAGGGCGAAATCGCCAATAGCGCTCATCAGCGACGGTAAATTGAGGCATCAGCGGGGAACGTTGGAAATGAAAAAGGCGGGAATCCCCGCCTTTAACCAGAAAAGCCAGCCGCCTTCGGCTGTGAAATGTGATAAAGAAGATATTGCCGCGACTATTTTGCGCCCAGCATCGCCTTCTTGAGGTCTTCCTGAGCCGGCTTGTCGGATAACCAAATACCAAACAAGGCTTCTTTGAAAGCAACGCCGCCATCAATAGTGGCTGCAAGCGCGTCGTTTTTGTACACCTCTACGCCCTTGCCTGGGAGATACACCAAGTCAAACTCGTCATTCTCCTGGATCTCCTCATCGAACACGCCAATAAACTTATCGATATTTGCTTTAATTGGAGCCGTATTGCCATTGGTCGCGTTTTCGAAACCCTCGGTGGTGGCCTTCTGCATCTTTTCGCTGGTCACCATACCGGAAACCATATGCAGCTTGATCGCCATAGGCTCGTCCGCTTTCACAATCGCAGAAGCATCCTTATTCGCCTGCGGCAGATATAAACCGCTCACATAGACGTCAATGAACCATTTGGAGCGCACGCCGGCGCCATTGAGCTTTAATTCAGAACCCGCCGCGCTAAGCGTGTCGGGAATATCGACGCCAGCCACTTTGGCGGCCTGCGAGGAAGGGGATAGAACCAGCAAGAGCACAAGTGCAGAGATTAGTTGTTTCATATTTCATCCCTAGTTGCATTGATTGTTATTTAAATTATTTGCTGCTTATTGTTTGTAAGCGCTCGATGGTGCGGCGTAATACCGAATCGCCGAGCGGACACCATTATAGGCAGCCCGCAAAAGCAGTAGATAGGGTAAAAAGGGCAGTTATACCGGGTTATGCGAGCTGGTTCGCAACTATAGGCGCAAGACATTCCTGACAGCAAGTCTAACCGGACCATTAAAAAAGGGCGCTGGATGCGCCCTTTTTACTGTTACGACTGTGTAACCAAAAGTTACTTAAACAGCGTGTCTCCGGTCAAACCTTCTTTCTCCAGCAGTTCGCGCATGCGCTTGAGCGCTTCCACTTGAATCTGGCGCACTCTTTCCCGAGTCAGGCCAATTTCCTGCCCTACTTCTTCCAATGTGCTCATGGGATAACCGCGCAATCCGAAACGACGGGCGATCACTTCCTGTTGCTTGTCAGACAATTGGTCAAGCCAACGGTCCAGGCAGCCTTTAAGATCGCTATCCTGCAACAACTCGGCAGGATCATTGCTCGCCTCATCGGCGACGGTATCGAGAAGGGATTTTTCCGCGTTGCCGCCAATCGGCGAATCGACGGAGGTGATACGCTCGTTCAAACCGAGCATACGTTTGACATCCTTCACCGGCTTTTCCAGCAAGTCGGCGATTTCTTCAGCGCTGGGCTCATGATCCAGTTTCTGGGTCAGTTCGCGTGACGCGCGAAGATACACATTTAATTCCTTAACTACGTGAATCGGCAAACGGATCGTCCTTGTCTGATTCATGATGGCGCGCTCAATCGTCTGACGAATCCACCATGTCGCGTAGGTTGAAAACCTGAAGCCGCGCTCGGGATCAAACTTTTCAACGGCGCGAATCAGACCCAGGTTGCCTTCCTCAATGAGATCAAGCAGGCTCAGGCCTCTATTCACATATCTGCGGGCGATTTTCACGACCAAGCGCAAATTGCTCTCAATCATGCGCTTACGGCCTTTCTCATCGCCGCGACGCGCCATGCGCGCAAAATGAACTTCTTCTTCCGGGGTTAATAATGGGGAGAAACCGATTTCGTTCAGATAAATCTGAGTGGCGTCGAGGTTTCTGTAGGATTGGCCTTCGCCTAGGGAGAAACGACCGGTACGTCCTTGATCAATCGAGACAACAACATCACTTTCATCGTCTTCAAACTCTTCAGCCTCAATTTCGGCCAAATCGATATCAACATCGTAAGCTAAATCTTCTGCGTAAGATTCACGTTCTGCTGCCATGATGATGCCCTGCTCTCGTTAACCCCTTGCGGGGTATTGATGACGTTTTGCACTTGCTCAGGCGCAAGTTTTATCGTTTTGGTAGGTATTTGAGAGGGTCAACCGGATTGCCGTTTTTTCTTATTTCGAAGTGCAACATCGGTCGGTTGGTCCCTGTCTCACCTATCTCGGCTATCTTCTGCCCGCGATTTATGAGGTCTCCCTCCTTGACCAGTATCTTGCTGTTGTGCGCGTAAGCGCTGATGTATTCATCGCCGTGGCTCAGAATCACCAGCTTGCCATAACCTAGCAAACCATTACCCGCATACACTACTTCGCCACTGGCCGCTGCTAAAACCGGGTCGCCGATTTTACCGGCGATATCGACACCTTTATTGATATCGCCTGCAATAGAAAAAGTATCAATAATCGGGCCATGATGGGGCCACCCCCATCCGGTAACAATTCGATCAGTTTTGCTGGTTACAGGAGCTTTTTTCTTTTGTGTATTTTTGTAAACGGACGCTTGAGCAGTTTTAGATTGAGTGGTTTTCTTGGGTTTAACAGGTGAAGTCTTCTTGGTTTTAGTGGTCGTTCTTTTGGTTTTCTTGGATGGCTGCGTGCTCGCAGTCTGGTAGCCATCAGGTACAACCAATGAAATCCGCTGTCCTGGCTTAATCATGTAGGGAGCGGATATCCGATTGATACGAGCCAACTCTTTATAATCTCGACCATATCTCCAGGCGATGGAATAAAGCGTGTCGCCTTTCTCTACAACATGGCTTCCCCAGTACACGGGAGGGTTAAAAGCAGGGTCTCTATATATAGAAGGAGACGTGCAGGCGCACAGGAAAATCGTGATCGACAAAGCGACCGATCTCAAAGCATAAAAAATGCCATTACCAGTATACAGTCTGTTACAAAACCTGTGTTTTTGGGATTTTAGACAATGCACTTTTTAGCTTTTTTTAAAACAAAAAGGAATTAATACAGCCTAGATTATTCTCATTATTTACAAAAGTTTCTAAATTGGCCTCCTAAGTAGTTAAATTACAACTATATTCTGTAGAGTTATAGATCCAATGCCGTCGGGTGCGCTCGTTATACCTGATACCGGAGGTAACACAGGCAAGGAAAATAAGTAACACTAACGTGACTTAATTTCCTAAAAGTGAAGTCTCATTTTTGATAACCAAGTCTCACTTTCTCCAGCGCAACCACCATCAGTGCGCCAATAGCGAACAATGCCGCCACCATTAACACTTGCGCCGGCTCACCGGTAATCACCTCGTAACGAGAGGGGAAAACGTTCGCCTGCACAAGAGGGACCTGAGCCCCATGAGAATCAATACGATATTCCAGCGTATACTTCCATGGCCAGACTTTGTTGAGAGCGCCCAGCATAAAGCCGGTCAGAACAGCGAGGGTGTAATCGTGGTAACGTCTTAATAACCAGCTTAGCAGGTGAGTGAAGGACAGCAAGCCAATCAGACATCCTGAAGCGAAGATGGACAAAGGCAGGATATCAAAACCTTTCACCGCCGCCAGGACCGGACCGTAAATGCCAAGAAGTAAAAGCAGGAAACTACCTGAAACACCAGGTAGGATCATAGCGCAAATGGCGATGGCGCCGCTTATGAACAAATTCAGATAGGTCGGCTCCAGGCTGGTGGGACTCAAAGCCGTCAACGCATAGGCCACCGCAGCGCCCAATCCGATTAACAATGCGCTAAGCGCATTCTTTTCTCTGATCGCCTTACCAACAAACCAAACGGAGCCAAGAATCAAACCGAAGAAAAAAGCCCATATCAGACTGGGGTGGCTCTGCAATAGAGAGCTAATGATTCTGGACAGCGTAAAGACACTGGTGAGAATGCCTGCGAATAATGTCGCCAGAAAAGTACCATCAATATCTTTCCAAACCGCTGCAAATCCTTGCTTGCGCCAGATACTAATCAGCCCTGGCCGAACACGCCCAAGAGCTGAAATCAGCCGTTCGTATATACCGGAAATAAATGCAATCGTACCACCTGACACGCCAGGAACTATATCCGCAGCTCCCATGGCCACGCCTTTCAGATAAGTCTTCCACATGTTATCGAACAACGCCTCCTAACAAAGGCACAAATCGAACCTGCTCCAAACTGCTCTCCTCTATTTCAGCGCCTTGCCTTTTATAGACCTTCAGCATCTGTTCGCTTCCGCCGCCAACCGGAATGACAAGACGTCCGCCATCCGCCAGTTGCTCCAGCAACTCCGACGGCGTCTGCTCCGGGGCTGCAGTCACCATTATTGCGTCGAAAGGCCCCTGTTCAGGCCACCCCCAACGCCCATCGGACAACTTCGCGCTAACGTTATTTAACTTTAGCGCCTTGAATCTCAGTTTCGCTTTTTCCAGCAGCGGCGCAATCCGCTCAACGGTATAAACCTGTGTGGATAACCGCGCCAGAATAGCGGTTTGATAACCGGAGCCGGCGCCAATTTCCAACACTCGTTTCGGCTTCCAACCGCTGCACAGCAGCTCAGTCATACGAGCCACAATATAAGGCTGCGAGATCGTCTGGGAGTGTCCTATCGGCAGAGCAGTATCTTCATAGGCCCGATGCGCGAGAGCCTCATCGACAAAAATATGCCGAGGAATTTCCGTCATCGCCTCCAACACTGCTTCATTCTGAATTCCGTTTTTCCGCAAGCGCTCAATCAAACGCAGACGCGTGCGCCGCGATGTCATGCCTATGCCTTGCAAGTCGAAGTTCACTCAGTCTCTCCCAGCCAATCCTGTAGTTGGTTAAAGGCGTCATAGCGAGTCATATCAACATGAATAGGCGTAATGGAGACATAGTTGTGCTCTACTGCATAAAAATCCGTACCCGGTCCAGCGTCGTCCCCTTCCCCCGCCGCTGCAATCCAGTAACGCTTGCGGCCTCTGGGATCCACAATTTCATGCGGCTCTCCGCCTTTCAAACGGTGTCCCAAACGGGTCAGCTGAATCCCGCGAATATCATCCAAAGGCACGTCAGGAACATTCACATTCAGTACTGTGCGCGGAGCGATGGGGGACTTCAACTGCCTGAGCAGTAAGTTAGCGACCACTTTCGCTGCTGTAGCGTAGTTCTCTAGCCCCCTGTTTACCAATGACACAGCAATTGCAGGTTGCGCCAGGAAACGTCCTTCCATCGCCGCAGCAACAGTGCCGGAATACAAAACGTCATCTCCCAGGTTGGCGTGAGAGTTAATGCCTGAGACAACCCGCTCCGCGTCATAACCGAACATTTCGCTCAGCCCCATATGCACGCAGTCTGTCGGCGTACCGTCAACAGCAAAAAAACCTTGTGAGGTTTTCTGCAGAATCAGAGGACGCGTCAACGTCAGCGAGTTACTCGCTCCGCTATGATCTCTATCTGGCGCAATCACTCGAATTTCAGCAATATTCTTTAGCTCATCCGCCAGAGCTGACAAACCTGGCGCATGCACGCCATCGTCATTGGACAATAATAATTTCACTACCGCTTTTCCTTTTTTCGCTACTCCCTCATCACCTGCCTTTTGCAGTCAATTGCATCAATGATAGTGGCAATGGGAGGAGCTATTAGTAAACAGGTTTGGCTGGAATCAGTTTAATCTAAATACTTGGTCCAGCAATACAGAGGCGAAACAGCCGGAGCCAAGAGAAAACGTCAACTCAATATCGTTATTGAGCCACTGCCAGCTCATATCTACAGGCTTGGCGACAAAAGGCCTCCTCGCTGTACGCGCGCCGTCTTTGTGAATTGCGGTCAGCCACTCTGATAAAGACGCCGTTCGCTGTTGCTCAACCTCTCCGGCCATCCCGGACAAGAACTCAGCCCCCCCTAGCATAGGGCCAGTGGGAACGATGATTTCGCACGCCACAGAACTAGCGGCGGGAGCACCTTCATCCCCCTCAATCATTGTCGACCAGTCACCTCGTCGAACGCGCTCAGCCAGAACTTCATTAAACAAGTAAGAACGCGCCGCAGATAAATACATACCCAGATGGGCCTTCTTTTTTGGTTTTTGGCCTTCTACGAACCATGCATGCGCACGTTGTAAGTTATAGCCATCATGACCAAAGCGCTGATCTCCGAAATAGTTAGGAAAACCATTCGCCTTAATGAATGACAGCTTTTCATCGATTTGCTCGTGGGCGCCTTCCACCTGTCTAACCCAAATCTTAAAAGCATTTCCTGAGTGATCTCCACGGCGTAATTTTTTTTGCGTACGAGTAACGCTGAGAACCTCTACACCTTCAATCTGTAACTGACTCCAATCTGGCTCAGGACGTTTCCCTAAATAAACGGAAAACCATTGTCTCGTCACTGCATGACGATCCTTCAATCCCATCAGTCCGATATCGAAATCACGCACGCCACAAAAGCGCGCGATATTGCGAGACACCCACTCGGTATTCTGCCCGCGTTTTTCAACATGTAATAAAATATGCTCTCCTCCTGAATCCGGAGGCGTCCATAATTCATTCACGCCGAAGTCTTCCGGTGTTTGACGCCATATTCCAGGCGCCAAGTCAGTCCAAAGTCCAGGGAAGTTAAGATCAAAATTCATATCAGTTCTTTTGCGCCTCAAGCAATGCTACCGCATGACAGGCAATGCCTTCCTTACGGCCGGTATAACCCAGTTTTTCTGTGGTAGTGGCTTTTACGTTTATACAATCAATCGGAACATTGCAGTCAGCAGCAATATTGATCCGCATACTTTCTATATGTGGGGCCATCTTAGGGGCTTGCGCAACGATAGTTCCATCAATATTCCCTACCTTATAGCCCTTCTCATGCAGTTTGCTAATCACAGACCGAAGCAGGTTTCTGCTATCTGCGCCGGAAAACGAAGGATCTGTATCAGGAAAATGCTTACCGATATCTCCTAAGGCCGCCGCTCCCAGTAATGCGTCACATATCGCATGTAGTAAGACGTCGCCATCTGAATGGGCTTTCAAGCCGCGTTCGTATGGAATGCTCACACCCCCAATGACAATAAAGTCGCCACTTTCGGAAAACGCATGGACATCGAAGCCATGGCCGACTCGAAATAAACTCATTCTTCTTCCTGCATAATACGGCGTAAGAATATCTCCGCCAGAAGTAAATCTTGGGGATGGGTAATTTTGATATTATCGCTATGCCCCTCTACCATTAACGGTCTCAAGCCCTGAGCTTCGATGGCTGAGGCTTCATCAGTGATGTTGACGCCTTTTTCTATCCCCTGCCTTAAAGCCGCCAATAAAGCGCCAAACCGAAACATTTGTGGGGTATACGCCCGCCAGAGATTAGTTCGGGGCACAGTGTCTAACACTTCGCCCGCCTCACTAGTCCTTTTTACTGTGTCTGCAACAGGTACGCCTAAAAGCCCGCCGGGTTGAGTATTCCATAACGACTGCATCAGGTTGGAAATGTCGTTGATGCGAAAACAGGGGCGAGCTACATCATGGACGAGCACCCAATCTTCAATAGTGGCATGAGGCTCTATCTTCTCTAGGGCATTGAGCACTGAACTCGACCGCTCCGTCCCACCGGCTACCGGTATTGCTTTTCCAATATACTTGTCAGCAATCTCAGGCCACCATTTGTCTTGCGGGTGAAGAGGCAAATAGATCTGTGATATTCCTGGCGCTGATAATAGTCGATCCAGCGTATGTTCAAGAACGCTTCGATCAATCAATTTCAAATACTGCTTAGGGCGTTCGCCTCCCATGCGAGAGCCAACGCCAGCGGCGGGCACTATCACCCAAAGCTTATGCTCTTCCATACTGTCTACTAATACTAATCAAGCTCGATTTCTGCAAAAACCGGGCTAGTATCAGTGATGCGAATAAGGAAAATCAAGAAAGGTTCAATTTTCGATGAGCAAATAAAATTGTTCGTCAGGGTATACCATCCCCAACTGACTGCGGGCTCTCTCTTCTATCGCGCTCTGCGCGAGTTTCAGCTCCATTACTTCAGCCTCAAGCCTGCGATTCCTTTCCGCCAACTGCTCGTTCTCTTCTTTCTGGCTCGCAACCTGACGATCAAGCACCCAGGCCTGCGCGAAAGACCCTTCGCCCACCCAAAGACGGAATTGAAGGACGCCAATAATCAGCGCCAAAACTGTCCACAACCAATTTACACGCATAGCAGAACGACAATGAGGTTATATTTCCGTCGTCAATGACATTTTGCGTCCCTGCTGATTCAAGCAAGCTCCGCCATGACAATACTTTTTTTAGTGGCGGAATCGCTTATTTTATAGACTCTAATATTTATAGTCGATAAGTGTTGATAATTTCCAGTAAAAAACACTTATAACTACATAAATTTAATGATATTTCTTTTTCGAAATTTAGTCCGGTTGAAACGGATTAGAGTAATTAGGGGTAGATGAAGCGCTCTACGGGAATAGTAAGAGGGGCTCTGACGCCTGGCCTGGGCATAAACTCCAGGCATAAAAAAACCCGTCACGAGGACGGGTTCTTCGTATTAAGAGCCTGACGACGACCTACTCTTGCATGGGAATCCACACTACCATCGGCGCTGGACTGTTTCACTTCTGAGTTCGGAATGGGATCAGGTGGTTCCAGTCCGCTATGATCATCAGGCAAAACCGTTAAGCTTTGTCTTAGTTCTAGCTTGTCTAGTTGGCGCTTGGTCAGAAGACCTTTAACTTGGATAAGCAGTTATACTCAATCAATACCGGTAAATTACTTCGGTGTTATATGGTCAAGCCTCTCGGGCAATTAGTACTGGTTAGCTCAACGCCTCGCAGCGCTTACACACCCAGCCTATCAACCTCGTGGTCTACAAGGGCCCTTTAGGAGGATCAAGTCCTCAGGGAGATCTTATCTTGAAGGGGGCTTCCCGCTTAGATGCTTTCAGCGGTTATCCCGTCCGAACATAGCTACCGGGCAATGCGATTGGCATCACAACCCGAACACCAGCGGTTCGTTCACTCCGGTCCTCTCGTACTAGGAGCAACTCTCCTCAAATCTCCAACGTCCACGGCAGATAGGGACCGAACTGTCTCACGACGTTCTAAACCCAGCTCGCGTACCACTTTAAATGGCGAACAGCCATACCCTTGGGACCGGCTTCAGCCCCAGGATGTGATGAGCCGACATCGAGGTGCCAAACACCGCCGTCGATGTGAACTCTTGGGCGGTATCAGCCTGTTATCCCCGGAGTACCTTTTATCCGTTGAGCGATGGCCCTTCCATACAGAACCACCGGATCACTAAGACCTACTTTCGTACCTGCTCGACGTGTTTGTCTCGCAGTTAAGCGCGCTTTTGCCTTTACACTAACCGTACGATGTCCGACCGTACTTAGCGCACCTTCGTGCTCCTCCGTTACTCTTTTGGAGGAGACCGCCCCAGTCAAACTACCCACCACACAGTGTCCTCGACCGGGATTACCAGTCAGAGTTAGAACCTCAAACATGCCAGGGTGGTATTTCAAGGATGGCTCCACGAGAACTGGCGTCCTCGCTTCAAAGCCTCCCACCTATCCTACACAAGCAGGTTCAAAGTCCACTGTGAAGCTATAGTAAAGGTTCACGGGGTCTTTCCGT